>NZ_FOWT01000022.1:0-1169 GCF_900115535.1 Pseudomonas sp. NFPP28 | reverse complement strand
AGTGACCTACTGCTGCTTGAGGATTTTTACGAGTTGGATTTTAATGATGTGGATGATGAGTTTCTGATTATTGAAAATGGTGAATATATAGAGGGGGTCAGCTTTATTACCGACTATAGAGCACCGTTGGAGTATGAGTCTAATCAGAAGATCGAATTGATATCGGTGCATGACTGGTCGTTTCAATAGAAGTAAATTTTGAACCAAGTATGCTGGGCGATAAAATAAAGAGTTTAAAGGGGGGCAGCCCGCGCGCAGTAAATGGCGGCTGACCCTGAGCAGTCCCGTTAGAGTAGTTGGAGAGTAGCTGTGAACGAGTCTGATTTTAATGATGTTAAGAGACAACTGATTCGGTACCTCTCAACCGGGCTTGTCGAAAATGCAATTGAATATTTCAAGGCCTGCTCGCATTCACTGTCTGATTATGCATGTGCTGAATGTTTAGGTGATATATGTTTCTATCAGCGTGACTTTGCCCAGGCTATTAAGCATTATGAAGTCGCTACCCAGTTGGCCGCTGATCAAGTCATAGCTCGATATCTTTTCCTTGCAGGCGTATCGAATGAGCGTGCGTCAAATGTTGTCTACGCATTCAAGTATTATCAGGCCGCCATTGAAGCCGAACCTTCATTTGTCGATACGTATCTTGAACTAGGTGCGATGTTGGTTAAGGTGGGAGATCTTGAAGGCGCCTTGCAGTGTTATGAGGATGCTATGGAAATAAAGCCTACAGACTTGGCTATTCATGAAAGTCTGGTGTCGATTTTGGGGGAACTTCACAAGCGCACTCCGGAGAAATATGCTGATAAGTATTTAGCGGTCAACGCGGAAATTGAAAAAATTAAGCATTCCGGAAAGTCGACACCCTCGAACCGTCAAGCTGCGTGGTGAGTAAAATTGATAAAGGGGATCCTTAAGGGGCGGATTTATTGAATTTGAGGTGGGTGACGAAACGAATTGAGTGATGATGCTGTATCTAATAGGGCCGGCAATCGCCTCGCGCTGAATGGCGGGCTGATGGGGTAAACTGTGTCTGACCCTGAGGGATCCACTGTTCGTTTTGTTGATGAGGTTCTGCTGTCGGCAGAAGACAGCGATTATTCGCTGTATGACATGAAGAAGAAGGGGAGTTGGGGCACCAAGAAAACCCAGCGTGACGAGGTGACTAA
>NZ_FOWT01000021.1:0-1223 GCF_900115535.1 Pseudomonas sp. NFPP28 | reverse complement strand
TTTCGTCTTCACACACCGCAATCTGATGCTCGTTAGAGTAGTCAAATTGCTTGGGTGTTATATGGTCAAGCCTCACGGGCAATTAGTATTGGTTAGCTCAACGCCTCACAGCGCTTACACACCCAACCTATCAACGTCGTAGTCTTCGACGGCCCTTCAGGGAACTCAAGGTTCCAGTGAGATCTCATCTTGAGGCTAGTTTCCCGCTTAGATGCTTTCAGCGGTTATCTATTCCGAACATAGCTACCCGGCAATGCCACTGGCGTGACAACCGGAACACCAGAGGTTCGTCCACTCCGGTCCTCTCGTACTAGGAGCAGCCCCTCTCAAATCTCAAACGTCCACGGCAGATAGGGACCGAACTGTCTCACGACGTTCTAAACCCAGCTCGCGTACCACTTTAAATGGCGAACAGCCATACCCTTGGGACCGGCTTCAGCCCCAGGATGTGATGAGCCGACATCGAGGTGCCAAACACCGCCGTCGATATGAACTCTTGGGCGGTATCAGCCTGTTATCCCCGGAGTACCTTTTATCCGTTGAGCGATGGCCCTTCCATACAGAACCACCGGATCACTAAGACCTACTTTCGTACCTGCTCGACGTGTCTGTCTCGCAGTCAAGCGCGCTTTTGCCTTTATACTCTACGACCGATTTCCGACCGGTCTGAGCGCACCTTCGTACTCCTCCGTTACTCTTTAGGAGGAGACCGCCCCAGTCAAACTACCCACCATACACTGTCCTCGATCCGGATAACGGACCTGAGTTAGAACCTCAAAGTTGCCAGGGTGGTATTTCAAGGATGGCTCCACGCGAACTGGCGTCCACGCTTCAAAGCCTCCCACCTATCCTACACAAGCAAATTCAAAGTCCAGTGCAAAGCTATAGTAAAGGTTCACGGGGTCTTTCCGTCTAGCCGCGGATACACTGCATCTTCACAGCGATTTCAATTTCACTGAGTCTCGGGTGGAGACAGCGCCGCCATCGTTACGCCATTCGTGCAGGTCGGAACTTACCCGACAAGGAATTTCGCTACCTTAGGACCGTTATAGTTACGGCCGCCGTTTACCGGGGCTTCGATCAAGAGCTTCGCGTTAGCTAACCCCATCAATTAACCTTCCGGCACCGGGCAGGCGTCACACCCTATACGTCCACTTTCGTGTTTGCAGAGTGCTGTGTTTTTAATAAACAGTCGCAGCGGCCTGGTATCTTCGACCGGCATG
>NZ_FOWT01000020.1:0-1680 GCF_900115535.1 Pseudomonas sp. NFPP28 | reverse complement strand
CTGAAGCTTAGAAGCTTTTCTTGGAAGCATGGCATCAACCACTTCGTCACCTAAAAGGTAACTCGTCATCAGCTCTCGGCCTTAAGATCCCGGATTTACCTAAGATCTCAGCCTACCACCTTAAACTTGGACAACCAACGCCAAGCTGGCCTAGCCTTCTCCGTCCCTCCATCGCAATAACCAGAAGTACAGGAATATTAACCTGTTTTCCATCGACTACGCTTTTCAGCCTCGCCTTAGGGACCGACTAACCCTGCGTCGATTAACGTTGCGCAGGAAACCTTGGTCTTTCGGCGTGGGTGTTTTTCACACCCATTGTCGTTACTCATGTCAGCATTCGCACTTCTGATACCTCCAGCAAGCTTCTCAACTCACCTTCACAGGCTTACAGAACGCTCCTCTACCGCATCACTTACGTGATACCCGTAGCTTCGGTGTATGGTTTGAGCCCCGTTACATCTTCCGCGCAGGCCGACTCGACTAGTGAGCTATTACGCTTTCTTTAAAGGGTGGCTGCTTCTAAGCCAACCTCCTAGCTGTCTAAGCCTTCCCACATCGTTTCCCACTTAACCATAACTTTGGGACCTTAGCTGACGGTCTGGGTTGTTTCCCTTTTCACGACGGACGTTAGCACCCGCCGTGTGTCTCCCATGCTCGGCACTTGTAGGTATTCGGAGTTTGCATCGGTTTGGTAAGTCGGGATGACCCCCTAGCCGAAACAGTGCTCTACCCCCTACAGTGATACATGAGGCGCTACCTAAATAGCTTTCGAGGAGAACCAGCTATCTCCGAGCTTGATTAGCCTTTCACTCCGATCCACAGGTCATCCGCTAACTTTTCAACGGTAGTCGGTTCGGTCCTCCAGTTAGTGTTACCCAACCTTCAACCTGCCCATGGATAGATCGCCCGGTTTCGGGTCTATTCCCAGCGACTAGACGCCCTATTAAGACTCGCTTTCGCTACGCCTCCCCTATTCGGTTAAGCTCGCCACTGAAAATAAGTCGCTGACCCATTATACAAAAGGTACGCAGTCACCTAACAAAGTAGGCTCCCACTGCTTGTACGCATACGGTTTCAGGATCTATTTCACTCCCCTCTCCGGGGTTCTTTTCGCCTTTCCCTCACGGTACTAGTTCACTATCGGTCAGTCAGTAGTATTTAGCCTTGGAGGATGGTCCCCCCATATTCAGACAAAGTTTCTCGTGCTCCGTCCTACTCGATTTCATGACTAAGAGATTTTCGCGTACAGGGCTATCACCCACTATGGCCGCACTTTCCAGAGCGTTCCGCTAATCTCAAAGCCACTTAAGGGCTAGTCCCCGTTCGCTCGCCACTACTAAGGGAATCTCGGTTGATTTCTTTTCCTCAGGGTACTTAGATGTTTCAGTTCCCCTGGTTCGCCTCTTGCACCTATGTATTCAGTACAAGATAACCATCTTATGATGGCTGGGTTCCCCCATTCAGACATCTCCGGATCAAAGTCTGTTTGCCGACTCCCCGAAGCTTTTCGCAGGCTACCACGTCTTTCATCGCCTCTGACTGCCAAGGCATCCACCGTATGCGCTTCTTCACTTGACCATATAACCCCAAGCAATCTGGTTATACTGTGAAGACGACATTCGCCGAAAATTCGAATTTCTCAACTAAGAGAACTCACAAATTTTACCTTAGCCTGATCCG
>NZ_FOWT01000019.1:0-2278 GCF_900115535.1 Pseudomonas sp. NFPP28 | reverse complement strand
ATATTCACCATTTTCAATAATCAGAAACTCATCATCCACATCATTAAAATCCAACTCGTAAAAATCCTCAAGCAGCAGTAGGTCACTGCCAGGCATAACCACTTTAAACTTTCCTTGATAGCCTCTACCAACCACAATCCTATATAGCTTATTGCCCTCTCCGAAATCCAATGAAACCCAGTCATTCCGATAGCTGAAAGACTCCACGACTGCACCTACATCGATGGCGGAGCCCACCGGCGTTCGAACGCCAATCCAACCTGAACTTTCGAGCAAAATTTTATTAAGAGCGGAGTTTGAGTCGTACCACTCCACAGCGCCAATTTTTTCCTGAACACAGGAAAAGTCTTCGCCCAAATAAAAACCAGCCGCACTCAAGCCAGGACTCAACTCAGCCATAAGATCAGGAAATAATAAAGTCATTCACCATCACTCCTAGTTTTTCCATTCCCCAGCTTCATATTTTAACCGACTTCCCTGCTTATCATAATACTGCTGATAGCTGGTTATCGTTCTAGGCTTGAAACCTGTGAATGACAATCGACTCCTCTCTAGCTTTTAAAAGCGTTAGCACAACGCGCAACGCCCGCTCATCATTCGAGTCACCGAGAGACTCCGCGCACCGACCTCGCCAAGCCTAAGACTTCGCCAGCAGAGCAGATTCAAGATCGCTCTCCGGGGTTTAGGGTGAATGTGTGGGAATCCCTCAGGGTCCGTCTGCTTTTTTGATTTATTTACCATGCGGCGTGACGATTCAACGGTATAGACTTTCCGGAACGCCTCATCTTTCAACTGTCGCTTTGGATGCTGAGAACAATAGTCAACGGCCTTTTCGCCAAGCCCGCTTTACCCATGCGTTGCTAACAGAAACGGGACTCACTAATGCCTAAAGATGATTGATTTTGCGAAGTCTGCATACTTATAAAACCAACTTAACGCAAACAAAATCGAGAATGGCATTCCCAACCATACAAATACCACATCAAATTCCACCTCAAACCCTGCAGAAATAAACAGGACTGGCAACAATGCCAGCAGGCATCCTATGGAAAGCATTACGACTAAAACACCCGCCGCCATTATTGCCGAGAACATCAACTTACTTACCGTCACCCTTAGCCTCCTCGTAAAAGCCGTAGCCCTTATAACCCACTCCGCCGACATACACACCTAGCGCCGTACCAAATGGGGTTTTCGTGCCTAACAACGGAATGAAAAAATTATTATCCATCTTCGGAACCAAAACCCCGAAGATCGAACCCTTCCTCAATCCATCTGAAGCTCCCATCACGAGAGGGACCTTCCCAAAGCCAGCACCGGCGGAAAGTAACGTATCCGCCCCCTGGTAGACCAATGGACCATAGCCACCGGGAATCAAGTCAAAAGCCGACTTAACAGGGTTGTAACTCTTAGGCTCATCCCCCCAAAAATGGTTGTACATCCCCGTGGTTCCTTCCAAGACATTACCTGCCCCAAACGCACTCATGGGAGCGCCCACGAAGCAGCCCGCTGCAGTTGCGCACAGGGTAACGCCTGCACTCACGGTCATGCCACCTAAACCCGCTGTGACTGCATTTTTTCCGACTGGGATTACATCGGACGTTGTTCCGTCAGCCAGACGATCAAAAAAACTATAGTTAAACAGCCCTTTTTCTTGCTGCACTTGCGCCCACGTAAGTTCATTACTGAGTCCAGCCATATCTGATTCCGTAAGGTATTTATTACGGTACTCTTCGCCGCCTCGTTCAAACTCCGCCCAGCACTTCGTCAGAAAACAGGTCGCTTTTTCGAGATTTTCTTTTTTGAAATCTCCTTTTTCAGTCTCTTGCTGTATAGCGTCAGTTTCATCTTTATGTGCAGAACGATTGTAGAGGGTAGCATTTTTCGCAATCCATCCACCTTTCTCGATGGACTTCGCATCAGCATCTTTTTGCGAAGCTGCCGCCAGAACACCGACTATTTGAGAACTCATAGCTAGCAGATTCTTATCACCGCTAACCAACGAATCCAAATGAACTACAGCCGCTTCGTTAATACCCGCCGCCAACGCGCCGGTCTTGAAGTCCCCACCGGTCGCCTGGGCAAGTAATCCACCGACCATCGCATGCACCAATATCTTCGGCGGGTAGCCATCAGTCAGTTTGCCCTTGGTGTAATCCCCCACAGCATTGAAGCTTGCGGCTGCCAATGTATTGAACAATGCGCCTTTGAGTGCATCACCAAAGTCACCACCTTGTCCGAGCGCTTTGCTCAGCAAAGTCGACGTACCGTTCTGCAA
>NZ_FOWT01000015.1:0-12054 GCF_900115535.1 Pseudomonas sp. NFPP28 | reverse complement strand
AAGCCGGTTCCAGTCGCCGCCTGGACCACGAACCCCGAGGAGGCATGAAAGGCACCGGCTTCGCATTCCGCGGCTTCGAAATTGTGCAGGGCGGCTTGCAGCAGTGGCAGCTTGAGCGCCTCGAACCAGCCGGCGGTGACGTTGAAGACACCCATCGTCACGCTCTTTCTCAGGCGGATATAGGTTTTGTCGACGTCCAGCTCGACCTTGAACTGATCCTTGAGGGCCTTGACCAACAACGGCCGGGCGAAGGTGTCGATGTCCTGCAACTGGGACATGGCGTTGTCCAGCGTGCTCTGGGCCGTGAAGCCGGCGGTGATGCAGTCCATAAGCGACTGGCGTTGCGCCGCAGAGGCGTGCTGGTACCAGTCTGGCATTGCGTCGGGCGCGGTCTTGAGTGCATCTAACTGTTGCGGCGTGGCTTTTTTCAGCCAATCGGGCACGGCATTCTTGAGGAACGTATCGTGCACGCTTTTCGACACGGGGGTAGTGGCTTCGACGGGCGAAGGTTGAACCGTCATGCGGTCTCTCCTGAGGTAGTGGGAGCAGACAGCAGATCACGTCAGTGGGCGGCGCCTGGGGTAGATAAAACAGCGCCAGGGTGCGAACCCCGGCGCCCGGTGAGTCAGGTGACGGGGTTGGCTTGCAACTCTGTGCGTGTCAGGGTCTCCATCAGGCTGGCTTCCTCGATCGCCAGTTGGGCCTGCAGGTCCTTTGCCTGGTGCTCGTAGTTGGCCTGGGACAACCGGCCCTCGGCGTGTTGGCGGTGCAGGGCCTCCAGGCTGGTGTGGAAAGGTTCGCTCTGCGCTTCGAACCGAGCCCGGTACTTGTGGGTCAGGTACTCCTGCCAGAAATCCCGGGAGACCAGGGCCTGGAACTCGGCCGGCGAATCGTTCAGCTTGAGGATGTCCTCGCGGGTCTTTTTCAGGGCCTCTGCGCTGACCCTACCGCGGGTAAAGATCGCTGTCTGCGGTTGTCCCGGCAAATCCAGCTGGTCCGGGTCCTTGAGCTCAAAGCGATAGGCCAGCCTGATCTCGACCTCTTCGAGCAGGGCGATCCGCTGAGCTTTTTCGACCGCCGACAAAGCGGGGTTGTCATTGATCGCCTGGGTGCGCCGGGCGATGTCCTGGAGCGCGGCCTTTTCCACCTCATCGAGGCGGAACAACCCCCTGGACAGTTTGATCAACGCGGCGCCCTGACTCACATCGCTGGCCAGTGCCTTGGCGTTGTGCACCATGGTCATGACCTCCACGTTACTGAACGACAGCCCGGCGCGGTCGCAGCAGGTCGGACGTCCGGCCCACTCGAACATCTGCTCGCGCAGCGCCGCGGATTCCACGGTGTTTGGCGTGATGGCATCGATCACCGCCCACACCCGGGCTTGCAGGTCTGCATGGCCGGCGGTGGCCTCTCGCATGTCCTTGAGCATGGCGAAGAAGCCGTCACTGCCTGGCTGTGCGCGCAGTTGCTCCCACTGGGCCATGCGGGTGCTGATCTGCGTGGGGGACATTGCTTGCATCCAGCGCCGCGCCTGCGCCTGATCGATGGCTTGGGGGCGTGGCGGCGGCAAGAGCCGCAGTGCCGAGGAGACCAGGTTGTCGGGGTGGTCGACCGAGCTCAGGCCCGCCTGTTCAAGCCGCGCCCGGTAGTGGTTCAGCTGCTCTCGCGCCGCCTCGGTCAGCGGGTTGCCCGTGAACTCGATGAGGTGAGTGAGCCTGGAGGACTGCGCCAGTTGTTCGTCAGGTGGATTGATGAGGGCCTCGGGGAGGCTGGAGATGCGGTTGCCCGCCAGATTGATCTGTACCAGCGACGGTTGTGCACCAAGCCCGGTCGGGAAGCTCTCAAGTTCGCAATTGCGCATGTTCAACGTACGCATGTCGGTGATGGCACTGAAGTCCGGAGCGACGCGCAAGGGGTTGTAGGCCAGGGTCAACAGGCGAAGCGTTGACCGCTGGGCCAGCACCTGAGCGGTGTGCGCGCTGAGCTGGATCTGGTTGCCGTGCAGCCACAAGCGTGTCAACCCGTTCATCTCATTGAGCGCCGCCGGCAGCTCGCGCAGTTGGTTCTGCGATATATCCAGCCAGCGTACCCCGCGATGACGCAGCAGGAATTGCTCGGGGCTGGTGCTCAACTGCATGTTGTTCAATTTGAGCGAGCCGACGTGGCTGAAGTCCGCATCCAGCTCCGGCAGGCTCTGCAGGTTGAGGCCGCTGAGGTCCAGTTCCAGGCCGATGGGGGTGCCATCGAAGGCCAGTTTGGCCGGCGTTTCCTTGCGCCAACAGGCGATGATCCGATTCTTGGCGAGGTAACGATCATCTCGACCCAGAGCATTCAGCGCACGCTGCTCGGTGCGAACGTAACCGGTGCCGGTGCGGTTGTTGACATTGCCGCCAGCGGAAGCCCAGGTATTGAGCTGCGTGTTGAGCTGGGCGAACTCCCGTTCCAGGCGTTGCAACTCTGCTTCCAGGCCTTCCCCCAGGCCCCAGATAAACTGCCGGGTCTCCAGCGCGTTGCGATTCGGGTACAACGCACGCGCGCGTTCAAGCGGCGGGTTGCTGATGTCAAAAACATCATGGGTCTTGATCAAATCCGGACGCTGATCTCCCAGGCGCCGCCAGTAAGCGTCGAAACGCGAACGGTAGGTGTCGGGGAGCGGGTTGCCTTTCAGGAAGGTGACATTGTTGATCCCGGCAATCGCCTCCAACTGTTCGGGAGGTGGGTCGAGATACAGGTCGGGCACTTCGCGCAGGCGGTTGCCGCGCAGGTTGAGAAATTCCAGGCCGGTTTTGTCCTGCAGGCCGGTCGGCCACTGCTCGATTCCGGTATAGGACAGGTCCAGTCTTTTCAACCCGTGCATGGCGCTGACGTCCGGAGTGCGACCCAGGCGGTTTCCCGAGAGCTCCAGGCTTTCCAACGGGTGCAGCGCGCTGAGTTGCGCGGCGCTGTCCGGGGTCAGGACGATCTTGTTCTGGCTCAGGCGCAACTGGGTCAGCCGGGGCATCCGATCAAGCCCTTCGGGGATTGTCGTGAGTTCGCAATTGACCAGGCTCAGCTTTTCAACCTGGGTGAAATTGTTCAAGAAGGTTTGAGCGTTGGCGCTCCATTGACGGGTGTGCAGTTCCAGTTCGGTCACATGGCTGAAATCTGCCGTGAGCGCGGGCAGGTCCAACGGCATGCCGCTGATGAATTTAAGCGCAGTGCCGGACTCCCGGCGCCAGCAACGCTTGATGTCCCTGGCGACCGTGCCGGCATAGCCGCCGGCGCGGTCGAACTGGGAGCCCGCCGTACGCGGCTTGTTGGCCTCGACCCAGGTGTTCAGGTCGTCTTCGAGCTGGCGGTATTCGGCTTCGCGCCGGGTCAGTTTTGACCGTACATCACTGCCCATTGACTCAATGAAGGTGTCGACTTGCGCGTCGCTGAAAGACGGATAGAGCTTGCGTACCCGCTGGGCTGAGCTGCTGAGCCGGGCCTTGAGTTTCTCGAAGCCGCGCCCTCCACCGAGCAGGCGCATCGTGGGGTCGTAGGCAGGTTTACGCACCGGGTGTTCCAGCAACAATGCACGCAACGCTTCGCGGGGCAAGGGCTGGGACTGGATGGCGGCGCGCAATTGCGCGGCGTCGGCCAGCTTCATGTCGATACGCTCGCCGGGTGACAACGCGTTGACAATGGCGTCGTACACATCCGTGGAAGGGTTGCCTTCGAACTGCCCGTCACTGAGCTGCACCAGGGTTTTAACCGGCGTGCTGTCCACCTCGCCGATGGCATCGAGCAACAGGTCCTCGGCATCCCCAGGCATACGCTGGCGCAACTCCACGCGGGTCCCGCGGCGCCAGCCTGGCAGGGTTTCCAGGGTGCGCAGGGCCAGGCGCTGGCTATCGAGGTCGAACGGTGTGTTCAGGTGCAGGTTTTCATAGGCCCGGGATACCCGGGTTTCCTGTTCGGCCCACTGCGCCAGCTCGGCGAGCGTGTCCGGCAGGCGCGCGCTGGCGCGAAAGGCCTCTAATTGCTGGGCACTGAGTTCGCTGAGCAGTTGCTCGGCGATGCGCGTCGGCAAGGTGGGAAAGGCGTCCTGCACACGCTGCACATCGGCGTCGGTGCTGGCCGTCAGTTGGCGGTAACGTTCCTGCACATACGAGGGCTTGATCGATTCGACAAACTCACCCAGTTGCCGGCGCAGCTTGGCGGCCCGCATGGGCAGAGTGTCCTGGGGCGAGCCTGGTATGTCGACCAGGTCGGGGTCGGTGCCTTGCAGGGTACCCAGCACCTCGCGCAAGCCTTCGCCGCGCTCCAACTGCTGCTCCGTGAGCCGGACTATGCGCCTGCGCTGGGACGGCAGTGAGGGCGCGTCATCCCAGAGCACGCGACCCTCGGTGTCGATCACCCGCAGCGGCGGGGGGCTGGACAGCAGGCCGCGACGCTTCATCAGGTCCAGTTGAGCCCCCAGGTCAGCCTTGGGAAACACGAAGGGGTCAGTGCTTTTGAGCTGCTGGATGAATGTACTGACCTGCTGGTGGATTTTGAAGCGCTGCAACGAATCGGCCAGCAGCAGCGGCGTGGTGTCGCTGTTCATATGGGTTTCGCGCAAGGCATCGGCGGTGACGCCACTGGCGTGTTGGGCGTTGAGCAATTGCTCGGTGTCCAGCGGCGCGGTGGTATGGCCCAGGCGCCTGAGCGCCGTAGTGTCGTCCCAGTCCAGGGGATGCTCGCCCTCGTGACGCCATGCTCCTTCGTGGTTTTGCGTGAGCCTGGGTGAGTACGCCTCTGGGCGTGTGGGGTGCGCAATGCGGTATTCGGCGTTTTGCGCGTCATGCGTTACCCGGTAGGGGTGGCCTTCCAGCGGCAGAATCGTTTGCCCCTCGTGGCGGTACAGCCCCTGTGCATCCGGTTGGGCATCCGGTGCCAGATTGACCCCCGCCCGGTAAGGGGCCAGGTCGGGTTTCCACAGGCGGGTCTTGCCATCGGTGGACATCACCGGCAACGTCGCTTCGACGACCGGCTCGGCAGGCACCGGGATCAATTTGGCAAAGCCTCTTCCCGCCCCCACCATGGCCGCCAGCATCACCAGGTTTTGCGCCACATCAATCAGGTGTGCCTTGGCCGCTTTGCGATCACCTTCCGACCATTCCCTGACCCCTTCGAAGGTGTCCAGCAACAGCTGGGTACTCATCACCGCCATCATGGCTTCCCCCAGTGCCGGTATGAACATTGACACGCCTGTAAACAGCAGCATGCCGATATTGAGCAGCTGGGCCAGCTTGCGTGAGCGTACGCCTGCGTCCACGTCGGCGGTGGGCACCGCGTGTGCGCGGGCGTCGGCGTAGAGTCTGGCGCGATATTGTTCGTAGAGGTAGGTCCACAGGTCGAGGTTCTCACCCCAGAACCATCCACCGTGTGCCGGCGACGTAATCACCGGGTCCAGGTAAGGGTCCGGATTGGGCACTTGCCGGGGCGGCGCAGGCGGTGGCATTGGGTGGACCGTGCTGAACATGTAGAACGGGTCGATCCCCCGGCGTATTTGATCGATCAGGGCCTGATAGGGCGCGAGGTCCTGGAGGATGGTGGTGTCCGGGGCGTTCTGGGTGAACTGGCTGAAATAGTCCGCGCGCTCCGCATAGTCGACGAACTGGCTGAAGAAGCGCTGGTAGACGGTTGGCCCATCCTGCGCTGACGGCGGTGTGTCAGGGGTGGTGAACCGTTGCTTGAACAGGGGCTTTAGCTGGCCCAGGGTATAGCGCTTGAGCGGGGCCTGCGGATCGCCGGGAACGTACAGCAGCAACTCGCTCCCGTTATGAAGTTCGCCACTGACCAGGAACACCACCACACCGGTGAGTCGATGTTGTGCCAGGCTCAGGTCGCGCAACCAGATGCGCTTGCCGTTGAGCACCGGCTCCTTTTCTCCGGCGATCACCGACAAGACCATGCGGTAGTCGGCCTCGGTGATGTCATTTTTCAAGAGGGCCTGCTCAGCCGCCGCGCGCAGGGCGCACTTGTGCGCGGCAGTGAAGCGTTCCTGCAGGACGGCCTGCGCCACCGCGTTATCGGGCTCCAGGAAACCCTTGAGGTAAGCCTGGTATTTCGCGCCGATATCCAGCGAACGACACAGCCCGGTGAATTGCTCCACGGTCAAGGTCGTGGTGATGGGGTTATAGCAGTCGCCGCTCGCCGCCAGGACCACGAACCCCGAAGACGAATGAAACGCGCCGGCTTCACATTCCGACGCTTCGAAGTTGTGCAAAGCCGCTTGCAGCAGCGGCAGCTTGAGTGCTTCGAACCAACCGGCGGGAATGTAGTACTCGCTGATAGACACGGTTTTTCGTAGCCGGATGAAGGTCTTGTCGACATCCAGTTCGACGTTGAACCGATCTTTCAAGGCGTTGACCAACAGGGGCCGGGCGAAAGTGTCGAGGTCTTGCAGCCTGGACAAGGTAGTGTCCAATTGGCTCTGTGCGGCGAATTGGCTGGCGATGCTGGTTTCAAAGGCGCTGCGTCGGGCCGCCGGGGCGCGCTGATACCAATCGGGCAATTCCGTGGAGGCGGTTTTGAGCGCATCCCTTTGTGACGCGGTGGCCTTTTTCAGCCAATCGGGTACAGCGTTTTCGAGCAAGGCGTGGTGCTGGCTGTCTGACACGGGGGGCGGTGTCTGATCCGCCGTGGATAAAATGGGCATGGGTGCACTCCTGCAATGATGAAGTGCGCAGCAGACCATGCCTGTTGGCGTTTGCCGGGGTAGATAGGTCAAGCGATGCCAGAGCGTGCAGCCCTGGCACCGGGCGGTCAGGTGATCGGATTGGCTCGCAACTCTGTGCGTGTCAGGGTCTCGATCAGGTTGGCTTCCTGGATGGCAAGCTGGGCTTGCAAGTCCTTGGCCTGTTGGTCGTAGACCTTCTCGGTCAACCGCCCCTCGCTGCGCTGGTCGTACAAGGCCCCCAGGCTTTGATGGAACGGCTGGCTCTGCGCTTCGAACTGCGCCTGGTATTTCTGAGTCAGGTACTCCTGCCAGAAATCCCTGGCGACCAACGCCTGGAATTCAGCCGGTGAATTGTTCAGTGCGAGAATTTTGTCGCGGGTGTCTTGCAAGACCTCTGGTTTAACTTTGCCGCCGGTGTATCGCGCCGTCTGTGGTTGGCCCGGCAAGTCGAGCTGGTCGGCGTCCTTGAGCCCAAAACGGTAGGCCAGGCGGATTTCAACTTCTTCCAGCCGGTTGATCTGTAGGGTTTTCTCCTCGGCCGACAAGGCGGGGTTGTCATTGATTGCTTGGGTACGCCGGGCGATATCGTTCAGCGCGGCTTTTTCCACTTCGTCGAGGCGGAACAACCCCCTGGACAGCTTGATCAGGGTAGCCCCCTGATTCACATCGCCGGCCATCAACTTGGCGTTGTGCACCATGGTCATGACCTCCACGTTGCTGAACGACAACCCGGCGCGGTCACAGCAGGTGGGCCGGCCCGCCCATTCAAATACCTGTGCCCGCAGCGCTTCGGATTCGGCAGTGTTTTGCGTCATGGCGTCGATCACCGCCCAGACTCGGGCCTGCAAGTCTGCATGGCCTTCGGGCAGTTCCTCCAGGCCATTGAGCATCGCGAAGAAACCGTCACTGTGGGGTAGCTCTCGCAGTTGCCACCATTGGTTGTGGCGTTTCGCTAGTTCCTGTTGGGACAGGTCCCTTACCCAGCGTTTTGCCTGTACCAGGTCGGGAACTTGCACCATCAGTGGCAGCCTCTGTTCCACTATTGAGGTAACCATCCGGTTGGGCTGTGCAAGCGAGCTGTGGCCCGCCAGCTCAAGCCGCGTCTGGTAGACATCCACCTGTTGGCGCACCGCCTCGGTCAGCGGGTTGTTACTGAGGCCGGTCACCCGGGTGAGCCGGACGGACTGCGCCAGTTGTTCATCCGTAGGGTTGATGAGCGAGTCGGGAAGGCTGGTGATGCGGTTGCTCGCCAACTCGACCTTTGTCAGTAACGGTTGTGCGCCGAGCCCGCCAGGGAAACTCTCCAGTTGGCAATTCTGCATTACCAGCACCCGTAAGTCGGTAATAGCGCTGAAATCCGGAGCGATGCGCAAGGGGTTGTTGCCCAGGCTCAACAGCCTGAGTGTTGTACGTTGGGCCAGCACTTGCGCAGTTTGCGTAGTGAGCTGAATCTGGTTTTCGTGCAAAAACAGACGGGTCAGCCCGTTCATCTCATCAAGGGCTGTCGGCAGCTCGCGCAATTGGTTTTGCGACAGGTCCAGCCAGCGCACCCCGCGATGGCGCAGCAGGAACTGCTCGGGGCTGGTGCTCAACTGCATGTTGGTCAATTTGAGCGAGCCAACGTGGCTGAAGTCCGCATCCAGTTCCGGCAGGCTCTGCAGGTTCAGGCCGCTGAGGTCCAGTTCCAGGCCGATGGGGGTGCCATCGTGAGCATGTTGCATCGGCGTTTCCTTGCGCCAGCATTGGACGATGCGTTCCTTGGCCAGGTAGCGATCATCTTGAGCCAGGGCATTCAACAAACGCTGATGGGTGCGCACATACCCGCTGCCGGTGCGGCTGTTCAGGTTGCCGCCTGCTGAGGCCCAGGTATCGAGTTGCCTATTGAGCCCCTGGAATTCTTGCTCAAGGCGTAGCAACTCTGCTTCGGCGCCGTTCCCCAGCCCCCAGATAAACCGCCGGTTCTCCAGGCGGCTGCGGTTCGGGTACAGCGTGCGCGCACGTTCAAGCAGCGGGTTGCGCATATCGAAGGCGTCAGTGTTCCTGATCAGGTCCGGACGTTGTTGGCTCAGGCGCCTCCAGTAGGCGTCGAAGCGTTCGCGATAGGCGTCGGGAAGCGGGTTGTCGTCGAGCAAGGTGACGCTGTTGATCTTGGCGATGGCCTCCAATTGCTCGGGCGGCGGCTCGAGCAGTACCGCGGGAACTTCGCGAAGCTGGTTGTGGCTCAGGTCGAGAGAGGTCAGGCTGGTTTTGTCCCGTAGGCCCACCGGCCATTGATCAAGCCCGGTAAAGGACAGATTCAGTCGTCTGAGGCTGTACATGAAGCTGAAATCCGGGCACGTACCCAGGCGGTTCCCCGAAAGATCGAGGGTTTCCAACTGTCGCAAAGCGCTCAGACGGGCGGCGCTTTGCGGGGTCAGCACCAGATTGTTCGCATTCAGCTCCAGATGGGTGAGGCGGGGCATTGCCTCGAGCCCTTCGGGCAGTGCTTTGAGGTCGCAGTTTTCCAGCCTCAGCTTTTTGAGTTGGGTGAAGTTGCCCAGAAAGGTTTGAGCATTGCTCGACCAGCGTCGGGTTAACAGTTCAAGCTCGGTGACATGGCTGAAGTCTGCCGTCAGCGCGGGCAGGTCCAGGGGCATGCCGCTGACGATTTTCAGCGAGGTGCCTGTCTCACGGCGCCAGCAGCGCTTGATATCCTTGGCAACCACCGCGCTGTACCCGCCCGTTCGTTCATAGTCGCTGGAAGCCACACGTGGGATGTTGGTTTTGACCCACTGCTTCAAGTCGGCTTTGAGCTGGCTGTACTCGGCTTCCCTCAGGGCCAGCTGGCGGCTTGTATCGCTGCCCAGTGACTCGATGAAGGCGGTGACTTCTGCATCGCTGAAAGACGGGTAAAGCCTGCGCACCCGCTGTGCCGGGCTGTTGAACTGCGCCCTGAGCATGTCGTAGCCGCGCCCGCCCCCCAGCAAGCGCAGGGTGGCGTCGTAAGTGGGTTTGCGCACCGGATGCTCCAACAGCAGGGTGCGCAAGGTGTCGCGGGGCAAGGGCTTGGCCGCGATGGCATCGCGCAGTTGGTGGGCGTCGAACAGCTTCAGGTCCTGACGTTCACCGGCTGACAGTGTGTCCAGTATGGCCTGGTACATATCCGTCGAATCCGGCCCTTTGAATTGCCCGTTTTCCAGTTGGACCAACGCCTTGCCTGGCGTGCTGCCGGCCTCGCCGATCGCGTCGAGCAATGGGCCGTCGGGTGAGTGCAGGCGTAACTCCACGCGGGTGCCCCGTTGCCAGCCCGGCAAGGTCTCCAGGGTGCGCAGGACCAGGCGTTGGCTGTCGAGCTCGGACGGCGTATTCAGGTGCAAGTTTTCATAGGCCCGAGACACGCGGGTTTCCTGCTCGGCCCAGCGTGCCAGTCCAGCCACCGTATCCGGCAGGCGCCCGGTGTCGCGTAACGTGGTCACGTCCTCGGTACTCAGCTCTTTGAGCAATTGCCCCGCGATGCGCGTCGGCAGTTTGGGGAAAGCCTGCTGTACGCGCTGTATGTCGGGATCGTTGCTGGCTGTGAGTGTCTGATAGCGCTCTTCCAGATACGACGGCTTGATGCTCTCGACGAATTCACCCAATGCCTGGCGCAGCCCGGTGGCCCGAGTGTCGAGCGTGTCCTGGGGCTGGCCCGGGATGTCGAGCAGCTGTGGGTCGGTGTCCTGCAGCGTGTACAGCACCTCACGCAATCCCTCGCCACGGGCCAAATGTTGCTCCGTGAGATAAACCGCACGCCTGAACGGCGATGAAGGATGGGGTATATCCTCCCACAGGACTTTGCCCTGGGGATCCACAACCCGTAGCGGCGGGGTGCTGGACAGCAGGCCGCGACGCTTCATCAGGTCCAGTTGCAGGCCCAGGTCAGCCTGGCTGTAGACGGCGGGGTCGGCGCTTTTGAGTTGCTGGATGAATGCGCTGACGTCCTGGTTGAGTTTAAAGCGCTGCAACGAATCGGCCAGCAGCAGGGGGGGGGCTTCGCCATTAAAGTGGGCTTCGCGCAAGGCGTTGGCGGAAACGCCGCTGGCCTCTTGTGCCTTGAGCAACTGTTCAGTCTCCAGGCCTTCGGTGGTATGGCCCAGGCGCCTGAGTGCGGTAGCGTCGTCCCAGGCCTGCGGGTTTTCGCCCTCGTGGAGCCAGGCGCCTTCGTGGTTGTGGGTCAGCTCGGGTGAGTAGGCCTCGGGTCGGGACGGGTGCTGGATGCGATACGCGGCGGTGTCCGGGTCTTTGGTTACCTGATACTGCCGGTCCTCCAGCGTCAGGTACGTCTGCCCTTCGTGTGTGTACAGGCCATGCGCATCGGGCCGGGCATCGGCTGGCAGCTTGACCGGCGTTTCATAGGGTTTCAGGTCGGGTTTCCACAAGCGGGTTTTTCCATTGGGCAGGGTGACGGGTTGCAACCCCTCGACCACCGGTTCGGCCGGTACCGCCGTCAGTTTGGCCAGGCCTTTGCCTGCGCCCACCATGGCGGCCAGCAGCACCACGTTCTGTACCACATCCAACCAGTGGGCCTTGGCTGCCTTGCGATCGCCTTCCTCCCACTCCACCACGCCTTCGAAGGCTTCATACAGCAGTTGGCTGGCCATCACCCCCATCATGACCTCGCCCAGCCCGGGTACGAACATCGACACGCCGGTCAACAGCAGCATGCCGATATTGAGCAGCGCCGCCAGTTTGCGCGAGCGCACCCTGGCATCCACGTCTGCGGTGGGCACGGCGTGGGCGCGGGCGTCGGCATACAGCTTGGCGCGGTGTTGCTCGTAGAGGTAGTTCCACAGGTCGAAGTCGTCCGGCCAGAAAAGGCCGGTGTGCACCGGCGGCGTGACGATCGGGTTCAGGAAGGGGTCTTGGTTGGGCACCTGCCTGGGCGTGGAGGGCGGTGGCGGGTTGTTGATTTTATTGAAGACGTAAAAGGGGTCGAATCCTCCGCGCAACTGATCCAGCAGAGGCGCAAAGGGGGCCAGCTCCTGGGCGAAGGTGGTCTCTGGGGCGTTCTCGGTGAACTGGCTGAAATAGTCCGCGCGGTCGGCGTAGTTGACGAACTGGCTGAAGAACCGCTGATAAGCGGTGGGGCCTTCGCGCTCGGCGGGCGGGGTGTCCGGGGTGGTGAAGCGTTGCTTGAACAGCGGCGCGAGTTCCCCCAGGGAATAGCGCTTGAGCGGCGACTGCGGCTCGTTGGGGATGTACAGCAGCAACTCGCTCTCATCGCGGATCTGGGACGTACTGAAGAGAAACACCACAACGCCCGTGAGGCGGTGGTTCATCAGGCTCAAGTCGCGGAACCATACACGCTTGCCGTTCAGTAAAGGTTCGTGTTCACCGGCGACCACCGA
>NZ_FOWT01000014.1:0-122947 GCF_900115535.1 Pseudomonas sp. NFPP28 | reverse complement strand
CGAATTCTGCGTAACTCTTTGTTTACCAAGGAGTTTTCCGTTTCGACTGCGCCGGAAGTGGGGCGAATTATAGACTTCCAGAATCTGCCGTCAACACCTTTTTTCATATTTCTGTCACACAGGTCAAAAAACTCCCAGAAACGCAAAAGCCGGCCCCGAGGGGCCGGCTTTCTGCACTACTTACAAACTAGGGAAAGCAAATTGCGAGGCTTCATGACTGGCCCGCTGCGGCCAACGCTGGGTAATCGCCTTGCGACGAGTATAGAAACGCACCCCATCCGGCCCGTAGGCATGCAGATCGCCAAACAGCGAACGCTTCCAGCCACCAAAACTGTGATACGCCACCGGCACAGGCAATGGAACATTCACCCCCACCATACCCACTTCAATCTCGTCACAGAACAGACGCGCCGCTTCACCGTCACGGGTGAAGATACACGTACCGTTACCGTATTCATGGTCGTTGATCAGTTGCATGGCCGCTTCCAGGCTATCCACCCGCACAACACACAACACCGGCCCAAAGATCTCTTCTTTGTAGATACGCATTTCAGGCGTCACATGATCAAACAGACTACCGCCCAGGAAGAAACCTTCTTCATGGCCCGCAACACTCAGTCCGCGCCCATCAACCACCAACCTGGCACCCGAAGAAACACCGTCTTCTATATAGCCACTGACCTTATCCCGCGCCTGGCCAGTCACCAGCGGCCCCATATCCAGGCCACAAGACGTCCCCGCCCCGATCTTCAGTGCCTTGACCTGCGGCACCAGCTTGGCGATCAACGCATCCGCCACTTGGTCGCCCACGCACACCGCCACCGAGATCGCCATGCAACGCTCACCGCAGGAACCGTATGCTGCACCCATCAGAGCGCTGACGGCGTTATCCAGATCCGCATCCGGCATCAGCACCGCGTGGTTCTTCGCCCCACCCAATGCCTGTACGCGCTTGCCACGCTTGGTTGCCTCGGAGTAGATGTATTCGGCAATCGGCGTCGAGCCCACGAAGCTAAGCGCCTTCACTTCCGGCGCCTCGATCAGCGCGTCCACCGCGCCCTTGTCACCGTGCACCACGCTGAGCACGCCTTTGGGCAGCCCGGCTTCCTGCAACAGTTGTGTAATCAGCAATGTCGAGCTCGGATCACGCTCCGATGGTTTCAGGATGAAACAGTTACCGCAGACGATCGCCAGCGGATACATCCACAGCGGCACCATTGCCGGGAAGTTGAACGGGGTAATACCGGCCACTACGCCCAGCGGCTGGAAATCCGACCATGCATCAATATTTGGTCCTACATTACGGCTGTACTCGCCCTTCAGAATCTCTGGTGCCGAACACGCGTACTCAACGTTCTCGATGCCACGCTTCAACTCACCGGCGGCATCTTCCAGCGTCTTGCCATGCTCTTCGCTGATCAGTTGCGAAATGCGCGCTTCGTTCTGTTCCAGCAATTGCTTGAAACGAAACATCACCTGGGCACGCTTGGCCGGCGGAGTATTACGCCAGGCCGGGAACGCCGCCTTGGCTGCGTCGATCGCCTGCTGGATGGTTTCACGGCTGGCCAACGGCACTTGATGAATCACTTGGCCGGTCGACGGGTTGTACACGTCGGCACTACGGCCGGAATCACTGACCAACTCACCGTTGATCAAATGCTGGATAAGGCTCATGCGGGGCTCCTGAAAAGTTGTTCTATATAGAAGGAGAAATCAGTCGATCTTGTTCAGCACTTCGCCGACCGCATCGAACAGGCGATCCAGGTCCTGCGGCTTGCTGTTGAAGGTTGGCCCGAACTGCAGGGTGTCACCGCCAAAGCGCACGTAGAAACCCGCTTTCCACAAAGCCATGCCGGCCTCGAATGGACGCACGATGGCATCACCATCACGCGGGGCAATCTGGATCGCGCCGGCCAGGCCGTAGTTGCGAATATCGATCACGTTCTTGCTGCCCTTCAAGCCATGCAGCGCATTCTCAAAGTGCGGGGCGACTTCAGCGACGCTCTGCACCAGGTTTTCCTTCTGCAACAGGTCCAATGCCGCCAGGCCCGCCGCGCAGGCCACCGGGTGCGCCGAGTAGGTGTAGCCGTGGGGGAATTCCACCGCGTACTCCGGCGTCGCCTGGTTCATGAAGGTCTGGTAGATCTCGCTGCTGGCAATCACTGCGCCCATCGGGATCGCGCCGTTGGTGACTTGCTTGGCGATGCACATCAGGTCCGGGGTCACGCCGAAGCTGTCGGCACCGAACATCGAGCCGGTACGGCCGAAACCGGTGATCACTTCATCGAACACCAGCAGGATATTGTGCTGGTCACAGATCTCACGCAGACGCTTGAGATAACCCTGTGGCGGCACCAGCACGCCAGCGGAGCCGGCCATAGGTTCGACAAACACTGCTGCGATGTTAGACGCGTCGTGCAATTCGATCAGCTTGAGCAGTTCGTCTGCCAGCGCGATACCGCCCTGCTCCGGCATGCCACGGGAGAAGGCATTGCTTGCCAGCAAGGTATGCGGCAAATGGTCAACGTCCATCAAGCCCTGGCCAAACAGCTTACGGTTGCCGTTGACGCCCCCCAGGCTGGTACCGGCAATGTTCACACCGTGATAACCACGGGCGCGACCGATCATCTTGGTCTTGGTGGCCTGGCCCTTCAGGCGCCAGTACGCACGCACCATCTTAACCGCCGTATCGGCACACTCGGAGCCAGAGTCAGTGAAGAACACATGGTTCAGGTTGCCTGGGGTCAGGTCGGTAATCTTTTCCGCCAACTGGAAGGACAATGGATGACCGTACTGGAAGCCCGGCGAGTAGTCCAACGTGCCCAGCTGCTTGGCGACCGCTTCCTGGATTTCCTTGCGCGTATGCCCGGCACCACAGGTCCACAGGCCCGACAACGAGTCATACACCTTGCGGCCCTTGTCATCGGTCAACCAGCTCCCTTCGGCGGCCACGATCAGGCGCGGGTCACGCTGGAAGTTTCGGTTGGCGGTGTATGGCATCCAGTGCGCGTCCAGCTTCAATTGGCTGGCCAGGGACGATGGGGCATTTTCGGGCATGTTCATCAGCAAAACCTCGCAGGGCAAAAGGCAGCGTCGGGATTGAAAAAGCGTTGTTGCAGCTAAATTGCCACGGCGATAAAGTCGGTGAAATCCAACTCTTCTAACCTTCAGTCAGGCCTTCACTAAACTATGAGCAGCCGTCGACCCGACCCCTTGGCCCAAGTCAGCGACTTCGACATCCGCCTGCTGCGCATCTTTCGCAGCGTGGTGGAGTGCGGCGGCTTCTCTGCGGCGGAAACCGTGCTGGGCATCGGGCGCTCGGCGATCAGCCAGCAAATGAGCGACCTGGAGCAACGCCTCGGATTGAGACTGTGCCAACGCGGCCGCGCCGGCTTCTCCCTGACCGAAGAGGGCCGCGAGGTCTACCAGTCGGCCCTGCAACTGCTGAGTGCCCTGGAAAGCTTTCGCACCGAGGTCAACGGCCTGCACCAGCACTTGCGTGGCGAGTTGATCATCGGCCTCACCGACAACCTCGTCACCCTGCCCCACATGCGCATCACCCACGCGCTCGCACAACTGAAGGAGCGCGGGCCGGACGTGCAGATCCAGATCCGTATGATCGCCCCCAACGAAGTCGAACAAGGCGTGCTCGATGGCCGCTTGCATGTGGGCGTGGTGCCGCAGGCCAGCGCCTTGTCGGGGTTGGAATACCAGCCGCTGTACAGTGAACGTTCATTGCTCTACTGCGCGGTCGGCCACCCGTTGTTCTATGCCGACAACAGGCAACTGGAAGATGCACGCATTGACGCTCAGGACGCCATCGCCCCGACCTTCCGCCTGCCCGCCGAAATCCAGGCCCATTACCAGGCGCTCAACTGCACGGCCAGCGCCTCCGACCGCGAAGGCATGGCGTTCCTGATCCTCACCGGCCGTTACATCGGTTACCTGCCCGACCACTACGCGAGCCTTTGGGTACAACAAGGCCGACTGCGTGCGCTGAAACCGGCTACGCGTTTTTACGATTTAAGCCTCGCATCGGTCACGCGCAAAGGCCGGCGCCCCCATTTGGTGCTGGAAAGCTTCCTGGAAAGTCTCGCGGCAACCCGCTAACTCGGCCTCGCAGCTAAAAGCTGAGCAGTTGGACAGCTTTTTGCAACAACCCAAGGACATAGACCTTGAGTTTGCCCGCCATGCCACCAGAAACGTCCAACAGCAGCGATCTTATCTACGGGCTCAACGACCGCCCGAAACCCGGACCTGCCTTACTCGCCGCCCTGCAACATGTACTTGCTGCATTTGTCGGCATCATCACCCCGCCGCTGATCATCGGCTCCGCCCTGGGGCTCACCGCCCATTTGCCCTACCTGATCAGCATGGCGCTGATGGTCTCCGGTGTCGGCACCTTCATCCAGGCGCGCAGGCCCTTCGGTATAGGCGCCGGGATGATCTGCCTGCAAGGCACCAGCTTCGCATTTCTCGGCGCGGTGCTGTCGGCAGGTTTCCTGGTAAAACAACGCGGCGGCAGCCCGGAAGACATCATGGCGATGATCTTCGGCGTGTGCTTTTTCGGCGCCGTGGTGCAGATTGTGTTGAGCCGCTTCATCGGGCAGCTGCGCCGAGTCATCACGCCTCTGGTCACCGGAATCGTCATCACCCTGATCGGCATCAGCTTGATCAAAGTCGGTATCACCGACCTCGGCGGCGGCTTCAATGCCGCCGACTTCGGCGCGCCGACCAACCTGGCGCTGGGCCTGTTCGTGGTGTTGACGATCATTCTGCTCAACCGCTCGAATACACCTTGGGTGCGCCTCTCGGCCATCATCATCGGCCTCGCCCTCGGCAGCCTGGCCGCCTGGTTCAGTGGCAAACTGGTGCCTCAAGCCCTGCCAGATCTGCCGCTGGTCAGCCTGCCGATCCCGTTCCGCTTTGGTTTCAACTTCGACTGGAGCGCTTTCCTACCGATCGCGCTTATTTATCTGATCAGCAGCATCGAAACCGTTGGTGACCTCACCGCCAACTGCATGATTGCCCGCCAACCCATCAGCGGCCCTTCTTATATAGGCAGACTCAAGGGCGGCGTACTCGGTGATGGCGTGAGCTGCATGATCGCCGCCACCTTCAGCGCCTTCCCCAACACCACCTTCGCGCAGAACAATGGTGTAATCCAACTCACCGGCGTGGCCAGCCGCTACGTTGGCCTCTACATCGGCGCGGTGCTGTTTTGTCTCGGTCTGTTTCCAATGATTGGCGCCGTGCTGCAACAAATCCCCAAGCCGGTGTTGGGCGGCGCCACCCTGGTGATGTTCGGCAGTGTGGCCGCTGCTGGCGTGCGCATCCTCGCCCAGGCACCGCTGGACCGGCGCAGCATGCTGATCA
This sequence comes from Pseudomonas sp. NFPP28, assembly GCF_900115535.1. Classification (NCBI taxonomy): domain Bacteria; kingdom Pseudomonadati; phylum Pseudomonadota; class Gammaproteobacteria; order Pseudomonadales; family Pseudomonadaceae; genus Pseudomonas; species Pseudomonas sp. NFPP28. Next base: position 117,571 of record NZ_FOWT01000014.1, on the reverse strand, counting down.
TCGCCACTTCGTTTGGCGTCGGCCTGGGCATCGCCGCCCAACCGAACCTGCTGCATCTGATGCCGACGCTGGTGCAGAACCTGTTTGACTCCGCCATCACCAGCGGCGGGCTGACGGCCATCGTGTTGTGCCTGTTGCTGCCCGAAAGCAAGGCCCCCAGCGCTGCCGCAAACAAAGCACCGGAAAGCGACAGCCTGGAACCGCTTTGACGGTTTTATTGCATCAGGACTTGTCTGAGGCTTGAGGGTGGGTTATCTGTGCACACGTCGTCTCAATCGATCAGCACGGAAACCTCCATGAGCCTCGAAGTTCCTGCCCACAGCACCCACGCCGGTAAGCCCGCCAGCCGCATTCGGCAAAAGAACGAACAAGCGATTCTGCAGGCGGCTGAAGACGAGTTCGCGCGCCATGGCTACAAAGGCACCAGCATGAACACCATCGCGGCCAGTGCCGGGCTGCCCAAGGCCAACTTGCATTACTACTTCACCAACAAGCTGGGCCTGTATATCGCGGTGCTCAGCAATATCCTCGAGCTGTGGGACAGCACCTTCAACACGCTGACCGCCGAAGATGACCCGGCCGTGGCGCTCACCCGCTACATCCGCACCAAGATGGAGTTCTCGCGTCGCCAGCCCCAGGCTTCGCGAATCTTCGCGATGGAGATCATCAGCGGCGGCGAATGCCTCACCGAATATTTCAGCCAGGACTACCGCGCCTGGTTCAGCGGCCGGGCAGCCGTGTTCCAGGCCTGGATCGACGCTGGCAAGATGGACCCGATAGACCCCGTGCACCTGATCTTCCTGCTGTGGGGCAGCACCCAGCACTACGCCGACTTCGCCACCCAGATCTGCCGCGTCACCGGTCGCACCAAGCTGACCAAGCAGGACATGGAAGACGCCGGCACTAACCTGATCCATATCATCCTCAAGGGCTGCGGCATCAAGCCCGCCTATTAAACGAAGCGACTTATGCCTTTCACGCTCACCGGCCTTTGCGAGTTTCGCGAAGAAATACGCAAAAGCCGCTTTATCACCCTCGCCGCACCGATCACCAGCCCGCAGGACGCCCAGGCGTTTTTCGAGCAACACAGCGACTTGAACGCCACGCACAACTGCTGGGCCTGGAAACTGGCCGATCAATACCGCAGCAACGACGATGGCGAACCCGGCGGCACCGCCGGGCGGCCGATCCTGGCGGCCATCGAGGCACAGGGCTTCGATCAGGTGGCGGTGCTGGTGATTCGCTGGTACGGCGGCATCCAGCTGGGCACCGGCGGTCTGGCCCGGGCCTATGGCGGTGGAGCGAACAAATGCCTGCAAGCCGCCGATCGCATCGAACTGATCAGCCGTGTCCCCTTGAGTTGCGCTTGTGGCTTCGCCGAGTTGAACCTGGTGAAACTGCGCGTCGCCGAACTGGGTGGGCTGGTGGTCGAAGAAACCTTCACCGCCAATGGCGTCGAGCTGCAACTGGCCTTGGGCCAAGCGCATATCGACACCCTGCAAATTCAACTCGCCGACCTCAGCCGTGGGCGTATCCTGCTACAACGCTGAACTCCGTGAACCGCGACGCTAAAGGAAGCTTTTCATGTCTACGCCAAAAACCGCACTGATCATCGGCGCCTCCCGCGGCCTGGGCCTCGGCCTGGTCAAGCAACTGCTTCAGGACGGCTGGGAGGTGACCGCCACCGTGCGTGACCCGAGCAAGGCCGATGCGCTGAAAGCCGTTGGGCCGGTACAGATCGAGAAGCTCGACATGGACGATCAGCAAGCCGTGATCGCCCTGAGCCAACGCCTCAAGGCCAGCACCTTCGACCTGCTGTTCGTCAACGCCGGCGTCAAGGGCCCTGCCAACCAGGAGCCGGGCCACGCCACCCTGGCCGAAGTCGGCCAACTGTTTTTCACCAATGCCGTAGCGCCGATCAACCTGGCCCAGCGTTTCGTCGGGCAGATCCGCAAGGACACTGGCGTGCTGGCGTTCATGAGTTCGGTGCTGGGCAGCGTGACCATCCCGGACGGCTCGGACCTGGCGCTGTACAAAGCCAGCAAGGCGGCACTCAACTCCATGACCAACAGCTTCATCACTCAGTTGGGTGATCACAAGCTGACCGTACTGTCGCTGCATCCGGGCTGGGTGAAGACTGATATGGGCGGCGAAAACGCCCATATCGATGTCGACACCAGCGTGCGCGGCCTGGTCGACCAGGTGAACGCCTACACCGGCAAAGGCGGCCATCACTTCATCGACTACAAAGGCGACACCATCGCCTGGTAAGCGGTGCGGGATTGTTATCGACCGATTGCCGTCGATAACAATCCGCGCGTAGACTGCCCACCTCGCCCTCACGGGCGACCCTGGATCAGCAGACAGGGCAACACTGAGCTGGCAAACCTGAACCCATCATTCAGAGGAGCCGGCCAATGCCTGCGACCCGTAGCTGGTTAAAAAACCCCCTCGCGATTTTCCCGGCCAACGGCCTCGACGCCCGTGGCGGCCTGGTGCTGCAGGACGGTGTGATCACCGAAGTGCTGGCCCAGGGCCAAGAACCCACGCAGCCCTGCGCACAGGTGTTCGATGCCCGTGAACATGTGGTCCTGCCGGGGCTGATCAACACCCACCATCACTTCTATCAAACCCTGACCCGCGCCTGGGCACCGGTGGTCAATCAGCAGTTGTTTCCCTGGTTGAAGACCCTGTACCCGGTCTGGGCACGGCTCACCCCGGAAAAACTCGCACTGGCCAGTAAAGTTGCGTTGGCCGAACTGCTGCTCTCGGGCTGCACCACGGCGGCAGACCACCACTACCTGTTCCCCGAGGGCCTGGAAAACGCTATCGACGTGCAAGTGCAAAGCGTGCGCGAATTGGGCATGCGCGCCATGCTCACCCGCGGTTCCATGAGCCTGGGCGAGGCCGACGGTGGCCTGCCGCCGCAACAGACGGTGCAACAGGGCCAGGTCATCCTCGAAGACAGCCAGCGCCTGATCCGTGAATACCACCAGCGTGGCGACGGCGCGCAGATCCAGATTGCACTGGCGCCCTGCTCGCCGTTTTCCGTCACCCCGGAAATCATGGAAGCCAGCGCTGAACTGGCCAATCGCCTGGATGTGCGCCTGCACACCCACCTGGCGGAAACCCTCGACGAGGAGGATTTCTGCCTGCAACGTTTCGGCCTGCGTACCGTGGATTACCTGGACAGCGTCGGCTGGCTCGGTCCGCGCACGTGGCTGGCCCATGGCATTCACTTCAACCCGGATGAAATCGCGCGCCTGGGCGCTGCCGGCACCGGCATCTGCCATTGCCCAAGCTCGAACATGCGCCTGGCGTCCGGCATCTGCCCGACCCTGGACCTGCTCGCGGCCGGCGCACCTATCGGCCTGGGCGTGGACGGTTCCGCGTCCAACGACGCGTCGAATATGATCCTTGAAGCGCGCCAGGCGTTGTACATCCAGCGCCTGCGTTACGGCGCGGAAAAGATCACCCCGGAAGGTGTGCTGGGTTGGGCGACCAAAGGTTCGGCGCAGTTGCTGGGGCGTACGGATATCGGTGAGTTGGCTGTAGGCAAGCAGGCCGACCTGGCGCTTTTCAAGCTCGACGAGCTGCGCTTCTCCGGTAGCCATGATCCGATTTCGGCGTTGCTGTTGTGCGGCGCCGACCGTGCGGACCGGGTAATGATCGGCGGCAAATGGCGCGTGATCGACGGCAAGGTCGAAGGCCTGGACCTCAAGGGCCTGATCGCCGATCACACCCAGGCTGCGCGTCAGTTGATCGCTGGCTGATTACAACCCCAACAGCGACAGCATGATAAAGGTCGCAAACAGCACGAAATGGGTCATCCCTTCGATGGCGTTGGTTTCGCCATCGTTGAGGTTGATCGCGCTGACGATCAGCGTGATAAACACCATCACGGTCTGCACCGGCGTCATCGCCATCTGGAACGGCTGCCCGGTGTAGAGCGCCATCGCCTCCATCACCGGCACCGTCAGGATCACCGTCGACAGCGAAGCACCCAGCGCGATATTCACCACCGACTGCATGCGGTTCGCCAACGCCGCCCGCAACGCGGTCAGAATCTCCGGTGCCGCCGAAATGGCCGCGACCACGATCGCCGTGATCACCGGCGGCGCGCCTGTGCCTTCCAGGCCCAGGTCCAAGGTCTTGGACATCACCTCGGCCAGTGCACCGATCACTATCACCCCAAACACCAGCGTGCCAATGGAAAACGCCAGGTTGACCGCCGGCGCTTCCTGTTCTTCCGGCAGTTTCTTGCGGCGCTTTTCCGGGTAGCTGTAGCTGAAGAAGTAACTGTGCGGCCCAACCTGCATACGCAGGAACAGGGTGTACAACACCACCATCGCGCCAATGGTGAAGGCCGAATAGATTTTCCAGTCGGCTTCGGGGATAAATTCCGGCACCACCATCGACACACCCATGGCGGTGAGGATCATCACGCTGTAGGTGCGTGCCGAGTCATCGTTGTAGGACTGTTCACCATGCTTGATGCCGCCCATCAGCGCGGCCAGGCCGAGGATCCCGTTGATGTCGAGCATCACCGCCGAATAGATGGTGTCGCGCACCAGGGTGGGCGATGGCTCATTGCTCATCATGATCGCCAGGATCACCACTTCCACCAGCACGGCGGCGAGGGTGAGGATCATGGTGCCGTAGGGATCGCCGACTTTTTCCGCGAGCTGCTCGGCGTGATGGGCCACGCGCATCGACGCCACCACGATAAAGCCGATCAGCACCACACCGGCCAGCAGCGCCGTGATTTGGCCACTATGGAGCATCCAGTGCTCCAGCGGATAGGCAGCGATGGCGGCAATCAGCGCCAGCAGCATGAATTTTTCTTGCTTGAGGGATGTGAGCATTCCGGGCCTTTTAGTACAGCAAATCAGTCATTGATGGGGTACAGACTGCGCCAAGCCGCTAACGTTTCGTTACACCTTAGTTCACAACGCCCTTGCGTGAATGCAACGAAAGCAATCCTGCTGGTCAGGTTTTGCCGATTATTTCAGCCATGGCCTGTAGAATGCCTTCATTGCACCTGATGAGAATTTAGAAAATGTACGATTGGCTCAACGCCCTGCCCAAGGCTGAACTGCACCTGCATCTGGAAGGCTCGCTGGAGCCGGAGTTGCTGTTCGCCCTGGCCGAGCGCAACAAGATTGCGCTGCCGTGGAACGACGTCGAAACCCTGCGCAAGGCCTACGCCTTCAACAACCTGCAGGAATTCCTCGACCTGTATTACAAGGGCGCCGACGTGCTGCGCACTTCCCAGGATTTCTACGACCTGACCTGGGCCTATCTGCTGCGCTGCAAAGCGCAGAACGTGATCCACACTGAACCCTTCTTCGACCCGCAAACCCACACCGACCGTGGCATACCGTTCGAAGTGGTACTCAACGGCATCGCTGCGGCGCTGAAAGATGGCGAGCAGCAACTGGGGATCACCAGCGGCTTGATCCTCAGCTTCCTGCGCCACCTGAGCGAAGCCGAAGCCGAAAAAACCCTCGACCAGGCCCTGCCGTTCCGCGACGCGTTCGTGGCCGTGGGCCTGGACAGCTCTGAAATGGGTCACCCGCCAAGCAAATTCCAGCGTGTGTTCGACCGTGCCCGCCACGAAGGCTTCCTCACCGTCGCCCACGCCGGTGAAGAAGGCCCGCCGGAGTACATCTGGGAAGCCATCGACCTGCTGAAAATCCAGCGTATCGACCATGGCGTACGCGCCATCGAAGACGAGCGCCTGATGCAGCGCATCATCGACGAGCAGATCCCACTGACCGTGTGCCCGCTGTCCAACACCAAGCTGTGCGTGTTCGACGACATGGCCCAGCACAACATCCTCGACATGCTCGAGCGTGGCGTGAAGGTGACCGTGAACTCGGATGACCCGGCGTACTTCGGCGGTTATGTCACCGAGAACTTCCACGCGTTGTACAGTTCACTGGGCATGACCCAGGACCAGGCCAGACGCCTGGCGCAAAACAGCCTGGATGCGCGACTGGTCAAACCGTAATACCCGTGGGAGCCGGCTTGCCGGCTCCTGCACAGTCAATGCCTGGACCATCACTCAGGCACGGCCAACCGGCTGATCGCCCTGCGCCCGATGGCACTGACCTGCAAGGCCTGGGACTCATTGCTCACGCAGATCCAGTTCGACTGCAAAAACAATTGCAACAACCCCGCCCCCAACGCACCGCCCAGGTGCGGCTGCTGCTGGCTCCAGTCAAAGCAGTTACACACTAGCGGCGACGCCAATGCCTGGGTAAAAATCCCCAGTTTTGCCAAGTGCTGGGCGCCCTTCACCGTGACATCGGGACGCTGTTCGTAGCGCTCGATCCAGCCTGCGTCCAGCAGATGTTGATACAACTGCGCCCCCAACTCGCCACCAAGGTGCCCATGGCACAAACGGGCATGACGTAACGACGGCGGAGCAATCAGGGTCGGCGGCAAAGCATCCGGCGCGCTGCGCGCAGCGCAGGCCATGGTGGTCCTGGCCAGGGCATCGATGGCTGCACTGACATCCGGCGCCGCCACGCGAAACAGGCGCTTGCCACGCCTGGCTTCCACACGCAGCAAACCGCCTGCGGTCAGTCGCGCCAGGTGCGCATGGGCGGAGGTCGTGGACAAACCGGCGAACGTCGCCAACTCTATCGGTGACTTGGCTGAACCGTCCATCAAGGCCCACAGCATGGCGGTGCGCTTGGGCTCGGCGAGCAAGCTGGCGATCTGACTGATGCAAGGTGCTGCTTCCATCTTTTCACTCCCTGTTGGCTTATTTTTCTACTGATGTGGGAGCCAGAGTATAGGGGCGCAAACCACCGGTTCCACGGCGTCTGACAGCGCGGATAGGGACAGGACCTGAGTGAAATTTCCTGCTCTGATGGAAGGCGCTACGTCGCGCTCAATCGCTCCGGCCATTGAGCGGTCAACGTCGCACAGCGAGATACGAGCATTTCCCGCAACAGGTTGATGGGCTTGCTCAGTTGCGCACGATGGGCACACAGCAGATTGAGCGGCGTGCGCTCACCACGCAGCTCCGGCAGGATCAGGCGCAAGCGGCCCGCGAGCACATCGGTGCTGACATCCAGCCAGGATTTGTAGGCAATCCCCACACCCGCCACCGCCCAACGACGGACCACGTCGGCATCGTCACTGAAGCGGTCCCCCGTGACGGTCAAGCTCACTTCACGTTTGCCGTCGTGGAACGTCCAGTGGTCATGAACCCGGCTTCCGAGCATATAGAGCAGGCAATTGTGCTGGGCCAATTGCTCCAGGTGCCGAGGCTGACCATAACGGGCGAGGTAGCTGGGGGAGGCACACAGCACGCGAACATTCTCCGGCGCAACCGGCAGCGCGATAAGGCTCGAATCCTCGGGCTCACCATAGCGCAGGGCAATATCCACCGGCTGGCGAAACAGGTCGGCAATCCGATCACCCAACAGCAGACGCACGGTAAGTTGCGGATACTCACGCTGAAATTCATCCAGCCACGGCAGCAACTGGTTACGCCCGAAATCCGACGGGGCGGACAGCTGCAGCACGCCGCTGACATGGTCCTGGCCGCTGGCCAATAAACGGCGCCCCTCGTCCAGTGAACTCAACGCAGCACGGGCATACTCCAGGAAGCCCTCGCCTTCGGCCGTCAGGCGCAAGCTGCGGGTGGAACGCGCCAGCAAGCGCGCGTCCAGTTGCTGTTCGATACGCTTGAGCGCGGCGCTGGCTACGGCGGGCGACAGGTCCATCACCCGTGCCGCTGCGGACAGGCTGCCGAGGTCCGCCGCCCGTACAAACAACTGCAAATCATCAAAGCGCAGCATGTGTTCCCGCCCATTATCAAAATTTCATTGAAACAGACTGCTGTTTTAGCCGCTTTTATCTGCGCGGGAAATAGCCAATCATCTGTGCATCCCGTTCATCACGTGTCTGGAGTTGACTATGTCCACCGCCTTTAACGTCATTGCCACGCTGATCGCCAAACCCGGCCAACAAGCCACCCTGGAACCCTTGCTGCGCGGCCTGCTGGAACCCACGCGCCTGGAGGCCGGTTGCGAACAATACGACCTGCACCAAGACCTGCAACACCCCGAGACCTTCTACATGCTCGAACGCTGGAGCGACGAAGCGGCGCTCGCCGACCACGACCAGAGCGCGCATATCCAGAGCTTTCGCACCCAGGCCGCTGATGTAATCGAACACTTCGAACTCAAGCGCCTGAAATTTCTCGCCTGATCATCGCCCTTTTTCTGGAGCCATCATGAAAGCCATTGCCTACTACGCCTCACTGCCGATCAACGATCCAAACGCCTTGCAAGACATCGAGCTGCCAGCGCCCGTCGCCGGCCCGCGTGACCTGCTGGTGGAAGTCAAAGCCATCTCGGTCAACCCGGTGGACACCAAGGTGCGCCAGAACGTCGCCCCGGAAAACGGCGCCGCCAAGGTCCTGGGCTGGGACGTCGCCGGTGTGGTCAAGGCCGTCGGCAGCGACGTGACGCTGTTCAAGACCGGTGACAAGGTGTTCTACGCCGGTTCCCTGGTGCGCCCAGGCGGCAACAGCGAACTGCACACCGTGGACGAGCGCATCGTCGGCCATATGCCGAAAAGCCTGGGCTTTGCCGAAGCCGCCGCGCTGCCACTGACGGCGATCACCGCCTGGGAGCTGCTGTTCGAACGCCTGCAAGTGCGTGAGGGTAAACAGGATGAAGGCCAGAGCCTGCTGATCGTCGGTGCCGCCGGTGGTGTGGGCTCGATCCTGACTCAATTGGCCAGCCAGCTCACCGCCTTGAAAGTGATCGGCACCGCTTCGCGCCCGGAAACCCAGGCGTGGGCCAGGGACCTCGGCGCCGAGCTGGTGATCGACCACAGCCAACCCTTGAGCGAAGCGCTGAAAAGTGCCGGCCACCCGCACGTGACCCACGTCGCCAGCCTGACCCAGACCGATCATCATCTGGACCAGCTGGTCGAGGCTCTGCAACCCCAGGGCAAGCTGGCGCTGATCGACGATCCCAAGGCGCTGGACGTCAGCAAGCTCAAGCGCAAAAGCCTGTCGTTGCATTGGGAGTTCATGTACACCCGCTCGATGTTCGAGACGCCGGACATGATCGAGCAGCACAACCTGCTCAACCGCGTGGCCGAACTGATCGACGCCGGCACCCTGAAAACCACGGTGGGCGAACACTTCGGCGTGATCAATGCGGCCAACCTGCGCCGTGCCCATGCGCTGCTGGAAAGCGGCAAGGCCAAGGGCAAGATCGTGCTGGAAGGGTTCTGAAAAAACGGCTGTCAGCGTCGTCCATTATTCATGTGAGTAATGGACGACACCGCTAGTCAGAGAGTTGATCCTTGTCATATTTGTGAGCGTATTCGGGTTTATATTGGCCGCCTTTGCCACGATTCTTTTACGTGAGGAAGTCAGCAATGAAGATCCTGATAAAAGCGTTAGCAAAATCCGCAGGCAATAAATGGCAGGTGCGTCTCGACCAGGACGCCTTCACCTTCCGCACCGAGGCCGAGGCCCGCGCCTTTGCCGACACCCTGCAAGCCCGTATCCAGGCCCCCCACCGTTTCCCCATCAGCCAGCAACGTTCTGCCGCTGGCTGACCCGCTCTTCAGACCTGCGCCTGCAAGGCCCGTTTGCGTTGCAGGCGCTGGGTCGACATCGCAATCGTCACCGCCAGTACACCGCACAAGCTGATGACCATGGCCATCGGCATCGCCGTGCCGTCGTGCAACACGCCGACCAACGAAGCAGCGCCGGCGGCCACGCCAAACTGAATGCAGCCGAGCAACGCCGAAGCGCTACCGGCCCGTGCACCCTGCCCGCTCATGGCGCAGGCCGAAGTGTTAGGCAGAATGCAGCCCAGGCTGGCAATGCAGATAAACAGCGGCACCAGCAATGGCCACAATGCATCGGTGCGCAATGCCGCGATACCCAGCAACGTCAACGCCGCCAACAGGTAGACCCACACACTGCGCGACAGCAGGAACGCCGGGCCGCGCTTGGACAGCAGCCGCGCATTGACCTGCGCCACGAGGATAAAACCCGCCGCGTTGGAGCCGAACAGCCAGCCGTAATGCTCGGCCGGCACGCCATAGAGTTGGATAAACACGAACGGTGAACCGGCGATGTAGGCAAACATCCCGGCAATCGAAATGCCACCGGTGAGGGCATACCCGAGGTAGACGCGGTCCGACAACAAGGCCGCATAGCGACGCAACGAGCCGGACAACGGCTGGCGCGGCTGATGGGCCGGAAAGGTTTCCGGCAACCCGACGGCGACCGCGATGGCCGCCATTACGCTGAATATCGACAGCGCCAGGAAAATCGACTGCCAGCCCCACAGCCCCACCATCAACCCACCGGCCAGCGGCGCGAGGATCGGCGCCAGGCCAGTGACCAGCATCAGTTGGGAAAAGACTTTGGCCGACCCCACCGCGTCGCATTTGTCGCTGACCACGGCACGGGAAATCACCATGCCCGCGCAGCCGCCCAGGGCCTGCACGAAACGCGCGCCAATCAACCATTCCAGTGAAGGCGCAAAGGCGCAGGCGAAGGAGGCCAAGGTGAACAAGGTGACGCCGCTGAGCAGCGGACCGCGCCGACCAAAGCGGTCAGCCAATGGACCGTAGATCAACTGGCCGATGGCCAGGCCGCCGAAATACACCGCCAGGGTCAGCTGGATGTGTTTTTCATCGGTGGCAAAGGCCTTGGCCATGGCCGGGAAGCCCGGCAGGTAAAAATCGATCGCCAGCGGCGCGAAGGCGCTCAAGGCACCCAGGATCAGAATTATGCGGAGGTTCATCGGGCACCCAAGTGAGTCGACAGCCCGATAGTCTAGCCGCGCTTGGGTGCGTTGAACACGATAGCTCGCTAACTATTGGTCCGCGTCAGGCGAGCTTGGCGCTATAGCCCTCGTCTTTGATTGCCTCGATCACTTGCTCGGCAGACAAGCGGCTCTCGACGCCCACCTCTTTTGCAGCCAGGTCGACCTTCACGCTGGCCGCCGGGTCCTGGTTCTGCACCGCCTGGGTCACCGCTCGAACGCAATGGCCGCAGGTCATTCCTTCAACGCTGAATACTTGCATGACATGACTCCTTTGATGAGGTTGGACCCAGTCTCGACCTTGCCACGATGGCAAGGTCAAGTTCCGGAAGTTTCTGCCGGGCTGGTATTTGGCCGCTTCAAAGGCCAAGCTTCACTCATCTTCGATTCACACCACGGAGCATTCGCCATGCGCTGGTCGTTTTTTGCCCTTGCCGGCCTGATGAGCCTGTCGGCCGCCGCGCCCCAAGCATTCGCCGCAGAAGACTATGCGGTGCTGATCATTTCCCGGGAACGCCTGGAGGTGCCGACCAACTGCGAAATCGGTCTGTACCTGAATGACCAGTTGGCGGGCCGGCTGTTCCAGGAGCAGGCCACCTCGTTCAACCTGCCGGCGGGCAACCTGTCACTGCGCCTGAAGTTACTGCCGGGCCAATCCCCGGGTTGCCTGCCGGGCCTGCTGGCACCGCCTGCGCAGAACATCACGCTCAAGGTCGGTGATGTGCGCAAGTTGCGCATTGCCCAGGGCCCGGACGGCATGTACCTCAAGCCCGCCGCATTGGAATACTGAAGGCGCTTGACCTTCCCCACAGGTCAAGGTTGATGCTAGGGGCAACTTCTCCTGGAGGACTGCCCCATGAATGGATCCACCACCTTTGACCTGCCCATCGGCGGCATGACCTGCGCCAGCTGTGCCGGCCGGGTCGAGCGCGCGCTGAGCAAGGTGCCGGGGGTGCAAAGCGTCAGCGTCAACCTGGCCAATGAACGCGCCCATGTCGAAGTGCTCGGTGTGATGGACCCCGGCGTGCTGATTGCCGCCGTCGACAAAGCCGGCTACACCGCCAGCCTGCCCCAAAGCGAAACCACCACCGATGCCGATCAGGCCCGGCGCCTGCACCGCGAGCGTTGGTCGTTGCTGCTGGCGATCCTGCTGGCACTGCCGTTGGTATTGCCGATGCTGGTGGAGCCCTTCGGCCTGCACTGGATGCTGCCGGCCTGGGCGCAGTTCGCCCTGGCCACGCCGGTCCAATTCATCTTCGGCGCACGCTTTTATATTGCTGCCTGGAAAGCCGTGCGGGCCGGTGCCGGCAATATGGACCTGCTGGTCGCCATCGGCACCAGCGCCGGTTACGGCCTGAGTATCTACGAGTGGCTCACCGCTCACCCAGGCATGACGCCGCACCTGTACTTCGAAGCGTCGGCCGTGGTGATCGCCCTGGTGCTACTGGGTAAATACCTGGAGAGCCGCGCCAAACGCCAGACCGCCAGCGCCATCCGCGCCCTGGAAGCCCTGCGCCCGGAGCGAGCGATTCGGGTACTGGATGGCCGCGAAGAAGACGTCGCCATCAGCGTCCTCAAGCTCAATGACCTGGTGCTGGTGAAACCCGGCGAACGCTTCCCGGTGGACGGTGAAGTGGTCGAGGGTCAGAGCCACGCCGACGAAGCGTTGATCAGCGGCGAAAGCCTGCCGGTGCCAAAGCAACCTGGCGACAAAGTCACCGGTGGCGCCATCAACGGCGAAGGCCGCCTGCTGGTACGCACCCTGGCCCTCGGCGCCGAAAGCGTGCTGGCGCGGATCATCCGTCTGGTGGAAGACGCCCAGGCCGCCAAGGCACCGATCCAGAAGCTGGTGGATAAAGTCAGCCAAGTGTTTGTCCCGGCCGTGCTGGTGCTGGCGTTGATCACCCTGGTGGGCTGGTGGCTGTACGGTGCTTCCCTGGAGACCGCGATCATCAATGCCGTGGCTGTGCTGGTGATCGCCTGCCCCTGTGCCTTGGGCCTGGCCACACCCACCGCAATCATGGCCGGCACCGGCGTTGCCGCCCGCCACGGCATCCTGATCAAGGACGCCGAGGCCCTGGAGCGCGCCCATGAAGTGAGCGCCGTGGTCTTCGACAAGACCGGCACCCTCACCTCAGGCGCCCCGAAAATCGCCCACTTGGTCGCCGTGGATGGCAACGAAGCGCGGCTGCTGCAACACGCCGGCGCACTGCAACGCGGCAGTGAACACCCTTTGGCCAAAGCCGTATTGGATGCGTGCAAGGAACAAGGGTTGGCAGTTGCCGATGTGACGGCCAGCCAATCCCTGACCGGACGCGGCATCGCCGGAACCCTGGACGGCCAGTCGCTGGCCCTGGGCAATCGCCGCCTGCTCGAAGAAAACGGCTTGAACGCGGGGGGCCTGGCGGACTCGGCCAAGGCCTGGGAAGCCGAAGGCCGCACGTTGTCCTGGCTGATCGAGCAAGGCGCCCAACCGCGAGTGCTGGGGCTGTTCGCTTTTGGCGATACGCTCAAGCCCGGCGCGCTGCAAGCGGTACGGCAACTCAAGGCCCGGCACATCAGCAGCCATTTGCTCACCGGTGATAATCACGGCAGCGCGCGCGTGGTCGCCGAGGCTTTGGGTATCGACGATGTACACGCCGAAGTGCTGCCCGCCGATAAAGCCGCAACTGTCACTGAGCTGAAGACAACCGGCGTGGTGGCCATGGTCGGCGACGGCATCAACGACGCCCCGGCCCTGGCCGCCGCCGATATCGGCATTGCCATGGGCGGTGGCACCGACGTGGCCATGCACGCGGCCGGTATCACCCTGATGCGCGGCGACCCGCGCCTGGTGCCAGCAGCCCTGGAGATCAGCCGCAAGACCTACGCCAAGATCCGTCAGAACCTGTTCTGGGCCTTTGTGTATAACCTGATCGGCATTCCATTGGCCGCATTCGGCCTGCTCAACCCGGTATTGGCCGGCGCGGCAATGGCCTTGTCGAGTGTCAGCGTGGTCAGCAATGCCTTACTGTTGAAGACCTGGAAACCCAAGGACCTGGAGGATCGACGCCCATGAACATCGGCCAAGCCGCACGCCAGACCGGGCTCAGCGCCAAGATGATTCGCTACTACGAATCCATCGGCCTGCTGAAGCCAGCCCACCGCACCGACAGTGGCTATCGCGTGTACGGCGCGGATGACCTGCACACCCTGGCGTTTATCAAACGCTCGCGCGACCTGGGATTTTCTCTGGAGGAAGTCGGCAGGCTACTGACCCTGTGGCAGGACCGGCAACGGGCCAGCGCCGATGTAAAAGCCTTGGCGCGCCAGCATATCGAGGCATTGAACCAGAAGATTCTTGAGCTGGGGCAACTGCGCGATACCTTGCAGGACCTGGTGGAGCACTGCCAGGGCGATCATCGGCCGGATTGTCCGATTCTCAAGGAGTTGGCGTCCGGAAGCTGCTGCGCCTGACCGAATGTGCACAAATCCAATGTGGGAGGGGGCTTGCCCCCGATTGCAGTGGGTCAGCTACAGATAAGCCGGCTGATCCACCGCTATCGGGGGCAAGCCCCCTCCCACATTGTGATTTCCAGTTATCTGGAAATCACTGCATCCACGGCGGCGGCGGCGGTTCGTCCGGCACCTTGCTCGGCGGCGCATCGTCCGCCGCGCGAATCGCCTGGCGGCGCTCTTCATCCAACCGCGCCGCTTCGATCTCGCGGATCACACCGCCGACGTCTGCCAGTTCTTCCGGCTCGTCGAACTCACCGGTCAACACGCTGGCAGGGTGCAACGTGCCGGCTTCGTACAGCGCCCACATTTCCTTGGCGTACTTGGTCTTCTTCAACTCCGGGGCAAAGCGCCCGAAATAGGAAGCCATGTTGCCCACGTCCCGCTCCAGCATGCTGAACGCGTGGTTGTTGCCCGCCGCATCCACCGCCTGGGGCAGGTCGATGATCACAGGGCCGGTGGGCGTGAGCAGTACGTTGAACTCGGACAGGTCACCGTGCACCAGGCCGGTACACAGCATCAGCACGATCTGGGAAATCAGGAAGGCGTGGTATTCGCGCGCCTGGTCCGGTTCCAGCACCACGTCGTTCAGACGCGGCGCCGCATCGCCGTACTCGTCGGCCACCAGTTCCATCAGCAGCACGCCTTCAAGGAAGTCGAACGGCTGGGGCACGCGGACGCCCGCACCGGCCAGGCGGAACAATGCAGCCACTTCGGCGTTCTGCCAGGCATCCTCGGTTTCTTTCTTGCCGAACTTGGAGCCCTTGGCCATGGCCCGGGCCTGCCGGCTGTTACGGACCTTACGGCCTTCCTGGTATTCGGACGCTTGACGAAAACTTCGTTTGTTCGCCTCCTTGTAAACCTTGGCGCAACGCAATTCGTTGCCGCAGCGCACCACATAAACAGCTGCTTCTTTACCACTCATGAGTGGGCGCAGCACTTCGTCGACCAGACCGTCTTCGATCAGGGGTTCAATGCGTTTAGGAGTCTTCATCAGCTTTTATTGTGGGTCCTGTATTACCAAACACGCGTATGGCACTCGTTATACGGCAATCAGCTCGCCGGTGGGAGAGGCTAGCGACCGTTGATCACTTAAGAATGCATCCAATATGCCAGTTTCAGCGCTCGATGATCGCCGTAACACCCTGACCGCCCGCAGCGCAGATCGAAATCAGCCCACGCCCCTTGCCCGCCGCGTCCAGCAACTTGGCCAGATTGGCAACGATACGCCCACCGGTGGCGGCAAACGGATGGCCGGAGGCCAGGGAACTGCCTTTAACGTTCAAGCGGCTACGGTCGATGGAACCCAAGGGGGCGTCAAGTCCCAGGCGCGTCTTGCAGTAGTCCGCATCCTCCCAAGCCTTGAGCGTGCACAACACTTGGGCAGCGAAGGCTTCGTGGATCTCGTAGTAATCGAAGTCCTGCAGCGTCAGACCGTTCCTCGCCAGCAAGCGTGGTACCGCATACACCGGCGCCATCAGCAGGCCTTCGGCACCGTTGACGAAGTCCACCGCCGCCGCTTCGCCATCGCGCAGGTACGCGAGGATCGGCAGGCCGCGCTCCCTGGCCCACGCTTCACTGCCCAAGAGCACCAGCGATGCGCCATCGGTGAGCGGCGTGGAGTTGCCGGCAGTGAGCGTGCCCTTTGCGCTGCGTTCGAAGGCGGGTTTAAGGGCGGCGAGTTTTTCCAGGGTCAGGTCGGGACGCAGGTTGTTGTCGCGGGTCAGGCCCAGGAACGGCGTGAGCAGATCGTTGTGCCAGCCCTCGGCATAGGCGGCGGCCATTTTCTGGTGGCTTTCCAGGGCCAACTGGTCCTGCTCGGCGCGGGGGATCTGCCAGGTCTGCGCCATCAATTCGCAGTGCTGGCCCATGGACAAACCGGTACGCGGTTCGCCGTTGCGCGGCAGTTCCGGCTTGAGGTGATGGGGACGAAGTTGTAACAGGACTTTTAATTTATCCGCCATGGACTTACTGCGGTTGGCTTGCAGCAAAAGCCTGCGCAGCCCTTCGTTCACCCCGATCGGTGCGTCGGAGGTGGTGTCGACCCCACCGGCAATCCCGCATTCGATCTGGCCCAGGGCGATCTTGTTGGCCACCAGCAACGCCGCTTCCAGGCCGGTGCCGCAGGCCTGTTGAATGTCATAGGCCGGGGTTTGCGGGGACAGGCGCGAGCCGAGCACACATTCGCGGGTCAGGTTGAAATCCCTCGAGTGCTTGAGCACCGCGCCGGCAGCCACTTCACCCAGGCGCAGGCCGTGCAGGTTGTAGCGTTCGATCAGGCCTTCGAGGGCCGCGGTCAGCATTGCCTGGTTGCTCGCCGTGGCATAGGGGCCATTGGAACGGGCGAAGGGAATGCGGTTACCGCCAATGATCGCTACACGGCGCAATTGAGTCATGGAAAGCTCCCTCTGTCTGTTATGGGCTGGATTACTGAGCCTAGTCGAACGACTGCTACCCTGGGATGGTCAACCCTTTGAACCCCAGCCTTCGGAGAGCGTTCCATGTCTGACCGTTATATCGACTTCGCCAACTCTAGCCTCGGCCATCGTCTGGTCGCCGCCATTGGCCTGCCGTCGCCGGTACGCCTGGAACGCTGGCAGGCCGGGCGCCTGCGCCCGGTGGAAGGCGCATTGCTGCTGGGCGGCGGTGCACTGGTCAGCAAGGTGCAGGCGTTCGCCAACAAGCTCACCGACGCGATCTACACCTACGGCGCTGAGACGTCGACGTGGATCCCCGGCCACGGCCCCAAGCTCAAGGCCGTCGTGTTCGACGCCAGCGACTTGCAACACACCGACCAGCTCAAGCAACTGCGCGAGTTCTTCCAGCCGCTGCTGAAAAACCTGGATAACAGCGCACACCTGGTGATCCTCGGCCGTGCGCCGGAAAGCCTCGGCGATCCGTTCGCCGCCAGTGCCCAACGCGCCCTGGAAGGTTTCAGCCGCTCGCTGGCCAAGGAGTTGCGCAACGGCGGCGTGCTGCAATTGCTGTATGTCGGCGACGGTGCCGAAGACCAGTTGGAAGGTGCCCTGCGCTTCTTCCTCTCGCCGAAAAGCGCCTATATCTCCGGCCAGGTGATCCGCCTGGAGGCTTGCACTACACTGGTCGAAGATTGGACACGGCCCCTGGCCGGGCGCAAGGCGCTGGTCACCGGCGCCGCCCGGGGCATCGGGGCATCCATCGCCGAGACCCTGGCCCGCGATGGTGCCGAGGTGATCCTGCTCGACGTGCCCCAGGCCAAGGCCGACCTCGACGCCCTGGCCGCACGCCTGGGTGCAGGCACCGTAGCGCTGGATATCTGCGCCGAAGACGCCGGCAACCAATTGATCGAACACTTGCCCGAAGGCCTCGACATCCTGGTGCATAACGCGGGTATCACCCGTGACAAAACCCTGGCAAACATGACCCCGGAATACTGGGACGCGGT
Organism: Pseudomonas sp. NFPP28; assembly: GCF_900115535.1. Taxonomy (NCBI): domain Bacteria; kingdom Pseudomonadati; phylum Pseudomonadota; class Gammaproteobacteria; order Pseudomonadales; family Pseudomonadaceae; genus Pseudomonas; species Pseudomonas sp. NFPP28. Next base: position 99,832 of record NZ_FOWT01000014.1, on the reverse strand, counting down.
GCTGGCGGTCAACCTCAATGCACCGCAGGTACTGACCCAGGCGCTGCTCGACAGCGGCACCCTGCACGACAACGCCCGTGTAGTGCTGCTGGCTTCGATCAGCGGCATCGCCGGCAACCGTGGGCAAACCAACTATGCGGCGAGCAAGGCCGGCTTGATCGGCCTCGCACAGGCCTGGGCGCCGCTGCTCAAGGAGCGTGGCATCAGTATCAACGCCGTGGCGCCGGGGTTTATCGAAACCCAGATGACCGCGCATATCCCGTTCGCCTTGCGTGAGGCCGGGCGACGTATGAGTTCGCTGGGCCAGGGCGGCCTGCCGCAGGACGTCGCCGAAGCGGTGGCCTGGCTGGGCCAACCGGGTTCCGGTGCGGTCAGCGGGCAAGCGCTGCGGGTGTGTGGGCAAAGTCTGCTGGGGGCGTAACCATGCAATGGAAGACGTTAGACAGTGCACCGTCTCTGCCGCCGCTGTATTGGCGTGCGGCCCTCAAGCGCAAGATCACCGGCCGCACGCTGCCCGAGCACGGGTTGCGCTGCCGGGTCAGCATCGACCCCAAGCGGGTAGCGGCCTATCGCAAGGTCTGCGGCTTTGCCGACAGTCCGATCCTGCCGGCGACGTATCCGCATATCCTTGCGTTCGGTTTGCAGATGCAGTTGCTCACCGATAAGAGTTTTCCGTTCCCGCTGCTGGGGCTGATTCACCTGAGTAACCGCATCCGCATTCATCGCCCCCTGGGGGGTGTGAGCGACCTGTCTGTGGCTGTACACGCGCAGAACCTCAAGCCCCACGCCAAGGGCGCAACCTTCGACCTGATCACCACCGTTGAAGACTCCCTCGGCCTGCTGTGGGAAGCTGAAAGCCGCATGTTGTGCCGGGGCGTGAAGCTGGAAGGCGCGGCAGAAGATATCGCCCAATCGCCCCCCGACCAGGTCAGCGAGCTGACCCGCTGGAAAGCCCCCGCCGATATCGGCCGTCGTTATGCGCGAGTCTCCGGTGATTACAACCCGATCCACCTCAGCGCCCTGACCGCCAAGCTGTTCGGCTTCCCCCAGGCCATCGCCCATGGGTTGTGGAACAAGGCGCACACCGTTGCCGCGCTCGGCGAACACTTGCCCGCCGCCAATATCGAGATCGACGTCGAGTTCAGGAAACCTGTGCGCCTGCCCGGTGAAGTGACGTTATTGTCCAGCGCCGCCGGTTCCAGCGGAGAGTTGCGGTTGAAAGGCGCGGGCGATATTGAACATATGGTAGGTAAGTGGCGGCCGATCGCCTGAAAAAAACAGATTAATTGTATATATACACCCTAAGTAATAGCGGACTTTATGAAGTCCGCTTTTTTATTTAACCAATTGATTTATAACATATATACATCTTGATACACCCTTCCTCTACACCCTTGGCATTAGTTGCTTAACCGGTACATCGCTGCTGTATATAAATCGTTAATACCAAGTAGAGCATTGAGAGAACACACCGCCGGGGCTGTTATAGCCGCACGGACAAACGCATCGCTATCCCCAGAAGTAGCGAGCGCTTGAAGACAACCAAGGTTGTACAGGTGCAAGGAACTCAATCATGAAAACTCAAGTCGTGTTTTGGAAAGCAAGTACCGCGCTGGCCCTGGCAGTAGCACTGGCACTCGGCGGCTGCAGCAGCGGTGGTGGTGGGCACAAATCCAGCGTTGCAGCATCCTCCCCGGATGCAGGTGCAGGAACCGGGGGTGGCACGGGTGGCGGTGATGGCAGTGGCACAGGCGGCACAGGTGGTGGCACAGGCGGTGGCACGGGTGGCGGCACAGGCGGTGGTACGGGTGGCGGCACAGGCTCGACCAGCACACCTCTGGTCACCGGCCAGATTGCCGGTACCCTGGGTGGCACCGTGGGTAACGTAGGCGCTGCCGTCGGCGATCTGGGCGACACTTTGACCAGCGTCCCCATCGTCGGCACCACCGCAGGAGGCCTGGTCACCGCAACCGGCAATGCGGTCACCAGTATTGGAACCGGCGTCACTGCAGGCCTGGGCTCCCTGGGCACAAACAGCAATTCCTTAGGCATCACCGTGGCGGGTGTAGGTAATGGCGTCGCCGACTTGGGCGACGGCCTTTCGACCACTGGCAGATCGTTGTCCACTACGCTGGGCGGTGTTCCAGTCGTCGGCGGACTGACCGGCGGTATAGGGGGCGCAGCAGGAGGCCTGGTCGACCAGGTTGGCCAGGCCGTCACCATGCTCGGCGATACCTTGAGTACCGCCAGCACCACCGGCCCGCTGGGCTCGATCACCGGCACTGTCGGCGCAAGAGTGCTGGTACCCGTGGTGTCGTTGGTGGAAAACACCACCGGCAACCTCGGCAACGCAACCGGTCTGGGAAACCCGGTAAACGGCCTGGTGGATAAGGTCGGTGCCGCAGTCACCGGCCTGGGTGGCCAGGTGGCCAGCGCAGGCGGTACCGGTAACCCCGTCACTGACATCGTGGGTGGCGCATTGACCGGCGTCGGTGGCGTGCTCGACAAATCAGGGGGTTATGTCGCTCCAGCGGGTGGAGCTTCCGCACCTGGCTTGCCTGAGTTGGTAGGTGGCCTGGTGGCAAATGTCGGTAACGGGCTGAATGCTGGCAACACCAACGGCGCGGTCAGCGCAGCAGGTGTCACCGGTGGCGCGCTGGGCGGCACCGTCGCCTCCCTCGGCACGGTCATCGGTGGTACCGGCGTGGCCAACACGGGGGCAACGGCACCCGTCGCAGGCCTGGCAACCAATGTCGGCGCAGCCCTCAATCCGGTGACCTCAGGCGTGGCCAGCCTCACGCAAAACATCGGCACAACCACAGGCGTCGGTGCTCCGGTCAACGGCCTGGTGACCAACGTGGGCGCCGCAGTCACCAACGTCGGGACCACGCTGACCGGTGCAAATGCCAACCCGATCACTAACGCGCTGGGCAATACCGTCAGTGCCGTAGGCGGCACGGTAGGCTCGGTCGGGGGCCTGGTCACTGGCGGTACCGGCAGCAGTGGCGGCCTGCTCGGTGGCTTGAGCGTCGGCGCCTCCGCCAATGGCAGTGCAGGCGCTACCACCAACACCGGTGTAGGCGGTTTGCTCACAGGCCTCACCGGTCAATAGAAATGCACCTGGCCGATTAGACGGCCTCACCTACAGCGCCTACGCTTGGTTGAGACGAGAGACCCCCAATAAGTCTCTCGTCTTTTTTATGCGGCTTGGCACCATGTTCCTCCCGAACCGAGTCCCAGAACCCGGTGGGCCCGAAACGCTGCTGCAGTTGACCATGGAGTGTCCTATGCGCGTGTTGACGCCGTTGTTATTGCTTTCTCTCAGCGCCTACGCCCAGGCCGAGACCCTTCCCAGCTTCCTCAACAGCAACGACACCATCCGCAACTTGCCAGTGCCCAACCTCCCTGCCGATGCTTATCGACCGGTCACGCCGCAAACCCAGGTGCCTGAAGCACCGCCTACCCAGGGCCAGCCGCTGATGATGGACACCAAGGTGACGATTCGCAAACTGCAGATCGAGGGTGGCACGGTCTACCCTCTCGCCGAGAGCGCCAAAGCCTACGAACCGTTGATCGGCCATGAGACCAACCTGGCGCAGTTGATCGAAGCTACCCGCGGTATCACACGTCGGTACCAACAGGACGGCTATCTGCTGTCCTATGCGTTCCTGCCCCAGCAGAACTTTGAAAACGGCCTGGTGCGCGTGGTGCTGGTGGAGGGCTATATCAAGGATTACCAGCAAAGTGGCGACATCGGCTCGGTCTCGACCTACGTCGACAAGTTGGCCGACAAGCTTCTGGTCGAACGCCCCCTGACCCGCAAGACCTTCGAGCGCTACACCACGCTCATGGGCCGCATCCCGGGCGTCACGTTGCAAGCCCAAGTGCCACCACCCGGTACCACTGACGGTGGCACGAGCATGCACATCACCGCAAGCCGCAAACCCTTCACCAGCAGCATGAGCATGACCGACGACAGCCGTGGTGGCCTGCAGGCCCTGCTTACCGGTACCAGCAACGCCCAGACCAGCATGGGCGAGCAGCTCAACATCAGCGGTCTGCTCCCACCTGGCAAGGATAAAGAGCATTACTACCGCGTGGGCTACAGCCAGTTCGTGAATGCCGAGGGGACGCAACTGGCGCTCGGCGCTGAGCGCTATCGCGCCGATCCCAACACCAGCCTGCAACTGGGCAGCGGCTTCGCGCTCAAGCCGCACCAGGCCATCGATCGCTATTCCGTCGGCCTCAGCCATCCGTTGATTGCCTCACCCAACGAGTCGCTGACCCTGGGCACGCGCCTGTACGCGGTCGACCAGACCACGCGCTACCAACTGGTGGGCTACCCCCAGCGCTTCGACATCGAAACCGACCTGCGCGCCCTGGCCTTTGAAGGTGACTGGCGCAAGGCCGACACGCGCCAGTTACGCATTCTCAGTGCCGGCCTGTACCAGGGGATAGACGGCATGGGTGCCAAGACCCGTAGTGATTTCGAAGGACTCAAGCCAGACCTGGATTTCTTCCGCCTGCGCCTGTCCGGCGTCCAGAGCGACAAGTTCTTCGATAACTGGCAGGGCGTGCTGTCGGGAGCGTTTTACTGGAGTGATGACACCCTGCCCGACAGCGAGCGTGCCACCTTCGGCGGGCAGAACTTCGGGCGTGGCTACCCCGATGACCAAGGTTCCGGCGACAAGGGCTGGGGGTTGGCGTATGAGGTCAACTACAGCTACAACCGCGCCGGTGAGTGGGTGCGGATCCTGCAGCCCTATATCGTGTTCGACCGCGCCAAGTCCTGGTTCAACAACCTGCCGGTCAGGGCCAGCGATATGTCATCTGCGGCGATGGGCCTGCGCTTTGGTGACAACAAGTACTACAACATTGCATTGGAAGCCGCCAAACCCATGTCAGATATTGCGCTGGACAGCTTCAACCGCAGGCCGCGCTACTCACTGAGCTTCAGCTACCAACTGTAATCCCCATAGAGGCCAGGCTCTAAGGTTTCGCTTTGGGCAGGGGGAAGAGGTTGTTCAACGTATCGATCAACCGCACCAGGTAGATCGGCTTGCGAAACAGGTCCAGCACCTGCAGGCGCAGCATGTCGCTCACATCATCCATTTCGGCATGACCCGACATCACAATCACCGGCAAGTGCGAGCGCGAGGTGTGTTCGCGCAGGCGCTTGATCAAGGAAATGCCACTTTCCTCAGGCATGCGCAGGTCGGTGATGACCAGGGCGATGTCGGGGTGAAGTGTCAATTCTTGCAGGGCGAAGGTGACGGAATTGGCGGTGAAGCACACAAACCCTTCGTTTTCGAGGGATTCGGCGAGTTCGATCAGGGCGTCCTCTTCGTCATCCACCAAAAGAATTTGTTGGCGGGAAGTCGAAGAGGCGCTCATGGCTGTACCTGGACAGGAAGAACGTTGATAAGGCGTTTCCACATGGAAAAAGACGCTATCAAGTGGTCATCTTAGTGGCGACGCTGTCGAAGATCGATTTGATCTTAGTTCCCAGCCCAGAACCGGCACCGACGATCACCAATGCAACCATGGCCACAATGATCGCGTACTCAATCCCGGACGCACCGTCTTTGCGTTGAAAAAAAAGTTGGGTTTGGACATACAGCTTCAACATCATGTCAAGGAACATTGGACTTCTCCCTAAAACGCCACTGAAAGCCGGAAAGGCTCTACCACCAGATGATCGCGGCGTGCCATTAGAGCATTGTCAACAAACCCTGGCCTCACAACTGTAAGAACGGATTAATCACAAAGTATTAGTCGCAACGTTGACGCCACAACACCGCAGTTTAAAAGGCCAACTTTCTGCTTCAGATAATTTTTCCCCGCGGTAATGGCATTTCGTCCTAGCTGAGCTACCTTCAAATAGCCAAATCGTTAGATGTTCATCACAGCCAGGTTGCGGATTAACCCGTTTGGATTAACAGGGTGTGCAGTGCAACGGGAAAGGGAGAGCCGTCATGAACAGTCGCATCAGCATGGTCCTGGCCGGCTTGTTGCTGATCGGGGCATTGATTGCCGGGTACTGGGGGCTGGTGTTGAGTCGCGCACCTGAGCCCGTCGCAGCGCCTGCCGCACCTGTCGTTTCCGTTGAAAAAACCCTCGCCGCCGCTGAAGACCAAACCCGCCAGCCGGTGGTCGTCCTGCGGCATGAAGTGCCTGCCTTTACGCCACTGACCGCCGCGGACCTGTCCGTCGAGAAACTGCGCACCGCGCCCGCCGGCAGCCTGACCCAACTCGACCAGGCCATCGGGCGCATACCTCTGAGAACCCTCGGCGCCGGTACCTGGCTCAACGAGGACAGTTTCAACGCCGGCGGCCCCCTCTCGCGCATGATCCGCCCCAACGAGCGCGCGCTGGCCGTGGCCGTGGACGAGGTGGTCGGCGCCGCAGGCCAATTGAGCCCCGGCGATTACGTGGATGTGTTGCTGTTCCTGCGCCAGGATGCCGGCAACGCCGAACAGTCGGCCCAGATCGTCCTACCGGCGATGCGCCTGCTCAGCGTCGGTGATCAATTGGGCCTGGCCAACGATGGCCAACCGGCAGTGCCACCCCCGGCTACCGCCGAAGAACGCGCCCAGGCCCTACAACGTCGACTCACCGCACGCACCGTGGTGCTGGCCGTGCCGGAGCCTTTATTAAGCCGCATGATGCTCGCGGCACAAGCCGGGACCTTGCGCCTGGCCGTGCGCAGTGCCGAGGAACAACTGCTCAGCCGCTATTGGGCCGGTGAAGACGACACCGCGCAGAAGCTGGAAAGCGCTAACCGCGACCTTTACCAGTTCACTCAACTGGCGTTGACCGGCCCGCCCAAACGCGTCGTGCCGGCTCGCGGTGGGCCTGGCGTACGGCGTGGCATTGAAGTGATTCGCGGTGCCCAGGCGGCACCACAAACCCCGTGATCGAGCAAGGATGCCTTGAATGAGCCATCGCTACGCACCCCTGTTCACGCAACTGGCCTGCGCCCTGATGCTGACGAGCCTGCCGATCGACATGGCCCTGGCAGCGCCGGGCAACTGCAGTGCCCTGGGCCAGCTGCCCGCCGTGGTCGAGGTGGGAGAAGGCCTGCAACAGGAACTGCAATCGCCCGTGGCAATTACGCGCCTGGCCATCGGCGATCCGAAAATCGCCGACGTGCGGGTCAACGGTGACCGTAACTTCCTGCTCACCGGTGTCAGCAGCGGCGCCACCAGCCTGCTGGTGTGGACCGCCTGCGCCAGCGCGCCGCGCCAGAGCATGGTGTTCGTCAAGGGCAAGGCCACCTCGGCGCTGACCAGCGTGTCGCTGTCGCCCTCGCAAGACCCGTTGCTGCCCAGCCAGGTGCAGACCGACATCCGCTTTGTGGAAGTCAGCCGCACCAAGCTCAAGGAAGCCAGTACAAAGTTTCTCGGCGTGGGCACCAACTTTTTCCTCGGTAGCCCCAGCCTTCTTTCGCCCTCTGAGGGGGTATTCAAGCTGCCAGTGAGCGCTGACAGTTTCAACGTCGGATTTGGCGGCGGCCGGGTCAAGGCCATGATCAACGCCCTGGAGCGCAGCGGCTTTGCCTACACCCTGGCCCGCCCAAGCCTGGTGGCCATGAGCGGGCAGAGCGCATCCTTCCTCGCCGGCGGTGAAGTGCCCGTCCCGGTGCCCAGCTCCGGTAGCGATACCATCTCCATCGAATACAAAGAGTTCGGTATTCGCCTGACCCTGACCCCCACCGTGATCGACCGCAACCGCATCACTCTCAAGGTGGCACCGGAAGTCAGCGAACTGGACTACAGCAACGCCGTGCAGATTCAAGGCATCCAGGTGCCGGCCCTGACTGTACGCCGTACCGACACCAGCGTGTCCCTGGCCGATGGCGAAAGCTTCGTGATCAGCGGCCTGATCAGCACCAACAACCGCTCGACCATCGATAAATTTCCAGGGCTGGGCGATATCCCCATCCTTGGCGCATTTTTCCGCGATTCCACGATCAGCCGCGAAGAAAAAGAGCTGCTGATGATCGTCACGCCGCACCTGGTGCAACCGTTGGCCGCCAACGCCCAACTGCCCTCCTTGCCCGGCGAAAAACTGCGCAACTACGACCCGAACTGGTACCGGCTGTTCTTCCTGGAAAACGGCAACTTCGACCGTCGCAGTGGACTTTCCCAATGAGCGATAGCCTGAGCCAGACCTTCCTCGCCATCACCCGCAACACCACTGACCTTGAGTGGCTGCAGGGGGCCCTCGCACCGCTTGGCCAAGTGGTGAGTGCCGGCACCGGCAGCCTCGACGAACTGTTGGCGCTGGTCGATGTGACCTTCGCCAACCTGGTGTTCATCGGCCTTGACCGCGAAAACCTGGTGGCCCAGAGCGCACTGATCGAAGGGGCGCTGGAGGCCAAGCCCATGCTCGCCGTGGTTGCCCTCGGCGATGGCATGGACAACCAGCTTGTGCTGAATGCCATGCGTGCCGGCGCCCGCGATTTCGTGGCCTACGGCTCACGCTCCAGCGAAGTGGCCGGCCTGGTGCGGCGCCTGAGCAAGCGCCTGCCGACCGTGACCCCCAACGCACAACTGGGCGGCCTGACCGTGCTGTTCGGCACCCAGAGCAACGCCGACGGCGCGATGCTGGCCACCCACCTGGCGCTGGTGGTGCAAAAGAGCGGGCAGCAGACCCTACTGCTCGACCTCGGCCTGCCACGCAGCGACAGCCTGGCGTTGCTGGGCCTGGAGAGCACGTTCAATTTCGGCGATGCGCTGCGGCATTTGCGCCGCCTCGACACCACCTTGATCAACAGCGCCTTCACCACCGCCCTGGATGGCCTGCGCATCCTGGCGTACGCCACCGGTGACGAACCGCTCAAACTCACCAGCGCCGCCGAGCTGTACATGTTGCTCAGCGCCTTGCGCCAACACTTCCAGCACATCGTCGTGAACATTACCGGACAGCCGGACAGCGAAGCCCTGCGCACCTTTGTCAGCCACTGCGACAAACTGCTGTGGTGCACCGACCAGAACGTGCTGGACTGCCGTCGCAACCTGGCGGTGATCAATCGCTGGCGTGAAAAAGGCATGAAGCTTGAGCATGCCAAACTGGTAGTGGACCGCTACATCAAGGCCTGCGCCCCAGACACCGAAGCCCTGGAAAAGAGCTTCGGCCTCGAATGCGTCGCCGTGCTGCCCCTGAGTGCCGAACTGCGCCTGAATGTGAAAAACCAGGGCCAGACGCTGTTCGCCCTGGCGCCACGCGAACCCTTGACCCAGGCCGTGCGCGCCTTGGGCGAGCGCCTGGCAAAACGCTCCGAGGGTTTGGCAAAACCTTCGATGCGCTGGTTTGAACGCATCCTGGGGTCAGGACGATGAACGGAGAAAAGCTGTTTGGCGGCCCGGCCCGCGCTGCCGGTGGCAACACCGATCACGATGGCCTGAAACTGGTGCTGCATCGCTACATCATCGACGCCATCGAGGAGTCGGGCAAGAACCTGCTCGAAGGCACGCGCCAGTCCCTGGCGCAATTCGTCACCGACAAAGTCTCCGAGTACATCACGCGCATGCGCCTGGCGATTTCGCGCTACGAGACGGAGCGCCTGGCCGAAGAGATCGTTGACGAACTCACTGGTTTCGGCCCGCTGGAGGTGTTGCTGCGCGATCCATCGGTGACCGAAATCCTGGTCAACGGGCCACATCGAGTATTTATCGAACGTGATGGTTTGCTGCACCAGAGCGACCTGCGCTTCATCGACGACCACCACGTGGAGCGCGTGATGCAACGCATCCTCGCACCGCTGGGCCGGCGCCTGGATGAGTCTTCGCCCATGGTGGATGCGCGCCTGCCCGATGGCAGCCGGGTCAATGCGATCATCCCGCCGATCGCCCTGGACGGACCGTGCCTGTCGATTCGAAAATTCCGCAAGGACATGCTCAAGAGCAGCGACCTGGTCGCCATGCAGACCATCGACCAGAGCATTTTCGAGTTCTTCCAGGAGGCCGTGGGCAAGCGCTGCAATATCCTGATCAGCGGCGGCACCGGCACCGGCAAGACCACGCTGCTGAATATCCTCAGCCAGTTGATCAACCCCCACGAACGCCTGGTGACCATCGAGGACGTCGCCGAATTGCAATTGGGCCACCCCCACGTGGTACGCCTGGAAACCCGTCCACCCAACGCCGAGGGCCACGGCGAAGTCAAGTCCAGCGACCTGATTCGCAACGCCCTGCGGATGCGCCCGGACCGCATCATCCTTGGCGAGATCCGTGGTGTCGAAGTGCTCGACGTGATGACGGCGATGAACACCGGTCACGACGGCTCCATGAGCACCGTGCACGCCAACAACGCCCAGGATGCATTGCTGCGCCTGGAAACCCTGGTGGGCCTGACCGGGCGGGTAATCGCCGAAAAAACCCTGCGCCAGATGATCTGCGCCGCACTGGACGTGATCATCCAACTGACGCGCATGCCCGATGGGCGTCGCTGCGTGAGCGAAGTGGTGGAAGTGGTCGGTGTGCGTGATGACGTGTACGTCACCAATACCCTGTTCCGCCTGGACCGGCGTACCGGCTTTGGCTTCCTGCGCGAAGCCCTCAACCCGGCCGGCGACAAACTGCGCCGCGAATCGGCGTTGCAGTCCTAGGGAGCGCGTGATGACAGGACCGGTGTTGTTGCTTGTCTGCCTGCTGTTGATCGGCCTGTCGTTCTGGCAGTTTCAGCATGGCCTGCGCAAAGCCCAGACGGACCGCGTGCTGGAGCGCCTGGGTGACGGCCAGCCGCAGGCACAGGAAACGAACACCAAGTGGACCGCTCTTGAGCGCATGTTCCAGCGCGCCGGGCTGGGCAAACCCACTGACCGCCTGGGCCTTTGGCTGAGCGCCTGGGTGATCGGCGCGCTGTTCGGCTGGCTGCTGGCCGGCGGTCTGGGGCTGATCGCGATGGTCGTGGCGCCGCCCCTGGTACTGCGCTTGTACATCAGCTGGCGTTATCAACGGCGCGTGCAGCGCATGGTCGAGCAACTGCCGCAGTTGCTCGACCACAGTGTACGCAGCCTCAAGTCCGGCAGAACCCTGGCAGATGCGGTACTTGGAGGCGTCGAAGGCGTTGAAGACCCACTCAAGGACGCCATGGCCCGCGTGCAACGCAATGTGCGCATGGGGGTCAGCCTGCCGGACTCGGTAAGCGACTTTGCCGAGTTCTACGAGCAGGACGAATTCCGCCTGTTCGCCCTCGGCCTGAAGGTCAACCACCGCTACGGCGGCAACGCCAGCGAACTGCTGGAAAACCTGATCAAGATGATTCGCGAGCGCGAACAAGGTGCCCGGCAGCTCAAGGCCATGACCGGTGAAACGCGCATGACCGCCTATGTGCTGGGCGGACTGCCCATCCTGATCGTCGGCTACTTCATGATCGCCAACCCTGGCTACTTGATGACCATGTGGAACGACGACACCGGGCGCATCATGCTGTTCGCCGCGCTGGGGATGGACCTGACGGGTACCTTCGTCATGTGGCGCATGTTGAGGAGTGTCTGAGATGGTGCTGCTGGCCTGCGCCCTGTTGTTGCTATCCGCCGCGGTACTGGTGGGAGGCCAGGTGCTTGAACACCGCCGGCGCGATCGACGGGTCGCCGAGCGCTTGCAAGGGCGGACGGCCAGCGACCACAAACTCGGTAGCTTCATGCGTCAACTGGGGGGAAGCGCCCTGGCCCAGCGCTCGGTCAGCCTGGACAACGAGACTCAGGTTCTCCTCAACCGGGTCGGTTGGCGCAAGGCCAGCCAGCGCTCGCTGTTCGCCGCCTTCCAGATCGGTACGCCAATTGTGCTGCTGGGCCTGACCCTGCTCGGCCAGCAGCTATTGTTTGCGCACGCGGCCCCCGCATGGATTGCGCCGATGTTTGCCGTGGGCATCGGCTACCTGCTGCCCAAACGCGTGCTCGCCGCTGCGGCCAAGTATCGCCAGCAGACCATCGCCAAGGAAATTTCAACCTTCATTCCACTGCTGCGCATCCTGTTCGAATCCGGCATGGCGATTGAACAGTCGCTGCGGGTGGTGGGCAACGAAGCCCAACGCCTGCTCCCCGCGTTGACGCATGAACTGCGCCTGATCCTGGCACGGGTCGATTCGGGGCTGGAGCTGGGCGAGGAACTGGGCAAGACCGCACGCCTGCTGGAGGTGGATGAGTTCACCGACACCTGCATCATCCTCCAGCAATTGATCCAGCAGGGCGGCGGCGCGATGAAGTCCCTGCTGGCCCTCAAGCAACTGCTCGACGACCGACGCCTGACCCGTTTGCAGGAATACATCTCGAAGATGTCGGCAAAAATGTCGGTGGTGATGATGGTGTTTCTGTTCCCCGCTTTGTTGATCGTGCTCGGCGGCCCGGCCTTTATCGGCATCGCCCGCGCGTTGAGCCACTTTTGAGGAGACCTTGATGAAAGCATTGATTGCCGGCCTGACGCTGTTGATGCTCGGCGGCTGCGCCACCAACGGCCAATCGCCCTGGGCGGCGCTGACCTCACCGGGCAGTTGCACCAAGCCGAGCGCGGACCAGGAGCTGGCGCTGAACCTGTCCGACGACCTGGCCAACGAAGGCAAGCTGCACGCCAGCCTGGCCAACCTGCAAAACCTGCCCGAGTCCCTGCCCCAGGTGCGCCAGCGCAAGGCCCGCACTTATCGCCTGCTCGGGCGCAGCGAAGCCGAGCCGCTATACCGCAGCCTGCTCGGCACCTGCATGACGGCCGAAGGCGAGCACGGCCTCGGGCAGTTGGCGGCCGCCAGCGGCGACAACGGCCTGGCCATGACCCACTTGCAACGGGCTGCGCAGCTGGCCCCCACTGACGAAAAGATCCGCAATGACTTGGGCGTGGTCTACCTCAACCAATTACGGGTGGAAGACGCCCGCTTTGAATTCATGACCGCCATCGAACTCAAGCAAGGCGACCCGCTGGCCGCCGTCAACCTGGTCACACTGTTGATCTACCAGAACGACTGGGGGCAAGCGGCCAAGGTCGTCAGCCAGTTGGGCCTGAGCCGCGAGCAGTTCACCGAGGCCCAGGCCCGCGCGGAGAAACTCAAGGCCACCGGCGTGGCGGCACGCAAAGTCGCGGCAGTCAGCCAGGCGCTGCCGGTGACCCTGAAGTAAGGAGAGCGAGATGACAGCACATTACTTAATCGCACTGGCGCTGCTACCGCTGAGCGCACTGGCCATCGAGCCGGGCCCGTCGTCCCCCTATCAGGCGGAGACGGAAAACTGGATGGCCTTGCAGGTCGATGGGCGCGCAGCTTCCGCCACGCCGCAACGAACCACGCCCGCAGAACGGGAACAGGCCATGCAGCGTTGGCTGGACAGCAACAAGCATCCGATTCCGGAGTTCTTCGAGTCGCAATCGGGCGGGTCTTCCAAGGGTGGGAAGAGTCAGTAACCGTCAGTGCGCCGTCACCCGTTGCCGCGGCGCCGAGATAGTCGGCGACAGGGCCAGTGCCAGCTGGGTACGGTTATGCATATGGGTGAGGCGCAGCACCTGGGACACGTACAGCTTGACGGTGTTCTCGGTGATCCCCAGTTCACAGGCGATCTGGTAGTTGGTCTGGCCCTTGCCCACCAGGCGCGCAACATCGAGCTGGCGCGGCGACAGCTGGTTGAAGATGGTCGGGATTTCGATCGGCCCGGCATCATCGACGACCGGCTCGCCCTCATCCGCCAAGCCGGCGCCAGGGCTGCGCCGCACTTTGTCGAGGTCCTGATACAAATCGTTGATGGATTCGGAAAGGTATTGCAGCTTCTGGTTCAGGTGCCCCAGGTGCAGCTCCTTTTGCCGCTCCTCCAGCGCCGCTTCCTGGCGTTGCAGGCCTTCGAGCAACTCATCGAGGTTGATCGGCTTCTGGTAGTAATCCGAGATCCCCGCGCGCAGGGCCTTGATCACGTCCTGTTTGTCGGCACGCCCGGTGAGCATGATGGCCTCGAACGCGCGCTGCTTGCCCGCGACCTTCTGCATGGCCTGCACCAGCTCGATGCCATCCATGTCCGGCATATGCAGGTCGCACAGCACCAGGCCGATCTCGGGGTCTTCACTGAAACGCTGCAAGGCGTGTCGACTGGACTCACATGGGACGCAGCGGTAGCCGCTGCCTTCAAGAAATTCGCAGAGCTCTTCCACGATCAACGGCTGATCGTCGACCACGAGCACTTTTACTGCCGAGGTAAGCTTGTTCACGCGCTACTCCATGCCTGGCAAGCAAATGGGCAACCCATCCATTTGGACAAAAAACAACTTACGGATACTTCATAAACGTAGACGTACTTTTCGACTATGTACATAGCGGTAGAGCGGTTGTTCGACTAATGGATCCAAAGCCAGTACAGCACAAATCCTGTCAAGACAAACGGGGCAAATGGCTGTTTGGTCGACACTTGCGCATCTGCCCTCCCCCGACGCGCCCCAAGCCTTTGACTCACAAGCACCCAGCACGCCTGAAGGAGCGCCGCACCGATCAACGACCACAGCAAACTGTCCAGCGTACTGGCCAGGGCCAGGGCAGCCAGCAGCTTCACATCCCCCGCACCAAAGCGGCCCAGCGCATACCCGGGCAAGGTCAACAACAGGGCCAGGGCAAACGCCCAACCGCCCTCGCTGGCGGGCGCTCCTAGCCAGGTCGTGCCCGTCCACAGCAAGAAGATCAGCGCCAGCAGCGCTGCCCCCAGGGTCAAGCCATTGGCGATCTGCCGCTGACGGATATCCTGCCACGCACAGAGCCCCAGCCAGAGCAGTATCACCACGCCGTGGATCACGTAAAAAACATCCCTTTTCGCTGATTGATTCTATGCTGATATCAAGTAGTAGCCGTCAGGGTAGACGCAGTCATGAAAACAGGCCTGCCTGGAAAGCAAAAAGGTGCGGCGGCGATTGAGTTCGCCCTGGTCTTCACGATCTTTTTTGCCGTGTTCTACGGGTTGATCAGCTATAGCCTGCCGTTGCTGTTGATGCAGTCGTTCAACCAGGCGGCGGCGGAGGCCGTGCGCCAGGCCCTGTCGGTGGACCCGATAGCCGCCGGCACCGCTTACGGCACGCAGGTGACCGACCGTGCCAAAACCACTGTGATAGAGCAGTTGAAATGGATCCCGAGCAGTTTCCAGTTCTCCCCCAGTTACATCAGCAGCTCCTATAACGGCGCCACGACCACGCTGACCGTGGCAATCAACTACCCGACTACCAACCTCTATTCCGTGTTCCCGGCGCTGGTGCTGCCGGGGATCGGCACCGTCCCGAGCCTGCCGGCCAACCTGTCCGCCAGTTCGAGTCTGCAGTTTTGACGTCGGGGGACAAACTCTTCGGCCGCCTGCTCGGCCGCGTCAGCGCGCCGCCCCTCGATATGCCGGGCATGCCCATGCCAGGCCTGCAGGTGCAATTGGATGCTCAAGGCCACGTGCTGGGTATCCGCGGCACCCTGCGCTCACAGCTGGCGACCCACGCCATCGGCGAACGTCGGCCGCCACTGCGTGAGCTGCTGTGCGCCGACAGTGCCCTGGATATCGAAGGCAGCCCTGCCGACTGGCAACACCAGAACCTGGACCTGGACTTCCAGGGCGCAACCGGCCAGGTGCTGCACACTCGCGGCTGGATCGAACCCGACGGTGATGAATGGAGCCTGCGCCTGCAGGACGTGGGTGATTTACTGGCCGGCCGGCAACTGGCCCAGCACCGCGAACAGAACCATCAACTCGCCTGCCACATGAGCGAGCAGTTGCGGGTGTGCAGCCTGACCCGCCTGCCCGAGGTGTTCAACGAGCACCTGCGCAGCCTGGCCCAGCGCTGGCACATCCCCTGCGTTGCCCTGGCCCTGCTCGATGACGAAGACCGGGGTTGGCGGATCTACAGCCAGTACGCCGCCCACGACGCCCCCGCCTTGTGGCAGGCCGGCCAACACCTGGGCATCAGCCTGGACAGCGTCAATGGCAACGTACCGTTGAGCCTGGCCCGGGAGCGCAGCGATAACCCGCGTCTGCACAGTATTTTCGGCGATGCCGACGGTTTTCTGGTGCCTTACCGTGACAGTCAGGGCGTCGCCGCCTGGTTGCTCTGTGGCCCATACAACGGCCAGCAGCACACCAACGACCGCGACTGGCTGAATCTCACCGCCGCCCTCGCCGCCCCCCTGCTGAGCCGGCTGCGCGAGCAGCGCTATCACCAGCAGCTCGACCGCATGGAGGCGTTGCAGGGCCTGCTCGGCACCGGCTGGTGGGAGCTGCTGCCGGCCACCCACGAAATCCAGCTGGCCCCGCAGTTGCTGCACAGCCTCAGCCTGGAAGACGGTCCGACCCTACAACCTTTGAGCCAATGGCTGGAATTGATTCACCCCGCCGATCGCCAGGCCCTCGACAGCCGTCTGCACGACCTGCTGGCCCTGGGCAAACCCTTGCTGACCAGCGTGCGCCTGCAACGCACCGACGCCGAGCACCACCCGCTCTGGTATCGCGTGCAGGGCCAGGTGCTTGGCGTGGGTGACAGCCGCCGCTGGATCGGTTTCATGCTCGACATCAGCGACATCAAGAACCAGCAACTGCAAGCCGCCGCCGCCCATGCACGCCTGGACAACCTGATCGCCAGCTCACCGGCCGTGATCTATGTGCAGCGCTATGTCGACGGCGCCCTGCATCCGGCTTTTTTCAGCGACAGCCTGCTACCGCTGCTGGGCTGGACCTTGGCCGAGTGCAACCACGACAGCCTGGCGTCCTTGATCCACCCCGAAGACCGCGACCGGTACTTCGAGCGCAGCCGCCAGTTGCTGCGCGAAGGCAGCGTACGCAGTCGCTACCGCCTGCGCGACAAACAGGGCCACTACCACTGGCTGCTGGACGAGGCCAAGTTGCTGCGCGATGACTTGGGCCTGCCGGTGGAAGCTGTCGGCCTGTGGCTGGATGTCACCGAGGCGACCCTGGCCGCCGAACAGATCAAGCAGAGCGAAGAACGCTATCGCATCCTGGTCGAAGACTCCCCGGCGATGATCTGCCGCTATCGCCCCGACCTGACCCTGACCTTCGGCAACACACCGCTGGCCAATTACCTGGAATGCCCGCCCGCAGAGCTGCCAGGGCTGAACCTGGGCCACTGGATGTCGCAGGAACAGCGCCAGGCGTTTGTACAGCGTATCGGCCAATTGAGCGCGGAATTCCCGGTCAGCACCGCCGAAATCAGCCTGGAATTGCCGGGGCGCGAACACGCCTGGTGGGTCTGGTCGGACCGTGGCGTGTTCGATGAACAGGGTACGCTGGTGGAGGTGCAGGCGGTGGGCCGTGACAACACCGAAGTGCGCCGCTCCCAGCAGCAACTGACGCAAAGCGCCAAGATGGCCACCCTGGGCGAAATGGCCACCGGTCTGGCCCATGAAATCAACCAGCCGCTGAACGTGATGCGCATGGCCGTCGTCAATGTGCTCAAGCGCCTGGGCAACGGCGATGCGCAGATCGACTACCTCACCGAAAAACTCCAACGCATCGACACCCAGGTGCAGCGCGCCACGCGGGTGGTGGACCATATGCGGGTGTTCGGCCGCCGCTCGGAAATCGAACAGCAACCCTTCGACCCGTCACAGGCCGTGGAAGGCACGCTGTCACTGCTCGGCGAGAGCCTGCGCGGCAAGGGCGTTGAGCTGCGGATCACCCCGGCGGACGTCCAGGTCCAGGTCAAAGGCTATGTCGATCAGCTTGAACAGGTGTTGATCAACCTGATGGTCAATGCCCGTGACGCGCTGTTGAGCAAACGGGGAAAACACCCCGAATTTCGTCCCTGGATCGCAGTGCATTGCGAACAGGACAGCCGCCATGTGCGGATCTGGGTGGAAGACAACGGCGGCGGGATTGACCCACGGTTGCTGGAGCGGATTTTCGAGCCGTTCTTTACCACCAAGCCGATCGGCGTGGGCACGGGGCTCGGGTTGTCGGTGAGCTACGGCATTGTGGAAAACATGGGCGGACGCTTGAGCGTCGCCAATGGCGAGCACGGCGCGAAGTTTTGTGTGGAGCTGCCGATCAGCTAGATCACCAGATAGGCGCGGCCCATGTGGCAACTGAGGTTGGCGCCGACTTCGGCGTTGCCGAGGTTGACGCCCAGCGCTGCGAGCAACGTATTGACGATAGGGTCGAGGATCGGCGCCAGGACGTTCTGGACCAGGCTGACCACCGAGCTGACGATGGTCGCCAGTGCACCGGTGACTGTACTGTTCGGCGTAGCGGGCGTGCTCCCCGTAGGTGGGACATAGGTGACCTGCAGGCCGTTCAAGGTAGCGCCCAGGCTGTTAACGATATTGGCGGTGCCGGGTGGGCTTTTGTAGATCGTCGCCGCATTGACGTCATTCACCGGCGAAAACAACACCGTATTGGTTTGCGCCCCCACGGTGGACAACGCCCTCAGGTTCAAGCCACCGCCAACGCCGGCCGTGCGAGGCCCGCACACCAGGGTCAGCAGGCAAAAGCGTTGGCCAAAGTCGATCAGCCGCACCGGCTGCACATTGACAGGCGCAGACGATGAAAACGCCGACACCGGATCAACATAGCCGACGCCCAGGGTGGCGAGTGACGTGGTGGCCTGCACCGTCAACGACTTGGTGGCCGGTGTGGCGCAACTGAAGTCTGTCACGTGGCTCTCCGCGCTGGCCGCCTCGATATAGATGGATAAAGTCGTGGTGATATCCACATCAGCCACATTGCACCCGACTATGCACACGACACCGGCCACCACATCGAGCAGGTTCAGGTTCAGCAAACCGCCGACCACCTTCGACACAGGCGTCGCCAGCCCGGTCAGTATCGATGAAACCCCCGAGACCACCTTGATGATCGGCGCATCGATGGTGATCAAAGTGCGTACCTGGGCAGTTTGTACAAAAATCTGGTCCGTCGGCGGATTATTCAAAAGCCCAGCCTTGGCCTTGGCCGGATTGCCAAACGCAGACAGTTGCGGCGGCTCGATGACTTTGGTCTGGACCGAGACGGTGCCAACCAGAGGAATATTCACCTGCGCTGCCGCACCGACCGCACTTTTGCTACTGGATAGCTGCGCCACGGTCTCCAGCAACTGAAACAGCTGCACACTGGTATTCAAGGCAGCCGCTGGTGTACCGGTAGCGACCTTCAACAGATCGCCCACCTTCAAAAGCTGGGTATTCGGGGCAATGGCTTTCACTGAAATGACATCGTTGATCACCGCCGTGGCGACCGCGCCGTTTTTTTGCAGGACCTTCACCGCTGCGTCGAGCAACTGGCTGGCGGATACGGCGGTGCTCAGCAACGCGTCGTAGTCCCCCGCCTTGACGTTCAATTGAACCGCCAACTGGTCCAGGTAACCGAGCAGGTTCACGTTCGTCGTCAGCAAGCCATTCCAGCCCGCAGCGGTCAGGGACAGGCTGCCGCCCAGCAGATTGCCGATGACCATGTTCAATAGCGGGGAGTTGCCGGAGTTCACTGAGGCCAGGCTGCTGCGAATCGTCAGTTGCGCCACCGGCGGTGCATAGGCGGCCACGGCGGTGGCACTCAGCGTCATCTGGGTGGAGACCGGCGCGCCACTGAACATGCCCCACAGCCCACTGGCGATGCTGGTGATTACGCTGCGCGTGGCGACCACGCGCACGGCATCGTTCTTGGTAGCGTCGGCAGTGAATACACGGACATTGCCGGCATTGGTGGTCAAGGTGCCGCAGGTGACGGCCAGGCCACGGCTGCTGTCGCCAGCGACCACGCTGAAACCGTTGCGTGTGGCGTTCTGCACGGCGTAGTCATTGGCGGTGGTGGCGGGTGTGCACAGGCCGCCACGGCTGGCGGCTTCCAGCGCGGCGCTGTCGGCGACGGACTGCAGCTTGCGCTTTTCCAGATAGAGACGGCCGCTGTCTACCGCCAGCAGCATGAAGACCATGGCCAGGGCCAGGGTAGCTGCCGCCATCAGGCCAATCGCACCACGCTGCCTGTAACCAAGTCGGGGAGACATCAGGCACTCCTTAGCGCTTACTCTCCGTAGATGGTTTTGAGTGTAGACAAGGGCTGGCCCGTTGCCATAAATCGGTTTTGGGGGGTTGAGGGGCCGCTTCGCAGCCCAACGCAGGGCAAGCCTGCTCGCCACGGCAAGCCTGCTCTCCACAAGCCCGCCTGCCACAGCGAGCCCGCGCCTGCCGAGGTTAGTGAGGGGGGTAGCTGGAGAGGACGCGGGTGACGGTGGTGCGGATGGCTTTGTCACGGTCCTGAGGGTTGGGCGAGCTGGCCATCATCTGTTCGTCGCTGCCGCGCCAGACCAGTTTGCCGTCCTTGCCATCGAGCAGGTCGATCTGGATGGTCGCCACTTTGTAGGTGATGTTCCGCGTTTCGTTGTACATCGGCGCGCCCCAATAGCCATTCCACGGGCCGCCCCAGGCGCCGCCGTAGTTGGTGGTGACCTGCTGCTGGCGGTCTTCGACGATCAGGTAGGCCTGCACGTTCAGGTCAGCCCTGGTGCCCGGCGCCGCAGGGCGCAGGCCGCGCTGGTCGAGTTGTTCACCCACGGCCTGGCGGATGCGTTGTTCAGTGAGGTCGCTCTTGATGCGCGGGTCATCCGGGCGGTATTGCAGGGCCGGGTCTTTCCAGGCCCAACTTCGGTAGGCACCGAAGTCCCGGCTGGCGTCAAAGTCGTGGTTGACCTGGCTGGTCTGGCAACCGCCTAGCAGCACAACAAAAGCGAGCGTAGCGATACGACGAAACATGGTTGTTCTCCAAAGAGCGACCCGCGCCAAAGATGAGAATAGCGGTTAACTGGGAGGATACGCCGTCATTGCCTTCTGCACCGCCTGGCGCAAGGCATCCGCCCGTTCACTGAGGCTTCCCTGGCTGCCCGTCTCTGCGCTGGCGCTCCACACCGGCTGACCGGTGCGGGCATCGAACAGGTTGACGCGCACCACCACGACCTGGACTTCATAGGTGCGCACGATCGGCACCGAGTTGTACATGCCATAACCGTTGCCGTAGCGGTTATAGCCGCCATAACCGTAGCCGTAGTCATCCTGGACTTGCTTGAGACGCTTCTCCAGGCGCACGTCGGCGCTGACGAAAAGGTCCGCCGGGCGGTTGTCATGCAAGGGGCGCAGGCCGCGCTGGTCGAGGGCGCCGCTGACCGCTTCGGCGATCTGTGCCGAATCGGCCCAGGCCGTGCCCGCCGGAAGCTGGCCGTTGCGCCAGGCCCAATTGCGGTAGGCACCGTAATCGCGCACCGGCGCCGGGTAGGCACTGGCATCAAAGGTGTGGGCGGCCTGGGGCGGCGCCGGTGGGATCGGCGCCGACGCGGCAACATAAGGATTGGGGCTTGAACAGGCGCCCAACCCCAGGGACAACAGGATCAAACAGAGACGACGCATTTCGACCTCCGCAGGCTGGGCCGCTTAAACCGGACGGCAGATCCAGTGCAAATAACGCCCAAGTCCGGCAAAGCTTGGGTGACGACGGTGAGCGAGTTCCATCTCTACAAGGTCCTGCAAATCCGCACGGGCCTGGAATTCCACCGGCATATAGTCGTGGAACACCCGCACGCCACTTTGGCTTTCGACCTGCCAAAGGCCTTCGAGTTGCGCCGCCAATTCTCGTGGGTCCAGCGGCTGTTGCGGCGTGAGGCTCTGCTTTTCGCCGGCCATGTCATTCTTGCGCATTTTGCGGAAGTGGCCTTTGAGCAGGTTGCGATAGATCAGCGCATCACGGTTGTAGAACGCCAGGGATAGCCACCCACCCGGCGCCGCGAGTTGGTGCAGTACCGGCAGGATTGCATGGGGTTCGGCCAGCCATTCCAGCACGGCATGGCACAGCACCAGGTCGTAGGGTTCGGTGAGCTGGCCGAGCAGGTCTTGCCAGGGCGCATGGATAAACGTCGCGGTCTGCCCCGCCTCGGCGAAACGTTGGCGGGCGCCTTCGAGCATCGGTTCGGCGGGTTCGGCCAGGGTCACCTGATGCCCTTGCTCAGCCAGCCACAACGACATATGGCCCAGGCCCGCGCCAATATCCAGCACACGCAGCGGGCGCCTTGGCAGGGCTTCGGTGAGGTCGGCCTGGAGCACCGCCAGGCGGATCGCGCCTTTGGCACCGCCGTAGATTTTCTCGGCGAAGCGCGTGGCCAACTGGTCGAAATGACGGTCACTCATGGGCAAACCGCCGTTCGCTGTCGGCCAGTTTGGCGTGCACCACTTCGTTCATGTCCAGGCCCAGCTCACTGCACAGCAACAGCAGGTACAGCACGATATCGCCGACTTCCTGCCCGGCATGGGCGAGTTTGTCGGCCGGCAGCTGGCGCGACTGGTCTTCGGTCAGCCATTGGAAGATCTCCACCAGCTCGGCCATTTCCACGCTGGCGGCCATGGCCAGGTTTTTGGGGCTGTGGAACTGCTTCCAGTCGTTGGTATCGCGGATGCGGTGCAGGCGTTCGGTGAGGTGTTCGAGGTTCATGTGGCAGGCTCCTGAAGGTGGATAGCTTCGGGGGGAATGGCCTTCAAGGCAAGTGAACCTTTGGGCTTGCCCTCGATAGCGATCTAATCAACGACGCTGAACTCGACGCGCGCGGTCTGCCCGGCTTCGTCGAGGACACTGAGTTGATAGCGCCCCAGTTGCTCAAAACTGGCATTGATAAAGTCCTGGTTGGCACTGTCGCCCAGGGGCGCGCCGTTAAGGAACCACCAACGCCGGCCGCTGCCGCCCAACGCAGAGAGTTTGAGGCGCAGCGCCTGTTGGCTGGCGGCGGGCAGGCGCAGTTGGTCACCTTCACGCACGCCAACGATGGATAAAGGTGAAGAGGCGGCCAGCGCCGGTGGCGGGCAATCGGGGTCGGCCGCGGGAATGCGCGCTTCGCGGCGTTCGGCCCTGGGCAGCCAAGGCTCCAGGGGCGCGGGCCACAGGGCGATGCTCCTGGGCTCGGCACCGGGGCAACGGGCGTCCACCCGCAAGCCCTTGGCATTGACCCACACACTTTCCATCAAACCCACGCTCAACGGTTGGTCCAACGCCTGCAAAGTGGGTGGCGTGGTGTTGTCCAGGGTCCAGGCAAAGCGCTGGCGGCGGCAGTTGGGATCGCTGCGGTTCATCGGCTGGCCCAGCGGCCAACAGATCGCGGCCACACCGACATTCGCCGGCACCGGCTTGACCGGTGCAGTGATACCGCGCTGGCTGTCGCGGTTGGTCAGCACATCGTGCACCTGCAACATCAGCGGTGCGGCCGAAGCCAGGCCGAACTGGCCCGGCACCGGCGTACCATCCGGGCGGCCGATCCACACGCCGATCAGGTAACGCGGCCCCACACCGATCGCCCAGGCATCGCGAAAGCCGTAGCTGGTGCCGGTCTTCCAGGCCAGCACCGGGCGCTGCACCAACTCGGCACGCGGGTCGCGGTCGGGTCGCGCCTGGCCGCTGAGGATGCGCCGCACAATCCAGGCGGCCCCTGGCGACAATAATGGCCGTTCCCTGAGCGTATCGTCCGGCTGCAAGCGAAGGGTGGCGCTTTTGCCGTCCCGGGCGAAGGCGCTGTAACCACTCACCAGGTCTTCCAGGCGGCTGCCCGCCCCCCCCAGGATCAGCGCCAGGTTCGGCTCGGCCAATGCCGGCAATGCCAGCGGCACGCCGCCGATGCGCATTTCGGCGGCGAACCGCTTCGGCCCATAGGCTTCCAGCAACTGTACCGCCGGGAGGTTGAGCGAGCTGGACAGCGCCGTACTGGCCGGCACTGCACCGGTGAAGCCCATGGAGAAGTTGCCCGGCCGGTAATCGCCATACCGTCGGGGCACGTCCTGCAGCAGGGATTCGGAGTGGATCAGCCCATCGTCCAACGCCATGCCGTACAAAAACGGCTTTAACGTGGAGCCCGGCGAACGCAGGGCACTGATCATGTCCACATGGCCGAAGCGCTTGGCGTCGTTGATATCCACCGAACCGAGGTAGGCCCGCACGGCCATGGTTTCCTCCTCCACCACCAGGATCGCGGCGGAGGTGTGCTCCGGCAAACGCGCGCGCCAGCCCAACAGCAAATCTTCGAGGCGACGTTGCAGGGTAGCGTCCAGGGTGGTGCGGATCAGCGACGGGCTGTCGGGGCGGTTCAGGCGCCGTGCGAGCAAGGGCGCCAGGCTCGGTTCCAGGCGCGGCGCGAGCAACAGCGGTTCTTCCAGGGCCTCATCGACGGCGGCTTGCGGCCACACCTGGAATTCGGCGAGGCGGCGCAGCACTTTGTCGCGGGCGTCCTGGGCGCGTTGGGGGTGGCGGTCCGGACGCAAGCGGCTGGGCGCCTGGGGCAGCACGGCGAGCAAGGCGGCTTCGGCGTGGGTCAGCTGTGACGGCGACTTGCCCAAGTACGCCCAACTGGCGGCGGCCACGCCCTGCAACGTACCGCCAAACGGGGCGCGATTCAGGTAGAGGTTGAGGATTTCTTCCTTGGACAGGTGCCATTCCAGCTGTGCCGTGCGCCACAACTGACGCAATTTGCCGTGGAAAGTGCGCGAATGCGGATCCAGCAAGCGCGCCACCTGCATCGACAAGGTGCTGCCGCCAGACACCACCCGCGCGCCGGTCAGGTTCTGCCAGGTCGCCCGCACCAGCGCCAGCGGATTCACGCCGGGGTGCTGGTAGAACCAACGGTCCTCATAGGTGAGCAGCGCATCCAGGTAATACGGCGACACCTCGCGGGTCTGCACGGGGTAGCGCCACACACCGTTGGCATCGGCAAACCGCCACAACGGCGTGCCATCCTCGGCCAGCACCACCCGCGCCAGGTCATCCTTGGGCAAGGGCAACGGCCAGATGCGGTCGGCCAGCCAGAGCAGGGCGATCACCAACAAAAGGCTGGCCAGGGTCCAGCGGGCAACTAAACGCAAACTCAAACGGGCAAACCTCTATGCTGGTAGGGAACTAGCCTGTTGCAATAACAACCAAAGGCACAGATACGCCCACCTTCTCATCAGGACACACACATGCAGGTAGAAAGCTTTTTCGAATGGTTGGGCCAGGCGCTCGGTTCGGTCATCCGTTTTATCGTCGACGGGCTCAGCGGCCTGTTTGGTGCGCTGACCCATGCCGGTGGCAACTTCATCGATGGCCTGTCCCGCACCTTGGGCATGGATACCTCGATCATCAGCATCCTCACCCTGATCATCGGCCTGATGCTGCTGTACTCGGCGGTGCGCGCCTTCATGCGGGCGTCGATCATCATGGGGATTATCTGGTTGCTGCTGGGCCTGTGGCTTCTGAGCTGGGTCGTCCACTGACCCCAAAACACCGCAAATCACCTGTGGGAGGGGGCTTGCCCCCGATAGCGGTGGGTCAGCTACAGATAAGCTGACTGATCCACCGCCATCGGGGGCAAGCCCCCTCCCACATTGAGGCCCCGTTTTACATTAACGCCCCTTGATCACCAGATCGGTCGGCGTCTCCCCCACCGCCTGCCAGTTCGGCCGGTACATCGACTCCACCTGCGGCGGCGGCACACGATAAGTCCCCGGCGTCACCGCCCGCGCCAGGTACAGCAGGTGCGTGGTACCGGAACCGTCCAGGTTGATCGCTGCCACATAGCGGTCGTCACGGAACTCCTGATGCTTGAGCGAGGCGTTCTGCATCGACTCACGCCATTCCTTCACCTGGCTGCTGGCGTTTTCCAGGCTGGCGGCGCTTTGCGCCAGGTTCTGGTTTTCCAGTTCCAGGCCGGCCGGCAGCAAATCTACCACCAGGGCATCCGGCACACGCTGCTTGGCGCTGACCGCCAGGTGCACCAGGACCAGCTCACCGCTGTTGAGGTTGCGCAGGTTCAGCGGCTGGCCGTTCATGCCCAGGTATTCGCGGCGGATGCTCAGGTTGTCGCCGCCGGCAGCCGGGGGCACCTGTGGATAACCCGAGATCGTCAATTGCTGGTACACCGGCGTCTCGCCCTGATTGCTCAAGGTCAGATCGCTGGACAGCAGCTTGCCTTCCAGCTCCAGCGTCGATTGCTGATTGTTCAACTCCTGCACGCCGCCACTGCCAGTGAGCGACACCTGCCAGTTCGCATCCGGCCTGGCAAACCCGAGGCGCCCCGCCAGGAACAGCGAGTTGCGCTCCTGGGTCGACAGATACGGGCTGGCCGCCAGTTGATCCGACAGCGTAAACAAACGCTCCTCACGCTTGCCCTTGGCCAGGTCGTTCTCTTCCAGCAGGGCCAGGATCATTGCCTGGTCGCGCAATGGGCTGCCGTAGTCGGCCAGCCACTCGTTGGCGTTACGCTGCGCCGCCAGCCCAGCGAGCAAGGCCTGGTCCGCACGCGGCTGGTCGCCCATCTTCTGCAGCGCGATAGCCAACTGCACCAGCGGCAAACCGGAGCGCGCATCGCTGCGTCGATCGAAGATACTGCGCAGCGCCCCCAACGGCGCCTGCTGACTGCGCGCCAGCACCATGCCAGCGTAGGCCTGTACGGCAAAGCGCGTATGGTCGGCGTTATCGCTGTAGTCGACGTCGATCAGATTGCGTTCCTGCACGTAGCGCAACAGGCGCTCGCTGGCTTTCTTCAACGCTTCAGGCGGCACGGCAAAACCCTGGTCGCGGGCACGCAGCAGGAAGTCGGTGACGTAGGCCGTCAGCCAGTATTCTTCTTCGCCATCGGCGCCCCACAACCCGAAGCTGCCGTTGTAGCGCTGCATGCCCAGCAGGCGCTCGATGCCCAACTCGATCTTGCGTTTACGCTCACTGTCCGACTCACCCTTGATCGACAGGCGCTTGAGCAGCGCATCGTCGGCATACAGCGACGGGTACAGGCCGCTCGCGGTCTGTTCCAGGCAACCATAGGGGTAGGCCTTGAGTGCGCTGATCTGAGCACCCAGGTTCAGCGGCGGCCGGCTCGACAGGCTCAACAGTGCCTGGCGCCCCGATGAATCGAACTGATCGAGCGTGCCCGCCGGCAGGCTCCACGGCTGATCCTTGAGCACCGCGCGGTAATGCTTGAGCAGTGCCGGGTACGCCGGGCGCACGCCCAATGTCCATTCGCGAGTGAACGGTGGCAGGTTTTCACCCGGCAAGTCCAGCCCGTTCACAGTGACCTTGACCTTGCCCTGCCCCAAACCACCCCAGGCCTTCACCGGGATGCGCAGGGTGGTGCGCTGGCCTTGTTTCAACTCGACGGTCTGCGCGCCAGCGTTGACCAACTCCAACTGCCCTTCGGCGCTCAGTTGCACATCCAGCTTCTGGGCCTTGCCCGACAGGTTGGACAGGTCCAGCGCCAAGGTGGTCTGGTCACCACCGGCCAGGAAACGCGGCGCCGACAGCTCGGCAATCAAAGGCGCGGCGATCACCGTCTTGGCTTCGGCCATGCCGTAGCGGTCGTCGCTCCAGGCCTGGGCCATCAGGCGCAGTTCGCCGTTGAAGTCCGGGATATTGACGCTGACTTCGCCCTCACCCTGCTCGTTCAGGGTCACTGGCGCACTTTGCAGCGCGACGATGGTCACGCTGGTGTCCGGGCGCTTGCCGCCCTTGGCCAGCGCGGCGTCACCACCGAATGCCAGGCTGGCCAAGCGCCCCTGCCCGGCTTCGATCAACTGGCCGTAGATGTCGAACTGGTCCACGCCATAAGCCTTGCGACCGAACAGGCTGGAGTAAGGGTCCGGCGTCGGGTATTCGGTAATGTTCAAGATGCCCACGTCCACCGCTGCCACCAGCACGTGCACCTGTTTCGGCACGCTGCCATCGGCGTTTTTTGCAGCGACTTTCACCGTCAGCGGCTGTTTGGGACGCATTTTTTCCGGCGCGGCCAGGGTCACGCCGAGTTTACGCTGGGTGCGATCCAACGGCAGGTGCAGCAGGCCCACGGCACGTTTGGGCGTGATGTTGGCTTTGCGCTCGCCAGGGCGAATCACCAGAGCACTGACGTACAGGTCATGGCGCGACCACTTCGGGTCAAGCTTCACGGCAAAGCTTTTGCCCTCGGCCGGCACATCGATTTCCTGCCACCACAGCGGCCCTTCGGCGGACTCCACCAGCAGGTAGCCTTTGCCGGCAGCGGGCGGAGTGACGGTGACGTTGGCGGTATCGCCGTCGCCATAGGCCGGTTTGTCCAGCGCCAGCTTGACCTGGTCGGGGCGTACGGCGCCGCCTTCGGTGTTGTCCTGGGCCTGGTAGCCGGCCCAGAAGCGCAAGCTGCTGACCAGGCCGGTCTGCGGGTCTTCCACTTCGACGCGGTACGGGCCCCACTCCACCTGGAAGCTGACCTTGGCCGTATCGCCGGCCTTGATGTTCAGGGTCTGCTCGTCGAGGTTGAGGAATTTCTCGTTGAAGTGGTAGCTCCAGCCGTCGTTCTCGGAGTAGTTCCAGTAGTAGTCACGGCGCTCGCGCACCAGGCGCACCTTGAGGTTCTGCGCGGCGAGCTTCTGCCCGTCCTGGTTGGCCAGCAGCACTTCGAATTCCGCCGGGCCATCGCCATTGGTTTCCTTGCCGTCAAACAAGCCGCGCAGGCCCGGCAGTTGCTCGGCCGGCCAGATCGGCTGTACCAGGCGCCGAGTGATCGGCCGCCCGCCCGACTCGTGCAGGCTGGCTTGCACGATCAGTTGCAGCGGCGACTTGGCCTCGGCCCACTTGCTTTCCAGGGTCAACGCTTCCTGGCCCTTGGCATCGAGCACGCTTTCGTCCAGTTCGAAATCCTGGCTCAGCTCTTCTTCGGTGACAGAGCCGAACTGATAGCCCGGCAGCGACTTGACCGCTTCGCGCAACGGCCGCACATAAACCTGCCCGCTGACCCGGTTGCCCGATGCCGGCGCACCGTAGAGATAGCGCCCGGTGACTTGAATCACCGGGTTATCCGCCGGGCTCAATGCGGTATCGCTGCCCTTGAGTTCCAGCGCCAGGCGCTCGGGCAGGAAGTCTTCGACGAGAAATTCATACAGCTGCGGCTTGCCGTCGCCCAGGTCGAACACCAGCTGCCAGCGCCCGGTTGGCGCTTCGCCAGCCAATTGCAGTTGATATTGATAGAGACCGGAGGCGTCGGCATCCCACACGAATTTGCGGCTCACCTGCTCATCCGGGCGACGCACTTCGACGCTGACCGGTTGCGGTTTGACGGCATTGCCATCCTTGTCGCGCAGCAGGGCGTTGAGCAGCACGGTTTCGCCGGGGCGATACAGGTCACGCGGGCCAAAGACGAAAAACTGCAAGGGGTGGGACGGTTGCCCGCCGATATCGAACTCGGCCAGGTCCAATGCGGCACTGTCCAGGCGCAGCATGCTGGTCTGCTCGCCCTGCTTGGCCAGCAACACCTGGGCCTTTTTCGGCAACGGCAACTCGGCGTGGCCGCCCTTCTCGGTCTTGCCCTGGCCGACCACACGCCCCTCGGCGTCGAGCACCTCGAGGTCTACACCGTCCAGCGCCTTGCCGCCATCCAACGCCTGGGTGAACACATCCAGGCGATTGGCATAGCGGTGCACCGACAGGCCGATATCGCTCAAGGTAAACAACGTGGCCGGTTGGGAATAGTTGTAGGTGCCGGAGGCGCGCATCACCGCCAGGTACACGCCCGGCTGCTGCAGTTGCTTGAGGCCGGCGATCGGCAGCAACAGGGTTTCGCGGGTGTTGCGCGCCGGGTTCAGGTCGAAACGGCCGCCGTAGACCAGGTCGGCCAGTGGCAGCAGTTCGCGGGACTCATAGCTCTGCAGGCTGGTGTTGCGCCCCCACTGCGCGAGAAAAGTCGGCAGGGATTCGGGCTTGATGCGGAAGAATTCGACGTCGATCTTGTCGACGTTCAGCGCGATCACCGGCAACCCTTCAGCCAGACGCGTCGGCAGCAAGGTGCCACGGCTGGCGAAGCCGACGGTGGCTTGCAGGTCGCGGGTTTCCAGGCGGGCGCTGTACTCGGCGGCGAGTGTATTGCCGTTGACCGCCTTCACCCCGGCATCCACCGTGAGCACCAGTTTGCGCTGTGGCTCCAGGTGACGCAGGCGCAATTCCATGAGGTTGTCGGAGATTTCCCAGGCGCCATCGACCTTGCCGGACTTGCTGTCCACCAGGTGGAGTTTGTCGGCGAACTTCTGATCGGGATCCAGCGGAATGGAAAAGCTCACGGACAGGGTGCTGGCCCCATCGAGCTGCACTTCGGACACATCCACCACACTCAACTCACGGCCGGCATAACGCTGCTTCAGCGCCGCCACGTCCACCGCCGCCTTGGCCGGTTTGGGTGCAACCGTCGCCGCTGCTGGAGCGGTCGGGGCAGCCGGTTTATCGGAGGAATCGCAGGCGCTCAGCAGGGCCAGCGCACAAGCAAGGAACAGTCCTTTGTTAAGCATGGGGCACTCGTTGTGAGAGGGGTCCGAGGGGTGAACTATATATCAGCCCGCAGGGGGCCGATGTGGTGCTGGTCACATTGACCGACGGAGGGTGGTTTGGTTCTTGAGGAAACGTAATGCCGAGCCAAATCTTACAAACACTGGAGATCCAAATGTGGGAGGGGGCAAGCCCCTCCCACATTGGTTCTGCAGTGAGATTAAGGGCCCGTTACAATGCCGCTCCCCCAAGGAGCCCCCATGCCCACCCTACTCACCGACTGGCGCCACCGCCCTACCCACCGCCGCGTCTGGGCCCCTGGCCGCGCCGATGATCCTGTCGAATATCTCGGTGCCTCTCGTGGCCCTGGTCGACAGCATGGTCATCGGCCACCTGCCCCACGCCCATCAACTGGGGGCCGTGGCGGTCGGCGCCAGTCTGTATACCTTTCTGGCCTGGGCCATGGGTTTCCTGCGCATGGGCTCAACCGGTTTTGCCGCACAGGCTTCCGGGCGCAATGATGGGGCCGCGCTGCGACAAATCCTCCTGCAGGGCCTGCTACTGGCGTTGGGGTTGGCCATGCTGCTGGGCAGCGTGGGCATTCCGTTCAGCCATCTGGCATTGGAATGGATGCAACCCTCCCCCGAACTCAATCAACTGACCCAGGACTTTTTCCACACGCGCCTGTTCGGCCTGCCTGCCGCCCTTGCCAGCTACGCACTGGTCGGCTGGTTCCTCGGCACGCAGAACGCACGCGCGCCCTTGGCGATCCTGCTGACCACCAACCTGGTCAACATCGCGCTGAACCTGTGGTTTGTGCTGGGCCTGGATTGGGGGGTGGTCGGTTCGGCGCGGGCGTCCGTGATTGCCGAATGGACCGGCGCCTTGCTGGGCCTGGCGATGACGCAAAAAGCCCTGCGCGCCTACCCCGGCCATATCGCCTGGGCGGCGCTGAAACAGTGGGAAAGCTGGCGCCCGCTGCTGGCGGTGAACCGCGACATCTTCATCCGCAGCCTTGCGCTGCAATCGGTGTTTTTCATGATCACGGTGCAAGGTGCACGCCTGGGCGATTCCACCGTGGCGGCCAATGCACTGCTGCTCAACGGCCTGTTGTTGACAGCCCATGCGCTGGACGGCTTGGCCCATGCGGTGGAAGCCTTGTGCGGCCACGCCATCGGCGCCCACGACCGCCAGGCCATGCGACGTTCACTGGTCGTCGCTGGCGGTTGGTCGCTGATTGCCAGCGTCGGCTTTGCCCTGCTGTTCACGGTCTGCGGCCACCTGTTTATCGCCATGCAAACCGATATCCCCAGCGTGCGCGAAACGGCAGATATCTACCTGCCCTACCTGGCCGTATTGCCCTTGATTGCGGTGTGGAGCTATTTGCTCGACGGCTTGTTTATTGGTGCGACACGGGCGCGGGAAATGCGCAATGGGATGCTGTTGACCGTGGTTTCAGTGCTACCGGTTGCCTGGGCATTGCAGGGCCTGGGCAACCACGGGCTGTGGATTACCTTCCTGGTGTTCATGTCGGCGCGCAGTCTGTTGCTTTGGGTCATCGCCAGGCGAATCAATCGGGCGAATGGATGGTTCGGCCCTCGTTTGGCACCGCGGTCATATTGGCCGTAACGCAAGGAACTCAGATACGCAATCTGGCGCCGGGACAAGCTATTGATCTGGATATAACCCAGGCAACTGTGTGTACGCTCAATGCGTCAGGGTAGATTGACCTGCCCTATCCGGCGAGGTGACATAGCTCAAATGAAGACCCGTACTCGGCGCTCAGGCCCCACAGCAGGGTAGGAGCGAATGTGCTCGCTCCTACCCTCTCATAGCTTACGACGAAAGATACGACGACCGCGTCAGCCCTAACCGAAGTGCATCCAGGAACTGCGTGCGCTCACTGGCGCTGATCTTCGCGCTCGCACACTTGTCACGGTAGTGCGTCATCAACTCCTCCGGCGACAAGTGCACATAGCGCAGCATGTCTTCGATGGTGTCGTGGGTCTCGATACCGGCGCTGTACACCGAACCGTCTTCACGCTGGTAGATGTTCACCGAATCGGTGTCACCGAACAGGTTGTGCATGTCGCCGAGAATTTCCTGGTAAGCGCCTACCAGGAAGATCCCCAGCAAGTAGTCCTCACCTTCGTTCAAGCCATGAACCGGCAGGCTGGTCTCGATGCTCTGCTCATCGACGTACTGCTTGATCTTGCCGTCGGAGTCGCAGGTCAGGTCTTGCAGTACGGCGCGACGCAGCGGCTCTTCGTCAAGGCGGTGCAGCGGCAGGATCGGCAATACCTGGCCGATGGCCCAGGTGTCCGGCAGGCTCTGGAACACCGAGAAGTTGCAGATGTACTTGTCGGCCAATTTGTCGTTGAGCTCATCCAGCACCTGGCGGTGCGAGCGCTGGCGGGCCTTGAGCGAGTTGTGCAGGCGGCGGCACACGGCGAAGTAGCACTGCTCGGCCAGGGCTTTTTCGGCCAGGGTCAGCTTGCCGTCGGCGTACTGCGTGGCCACGTCGCTCATGTAGTGGGTGGCGCGCCAGTAGGTTTCGGTGACCATCTCGATGTCGGTCGGACCGAGCAGGTCCACCAGCCATTGCACGGTTTCCGGCAGGGCTTCCTTGTTTTCGATGGTCGGGATTTCGTCGTTGTGTTTCTCGACGTCAGTGACCTGCACCACCAGCATGGCGTGGTGGGCGGTCAGGGAACGGCCGCTTTCGGAGAAAA
Organism: Pseudomonas sp. NFPP28; assembly: GCF_900115535.1. Taxonomy (NCBI): domain Bacteria; kingdom Pseudomonadati; phylum Pseudomonadota; class Gammaproteobacteria; order Pseudomonadales; family Pseudomonadaceae; genus Pseudomonas; species Pseudomonas sp. NFPP28. The sequence continues at coordinate 66,880 of NZ_FOWT01000014.1, read as the reverse complement.
TATTCGGGTGCGGCAGGCTCTGCGCGTCGCAGAATTCCTTGAGCATGCCCACGACCACGCCGGCGTAGTCATCCATGTCGTAGTTGATCGAACTGGCGTTACGCGAGTGCGTGCCGTCGTAGTCCACGCCCAGGCCGCCGCCCACGTCGATGTGGTCCACCGGCAGGCCGAGGTTGCGCAGCTCGCCGTAGTAACGGATGGCTTCCTTGAAACCGTGCTGGTAGTCGGCCAGGTTGGCGATCTGCGAGCCCATATGGAAGTGCAACAGGCGGATGCCCTGGTCCAGGCCGGCCGCACGGAAGCGCTCGACCACGGACAGCAGTTGCGCCGCCGACAGACCGAATTTGGATTTCTCGCCACCGGTGTCCGCCCACTTGCTCGACGCCAGGGAAGACAAACGCACACGCAGGCCAACCTGTGGCTTGACCTTGAGGCCGGCGGCTTCTTCGATCACCAGCTCAACTTCGGATTCTTTCTCGATCACGATGAACACGTTGTGGCCGAGCTTCTGGCCCATCAGCGCGAGGCGGATGAATTCGCGGTCCTTGTAACCGTTGCAGACGATGGTGCCGCCCTTCGGCGCCAGGGCCAGCACGGCCAGCAGCTCGGGCTTGGAGCCGGCTTCCAGGCCGATGGACACGTTCTGGGTGGCGATGATGTTCTCGATCACCGCTTCCTGCTGGTTCACCTTGATCGGGTACAGCGCGGTGTACTTGCTCTGGTATTCCAGGCGTTCGATGTTCGAATCGAAAGCGCCGGTCAGTTGGCGTACACGGTCTTGCAGGATGTCGGGGAAGCGCACCAGCAACGGCAACGACAGGCCGCTCTTGCGCAGCTCGTCGACTTGCTCGTACAGGTCGACGGGCGTGCTGTTCGGGCCGTTCGGACGAACTTCAACGCGACCGGCTTCATTGATCGCGAAATACCCGGCCCCCCAATGGCGGATCCCGTAAACGCTGCGGCTGTCCGCAACTGTCCATTGGCTGCCATCGTCTTTGCGTGTGCGTCGTACGGACATCGAAGTCCCCTATAAATGAAGGCGAAAGCGCCGCCTCTGGTTGAGGCTGGCGCAGTCTAAAGAATGAAAATGACGATTTGCCTGCGTGCAAGGTAGGACCCCGCGCGCAGGACAGAGTTTAGACACAGGTCGGGAAGAGGCTTTCAGCCGCCGGACTTCTTGGCCTTGTACCCGAGCTTGATCAGCTCGGCCAACAGCAACTCGACGTGATCGCCCTGGATCTCGATAACGCCGTCTTTCAACGCGCCACCGGTGCCACAGCGCTTTTTCAGCGTGGTGGCGAGCTCCTTCAGCGCGTCTTCGGCCAGCGGCACGCCGGTGATGGTGGTCACCGTCTTGCCGCCACGGCCTTTGCTCTCGCGTCGCACGCGGGCAATGCCGTCGCCTTCGGGAATCAGGGTCTGTTTGCAGGTGCAAGCGTCCACGGGCTGACGACAGTCCGGGCAGTGTCGACCTGCGTCGGTGGAAAATACCAGGCCACCAAGGGCGGCGAAGGATGCGGCTTTTTTGGCCACCGGCAATCCTCTTGGGAGGATGAAGACTGATCGATCAGACTGACCGACCGCGAAGCCCCACTCAGGCAGGGGCAGCGCTACCGAACCGCCAAGGCGGTTCGGGTGAAAAGTCGCGCAGTGTAACCACAAAAAGCCGACTTGCTAAGAGCCAAATGGCGCCAATTTATGCAACTTTAGCGACGTGAGGCCAGATAGCGGCGCAAGCCTTCCTGGGCGTCCGGGCAGTACGGCTTTTGCTCAGCCTCCTGCAGGACGGTGTCGATAGGTAAAAAGCGCGCTTCCATGACCTCTTCCGGCTGCAGGCGCAGCGGCCCGTCCCACACGGCTGAGTAGGATTTGCACCAGAGCCGGCTATCGCCATCTTCGAAGTAGAAGTGGTCATGTTCGACCAACGCCACCCCACTGACCCCAAGCTCTTCTTCCAGCTCACGGGCTGCCGACACGGCATAGGACTCACCCGCCGCCACCATCCCGCCTGCCGCCGTGTCCCAGTAACCGGGATACAGCGCTTTGCTCAAGGTGCGCCGATGCACACACAACTCACCGGCGCTATTGAAAAGAAAGATAAAGGTGCAACGGCCGATCAGGCCGCGCTGGCGCAGGTCGGACCTGACAAGGTCGCCGAGCAGGTTGTCATGCTCATCGACCCAGCAGATCAGTTCAGCGTCGGAAGCCGCACGGTGGGCGGCCTCCTTTTGAGTAGCGTCCATCATCAACCCTGGTTGAGGAGCTGACGCAAGTCGATCACTGCAGCGTTTGCCCGGGAAATGTAATTGGCCATCACCAGCGAATGGTTCGCCAGCACGCCGAAGCCACTGCCATTAAGAATCATAGGACTCCACACCGGTTCCTGCGAGGCTTCCAGCTCACGAATGATCTGGCGCACGCTGACGGTGGCGTTTTTCTTGGCCAGTACGTCGGCAAAGTCCACTTCGATGGCGCGCAACAGGTGGGACAAGGCCCAGGCCTGGCCACGGGCTTCGTAGAACACGTTGTCGATCTGCATCCATGGAGTTTCCACCACTTCTTCATCGACCTGCGGCACTTCACCCGGCGCCAGCGCTTCGGTTTTCAGCGCAGTGTTCAGCTTCACGCGGCCCACACTGGCCGACAGGCGTTGCGACAGCGAGCCCAGGCGGGTGGCGACATCGCCCAGCCAGTTGTTCAGGTTGTCGGCCCGCGCATAGAACAACGCGCCTTTCTGGTTCGGGTCGGACAGGCGCGCTTCATAGCGGCTCAGGGAGTTGATGCCTTCCTGGTATTCGGACTCGCTGGATGGCAGCACCCAGCTCTTGTTATCGAAGTTGAAGCGCGGCTCGGCCTTGGCCAAGTCGGCGTCTTCGGCCGACTGCGACTGCGAGCGGGCGAAATCCTTACGCAGGGCGCGGGTCAAGTCGCGCACCTGCACCAGCACGCCGTATTCCCAGCTCGGCATGTTGTCCATCCACAGGCCTGGCGGGAAGCGGTCGTTGGAAATGTAGCCACCCGGCTTGTTCAGCAAGGTGCCAACCACCGTCTTGAGGGTTTCGACGGTGGTAAAGCCCACCACCATCTGCTTGCCGTCTTTTTCGGCGGCAATCTGCGCGTTCTGCTGGACCGGGAACAGCGCCGGCTCTTCGCTCCAGTACCAGCCCAAGGCGCCTGTGACCAACAGGTACAGGCCGAGCACACTGAGCACGGCACGGCTCATCAGCAGGGTACGAAAATAGCTGCGGTTGGCCGACTTGGGCTCAGGGGCGGGGCCTTTGGCGCTGCCTGCACGGTTTTTCCAGTCCAGCATGGCGATATCCTTTCAATCACTTGAGTTCATGCACTTGAATTGATGGCGTGCGTTCAAACACTCCGACCACAACCCTACCCCATCGTGCCCGCCCGTGCGGGGCTTTTCGCCAAACTGGCGCACAGAGGCTGTTCGACTATAAAGAATGCACGCTTTTTCCGCCGCGCGACCAGCGGGTCAGCAACTGAATACTCCGCACGCACAGTTTATTGACGTATGACACTCATCCGACGGGAAAGAGGTGCTAGCATAGAGCCATCAGTCGACCTCAGCATGCACCCTCACTAGTAGTCAGGATATGACCGAGCCAGAAGACCCCAGCCGTGAGCGCCTCAAGCAGCATTTTGCCCAGCGGGTAATTCATCAGGCACGTCAAATTCTTGAGATCTGGCAGCGCCTGCAACGCAGCGAGTGGTCCGGCACCGACCTTTCCGAACTCAGCGAGGCCAATCTGCGCCTGCTGCGCTTTGCCGAACGCTTCGAACAGCCGGAACACAGCCAGTTGGCGCAGCACATCGGCGAATCCCTCAAGGCCGTGGACGAAAACCGCGGGCGCCTGAGCAGCCAACTGATCACCGAACTCAACCGCCTGATGCAACGCCTGTCCCGCACCGGGCTGCGCCAGGGCGACCAGCTTGAGCAAACCTTCCTGCCGCCGATGCGCAAGCCGATCTACGTGATGCTGGCTGATCACGACCGTGCCGAGCGCCTGGCCAAGCAGTTGGAGTTCTTTGGCATGAGCGCCCAGTCGTTGGACAGTATGGCGGCGTTTCGCGCGTCGATGGCCGAGCGCCTGCCGTCGGCGATTGTGATGGACGTGGACTTCTGCGGTGCCGGCCTTGGCCTCAAGCTCGCCGCCGAAGCCCAGGAAGGCCTGGAGCAGAAGCTGCCACTGCTGTTTTTCAGCCTGCACGAAACCGACACCCCGACCCGCCTGGCCGCCGTGCGCGCCGGAGGCCAGGAATTCCTGACCGGTACGCTGGAAGCCTCCAGCTTGCTGGAAAAGATCGAAGTGCTGACCTGCGTCGCCCAGTACGAGCCGTATAAAGTGCTGATCATCGACGACTCGCGGGCCCAGGCGCTGCACACCGAACGGCTGCTCAACAGCGCCGGTATCGTCACCCGCACCTTGATCGAGCCGATCCAGGCAATGGCCGAGCTGGCGGACTTCCAGCCCGACCTGATCATCCTCGACATGTATATGCCCGCCTGTACCGGCACCGAACTGGCCAAGGTCATCCGCCATAACGACCGTTACGTCAGCGTGCCGATCATTTACCTGTCGGCCGAAGACGACCTGGACAAGCAACTGGACGCCATGAGCGAAGGCGGCGATGACTTCCTCACCAAGCCGATCAAGCCGCGCCACCTGATCACCACCGTGCGCAACCGTGCGGCGCGGGCGCGCAACCTCAAGGCGCGGATGGTGCGCGACAGCCTGACCGGCCTGTACAACCACACCCATATCCTGCAACTGCTCGAAGACTGCAGCTTCCGCGCACGCCGCGAGAACAAGCCGCTGAGCTTCGCCATGCTCGACATCGACCACTTCAAGCGGGTCAACGACAGCCACGGCCACCCCATGGGCGACCGCGTGATCAAGAGTCTGGCGCTGTTTCTCAAGCAGCGCCTGCGCAAGACCGACTACATAGGGCGCTACGGCGGTGAAGAATTCGCCATTGTGATGCCTGACACCGATTTGGAAGCCGCCTGCAAAGTACTGGATGAAATCCGTGGGCGCTTTGCCGAAATCCATTACCCGGCCCAACCCCAGGATTTGTGGTGCACCTTCAGCGCCGGGGTGGTGGAGCTGTGCGACGGCTCCGACAGCCTGATGATGGCCGCCCAGGCCGACGAGGCGCTGTACCGCGCCAAGGACGCCGGACGCAATCGCGTACAACCCGCGCGCGCATCAAAGCAAAGTGCCATCTTTTCACCGGAATCCACTGAATCCGTCATAACGCTGTAATGGAAACGCAATAACTTCAGGCACTTATCTTTTGCTGTCGGTTGAAACCCCGCATGCGCCTGAAGCTGCTGACCAATCTCAATACCCTTCTTCTGGTGGCCGTGTGCCTGGCGCTGGGGGCGACGTTGTGGTGGTCGCAACGGGCGCTGGAGCGACCCTATTTGCTGATGGAGCGCTACCTGGGCCTGTCGCAGACGTTCCAGAATGAAGCCGCACGCAATATCGACGATTACCTGGCCAGCGGCGACGCCCTGCGCTTGAGCAGCGCGGGCCAGAGCCTGGAAAGCCTGTTGCAGCATCTGGACGAGTTGCCTGCGGACCTTGCGCAGAACCTGCGCCCGAGCCTGGTGGACCTGGATGCGTTCAGCAAGACCGAATTGCTGGCGGCCGGTAAGCTGGCAGGCGACCCGCAAGCCTTGCTGCTACAGGCCGAACGTGAATTGGGCGCGAACCTGGAGCAACTGAGCCAGTACGCCATCGGCGTGAACTCTCCCGAAGCCGCGCGCTATCTGCCGCCGTTGCTGGCCGCCTCCCAGCACCTGGGCAAGTTATCCCTGGCCCGCGACAAACTGGTGAGCAGCGGGCGTGCGGAACTGGCCGACGATGTGGAACGCGAAGTCGGCGCTATCCGCAGCCAGGCCGACCTGTTGGAGCAACTGCCGTTGCTCGGTGTCAAGGCCAGCGCCGAATCCAACGCCGATGACTTTTCCGCGCTGATGGGGCTGCAGAACAGCGAAAAAACCGAAGCCCAGGACACCGGCGTCGACCTCAAGCGTGAACTCAATAGCCTGCTCACCCGCTACCCCGCCGAACTCAAGCGCACCCGCGACCAGATCCAGCAACGCACCGAACTGGCCGCCAAGACCCACCAGAAAATCAACTCCGTTCAGCAAGCCATCGCCGCACTGGAACCGGTGGTGCGCGCGCAACATGGCCAAATCCAGGGTGAAGTGCGCCTGATGCAAGGGCTGATGATTGGCCTGATCCTGTTGATCGCGCTGCTGATCGACACCTTGCAACGCAAGCTGGCGCGGGTGCTGACCAATCTGGCGCCGGCCCTGTCGACTTGGGCCGAGGGTGACTTCAGCCAGCCGATTGCCCTGGGCAAGACCAATCGCGAACTGCACGATATCGAAGCGTCTCTGAACCGCCTGCGCACCTACCTGGTGGACTTGGTCGGCACCATTCGCGGCAACGCCGAAGAAGTTGCCAGCAGCAGCCGTACCCTCGCCGAACTGAGCAGCGGCCTGCACGACGGCGCCGAACGCCAGGCCGGGGATACTGCGCAAATCCGAGATTCATTGGGTGAACTGGAGGCGACGATCCAGCAAGTCGCCGGTGATGCCAGCCAGGCTGCCGGTGCCAGTCGCAGTGCCGGCCAGGCCGTGGAACAAGGCCAGCGCGTGATCGGCCTGAGCCTCACCGGGCTGCGTGCCCTGGTGGGCGAAGTGCAGCAAAACGCGCAGATGATCGAAAAACTGGCTGAGGAATCCGCCACCATCGGCGGCGTGCTCACGGTGATCCGCTCGATTGCCGACCAGACCAACCTGCTGGCCCTCAACGCTGCCATCGAGGCCGCCCGTGCCGGTGAGGCCGGACGCGGTTTTGCCGTGGTGGCCGACGAGGTGCGCTCGCTGGCCCAACGCACCGCTGGCGCCACCGCAGAAATCCAGACCTTGATCGCCGGGCTGCAGAGCGCCGCCCACCAATCGGTGCAAGGCATGCGGGCCCAGGTCGAACACGCCGAAGCCACCGCCCAGCAAGCCCAGGCGGCGGACGGTGCGCTGGATGAGATTGTCGAGGCGATCCAGACCATTTCCGACACCGCCGTGCGCATCGCCGATGTGACCGCGCAGCAGAGTGGTGCCGTCAGCGAGATTCGCGACAACAGTGAGCGGATTCATCAGTTGGGTGAGGACAACTTGCTGCGAATCGGCCAGGGCCGCAGCCAGGGTGAGCACTTGCTGGTGCTAGGTGGGCAGCTCAACACTGCCGTTCAAGCCTTCCGCGTCTGACACGATCTTCAACCTTATAGAGATCAAATGTGGGAGGGGGCTTGCCCCCGATTGCAGTGTGTCAGCCTCAGTGTCTGTAACTGACCCAGCGCTATCGGGGCAAGCCCCCTCCCACATTTGACCTTCATGGCATTCAGTAGCGTATTACCCATGACCGGATCACCGGCCACAGTCACAAATTTCGCGCTATCCTCGCTAATCGTGCCGCCTACTGCATAGAACTGGACAGTCACAAAGGCTTTGCGGCATAGTCGCCGGGTTCTGCCGTACCCCCATCAATAACAAGGAACAGCCGATGGCGACCTTACTGGTTCTTCACGGACCCAACCTGAACCTGCTCGGCACCCGTGAACCGGGCGTCTACGGGGCAGTCACCCTGGACCAGATCAACCTTGATCTCGAACGCAGGGCGCGTGAAGCCGGCCACCATCTGCTCTACCTGCAAAGCAATGCCGAGTACGAATTGATTGATCGCATCCATGCCGCGCGCGGCGAAGGCGTGGATTTCATCCTGATCAATCCCGCCGCTTTTACGCATACAAGTGTTGCATTACGTGACGCGCTGCTGGCGGTGAGCATCCCATTCATCGAAGTGCATTTGTCGAACGTGCACAAACGCGAAGCTTTCCGCCATCACTCCTACTTCTCCGATGTAGCGGTAGGTGTGATCTGCGGCCTTGGCGCCAGCGGTTACCGACTGGCCCTGGAGGCCGCCCTGGAACAACTTGAACAACCGGCCAAGCGCCCCTGACCGACCCTTGGGAGTTGATGATTCATGGATATCCGTAAAGTTAAGAAACTGATCGAACTGCTGGAAGAATCCGGTATCGACGAGCTGGAAATCAAGGAAGGCGAAGAGTCCGTACGGATCAGCCGCCACAGCAAGACCCCGGCCCAGCAGTTCTATGCACCACAGATGCAAGCGCCGGCTCCGGCCGCTGCTGCTCCGGCCGCCGCGCCTGCTGCCGCCGCTGCACCTGCCGCCCCAGCCGCTCCGGCGCTGAACGGCTTCGTGGTCAAGTCGCCAATGGTCGGTACGTTCTACCGCACCCCGGCACCGACTTCGCCAGCCTTCGTTGAAGTCGGCGCTACCGTGAAAGTGGGCGACACCATCTGCATCGTTGAAGCGATGAAGATGATGAACCACATCACCGCTGAAAAAGCCGGCGTCATCGAATCCATCCTGGTAGAAAACGGTCAGCCGGTTGAGTACGACCAGCCGCTGTTCACCATCGTTTGAACCGCGGAGCGCCTTCGATGTTGAAACCTGCGAAGAAACTGCAAAAAGTCCTGATCGCCAACCGCGGCGAGATCGCGCTGCGTATCCTGCGCGCCTGTAAGGAAGAGGGCATCAAGACCGTCGCTGTTTACTCGACGGCCGATACCGAATTGATGCACGTGAAACTGGCGGACGAAAGCATCTGCATCGGCCCGCCACTGGCCACGAACTCGTACTTGAAAGTCTCGAACATCATCGCGGCCGCGGAAGTGACCGGCGCTGATGGCATCCACCCTGGCTACGGCTTCCTCGCGGAAAACGCCGATTTCGCCGAACAGGTGGAAAAGTCCGGGTTTGCCTTCATCGGCCCGAAAGCCGAAACCATTCGCCTGATGGGTGACAAGGTGTCGGCCAAGGACGCCATGATCGCGGCCGGCGTGCCAACCGTTCCAGGCTCCGACGGCCCGCTGCCGGAAGACGAGGAAACCGCGCTGCGCATTGGTCGCGAAGTCGGCTACCCGGTGATCATCAAGGCCGCCGGTGGCGGTGGTGGTCGCGGCATGCGCGTGGTGCATAAGGAAGAAGACCTGATCGAAGCTGCCAAGCAGACTCGCTCCGAAGCGGGCGCCTGGTTCGGCAACCCGATGGTCTACCTGGAGAAGTACCTGACCAACCCACGTCACGTGGAAGTGCAAGTATTGTCCGACGGCCAAGGCCACGCCATCCACCTGGGCGACCGCGACTGCTCGCTGCAACGTCGTCACCAGAAGGTCCTGGAAGAAGCGCCAGCACCGGGCCTGGATGAAAAAGCGCGCCAGGAAGTACTGGCTCGTTGCGTCAAGGCGTGCATCGACATCAACTACCGTGGCGCGGGTACTTTCGAGTTCCTGTACGAGAACGGTCGTTTCTACTTCATCGAGATGAACACTCGTGTGCAGGTAGAGCATCCGGTGTCGGAGATGGTCACCGGTATCGACATCGTCAAGGAGATGCTCAGCATCGCCGCCGGCAACCCGCTGTCCTTCACCCAGGACGACGTGAAGATGCACGGCCACTCCCTGGAGTGCCGCATCAACGCCGAAGACCCGAAAACCTTTATCCCAAGCCCTGGCCTGATCAAGCATTTCCACGCGCCCGGCGGCAACGGCGTACGTGTGGATTCGCACCTGTACAGCGGCTACAAGGTGCCGTCCAACTACGACTCGCTGATCGGCAAGCTGATCACCTGGGGCGCTACCCGCGACGAGGCCATGGCCCGTATGCGCAACGCCCTGGACGAAATCGTGGTCGACGGCATCAAGACCAACATCCCGCTGCATCGGGACCTGGTCCGTGATGAAGGCTTCTGCGAAGGTGGTGTGAACATCCACTACCTGGAACACAAGCTGGCCAACCAGTAAGTGCGCCAAACGACACAGCCGCCTCCGGGCGGCTTTGTTGTTTACGGGCCCCGGATTTCCTGGATGTACAGGGTCCAATGTGACAAAGAGCTTGCCCCCTCCCACAGTTGTCCTGTGTATATTTTGAATACTGCAAATCGCCAGCACAGTCGTCTTCTGACCGCTGCTCGCGTAAACTTGCGCCCTTTCGCAGCCCCACCGCGCTGCACACTCATTTTTTCAAAGGTGCCCGCCATGCCTTGGCTGCAAGTCCGTCTCGCCATCAGCCCAGAACAAGCCGAAACCTATGAAGACGCTTTCCTCGAAGTAGGCGCTGTCTCCGTAACGTTCATGGACGCCGAAGACCAGCCGATCTTCGAACCCGAACTCAACACCACGCCGCTGTGGTCCCACACCCATTTGCTGGCCCTGTTCGAAGAGGGCACCGATGCCGCCAGCGTCCTGGCCCATATGGAGCTGCTCACCGGCGGCCCGCTGCCAGAGCACCACAGCGAAGTCATCGAAGACCAGGACTGGGAACGCAGCTGGATGGACAACTTCCAGCCGATGCGTTTTGGTCAGCGCCTGTGGATTGTACCGAGCTGGCATGCCGCGCCCGAGCCCGACGCCGTCAACCTGCTGCTGGATCCGGGCCTGGCGTTCGGCACCGGCACCCACCCGACCACCGCGCTGTGCCTGGAATGGCTGGACGGCCAGGACCTGACCGACAGCTACGTGCTGGACTTCGGCTGCGGCTCGGGGATCCTGGCGATTGCCGCCCTGCTGCTCGGCGCCAAGGAAGCCGTGGGCACCGACATCGACGTGCAAGCCCTGGAAGCCTCTCGCGATAACGCCGGGCGCAACAACATTCCTGAAGGCAAATTCCCACTCTACCTGCCGGAGCAATTGCCCCAGGTACAGGCCGACGTGCTGGTGGCCAACATCCTCGCCGGCCCGCTGGTGTCGTTGGCGCCGCAGTTGTCGAGCCTGGTCAAGCCGGGCGGCCGCCTGGCGCTGTCGGGCATCCTGGCCGAGCAGGGCGAAGACGTCGCCGCTGCCTACGCCAAGGATTTCGAGCTGGACCCGATCGCCAACCGCGATGGCTGGGTACGCATCAGCGGTCGTCGGCGCTAGAATGAGCGCTTGCCTGAATCGGATGGCCGCATGACCGACAGTTTCGTCACCCAGTGCCCGCATTGCCAAGCACGCTTTCGCGTCAACCACGCTCAATTGAGCGTGGCCCGTGGCGTGGTGCGCTGCGGCTCGTGCCTGCAAGTGTTCAATGCGGCTCGCCAACTGCTGGAGCAACGCGCCCAGGCGCCGACACCGCAGCCCGAGTCGACTCCCGAGGCGCCGCGCGCGATCAGCCAGAAGCAGTGGAGCGCGGAAGAGCTGGACCTGGACAACCTGGACCTGGATGAAGAACTGGCCAAGCTGGAACGCCGCGAGATTCAGCACACGCAGCCTGTTGGCGCAGATCGTCGCCAGCCCGGCACCGACCGCCGCCAAAAGGATGAGTCCTTCAGCGCCAGCCGCGACACGGTCAAGGCCGAAGAAGAAAAATGGGCGGCAAGCCTGTTCAGCGAGCCGCCTGAAGAGCGCCTCCACGTCACCGAAGACCAGCCAGAACCTGCGACCAGGCAGCGCACCGAACCGTCCATGTCGTTCCACACCGACCATCGCGACGATGAGCCCCCCCTGCGTTCAACACCAGACGATGACGACATCGACCCACCGTTTACACCGCTGACCAAAGCGGCCGAACCCGACGATCGCCTGCCCCCCCGCCGCAAGCGCCCACGCGCTGAAACCAGCGCCCATGACGACCTGCTGCAGGACCTGGAAGACGATCCACTGCACCTCTACGCACAAAAACGCCCGACAGGCCTGGGCCGTCGCCTGGTCTGGCTGCTGCTGGTGCTGATCGCCGCCGCCGGCCTCGCAGGCCAATACATCGCCTACCAATTCGACGACCTGGCCCGCCAGGACGCCTATCGCCCGTGGTTCCAGCAACTGTGCCCCACCCTGGGTTGCACCGTGCCATCGCGGGTCGATATTGCCCATATCAAGAGCAGTAACCTGGTAGTGCGCAGCCACCCGGATTTCGCCGGGGCGCTGGTGGTGGACGCGATCATCTACAACCGCGCCACCTTCTCCCAGCCCTTCCCGCTGCTGGAGCTGCGTTTTGCCGACCTGAACGGCAACCTGATTGCCAGCCGTCGCTTCAAACCCGCCGAATACCTCAGCGGTGAGCTGGCCGGCGTTAGCGAAATGCCATCGCAAACCCCGATCCATATCTCACTGGATATCCTCGATCCGGGCAACAAAGCCGTGAATTACAGCCTGAGCTTCCATTCGCCCGAGTGAATCGGTTCACGCGTTGAAGTTTGACGGCAGGTTATTGACTTTCCCCTGCGTAACCAAACCGCTGGCGATAAAGAAATAACTGTTCAGATTTTATCCAATTCAGCCTTTATCCAGTCATCGAGAGCGGGTATCATGCCAACCCTTTTTCGAACTCTAATGATCCGGCCCCACAACAGGGAAGTCCTATGTCGGCGGTACGCATCGGCCCATACACATTGCAGAACGGCTTGATCCTCGCCCCGATGGCGGGCGTCACCGACCAGCCCTTTCGTCAGCTGTGCAAGCGTTTGGGCGCGGGTCTAGTAGTCTCGGAAATGGTCACCAGCGACATGAGCTTGTGGAACACCCGCAAATCGCGGATGCGCATGATCCACGAAGGTGATCCCGAGCCCCGCTCGGTACAGATCGCCGGTGGAGATGCACAGATGCTGGCGGATGCGGCCCGTGCCAACGTGGAGTTGGGGGCGCAGATCATCGACATCAACATGGGCTGCCCGGCCAAGAAGGTCTGTAACAAGGCCGCCGGTTCGGCCCTGTTGAAAGATGAGCAGTTGGTGGCCGAGATCCTGCAGGCCGTTGTCGCCGCAGTGGATGTGCCGGTTACCCTGAAGATCCGTACCGGTTGGGACCGGGACAACAAGAACGGCCTGACAGTGGCGAAGATCGCTGAACAGGCAGGCATTACAGCGCTGGCGGTGCATGGCCGTACCCGCGCCGACCTTTACACCGGTGAAGCCGAGTACGACACCATTGCTGCGATCAAGCAGGCGGTATCGATGCCGGTATTCGCCAATGGCGACATCGACTCCGCCGAGAAGGCAAGGCGCGTGCTGCATGCCACCGGTGCCGATGGCTTGTTGATTGGCCGGGCCGCCCAGGGGCGTCCGTGGATTTTTCGTGAGATCGATCATTTTCTGCGTACCGGCGAAGTGTTGCCGGCACCGGGGCTGATCGAAGTGGAACGTATTCTGCTAGAGCATCTGGCCGCCCTGCACGCCTTCTATGGGGACGTGATGGGAGTACGCATTGCTCGCAAGCATGTCGGCTGGTATCTCGCAACCCTGCCGGGCGCCAGGGAGTTTCGCGCCCACTTCAATCGTTTGGATGATACGCAAGCACAGGTCGCCACCGTTCGAGAGTACTTCAGCGAGCGTGAAAAGAGCCTGGGGACAGGGGACGGAGAGGGGGTGGCCGCATGACGATGATGACCGAGACTTTAGTGAGTGGAACAACACCCGTGAGCGACAACGTCAATTTGAAACAGCACCTCAACACGCCGAGCGAAGAAGGCCAGACCCTTCGCGGGAGTGTCGAGAAGGCGCTGCACAATTATTTCGCCCACCTTGAGGGCGCTTCCGTCACGGACGTGTACAACCTGGTGCTCTCCGAAGTCGAGGCGCCCTTGCTCGAAAGCGTGATGAACTACGTCAAGGGCAACCAGACCAAAGCCAGTGAGCTGCTGGGCCTCAACCGTGGCACCTTGCGCAAAAAGCTCAAGCAATACGATTTGCTGTAAGCATTCAATCAAACCAGAAAGGCGCCCGCGTAAAACCGGTCGCCTTTTTTGCTGACTCCTTTGCTTTTGATGGAAATTGAAATGACCGACCAGACTACCCGCCTGCCGATCCGCCGCGCCTTGATCAGTGTCTCCGACAAGACCGGGATCCTCGAATTTGCCCGGGAGCTGGAAGCCCTGGGCGTGGAAATCCTCTCCACGGGCGGGACCTTCAAACTGCTGCGGGACAATGGCGTGGCCGCAGTGGAAGTGGCGGACTACACCGGCTTCGCAGAAATGATGGACGGTCGGGTCAAGACCCTGCACCCGAAAATCCACGGCGGTATCCTCGGCCGTCGTGGCACCGACGACGCGATCATGGCCGAGCACGGCATCAAGCCGATCGACCTGGTGGCCGTCAACCTCTACCCATTCGAAGCCACCATCAACAAGCCAGGCTGCGACCTGCCGACCGCCATCGAAAACATCGATATCGGCGGCCCGACCATGGTGCGTTCGGCGGCCAAGAACCACAAAGACGTGGCCATCGTGGTCAACGCCAGTGATTACGCCAACGTATTGGAAAGCCTGAAAGCCGGTGGCCTGACCTACGCCCAGCGTTTCGACCTGATGCTCAAGGCGTTCGAACACACCGCCGCCTACGACGGCATGATCGCCAACTACATGGGCACCGTGAACCAGGCCGCTGAAACCCTCAGCACCGAAGGCCGCAGCCAGTTCCCGCGCACCTTCAACAGCCAGTTCATCAAGGCCCAGGAAATGCGCTACGGCGAGAACCCGCACCAGAGCGCGGCGTTCTACGTGGAAGCCAAGCCTGCCGAAGTCGGCATCGCCACGGCGACCCAGTTGCAAGGCAAGGAGCTGTCCTACAACAACGTGGCCGACACCGACGCCGCGCTGGAATGCGTGAAGAGCTTCGTCAAGCCGGCCTGTGTGATCGTCAAGCACGCCAACCCATGCGGCGTGGCCGTGAGCCCGGATGCTGAAGGCGGTATCCGCCAGGCGTACGAACTGGCCTACGCCACCGATACCGAATCGGCCTTCGGCGGCATCATTGCGTTCAACCGCGAACTGGATGCCGAGACCGCCAAGGCGATCGTCGAGCGTCAGTTCGTTGAAGTGATCATCGCCCCAAGCGTCAGCGAAGAAGCCCGCGCCATCGTGGCAGCCAAAGCCAATGTGCGCCTGCTGGCCTGCGGAGAGTGGTCGGCCGAGCGTGCAGCGGCCTGGGACTACAAGCGCGTCAACGGTGGCTTGCTGGTACAGAGCCGCGACATCGGCATGATCGGCAGCGAAGACCTGAAAGTCGTGACCAAGCGCGCCCCGACCGAGCAGGAGATCAACGACCTGATCTTCGCCTGGAAGGTGGCCAAGTACGTTAAATCCAACGCCATCGTCTACGCCAAGAACCGCCAGACCATCGGGGTCGGCGCCGGCCAGATGAGCCGTGTGAACTCGGCGCGTATCGCCGCGATCAAGGCCGAGCACGCCGGTTTGCAGGTGGTGGGGTCGGTGATGGCTTCCGATGCGTTCTTCCCGTTCCGTGACGGCCTGGACAACGCCGCGAAAGCCGGTGTAACCGCCGTGATCCAACCGGGTGGTTCGATGCGTGATGCCGAAGTGATCGCCGCCGCGGATGAAGCTGGCATCGCCATGGTCTTCACCGGCATGCGTCACTTCCGTCACTGATTCAACTCGATCGAAATGTGGGAGCGGGCTTGTGTGGCGATCGGGCTTGCCACATGAGTTCGGCTCCACATTGAAGCGCACCCTGAGCGCCTACAGAATTTGAGGTTTTTGACATGAATGTTTTGATCATTGGCAGCGGTGGCCGTGAACACGCCCTGGCCTGGAAAGTTGCCCAGGACCCGCGTGTCCAGAAAGTCTTCGTCGCGCCCGGCAACGCTGGCACCGCCATTGAAGCCAAGTGCGAAAACGTTGCCATCGACGTGCTGGCACTTGAGCAACTGGCGGACTTTGCCGAGAAAAATGTGTCCCTGACCATCGTCGGCCCGGAAGTGCCGCTGGTGGCCGGCGTCGTGGACCTGTTCCGCAGCCGTGGCCTGGACTGCTTCGGCCCTACCGCCGGTGCGGCCCAGTTGGAAGGTTCCAAAGCCTTCACCAAGGATTTCCTGGCCCGCCACAAGATCCCGACTGCCGACTACCAGAACTTCACCGAGATCGAGCCGGCCCTGGCTTACCTGCGCGAAAAAGGTGCGCCAATCGTGATCAAGGCCGATGGCCTCGCTGCTGGTAAAGGCGTGATCGTCGCCATGACCCTGCAGGAAGCCGAAGACGCCGTGCGCGATATGCTCGCCGGCAACGCTTTCGGTGACGCAGGTTCCCGCGTGGTCATCGAGGAGTTCCTCGACGGCGAAGAAGCCAGCTTCATCGTGATGGTCGACGGCAAGAACGTCTTGCCGATGGCCACCAGCCAGGACCACAAGCGCGTCGGCGACGGCGACACCGGCCCGAACACCGGTGGAATGGGTGCCTACTCCCCTGCCCCGGTGGTCACGGCCGATGTGCACCAGCGCGTCATGGACCTGGTGATCTGGCCGACCGTGCGCGGCATGGCCGACGAAGGCAATGTGTACACCGGTTTCCTGTATGCCGGCCTGATGATCGACAAAGCCGGTAACCCCAAAGTCATCGAGTTCAACTGCCGCTTCGGCGACCCGGAAACCCAACCGGTGATGCTGCGCCTGCAATCGAGCCTGGTGCTGTTGGTCGAAGCGGCATTGGCCCAGGCCCTGGACAAGGTTGAAGCGCAGTGGGATCCACGTCCGAGCGTCGGCATCGTGCTGGCGGCTGGTGGCTACCCTGCCGACTACGCCAAGGGCGATGTGATTGAAGGCCTGGACGCGGCTGCTACGCTGGAAGGCAAGGTGTTCCATGCGGGCACCGCGCTCAAGGATGGCCAGGTCGTGACGGCCGGTGGCCGTGTGCTATGCGCCACCGCCATGGGCGCCAGCGTCGACGCCGCGCAGCAACAGGCGTACAAGCTGGCCGCGAAGATCGACTGGAAAGGCTGCTTCTACCGCAAGGACATCGGCTATCGCGCCATTGCGCGGGAGCGTGGCGAGAACCAGTAAGCAGCTATCCGTTCGGCTAGGCAGGGGCCGCTGGCCCTTGCCGTATGCAGGCCTACCCGCGCATAGTTAACCGTGCATCAACCTACGAAGGGATTTCGCCGTGCGCTGGCTCAGGATCGCCATAGGTTTCACTGTCAGTCTGCTGACACTGCTCTGCTTGTTCCCGGCCCAGGCCGCCGCGCAAGGCAGTGGCTGGGCAGTATTGCTTGATGAACAGGCCGACCTGCAACTGAGCGACATCCGTTCCTCGCGCTACACCAACCAATTCAGCCCCATCGACCTGGACCGCATTACCGCCGCGGAACCGGACGGTGCGTTGTGGGTACGTTTCAAGCTGCAACCCGGCAAGCACGAACAAGTGCTGCGGGTATTCGCCCCGGACCTGTCGCACCTGAGCCTCTACGTGCTGGACGGCGACACCCTGGTGGAACAACAGAGCACCGGTACACGCCAGCCCCAGGCTGAACGGCCGTTGCCCAGCAGTGACTTCATGCTGCCGATGCCCCAGAGCCAGAACCCCCTCGAGGTCTACCTGCGCCTGGTCTCGGAACACGAACTGCGGCCCTACATCACCCTGGAACCGGCCGTGCTCGCCGCCGCCGACCAGACCCAGACGCTGATCTACGGCCTGCTGTTCGGCTGCCTGTTGATGCTGATCCTGCACAACCTCACGCGCTTCGCCTACCACCGCTCGCGCAGCAGCCTGTGGCTGGCGGCCTGCGAAGTGCTGCTGATGCTCAGCCTGGCGCTGCTACTCAACCTGGTGGGCCCATGGCTGCCGAACTGGCATGCGATCCAGACGCCCGGCGCCTACCTGGCGCTATTGCTCACCGCGCCGTGCGGGCTGATGTTTGCCTACCGGTTCTTCATGCCCCTGGGCCCGCACCCGCTGAACAAGCTGTTGATGGCGGACATCCTGTTCATCGTGCTGTGCGGCCTGCTGTTGTTGTTCGTCAACACCCTGCCGCTGAACATCATCACCTACGCCCTGGTGGCCCTGGCCGGCTTGAGCATGTTGTTTGTCTCGGCCTATCACTGGCAGAAAGGCTACCGCCCGGCACGTCTGTTCGTGGTGGCGATGGTGGTGTTCAACATCGGTACGCTGATCATCCTGCCAGCGTTGCTGGGCCTGACGATGGTCTCGCCCCAGGGCCTGATCGTCACGCTGCTGGCGTTTATCTGCCTGAGCGGCCTGCTGATGAGCCTGGCGTTGGGCGAACGCCAGCGTGCGATTGTCGAGGCGCGTTTCAGCCTCAGCCGCGACCTGGCGGCGAGCAATGCCGAAATCGCGGCCAAGGCCGAGTTCCTGGCCAAGATCAGCCACGAAATCCGCACCCCCATGAACGGTGTGCTGGGCATGACCGAACTGCTGTTGGGTACGCCGCTGTCGGTGAAACAGCGCGACTACGTGCAGACCATCCACAGCGCCGGCAACGAACTGCTTACGCTGATCAATGAAATCCTCGATATCTCCAAGCTCGAATCCGGCCAGATCGAACTGGACGATGTGCAATTCGACCTCAATGCGCTGATCGAAGACTGCCTGAGTATCTTCCGCGCCAAGGCCGAGCAGCAGAATGTCGAACTGATCAGCTTTATCCAGCCCCAGGTGCCCCGCGTGATCAGCGGCGACCCGACGCGCCTGCGCCAGGCCATGTTGAGCCTGCTGGAAAACGCCCTGCAAAAGACCGACGAAGGCGAAGTGCTGATCGTGGTGGCACTGGACGACCGCAGCACCAAGCCACGCCTGCGCATTGCCGTGCAGGACAGCGGCCTGCCCATGGAAGCCTCGGAGCGCGACGCCCTGCTGCACAGTGAGCTGCACAGCAAGAATTTCTTCTCGGCCACCCGGCTGAATGGCCACCTGGGCCTGGTCATCGCCCGCCAGTTGATCCTGTTGATGAACGGCGAGTTCGGCATCAAGAGCGGCAGCCACCAGGGCAGCACCCTGTGGCTGACCCTGCCGCTGGACCCGGAGCGCCTGGAACACCCGACCTCCGACCTCGACGGCCCGCTCAAAGGCGCGCGCGTGCTAGTGGTGGACGACAACGACACCTGCCGCAAAGTGCTGGTGCAACAATGTTCCGCCTGGGGCCTCAACGTCAGCGCCGTGCCCTCGGGCAAGGAAGCCCTGGCGTTGCTGCGCACCAAGGCGCACCTGCGCGACTACTTCGACGTGGTGCTGCTGGACCAGAACATGCCCGGCATGACCGGCATGCAACTGGCGGCGAAGATCAAGGAGGACCCGAGCCTGAACCATGACATCCTGCTGATCATGCTTACCGGCATCAGCAATGCGCCGAGCAAGATCATTGCGCGCAATTGCGGGATCAAGCGCATCCTCGCCAAACCGGTGGCCGGCTATACGCTCAAGACCACCCTGGCCGACGAACTGACTCAGCGCAGCAAAGGCAACGTGCCGCCACGTCCGGTCCTCAGCACTCCGGCCGCCATCACCGTGCCGGCGGATTTCCGCATCCTGGTAGCCGAAGACAACAGCATCTCCACCAAGGTGATCCGCGGCATGCTCGGCAAGCTCAACCTCGACCCGGACACCGCCAGCAACGGCGAGGAAGCGCTGGAGGCGATGAAGGCCCAGCGTTATGACCTGGTGTTGATGGACTGTGAAATGCCGATCCTCGATGGTTTCTCGGCGACCCAGCAACTGCGCGCGTGGGAAGTCAGCCACCAGCGCATCCGCACGCCGGTGGTGGCGTTGACGGCGCACATTCTGTCGGAACACAAGGAACGTGCGCGCCAGGCCGGGATGGATGGGCATATGGCCAAGCCGGTGGAGTTGTCGCAGTTGCGCGAGCTGGTGGAATTCTGGGTCGCCCAGCGGCAACAGCGCCCAGAACACGCACCTTCCTGAACTTGAAATGCAGTCAAATGTGGGAGGGGCAAGTCGAATCGTCGCACCGCCCCTCCCGCCTTTGATCTCTTTCGCCTGATAGACTCTCCACACTTTCCTCCTGCGAGCCGCCCCCATGCTCCACGTGTTATTCAGCGTCTACCTGAAAATGCTGGTGCTCTACAGCCCGTTCTTCGTGCTGTCCTGCTTTATCAGCCTGACCCGTGGTTATTCCAGCAAAGAGCGGCGGCGCCTGGCGTGGAAAGTGGCGCTGGCGACCCTGGTCTCGAGCGTGTTGCTCTACCTGTTCGGCCGGGTGATTTTCAGTGTGTTCGGCATCACCGTCGACGCCTTCCGCATCGGCGCCGGCAGTGTGCTGTTCATTTCCGCCCTGGGCATGGCCCAGGGCAAGTCGGCGGTGCAGACCGACAACGTGCAGCAGGACGTGACCATCGTGCCGCTGACCATCCCCCTCACGGTCGGCCCCGGCACCATCGGTGCGCTGCTGGTGATGGGCGTCAGCCAACCGCACTGGGATGACAAGCTTACCGCTATCCTCAGCATCGCCCTGGCCAGCCTCACGGTGGGCGTGGTGCTGTACCTGTCCAACCGTATCGAACGCATCCTCGGTGACCAGGGCTTGCAGATTGTCAGTCGGTTGATGGGATTGTTCGTGTGTGCCCTGGCCGCACAAATCATCTTTACCGGCGTGCGCGGCTACCTGGTGCCCTAGATCCGGTATTTGGCAATTGCCAGTTGTACCTTGTCGCCCGCGCTTTCGCGCATCAGTTGGATCGTCTTTTCATTGATCACCGAGGTATTGAGCACCAGGCACGTCTGCCCGCTGAAGGCCTCGAACGAGGAGCTGTCCCACTCCAGGAAGGGCAGCCCCGTCTGTTTGCTCACGCCGTGAGTGCTGTAGGTCACCAGCACCATCGTCAATTCGCCATCGATTTCGGCACAAGAGGCCAGGCCGAAATCACCGCCCTGGTGCACCGAGCTGTTGCGTTTGAACAATTCAAAAGACGCCGGCGTCTGCTTCAACGCCTCCAATGCATCGGCCGCCAGTTTCGGCAGCATGCCCAGCAGCGGCGCGGACAAGGACGTGGAAGCCAACAGCGTGGCAATAAGATTCAGCGCCGCCAGCTGCACGGTCAGCCCCTTGCCCGAACGTGAGACCCGTTCGAAGCTGCTGCGCACCGGGAGCCACCCCAGGCTGACCATCACCTTGATGAATTCGTCGTACCAGTCCTCGGTACCGCGGTGTATTTTCAATACATCGCTGACGTAACTGCTGGCCAGCAAATAACTCTTACGGACATATTCTCGCTTCAGACCCGACAGGCCTTCGGCAAACGAAATCACGCCGTTGTTGACCACGGCTGCGTTGAAGTCATCTTCGGTGTCCAGCGGTACAGCTGCGTGCTTGCCTGACGCGCCCGGTAATTTGTAGGCAGCAATCAACTTGCGCCTTTTTGTCGTGTTGATCCGTCTGTGATGTCGCTCCATTTTGATTCTCCACAAGCACCCCAACGTGGGGCTTGTGTCCACCCTAGTTCACCGGCCGATGGGCTTTCCAGGCGATAAACATCCCTTGGCGCAAGGCGTTAAACCGTAACGCCCAGCAATAACGCGGCATGACCGGCGTGCCTCCATATTTCGTTGTAAAAAAAAGAAAAAACGCCGAATAACGCCAGAAAAATCCCTGGGCTATTCGGCGCTTTCAGGCAACCGACAGGCCGTTTTCAGGAAGCGGGTTTTTCACCGTACCATCGTGGTGTGTAGACCCATTCGCCACCATCGGCACGGGGAAATGTGCAGGTAGTGGACGAGCCGATCAACACCATGGTGCGCATGTCCACTTGATCCGGCGTCAGTTGCCCCAGCGTGGTGACACGCAGGGTCTGCCCCGGGCGACCGATATCGCGGCCCAGCACCACCGGCGTTTGCGGCGTGCGATGCAGAGCGACGATTTCCAGGGCGCGCCCCAGTTGCCACGGCCGCGCACGCGAGATCGGGTTGTAGAACGCCAAGGCCAGGTCGGCCTGGGACGCGAGGTCCAGGCGTTTTTCGATGATCGACCAGGGTTTGAGGTTATCCGACAGCGACATCACGCAGAAGTCATGGCCCAGCGGTGCGCCCGCCTGGGCGGCAGTGGCCAGGCTGGCCGAGACCCCGGGCAGGATTTCCAGGTCGACCTGATGCCAGGCCGGATCGCTGGATTCGTGCAGCGCCTCGATCACCGCAGCCGCCATAGCGAACACACCCGGGTCACCGGAGGACACCACCACCACCGAGCGACCTTGGGCCGCCAGCTCGAAGGCGTGGCGGGCCCGCTGCATTTCTTCGCGGTTATCGGTGCAGTGTTGCACTTGATCATCGCGGAACGGGCCGGCCATGCGCACATAGGTTTCGTAACCCAGCACATCGGTGCAACGCGCCAACTCAGCCTTCACCGCAGGCACCATCAACTCGGCGGCACCGGGGCCAAGGCCGATCACGGCAAGGCGGCCACGAACACGACCAATCTGCGACAACTCCAGCGGCTGTTCAGCCACGCTGACCACGATATCGGCGTCCTGGCAAACGCTGGTAAAACGCAACGGCACACCCAGCGCCAATGCCGCCTCATGCAGCGACGCTTCGGCCATCTGCGTTTCGCTGGCCAGCAGGCACGCCAGGGATTGCACGGCCAGACCCGCTTCATGCAACGCCGTGCGTACACGCTCGGCCAATTGCGCGCCGGGTTTGCAGGTCACACTGACGGTCTTCGGGTAGATCAGCAATTCATTGGCGGTGGGTTGGCGCTCGGCACTGCCGACATGAATCGCCAGGCGCGCTTGTGGGTCCTGCGGCAAGTTGGCTTGGTCCAGCCAAGGCGCTGCGCCTTCGATGCGCACGTTTTCACCGGCCAGCAAGTCGGAAACGAAACGCTTGCCCAACTCCAGGTCGGCCAGCTCGTAGCCCTGCGGCGGGTTGAGCAGGCAGGTGCCAAAACGCAGTTCGCCACTGGTGGTGATCGCAGCGGCCACATTCAACGCGGCAGCAATTTCGCGCGCCATGACGTTTACACCGCCAAGGCCCCCCAGCAACGGCACTACGGCGCTGCCGTCTTCAGCCACGGCCAGCACGGCCGGCTCTTCGCCTTTTTCCAGCAGCAGCGGCGCCAGGGTGCGGATCACGATACCGGCCGCGCACAGCGCAATCAGCGGCGTGCCTTGCTGGTACAACTGGCGCAGGGTCGTGCCGAACTCGCTGTAGGCCTGGTCAGCACCTTCAACGCGTCCGGCAAGACCGTGGATCAGCGCCTCGGGATAAACCTGTTGGATCCTGCGCGCGGTGGCCAGGCTGCCCTGGCCCAGAATGACAATCGACGGGCTCATCAACCTTGCCACCTTTCACCCGGCACGATGATCAGCGAGAAATAGGGCGAAGATGCCGGGTCGACCTGATCCAGCGGCACGATCTTCTGGTTGGCCATCGTGGCGCGCTCCACATAGAGGGCACGCTCGGCCAGGCCGAGTTCTTCGAGCACCAGGCGCACTTTCGGGAAGTTGCGCCCCAGCTTCATGATCACCGCCGCGTCGGCGTCCGCCAGGCGGCGCTTCAGGTCCTCATGGGGCAACACGCCCGAAAGCACCGACAGGCTCTGGTTGCGATACACCAGCGGCGCCCCCAACACCGAGGCGCCGCCGAGCATCGAGCACACGCCGGGGATGACTTGCGCTTCGTAGCGTTCGGCAAGTCGGTCATGCAGATACATGTAGGAACCGTAGAAGAACGGGTCGCCTTCGCAGATCACCGCCACATCGCGACCGGCATCCAGGTGCGCGGCAACGTCGACACTGGCAGCGTCGTAGAAATCGCTGATCACCTGCTCATAGGACATCGGCGCCGGCAGTACCTCGGTGGTCACCGGGTACACCAGCGGCATCAAGGTCTGTTGCGGCACCAGGTGATCTTCGATGATGCCGAAGGCATTGCCCTTCTTGCCCTTGGCCACGAAGTACGCCACCACCGGCGATTCGCGCAGCAGGCGCAGGGCCTTGAGGGTGATCAGTTCCGGGTCGCCGGGGCCTACGCCCAGGCCGATCAAACGTCCGCGTGCCGGCATTATTCGACCTCCGTGGCCAGGGCATTCACCGCAGCGGCGGCCATCGCGCTGCCGCCCAGGCGGCCCTGCATGATCACGAACGGCACGCCACGGCTGTCCGCCGCCAGCATCGCCTTGGATTCGGCGGCGCCGACAAACCCGACCGGGAAGCCAAGGATCAAGGCAGGTTTAGGCGCACCGGCATCGAGCATTTCCAGCAGGTAGAACAACGCGGTCGGCGCATTGCCGATCACTACTACGCTGCCTTCCAGATGCGGGCGCCACAGCTCCAGCGCGGCGGCGGAACGGGTGTTGCCCAGTTCACGCGCCAGCTCCGGCACGCTGTCGTCGCGCAGGGTGCAGATCACCGGGTTATTGGCCGGCAGGCGCGCACGGGTCACACCCTCGGAAACCATCCGCGCATCACACAGGATCGGCGCGCCAGCGGCCAACGCATCGCGCCCGGCCTTGCCCGCGCCTTCGGAAAACTGCAGGCCGTCGATGGCCTCGACCATGCCGCACGCATGAATCACCCGCACCGCGAGTTTCTCCAGGTCGGCCGGAATGCGCTCCAACCTGGCTTCCGCGCGAATAATGGCGAAGGAGTTGCGATAGATCTCCTGACCGTCGCGGATGTAATCAATCATCGGTGTTGCTCCGTGGACGAGCGCGCAACAGGGCGCCCGCCGCTTCAATGGAAAGGGTGCGCGCGTGCAGCCGGCCGAAACCGGGCTGGGCTGCCTCGCGGAAATAGAGGTCGTAGTGGCCGGGGCTCACCGCCAGCAAGGTGACCGGCGCGACATGCGCGGCGGCACAGGAACGGGGGCAGCCGGACAGATGCACGTCATGGCCGGGGTTCAGCGCAGCCAGTTGCACGGCGTCAGCCTTGGTGTCGGCCAGGGCCTTGCCGCAACCGCTGGAACCCGTGCAGGCGGTCATGCGCGCCAGGGGTTGGTCGATGGAGCAAAGGAAGCCCAGTTGCGCCAGGCGCTCGGTCACGGCGTGCGGTTTTTCGATGTTGGGCAACAGCACGCCTTGCCAAGGGGTGAAGCGCAAGGTGCCGTCGCCGTACTCACTGGCCAGGTGTGCGGCGCCTTTGAGCATCGTCGCGTCCAGGCGCCCCAAGGGTGCGATGACGGCGACGTAGAACTGATTCCTTTGAACCTGTGGATAAGTGCCGAGGTGCAGCAAAGCCCCGCTGGGCGGGCGTTTGAAGCCTTCAGCCGACAGCAATGGCAGGCGCAGATGCCCCAGCAAGTTATCCACAGCCAAATGCCGCATGCGGGTTTGTTCCGGGCTGGCCATTTCGAGGAACGCCTCCAGCACGGCCACCACCAGCGCATGCCCCTGCTCGAGCGGCACGGCGGCCAGCGGCGCATCCAGCCCCGGGCAACCGGCCAGGCCAAAGGCGAGGAGCGTCTGGCCATTGCGGATAAAGGCCGACAGCCACAGGTCGTGGTGATGTTCGAGCATCGCCAGGGCTTCGCCGCCATCCAGTTGTACGGCGAACTTGGCCGACAGTTCATGGAAACGGGGATGGTTTTGCAGGGTGGCGAGAATCTGCTCAGCCAACGGGCGGGTGTCGAACAGCATCTGCGGGTCGATCCCGGCGCTGGGGCTGAGCATCAGGTTGCGTACATCGTCGCCGGCGGCATTGTCGGGACCCAGGCCTGCGGCCAGTAGCAGGGCGATCAATGCCTGCTCTTGGGCACCGATCCCGCGAATCTGCAGGTTGGCCCGGTTGGTCGCCTCGATCACCCCGCCCGCATGGGCCTGGGCCGCGTCCGCCACGGCATGGGCTTGTGTAGCACTGATCGAACCACCGGCCAACTTGATCCGGCAAATGCCGCCGTCCAACGCCTGGACAATGCGCAGCAACCCCGGACAAGCCGAGGGGCGCAAAGTATTCACAGCGGGCGTTGGGTTCACGGGGCTACCGGTTGGTGGGTAAAGGCGCGGTATTATGCCTGCTTTGTCCGGCGGCATGAAAAGCCTGCCCGTCGGATGTCGTTCAAGGAATTCATATGTCGCCCTGGCTGACGGTTGTAGGCATCGGAGAAGACGGCTTCAAGGGACTGGGCAGGAACGCCCGGCATGCCCTGTTGCACGCCACGCGGATTATAGGCGGCCAGCGCCAGTTGGACCTGTTGCCGGTGTGTATCCGTGGCGAGCGCCAGGTGTGGCCGAGCCCGTTTTCCCTGGAACCGGTGCTGGCGCGGCGCGGCGAGCCGGTGTGCGTGCTGGCCAGCGGCGATCCGATGTTCTATGGCGTGGGGGCCAGCCTGGCACGGCAAGTGCCCGCTGAAGAGTTGCTGATTTTACCGGCGCCCTCGTCGGTGTCCCTGGCGGCGGCGCGGTTGGGCTGGCCGTTGCAGGACGTGGTGACGTTGTCCGTGGTGGCCCGACCGTTGGCCGCGATCAACGCGCACCTGGCCAGTGGCGTGCGCTTGTTGGTGCTGAGCAATGACGGTCGCAGTCCTGGCTTGATTGCCTCGTTATTGGCGCAGTCCGGTTTCGGCCAGAGCCGGTTGAGCGTGTTCGAGCACTTGGGCGGCAGGGATGAGCGGCGTGTGGAAGGTATGGCGGATGAGTGGCAGCACGCCTGCGTCGCCGATTTGAATCTGCTCGCCATCGACTGCGTCGCCTCTGGGGCAACACCGCGCCTGTCGCGCCTGGCAGGCCTGCCCGACTCAGCCTTCAAGCACGACGGCCAACTGACCAAGCGCGATGTGCGCGCCATGACCCTCGCCCGCCTGGCCCCCATGCCCGGTGAGTTGCTGTGGGACGTGGGCGCGGGCAGCGGTTCCATCGGTATCGAGTGGATGCGTACGCACCCAAGCTGCCGCGCGTTGGCGATTGAAGCCGATGAAGGTCGCCAAGGCCTGATCGAACACAACCGCGACGCCCTTGGCGTGCCCGGGCTGCAACTGGTTCGCGGCAAGGCGCCCGAGGCGTTGAGCGGCCTGGAAGCCCCGGACGCCATCTTCATCGGCGGCGGCGTCACCCGCAACGGCGTGCTCGATACCTGCTGGCAACACCTGCGCCCCGGTGGTCGGCTGGTGGCCAATGCCGTGACCCTGCAAAGCGAAATGACCCTGATGAACTGGCGTGCCCAGCATGGCGGCGAACTGACGCGCATCCACGTGGCGCAGGCGCAGCCGTTGGGGGAATTCGATACGTGGCGCCAGGCGTTGCCGATTACCTTGCTGGAAGTGGTCAAGCCGCTATGAAACGCATCCTGCTGTTGGGTGGCGTGACTGAAGCGCTGGCCATTGCTCGTACGCTGGGCCCGGAACATATCTACAGCCTGGCCGGGGTTGGACGTGTGCCCACCGACCTGACCTGTCAGGTGCGAGTCGGTGGTTATGGTGGTGCCGAGGGCTTGGCGCGATTTGTTCGGGATGAAGGGATTGGGCTGATTGTCGACGCGACCCATCCATATGCCGCGCAGATCAGCCGCAATGCCGCCGAAGCTGCGCGCGCGTGCGGCGTGCCTTGCTGGGCATTGCGCCGACCGGCGTGGCAGCCGCAGATGGGGGATGACTGGCGTGCGGTGAGTGATTGGGCTTCGTTGATTGAAGCGTTGAAGCCCTTCAAACGCCCGCTGTTCACCTTGGGCCGCGAGCCGTTGCAGCATCTGGATGAAATCCCGCCGGAGCAGTTCTGGACGCTGCGCGCACTGGATGTGTACCCGGGGAATGCGCGGTGTGAAGTGATTGGCGCGCGCGGGCCGTTTTTGATTGCGGATGAGCGTGCGTTGTTCGAGCGGCGCGGCATTGATGTGCTGATCAGCAAGAACAGCGGGAGCACGGCAACGGAGCCGAAGTTGGAGGTGGCACGGGAGCGCGGGGTGCCGGTGTTGGTGTTGAAGCGGCCGGTGTTGGCGATGGTAGATCGAGAATTCACTACTGTGCCTGCGGTACTACAGGCAATCGCCACTCTCTAAACACCATCGATTCAGTGTGGGAGGGGGCTTGCCCCGATTACGGTGTATCAGTCTAAACATCTGTGACGGGTCCATCGCCATCGGGGGCAAGCCCCCTCCCACATTTAGAACGGCATCATCACGCAGCGCTTTTCGTTGGCCCGGCAGCATCGTGTACACGCTCCGCAAGCAACTGCGCCAGCTCAATCAACTGCGCGACGCCGAGCAATGCTTCGCGTGGCGCGCCTTCCAGGTTGAAGGCAATGTCACAACTCAGCGCATTGGCTGAGGCCAGGGTTTCGCTGAGGTTGACCAAAAGGTCTTCACTGCTGATTCCATCGGACACGGTGAAAAGCCGGACGGGTCCATCCCTGAGGGCTCGCCATTACTGACAAGATCTGTAAGCCACCCTCAACTCGACCTGCCGAACAGACGATTATCGAACACATGATCGCAAATTCCGAGTTTGCGGACGCACTCAGCGTTGAAGCCGAAGCCCTGAAATCGGATGAACCTGAAGTAGCAGCGCGATTAAACCAATGGCTGGAAAAGGCCCAATACCTCCCTGACAGAAAGACAGGATTCACTCGTTTCGACGCCGCTGACTATCTCCTAACGCAAGAATATATGGATGCTTTCCTCGAAGCCTGCATCGAAGAGGACCCAGGCGATGGTTCTTTGATCAAAATAGGGAGAGACGACATTGCTCGCGCAACCCGCAGGCTCAACACCAAGCGATAGCCGAACACTGGCAAAATGTGGGAGGGGGCTTGCCCCCGATGGCGGTGTGTCAGCCACTGGTTTGTTGGCTGGGCTGGCGCTAGCGGTGGCAAGTGAATCGTTGCACCAGCCCTCCCACATTTGAACTGTGCAGCTTTGAAGATCGGCATCCACTCGATTCCCCGTCTATCCTCAAACCAGTCACTGCGACACCAAACCACACCGCCCCTTTTTACTTATCCCCACCGATCAGGCTAAATACCCGCCTGATCGTTTAACCCTACGGATTGTCCGCCATGCCCCGTCAACGCTTTGCAATTGCCTGGATCGCCTGCCTTGCAGTGCTGTTCAATGCCTTTGCCATGCCGATGGCCAGCGCGATGCAGCAGTCCAGCGATCCGGTCCGGCAATTGCTGTGGGGCAGTTTCTGTTCCTCAAATGGCGCAAGCCTCAAGACCATCGCCCTGGGCAAGCTGGAGATCCCGGCGCCGCAGCAGGACGATCATTCCACCATGCAGCATTGCTGGTGTTGCTCGGGCTCGGCACCGTTGGTGGCGTTGCCGGGGCATGTGCCGCAGTTGTATCTCACCCAATTCAATACTTCACAGCGCTTGCCGCCGCCCCGGCTGCACAGCCCGCCCCCGCGTCAGCAATGGCCAAGCCTCAACCCCCGCGCCTCTCCAACGGCTTGATCTTCTTCGCAAGTGAACTGCGTTTAGAACCGTTCTGGAGAACTGCCATGCTCAAATCTTCCCTGCTTCTGGCTGCGTTGTTGCTGCCGGTGTTCAGTGCTGCCAATGCCGATGACTACAAGGCCGGCGACCTGCTGGTCAGCGATCCCTGGTCCCAGGAATTGCCACCGAATGCGCCAACCGTCGCGGCGTACTTTGTGATTCACAACACCGGAGAAAGCCCGGACCGCCTGCTCAGTGTCGACACCCCCGTGGCGGAAAAGGCCGAGCTGCATGAGCATGTAATGCAGGGCGACCTGATGAAGATGCAGCAGGTGCCCAGCGTCGCCGTACCGGCCAAGGGCGAGCTGACCTTCGCGCCCATGGCGTATCACGTGATGCTGCTGGGCCTCAAGGACCGCAGCCTGCTTGCCGACGGCAAGCAATTCCCGCTGACCCTCACCTTCGAAAAAGCCAGCAAGGTCGAGGTGGAAGTGTCGGTGCAGAAAGTGCCGCCGATGGCCACCCACGAGCACAAGCACGCCCAATAGGCTGACACTCGATGGGCGCCCCTCGCGCCAGGTTGTCTCCACATTCGCGTATGAAGCGCGGCAGTTGGATCAGCCTGTTCGCCATGCTGATGATCTTTATCGGTCCGCTGATTTCCCAAGCGATGCCGATGGACCATCACGCCGGTATGTCGATGGACATGCCGATGGACCACGGCGCCTCCCATCACCCCAAGGCGCCTGACGAACACCACGCCCTCTGGTCCAAGTGCGGCTATTGCGACCTGCTCTATAGCTGCCCCGCCCTGCCCGGCGGCGTTTCAATCCTCACCCTGAGCAGCCCGCCGCCCGCCAGCGCCCTCACCCCCGCCACACGCCTGGGCCATGCCCGGCAGAGCATCTTCCCCGGCGCCCGCAGCCGCGCGCCGCCCATCGCTTCGTAGGCACTTAACACCGTTACTTCACACCGGCCGACTTTAGACAGACAGCCGCAGGCTGCTGGCCGTGTTGTTTACGATTGCTAGATGGAATGTGTCATGTCCAGGTTTCCTGCTGACTCCCGTATGGGATATACCCCTGTGCTCGCTGCCCTGTGCGGCGCGCTGCTTGCCCCTCACGCTCAGGCCGATGACCACGCCGAACATGAGCTGACGCCCACCGTGATCACGGCAATCGCCCCCAGCTCACCGCTGACCGTTATCACCAACCCGAAAGACCCACGCCAACCGGTGCCCGCCAGCGATGGCGGAGACTACCTCAAGACCATCCCCGGCTTCGCCCTGGTGCGCAATGGCGGCACCAATGGCGACCCGGTGCTGCGCGGCATGTTCGGCTCACGCCTGAACATCCTCACCAACGGCAGCATGATGCTCGGCGCCTGCCCCGGCCGCATGGACGCCCCCACCTCGTACATCTCGCCCGAGACCTACGACAAGCTCACCGTGATCAAAGGCCCGCAAACCGTGCTCTGGGGCCCGGGCGCATCGGCCGGCACCATTCTGTTCGAGCGCGAGCCGGAGCAGTTCGGCGAACTCGGCACACGTCTCAACGCCAGTGTGCTGGCCGGTTCCAACGGGCGCTTCGACAAGGTCATCGACGCTGCTGCCGGCGGGCCACTGGGCTACGTGCGGGTGATCGGCAACCAGGCCCACGCCGATGACTACAAGGACGGCAACAACGACACCGTCGCCTCGCGCTATGACAAATGGAATGGCAATGTGGCGGTCGGCTTCACCCCCGACGCCGACACCCTGCTGGAACTCACCGCCGGCCGTGGCGATGGCGAGGCGCGTTATGCCGGGCGCGGTATGGACGGTTCGCAGTTCCTGCGCGAGAGCCTGGGGCTGCGCTTTGAAAAGTCCAACATCGGCGAGGTGCTGGATAAGGTCGAGGCCCAGGTCTATTACAACTACGCCGACCACGTGATGGACAACTACAGCCTGCGCACGCCATCCGGCACCGGCATGATGGCGGGGCCCATGGCGTCCAACGTCGACCGACGCACCCTCGGCGCACGTATCAAGGCCACCTGGCGCTGGGCCGATGTGCAACTGATCGGCGGCCTGGACGCGCAGACCAACGAACACCGCCAGCGCAGCAGCATGGGCATCGACACCTACAAGGACTTGCCCCGGGTCAAGGACGCCAACTTCCACAACTACGGCGCGTTCGGCGAACTGACCTGGTACGCCGCCGACCGCGATCGCCTGATCACCGGTGCGCGGCTGGACCGCGTTTCGGCCAAGGATCTGCGCCAGACCAGCGGCTCGGGGATGATGACCCGCCCCAACCCGACCGCCGACGACACCCGCGCCGACACGTTGCCCTCGGGCTTCGTGCGGTATGAACACGACCTGGCCGACAGCCCCACCACCCTCTACGCCGGCCTGGGCCACTCGGAGCGCTTCCCGGATTACTGGGAGCTGTTTTCCCCCAACACCGGCGCGGTCGGTTCGGTGAATGCCTTCGACGGCGTGAAGCCGGAGAAAACCACCCAGCTCGACTTCGGCGCGCAATACAAAGCCGACGACCTTGAAGCCTGGGCCTCGGGTTACGTCGGCCGGGTGCAGGACTTCATCCTGTTCGACTACAGGCCCGGCATGATGGGCACCACCTCCCAGGCCCGCAACGTCGACGCGCGCATCGTGGGCGGCGAATTGGGCGCGGCCTACAAGCTCACCCGCAACTGGAAAGCCGACGCCACCCTCGCCTATGCCTGGGGCAAAAACAGCAGCGACGGCAAGGCGCTGCCGCAGATGCCGCCGCTGGATGCACGACTGGGCCTGACCTACAGCGAAGACGACTGGAGCGCCGGTGCGTTGTGGCGCGTGGTCGCGGCGCAGAACCGCATCGACCAGAACAAAGGCAATGTGGTCGGCAAGGACTTCGACAAGAGCGGCGGCTTTGGCGTGTTCTCGCTGAATGCGGCGTACCGCATCAACAAGCACTTCAAGGTCAGCACCGGCGTCGACAACCTGTTCGGCAAGGCCTATGCCGAGCACCTGAACCTGGCCGGTAACGCCGGGTTCGGCTACCCGGCGAGTGACCCGCAAGCCATCAAGGAGCCAGGCCGAACACTCTGGACCAAAGTCGACATGAGCTTCTAAGAGCATCGCGGGCAAGCGCCCTCCCACACTTTTGATGTTGTGAACACCATCAAATGTGGGAGGGGGCTTGCCCCCGATGACGGCCGACCAGACACAAAAAATTCAAAGCCTTGCGGAGCCCAATGATGAGCACTCAAAAAATATCCTTCTACAACCTGGCCTGGCGCTGGCACTTCTACGCCGGGCTCTTCGTCGCCCCTTTCATGGTGCTGCTGGCCCTGACCGGCATCATCTACCTGTTCAAACCCCAGCTCGACCCGCTGATGTACGGCGACCTGCTCAAGGTGCAGAGCGCCGCGCACGCCCTGAGCGCCGACGAGCAACTGCAACGCGCCCAGGCGGCCTACCCCAAGGCCGCGATCAGCAAATACCTGCCCCCCGCCGACGCCACCAGCAGCGCGCAATTCGTGACGCATCAGGACGGCCGCGAAGTGACGGTCTTTGTCGACCCCTATCGCGGCACGGTCCTCGGCGAGCAGGATGCCAAATACAACCTGCAAGCCATCGCCCGCGCCCTGCACGGCGAGCTGATGATCGGCACGGTCGGCGACCGTCTTGTAGAACTCGCCGCCGGTTGGGGCGTTATGCTGGTGGTGTCGGGCCTGTACCTGTGGTGGCCGCGCGGCAAATCATCAGCCGGTGTTCTATGGCCACGCTTCACCACCCGTGGCCGGGTGTTCTGGCGCGACCTGCATGCGGTCACCGGTTTCTGGGGCGCCTCGCTGTTGCT
This sequence comes from Pseudomonas sp. NFPP28, assembly GCF_900115535.1. NCBI lineage: Bacteria > Pseudomonadati > Pseudomonadota > Gammaproteobacteria > Pseudomonadales > Pseudomonadaceae > Pseudomonas > Pseudomonas sp. NFPP28. The sequence goes on along the minus strand of NZ_FOWT01000014.1, from coordinate 33,902 downwards.
GGTGATGCTGCTCAGCGGCATGACCTGGACCGGCTTCTGGGGCAAGCAGTACGCCGAGCTATGGAATCGCTTTCCAGCGGCGATGTGGAACAACGTGCCGCAGTCCGACCAGCAGGCGCGCAGCCTCAATACCGCCAGCCAACAGACCGTGCCCTGGGCCATGGAGAACACGCCGATGCCGATGTCCGGCGACCACGCCGAGCACATGAACCACGGCGCCATGCACGCCGGTCCCGCTGCACCCACGGTGCGCCTGCAACAGGTGGTCGACCTGGCCAACGCACGCCACGTCGAGCCCGGCTACAGCATCACCTTCCCCACCACCGCCGAAGGTGTGTTCACCGTCGCGGTGTTCGCCAACGACCCACGCAACGACGCTACCCTGCACGTCGACCAGTACACCGGCAAGGTCCTCGCCGATGTGCGCTGGGAGCATTACAACCTGGTGGCGCGCGCCACCGAGACCGGCGTGATGCTGCACGAAGGCAAGATGTTCGGCTGGGTCAATCAGCTGATCGTGCTGCTGATCTGCCTGATGATCCTGCTGAGCGCGGTCAGCGGCGTGGTGATCTGGTGGAAACGTCGTCCGGTGGGCGGGCTGGGCGTGCCGCCGCTGCGCCACGACCTGCCGAAGTGGAAAACCGCGATGGTGATCATGTTCGGGCTGGCGATCATTTTCCCGCTGGTGGGTGCGTCGTTGATCGTGGTGTGGGTGCTGGACCGCCTGGTGTTGTCGCGGCTGTTCGCACAACGTGAATCTGCCTCAGGTTCGACATGAAGTCGGCGAGATGCCCTACATAGAGGCGTTATGTAGTCTTACGCGGGCTTTCGCCCACGCCGCAGTAAGTGTTAACTTATAACACTTACTGCTTACTCCAGCTCGCCGCGCCCAGCGGCGAGCACTGCCTTCAAGAAGACTTTTTCGTCCGATGAACAAGTACCTCGCGTCCGGCCTGTGCCTGCTCGCCCTGCATACCAGCGCCCAGGCCCTGACCCTGCCCGCCAGCCCCGTCACTGCACCTGCCGTGGACGATGACCACGTCGACCTCAAGACCCCGACCACCGCCGGTTCGCGCCTGAACCTCAGCGCCCTGCAAACCCCCGGCAGCGTCGAGAGCCAGACCGGCGTGCAGATCCGCGAACGCGGCGACGCCAGTGTGCAGGACGCGATTTCCCGCGCCACCGGCATCAGCCGCACCGGCACGCCGGGCGACGGCGGCACCTCGTTGTCGGCCCGGGGTTTTACCGGCCAGGGCTCGGTGATGCAGTTGTATGACGGCAACCGCATGTACATGGGCATGGGCACCTCGACCTTCCCGGTGGACACCTGGTCGGTGGAGCGCGTCGACGTACTGCGCGGCCCGGCCTCGGTGCTGTACGGCGAAGGCGCCACCGGTGCGGTGATCAACACCGTGCCGAAAAAGCCTTTCGAAGGCGAGATCGAAAACCACATCCACCTCGGCTACGGCTCGTATGATCGCCAGCAACAAGCCCTGGACAGCGGCGGCTCGCTGACCGACACCCTGAGCTACCGCCTGAACCTCAATCGCCTGCGCAGCAACGGATTCATCGACCGCGGCGACTCCAGCAGCGACTTCGTCAGCGGTGCCCTGCGCTGGCAGGCGGCAGACAACCTGAGCTTCACTTTCGCCAGCGACTACGGCGACCAGCGCCCGCAGAACTACTTCGGCACACCGCTGATCAACGGCCAGTTGCACAAGGGCCTGCGCAACAAGAACTACAACGTCAGCAACGACACCCAGCACTACAACGACCAGTGGACACGCCTGACCAGCGAGTGGCAGATCAACGACAGCGTCAGCGCCACCAACGAGCTGTATTACCTGAAAAACCAGCGTCGCTGGCAGAACGCGGAGAACTACAACTTCATCGGCGGCCAACTGACCCGCAGCGGCAACTATGGCATCAAGCACAACCAGGAACAGGTGGGCGACCGCCAGACCTTCACCTTCAAGCACAGCCTGTTCGGCCTCGACAGCCAGACCGTGACCGGCGTGGAATACAACCGTATCCGCTTCCGCCTGGCCAGTAACTCGCCGTTTACCGACACGTTTGCCAGCGGCCAACCCATCGACGTGAACCACCCCGCGCCGGGCCAGTTCGCCAGCAACGACCCGTTCAAGCCGCTGTTCGCCAGCACCACCAAAACCGTCGCCGGCTTCGCGGAAAACCGCCTGCAGCTCACCGACCAACTGTCGCTGATCACCGGCATCCGCCGCGACTACGCGCACATCGACCGTGATGACCTGCGCACCGGCAGCCAGTCCGACAAGACCCTTACCGGCAATAACTGGAAGGCGGGCCTGGTCTACGCGATCACGCCCGACACCTCGGTCTATGGCCAGTACGCCACCAGCACCGACGGCGTCGGTGGCCTGATTTCCCTGAGCCCGGGCCAGCAGCAGTTCGACCTGTCCACGGCCAGGCAGACCGAGATCGGCATCAAACAGGCCTTCTGGGATCAGCGCGGCGAATGGACATTGGCGGCGTATCACATCGTCAAAAAGAAACTGCTCACCGACGTGCCGGGCAATCCGAGCCTGCAGCAGCAAGTCGGCCAACAATCCTCCCGTGGCCTGGAAGCCAGCCTCGACCTGCAACTGCCCCACGCCTGGCAACTGCAAGCCAACGCGGCCATCGTGCATGCGCAGTACGACGACTTCAAACAGGACGTCAACGGCGTGCAAGTGTCCCGCGACGGCAACCGCCCGGTGGACGTCCCACGTCGCACCGCCAACCTGTGGCTGAGCAAGGCGGTGACCGACGATATCCGCGCCGGTGCCGGTGTGCGTTATGTGGATGCACGTTATGCCGACATGGCCAACCAGAATGAGTTGCCCAGCTACACCGTGGTCGATGCCACCGTGTCGTGGAAAGCCCTGCGCAACACCACCCTGGGCCTGCAGTTGAACAACCTGTTCGACCGCACCTACGCCGTCAGCCAATACAACGACGGCCAGCAGTGGATCCTCGGCGAACCACGCTCGTTTTTTGTCACGGCGGACTACACCTTCTGATGACCGCACTCACCCTCAGCGACCTGGCCTGGACCCCGCCGGGGCATGACCATTGTCATCACCAGTTCCAACTGCGTGACGCCAGCCTGCAAGTCGGTGCGGGAGAGTTCGTCGGCCTGATCGGGCCTAACGGCAGCGGCAAGACCAGCCTGTTGCGCTGCGCCTACCGGTTCAGCAAACCGGCGTGCGGCGACGTGTTGCTCGACCATCAGAACGTGTGGAAACAGAGTTCGAAGTGGTGCGCGCAACGCATTGCCGTGGTGCTGCAGGAGTTCCCGGATGCGTTCGGCCTGCGCGTCGATGAAGTGGTCGCCATGGGCCGTACGCCGCACAAGGGCCTGTTCGACGGCGACACGCTGCACGACCGGCAGTTGATCCAACGGGTGCTGGCGTCAGTCGGCATGCACGGCTTCGAGGATCACGCTTTCGCCACCCTGTCCGGGGGTGAAAAGCAACGTGTGATCCTGGCCCGCGCCCTGGCCCAACAACCGCAGCTGCTGATCCTCGACGAGCCGACCAACCACCTCGACCCGCGCTACCAACTGGAGCTGCTGCGGCTGGTCAAGCGCCTGCACATCGGCACCCTGGCGAGCATTCACGACCTCAACCTGGCCGCCGCCTTCTGCGATCGCCTGTATGTGATCAACCACGGGCGCATCGTCGCCAGCGGCACGCCCCATGAGGTGCTGACCCGCGAACTGCTGCGCGATGTGTTTGGCGTCGAAGCGTTGATCGATCCCCACCCGCTGTCCGGCTACCCCCGAATCACCTGGATAACCCAACCATGATCCTGCGTTCGCTGCTTGCCACTACCTTGTTGTTCAATGCCACCGGGGCACTCGCCGAAGCGACCCACTACCCGGTGACCATCAAGAGCTGCAACCGCGACGTGACCTTCCAGGAAGCGCCGAAACACGCGGTCAGCCACGACATCAACATGACCCAGATGATGCTCGCCCTCGGCCTCAAGCCGAGCATGGCCGGTTACAGCGGCGTTACCGGCTGGAAGTCGGTCACGCCGGAAATGGCCGGGCTGCTCGACGGCCTGCCGGAGCTGGCGAGCAAGTATCCCTCGGTGGAAACCCTGCTCAACGCCAATGTGGATTTCTTCTTCGCCGGCTGGGACTACGGCATGCGCGTGGGCGGCGACCTCACGCCAAGCACGCTGCAACCCTTGGGCATCAACGTGTATGAGCTGACCGAATCCTGCGCCTTCGTGATGAAGCGCCCGGCCGCGACCCTGGAAGACACTTATAACGACCTGCGCAACCTGGGCAGGATTTTCGATGTGCAGGACCGCGCCAATGCCTTGATCGCGCAGAGGCAGGCGCAGGTCGCCGAGGTGCAACAGGACCTGCCCGCCGACAAGCCCCGGGTGTTCCTCTACGACAGCGGTGAAGACCGCGCCATGACCTCCGGCCGCCTGGGCATGCCCCAGGCGCTGATCGACGCGGCGGGCGGGCGCAACATTCTCGATGACATCGACGCCAGTTGGACCCGCGTCAACTGGGAGACCGTGGTGGAGCGCAACCCGCAGGTGATCGTGATCGTCGACTACAGCGAAGTCACTGCCGAGCAGAAGGAGCAATTCCTGCTCAACAACCCGGCGCTGCAAGCGGTGGATGCGATCCGCAACCAGCGCTTTATCGTGATCCCTTACGTGCAGGCCACGCCGGGTATCGACAACGTGCTGGCGGTGGAAACCCTGGCCAAGGGGTTCCACGGCGAATGATCACCCGTCGCTATGGGCTGCTGCTCGCCACGCTTGGCGCGGTGCTGCTGGTCTCCTGCGTGCTCTCGCTGGGCTTCGGCCCGGCACGGGTGCCAGTGGACGTCGTGTGGCGCATCCTGCTGTACAAAGCGCTCGGCATCGGTGAAGTGAATTGGCCGGCCGGGCAGGAACATATCGTGTGGCTGATCCGTGTACCGCGCATGCTGCTCGGCGCGCTGGTGGGCGCCGGGCTGGCGTTGATCGGCGCGGTGTTGCAGGCAGTCACGCGCAACCCGCTGGCCGATCCGCACCTGCTTGGTGTCACGTCCGGCGCCACCCTGGGCGCGGTGATCGTGGTGCTGCATGTGGGCGAAGTCATCGGCCTGCTGACCTTGCCCATCGCCGCGTTTGTCGGAGCTTTGGCGAGCATGCTGGTGGTGTTGGCCGTGGCCAGTCGCAACGGTCGCCTGGAAAGCGATCGTCTGTTGCTGTGCGGTGTGGCGGTGTCCTTTGTGATGATGGCGGCGGCCAATCTGCTGCTGTTCATGGGCGACCATCGCGCCGCCTCGGCGGTGATGTTCTGGATGCTCGGCGGCCTCGGCCTGGCGCGCTGGGAGCTGCTGGCGATTCCGGCGCTGACGGTACTGCTGGGACTTCTGGTGCTGCTGGGCATGGCACGCCCGTTGAACGCGCTGATGGCCGGCGAACAGACCGCCGTGACCCTCGGCCTGAACGCCCGCACCGTGCGGCTGAAGGTGTTCCTGGTGGCCTCATTGATGACCGGTGTGCTGGTGTCCATCAGCGGCTCCATCGGTTTTGTAGGGCTGATGGTGCCGCACATCGCTCGGCGTCTCGTCGGTGCCGAGCATCGCCGCCTGCTGCCGATCTGCGTGCTGCTGGGCAGTCTGTTCCTGGTCTGGGTCGACGTGGCCGCCCGCACGCTGATCGCCCCTGAAGACCTGCCCATCGGCGTGGCCACGGCGGCGATTGGCGGGGTGTTTTTCATCGGGCTGATGCGCAAGCGCTGACCGCGCCCCGTTGTAGCGCATAGCGATGCACCTGGCACGCAGCCCTGCCATTTGATGGTGCGCAACCCGAGCGCAACACGCGGCCAGGCGACTATTTCATGCCTTTTCCCGACTAGGCACAGCGCTTGCAATCACCTCCTCGACTTTGTCCCTCTCATAACAATCTTGAGTTCACGGAGATCGCACCATGAAGCGTCGTAGCTTGATCAAGGCTTTCACTCTTTCGGCGTCCATTGCCGCCATGGGCATGACCTGGACGATCCAGGCCGCCGAGACCATCAAGGTCGGCATCCTGCACTCGTTGTCCGGCACCATGGCGATCTCCGAAACCTCGCTCAAAGACATGGCGCTGATGACCATTGACGAGATCAACGCCAAGGGCGGCGTGAACGGCAAGATGCTCGAACCGGTGGTGGTCGACCCGGCGTCCAACTGGCCGCTGTTCGCCGAGAAGGGCCGCCAGTTGCTGACCCAGGACAAGGTCGCCGTGGTGTTCGGCTGCTGGACTTCGGTGTCGCGCAAATCGGTGTTGCCGGTGTTCGAAGAACTCAACGGCCTGCTGTTCTACCCGGTGCAATACGAAGGCGAAGAGATGTCGCCGAACGTGTTCTATACCGGCGCGGCGCCCAACCAGCAGGCGATCCCGGCGGTGGAGTACCTGATGAGCGAAGAAGGCGGTGCGGCCAAGCGCTTCTTCCTGCTGGGCACCGACTACGTGTACCCGCGCACCACCAACAAAATCCTGCGCTCGTTCCTGCACTCCAAGGGCGTCGCGGATAAGGACATCGAAGAGGTCTACACCCCGTTCGGGCACAGCGACTACCAGACCATCGTCGCCAACATCAAGAAGTTCTCCGCCGGCGGCAAGACCGCGGTGATCTCCACCGTGAACGGCGACTCCAACGTGCCGTTCTACAAAGAGCTGGCCAACCAGGGGCTGAAAGCCACCGATGTACCGGTGGTGGCGTTCTCGGTGGGCGAAGAAGAATTGCGTGGTATCGACACCAAGCCCCTGGTGGGCAACCTGGCGGCCTGGAACTACTTCCAGTCGGTGGAGAACCCGGTGAACAAGAAGTTCGTGGCCGACTGGAAAGCCTACGCCAAGAAACACAACCTGCCGGGCGCGGATAAAGCCGTGACCAACGACCCGATGGAAGCCACCTACGTGGGCATCCACATGTGGGCGCAGGCTGCCGAGAAAGCCAAGTCCACCGATGTCGACAAAGTGCGCGAAGCCCTGGCCGGCCAGACCTTTGCCGCGCCATCGGGCTTTACCCTGACCATGGACAAGACCAACCACCACCTGCACAAGCCGGTGATGATCGGCGAGATCCAGGCCGATGGGCAGTTCTCGGTGGTGTGGCAGACCCAGGAGCCGATCCGCGCACAACCGTGGAGCCCGTACATCCCCGGCAATGACAAGAAGCCGGACTATGCGGTGAAAAGTAACTAAGCCCCAAGCGCAGATAACAATGTGGGAGGGGGCTTGCCCCCGATAGCTGAGTGTCAGGCTCTGCATGTGCTGACTGACCCACCGCCATCGGGGGCAAGCCCCCCTCCCACATCAAGCTTGTCCGCGCGTGATCAGGACATTTGTTTATGCCCACTGCCCTCTACCGCTGTTTACTGGCTTTGCTGCTGTTGCTGCCTTTGGCCGCACACGCCAGCGACGCCGAAGACTTCCTGTCCGCCAACCCCACCCAACAAGCCAAACTGCTCCAGGACTGGGCCGCCCAGCCTGACCCGGCGCGCATCGAGCTGGTGGACGCCCTGCAACAAGGTCAGCTCACCGTCAACGGTGAGACCAGGACCGTACGCCTGAACAACCGCCTGCGCGGCCTGATCGATAACGTGCAGGCCAGCCAGCAACTGCTCGCCGCCGACCCCAAGGTGCGTCTGGCCGCCGCGAAGACCTTGCAGAAAAGCGCGCAACCCGCGCAGTTGAAATTCCTCGACCAGCAAGTCGCCACGGAAACCGATGAGCAGGTGCACAGCGCCCTCAGCCTGGCACTGGCCAACCTGCAACTGGTCGACACCGACCCGGCCATTCGCCTGAATGCCGTGCGTTTGCTCGGCAGTACCGGCGACCCGTTGGCCCGCACGCGCCTGGAAGCCCTGCTTGCGCCGGGCGTTGAAAGCGATGCCGCCGTGCATACCGCCGCCGAAACCAGCCTGGCCCAGGTCAAGCGCAAATTGATGATCGGCGAACTGCTCGGGCAAGCCTTCAGCGGCATGTCCCTGGGTTCGATCCTGCTGCTCGCGGCCCTGGGCCTGGCGATCACCTTCGGCCTGCTGGGCGTGATCAATATGGCCCACGGCGAGATGCTGATGCTGGGTGCCTACTCCACCTACGTGGTGCAACTGCTGATGCAACGCTACGTACCGGCGGCCATCGAGTTCTACCCATTGGTCGCGCTGCCGGTGGCGTTCTTCGTCACCGCCGCCATCGGCATGGCCCTGGAGCGCACGGTGATCCGTCACCTCTACGGGCGGCCCCTGGAAACCCTGCTGGCGACCTGGGGCATCAGCCTGATGCTGATCCAACTGGTGCGCCTGGTGTTCGGCGCGCAGAACGTCGAGGTGTCCAACCCGGCGTGGTTGTCCGGTGGTATCCAGGTGCTGCCCAACCTGGTGCTGCCGTACAACCGCATCGTGATCATCGCCTTTGCGCTGTGCGTGGTACTGCTGACCTGGTTGCTGCTGAACAAGACCCGCCTGGGCCTCAACGTGCGGGCGGTCACCCAGAACCGCAACATGGCCGCCTGCTGCGGCGTGCCCACCGGGCGCGTGGACATGCTCGCGTTTGGCCTGGGTTCGGGTATTGCAGGTCTGGGCGGGGTCGCTCTGAGCCAGATCGGCAACGTCGGCCCGGACCTGGGCCAGAGCTACATCATCGACTCGTTCCTGGTGGTGGTGCTTGGCGGCGTCGGTCAGTTGGCCGGCAGCGTCACGGCGGCGTTCGGCCTGGGCATCGCCAACAAAATCCTGGAACCGCAGATCGGTGCCGTGCTCGGCAAGATCCTGATCCTCGCGCTGATCATTCTGTTTATCCAGAAACGCCCGCAGGGACTCTTCGCACTGAAAGGACGGGTGATCGACTGATGAACCAGCCATTGATGCTCACGGCCACGCAAAAGGCCGGCCCCAAGCTGACGATTGCCCTCGGCGCGATGATCCTCGCGGTGCTGCTCGCGCTGCCGCTGCTGTCGCTGTTGCCGCCGGACAATCTCTTTCATGTCTCGGCCTATACCTTGACCCTGGTGGGCAAGATCCTCTGCTACGCCATCGTCGCCCTCGCCCTCGACCTGGTGTGGGGCTACGCGGGCATGCTGTCCCTCGGCCACGGCCTGTTCTTTGCGCTGGGCGGTTATGCCATGGGCATGTACCTGATGCGCCAGGCCGCCGGCGATGAGCTACCGGCGTTCATGACCTTCCTGTCGTGGACCGAACTGCCGTGGTACTGGGTGGGCACCGAACACTTCCTCTGGGCCTTGTGCCTGGTGGTGCTCGCGCCGGGGTTGCTGGCGCTGGTGTTCGGCTTCTTCGCCTTCCGTTCGCGGATCAAGGGCGTGTACTTCTCGATCATGACCCAGGCCCTGACCTTCGCCGGCATGCTGCTGTTTTTCCGCAACGAGACCGGCTTTGGCGGCAACAACGGCTTCACCAATTTCCGCAGCATCCTCGGGTTTGGCATTACCGAGCCGGGCACGCGGGCGGTGCTGTTTGTCGCCACCGTCGCCTTGCTGGTGGCCAGCCTGTACATCGGCTGGCGCCTGGCGCAGAGCAAGTTCGGCCGGGTGCTGACCGCGCTGCGCGATGCCGAGAACCGCCTGATGTTCTGCGGCTACGACCCGCGTGGTTTCAAGCTGTTCGTGTGGGTGTTGAGCGCGGTGTTGTGTGGTTTGGCCGGGGCGCTGTATGTGCCGCAGTTGGGCATTATCAACCCCAGCGAAATGTCGCCGACCAACTCCATCGAAGCCGCCGTGTGGGTGGCCCTGGGCGGGCGCGGCACGCTGATCGGCCCATTGCTCGGCGCTGGCGTGGTCAATGGCATGAAGAGCTGGTTCACCGTGGCCTTCCCGGAGTACTGGCTGTTCTTCCTCGGGGCGCTGTTCATCCTCGTCACCCTGTACCTGCCCAAGGGCGTTATCGGCCTGTTGAAGAAATGAGGAACGTCATGCTGGAACCCATTTTCGATGCGGGCAGCGGCCGCGATGCCATCGGCCTTGGCCAGGCGGCCGGCAAGGGCCTGAACACCCGCCACGGCACCATCCTGACCCTGGAAGACATCAGCGTGAGCTTTGATGGCTTCAAGGCCCTCAACGACCTGAACCTGTACATCGGCGTCGGCGAACTGCGCTGCATCATCGGCCCCAACGGTGCGGGCAAGACCACGCTGATGGACGTGATCACCGGCAAGACCCGCCCCAGCCACGGCACCGCCTGGTTTGGCGAAAACCTCGACCTGACCGGCATGAGCGAAGTGCAGATCGCCCAGGCCGGCATCGGTCGCAAGTTCCAGAAACCCACGGTGTTCGAGGCCTTGAGCGTGTTCGAAAACCTGGAGCTGGCGCAGAAGACCGACAAATCGGTGTGGGCCAGCCTGCGCGCACGCCTGAGCGGCGAACAGAAAGACCGCATCGATGAAGTGCTCGACACCATCCGCCTGACCGCCTGCGCACCGCGCCAGGCCGGGTTGCTGTCCCACGGCCAGAAGCAGTTCCTGGAAATCGGCATGCTGCTGATGCAGGACCCGCAACTGTTGCTGCTGGACGAACCGGTGGCGGGGATGACCGACGCCGAGACCGAGTTCACCGCCGAACTGTTCAAGCGCCTGGCGGGCAAGCATTCGCTGATGGTGGTGGAGCACGACATGAGTTTTGTCGGCTCGATTGCCGACCACGTGACCGTGCTGCACCAGGGCAGCGTGCTGGCCGAAGGGTCGCTGGAGCAGGTGCAGGAAAACGAGCGGGTGATCGAGGTTTACCTCGGTCGCTGACCAGGACACTGGCTTGCTTTATGTGGGATCTAAGGAGGTTTGAGAATGCTGCAAGTCGACAAGCTGCACCAATACTACGGCGGTAGCCACATCCTGCGCGGGCTGTCCTTTGATGTGAAGGTCGGCGAAGTCACCTGCCTGCTCGGGCGCAACGGCGTGGGCAAGACCACCTTGCTCAAGTGCCTGATGGGCCTGTTGCCGGCCAAGGAAGGCGCGGTGACCTGGGAAGGCCGGGCCATCACGGCGTTCAAGCCGCACCAGCGGGTGCACGCCGGTATCGCCTACGTACCCCAGGGCCGGGAAATCTTTGGCCGGCTGACGGTGGAAGAAAACCTGCTGATGGGGCTGTCGCGTTTTGGCGCGAAGGAGGCCAGGGAGGTGCCGGCCTTTATCTACGAATTGTTCCCGGTGTTGCTGCAAATGAAACACCGGCGCGGCGGCGACTTGTCCGGTGGCCAGCAACAACAATTGGCCATCGGCCGGGCCCTGGCCAGCCGGCCGCGCCTGTTGATCCTCGATGAGCCCACCGAAGGCATCCAGCCTTCGGTGATCAAGGAAATCGGCGCGGTGATCCAGAAGCTCGCCGCACGCGGTGACATGGCGATCCTGCTGGTGGAGCAGTTCTACGATTTCGCCGCCGAGCTGGCCGACCAGTACCTGGTGATGTCCCGGGGCGAGATCGTGCAGCAGGGGCGCGGAGACCAGATGGAAAGCGAGGGCGTGCGCGGCCTGGTGACGATCTGAGCCGCCCCCCCCTTCAACGCTCAACCGTGCGGCACTTTGCGCAGCTCCATCAAGAACCGCGACGCGACATGCCCCCTCGGCTGCCAGAATGAATCGGGCTCCAGCACATACAACCTGCCGGAATTGAACAGCGTCGTGAGGGCCTCGCGGGTACTGACCCTGGGTTTGTCCGATTCGGGATCGACCCAGCCGAACAGCAACAAGTCGTGCTCGGCACGCTCGAAGCTGGGCGCATAGACCAACAGCGCGCCCGCCCTGGGGGTGAAGTAGTAACGGGCACCCACCACGTTATCCTGCCTCAGCATATCGACCACGAACCGACACTCTTTTTGTGAGATGAAGTTGTCGGCGATGGCCTGTTCATACCGATCCGCCGATTGCTCCAGACCGACCTCCCACTTGTGCAGTTGCTGCACGCCCATCACGCGATAACCCGCCGGGTACTTGGGGCGCGGCGTGGTGCGTGGGTCCAGGTTCATCACCCCGCCAAACAGGCGCTGGTAGGCACGCGTGCCGCTGCGCAGTCCCACATAGACACTGGGCCCGCTGTCGTCCACCGGCTCACTGGCCAGGTAACTGTTGCCTGCCGGGTTTTGCAGGATGGCGGCCATCCACGCCTTGCCTGGAGCGGCCGGGTAGCGGCGCCACAGATCGCGCGCGGCGTCGTCCGGATGGGAGAACAACGGCCCGAGGGCAACCCTGGCATCCAGCGCCTCAGCGGCCGTAGAGCCGGAACGCTCGCTCCAGGTTTGCAGGACGGGGCCCTTGCCGGCCCAGATATCACCCGTCACCAGCACATCGAGCTGCCCCGCACGGGCGACCTGGAGGATGTATTCACGGGGGTTGAAGTCCCCATTCAACCGCTTGATGTATGCCTGCAACTGCGGCTCGGCATCCCAATCATCGTCCAGCCGCGTGGCCTGGTATTTGAGCAAGGCGCTGTCGGCGCAGGACAGGTACAGCGGCAGAAAGGCCGCTGCGCCGGCATTTTTTCTCGTACGCACCACCCCCAACGCGGCGCGCAGCACACTCGGCGGGATGAACGCGTGATACACCGGGGACGCTCGCAATTCTTGCGGCTGCCGGGCCGGGGCGTACAGGTACAGTGCCGCCACCGTACAGCCCACCGGCAAGCGCCCGCCCAGCAGCACCCGATCATAGGGGAACCTCTTGTCTTCACCCTCCACCGGCAGGCTGGCCATCCAATGCCCGTTGGCCAGTTTGAAGATAAATCCGTAGGTCAGGCGCTCGTGCCCGCCCGCCCGCTCATGGGCATCGCGTGCGGCGTCGTCGATATGGCTGAACACCGGCCCCATGGCACGGTCCGCCGTGGCGTGGATGAACCGATCCGGGCTCAGGAACCCACGGGCAGGCAGCCAGGCGCTGCCCAGGGCCTGTGCATTGCCCCACAACGCACTGCCCTGCACCACCGACAGGGACGCGACGTTAAGTACCCGGTTGACGTATTCGACAGGCGTCAGGCGGCCATCGCGCATCTGTTGCTCCAGCTGATTGCTCAGTGGGTCGTGGGGTGTCCGCCCGGCCGGTGCCACGGCTTGCCTGAGTGCCTCAAGGTCGTCTGCCAGCCGGCCTTGCTGCGTCGTGCCCAATGCGTTTTTGCAACTGAACCCGACTACCGAACCGTCGAGCCCGAACAGATACTCATGGCTCCACAGGTGCTGGCAGGTGAGTGCCGTGGCCAGCACCTCGGTGGAAAACATCGCCCGGTAAACCGCCTCGCCGTCCTCATCCAGGATGAAGCCGGGCAATACATCGCGGCGCGAACGGTAGCGCCCCACCAGCGTCAGGCCAGGAGCCAGCCAGTCGGCACGCACATCCTCATCCGGCAGGATCCACTTGGGATCGAAATTCTCCGTCGCCACGGGCAACGGCTCGGTGGCGACAAACAGGCCATCGACACGCTTGAGCAGCAAGCCTGCGTAGATCTTGTCACGACGCTCACCCACTCGTTCGTGTGCATAGCGCACGGCGTCGTTCTGATCAAAGAACGCCGGGCTCAACGCTCTGCGACTGAAGTCCGCATAGGGCAGCCAGTCCGCTCCCAGCCTGTTGCTTTCCTCGTCCCAGCATTCGCTGGTCACCAACACGCCAAGCCAGCTGGTGGCGATGACATTCCTGATAAAGGCCTGGGCTGACAACTGACCCGAACTCAGTCGGGTGTGTACGTCCTCAAAAATACCGGACGATTGTTTGACCGGGTCGAAGAGCCGCGTCGAAATGTCTGCCTGGTACTCGAGCAAGGCATTATCCAGAGTGGAAATGAACACAGGCAGGGTCACCTCGCTGCCCGTATCCCGCCAACGCCTGGCGGCCAGGAAGGCGCTGTACAAGTCAGCCGAGGACAGGAAGTGCCTGGCCAGCCAGCGCTGTGGATTCTGCAGCGCCTCGGGCATCCACCGGCGCGCGTACACCAAACCGTGCAACTCGAACGGCGCGGGGTAGATGAACGCCCCGTCCTCCTGGGCGGCAAACAGACTTGCCTGGGTGAACAACGGGTTGGCCGCGTCTGCGGGGACAAATTCGCTCACCACGTACTCATCCTTGTCGGCGTGCTTGAGCAAAAACGCAAACGCCGTCTGGGCCGGGTGATAGCCCCGTCGCAGGCGTCGGTGGGCGTCCGTGACGGCATCCCGGGCAGTGGAAAATATCGCGCCGAAAGCCACCTGTTGCGGTCTTGCAAAAGGTGCCGAGGCCGGGTACGGGCGCCAGGTTGCCAAGACATTGCCCGGCGGTCCCCACAATGGGCTGCCGAGCACAATGCGCAGGCCCAGGGCGGATACGTGTCGCACCATGGCCAGCGGCTCGCGTGCCTCAAACCCACTACCGGGCGCCACCTCGGCCATCAGCGCTAATTGTTCCTTGGCCCCCGTGAGATCAAAGGCGATCAGGCCATCTTCATCACAGGAGAGATACCCGGTGGAGACCCAGTGTCGATTGCCGATCAGGCTGTGCAGGTCGGCATCGCTGAACCGTTGCCAATCCACGCTGGCCTCTTCCCGCGTCCAGCCCTGGCGCTGCATATGCCCCCGATCCAGGCGCGCCAGCGAACGGCATGAGGCGTACTGTCCATGCAGCGTGTAGGGTTCGGGGACCAACAGCACGCCGGCATGATCCACGGGGAATACTGTCTCGAGGGCAAAGCGCCCGGCGTCGGTGCAAGCAATCGGCAAGGTGGCGATAAACCGCTGGTCCGGCGTCCTGAGGATGCAGCCGCAGTACTGCGCGTACCGAGCGGCATTCACCTGTTCATGGGCAAACCGCGCCGCATCATCGGCATGCAGGAACGGTGCGCTGAACACCGGCGTCCGATACCGGGCGAAGGGTTTCCAGGTTTGCTCCACGCGCCCGGTCACGTCCCAGAGCCGGCCGGCCACCTGCACCGACAGCGCCCCTGCCGCCGCAACCCGCAGCACGTACTCAGTGGGCGTTACCGCACCGGAGAGCAGGCTGGCCTGGTGACCGTTATCGGTGACGCGACCGGTAGGCGTGACCCCATACAACTGGCTCTCGAGGCCGGTCCCGCTGAACCGGTATTGCAGTTGCGCGCCATCTCGGGTGCTCAGGTAAAACGAACGCAGCGTCCGGTCCGCTGCCCGTGCCTGGGCGATCGCCGCGCCGAGGTCCTCGGGCGCCACAAAGCTCTCGTACAGCCAATGCTCTCGAGTATTCATCCCAAGGGCTGGGAGCGACTGATAGCAAATGCCGTGCAGTTCATGCCCCTCGGGTATCACTGGCTCGCCCTTGGCATCGCGTGCGAACACCGATGCAGGCGAAAACAACGACCTGCCGACCGCCTCGGTCAAGGGTAGGGGCAACGTGGCGAAATACGCTGGGGCCTGGGTGTCTTTGAGAATGAACGCGACCTGCCTCACTCCCGGCTTGAGGTTGAACCGGGCGTGCACCACTTCAGCCGCCAGTTCCGGGTGAGACACGACCCAGGTATACGCCGGCTCCACCGGAGTCACCGCTACAAACGGCTCAAAGGGTTGCCATGTGACAGGCACCCGGCCCCGGGAATTGCCGAACACCGGGTTTGTCTCGATGACATGAAACTCGCCCGCGCGCACCATCTTATCGAGGACATGCGGGGGCGCGCCGCGGAACCGGTCAAGCCGCGGCTTGATGGTACCGGTGCGCTGGATTTCCTGCAGCGCGTCATGAAGATCAAGTTCCAGCGCACTGCCACTGCGTACATATTTGATCAGCGAACCCGCCGTGCCCGAATAGTAGAGGCTGGGAATGGGTTGCCCACGCCTGGTGAAACTGGCGACATACGTCCGCAAAGGGACATTGAGGGTCAACAGCAGTCGTTCGTCCAGCGTCCATTCATCGTCATAATCCGAGCCAGCGGCCAATATCTTGCGTATTTTTTCCGGGTCGGTGTCCACGGCGATGAAAAAGCCGTGGTAGCGGTAATCCGGTGGCAAGGCCATGGCATCGAGCACGGTACCGAATGACAGGCCCATTTGCGCGAGCAGCTCGGTGTCGCCAATAGGCGCCGTCGACACGAACCTGCCGTCGCTGCGCTGCAGGATAAACCCCAGTTGCAGGATGTCGCGCTGACGCACGCGCTCATAGAGATAACGGGCCGCGTCATCGGCCCTGAAGAAGGCCGGGCTCAGGTCAGCCTGCTGCCGTTCAAACCAGGGCTGGACTTTCCCGAGGCTGCGCCAGATCGTTCCGCCCTCGCGGACGTTCAACTCGCCCATGCTCGCCAAGCGGTCGACATAACGGTATTCGGTCAGCGTACCGTCCTCGAGTTGCGGTTGTGCCGCCGCCCCATCCGCCCCCAGAAACGAACGCTCGGCATGCGTCCCCGAGAGGGTATAGCTCATCAGGCTTTTATCAATGAGCCGCTGATACAGGGTCGGCGACCTCTGTGGGTCGAACAGCGCCGGCGCCGATGCCAGCATCTCGGCCAGGCTCGCCAGGAACACCGGTGAAATCGCCGGCAGGCTCGCCGAGGTCCGGCCCAGCAGGGCACCCTCGATCAAAAAGCCTGGCGGCAACTGCGCCTGGCCATCGTTGCCCCGTGGAAATACCTGCGGGGGCAGCGCGCCTTCCGGGGTCAACCGTTCGCCAAGGGTACAGACATAGGCGTCCTCTCCCGTGGCCTTGAGCAGATACCCGAAAAAGGGCTGGTCGAGTGCCTTGTCGGTGGCGGGAATCAACTCGGACACGAGCGGCTTGGGCATGACCGGAGAGAAGAACGGCTGCATCCGGTCACCGCCCGTCAAGGGCCGACTCAGGGCCCAGTCGTTGAGTACCCATGCCTTGCTCACCCGCCCCCGCACGCCGCCCCAGGCACTGTTGGCCACCAGCACCGACAGTGCACCCGCCTCGGCCAGCGCCGGCACGTAGTCCTTGAAAAAATCGATGTTCGGGTGGTTGACCGGGTCAAGCTGGGAGAGGAACGCCTGCAGCTTCCCCCGGGTGCGCACTACAAATTTCAACAAGGTGCCATCCGGCCCGGACAGGTAGCTCGCCGCCACGTGGCCGCTCAACCGCTCGATGACCTGCATGTCCGGATACGAATACAGACCCCGCAGGAGGGTGCGCTCCCGGGGCGGGAACAGCCTGGCGGGAAAGTCGTCATCGGTATCGGGATGGGAGTGGTAGAACCCGTAGCAGGTATAGCCCGCCGGCAGGATCGGCTTGCCGTCCACGATCGGGATCACACTGTCGAGGGCAATCTGTTTGGCGGCGCCCCTTTTTGGCACCGTCGCGAAGTAACGCTCTGTGTACTTGAGAATCGCACCGCCGTACTCCCCCTCGCGTTTCTTGCCGATGTGCCGGTGGGCCCAATAAGCGGCGTCATCCGCGGTGATGAACGGCGGGCTGAGTGCCGGCAGGCCAGCGCCTGAGGCAGGTGTTTGCCGACTGTCATCGGCGTGCGGCGAAGCATGGGTATCCATCGTGAAGCCCCCTCGGGCGTGATCTGGGAAACGGACATTTAAAGCGCCCGTCCTTCCCGCAGGGTCTTAACTATGTGTGGTGCGCCAAGGCGTCAGAATTCGTCCTTGGCCGGGCGCTGGGGCTGCACCTCCATGTGCGGTTGCTGCTGGCCGTCGCGCACCGACCAATCCACATGCAACAAGCCGCTGAGTGTCCAGTAGTCATCCGGCTCCAGCACGTACAGGTGCCCATCGGTGGCAAGGCGCGACAGCCATTCAGTCGGCTGGTAATCGACAGGGCCGAAAAACAACTGGCCAGTGAACAGCTCCTCCTCCCGCGGGGTAAACCTGGGTTGGTACTTGAGCAAAGCACCTTGACGCGTGGTCAGGTAGCAGAAGGCGCCCTGGACGCCGCCCACTTTCAACAGGTTGCGATAAAACCCCAACTCGTCCCGACTGACGAAATGAGCCGCGAGGTCTTCATTGCCGGAGCCCTCGCCCATTGTCTTGTAGAAAAGATGGCAAGCCTGCAGTTGGTAACCCTTGGGATAGTCCGGTGTCGGCGGGTCGGGAAACAGCAACGTGCTTTCATACAGAAACAGGCGTTGCGGCACCGATGACTCGATACCGTGGTCCTCAAGGGGTTCGGCCGCAATGAACGAAGCCCGCGCAGCATCCACCAGAATCGCCCCCAGCCCTTGCTCCTTTTGGAATGTCCCCATGCGGTGGGCGGTCGCGCGGGCAGCGTCGTCCGGGTGTGAAAACAGCGGGCCGAACAGTAATGGACGGTTTTGCCGCGAGTCTGCGGCCTTGGTGCCGGCAACCCAGTCGGCGTCGACCTTGCCGCGCACGCTCCACGTGGTGCTGACCTGCTCCACCTGAATCTCCAGGGCACCGGCTAACTGACGCACATACGCCAAGGCCTGCAAGCGTCCGGCCTTAAGCTGCCGCCAGATCTCGGTCGAAGGCATGCCCGCGGCGAACGGCGTGGCGCTGGTGGGGTTCAGTTTGAGCCAGGCGCCGTCCACACACCCCACATAGATCGGCAAATAGGCATGATGGGTCGGCGTTCGCACGCCCCAGGCGCGCGCCAGGTCCTGGGGCGACACGAAACGGCTGTACAACGGGTCGTGCTCCAGAATGTCCGTCCTTGCCGGTGGGCACAGGTAGAGCCCCAGCAGCTCGAAGCCCTGGGGCGCAAGGCCGTCGAGCATCACTCGGTCCAGGCTCAATGCCCCACTGTCACCGGGCAGCGGGACACTGGCCACATACCGCTCGACATGCCTGGCCTTCAACAGCAGGCCGAACTGCAGACGCTCACGCGGGCCAGCCAGGCGGTGCAGATAAGCCTGCAGGTCAATGCGTTGCGCGAACACCGGCGTCAGTTCCGTATCCGCCGTGACAGGCCCCGTCATGGCCGAGACAGCACCGGGTACCCAGTGCGTGAGCGTGCGCGCGGCCCCCCACAGTGCACTGCCCTGGACAATCCGCAGTTCACCCGCACGGGCAACGCGATTGACGAATTCGCTGGGGGTCAGGGTGCCGTCGCGAAAGCTGCGTTCGATATCGTTGCGTTCGGGGTGATCCTTGTCGCGGCCGCGCACCGACACTTTATGCTCCAGGCTCTGTTCAAGCGCGTTGTGGCTGGGCGTGTAGCACAACAGCGCATCGTCGTCGCACAACAGGTATTCAGGCCCGACCGAATGCCTGGGCGGCACCGTCGAAGGGCTGAGTATCGCCGCCAGGAACGCCGTGGAAAACATGTTCCAGTACACCGCGCGCTCCTGCTCGGGAAGCGCAAAGGGCACCTCACCCGCCACCCGCGAGTGGTAACGCGCCACACAGGTACTGGCGTGCAGAAACATAGCCTGCGTCACCAGTTCATCAAGGCGAATCCAACCCGGCGCGAAGTCTTCGACCTGCACCGGCAACGGCTCGGTGGCAGTGAACAAGCCGTCGGTACGCCGCAGGATCAGCCCGCCGTACACTTGGTCGCGCCGCGTGCCCAGGCGCTCCAGGGCATAACGCGCGGCGTCATCCGCGTTGCTGAATACCGGGCCCAACAGGCGACGGCTGATGTGCGCGAACGCCAGCCAGTCGGCTCCGACCCGCCCTGCCACGTCCCAGCATTCACTGGTCACCCGCACAGACAATTGACCACTTGCCGCCATGTGGCGGACATAGCTGCGTGGCGTCAGTGTCAGCGCCAGCTTGGCCGGCAGCACCTGCGGATCGACCTGGCCGGAGTCGTCGACAAACAGGGGAAACGGATCTTGCCGGGTGTGGAACTCCAGCAGTGCGCCATCGAGTGGCGAACAGTACAGCGGCAACGGTGACATCAGCCCTCCACGCCTCACGCCACGCTCATCGTAGAGGGCCTGATACAGCGCCTGCGCATCGATGAAATGGCGGGCCAGCCAGGCCTCCTGCCCCACCAGTGCGCGGGTCATGCGCTGGCAGGCGTAGTACACGGCATACACTCGAAACTCATCGATCAGGACCGGGGCGCCGAACTCTGCAGCGTGATAGAGGCGATCCAGCAAGTGCCCCGGCAGGACAGGCGTGGCAGCGAACTCATCCAGCGTCACATGCTTGATCACCAACCCCAGGCCACTCGCGCCGATGGCGTAGCGCGTGCGCCCACGGGCACAGGCGTGCTCCACGGCCTGGGCGGCAGTGGCAAATACGGGGCCCAGTTCCGGTGGTGAGGCAACCCGGTACTCATCGGGTTCGAACGGCCCGGACCAGTCGCTCTCCACCTTGCCCGCAGGCCCCCAGACCCGGCTGCCCACCACCACCCGCAGCAACCCGCCCAAGACCGTTTCGCGCACCAGGTCGCCAGGCTGCAACGTGCCGTCCTGCAATTGGTGCTGCACTTCACTGCCACCGGGGCCAGGGGCGACGCGGGCACGCAGGTCATGGGCCATGCCCGGCGCAAACGGCTCATAGCACAGCAGGCTGTCCGCCGAGCCCGACAGGTAGGCCAGCGGGACGTCCTGTTGCAGGCCGAACACAGCATGCAAATCCGTGTCCGTAAACATCTGGCCCGCGATTGCCGCTTCCTCTTCAGACCACTTGAAAGCGCCGTTCTCGGCGCGTCTGCGCGAGCTATAGATACCCCGTACACGATGCCCCTTCGGCAGCAAGATGAGCTGGCCATGGCGGTCCAGCGGGTAGACCTGGCTCAAGTCGAAACGCCCGCCTGGGTTTGCCAACGGCTCGGTCGCGACGAAGCGGTGATCATCACGCTGCAGAATCAGGCCGATGTAGCTGTGATCGCGCCGGCTGCCGATTTGCTCGTGGGCGTAGCGCGCGGCATCATCAGCCATCACGAACGCCGGACCAAAGGTCAGGGCATGACGGGCATAGGGTTTCCACTGCGCACCGACGCGTCCGGGAACGTCCCACAACAGGCTGGTGCGCAGCACCGTCAGCTCGCTGGCTGCAGCCACTTTCCGTACAAACTCCAGGGGCGTCATAACGCCCGCCACCAACCCCGCATTCAGGTTGTTGTCGATGCCGCGCTGCGACGTCGGTGTTGGATTGAAAAATGGCGACTGCGCCTGGGCATTGGCGAACAGCAACTTGAGTTGCGCACCGTCATAAGTGCTCAGATAAAACCCGAACCCGGGCCCGCCGGTGACCACCCTGGACAAATTGATAGCATGGGCCAACGGCAGCGGTTGGATAAAGCGCTCATACAACCACGGTTGCCTGACCTTCGGCGGCGCGGGCACATCGGCACACAATGTATAGGCCCCCACAAGTGTCCAGATATGCGGGATAAAGAAATTGCCGTCGTTGTCCGACCGAAACACAACCGCTGGATCGAACTGCACCTGAGCCACCACTACCGGCTCGGTCGCCATGAATGCCTGGCGGCTGCGGTGCTTGAGGATGAATCCGACTTGCTGCGCGTCGGGATTACGCAGCAGTTGCTCATGGACCAGCGCCATGACCTTTTCGGGGTCGTCCAGGATCGGCCCCAGGTAAGGCTCTTGGACAATGGGGTTCGGATTGGGCAAGTAGGCACGCCACTGGCTGGACAGGTCTGCACGCCACCCCGCCCAGACCGGCGAGCTGACGACCACCGATACTTGGCCGACCGCCAGCAATTCCTGGATGTAGGCTTCGACCGGCTCGCTGTCCAAGGGTAGCGCCGGTGTCGCCTGCCCCTTCAGCCGAGCCCGCATGCGCAGGACAAAGTCCTGTGGCATCGGCCCCTCATTGAGCACGAACCTGACCAGGGAGCCTTGCGGCCCAACGGTGTAGAACACCCTTAAAAAGCTGGTCGCCAATACGGCCTCGAAGCAGGGGACACTTTGCGTGAGGGTAATGCGGGAGGCCGACCAGCCCGGGCGCAGGCGGCTGATCTGGGCATGACGGTCGATATCACAGAAGTAGTACGCCTCGTATTGATAGCCATGGTTTCGCATCTGAACGAAGGCCGGGACCATGGTCTCGACATCGCTGAACAGAAAATCCTCCAACCGCCCTTCTTGAGGGGACGAAGCGCGACAGTAGCCCTGCGCGTCGGTAAAGATATACCCGCCGCAGGATCGGCCCTTGGTCCTGTCGATCTGCGCCGCCGCGTAACGTGCGGCATCATTCAACGCGCCAAAAGGTGGGCTCAGGCGGTGCAACAGGGTCTGGGCGGAATAGGTCATGCAGTTCACTCCTTGATAAAAGGGTGGACCACCACCCTTACAGTGCCACCATCTTGGCGAGGGGCGCAGAGAGCAGGCGTTAGATAACTAATGTGCGCGCACCATAACGGCTCAGCGAGCGGGCCGCGCTCGACCATGGCGCACCAATACGGCGCAATTCACTGCGCCTGCCCACCGTGACGTTGGGCTTGCCCCCGGCACGTCCTTTGCTTTACCCAGGCACGGCCTAAAAAAAGACCACCTGCATTCACCATGAACCTGCCCGCCTCCACCGCCCTGTTCACCCCCAGCTGGCATGCCGAGCTGGAACTCGGCTACGCCCGTATCGGTGACACCACCCGCCCGGTGATGCGTCGCCACCTGGGCCCGCTGCGGGTGCAGAAGCACCTGTACGCCGAGGGCCCCGAAGTGTGCCAGCACATCATCGTGCACCCGCCCGGCGGGATTGCCGGCGGTGACCGCCTGGATATCCGCGCGCATGTCGCCGAAGGCGCCTGGGCGCAATTGACCAGCCCCGGCGCGGCCAAGTGGTATCGCGCCAGCGGCCCTGCCTATCAGCAACTGAAACTCACCGTGCAAGCCGGCGCCACCCTGGAATGGCTGCCCCAGGAAACCATCGTGTTCAGTGCGGCCCAGGCCGAGCTCACCACGCGCATCGACCTGCAGGGCGATGCCCGTCTGTTTTACTGGGACGTGGTCGCCCTGGGTCGCCCGGCCAGTGGCGAGCGCTTCGATCTGGGGCATTTCCAGTCTCATCTGGATATCCGCCGCGACGGCCGGTTGCTCTGGCATGAACGCCAGAGCATTGTGGGCGCCGACGGCTTGCTGGAGTCGCCCATCGGGCTGGATGGCCAGCCGGTGTTCGCGACGCTGCTGCTCACCGGTGAAATCGACACAGACTTACTGGAACACTGCCGCACCCTGCCCCATGCAGTACGCGGCGACCTGACCCAATTGCCCGGCTTGCTGGTCGCCCGTTGCCTGGCCAGTGAAGCACTGCTGGCGCGGGCATGGCTGATCGATTTATGGCGCTTGTTGCGCCCGGCGGTGCTCGGCCGGGAAGCCGTTTCACCACGAATCTGGAGTACCTGAACCATGGACCTGACCCCACGGGAAAAAGACAAACTGCTGATCTTCACCGCAGGCCTGGTGGCCGAGCGCCGGCTGGCGCGCGGAGTGAAGCTCAACTACCCGGAAACCATCGCCTACATCTCCGCCGCGCTGATGGAAGGCGCCCGCGACGGCCGCACCGTGGCCGACCTGATGCACTACGGCACCACGTTGCTCAGCCGCGAACAGGTGATGGAAGGCATCCCGGAAATGATTCCGGACATCCAGGTGGAAGCCACCTTTCCCGACGGCACCAAACTGGTCACCGTCCACCAACCCATCGCGTGAGGCCTGGTCATGATTCGTGATGCGACCCAAGACGACTTGCCGGCGATCCGCGATATCTACAACGATGCGGTACTCAACACCACAGCGATCTGGAACGAACAGCCGGTGGACCTGGGCAATCGCCAGGCCTGGTTCAGTGCGCGGCATGCCCAGGGATACCCGATCCTGGTCTCGCTGGAAAACGATGAAGTCACCGGTTATGCCTCGTTCGGCGACTGGCGCCCTTTCGAAGGTTTCCGCTACAGCGTCGAGCACTCGGTGTATGTGCGTCACGACCAGCGTGGCAAAGGCCTCGGCCCACGCCTGATGCAAGCGCTTATCGAACGTGCGCGGGAAGGCGGTAAATACGTGATGGTCGCCGCCATCGAAAGCGGCAACCTGGCTTCCGTGCGCCTGCATGAACGATTGGGCTTCGTGACCACCGGGCAAATGCCGCAGGTAGGCATCAAGTTCGGCCGTTGGCTGGACCTGACCTTCATGCAACTGGCCTTGAACCCGGGCGCCGAACCGCCCCAGGAGTGAAAACGATGAACGCCACGCACCTGCGTCGAGTCAATGCAGAAAGTTTTGCCCATTACCGCCCGGGCTTGATCGAGTTGTTGCTGGATGCCGTCAGGCACGGCGCATCGGTCGGCTTCATGGCGGACTTCGATGAGGCCCAGGCGCGTGCTTACCTGAGCACTGTGCAGGCGAGTATTGAAGACGCCAGCCTGTTGCTCTGGGTCGTGGTACGCGACGAACAGGTGATCGCCAGTGTGCAATTGGCCTTGTGCCAAAAAGCCAACGGCCTCAACCGCGCCGAAGTGCAAAAGTTGCTGGTACACAGCAGCGCGCGGCGTCATGGCCTGGGCCAGCAACTGATGCACACCCTGGAGCTCGCCGCACGCCAGCACCAGCGCGGCCTGCTGTACCTGGACACCGAAGCCGGTTCACCGGCCGAAGCCTTCTACCAGTCGCTGCGCTACACCAGGCTCGGTGAACTGCCCGACTACTGCCAAAGCCCGGACGGGCGCTACAGCCCGACCGCCATTTACTTCAAGAAACTGGGGCAACCTGCATGATTCCTGGCGAATACCGGATCCAGCCTGGCGACATCGAACTCAACGTGGGCCGGCGCACCGTCACTCTAAGCGTGGCCAACAGTGGCGACCGGCCGATTCAGGTGGGCTCGCACTACCATTTCTTCGAGACCAATGACGCACTGACGTTTGACCGGGCGGCGAGTCGTGGCATGCGCCTGAATATTCCGGCGGGCACGGCGGTGCGGTTCGAGCCGGGACAGAGTCGCGAGGTCGAGTTGGTGGATTTGAGTGGTGGCAGGCGGGTATTCGGCTTTGCAGGTCGGATCATGGGTGATCTTTAGGGCCTTATCGGGGGCAAGCCCCCTCCCACATTTTGACCGTGTTCACACATCAAGGTGGGAGGGGGCTTGCCTCCGATAGCGATCTCACATTCAACACATATCTTCAGGGCAACCACATGAAAATCAGCCGCCAAGCCTACGCCGACATGTACGGCCCCACCGTCGGTGACAAGGTCCGCCTGGCCGACACCGAGCTGTTCGTCGAGGTCGAACAGGACTTCACCGTCTACGGCGAAGAAGTGAAATTCGGTGGCGGTAAAGTGATCCGCGATGGCCAGGGCCAAAGCCAGTTGCTCGCCCATGAAGTGGTCGACACCCTGATCACCAATGCCTTGATCATCGATCACTGGGGCATCGTCAAGGCTGACGTGGGCTTGAAAAATGGCCGCATCCACGCCATCGGCAAGGCCGGCAACCCGGATATCCAGCCCGGCGTGACCATGGCCATCGGCGCCAGTACCGAAGTGATCGCCGGTGAAGGCATGATCCTCACCGCCGGCGGCATCGACAGCCATGTGCACTTCATCTGCCCGCAGCAGATCGAAGAGGCCCTGAACAGCGGCGTCACCACCCTGATCGGCGGCGGCACAGGCCCCGCCACCGGTACCAATGCCACTACCTGCACCTCTGGCCCGTGGCACCTGGCGCGCATGCTCCAGGCCAGCGACTCATTCCCGATGAATATCGGCTTCACCGGCAAAGGCAACGCCAGCCTGCCCGAGCCATTGATCGAGCAGGTCAAGGCCGGCGCCATCGGCTTGAAGCTGCACGAAGACTGGGGCACCACCCCCGCCAGCATCGACAACTGCCTGAGCGTGGCCGACGAGTACGACGTACAAGTGGCGATCCACAGCGACACCCTCAACGAGTCCGGCTTTGTCGAAACCACCCTCGCCGCGCTCAAGGGCCGCACCATCCACACCTACCACACCGAAGGCGCCGGTGGCGGCCACGCGCCGGACATCATCAAGGCCTGCGGCTTTGCGAATGTGCTGCCCAGCTCCACCAACCCGACACGGCCCTTCACCCGCAACACCATCGACGAACACCTGGACATGCTGATGGTCTGCCATCACCTCGACCCGAGCATCGCCGAAGACGTCGCCTTCGCCGAAAGCCGTATCCGCCGCGAGACCATCGCTGCCGAAGATATCCTGCATGACCTTGGCGCATTTTCCATGATCAGCTCCGACAGCCAGGCCATGGGCCGCGTCGGCGAAGTCATCACACGCACCTGGCAGACCGCCGACAAAATGAAAAGACAGCGCGGCCCGCTGCCGGGCGACGGTGCAGGCAACGACAACTTCCGGATCAAGCGCTACATCGCCAAGTACACCATCAACCCGGCGATTACCCACGGCGTCAGCCATATCGTCGGCTCCATCGAAGTGGGCAAGTGGGCCGACCTGGTGCTGTGGCGCCCGGCGTTCTTCGGGGTCAAGCCGACGCTGATCCTCAAGGGCGGCGCGATTGCCGCCAGCCTCATGGGCGACGCCAACGCCTCGATCCCCACGCCGCAACCGGTGCACTACCGGCCGATGTTCGCCAGCTTTGGCAGCGCCTTGCACGCCACCAGCCTGACCTTCATCAGCCAGGCGGCCCGTGACGCCGGGCTGCCCGAGGCCCTGGGCCTGAAAAAGCAGATCGCCGTGGTCAAGGGTTGTCGCGACGTGCAGAAAACCGACTTGATCCACAACGATTACCTGCCCGACATCGACGTCGATCCCCAGACCTACCAGGTCAAGGCCGACGGCGTGCTGTTATGGTGCGAACCGGCGGATGTGCTGCCGATGGCCCAGCGTTACTTCCTGTTCTGAGGTGTACGGCCTGCGTCCGGTTACAAGTCCTGGTACAAGTCTTCGATGCTGTCCAACTTGGCGCGCTGTAACGCTTCGTCGGTGAGCTTTTCCACCTGGGCCCGGTCTTGCGCCGCCAGTTTCTCCATTTCGGCGTCGAGCTGCGCCTGGGTCATCAGTGCCCCCGGCGGCACCTCGGCGGCCGGCTTGCCCAGGTGTTCCGCCAGCCGCAGTACCTCGCTGCGCCAACGGTCCTTTTGCACCGGATCAGCGGCGTCGAGCCAGGCTTGCTGGGCATCGCGCAGATCCAGCCAGGCCTCTGCCTTGCCTTGCAGCGTCCTGAAGGGCTCTGTGTGGGCCTGCCGGAGATAATCCAGCCAGAACGGCTGCTCACTGATCGATTGCCGCAACAGGTTACCTTCCTCAAGGGCGAGCACTCGCTTGCGGGCCTGTTCGATCATGTCCGCGGTCACGTCCGGCTCCGAGAACATCATCCGAGCGGATTGCCAGGGCAAGTGCAATTTGTCCCGGGGCGCCAATTCGGTCGCGTAGATCAGGTAGACCTCTACCTCGTCGATGTCGCGCATCGCATTGCCCTGCGCATCGCGATGGGTGATGCGTTCGCCATCGGCGTCGCGCTCGGGGTATTTGCGCCCTTCGGCCAGCAGCGCATCGACCCGGGCACGAGCGATCCGACCCAGTTCATCCAGGCGTGACTTGCCGCGCGCCACAGCCAGCAAGTCGCGCTCCACCGTGTCCGGGAGAAGCGAGTCGTACGCCCGCGCCACCAGCACTTCAACGCCCATGGCATTGAACAGTTGGGCACCGGCATCCACACAGGTGGTGGGCGCCGCGGCCATGGCAAACAGTTTTTCACGCAAGGCTGTGTTGGCGGCCGCGGATTCGATCATTTTCCACACTTTGCGCGTGAGATCGATTTTGGCCGCGCCCTCTTGTTCAAGTGCATCTGCCGATTCGGACAGTTTGCGCAACTCATCGAAAAACGGCTCGGACCCGTGCTCATTTTCCAGGGCGTCCCAGGTGTCCTGTTTGGCCTGCCACTGCTCATCGCTCAGGCCGCTGCGCCAATGGATGCTGTCCATCACCCCACGCAGCGGATAGGTACGGTCCGGCTCCAGCCCGACGGACAGTCGGTAGCCCCTGACGATCTCCAGATTCTGCGCAGAAATGAACGTCGGTTCCACGCTGATACGGGTACGTGCCACGGTGTTTGCGTGGCTTGACCCAGGTTCGACCTGGGGAACGCTGTCCAACCGATTGGCGCTCAGGTCCAGCACGAACGAACGCGCCCGTGGTTGCTCAAACAAGCCCGTGGGCCAGGTGGTCTGCCCGCTGTTGCTGAGCAGCAGCATGCCCAGGTCCGGCATGCGGCCGATGTCGGGCGCGCGGCCAAGCGGATTGCTTTCCAGCCCCAGGTAGTTCAGCTCCGTAAGCCCACTCAAGTGGTTGACGGCGTTCGTGTCCAGGACGATCCGATTATCGGACAGGTCCAGTGCGGTCAATCGCTGCATCTGACCTATCGGCTCCGGCAGCACCCTCAGTTTGTTGCCATCCAGGCCCAACCGCCGCAGCCGCTTGAAATAACGCAGGAAGGGGCTAGGGTCGGTCGAGATTTTCGCATCCGATAGCTCAAGGGCCGAAACATGGTCGAAATTGGCGGTCAACAGCGGCAGTTGCTCAAGCTGGCCGTGCAGGTCTTCGCCGGACAGGTCGAGGACTTGCCCATGGGCATACCCGCTGATATCCACATCCTCGGGGCCCGTGCGGCGCCAGGCTTCGCGCAAGGCCTTGACGATCCGCAGCCGGGCGAACCGTTGTTGCTGGAACGCCCCGGAACGACGCTGCTCCTCGGTGACCTGGTTGAAGTGTTCGCGTTGCCAGTTCTGCAACGTGTTGTCGAGTGTCTTGTACTCCAGCTCCAGGGCCTTGAGCCGGGATTGGTACTCCAACCCCATGTCGTCGATGAACGCGTTTATTTGCTCGAAGGTAAACCCAGGGAAAAGGGTGCGCACGCGCTCCTCGATGATATGCCCCCAGACCGTATTCTGACCGTGGTTGCTGGCCAGGTACCCCAATTTCCCGCTCGCCAGGCGCAGTGACGGCCGATGTGAAAAGAGGTACCGCCGCTGCTGGAGTTTAAGCACCGTGCGCAACTGGTCACGGGGCAGCGCCGCGGCAATGATCCTGGCCTTCAGCTCCTGCCCTTGCTTGATGTTCGGCAAGCCGATGGCCTGGCGGTGCTCGTCGGGCAAGGCGTGCTGGATGGCTGAGTAGAGGTCGTCGGGCTCATGCAGGGTTTCATCGCGGACATTGCGTGCCTGGTAACGGCCCTCTCCAACCCGCACCAACACCTTGCGTTCAGTCGCCTGCTGCGGGCCGAAACTGGCCCGTAGCTCACCGTCCAGCTCTGCCTCACGCACTTCCAGGCGCAGGTTGTCCTTCCATCCCGCCAACCTCGGCACTGAATTGACGACCAGGGCTTCGGTGTCCTTATCCGCCAGCGCCTCCAGGTACAGGCCCTCGTAGGCGTGGGTCAGGCGCATGTTCTGCTGCAGTTCGTGTGCCTGCTGCGCCAGCCGCAGCGGCACACGCTGCTGGGTGTCGAGCACTGCTCTCTCCTGCGCAGTAGCGCTTCCCAACAACTCCTGGACCATCAGCGTCGGGACCCGCGCAAACTGGCGCTTGATCAATTGGGTTGCGGCGTCCGTGGGCGGCTGCTGCTCGGCGTAGAGGCTGCGCATCAATCGCGCGCGCTGGGTGACCGCGAAGGTTTGCAGGCGCGTCTTCAGGGCCGCGCTGCGCAGTTCCGGCGTCCTGGGGGTGTAGCCAGGCAACAAGGTGTGGATCTGGGCTTCATCGAGAAAAGCGATCACCCGCGCGGGTAACTGGCCGTTCATCAGTTCTGTACGGCTGATCCGCAGGGTGTCGCGGGTGGAAGCGCCGGGAGCGCCGTACTTCACCGACGGGCTGCCTGGCTCGGTGTCCGAAAACGCTTCGATCGCCAGCTGTTGCGGCCAACCCGTGAGGTCCACGGCCAGTGAGGCTGGAAAGCTGCACAATGCGCTGGAATGCTTGCCCGCGCCGATTTCCTCGGCCACCGTCCCCGCATCGCGATAGGCACGGAATTGGCGAACGGTATCCAGCAGGATCGCCGGCACCGGCTCACCTTCGACATGCACCCGACGCAAGCGGTCTTGCGTCACGCCACTGGCGTGGCGGATCTGTTCCAGCTCGGTGTCACTGAAACCGTCCATCACCGGCCCCAGGCGGCGCATCAGGGTAGCGCCTTGCCACTTCAAGGGTTGCTCAAGTTCATGGTTCCAGGCGCCCTCGCCATTGGCGGTCAGGCGCGGCAAATAGGCATCGTCCCGTGACGGGTGCTCGATATGAAAACGCTCGGTCTGCGGGTCTTGCCGCACCGCATAGCGCTTGCCCTCCAGTTCCAGCAGCTGTTTGCCGTCGACCTGGTGCAGCCCCTGTGCGTCGGCGACGGAACCGGCGGGCAACGGCGAAGTATGCTCGTAGATGGACAGATCGGGCTTCCACAGCCGGGTCTTGCCGCTGGGCAACTGCACCGCCTTGAGCTGCTCGATGAAGGGCGACAGGGTCAAGTGAGCCACGCCCACACCGGCCGCCAGCAGGGCCAGGTTTTCCAGCACATCGGTGATATGCGCCCAACCGGCTTCGCGGTCCCCCTGTGCCCACTCGATAACACCGTCCAGCACTTCGTATAGCAACTGCCCCGCCGTGACCAGGGACATCGCCACCCCCAGCGGCGGAACCACCATGCCCAGCAGGTTCACGGCAAACAGGCCGGTATTCAGATAATGCTCAAGACGCCGCGCACGTTCAGCATCGTCCGCGTCGGCAGTGCTCACGGCCTGGGCCCGCGCATCGGCAGACAGGCGCTTGCGCAAGCTTTCGTAGCGATGGGGCCACAGGTCCACTTCCTCCCACAGCCCCTTGATCGCATTCGCGCCGATATTGAATTCCGGCGCGCTGATCGGCACCCGTATCTGCTGCCGAGGCTCACCGAAAATCGATGGAATACTCTGCAGGTACGACGGCGTCACCAGTGACGTGAGGTACTGGCCCCATTCGGACCGCAACCAATCCTCGATGAACGATCCTGGCGGTGCATCCACCACCAGCTCGGTGAGCCGGCGAAAGTAGTAGGGGCGATGCCGGTAATCAATGAACCGGCTGTAGAACCGCTGGTATTCGGTAACCGGTAACTCTACGGAGCGGTCGCCATGGGTCTGCGTGCCGGCAGTAAGACGGGCTGTCACGGCGTTGCTGAAGTCGGCGAATGACGCGTACCGCTTGATCGGATGCTCGGGGTCGTCCGGGACGTAGATGATCACCCATTGGGAATAGCGATATTTGACGCAGGGGTCGATGACCAGGCAATCGCTCATGCGCAGGTTCATCATGCACGGCACGCGGTACCACACTTGCTTGTCGCCCAGCATGATCGATTGTTCACCGGCCAGCACACGCATCAGCAAGGCATGATCGCTCGCGTCGATATCACCCTTGACCAGGGCCAGGTAGGCCGCCGCCTTGAACGCGGCTTTCTGGTGGGTCAGGTAGCGCTCGCGCAGCAAGCCCTCGGCGACCGCGTCCTGGGGTTCCAGGAAGGTCTTGAGGTAGGCCTGGTACTGCGCGCCAAGGTCCAGGTCACGGCACAATTGCACAAAGGTTTCGATCTGCAACGAAGTGGCATGGCGTTCGAACTGGCCGCGCGCATCGGGTGGGGTGATAAAGCCTGAGGATTGGTTGAAAAATCCCTTCTCGGCCTCCCGCGCTTCGAAGTTGTTCAACGCCGCCTGCAACAACGAAAAGGACTTGCTCTTGAACCCGCCCGTTGGCCGGCCGAAGGCATCTTCCACCGGTGAATAAAGCCGCAGCCAGGTTTGATGGACGTCCAGTTCGAAGCCCGCTTTTTTCAAGGCCGCCTCCAGCAACGGCTGGGCAAACGCAGTCACTGACTGCAATTTGCCCATGGACTTTTCCAACTGGTTGAGCGCATCGCAGCGCGCATCCATCAGGGTCTTGAGCTGGTCCTTCTGGACCTGGGAGGCGGCGGCGTACCAGTCGGGAATTTGCGGCGCAGTCTCTTTGAGGGCCTGACGACGCTCAGGCGAGGCCTGGATAAGGCATGGTGCGATGGCCTGTTTGATCAGCGTGTAATGCTGGCCTTGATCGATGGGTGCGGACGATGCGGAGGGTTCCACTGCGAGGGACTTGGACATGGGATGACTACTGTGTGACTTGAAGATCACCGGATCCTAGCCCCCCCGCAGGAGGGAGCGGGGTTAACTATTTATCCGCCCGTCAACGCGGTTACGCGTGTGCTGTCCAGGCTCCGCGCCCCGTCCGTTCGTGCGCCCCCTGCCGAGGGTGATCGACTCGAAGAGGTCGCGGGTCAC
Source organism: Pseudomonas sp. NFPP28 (assembly GCF_900115535.1). NCBI lineage: Bacteria > Pseudomonadati > Pseudomonadota > Gammaproteobacteria > Pseudomonadales > Pseudomonadaceae > Pseudomonas > Pseudomonas sp. NFPP28. The sequence goes on along the minus strand of NZ_FOWT01000014.1, from coordinate 1,790 downwards.
ATCCTCGACGGGCGGGCTCTCCAGTAGACTGTTCATCTGAGTCTCAGGCAGCACCGCCGCCTCCACGGCAGCCCTCAATTGCTCTGGGTTCGACAAGTGCAGGCGGCTGCGTTCCTGGGGCCGCAATGCGTCCCAGACCAGTGTGTAGAAATCCCGCCTATCCTCCTGGACGGGCACTTCCAGCATCCTGCCGGGTTCAGCCGTCTCGATCCCGATGGCATCCACGGGAGCGCCCCCCAATTGCTGCTTGAGCTCAATGCGAGTGCCCGGTTCCCAGCCGGGCAGTGTCTCCAGCAAGCGCAAGCCCAAGCGCATGCTGTCCAGGGCCGGCGGTGTACCGTACTGCAGGTCCTCATAGAGACAGAATTCGCGGATGAACCGTTCGCACACCCTGGCCTGTTCGGCCTGCACCTGCGGCAACAGACCGCTGCTACGAAACGCCCGTAATTGCTCGGGATTCAATGTCGCTACCAACCGCTGAGCGATGGGCGCAGATAGATGGGGACAGGCATCGAGCACACTGCGCACGTCCCGGCAGACTTGCCTGGCGAGGGCCTGCATGAGCGCATCAATCCGCTCACGTCTGAAGCAACCCGCATAGCGACCCAGGGTTTCGCGCAATTTGCCGGCGCGCACCGCCAACGTCTCACCCTCTTCCCCAGGTATTTTCTGCAGGGTTGGATCGCTGCGCTGCAACACGCGCAGCACTTCTTCCAGCACTTCGCCTCGCGCCAATTGCTGCTCACTCAGGGGCAGCCTTATGGGCGGCGTGGACGAAGCAATCAGATCATCGAAGTACACCTGCCCGCCCCCCAACACTTGCAGACGCGGTGCATCGGGCAAGAAGCCGCAGTGTTTCATGAAGTACAGTTGATACCTCGGATCGGCGTGGGAGTAGACCAGCGGATCCGTGCTTTGCATCTGCTCGACAAACATTCCGAGGTGCTGACGCATACGAGCGCGAAGCCGTGTGTAGTGCAGTAATGAGGTCAAAAGTGGCTGGGACTGCATCAAACTCTGGCACGACACTCCCACGGAGGAAGACGGCAGAGGGGTCGCAGCGGAGGTTGGGCGTGTTTCGTCGGTCATGGTGATGCTCCTGAAGCATAGGAAGACTGAATCTGAGCCTTCCCCACCTGCAGGTGGCGGTAGATAGTTAATCTGCCTGTGCATACCTATCTACCGCGTCATGTCCCTGCGCGGGTGATGTGCTGTCCGCTCCCAAATCCAAGGAGTGACTCATGGCAGCTTTACCCCCAATGGACGAGATTCGCCCAGCCGTCTCGGAGAGTGTGCACACCACTTTCCTCGAGAGCGCCATCCCCGACTGGCTGAAAAAAGCCACGCCGCAACAGTTAGATGCACTCAAGACCGCGCCCGACGCACTGCCAGACTGGTACCAGCACGCCTCTGCGGCGCAACGCCAGTCGCTTATGGACTGCATCACCGCCGGCTTCACGGCCCAGAGCACGCTGGACAACGCCATGTCCCAGTTGCAGGACATCGACACCTTCGCCCGGCCGTTGTTGGTCAAGGCCCTCAAGGATCAGTTCAAGGTCGAGCTGGACGTCGACAAAACCTATATCCGCCTGAGAAAGAGCGTGACGATGGGTGTCTTCAACGTCACCGCCGGCTGGTTCGAGGCGCTCAAGCTGCCACTGCTGCAAGCCGCCCTGCACAATTTCGAAGCCGCGGAATGCGAAGCCGGTGCCTTTCATGCCTCCTCGGGGTTCGTGGTCCAGGCGGCGACTGGAACCGGCTTTGACCCCGTCACCACCACGCTGACCGTG
>NZ_FOWT01000018.1:0-2368 GCF_900115535.1 Pseudomonas sp. NFPP28 | reverse complement strand
AGCGTTTGAGCATCTGATCGAAGGTGCCCTGGTTTCGCCAACCCCGGAACCGTTGATACACCGTTGACCATGGGCCGAAGCGTTCCGGCATATCTCGCCACGCAGCGCCCGAACAGAGTATCCAGAGCACGCCATCGAGCATCAGCCGGTCGCTCAGGCGGGGCCGCCCCCGACCATGGGTTTCAGTGAAGAGATCGGCGACCACAGTCCAGGCCTCATCCGAGAGTTCGTAACGCTTTGCCATCACAGAATTCCTTTCCGTAGATGGCCGGGAACCCTACTGAATTTCAGCTTCCAAAGGGCGCCGATTGGGTTTCTCGGGATTTCGTACAGAGCCTAGAGACCTCGCATTAAAAATCTCCACCCATCGCAAAAAGTTATAAATAACTGTCAACCTTGACAGTACCAAATCTATTTCCCGCGTATCAAAATAAAGCCTCAATCAACACAGGAGTTCTAAATATGGCAACTATCTTCGCTCCAGGTTCAACAATTTACAATAATGGACCAGCCATCTACCCTACAGTTCCACCAACTGTAACCCCTCCTCCACCTACACCTGGAATAACCTTCGTACCTCTCGGATCTTTATTACTCGCTGGCTTGATCGGAAAGCTCCCACGCCGGTGCTATTTAAGATCTGTCAACATGGAGAACTCTACGATTGAGGTAACTGAAGAGAACACCAACACCGTCACTACAATCGATACCAAAACCAATCGTGTTTACATCAATGCTCCCTACTCAACTATCACAGTGCATGAAAACAACTTCTACCAAAACCCCTATATCAACGCACCTGGTTCAGGCTTTAACATCTGGGAGAGAAAAATTGATCTCTCGGTTCCCCTCATTGCCATCACCGATCAACACTAATCTATCTTTTGGAGGATCAAGATATGCAAACTCAATGCGGCCCCATTCCAAGTCTTGCCCTTGAAGTCAACGACCCAATCAGCTTCATATCTCAGGGAATACTCTGGGAAGGAGTGAACATAGTTGGCTTAGATAGCAAAGCCAAGGCCATTGTAGTTACTGGCCCGCAGACGGCGGGAAGGCCCAGGGCTTTTTCGCTGAAAGATATAACAGTCTTAGTTTCAGTTGATTTCACTACCCCCTCTCCATTACGACCCACTCAAGCTTTATTCCTAACTACGTCATCAGATTAATATCAAGTTACAAGTTAAACATTGGGAGGCTAGCCCTCCCAACATTTAAACTGAAAAGCGAGTTCATCATGGCATTTGCATCCATTCGACCTACCACGTATCTATCACCTGACCCAGGAGACCTCCTAGAGATAAGAACAGCACAGGAAACCTTCATGGCAACTGACATTTGGTCGGACCCAACAACCAGAGAAATATACTTCGAAACCGTAGACAGTAAGATTCACAACCTAACGATTTACGACGTAGATGCCATTATCTATATAGCATCAGAAGAACCAATCATTCAAACACCCATTCAACTAGCTGATGGATCACCATCACTTTACGTCACCACAACAGGGCCATCGACAATCGACATATATAATCTTCGGCAAAACTATCGATCCAACATAACCTATGATCGTAGCAACCTGACTGTTGCCAGTCGAACCAGAGTTTGGTTAAAACTAATAAACTAGATAATTAATAAAAATCAGCCTAACGAGACCAAGAGTCAGCTCTAAAAACAGGAAAACCTTACAGACATCAAACCAAGCAAACCTCTCCCTAAAATCAGCCCCCCCCACTCAACTGATAATTTTAACGTAAAAATAAAATTATACATTCGAGGTTTTATATCATGACCACTCTCCCTCAACGCCCCTTTGCCGTTGGGCAAGCTCCGCGCCTAGTCAATCCAAAACAGTTTCAGTCTCCACCCTTTTTCACCGCCAATCCTGTTGCAGACATTATAAATAGTACACCTATTGACTTCCTCATTCCAAACCATGCTAGCTCTCGAGCAGGGGATGTTATAGAAATTTATATAGACAAAACACCCACAACAACGCCGAGCGTAACGCCTTATGCGACTATCTCTGTAGATCTTGTGCCAGGAACGAACACAGTCGCTCAAAACACTAAATTTCAAATACCATTTACTGATGCGAGAAAAATGCTAGACCAAGTATTTGAGATGTCCTGTGCTTCCGGTACACCGGGGAGCCCTCACATCTTTCTTCTGTCCTTGTACTTCGGCGTTACTTTCATAAAACCCTGAGCAAGACAATAAAAAGTATGCTCCGGACCAACTACTGGACCGGAGCTATCAATCAGCCTTGTTAGGCTCTGTACGAAAAGAGATGTCGCAAACACCGTATGGAACAAGCCTGTGAGACCATTGCGGCATAGCTTTTCGCGAGCTTGTCGAAGCGTGT
>NZ_FOWT01000008.1:0-398432 GCF_900115535.1 Pseudomonas sp. NFPP28 | reverse complement strand
TCAACCGAGGCGCGCATTCTACAGCAGCCTCATTTGCTGTCAAGTGATTATTTTCAGAAGTTTTCGAAGATTTCTTCAACAACTTCAACCACTTGCGCTTCCGATCTCTCGTTAGCGGGAGGCGAATTCTACAGCGTTACACGCTGCTGTCAACACCTCTTTTTCTCCGCTTTCGACCGAGAAGATCGAAACGTTAATAGAGCCAGACAACACTGCCCTACCAACTCCTTCTGGGCTTCGATGAACTGAAGCAAGTCGCTGTCGAATTCTGCGTAACTCTTTGTTTACCAAGGAGTTTTCCGTTTCGACTGCGCCGGAAGTGGGGCGAATTATAGACAGATAAAATTCGCCGTCAACACTTAATTTCAGGTTTATTCGGATTTTAGCGTAATGCGCGCAAATGCCTTCTTCCCCGCCTGGCAAACGTGGGTAGCGCCCAGCTCGTATATAAAGGTGCGATCCACAACCTCACCATCTATACGCACCCCACCCGAACCCAGAAGGTCGCGCGCAACCGCCGAGTTCTTAACCAGGCCAGCCTTATTAAGCACGGCAGCAATCGGCATCGCCTCGGCAGCAGACAGCTCGATCTCCGGCAAATCATCAGGCAACTCGCCATCCTTCATGCGATTACCCGCAGCACGGTGAGCACTGGCCGCAGCCTCCTCACCATGGAAACGCGCAACAATCTCTTCCGCCAGCTTAATCTTCACGTCACGTGGATTAGCGCCTGCCTCTACATCAGCACGCAGCGCATTGATTTCGTCCATCGACCGGAAGCTCAGCAACTCGAAGTAACGCCACATCAAAGCATCAGGAATCGAAACCAGCTTGCCGTACATAACGCCCGGCGCCTCCTGGATACCGACATAGTTCCCCAGGGACTTGGACATCTTCTTGACGCCATCCAACCCTTCCAACAACGGCATGGTCAGGATGCACTGGGCTTCCTGCCCATACGCACGCTGGAGCTCACGCCCCATCAACAGGTTGAACTTCTGATCAGTGCCGCCCAGCTCAACGTCCGCACGCAACGCTACCGAGTCATAACCCTGAACCAACGGGTAGAGGAACTCGTGAATGGCGATCGGCTGATTGGTGGAGTAGCGCTTGTCGAAATCATCACGCTCAAGCATGCGCGCGACAGTGTACTGAGAGGTCAAGCGAATGAAGTCCGCCGGCCCCATCTGATCCATCCAAGTAGAGTTGAACGCCACTTCGGTCTTGGCTGGATCGAGTATCTTGAATACCTGAGTCTTGTAGGTCTCGGCATTATCGAGCACCTGCTCACGGGTCAGCGGCGGACGTGTGGCGCTCTTGCCGCTCGGATCACCGATCATTCCGGTGAAGTCACCTATAAGGAAGATGACCTGGTGCCCCAACTCCTGGAACTGGCGCAGCTTATTAATAAGCACCGTATGCCCCAGGTGCAGATCCGGCGCAGTCGGATCAAAGCCAGCCTTAATACGCAGGGGCTGACCACGCTTGAGCTTTTCGATCAGCTCAGCTTCGACCAACAGTTCTTCCGCACCACGTTTTATCAGCGCTAGCTGCTCTTCAACCGACTTCATAACAGACCCGCAAGGCTCAGATTCAAAAGGGAACCAACCATACAAGATCAGGGACTAATTACAAGTTTTGCCCTGCGAACGGACACCGTTCAGCAAGCCCAGCGTTCGCGAGCTTGCGCCACAGATGATTTGGTTATATTTTATACAGTTATTTCATCTTCATCATGTCATTCATCTTTTCCATTTCATCTTCAAAGTCAAAATTACCTATGACCACTGAACCGTCTAAAGCGCCGCCGCTTTACCCGAAGACCCACCTGCTCGCCGCAAGTGGTATCGCCGCCCTTCTCAGCCTGGCACTCCTGGTATTCCCTTCCAGTGACGTAGAAGCCAAACGAACATCCCTGAGCCTTGACCTGGAAAGTCCAGTTGAACAACTGACACAAGATCAAGACGCTTCCGACGCGCAACAAGCCACAAATACGACCACCGAATCACCGTTCGCCCAGATAGAAAACAACCCCGAAGACACCCAACAAGCAGCCCAGAGTACAGCTGCGCCTGCTGCCGACACGGCCAAAAACCCTCAACACCGCGAAGTGATCGTGGCCAAGGGCGACACCCTGTCGACTCTATTCGAGAAGGTCGGCCTCCCCGCCGCTACCGTTAATGAAGTGCTGGCGAGCGACAAACAAGCCAAGCAGTTCACCCAGCTCAAGCACGGCCAGAAGCTCGAATTCGAGTTCGCCCCCGATGGCCAACTGAACAACCTGCACAGCAATGTCAGCGACCTCGAAAGCATTACCCTGACAAAGGGCGCCAAAGGCTTTGCCTTCAATCGGATCACTACCAAGCCGGTCATGCGCTCGGCCTATGTACACGGGGTGATCAACAGCTCCCTGTCACAGTCGGCGGCCCGGGCAGGCCTGTCCCACAGCATGACCATGGACATGGCCAGCGTGTTCGGCTACGACATCGACTTCGCCCAGGACATTCGCCAGGGCGACGAATTCGACGTGATCTACGAGCAGAAAGTCGCCAACGGCAAAGTCGTGGGCACCGGCAACATTCTCTCCGCACGCTTCACCAACCGCGGCAAGACCTACACCGCCGTGCGCTACACCAACAAACAAGGTAGCAGCAGCTACTACACTGCCGATGGCAATAGCATGCGCAAGGCCTTCATCCGCACCCCAGTGGACTTCGCTCGTATTAGCTCGCGTTTCTCCATGGGTCGCAAGCATCCAATTCTGAACAAAATCCGCGCCCATAAAGGCGTCGACTACGCCGCCCCGCGCGGCACGCCGATCAAGGCAGCCGGCGACGGTAAAGTCCTGCTGGCAGGACGTCGTGGCGGCTATGGCAATACCGTGATCATCCAGCACGGCAATACCTACCGCACCCTGTATGGCCACATGCAAGGCTTTGCCAAGGGCGTGCAAACCGGCGGCACAGTGAAACAAGGCCAGGTGATCGGCTATATCGGTACTACCGGCCTGTCCACCGGCCCACACTTGCATTATGAGTTCCAGGTCAATGGCGTTCACGTCGACCCACTGGGCCAGAAGCTGCCCATGGCCGACCCGATCGCCAAGGCCGAACGTGCCCGTTTCATGCAACAGAGCCAGCCGTTGATGGCGCGCATGGACCAAGAACGCTCCACCCTGCTGGCTTCGGCGAAGCGTTAAGTATGGCGCTCTATATTGGCGTGATGTCCGGGACCAGCCTTGATGGCCTGGACATCGCCTTGATCGAGCAGTCCCTGGCGATCAAGCTGATCGCTACACACTACATTCCCATGCCCGACACCCTGCGCACTGAGCTGCTTGCTCTTTGCGCCAGCGGGGCAGATGAGATCGCTCGCTCAGCCATCGCCCAGCAGAACTGGGTGAAGCTTGCCGCTCAAGGTATTCACGCTTTACTCGACCAACAAAACCTCAAGCCCCAGGACATTCGCGCAATTGGCAGCCATGGCCAGACCATCCGCCATGAACCCGCACGGGGCTTTACCGTACAGATCGGCAACCCGGCCTTGCTCACCGAGCTTACAGGCATCACCGTGGTCAGCGATTTCCGTAGCCGCGACGTCGCCGCCGGCGGTCAGGGCGCTCCGCTGGTCCCTGCGTTCCATGAAGCGCTATTTGGCGAGCACAGCGGTAACCGTGCCGTATTGAATGTGGGAGGTTTCAGCAACCTCAGCCTGATTGAGACCGGCAAACCTGTAGCCGGCTTCGACTGCGGCCCAGGTAATGTCCTGCTGGATGCGTGGATTCACCAGCAACGCGGTGAACACTTTGATCGTGATGGCCAGTGGGCGGCCAGCGGCAAGGTCAAGCCAGCTCTACTCAACGCCCTGCTCAGCGACCCTTTCTTCGTGACCACGGGCCCCAAGAGCACCGGCCGCGAAGTATTCAATCTGGAATGGCTGCACCAACACCTGGGTCGCTTACCAACATTCGAGCCTCAGGATGTTCAGGCCACGCTACTTGAGCTGACCGCCCTGACCATCATCGAATCCCTGCAGGCCGCCCAGCCCCAGACCGAAACACTGCTGGTGTGTGGCGGAGGCGCCCGCAATACCGCGCTGATGAACCGCCTGGCCGCTCTGCTACCATCGACTCAAGTCAGCAGCACCGCCACTTACGGAGTAGACCCCGACTGGGTCGAGGCCATGGCCTTCGCATGGCTGGCCCATTGCTGTCTCGAAGGCATCGCCGCCAACCGCCCAAGCGTCACCGGGGCACGAGGACTTCGGGTACTGGGCGCCATCTACCCGACCTAAAATCTGCGCACAGCAAAACGCCGCTTGGCCTATCACAGCCAAGCGGCGTTTTTGCATCCGTTGCCGATCAGATCGAGAACGAAGACCCGCAACCACAGGTGGTGGTAGCGTTAGGGTTCTTGATCACAAAGCGTGAACCCTCCAGACCTTCCTGGTAATCCACCTCGGCACCGGCCAGGTATTGGAAGCTCATCGGGTCCACAACCAAACTTACGCCTTCGCGCTCAACGATGGTGTCATCATCGGCTACATCTTCATCGAAGGTAAAACCGTACTGAAATCCTGAACAACCGCCGCCCGTAACGAATACGCGCAGCTTCAAGCGATCATTACCCTCTTCATCGACCAGGCTCTTCACCTTGTGCGCAGCACCGTGGGTGAATTGCAAAGCCGTGGGGGTGAAGGATTCAACGCTCATGCTGATAATCTCCCGGCGTAGCGCCGCCATATGCGTAATGGTCTGCATTATCCGCTTCTCCTAGAAAAGCGGTCAACTATTGTTACGGTATATCAATCTGCGCTGTCGCCATTAAAAACACAAAAGGCCCGATCAACGGGCCTTTTGCTTAGCGACTCAACCGCCTCAAGGCAGCATGCCCGCGTGGGACAGCCCCAACTTCTCATCCAGGCCAAACAGGATGTTCATGTTCTGCACCGCCTGGCCGGACGCGCCCTTAACCAGGTTATCGATCACCGACAACACCACGACCAGGTCACCGTCCTGCGGGCGATGCACAGCAATCCGGCACACATTGGCACCGCGCACGCTGCGGGTTTCCGGGTGGCTGCCGGCCGGCATCACATCGACGAACGGTTCGTTGGCATAACGCTTTTCAAACAGCGCCTGCAGGTCGACCGAGCGATCGACCACGGTGGCGTACAACGTGGAGTGAATACCGCGGATCATTGGGGTCAAGTGCGGGACGAAGGTCAGGCCCACGTCCTTCCCAGCCGCGCGGCGCAGCCCCTGACGAATTTCTGGCAAGTGACGGTGACCTTTCACCGCATAGGCCTTCATGCTTTCCGACGTCTCGGAGTACAGCGAACCAACCGCCGCACCACGACCGGCACCGCTGACGCCTGACTTGCAGTCCGCGATCAAGCGCGAAGCGTCTGCCAGCCCCGCTTCCAGCAAAGGCAGGAAGCCCAACTGTGTAGCCGTCGGATAGCAGCCCGGTACAGCAATCAGGCGCGCTTGCTTGATCTGTTCACGATTCACTTCCGGCAGGCCGTACACCGCCTCTTCCAACAACTGCGGCGCGCCGTGCGGCTGGCCATACCACTTGGCCCACTCATCAGCGTCCTGCAGACGGAAGTCCGCCGACAAGTCGATCACCTTGGTGCCGGCGGCCAACAACTCGCCTGCCAGGGCGTGGGCAACACCGTGCGGGGTGGCGAAGAACACCACGTCGCAGCCGCCCAGGGTCTTGATGTCCGGAACACTGAACGCCAGGCCGTCGTAATGACCGCGCAGGTTCGGGTACATATCGGCCACGGCCAGCCCGGCCTCGGATCGGGAAGTGATGACCACCACCTCAGCTTGCGGATGCTGAGCCAACAGACGCAGCAATTCGACACCGGTGTAACCCGTGCCGCCGACGATACCGACCTTGACCATAAACCTGCCCTCAACGAACCCACTGGAAAGCCGTCGATAATAGGGGTCGTATCGTCCTGCGACAACCGCCAACGTGACGTATGGGCGCATGAGCCACTACTATCCTCAGTTACCGTGAACCTGGGAATAACTAGAAATGCTCTATCTATGGATCAAAGCCTTCCACATCGTCAGCGTCGTCTGCTGGTTTGCCGGGCTGTTCTACCTGCCACGCCTGTTTGTCTACCACGCCCAAAGCGAGGACACCGTCAGCAAAGAGCGTTTCAGCGTCATGGAGCGCAAGTTGTATCGCGGCATCATGGGGCCGGCGATGATCGCCACGTTGATTTTCGGCGGCTGGCTGATCTATCTGAACCCAGGCATCTTTCATTCGGGCGGGTGGATTCACGCCAAGCTGACCCTCGTCGTACTGCTCATTGGCTACCACCATATGTGCGGCGCGCAGGTAAAACGCTTTGCCCGTGGCGAAAACACCCGCAGCCATGTCTTTTATCGCTGGTTCAATGAAGTGCCCGTTCTGATATTGCTGGCTATCGTAATTTTGGTCGTGGTCAAACCGTTCTAACTTCAATTACTTGGGGTACCTCCAATGTCGCTGCCCGCTCTGCTTGAACAACGTCTGCGCCTGCCCGTCGTGGCGGCGCCGATGTTCCTGATTTCCAACCCGCAACTGGTCCTGGCGTGCTGCCGCAATGGGGTAGTCGGGAGTTTCCCGGCGCTTAACCAACGCGAAAGCAGCGGGTTCAAGGCCTGGCTGGAGGAAATCGAAGCGGGCCTGGCGCTGCTGGACAACCCCGCGCCCTATGCCGTCAACCTGATCGTGCACAACAGCAATCCCCGCCTGGAGGCAGACCTGGCGATCTGCATTGAGCATAAAGTGCCCATCGTCATTACCAGCCTGGGTGCCGTCAAAGAGCTGGTGGACGCGGTACACAGCTACGGTGGCCTGGTGTTCCACGACGTCACCACCCGCCGCCATGCCGAGAAGGCTGCCGAGGCCGGTGTGGACGGCCTGATCGCCGTAGCAGCCGGCGCCGGTGGCCATGCCGGCACCTGGAGCCCATTCTCGCTGATTGCCGAGATCCGCCAGTTCTTCGACAAAACCCTGCTGCTGGCCGGCTGCCTCAATCACGGGCACGAGATTCTCGCCGCCCAACTGCTCGGTGCAGACCTGGCCTATTTCGGCACGCGCTTTATCGGCACTACCGAAAGCCAGGCACCGGATGCGTATAAAGAGATGCTGCTCACATCGCGCGCCGCCGACATCGTGCACACTCCCGCTGTCTCCGGCGTGCCCGCCAGCTTTATGCGCCAGAGCCTGGAAAACGCCGGTTTCGACCTCGCCGCCCTGCAAGGCAAAGGCGAGGTCAACTTCGGCTCCAAGCTCAAGCCGTTGAGCGACGAGGCCAAAGCCTGGAAGACCGTATGGTCTGCTGGCCAAGGCGTCGGTGAGATTGATGATTTGCCCAGCGTCGATGAACTCGTTGCGCGCCTGGATGCCGAATACCGCAAGGCACGCGAACAGGCGTCACAACTGCGCTGGCCACGTTGACCCAACCGCCAGGCCTGCTGATTAGACGGGCCTGCACTACCTCCCTGAACAAGTGACAAGGAAGCCCGCATGAGCGACAACCGTTTCAAGATTGTGTTTGATGGAGCCTTGCTCCCGGGTGTCGAAAGCACCACGGCCAAACTGAACCTGGCCGAGCTGTTCAAGAGCGAAGTCGAAGCCATCGAAAAGCTCTTTACCGGCCGCCCGGTTGCGCTCAAGCGCGACCTGTCTCGCCCGGATGCGGAAACCTACCTCACCGCGCTGAAAAACGCCGGGGTCGACGCGCGCATTGAGCCCGAACAGCCTGTGGCCTTCAGCCTGGCTGAAACTCACGAGACGGATTCCGGCCCTTCTGGTTTCGCGCGTCCGGATGCCTCGCCTTATGCGCCTCCCCGCGCGGCGGTGGGTGATGACCTGCCCGAGTACGCCACCCTCAAAGTCTTCACTATCCATGGGCGGATCGGCCGCCTGCGCTACCTGGCATGGACCCTGGTGCTGACCCTGGCGATGCTGGTTGCGGGTGGCATCATCAGCACCGTCAGCTTTGCCGTGGCTACCGCCTCGCCGATTGCGGGCACCATCATCGGAGTACTGCTGGGTCTCGCGCTGTTTGTGGCGCTGGTATGGGTCAGTGTGCAAATCGGCGTGCAGCGCCTGCATGACCTGGGCTGGTCGGGCTGGTTGTACCTACTCAACCTGGTGCCATTGGTGAACAGTGTCTTCCCGATCCTGTTGCTGGTACTGCCGGGCAATGCAGGCGCCAACCAGTATGGTGCGCCACCGCCACGTAACTCCACCGCGGTAAAAGTCCTGGCCACGCTGTGGTTGGCGTTTATTCCAGTCATGCTTGCCATCGTGGTGACCTTGGGCATGAACGGTTACCTGGACCAGCTCGAAGCTAACGTGGACAGCAGCTACGAAAGCAGCTCCATCACCTCCGACGAAGACGCCGACCAGGCGGCAACCGTCGAAGAAGACGAAGCGCAGAGTGCTGACGAAGCGGGCGAACCTGTAGACTCTCCAGAACAGTGAAGAAACGCCCCCGGCCTGTGATGCCTCTGTCACAGGCGCGGCGGCGTTGCGATGGAGAAAGGCATGACCCGTTACGCTCTGATCACCGGCGCCTCCAGCGGCATCGGCCTGGCCCTGGCCGAAGCACTCGCCCGTCGCGGCCGCAGCTTGATTCTGGTGGCCCGCCAGCGTGATCAGTTGGAAAGCATTGCAATCGAATTGACCCAACGCTTTGGCGTCGAAGTGCTGTTCCGGGCCTGCGACCTTGGCGAGCCACTGCGCTTGTCCGGGTTCCTGCTGGAGCTTGAAGAAGGCGAGCGGCAGATCGACCTGCTGGTGAACTGCGCCGGCATCGGCACCAGCGGGCCGTTCCTGGCCCAGGACTGGATGACCGAACAGGACCTGATGGAGGTCAACATCCTGGCCCTGACCCGTATGTGCCATGCGCTCGGCAATGCCATGGCACTGCACGGCGGCGGGCAGATTCTCAATGTGGCGTCCATCGCGGCATTCCAGCCCGGCCCGTGGATGAGCACTTATTACGCCAGCAAGGCCTATGTGCTGCATTTCTCCGAAGGCTTGCGCGAAGAACTGAAAACCTGCGGCATCAAGGTCTCGGTGCTCTGCCCCGGCCCGACACGCACCGCGTTCTTCGGCACCGCGCAGATGGACACCGCCAGGCTCGACCGCAGCCAACAGCTGATGAGCCCCGAAGAAGTGGCGCTCTACACCGTACGCGCACTGGAAAAGAACAAAGCCATCATCATCCCCGGCCGTCGCAACCGCTGGATCGCCTTCAGCCCGCGTTTCAGCCCACGCTGGCTGACCCGCAAGATCGCCGGCGCCATCAACAAGGCCTATTGCCCACGCTGACGGGCTGGGTACACTCATCCTGCACTTTCATAATGGAGAAACAGTTGTGGATACTCTGTTCACCAAGATCATCAACAGAGAAATACCCGCGGATATCATCTACGAAGATGACCAAGTCCTGGCGTTCAAGGACATCTATCCGGCGGCGCCCGTGCATTTCCTGGTCATTCCCAAGAAACACATCCCCACGCTCAATGACCTGACTGAAGAAGATAAAGCCCTGGCCGGTCATATCCTGTTCACCGCCCAACGCCTGGCTGTAGAACAAGGGTGTGAAGAAGGTTTCCGGGTGGTGATGAACTGCAACCCGAAAGGCGGGCAGACCGTTTATCACATCCATATGCACGTGCTGGGCCAGCGCCAGATGAACTGGCCGCCGGGCTGATCAGCCTTTCAGCAAAGGTCGCAGCCCAGGCTGCGACCCCATGCCCTTGACGCAACGCAAACGCTTGCCCCTCTCTTGCGGTAAACTGGCCGCCGAGATTCTTCCCGGAGGTCAGCATGACTACCCAACGTCACTACTCGCCGATTGACCGTCTGTTGCTGCAAGCCGACATGGCCATGCGTACGCTGCTGCCCTTCAGCGGCCAGCCGTATCGCCCCTCGCCCGCCATCGTGCAGCCCGACGCGCAGATGAGCGAGGCCGAGACCCGTCACGTCGCCGGCTTGATGCGCATCAACCATACCGGCGAAGTCTGCGCCCAGGCGCTGTACCAGGGCCAGGCGCTGACCGCCAAGCTGCCGCAGGTGCGCGCAGCCATGGAGCATGCCGCCGAGGAAGAAATCGATCACCTGGCCTGGTGCGAGCAACGCATCCGCCAACTGGGCAGTCACCCGAGCGTGTTGAACCCGCTGTTCTACGGTTTATCGTTTGGGATCGGCGCCGCGGCCGGCCTGATCAGCGACAAGGTCAGCCTGGGTTTTGTCGCAGCGACTGAACATCAGGTGTGCAAACACCTGGACGAACATCTGGAACAACTGCCGGCCGAAGACGAAAAGTCCCGTGCCATTCTTGAGCAGATGCGCATTGATGAAGAACATCACGCAGAAAGCGCGCTGGATGCCGGTGGTTTTCGCTTCCCGGCGCCAGTGCGGTTTGGCATGAGCCTATTGGCCAAGGTCATGACTAAAAGCACGTACCGAATCTGAGCCAAAAGAAGGGCGCTATCACAGCGCCCTTTCTTTTTGCCCGCCGATTGAGCGATCAACCCAACTCAATTATCTCGTAATCATGGGTAATGGCCACCCCGGCCGCGCCCAGCATGATCGACGCCGAGCAATACTTCTCCGCCGACAGTTCGATAGCGCGCTTCACCTGCGCCTCTTTCAGCGCCCTGCCCTTTACCACGAAATGCATGTGGATTTTGGTGAATACCTTGGGGTCTTCGGTGGCACGCTCGGCCTCCAGGAAGGCTTCGCAGCTTTCCACGGCCTGGCGGGATTTCTTCAGGATGCTGACCACGTCGAAATTGCTGCAACCGCCTACGCCCAGCAGGAGCATTTCCATCGGGCGTACGCCCAGGTTACGGCCACCGGCTTCCGGCGGGCCATCCATGACCACCACATGGCCACTGCCCGACTCACCGAGGAACATGGCTTCGCCCGCCCATTGGATGCGTGCCTTCATCGCCCAGACTCCACTGCTAAAAAAGGGTCGCCAGCTTAGCACAGGGCCCGCCTGCGTCAGCGTTTGCAACAAAAGCGATCAAAAGCAGGCTTTGCGCGGAAAATTGGCTAATCGAGTCAGAATGTGTCTGTTAAGCTGACGCCAAATCGATGGCGTAATGCCACCCTTTATACAGCGCGTATCAATGCCGATACCCGATGAATACAACAACTCCAACTATTTAGCGCAGTCTTTTCGGGATACAACCATGGTTGCCCTTACTCCCATACCCAAAATCAAGAATCTCGACAAACTGTTGATGCATTGCCAGCGCCGCCGCTACCCGGCCAAGCACAACATCATCTGCGCCGGCGAACGCTCCGAAACCCTGTTCTTCATTATCAAAGGCTCGGTCACCATCCTGATCGAGGATGAAGACGGCCGCGAAATGATCATCGCCTACCTGAACACCGGGGATTTTTTTGGGGAGTTGGGGTTGTTCGAACAAGCCGGCAAGGAACAGGAACGCAGCGCCTGGGTGCGTGCCAAGGTCGAGTGCGAAGTGGCCGAGATCAGCTACGCCAAATTCCGCGAACTGGCCCAGCAAGATCCCGACATCCTTTATGTCCTCAGCGGCCAGATTGCGCAACGCCTGCGGGACACCACGCGCAAAGTCGGCGACCTGGCATTCTTCGACGTCACTGGCCGTGTAGCGCGCTGCCTGCTTGACCTGTGCAAGCAACCGGACGCCATGACCCACCCCGATGGCATGCAGATCAAGGTCACGCGCCAGGAAATCGGGCGCATTGTCGGCTGTTCACGGGAGATGGTCGGACGCGTACTCAAAGACCTGGAAGAACGCAACCTGGTGCACGTCAAAGGCAAGACGATGGTGGTGTTCGGTACCCGTTAAACCGGCAGGAAGCTGGCCAACATCTGGCGGTACAAGGTGTCCAGCCGGCTGATCGCATCGGGCGCCGGGAAGGCTTCGTGCAGGGCGATATGACTGTCGGCACGCACCCGCTGTTCAAGACCGCAGGCTTCATTGAAGCGATTGACCGCCGCGATCAGGTCTTCGCGATCGTTTTCCAGCAACAGCGCACCGTGCACCAGGCCCACCGGGCGCCCCCCGCTTTGACGCCAGCGCTGGGCAGTGCCAACCATTTTCCGGCCATTGAGATTGACGTTGTAGCGACCGTCGCAAAATGCGCCGTCGATCTCGCCGACAGACGCATCGCCGCCCAACTCGATCAGCAAGTCGCAGATCGGCTGACATAAACGCAGGTAACCGGTTTCGATACGATTCTGGTCGCCCTCACTGCGCCGCGGGGCGTAGACCAGGGCGATGTTGACTGTGGCACTCGACTGCGGCACCGGCTCACCGCCGGTTTCACGCAGCAGCACCGGCCAACCCGCATCGGCTGAAACCTGGCTGGCGGTTTCAAAGGCCGGCAAGCGGCTCAACCGACGCGGCATGACCAAAGCCTGATCGCTGGGTTGCCAGAACAACAACCCATACTCCCGCTCACCTGCGCAAACAGCCGCCAGCAGGTCTTGCTCGGCGGCAAGTCCTGCTTCGACGGTCATCGCCACCGGCTGCGTCATCATCAATCCAGCGTCGAACCGCTGACCGCCATGCCCCGCTCCGGGAAGAACAGGCGCTGCAATTCAGCCCCCGGGTTCTCGGCACGCATGAAGGTCTCGCCCACCAGGAACGAGTACACGCCACTGATCTCCATCAACTCCACGTCGGCACGGTTGACGATGCCACTCTCGGTGATCACCAGACGGTCGCGCGGAATCCGAGGCAACAGGTCGAGGGTGTTTTCCAGGCTGACTTCGAAGGTGTGCAGGTTACGGTTGTTGACCCCCACCAGCGGTGTGTCGAGGGTTTTCAAGGCGCGTTCCAGCTCATCGCCGTCATGCACTTCCACCAGCACGTCGAGGCCGACGCTTTTGGCGACGGCAGCCAACTCGGCCATCTTCACGTCATCCAGCGCGGAAACGATCAGCAGCACGCAGTCGGCGCCCAGGGCACGGGCTTCGACGATCTGGTACGGGTCGACCATGAAGTCCTTGCGGATCACCGGCAACTTGCACGCGGCGCGGGCCTGCTGCAGGAACAGGTCGGAACCCTGGAAGTAGTCGATATCGGTCAGCACGGACAGGCAAGTCGCTCCTCCCTTCTCATAGCTGACGGCGATTTCCGATGGCACAAAGTGTTCGCGGATCACGCCTTTGCTCGGCGAGGCTTTCTTGACCTCGGCGATCACGGCCGGTTGCTTCTGCTTGGCCTGGGCGATCAGTGCATTGGCGAAACCGCGCGGTGCATCGGCGATCTTTGCCTGGGCTTCCAGCTCGGCCAGGCTCACGCGGGCGCGCCGCTCGGCAACTTCTTCAGCCTTGCGGGCCAGGATTTTTTCCAGAACGGTCGGCACACTCATCCTTCATTCTCCATCTTGAATACTGCGGTGAATGCTCCCAGCTCTTCGAGCTTCTCACGAGCCAGACCGGTGTGCAGCGCATCGTGGGCCAAGGCAACACCCTCCTTAAGACTATAGGCGTGGTCGGCTGCATAAAGTGCCGCGCCAGCATTCAAAACAATCATCTCGGCGGCTTTCTGACCGTTCTCGGTCTTGCGACGGCCCAAGGCATCACGAATCAGTTCCAGGGAGGCCGCCGGGCTTTCCACCGCCAGGCCGTGCAGGCTCTGGCTCTTCATGCCCAGGTCTTCCGGCTCGACCCAATACTCAGTGACCTGGTCATTTTTCAGCTCCGCCACGAAGGTCGGTGCCGCCAGGCTGAATTCGTCCAGGCCGTCCTTGGAATGCACCACCAGCACATGCTTGCTGCCCAGGCGTTGCAGTACTTCGGCCAATGGCCGGCACAGCGCCTGGCTGAACACACCCACCACCTGGTGTTTCACACCGGCCGGATTCGTAAGCGGGCCGAGCATGTTGAACAGGGTACGAAGGCCGAGATCCTTGCGCGGGGCGGCAGCATGCTTCATCGCACCGTGGTGGGATTGGGCAAACATGAACCCAATACCGACGTTGTCGATACAGCGCGCCACTTGGATAGGGGTCAGGTTCAGGTAGATCCCCGCCGCTTCCAGCAAGTCGGCGCTGCCACTCTTGCCGGAGACCGCGCGGTTACCGTGCTTGGCCACAGTGCAACCCGCCGCCGCCACCACAAACGAAGAAGCCGTCGACACGTTGAAGATGTTCGCACCGTCACCGCCGGTGCCGACCACGTCGACCACACCATCGAGGGTCTTGAGCTCGACCTTGTCCGCCAGCTCGCGCATAACCGACACGGCGCCGACGATTTCGTCGATGCTTTCGCTTTTCATGCGCATGGCCATCATGAACGCGCCGATCTGCGCGTCGGTGCATTGACCGGTCATGATCTCGCGCATCACATCGCTCATTTCAGCGGTGCTCAGGTCCAGGTGGCCGACGATACGGCTCAGGGCAGTCTTGATATCCATGGAAAGTCCTTAGCGCGTGCCGCCGCTCTGCTTGAGAAAATTGGCGAACAGCTCGTAGCCCTGCTCGGTCAGGATCGATTCGGGGTGGAATTGCACCCCTTCGATATTCAGTGTCTTGTGGCGCAGGCCCATGATCTCGTCGACCGAGCCGTCCTCCAGTTGGGTCCAGGCGGTCAGTTCCAGGCAATCCGGAAGGGTTTCGCGCTTGACCACCAACGAATGGTAGCGGGTCACGGTCACCGGCAAGTTAAGCCCATGGAACACGCCCTGATCATGATGGAATACCGGACTGGTCTTGCCGTGCATCACCTGGCGTGCACGCACCACGTCACCGCCAAAGGCCTGGCCGATGGACTGGTGGCCCAGGCATACGCCCAGGATCGGCAGCTTGCCGGCGAAATACTGGATCGCCTCCAGGGAAATACCCGCCTCGGTCGGCGTGCACGGGCCTGGCGAAACCACGATGCGCTCCGGGTTCAGGGCGGCGATCTCGGCGACGGTCAGTTCGTCATTGCGCACTACCTTGACCTCGGCACCCAACTCGCCCAGGTACTGCACAACGTTGTAGGTAAAGGAATCGTAGTTATCAATCATCAGCAACATGGGGGAACCTCAGGAATTGGGGGTCTGTTCAGCCAGCGCAACGGCGCGGAACATCGCGCGGCGCTTGTTCAGGGTTTCTTCCCATTCGAGGGCCGGCACCGAGTCGGCGACGATCCCGCCACCGGCCTGCACGTGCAGCTCCCCGTCCTTGATCACGGCGGTGCGGATCGCAATGGCCGTGTCCATGTTGCCGTTCCAGGCGAAATAACCCACGGCACCGCCGTAGACCCCACGCTTGACCGGCTCCAGCTCGTCGATGATTTCCATCGCGCGGATCTTCGGCGCACCCGACAAGGTGCCCGCCGGCAGAATCGCGCGCAACGCATCCATCGCCGTCAGGCCAGCCTTCAGCTCGCCGGTAACGTTGGACACGATATGCATCACGTTGGAATAACGCTCGATCACCATCTTCTCGGTGAGCTTCACCGAACCGATTTCCGAGACACGCCCGGTGTCATTACGACCCAGGTCGATGAGCATCAAGTGCTCGGCGATTTCCTTGTCGTCGCTCAGCAGGTCTTCTTCCAGCGCCAGGTCAGCTTCTTCGGTTGCACCCCGTGGGCGCGTGCCGGCGATCGGGCGCACGGTGATCAGGTTGTCTTCGACGCGCACCAGCACTTCCGGCGAACTGCCCACCACGTGGAAGTCACCAAAGTTGAAGAAGTACATGTACGGCGTCGGGTTGAAGCAACGCAGCGCCCGGTACAGATCGATCGGCGCGGCCTTGAAGTCGATGGACATACGCTGCGACGGCACCACCTGCATGCAGTCGCCGGCGAGGATGTATTCCTTGATGGTATCGACGGCCCGCTCGTAGTCATCCTGGGTAAAGCTTGAACGAAAGATCGGGTCGGCCGCCGGCGGACGGCTGAGGTCCAGGCCGCGACGCGGGGTGATCGGCTGGCGCAGTTTTTCCAGCAGGGCTTCGAGGCTGGCCCGGCCTTGCTCGAACGCATCGGCCTGGGACGGGTCGGCCAGCACGATCGCGTGCATCTTGCCAGCGAGGTTGTCGAACACCACGACCGCATCGGAGACCATCAGCAGAATGTCCGGCACGCCCAACGGGTCCGGGTTCGGGCATTGGCCCAAACGTTTTTCCACATAACGCACGCAGTCATAACCGAAGTAACCCACCAGGCCGCCGTTGAAGCGCGGCAGGCCGGCAATGGTCGGCACGTTGTAGCGCGCCTTGAAGGCTTCGACGAACGCCAACGGATCTTCGACATCATGGTGTTCGATCTCGACGCCATCATGGGTAATGCTCACATGATGGTCATGTACCCGTAGCACCGTACGGCACGGCAGGCCGATGATCGAGTAACGACCCCACTTCTCGCCGCCCTGTACGGACTCGAGCAGGTAGGAGTTAGGCTCATCGGCCAGTTTCAGGTAGATCGACAGCGGCGTGTCGAAGTCGGCCAGGGTTTCGCAGGCCAGGGGAATGCGGTTGTAGCCGGCAGCGGCCAAACGCAGGAATTCTTCGCGGGTCATGATATGCCTCGTGGCTTGAGGGTCTAACAGTCAGGTATGCAAACGTGCCGCAGGGCGCGGCCAGGAACAGTCAGGCGCGCCAACGCCAGCGGGCCAGGGCCTTGATGACTTTCATCCAGAGTTTGCGAGTGACCACCACGATGGAATTTCCAGAAGGGGACGGATCGGTGTCGGGCAACGTTATCTCAGCGCCAGCTCCCAAGCAACCGGGGATTAACAGGCGCAGGTCATCAATCACCATCGCCGGCGACTCTTCGGCGATCGGCCGACCATGGTTATAGCCGTAGCTGAGGGCCACGCACTGCACGCCCGCGGCCTTCGCCGCCTGCACATCACTGCGTGAATCGCCGACAAACAACGATTGCGAGGCCGGGATATTGGCCATTTTCATCACGAAAAACAGCGCCGCCGGGTCGGGCTTTTTCTGCGGCAGGGTGTCGCCACCGATGATCCATCGGAAATACCGACCGATTTTCATCTGGTCCAGCAGCGGCGCGACGAAGCGTTCCGGCTTGTTGGTGATCAGGGCCATTTCCACGCCCTGCTTGCTCAGCCATTTGAGGGTGTCACGTACGCCGGGGTAGACCACGGTCAGTTCATGGCCGTCTTCATAGGCGGCGTTGAACAGCTCCAGGGCGTGTTCAGCCTCGACGTCATCCACGCCTTCGGCATCGATATTATTAGCCAGGGCGCGGCGCACCAGCATCTGCGCACCGTTGCCGACCCACTCACGCACCGACTCGATCCCGGCCGGCTTGCGCCCCAGCTTGAGCAGCATCTCGTCCACCGCCGCTGCCAGGTCGGGTACCGAGTCGATCAAGGTACCGTCCAGATCGAACATCACCAGCCGTGGCAGTTTGCCGGGGAACAGCTGCTCAAAGCCGCTCATGGACGTGCCAGCGCCAGTTCGGCACGCATCTTGTCGATGACTTCCTGATAGTCCGGCGCGTTGAAGATCGCCGAGCCGGCCACGAAGGTGTCGGCGCCCGCTGCGGCGATTTCGCGGATGTTGTTGACGTTGACCCCGCCGTCGATCTCCAGGCGGATGTCGCGACCGGAAGCATCGATCAGCGCGCGAGCTTCACGCAGCTTGTTCAGGGTGCCCGGGATGAACTTCTGGCCGCCGAAGCCTGGGTTAACGCTCATCAGCAGGACCATGTCGACCTTGTCCATCACGTACTCAAGCACACTCAACGGCGTGGCCGGGTTGAACACCAGGCCCGCCTTGCAGCCGCCTTCGCGGATCAGTTGCAGGGTGCGGTCGACGTGCAGCGAGGCTTCCGGGTGGAAGGTGATGTAGGTCGCGCCGGCTTCCACGAAGTCGCCGATGATGCGATCCACCGGGCTGACCATCAGGTGCGCATCGATCGGCGCGGTGATGCCGTACTTGCGCAGCGCCGCACACACCATCGGGCCGATGGTCAGGTTGGGCACGTAGTGGTTGTCCATGACGTCGAAGTGCACGAAATCGGCACCGGCGGCCAACACCTTGTCCACTTCCTCACCCAGGCGGGCGAAATCGGCGGAGAGAATCGATGGAGCAATAACGAAGGGCTGCATGACGCACCTTTTTTGAGCTAAATCACGATGGCGCGCATTGTATACCTCATGCTTTGCCGCGCGCACCGTGACCTGGCTCAACGGCTAGTAAGCCGCCCGGTAGATTTTCTCGATATCGGCGGCGCTGAGCTTGCGCGGATTGTTACGCATCAGCCGCTCAATGCCTGCCGCCTCAACCGCCATCGCCGGGATCGCGTCCTCGGGCACGCCGAAACTGCGCAGGCCTGCCGGAATCTCGACGGCGGCACACAGTCGCGTCATCGCGTCCACTGCCTGATCGGCCGCATCGTTGACGCTCAAGCCGGTGACATTCACGCCCATGGCCTGTGCAATCTCCTGCATGCGCTCCACACAGGCCAATTTGTTCCAGTGCATCACATAGGGCAGCAACAGCGCGTTGCTCACCCCATGGGCAATGTTGAAACGCCCACCCAACGGGTACGCCAACGCATGCACCGCGCCGACCCCGGCGTTACCGAACGCCATGCCGGCCATCAGGCTGGCGGTGGCCATGTCGTCACGTGCCTGCAGGTTGGCCGGGTTGGCGTAGGCCTTGGGCAGCGCCTTGGCAATCAACTTGATCGCGCCGATGGCCAGCGCATCAGTGATCGGCGAGGCATTCAGCGACAAGTAGGACTCGATGGCATGCACCAGCGCATCCACACCACTGGCGGCGGTAACGCTGCGCGGGCAGGTGAGGGTCATTTGCGGGCTGATCAAGGCCACATCCGGCAGAAGGTAGTCGCTGACGATGCCTTTTTTCAGCTGTGCGGCCTTGTCGGAGAGGATCGCCACATTGGTCACCTCCGAACCGGTGCCGGCCGTGGTCGGGATGGCGATCAACGGCGGGCCCTTGCGCGGCACCTGGTCGACGCCAAAGAGGTCCGACAGCGCACCGTGGTAACCGGCATAGGCGGCTACGCTTTTGGCGATATCGATGGCGCTGCCGCCGCCCAGCCCGATCAGGCCGTCATGCCCGCCCTCGCGGTAAACGCGCATGCAGTCCTCGACGATGGCGATTTCCGGGTCGGGCAGTACGCGGTCGAAAATCTCGTAGGTGCGCTCGCCCAAGTGTTCGAGGGCCAGCGCCACGGTGCCGGACTTGACCAGCGCGGCGTCGGTGACGATCAGCGGGTTGTCCACATCCAGGCGCGTGAGTTCAAAGGCCAGTTGTTCGATGGCGCCAGCGCCGGTCAGCAGTTTGTGGGCGATCTTGAATGAGGAAGTACTCATGTGCGCGGCCTCTTATTAAGTGATGGGCTGGCACAAGAGTAGCTCGGAAACTCGGGTTGCCTAGCATTCAGAGGCTGAATGGTGATTTCCAACACAACACAAAACCATGTGGGAGAGGGCTTGCCCCCTCCCACACTTGAATCTCCAGCAGGCAGTCAGACTGCCGCGGTGCGCAGTTTCTCGCTACGCCCGCGCAGCCATTCCAGGGTCAGCAACAGCAATACCGAGAAGGCAATCAACAAGGTTGCCGCCGCCGCAATCGTCGGGCTGAGGTTCTCGCGGATGCCGCTGAACATCTGACGCGGCAGCGTCGCTTGCTCAGGGCCGGCGAGGAACAGCGTCACCACCACTTCATCGAACGACGTGGCGAAAGCAAACAGCGCCCCGGAAATCACCCCCGGCGCAATCAATGGCAAGGTCACTCGGCGAAACGCCGTCAACGGCGAAGCCCCGAGGCTCGCCGCCGCCCGCACCAGGTTGTGGTTGAACCCCTGCAACGTGGCCGACACCGTGATGATCACAAACGGCACGCCCAGCACCGCATGCACCACGATCAACGAGAAGAAGCTGTTACCCAGTCCCAGCGGTGCAAAGAACAGGTAACTGGCCACACCGATAATCACCACCGGCACCACCATCGGTGAAATCACCAGTGCCATCACCAGCGCCTTGCCGGGGAAGTTGCCACGGGTCAGGCCGATGGCCGCCAGGGTGCCGAACACCATGGCCAGCACCGTGGCCGCCGGGGCGACGATGATGCTGTTCTTGAGTGCACGCATCCACTCGGCCGAGGCAAAGAAGTCCTGGTACCAGTGCAGCGAAAAGCCTTGCAACGGGTACACCAGGAAACTGCCGCTGTTGAACGACAGCGGAATGATCACCAGCACCGGCAGGATCAAGAACAACAGGATCAAGCCGCAGAGGATCCGCAAGCTGTAGAACCAGACCCGTTCAACGGGCGACATGTAAGGGCTCAGCATCGCAAGGTCTCCTCAGCTCAGGCGCAGGCGACTGGCGCCCACCAGCCGGTTGTAGATCAGGTACAGCACCACGGTGGCCAGCAGCAGCAAGCCACCCAGTGCCGTCGCCATGCCCCAGTTGATACTGGTGTTGGTGTAGAACGCCACGAAGTAGCTGACCATCTGGTCGTTCGGGCTGCCCAGCAGCGCCGGGGTGATGTAGTAACCAATCGCCAGGATGAACACCAGCAGGCAACCGGCGCCGACGCCGGCATAGGTCTGCGGGAAGTACACGCGCCAGAAACTGGTGAACGGGTGGCAACCCAGGGAAATCGCCGCACGCATGTAGGTGGGCGAAATGCCCTTCATCACGCTGTAGATCGGCAGGATCATGAATGGCAGCAGGATGTGCACCATCGAGATGTAGACCCCGGTGCGGTTGAACACCAGCTCCAAGGGTTTATCGATCAAGCCCATGCCCATCAAGGCGCTGTTGATCAGGCCGCCGGACTGCAGCAACACGATCCACGCCGCCACCCGCACCAGGATCGAGGTCCAGAACGGCAGCAACACCAGAATCATCAGCAAGTTACTCTTGCGTGCCGGCAGGTTGGCCAGCAGATAGGCCAGGGGATAGGCCAGCAGCAAGCAGATGACAGTGATTACCAGGCCCATCCAGAAGGTACGGGCGAAGATGTCCAGGTAGATTGCCTGGTCAGGTGTGGCCGGCGCTATTTCGCCGAGGTCGTCGATGCGATGATCGACGGCCGCCAGGAGGTAGAACGGTGTCAGGCTGCTGGTATTGCGCCGGATCGCCTGCCAGTACGCCGGGTCGCCCCAGCGTTCGTCGAGGTTTTCCAACGCTTCTTTATAAGAGCCGGGCGCTTCACTGAACGGCAGCGCCCGCGCGGTTTTGGTCAGCAGGCTACGGTAGCCGGCCAGTTCCATGTTCAAGCGTTTGGACAGATCGCCCAGGGTCTGGTTTTTGCGCGCTTCGCCCAGGTCCTCGCTGAGGGCCTGGTACACCGGTTCACCCGGCAAGCCACGGCCGTCCCAGGCCGTCACCGCGACCACGGTACGCGGCAAGCCGCCCACCACTTCCGGATTGCCGACGCTCTTGAACAGCAAAGCAACGATCGGCACCAGGAACACCAGCAGCAAGAACAGCACCAGCGGCGCAATCAAGGCCTGGGCCTTCCAGCGATTGAGCCGCTCGGCACGCGCCAGGCGCTGCTTGAGGGTGGGGCTGTTGACCTCGTTCGAGGGAACGGCGATGGCCATGGCTGACTCCGGTAAGACTGAAAATGACGACAGTTTCGTGCGATGTACAACAGACCCTGTGGCGAGCGGGCTTGCCCCGCGTTGGGCTGCGCAGCAGCCCCATTAAACCCACCGCGCTCTGCCTGATCGAGCGCGGCGCCTGGTTTTAGGGCCGCTACGCAGCCCAACGCGGGGCAAGCCCGCTCGCCACAATCAGCAAACACACAACAACAGTGTTGGGTTACTTGGCCGCCCAGGAATTGAAGCGCTGCTCCAGCTGCTCGCCGTTATCCGCCCAGAAGCTCACATCGATCTGCACCTGGTTGGCGATGTTTTCCGGGGTGGTCGGCATGTCCTTGAGGATGTCCTTGGCCAGCAACGGCACGGCTTGGGTGTTGGCCGGGCCGTAGGCGATGTTTTCCGAGTAGGTCTTCTGCTGCTGAGGCTGTACTGAGAAAGCGATGAATTTCTTCGCCGCTTCGGCACGGTCCTTGGCCAGGCCTTTAGGGATGGCCCAGGCGTCGAAGTCGTAGATGCCGCCGTTCCACACCACTTTGAGGTTGCTTTCTTTCTGTACGGCGGCGATGCGGCCGTTGTAGGCCGAACTCATCACGACGTCACCGGAAGCGAGGTACTGCGGCGGCTGTGCGCCGGCTTCCCACCACTGGATCGACGGCTTGAGTTCATCGAGTTTCTTGAATGCACGGTCCTGGCCATCTTTGCCGGCCAACACTTTGTACACGTCTTTCGGCGCCACACCGTCGGCCATCAAGGCGAACTCCAGGGTGTACTTGGCGCCTTTACGCAGGCCGCGCTTGCCCGGGAATTTCTTGGTGTCCCAGAAATCTGCCCAACTGGTGGGGGCGGAGGTGAGTTTGTCGGCGTTATAGGCGAGCACGGTCGACCACACGAAGAAGCCCACGCCACATGGCTGGATCGCGCCCTTCACGTAGTCGGCGGTGTTGCCGAACAGTTTCGGGTCCAGCGGCTCGAACATGTCTTCGTCACAGCCACGGGAGAGTTCCGGCGATTCCACTTCCACCAGGTCCCAGGACACGCTCTTGGTGTCGACCATGGCTTTCACCTTGGCCATTTCACCGTTGTACTCGCCGGCGACGATCTTGCCATTGCCCGCGCTTTCCCAAGGTGCGTAGAACGCCTTGACCTGGGCCGCCTTGTTCGCGCCACCGAAGGACACGACCGTCAGGTCCGGGCCTGCCATGGCCTGGGTTGCGCCGATCAAGCCAATGGCCAGCGCCGAATACTTAAGGGATCTCAACATTGTTGTTCTCTCCACGTGCAGGGTTGGTGAAGCCAGGGGGCGATCAATTCGCCTCTAGAAGTGGGTCGAGTGCGCGAACGTGCTCGACTTGCCAGCCAATCGGTACCACGTCGCCGACCGCCAGGGCTGGGTCCAGCTCGGCAATCGGTTGTTTCACAAAAAAATCGGTCTTGCCGCAGACTTCCAGGCGCACGCGCACGTGGTCGCCCAGGTAGATGAATTCCGCCACCCGCCCCGAGAAACGGTTGACGCAGCTCTCGCTGGAACCATTGAGGCTGACGCGCTCCGGGCGCACCGACAGGGTCACCGGGCCACCGACCTGGCCGACATTCACCGCCAGTGCCTCGACCTTCTCGCCCCGTGCCAGCTCCACCACGCAGCGCTCGCCGGTGTGGCTGTGCAGGCGACCATTGAGGCGGTTGTTCTCACCGATGAAGTTGGCGACAAAGGTGTTCTTCGGTTCTTCGTACAAGGTGCGCGGCGCGGCGATCTGCTGGATCTCGCCTTGATGGAATACCGCCACGCGGTCAGACATGGTCAGCGCTTCGCCCTGGTCATGGGTCACGTACACCACAGTCACGCCGAGGCGCTGGTGCAGGTGCTTGATCTCCATCTGCATGTGTTCGCGCAGTTGCTTGTCGAGGGCGCCGAGGGGTTCGTCCATCAGCACCAATTGCGGTTCGAACACCAGCGCCCGGGCCAGCGCCACGCGCTGCTGCTGGCCGCCGGAGAGTTGTGCCGGGTAACGTTGGGCGAAGGCATCGAGCTGGACCATGCTCAACACGCGTTTGACCCGCTCGCTGATATCGGTCTTGCTCAAGCCCCGCACCGACAGCGGGAACGCCAGGTTCTCGGCGACGGTCATGTGCGGGAACAAGGCGTAGTTCTGGAACACCATGCCGATGTCGCGCTTGTGCGGTGGCACGTTGTTGATGGACCGCCCGGCCAGCTGGATTTCGCCGGCGGTCGGCGTCTCGAAGCCGGCGAGCATCATCAGGCTGGTGGTCTTGCCCGAACCGGAAGGCCCGAGCAGGGTGAGGAACTCGCCCTTGCGAATCTCCAGATTGAGGTCTTTGACGATCAGGTTCTCGCCGTCGTAGCTCTTCTGCACGCCACGAAAGCTGACCAGCACATCATTTGAATCCACCTCGCTCATACCCGCACCTTTTTGTTTTGGACTGCTGTGGAACAAGCGTAGTCCAGGCGCCAGCCCCCGGAAATCGGGGGCCAGGAGAGAATTGCATCGGTCGGATGGAAGGTTGGGGGTAGGGATTGCCCTACAGGGATGGCGCGTACGGGACAGCACAGCCGCAAGGGGCGAGCTGCAAGCGGCAAGAATGGGTTTGACGGTGTTTTGGGGGTGTCGTTATTAGATACGTCGCTAGAGGAGCTTGTGCTCCATGGCGTATTTCACCAGCTCAGCCAGGGAGGTGATATTGAGCTTTTGCATCAACCGCGCCTTGTGCGTGCTGATGGTCTTGCTGCTCAGCGCCAGTTGCTGGGCGATGTCGTTGACGTTGGCACCCTGGGCCAGGCGTTCGAACACCGAGAATTCGCGCTCGGAAAGCAACGAATGCAGCGGTCGGGTATCGGTGAGGCCGACTTCGAAGACCATGCGGTCGGCCAGGTCCGGGTCGATGTAGCGCCCACCGGCCGCCACCTTGCGGATCGCCGTGAGCAACAGCGCCGGGTCACTGTCCTTGGTGGCATACCCGGCGGCGCCAACCTTCAAGGCGCGAGCGGCCATTTGCGCTTCGTCGTGCATCGACAACACCAGGATGGCCGGCGGATTGTTCAGCGCACGGATGCGCGCAATCGCTTCCAGGCCGTTGACGCCGGGCATCGAGATGTCCAGCAACACCACCTCGCAAGGCACGTGACGCAAGGTCTCCAGCAACTGCTCGCCATTGCCGGCCTCACCCACCACCAGCAGGTCCTTGGCCAGGCCGATCAACTGCTTGATGCCTTCACGAACAATGGTGTGGTCTTCGGCTACCAGTACACGGATCACAGGCGCTTCCTCTTGGTGTTATGCATCCAACGGCACCGTGACGCTCAGGGTGGTGCCCTCCCCCAACTCGCTGTCCAGACTCAATTGCCCGCCCATGATCAGCACTCGCTCGCGCATGCCTACCAGACCGAATGATACCGGACGGCCCTGGGCCTGGACGAAACCGACGCCGTCATCACTGATGGTCAGCCGCAGATGCGTGCCTTCCACTGCCAGGGTCAGTTCGACAGTATGCGCCTGGGCATGGCGCATCACATTGGTCAGCGCCTCCTGCAGGATGCGGAACAGGCCGACGGCCTTGGCATCGCTCAAGGTCGGCAGGTTATCCGGCACCTGGACCAGGCAAGGGATATGCGTGCGCGCCTCAAAACGCCGCGCCTGCCATTCGATGGCCGAGGCAATGCCGGCATCCAGAATCGGCGGGCGCAGCGCGGTCGCCACATCGCGTACCAATTGGAATAACTGGGCGATCAGGCGCTTCATGCTGTTCAAGCGCTCGTGCAAACCGGGGTCGAGTTGCGCATAAGCCAGCTCGCACATCGAGGTTTCAAGCTTGAGCACTGTGAGCATCTGCCCGAGTTCGTCGTGTACTTCACGGGCGATGCGGGCCTTTTCTTCTTCGCGCACGGTTTCCAGGTGGGCAGAGAGTTCGCGCAACTGCGCTTCACTTTGCAGCAACGCAGCCAACGTCCGGCGCAATTCGGTGACGTCGTTGAGGTAGACCACCAGGTACTCGGCCTCGGCAAACCGCAGAAAACTCAAGGACACATTGGTCGGCAGGATGCTGCCATCGGCACGTCGGCAATCGGTGGCAAAGTTCTGCGGGCCGTCTTCGCTGGCCCGCGCGCGTTTCCACAGGTTGAGCCAGCGGTCCATATCCAGGCTTGGATCCAGGTCAGCCAATGGCCGCTCGATCAGTGCACCGGGGCTATAGCCGAGCATGCTTTCGGCGGCACGGTTGGCGTAGCGCACATGGCTGTCCCAGTTGACCCACAAGATGCCCACGGTGCTCTGATCGATGGAAAACTGCGTCAGGCGCAAGGCTTCGGCCCCGGCGGCGCGGGCGGCGCTTTCTTCGCGGGCGGCCAATAACCCATGCTCGAGCACCCGTTGCTGGCGGCGCTGCCAGAACACGACAACCAGGCTGGCGAGCAAAAACAGGCCCAGCAACAGGCTGAGGTTTTGCCACAGGCCTGGGGTTTCCGTCAGGCGTGGGTACTTGGGTTGCAGCCAGCGGCTATGCAATTGGTCCAGGTCGCGGGCGGGGATGGCGCGCAAGGCGCTCTCCATGATGCCGGCCAGCTCCGGCCACTCCCGGCGCGTGGCCACCCGCAACAACTGTGGCAGGCCGATATCCCCCACTACCGCCAACCCGGCGAACTCCGCCTCGCCGGACAAGCGACTCAATTGCGCCTCGTCCACCACCGCATAGCGTGCCTGCTGGCTCACCAGTAGCTGCAGGGCCTGGCGCTCCATCGGCACGCCTTGCAGGTTGAGGCCGGGATAGGTGCTGCGCAGGTAGTCCGCCACGGCGCTGGGCATGCGCACGGCAACGCGGGATTGCTCATCGAGTTTCTCCAACTCCACAGCGCCGCCGCCCTCGCGGATGCCGACAATGTGCTGCGGCACACGCATGTAAGGGTCGGTGAACAACCACAGGCGTAAACCGGCCGGGGTTTGTTGCAGGCCGGGGGCAATGTCCACTTCGCCCTCGCGCACAGCAGCTTCCAGTTGCTCCTGGTTGGGGAAGTTGCGCCAGGTCAGCTCGATGTTCAGTGCCTTGGCCAACCACTGCATCAACTCGACGTTCGCCCCGGACAATCGCTGCAAACGCCGGTCGTATTGCGCATACGGCGCCTGCAATACCAGGCCCACCCGCAGTTCCGGGTGCTGGGCCAGCCACTCGCGTTGCTGCACATTGAGCTGCGCCTGGGGAGTGGCGGGCGCAGGGGCGGCATTTGCGATCAAGGCAAGGCAGCAACAGCCGATAACCAGCAGACAGCGAAAAACCATGATTGACGTCTCACATCACTGACAAATACTGACCAACCCATTAGGCTGCCGGAATCACTTCTGGCCGGGAATTTACGATGCCCTTTGTTCACCGTTCGGCACTGCCAGCATTGTGCCTGTCGCTACTTATTACCAGTGCCTTTTCCGTGCAGGCCGCTGACGCCCCCGCACCGGCCGCCGAAAAACCGGTCGAGCGCCAGCCTTTACCCGAGCGTAGCCAGGAGGAAGCCAGTGCACTGGAGCGCAAAATCCCGCAACAGGAACAGCAACAATTGCAGGCCGGCAGCGATTCATTCCTGGCCCTGTGGAAACCGGCCAACAGCGCCGAGCCCGAAGGTGTGGTGATTATCGTACCGGGCGCCGGCGAAAGTGCTGACTGGCCGCAAGCAATCAGCCCGTTGCGGCACAAATTGCCGGATGCCAATTGGGGCTCCCTCAGCCTGTCGCTGCCGGATGTGAGCGTGGACACGCTGCCACCACGTGTGATGGAAGCGCCCAAGGCTACCGTCGACACCAGCAGCAAGGAAGCGAGCACCGCCGACAAACCTATCGAACAAGCCGCCAGCGCCGAAGCCGAAGGCACCGACCCGGCCGTGGTGCCTGGCGCCGATGAACAGGACAAGACCGACGCTTCGCGCATTTTCGCGCGCATCGACGCCGCAGTGGCCTTCGCCCAGACCCAGAGCGCACGCAGCGTGGTGCTGCTCGGCCATGGCACCGGCGCCTGGTGGGCCGCACGTTATTTGAGCGAGAAGCAGCCGTCCCAGGTGCAGAAGTTCGTCATGGTCGCGGCGCAGACGCCCACCGGTCGTCACCCGGATGTGCAACAACTGGCCCCCGGCCTGAAGTTGCCGACCGCCGATGTGTTCTATCAAGACAGCGCTCAATCACGCAAAAACGCACTGGCCCGTGCCCAGGCGGCCAAGCGTTTGAAGAATGATGGCTATAAGCAGGTGTCGTTGAAAGCCTTGCCCGGCAACAGTGATGCCGGGCAGGAGCAGTTGTATCGCAGGGTTCGCGGCTGGTTGAGCCCGCAGGCCAGCGTCGACTGAAACCTAGCGGAAATCCCGGCGCTCGCGAATCAACGTATAGGCGTTGTGCAATTCACGGGTACGCTCGGTCGCCTCACGCACCTGCGCGGCGCTGGCACCCGTGCCGGCAATCTTGTCCGGGTGATGGCGACTGAGCAGGCGGCGATAAGCACGCTTGATTGCCGATGGCTCGGTGGTGGCCGTCACCCCCAGCAAGCGCAACGCCTCCTGATAAGTGATGCCGCGACTGACCAATGGCCTGTGCTCAGGCTTGAAGTCAGCGGCCAATGCCTGGAGCTGTTGTGGCGTCCAGCCCAGCCATTTGCCCCACAGGTCGATCAGGTCGCGTTCGGCGTCATCCGCCTTGCCATCGGCCCACGCCATACGCCAGCACGCGCGCAACACACCTTCGGCGGCGTGGGGCTGGGCCTTGAGCACACGCAGGTAGCTGCGCATCCGGTCAGCGCCGGACTTGCCGCGATTGAACGCCGCTATCGCACGGCGCTGGGCCGACTCGGTCATGTCCAGCGAACGCATCTCCTGACGCGCCTGCTGGATATGCCCATCCACCACACGCCCATTGCTCTTGGCCAGGCGCCCCAGCAACACAAACAACAACTCGTCATTGCGCAACGCCGGGCGCCCGCCCAGGCGCTCGCGCAATTGGGCCCAACTGCGCAGTTGCAGGCGGCGGTCCAGCGCCTGCCCCAACAGTGCGCCCAACATGGCCCCCGGAATACTGGCAATGGCAAAGCCAGCCCCCGCGCCGATCAGCGTCCCTGGCCACAGCATGCTACTGCCCCG
Organism: Pseudomonas sp. NFPP28; assembly: GCF_900115535.1. Lineage (NCBI taxonomy): Bacteria > Pseudomonadati > Pseudomonadota > Gammaproteobacteria > Pseudomonadales > Pseudomonadaceae > Pseudomonas > Pseudomonas sp. NFPP28. Next base: position 369,742 of record NZ_FOWT01000008.1, on the reverse strand, counting down.
CTGCCAGCAGGGTTTCGACCTGCGCCAGGCGCTCCAGCGTGCCGACATCAATCCAGCGTCCCGCCATGTGTTCCCCCGTTACCAGACCTTTGGCCATGGCTGCCCGCAACAGCGGCGCCAGCTTGAAGGCACCCGCGCTGCACCCCGCGAACAGCCTGGGGTCGAGCACGGAAATGCCACTGAAGGTCAGGTTATCGGCACCGGCCGCCGCATCATGAAGCAAACCCTGATCCAGGTAGAAATCGCCACCCGAAGGGTGATGCGCCGGGTTATCGACCATCACCAGATGGGCCAGGCCCTTGAGCGGTTGCTTGAGCCGGGTGAAGTCGTAATCGGTCCAGATGTCGCCGTTGACCACCAGGAACGGTTCGTCGCCCAGCAACGGCAGCGCCTGGAAAATCCCGCCGCCGGTTTCCAGCGGTTCGCCTTCGGCTGAGTAACGGATGCGCACGCCAAACTGTGCACCATCCCCCAGGTAACTCTCGATCTGTTGGCCGAGCCAGGCGTGATTGATCACGATATCGGTGAAGCCCGCCTTGGCCAGAGCCTCCAGGTGATACTCGATCAGGCGCTTGCCACCGGCCTGCACCAGCGGCTTGGGCGTATGCAAGGTGAGTGGCCGCATCCGCTCACCTTTGCCGGCCGCCAGGATCATCGCCTTCATACGCTTGCCTCGGTGGGCTGGCGCAAGCTGGCGAGCAATTCACCCAGTTCGCTCAGCTCAGGGCGGTCGGCGAGCACCGCTTCTATATACGCAAAGAAGCGCGGCACATCGGCCAGGTAACGTGGCTTGCCGTCGCGATGGCAGATCCGCGCGAAGATGCCGATGACCTTGAGGTGGCGCTGCACGCCCATCAGGTCGCTGGCACGCAGGAAGTCTTCGAAGTCCGCCTGCACCGGGATGCCCAGTTTCGCGGCACGCTCCCAATAGCCGCGCTGCCAGTCCCGCACGCGGGCCTTGGGCCAACTGAGGAACGCGTCCTTGAACAGGCACGTGATGTCATAGGTGACCGGCCCGTAGACCGCATCCTGGAAATCCAGCACGCCCGGGTTCGGCTCGCTGATCATCAGGTTGCGCGGCATATAGTCGCGGTGCACCAGCACGTTCGGCTGCGCGAGGGCGCTGTCGATCAGGTGGTCACTGACGCGCTGCCAAAGCGCTTGTTGCTGTGTATCCAACTCGATACCCAGGTGCCGGCGGACGTACCACTCGGGAAACAATTCCAGCTCGCGGCGCAGCAAGGCGACGTCATAGCTGGGCAGCGGCGCGTCCATCGGCAACTGCTGGAAAGCCAGCAAGGCGTCGATGGCATCGGCAAACAAGTGATCGGCGTTTTTGTCGTCAATCACGTCCAGGTAGGTTTTTCTGCCCAGGTCATTGAGCAAAAGAAAGCCTCGGGGCAAATCTTCTGCATAAATTTTTGGAACATTTATGCCCGACTTCGCCAGCAAATGAGCGATATCGACGAAAGGTTTGCAGTTTTCCTGGGGGGGTGGAGCGTCCATTACGACAAAGGTCCGCCCCCCCCCTTCCCAACGGAAGTAGCGCCTGAAACTCGCGTCGCTGCTGGCCGCGGTCAATATGGCCGGGGGGACGGCGCCCCAGCCTTGAGTGTTGAAAAGGATCGGCAACTGCTCTTCCAGCCAGGCTTCCAGCTGTTGTAAACGTAGATCTTGCTCGGGCATTACAAGGGTCTCCGACGGCGCTAGCCGTCAAGCGGGGCATGCTTTATTATCACGCATCTTTTTCAGACCATCGAGAGGCGTGCGGCCCAAACCGCGGGCAGATGGCACGCAGGAAGCCCGGACTAATAAGATGGCATTGAAATCCCCCGCGTTTCGTAGAAAATTTCCGTTGCTGGTAACCGGCAGTCTGCTGGCCCTGCAACCCTTCGCCACTTCATTCGTGGTCGCCGCGGAACAGTATGACTGCTCAGTCTCTGCTTCGGGTGCCTGGGATTGCGCGCCAAAAACCGCCGCAACCCCACTACCACCACGCCCGGTGCATGACGGTGCAGCCGTCAGCTCCGCCAACAGCACGGCGCAGGCCGATGCTGGCGGCAACGCCGAGGCCGAGCCCAAGACCGCTCTGGTCACCGAAGCCAAGGGCCGTGGCCTGCGTTCGCGCAGCGCCGACTACAGCCACCTGGACTGGGTGCCCCGCGACAAGCTGACCGCAGCACAGTTGGCCGAAACCGGCCCTTACTGCGGCGGTGCGTACATCGAGCCGACGCGTCCTGGCATGAACGACAAGACGAACAAGAGCGATGCGCCCACCTTCATCGGTGCCAAGGCCTCTCGTTACGAGCAGGAACAACAGGTGGCAACCCTGGCCGGTGACGTCGTCATGCGCCAGGGCAGCATGCAACTGGAATCCGAGGAAGCCAGCCTGTACCAGGCCGAGAACCGTGGCGAGCTGAACGGCAACGTTCGTTTACGCGACAACGGCGCATTGATCGTGGGCGATCACGCCGAAGTCCAACTGGACACTGGCGCCGCCCAGATCGACAACGCCGAATATGTGATGCACAAATCGCGTATCCGCGGTAACGCGCTGTACGCCAAGCGTGCCGAGAACGCGATCATCCGTCTCAAGGACGGTACGTACACCACCTGCGAGCCAGACAGCAACGCCTGGCAGCTCAAGGGCAACAACATCACGTTGAACCCGGCCACCGGTTTCGGTACGGCCACCAACGCGACGTTGCGGGTCAAGAACATTCCGATCCTGTACACCCCCTACATCTATTTCCCGATCGACGACCGTCGTCAGTCCGGCTTCCTGCCACCGAGCTTCAGCACCGGCAGCGAAACCGGCTTTACCTTGGTCACGCCGTACTACTTCAACCTGGCGCCGAACTACGACGCCACGTTGTACCCGCAGTACATGACCAAGCGTGGCTTGTTGATGGAAGGCGAATTCCGCTACCTCACCAAGTCCAGCGAAGGCCAGTTCGGCGGCGCGTACCTGAACGACGACAGCGACGAGCGGAAAAAGCAGACCGATTACGAAAAAACCCGCTACATGCTCAACTGGCAACACAAGGGCGGGCTGGACTCGCGTGTACTGACCCAGGTCGACTACACCAAGATCAGCGATCCTTACTACTTCCAGGACCTCAAGTCCTATCAGGAAGGCGTCGAGAGCCGCGACTACATCAACCAGCAGGGTTCGGTGACTTATCGCGGCGACAGCTTCCAGGCTCGCTTGAACCTGCAGGCCTACCAGTTGGCAACGATTTCCCAGGTCACTCCGTATGACCGCCTGCCGCAGATCACCTTCAACGGCACGCTGCCGTACCATCCAGGTGGCCTTAACTTCAGCTACGAGACCGAAGCCGTGCGTTTCGATCGCGATCTGGAGAACGGCAACTTTATCAATGAGAACGGTGACTCAGAAGCCCGCCTGGACACCTACGTCCGCGGCCTGACCCGTGCCAACGGCACGCGCCTGAACGTAGCCCCAGCCGTCGAATACCCGATGAACTGGACCTACGGCTTCATCACGCCGAAGCTCAAGTACGTGTACACCAAGTATGACTTGGACCTAGACAACATCGGCAAGAACCAGATCATTGCCGACCAGGCCGCAGCAGCCAGGAACGGTACCCAGTACGCCGGTGGTACGTTCAAAAGCTCCCAGGACCGTGCGGTTCCGATTGCCAGCGTCGACAGCGGCCTGTATTTCGACCGCAACACCAACTGGTTCGGCAAAGAGTATCGCCAGACCCTTGAGCCGCGTGCGTTCTACCTGTACGTACCGAACAAGGACCAGGCTGATATCCCGGTCTTCGACACCAGCGAGTACTCGTTCAGCTACGCGTCGCTGTTCCGCGATAACCGCTTCAGCGGCACCGACCGCATCGGCGACGAAAACAAGCTGTCCCTGGGCTTGACCAGCCGCTGGATCGAAGAGAACGGCTTCGAGCGTCAGCGCGTATCCGTCGGCCAGGCCGTGTACTTCAAGGACCGTGAAGTTCAACTTCCAGGTATCCTGGCGGCGGACCGTGCCGACGCACAGTCCGACGTTTCGCCGGTTGCCCTGGACTACGAGTTCCGCTTCAACCGTGACTGGCGCGCCACTGCCGACTACAACTGGGACACCGAAGAACACAGCCCTCGTTCCGGTAGCGCGATGCTGCACTACCAGCCGGAAGACAACCCGAACAAGATCATCAACGTCGGTTATCGCTATCGCAATGACCAGGTCGTCTACAACCAGCTGACCGGCAAATGGCAGTTTGGTGGTGACTACGGGCAGCCAGGTGATCCGAACTTCGTGAAGGATTACTACAAGATCCAGCAACACGACTTCTCGATGATGTGGCCGATCATTCCACAATGGAACCTGATCACTCGCTGGCAGTACGACTACGCCCGCAACCGTACCCTGGAAGCCTTCGGTGGTTTCGAGTACGACAACTGCTGCTGGAAACTGCGCGTCATCAACCGTTACTGGGTTTCCAACGACGAATACAGCCAGATCGCCCCGCTTAACGAAAAGGGTGACCACGGGCTCTTCTTCCAGATCGTCCTCAAAGGACTCGGCGGCCTGACCGGCGCCAAGGTAGAGAGCTTCCTCGACAAAGGCATTGAAGGTTATCGTGAACGTGAAGACCAAGCTTTCTGATTGTCTGCGCCCGCTAGTGCTGGGCGCGCTGTTCCTGGGTGCCGCATCGGTACACGCTGCGGTTCAAGAACTGGATAAGGTCGTGGCCATCGTCGATAACGACGTGATCATGCAGAGCCAACTGGACCAGCGCGTCAAGGAAGTCCAGCAGACCATCGCCAAGCGTGGCGGTGGCGTGCCGCCGACCAGCGTCCTGGACCAGCAGGTACTGGAACGCCTGATCGTCGAGAACCTGCAACTGCAGATCGGCGATCGTTCCGGCATCCGTATTTCAGACGAAGAACTGAACCAGGCAGTCGGCACCATTGCCCAGCGCAACAACATGAGCATCGATCAATTCCGCGCGGCCCTGGCCCACGATGGCCTTTCGTATGACGACGCCCGTGACCAGATCCGCCGTGAAATGATCATCAGCCGTGTGCGTCAGCGCCGTGTTGCCGAGCGGGTCCAGGTATCCGAACAGGAAGTGAAGAACTTCCTGGCATCGGACCTCGGCAAGATGCAACTCTCCGAAGAACTGCACCTGGCCAATATCCTGATCCCGACACCGGACAGCGCCAACTCCGAGCAGCTCAATGCCGCCGCCGCCAAGACCCAGGCTATCTATGATCGCCTCAAGGCCGGTGCTGATTTCGCCCAGATGGCCATTGCCCAATCCGGTAGCGACAACGCCCTCGAGGGCGGTGACATGGGCTGGCGTAAAGCCGCTCAGTTGCCACCTCCGTTCGACCGTGAACTGAGCGCCATGGCCGTGGGTGATATCACCAAACCAGCCCGCACCCCAGGTGGTTTCATCATCCTGAAGTTGCTGGAGCGTCGCGGTGGCGAGACCTCGCTTAAAGACGAAGTGCATGTTCGTCATATCCTGGTCAAACCAAGCGAAATCCGCACCGAAGCGCAAACCAAGGAACTGGCCCAGAAGATCTACGACCGCATCGAAAGCGGTGAAGACTTTGCCACCCTTGCCAAGAGTTTCTCGGAAGACCCGGGCTCTGCCCTCAACGGCGGCGACCTGAACTGGATCGACCCGAAAGCCCTGGTGCCGGAGTTCCAGCAGGTGATGGCCGATACGCCGCAGGGCGTGTTGTCCAAGCCGTTCAAGACCCAATATGGCTGGCATGTGCTGGAAGTCCTTGGCCGTCGCGCCACCGACAACACCAGCCAGGCCCGCGAGCAACAAGCGCTGAACGTACTGCGTAACCGCAAATACGATGAAGAACTGCAAACCTGGCTGCGTCAGATCCGTGACGAAGCCTACGTTGAAATCAAGCTACCAGGCGCCCAGACAGGCACCGACCAGGCAGTGCAGTGAAACCCCAGCGTTTCGCGGTGACACCCGGCGAGCCGGCCGGCATTGGTCCTGACCTGTGCCTGCTGCTCGCCTCGCAACCCCAGCCACACCCCCTGATCGCCATTACCAGCCGTGACCTGCTCCTTGAGCGGGCCACGCAGCTGGGTGTGACGGTCACTTTGCTGGATGTGGCACCGGGCAACTGGCCCGAACTGCCCGCCCCCGCCGGCAGCCTGTATGTGTGGGACACCCCACTGCAGGCCAAAGTCGTTGCCGGGCAACTGGACAAGGCCAACGCAGCGTTCGTGCTCGAAACCCTGACCCGCGCCGGGCAAGGCTGCATCGATGGCGACTTCGCCGGCATGATCACCGCCCCCGTGCACAAGGGCGTGATCAACGAATCCGGCATCGCCTTTTCCGGCCACACCGAATTCCTTGCCGAACTGACCCACACTGAGCAAGTGGTGATGATGCTGGCCACGCGCGGCCTGCGGGTCGCCCTGGTGACCACGCACCTGCCACTGCGCGACATTGCCGATGCCATCACCGTCGAGCGACTGGAGCGCGTGACACGCATCCTGCACGCCGACCTGCAACAGAAATTCGGCATCGCCCAACCGCGCATCCTGGTCTGTGGGCTTAACCCCCACGCCGGTGAAGGCGGCCACTTGGGCCACGAAGAAATCGACATCATCGAACCCACCCTGGAGCGTCTGCGCCAAGAAGGCATGGACCTGCACGGCCCGCTGCCTGCGGACACTCTGTTTACCCCCAAATATCTGGAGCACTGCGATGCAGTGCTGGCGATGTACCACGACCAGGGACTGCCGGTGCTTAAATACAAAGGCTTCGGCGCCGCCGTCAACGTGACATTGGGCCTGCCGATCATCCGCACCTCCGTCGACCATGGCACCGCCCTGGACCTGGCGGGCAGCGGCAGGATCGATACCGGTAGCCTGCACGTGGCCCTGGAAACCGCCTATCAGATGGCCGAGACCCGTATATGACTGAGCATTACCAACACCGGGCGCGCAAGCGCTTCGGGCAAAACTTCCTGCACGACGCTGGCGTGATCGATCGCATCCTGCGCTCCATCCATGCCAAGCCCGAAGACCGTCTGCTGGAAATCGGCCCGGGCCAGGGCGCGCTGACCCAAGGCCTGCTGGCCAGCGGCGGCCAACTGGATGTGGTGGAGCTGGACAAGGACCTGATCCCGATTCTCAACCAGCAGTTCGCCGGCAAGCCCAACTTCAACCTGCATCAGGGCGATGCGCTGAAGTTCGACTTCAACACTCTCAACGCCGCACCCAACAGCCTGCGCGTGGTGGGTAACCTGCCGTATAACATCTCTACGCCGCTGATTTTCCACCTGCTGAACAACGCCGGGATCATCCGCGACATGCACTTCATGCTGCAAAAGGAAGTGGTCGAACGCCTCGCGGCAGGCCCTGGCGGTGGTGATTGGGGCCGCCTGTCGATCATGGTTCAGTACCACTGCCGCGTCGAACACCTGTTCAACGTCGGTCCGGGTGCCTTCAACCCGCCGCCGAAGGTCGATTCGGCGATTGTGCGTCTGGTGCCCCACGCGGTACTGCCGCACCCGGCCAAAGACCATCGCCTGCTGGAACGCGTCGTACGCGAAGCGTTCAACCAGCGCCGCAAGACCCTGCGCAACACGCTCAAGGCCTTGCTGAGCAACGCCGAGATCGAAGCTGCCGGCGTCGATGGCAGCCTGCGTCCCGAGCAACTGGACCTGGCCGCGTTCGTACGCCTGGCCGACCAGTTGGCCATCCAGCCTGCGCCCGCAGCGCAATAGAGCATCCCGGGGATAGGCCAGACAGCATGTCTGGCCTAGTGCCCACCTCTTGGCCTAGACTGACCCGCATCTGCTGTCCTCTGCTTTTAAGGCCTCTTGCATGTCCGATCCTCGCTACCAGATCGACGTCAGCGTCGTCACCCGCTTCCTGGCGGACCAATCGCAACCTGAACAGAACCGCTTCGCCTTTGCCTACACCATCACGGTGAAGAACAACGGGCTGGTACCGGCCAAGTTGCTGTCACGCCACTGGGTGATCACCGACGGTGACGGCCAGGTCGAAGAAGTGCGCGGCGCAGGCGTGGTCGGCCAGCAGCCGCTGATCGACAGCGGCGCCAGCCACACCTACAGCAGCGGCACGGTGATGACCTCCAAGGTCGGCACCATGCAAGGCTCGTATCAAATGAAGGCCACCGACGGCCAACTGTTCGACGCCATCATCGCGCCGTTCCGTCTTGCCGTGCCGGGAGCCCTGCACTGATGACGACGTATGCGGTCGGCGACCTGCAAGGTTGCCTGGAGCCGCTCAAGTGCCTGCTTGAGCGCGTAGCCTTCGATACGGCAAGTGACCGCCTGTGGTTGGTCGGTGACCTGGTCAATCGCGGCCCGCAGTCCCTGGAGACGCTGCGCTACTTATATAGCCTGCGCGATTCCCTGGTGTGCGTATTGGGCAACCACGACCTGCACCTGCTGGCGGCCGGCAACAACATCGAGCGCCTGAAAAAGGGCGATACCTTGCGGGAAATCCTCGAAGCGCCCGATCGCGCCGCGTTGCTCGACTGGTTGCGCCGCCAGAAAATCATGCATTACGACGAAGGCCGTAACGTGGCCCTGGTCCATGCAGGCATCCCGCCCCAATGGTCATTGAAGAAAGCACTCAAGTGCGCCGCTGAAGTCGAGAGCGCCCTGGCCGATGACAATCTGTACACCGCCTACCTCGACGGGATGTACGGCAACGAGCCGGTGAAGTGGGACAACGAACTGACCGGCGTCGCACGCCTGCGAGTTATCACCAACTACTTCACGCGCATGCGCTTCTGCACCGCCGAGGGCAAGCTGGACCTCAAGAGCAAGGAAGGCGCCGACACCGCGCTTCCCGGCTATAAGCCTTGGTTCGCCCACAAAGAACGCAAGACCCGTGACACCAGGATCATTTTCGGTCACTGGGCTGCACTTGAAGGCAAGTGCGATGAGCCTGGCGTATTCGCCCTCGACACCGGTTGCGTGTGGGGCGGCGCCATGACGCTGATGAACGTCGACACCGGCGAGCGTTATAGCTGCCAGTGCGAATCCCCCCCGCCCGTTACATTGCCGGCTACCGCCAGGCCCTAGGAGCCATCCATGAGCGAATTCAAACGTATCCCTCCCGAACAAGCCCAGGCCCTGCGCGAGCAAGGTGCCGTGGTGGTCGATATCCGCGACCAGCCGACCTACAACGCCGCGCACATCACCGGTGCCAGGCACCTGGACAACGTCAACATCGCCGACTTCATCCGCGCCGCAGACCTTGACGCACCGGTAATCGTGGCCTGCTACCACGGCAACTCCAGCCAGAGCGCGGCGGCCTACCTGATCAGCCAGGGCTTCTCCGACGTCTACAGCCTGGACGGCGGCTTTGAGCTGTGGCGTACGACCTATCCTGCGGAAATTTCCTCGGGCGATTCGCAATAATTTTTTTCACACCCCGCTACCCCGCGTGACGCTTGGGCTTGCGCCGTTTCTGACGAACGGCGCAGCCAAACTAATTGCGCATCGCGCCTTGACCTCTCCGATTCCGAACTATCCTTAAGCGCAGGCCATCCGAATCAGGGGAGAGCCGGTACACCGGCGTGCGGGTCATCGGTAGCGTTTCAGGGTGTTCTGGGGGGAAAACAGCCATTGGCGTCTGCCAATGTCTGCCAGCATCGACTGATTGATCCGGCGTCGGCTCCACGTATCGAGCGAGGTGACGACGTCATGAGTATTTTTAGCCACTTCAAAAACCGCTTCGAATCCACACAGCAGGAAGAACTCACGCTGCAAGAGTATCTCGAGCTGTGCAAACAGGATCGCAGCACCTATGCGTCTGCCGCCGAACGTTTGCTGCTGGCGATAGGCGAGCCGCAACTGATAGACACCTCGAACAATTCGCGGCTGTCGCGAATATTCTCCAACAAGGTGATCCGTCGCTACCCGGCCTTTGAAGACTTCCATGGGATGGAAGAATGCATCGACCAGATCGTCTCCTACTTCCGCCATGCCGCCCAAGGCCTGGAAGAGAAGAAACAGATCCTCTACCTGCTCGGCCCCGTCGGCGGCGGCAAGTCGTCCCTGGCCGAGAAGCTCAAACAACTGATCGAGAAGGTGCCCTTCTACGCCATCAAGGGCTCGCCGGTCTTCGAGTCGCCCCTGGGCCTGTTCAACGCCACGGAAGATGGCGCGATCCTCGAAGAAGACTTCGGCATCCCGCGCCGCTACCTCAACACCATCATGTCGCCCTGGGCCACCAAGCGGCTGGCCGAGTTCGGCGGTGACATCAGCCAGTTCCGCGTGGTCAAGCTCTACCCGTCCATCCTCAACCAGATCGGCGTGGCCAAGACCGAACCGGGCGATGAGAACAACCAGGACATCTCGGCCCTCGTGGGTAAGGTCGATATCCGCAAACTCGAGGAATTCCCGCAGAACGACGCCGACGCCTACAGCTATTCCGGCGCACTGTGCCGGGCCAACCAGGGCCTGATGGAGTTCGTGGAGATGTTCAAGGCACCGATCAAGGTGCTGCACCCACTGCTTACCGCCACCCAGGAAGGCAACTACAACAGTACCGAAGGCCTCGGTGCGATTCCGTTTACCGGGATCCTGCTGGCCCACTCCAACGAATCGGAGTGGCACACCTTCCGCAACAACAAGAACAACGAAGCCTTCATCGACCGGATCTATATCGTCAAGGTGCCTTACTGCCTGCGGGTCAGCGATGAAATCAAGATCTACGACAAGCTGCTGTTCAACAGCTCCCTGTCCAAGGCGCATTGCGCACCCGACACCTTGAAGATGCTTGCCCAGTTCACCGTGCTGTCACGCCTCAAGGAGCCGGAAAACTCGAATATTTACTCGAAGATGCGCGTGTACGACGGCGAAAACCTCAAGGACACCGACCCCAAGGCCAAGTCGATACAGGAGTATCGCGACACGGCCGGTGTGGATGAGGGCATGAACGGCCTGTCGACGCGCTTTGCGTTCAAGATCCTGTCCAAGGTCTTCAACTTCGACCCCCACGAAATTGCCGCCAACCCGGTGCACTTGCTCTATGTGCTGGAACAGCAGATCGAACAGGAGCAATTCCAGGCGGAAACCCGCGAACGCTACCTGCGCTTCCTCAAGGAATACCTGGCGCCGCGCTACATCGAGTTCATCGGCAAGGAAATCCAGACTGCGTACCTGGAGTCCTACAGCGAGTACGGCCAGAACATCTTCGACCGCTACGTGCTGTACGCCGACTTCTGGATCCAGGACCAGGAATACCGCGACCCGGAAACCGGCGAGATCCTCAACCGCGTCGCCCTCAACGAGGAACTGGAAAAGATCGAAAAACCCGCCGGCATCAGCAATCCGAAGGATTTCCGCAACGAAATCGTCAACTTCGTGCTGCGCGCCCGCGCCAACAACAATGGCAAGAACCCGACCTGGCTCAGCTACGAGAAGCTGCGGGTGGTCATCGAGAAGAAGATGTTCTCCAACACCGAGGACTTGCTGCCGGTCATCAGCTTCAACGCCAAGGCCAGCAAGGAGGATCAGCAAAAACACAACGACTTCGTCACACGAATGGTCGAGCGCGGCTACACCGACAAACAGGTACGGCTGCTGTCCGAGTGGTACCTGCGGGTGCGCAAATCGCAGTAAGGCAGCGACAGGCGTGCGCTGCCGGGCTTCTGGCCTGGCAGCCGACCGCTTGTCTCTAAGCTTCCAGCTCGCCGCTTGAAGCTTGTAACGTGAAGCTGCCCGGAGGGCTCCCCATGAGCTATGTGATCGACCGACGCCTCAATGGCAAGAACAAGAGCACGGTAAACCGCCAGCGTTTCCTGCGGCGTTACCGTGACCACATCAAAAAGGCCGTCGAAGAGGCCGTCAGTCGCCGCTCCATCACGGACATGGAGCATGGCGAACAAATCAGCATTCCCGGACGGGACATTGACGAACCGGTGCTGCACCACGGCCGGGGCGGTAAACAGACCGTCGTGCACCCCGGCAACAAGGAGTTCACCACCGGCGAGCATATCCAGCGTCCCCAAGGGGGTGGCGGCGGCAAAGGTCCGGGCAAGGCGGGCAACTCCGGCGAAGGCATGGACGAGTTCGTGTTCCAGATCACCCAGGAAGAATTCCTCGAATTCATGTTCGAGGACCTGGAACTGCCCAACCTGGTCAAGCGCAACCTGACCGGTACCGACACCTTCAAGACCGTACGCGCGGGTATCAGCAACGAGGGCAACCCCTCGCGCATCAACATCATCCGCACCCTGCGCTCGGCCCATGCCCGGCGTATCGCACTGTCGGGCAGCAGCCGCGCCAAACTGAAGGAGGCCAAGGAAGAGTTGGCGCGCTTGAAGCGTGAAGAACCGGACAACTTCGGCGATATCCAGCAAATAGAAGCAGAAATCGAGAAACTCAGCGCGCGCATTCACCGCGTGCCGTTCCTCGATACCTTTGACTTGAAATACAACCTGCTGGTCAAGCAACCCAACCCCAGCTCCAAGGCCGTGATGTTCTGCCTGATGGACGTGTCCGGCTCCATGACCCAGGCCACCAAGGACATCGCCAAGCGCTTCTTCATCCTGCTGTATCTGTTCCTCAAGCGGAACTACGACAAGATCGACGTGGTATTTATCCGCCATCACACCAGCGCCCGGGAAGTCGACGAAGAGGAGTTCTTTTACTCACGGGAAACCGGCGGCACCATCGTCTCCAGCGCCTTGAAGCTGATGCAGGAGATCATGGCCGAGCGCTACCCGGCCAATGAGTGGAACATCTACGCCGCGCAAGCCTCGGACGGTGACAACTGGAACGACGATTCGCCCATCTGCCGCGACATCCTGATCAACCAGATCATGCCGTTCGTGCAGTACTACACGTATGTCGAAATTACCCCCCGTGAGCATCAGGCGCTGTGGTTCGAATACGAGCGCATCGGCGAAGCCTTCGCCGACACGTTCGCCCAGCAGCAACTGGTCTCGGCCGGCGATATCTACCCGGTCTTCCGTGAACTCTTCCAGCGCAGGTTAGTGACATGACCGCCAAAAAAGAGCAAAAACGCCAACCCATCTCCACGGGGTCAGAGTGGACCTTCGAACTGATCCAGGCATATGACCGGGAAATCAGCCGTATCGCCGCGGGGTATGCCCTGGACACCTACCCCAACCAGATCGAAGTGATTACCGCCGAACAGATGATGGATGCCTACGCCTCGGTGGGCATGCCGCTGGGCTATCACCATTGGTCCTACGGCAAGCACTTCCTCAGCACCGAAAAGTCCTACACCCGCGGCCAGATGGGCCTGGCCTACGAGATCGTGATCAACTCCGACCCGTGCATCGCCTACCTGATGGAAGAAAACACCATCTGCATGCAGGCACTGGTGGTGGCCCACGCCTGCTACGGGCATAACAGCTTCTTCAAGGGCAACTACCTGTTCCGCACCTGGACCGACGCCAGTTCGATCATCGATTACCTGGTGTTTGCCAAGCAGTACATCATGCAGTGCGAGGAGCGCCACGGCATCGATGCGGTAGAGGACCTGCTCGACTCCTGCCACGCGCTGATGAACTACGGTGTCGACCGCTACAAGCGCCCCTACCCGATTTCCGCCGAGGAAGAACGCCTGCGCCAGAAGGAGCGCGAAGAACACCTGCAGAAGCAGATCAATGACCTGTGGCGCACCATTCCCAAAAAGACAGGAAAAAACAGCGACAAGGATAATGTACGCTTCCCCGCCGAACCTCAGGAAAACATCCTGTACTTCCTGGAAAAACACGCGCCGTTGCTGGAGCCCTGGCAGCGGGAAATCGTGCGTATTGTGCGCAAGATCGCGCAGTATTTTTATCCACAGCGCCAGACCCAGGTGATGAACGAAGGCTGGGCCACGTTCTGGCACTACACACTGATGAATGACCTGTACGACGAAGGCCTGGTCACCGACGGCTTCATGATGGAATTCCTCACCTCCCACACCAGCGTGGTCTTCCAACCCGGCTTCGACAGCCCTTACTACAATGGCATCAACCCTTATGCGCTGGGCTTTGCGATGTACCGCGATATCCGCCGCATGTGCGAGCACCCCACCGAAGAAGACCGCCGCTGGTTCCCGGAAATCGCCGGCAGCGACTGGCTCTCCACCATCAAGTTCGCCATGAGCAGCTTCAAGGACGAGAGTTTTATCCTGCAGTACCTGTCACCTCAGGTGATCCGCGACCTCAAGCTGTTCAGCATCCTCGACGACGACCTCAAGGATGACCTGGTGGTGCCGGCCATCCACGATGAGCCTGGCTATCGCACCATCCGTGAAACCCTGGCGGCGCAGTACAACTTGGGCAACCGCGAGCCCAACGTGCAGATCTACAGTATCGACGTGCGCGGCGACCGCTCGCTGACCCTGCGGCACCAGCAGCACGATCGCAAACCTTTGGGGGAATCCACCGAGGAAGTACTCAAGCACCTGCATCGGCTGTGGGGCTTCGATATTCACCTGGAAACCCTGCAAGGCGATCAGGTGATGAAGACCCACCATGTGCCACCGCGCAGCGATCACAACGACAACGACTACGGTCGCCTGGACCTGGCTGTCGTTCATCTCTGAAACAGCAAAGCCTCCATTGGTCAGGCACAGGCGGTATCCTGTGCCGCTAACGGAGGCTTTTTCATGAAAACCTATAAAGTCGGCGGTGCGGTACGGGATCGCCTCTTGGGCATCCCGGTCACCGATATTGACCGCGTCGTGGTGGGCGCGACTGCCGAAGAGATGCTCGCCAAGGGCTATAAGCCGGTGGGCGCAGACTTCCCAGTGTTCCTCGATCCAACGAACGGCGACGAGTACGCCCTCGCCCGCACCGAACGCAAGAGTGGCCGGGGTTACGGCGGCTTTGTGTTTCACGCGAGCCCCGAAGTGACGCTGGAAGAAGACCTGATCCGTCGCGACCTGACCATCAACGCCATGGCGCAAGACGATGACGGTAACTTGATCGACCCTTATCACGGCCAACGCGATCTTCAAGAGCGCATTCTGCGCCACGTTTCCCCGGCGTTCGCCGAAGACCCCCTGCGCGTACTGCGAGTGGCACGATTTGCTGCACGTTATGCGCCCCTGGGGTTCACCGTCGCGCCGGAAACACTGGAGCTGATGCGCCAACTCAGCGAATCCGGCGAACTGGAAGCCCTGACGCCGGAGCGCAGCTGGAAAGAAATCTCCCGGGCGCTGATGGAAGATCAACCTCAGGTGTTTATTCAGGTGCTGCGTGACTGCCAGGCCCTGAAAACCTTGATGCCCGAAGTCGATGCACTGTTCGGCGTGCCACAACCCGAAGCCCATCACCCGGAAATCGACACCGGCGTGCACACCCTCAGCGTGCTAGAACAAGCCGCCTTGCATCAACAGCCACTGACTGTGCGCTGGGCCTGCATGCTCCACGACCTGGGCAAGGGTACGACGCCTGTGGATAAGTTGCCGCAGCACATCGCCCACGAACACCGGGGCTTGAAGCTGATCAAGGCGGTCAACGAACGCTTCAAGGTGCCGAGGGATTGCCAGGAATTAGCACTGCTGGTGGGCCAATATCACACCCACGGCCATCGCGCTCTGGAGCTGAAGGCCTCGACATTGCTGGAGTTGCTGCAAAGCTTCGACGTGTACCGGCGGCCACAGCGCTTTGAAGAGTTCGTGGTCGCCTGCGAGATGGACGCCCGAGGCCGCAAGGGCCTGGAGCAAAGAAGTTATCCACAGGCGGATTATTTGCGCGGAGCGGCAAAAGCAGCTCGCGAGGTTGCGGTGGCCCCCTTGCTGGAGAAAGGCTTCAAAGGCCCGGAGCTGGGTGAGGCGCTCAAGCGCGAACGGCTCAAGGCACTAAAAACCTACAAGGAACAACACGCCCTCATTTAGGAGTGAGCTTGCTCGCGAAGAACGTCAACGATAACGCAGCGCTCTCCGGTTTTTCGCGAGCAAGCCCGGCTCCTACAGGAGAGCGCCCGGCGTCAGTTGTCGGCCCTGCCATTCAAACGCGACAGGCGCCAGCACTTGGTCGATCTGCGTATCGCGCCACAAATCGGCCAGCGTCTTGCCCACCTCAGGATGCACGCGTTCCGGCGCCATCAGCGACAGCGGCCACAACACAAAGGCGTTTTTCAGGATTTCCGCACGCGGCAAAACCAAACCATCGAAATTGCCCACCAGATCGCCATACAACAACACGTCGATATCCAACGGCAGCCCTTTGCGGTCCGGCGCATAACGACCGTTGTCGGCCTCGATGAATTTCAACCGGCGGTCCAGTTCCATCAACGGCAGATCGGTATACGCCGACACCACCAGATTGAAGAACGGCCCACTCTTGATGCCCACCGGCTGGCTTTCGAACACCGCAGAGCAACGCATATCGGTCAAGAAACTCGCCAGCGCATCCAAGCCGGCGCACAGGTGAGACTCGCGCTCGATATTGCTGCCTAGGCCAAGGTAAACCTGAGTTAGCGACATCCGCGCTCGATCTCCACGCCCACGCCTTTGGCAGCCGGCACGGCACCAGGCTTGGTCAGCTTGAGGTGCAGCCAGGGAATCTGGAATTCATTCATCAACACTTGCGCGAGGCGTTCGGCAAAGGTTTCCACCAGTTGGTACTGGGATTGCTCGGCAAAGGCCTGGATGCGCGCGGACACGCTGGCGTAATCCAGCGCAAGGGTCAGGTCGTCACCGGCCGCGGCCGGGCGGTTGTCCCAGGCAAAGCTCAGGTCCAGGCGCAGGCATTGGCGGATTCCGCGCTCCCAGTCGTAGGCCCCGATGACGGTATCGACTTCCAGGCCTTCGATAAACACTCTGTCCAAGCACTCTTCTCCGCAGCACGACAAGGGCGCGATGCCCCGTTAGAATCAGGGCGTCCTCGCCCGGAATAGTTAGCATGTTTTGGTCACTGGCGATCTTCGCCTACCTGCTCGGCTCGCTGTCCTTCGCCATTTTGCTCAGCCGCCTGACGGGAACCCCCGATCCGCGAATGAGTGGCTCAGGCAATGCCGGCGCCACCAATATGTTGCGCCTGGCCGGCAAGAAACTCGCCGTACTGACGCTACTGGGCGACCTGTGCAAGGGCTTGTTGCCCGTGCTGATCGCCAGCCTCGCCGGCCTGCCCCTGCAACAACAGGCCTGGATCGGCGTCTGCGCGGTCCTGGGCCATCTGTTTCCCCTGTACTTCCGCTTTCGTGGCGGCAAAGGCGTCGCCACGGCGGCCGGCATGTTGCTGGGGATCTACCCACCCGCAGCGTTACTGGCTGTACTCGCCTGGCTGTTGACGTTCTACCTGACCCGCACCAGCTCACTCGCCGCACTGATCGCCACCCCGCTCACCCTGCCGCTACTGGCCTGGCAAGAACCGGCGGCGCTGCTGCCGATGAGCGTGCTGACACTGCTGATCGTCTGGCGCCACCG
The DNA here is from genome assembly GCF_900115535.1 of Pseudomonas sp. NFPP28. Classification (NCBI taxonomy): domain Bacteria; kingdom Pseudomonadati; phylum Pseudomonadota; class Gammaproteobacteria; order Pseudomonadales; family Pseudomonadaceae; genus Pseudomonas; species Pseudomonas sp. NFPP28. The sequence continues at coordinate 352,350 of NZ_FOWT01000008.1, read as the reverse complement.
TGGCAATTTACGCGACCTGTTTGCCGGGCGCGAACGGCATTTTTAAATACCGTCAATTCGGGTTGCGGTGTTACAGCGGCGACAACTGCTCCATCGGCCAGCGCGCCTGCACGCTGATCGCCAAGCTTTCATGCTGCCCGGCCTGCAGGCGCTGGCAACCGGCGTAGGCGATCATCGCGCCGTTGTCGGTGCAGAACTCCGGACGTGCGTAGAACACATCGCCCTTCATATCGCTGAGCATTTTTTCCAGCGAAGTGCGCAAAGCCTTGTTGGCACTGACGCCGCCGGCGATCACCAGGCGCTTCATGCCCGCCTGTTTCAGGGCGCGCTTGCACTTGATGGTCAAAGTCTCCACCACGGCCTGCTGGAACGCCAGCGCGATGTCGCAACGGGCTTGCTCACTGTCGTCCCCGGCGCTGACGCTCTGCTGCCAGGTGTTCAGCGCGGAGGTTTTCAAGCCGCTGAAGCTGAACATCAGGCCTGGGCGATCACACATCGGACGCGGGAAGGTGTAGCGGCCGGCCACGCCTTTTTCAGCGAGGCGTGCGATTTCCGGGCCACCCGGATAATTGAGGCCCATCATCTTCGCGGTCTTGTCGAACGCTTCACCGGCGGCGTCATCCAGGGATTCACCCAGAAGGGTGTATTGGCCGATGCCATCCACCTGAACCAACTGCGTATGGCCGCCCGAAACCAACAAAGCGACGAACGGGAACTGTGGCGGGGTTTTCTCCAGCATCGGAGCCAACAAATGGCCTTCCATATGGTGCACGCCGAGCGCCGGAATGCCCCAGGCAAACGCCAGCGCCTGAGCGCAAGAGGCCCCAACCAGCAGGGCCCCGACCAATCCGGGGCCGGCCGTGTAGGCGATAGCGTCGATCTCGGTCGGCACGCAGCCGGCCTCGTCCAGCACCTGGCGGATCAGGGGCAGCATGCGCTTGACGTGATCACGGCTGGCCAGCTCCGGCACCACGCCGCCATAGGCACGGTGCAGGTCGATCTGGCTGAACAGCGCATCGGCCAGGAGCCCGCGTTCACTGTCGTAAAGTGCGACACCGGTTTCGTCGCAGGAGGTTTCAAGTCCCAGTACTAGCATGGGTTTGCGCCTTGTAGAGGCTGAATTCGAAGGCGCGCATAATAGTCGCCACTCCCCCTCCCGACTAGCGGTTTTCGATCAGAGGCTTTGCATTCCGGGCAATGAGGGGTTAACATCCGCAACCCTTAAAAACCGACGACCTCAGCCGCGAATTTTTTGCGACGAGAACGTTGATCCCGGTAATGAAAGAAGGTAGCTCTGGATGCCAGCCGTCAAAGTTAAAGAGAACGAACCCTTCGACGTAGCTCTGCGTCGTTTCAAGCGCTCCTGCGAAAAAGCCGGTGTACTGGCTGAAGTTCGTAGCCGCGAATTTTACGAGAAGCCAACTTCTGAGCGTAAGCGTAAAGCAGCAGCCGCTGTTAAGCGTCACGCCAAGAAAGTTCAGCGCGAACAGCGCCGCGCCGTTCGTCTGTACTAATACACAGACGTTCGTAGCAAGCTTCTGCCAAGCCCGGCCCTCAGCCGGGCTAATGGCATTTGCGGATATCGCTTGATGCTTCACCGTTGACGCCGCACATGCGACCGAGACAACTGCTTCACACGTCAGGACTGGCTCTTTTGCCAGCGGTGCACGTCTCTTCTGACGAGCCTATCAAGGCTACTGACGAGCACACTCATTCTGTAAACAGCCGACCAACCGTGTCGACTGCGCCCAACGAGGCGTTTCCGAGGCCCGTCACCGGCCAAGACCGGGCGCCGGGGCAACATTTCCACACCGAAGACTGATCAGAAACTAACGTCAGTGAATATTCGGCAGATACACTTCCGTACACCCCATGCAGTCGCTGGATGCTTGAGCACTCGATACGCGCGCTTGAACACCTCACGGGCCCTCATTTACACGCAGTGATGACGAGAACGCCATGGCCGGGCTGATTCCCCAGAGCTTTATTGACGACCTTCTGAACCGCACCGACATCGTCGATGTGGTCAGCTCGCGCGTGCAAATGAAGAAGGCCGGCAAGAACTACACCGCTTGCTGCCCGTTCCATAAGGAAAAGACCCCGTCGTTCAGCGTCAGCCCGGACAAGCAGTTCTACTACTGCTTTGGCTGCGGCGCGGGCGGCAATGCCCTCGGCTTCATCATGGACCACGACAACCTGGACTTCCCCCAGGCCGTCGAGGAACTGGCAAAAGCCGCCGGCATGGAAATCCCTCGCGAAGAAAGCGGCCGCCCGCACAAACCGCGGCAACCCACCGATTCGCCGCTGTACCCGCTGCTGACCGCCGCTGCCGACTTCTACCGTCAGGCGCTTAAAAGCCATCCGCAGCGCAAGGCCGCCGTCGACTACCTCAAGGGACGCGGCCTCACCGGCGAAATCGCCCGCGACTTCGGCCTGGGGTTCGCCCCGCCCGGCTGGGACAACCTGTACAAGCACCTGAGCAGTGACACCCTCCAGCAAAAGGCCATGATCGACGCCGGCCTGCTGGTGGAGAACGCCGAGACTGGCAAACGCTATGACCGCTTCCGCGACCGCGTGATGTTCCCGATCCGCGACAGCCGGGGCCGCATCATCGCCTTTGGTGGCCGGGTGCTGGGAGACGACAAGCCCAAGTACCTGAACTCCCCGGAAACCCCGGTGTTCCACAAAGGCCAGGAACTCTACGGCCTGTTCGAAGCGCGCAAGAACAACCGCAACCTCGACGAGATCATCGTGGTTGAAGGCTATATGGACGTGATTGCGCTCGCCCAACAAGGCTTGCGCAACGCGGTCGCCACCCTGGGCACCGCCACCAGCGAAGAACACATGAAACGCCTGTTTCGCGTGGTGCCCAGCGTGCTGTTCTGCTTCGACGGCGACCAGGCTGGCCGCAATGCCGCATGGCGCGCGCTCGAAGCCACGCTGTCGAGCCTGCAGGATGGACGCCGTGCGCGCTTCCTGTTCCTGCCCGAAGGCGAAGACCCGGACACCCTGGTGCGCTCCGAAGGCACCGACGCATTTCGCGCGCGCATCAATCAACATGCGCAGCCGTTGGCCGACTACTTCTTCCAGCAACTGACCGAAGAAGCAGATCCACGCTCCCTCGAAGGCAAGGCCCACATGGCTACCCTCGCGGCACCGTTGATTGATAAGGTCCCAGGCGCCAACCTGAAGTCCCTGATGCGCATGCGCCTGCTGGAAATCACCGGACTCAGTGGCGAAGCCGTCAGCCAGCTGGTGCATAACGCACCGCATGACGCAGCGCCACCGGCCTACGACCCAGGCATGGATTACGACGCCATGCCGGACTACTCCGACTTCCACCAACCCCAGGAGGCCTACGCGCCCCAACAGGAATGGACGCCGAAGAAACCCGGTGCCGGCGGCAAGAAATGGGACAAGAAACCCTGGAGCAAGAACGGCAAGCGCGGTGACGGCGATGAGGCCTACGCCCCGCGCACCCCGGTTGCCGTGGAAGCGCCGACGCTGATTGCCCTGCGCACGCTCATCCACCACCCGCATCTGGCGGAGAAGGTCGAGAGCGCCGATCACTTTGCCAACGAGAGCAACACCTACGCCCAGGTACTGATCGCCCTGATCGAGGCGGTACAGAAAAATCCTAAGCTAAACTCAATTCAATTGATGGCTCGCTGGCATGGCACCGAACAAGGCCGCTTGCTCAAAGCGCTCGCGGAAAAGGAGTGGCTAATTGACGGTGACAACCTTGAACAACAGTTTTTAGACACCATTACTAGGTTATCTGCGGGTCAGCACACGCAGACCCTCGATGAACTCATCAAGAGAGCAAGGCAGCCGGGATTGTCGGCTGAAGAGCAAATTCAGATAGCAAAACAGATGCGCGACCTCTTAAAACAGAATGTTTCCGCATCAAACCCGACCTCAGCTGGCGTGTGAGGTCATAGCTCGGGTATAATCCTCGGCTTGTTTTTTGCCCGCCAAGACCTTCAGTGGATAGGGTGTTATGTCCGGAAAAGCGCAACAGCAGTCACGTATCAAAGAGTTGATCGTTCTCGGTCGTGAGCAGGGTTACCTGACTTACGCGGAGGTCAACGACCACCTGCCTGAGGATATTTCAGATCCAGAGCAGGTGGAAGACATCATCCGCATGATTAACGACATGGGGATCAACGTATTCGAAGCTGCGCCAGATAAGGATTCCCTTATGCTGGCGGACGCCGATACCGACGAGGCTGCCGCAGAAGAAGCGGCCGCCGCGCTGGCTGCTGTGGAGACCGATATCGGTCGTACCACCGACCCTGTGCGCATGTATATGCGTGAAATGGGTACCGTCGAGCTGCTGACACGCGAAGGCGAAATCGAAATCGCCAAGCGTATCGAAGAGGGTATCCGTGAAGTGATGGGCGCAATCGCGCACTTCCCAGGCACGGTTGACCACATTCTCTCCGAGTACACCCGCGTCACCACCGAAGGTGGTCGCCTGTCCGACGTCCTGAGCGGCTATATCGACCCGGATGACGGCATTGCGCCGCCTGCCGCCGAAGTACCGCCGCCTGTCGATGCCAAGGCTGCGAAAGCGGACGACGACTCCGAAGACGACGACGCTGAAGCCAGCGGCGACGATGAAGACGAAGTCGAAAGCGGTCCGGACCCGATCATCGCTGCCCAGCGTTTCGGTGCGGTTTCCGATCAAATGGAAATCACCCGCAAGGCCCTGAAAAAGCACGGTCGCGCCAACAAGCAGGCAATTGCCGAGCTGGTGGCCCTGGCAGAGCTGTTCATGCCGATCAAGCTGGTGCCGAAGCAATTCGAAGGCCTGGTTGAGCGTGTTCGCAGTGCCCTGGAGCGTCTGCGTGCCCAAGAACGCGCAATCATGCAACTGTGCGTGCGTGATGCCCGCATGCCGCGTGCCGACTTCCTGCGCCAGTTCCCGGGCAACGAAGTAGACGAAAGCTGGACCGACGCACTGGCCAAAGGCAAGGCGAAATACGCTGAAGCCATTGGTCGCCTGCAGCCGGACATCATCCGTTGCCAGCAGAAGCTGACTGCGCTTGAGACCGAAACCGGTCTGACGATCGCCGAGATCAAGGACATCAACCGTCGCATGTCGATCGGCGAGGCCAAGGCCCGCCGCGCGAAGAAAGAGATGGTTGAAGCCAACCTGCGTCTGGTGATCTCCATCGCCAAGAAGTACACCAACCGTGGCCTGCAATTCCTCGACCTGATCCAGGAAGGCAACATCGGCTTGATGAAGGCTGTGGACAAGTTCGAATACCGTCGCGGCTACAAGTTCTCGACTTATGCCACCTGGTGGATCCGTCAGGCGATCACTCGCTCGATTGCCGACCAGGCCCGCACCATCCGTATTCCGGTGCACATGATCGAGACGATCAACAAGCTCAACCGTATTTCCCGGCAAATGTTGCAGGAAATGGGTCGCGAACCGACCCCGGAAGAGCTGGGCGAACGCATGGAAATGCCTGAGGATAAAATCCGCAAGGTATTGAAGATCGCTAAAGAGCCGATCTCCATGGAAACCCCGATCGGTGATGACGAAGACTCCCACTTGGGTGACTTCATCGAAGACTCGACCATGCAGTCGCCAATCGATGTCGCCACCGTTGAGAGTCTTAAAGAAGCGACTCGCGACGTACTGTCCGGCCTCACTGCCCGTGAAGCCAAGGTACTGCGCATGCGTTTCGGCATCGACATGAATACCGACCACACCCTTGAGGAAGTCGGTAAGCAGTTTGACGTGACCCGCGAGCGGATCCGTCAGATCGAAGCCAAGGCGCTGCGCAAGTTGCGCCACCCGACGCGAAGCGAGCATCTGCGCTCCTTCCTCGACGAGTGACACCAGAACCCCCGGCCCAGGCCGGGGGTTTTGTTTTGTATAGATAAAATCCCTCGCAACGCCCCTCCCCCGCAATGCCCGTCTACACTCGAAACATTCCCCGTGCCATAACGAGACCGTTATGCCCAGATTGCCGACTGTGTTACTGCTGTCGCTGCTGACCTGGACCGCAACGGCTGGCGCGTTGACTCTCACTGATGATGAGCGTGGCTGGTTGGCGGACCATCAGGAGCTGCGCCTGGGGGTGGACGCGTCATGGCCACCCTTTGAGTACCGTGACGAAGAAGGTCGCTACCAAGGTTTGGCGGCGGATTACGTGCGCCTGATCCAGGATCGCCTGGGCATACGGGTCAAGCTGATCGAACCGGTGAACTGGAGCGCGGTACTGGAGCTGGCCCGCAACAACCAGCTCGACCTGCTGCCCGGCATCATGTCCACACCCGAACGCCAAGGCTACATGGCGTTCACTCGCCCGTACCTGGACTTCCCCATCGTCATCCTGGCCCACGAAGGCGGGGCCAAACCGCGCAACCTGAAGGATCTCTACGGGCTGAAGATTGCCGTGGTGGAAAACTACGCGCCCCATGAACTGCTGCGCACGCACCATCCCGACCTCAACCTGGTGGCCATGCCGAATGTGAGTTCGACGCTGCAAGCCTTGGCCACGGACGAAGTGGATGCGGTCGTCGGCGACCTCGCCTCAAGCGTCTGGAGCCTGCGCCAACTCAAGCTCGACGGTTTGTACGTCAGCGGCGAAACGCCCTACCGCTATCAGTTGGCGATGGGCGTACCACGCGACAACAAAATGCTGGTGGGCATCCTCGACAAGGTACTGGCCGACCTTAGCCCGCAGGAAACCGACGCGATCCAGCAACATTGGGTCGGCAGCTTTACCGACCATCGCACCTTCTGGACCGACTTGCTGACTTACGGCCTGCCCGCCGTGTTGCTGCTGAGCACCGTACTGGCCGTGGTAATCCGGATCAATCGCCGGCTCAGTTCGGAAATCTCCCGCCGCGTAGCCCTCGAACAGGAACTGCGCAGCAGCGAGTACCACTATCGCGGCCTGGTGGAGAGCTTGTCCGCGATTGCCTGGGAAGCCAGCGTCACCGACTTCACCTACAGCTATGTATCACCCCACGCTGAGGAACTGCTGGGTTACCCACGGGCCCACTGGCTGATTCCGGGCTTCTGGCGCAACATCATTCACCCCGCCGACCTGATTCGCACCGAATCCTACTGCCAACGCGAAACCCGCGCCAACCGTGACCACAGCGTTGATTACCGGGTCATCACCGCCGACAACCGTTGCTTGTGGGTGCGTGACATCGTCAGCCTGATCGAGCACGGCCATGAGCCCGTGCTGCGCGGCTTGATGATCGACATCAGTGAGGCAAAGCGCACCGAAGAGGCCCTGCAACTGTCTGAGCAGAAGTTCGCCTCGGTGTTCCAGCAATGCCCGGACATCCTGGTGATTGCACGGCTGTCCGACGGCTGCCTGCTGGAGGTGAACAAAGCGTTCGAGGACCAGGTCGGGCTGACAGCCGAACAGGTCGTGGGTAAAACCGCTACCGAGCTGAACATCTGGGGCATCCAGGGCGCAGGCCCCGATCTGCTGCAGCGGTTGCAGACCACCAGCATCCGCAACCTGGAAATGCCCTTTCTGCGCAGCAATGGCCAAGCCTTCACCGGGCTGATTTCCGCCGAGCCGTTTCAACTCGACACTACAGAGGCCATCGTGGTGGTGGTGCGCGACATCACCCAACTCAAGGAAACCCAGCAACAGCTGCAAACCTCCGAGGAGAAATTCGCCAAGGCCTTCCACGCCTCCCCCGACGGCTTGCTGTTGAGCCGCCAGCGCGATGGCCTGCTGATAGAAGTGAACGATGGTTTCAGCCGGATCACAGGTTTCAACAGCGCCGCCTCCGTCGATCAGTCCACCTTGGACCTGGGCATCTGGGTCGACCTCAACGAACGCAAACACATGCTCGAACTGATGCAGCGCGATGGCTTTGTGCGCGACTTCATCTGCCACATACGCCGCAGCGATGGTCAGATTCGCCTGTGCGAGCTATCCAGCCGCCCACTGCCGATTGGCGATGACGACTGCATGCTGACCATCGCCCGAGACATCACCGAACGCCAACTGATGCAGGAAAAACTGCAACAAGCTGCCACCGTGTTCGAGAGCACAGCCGAAGGGGTGTTGATCACCGACACCCGGCAGAACATCAGCGCCGTCAACCGTGCCTTCAGTGAAATCACCGGCTACAGCGAGGCCGAAGCCCTCGGCAATACCCCGCGCTTACTCGCTTCCGGGCTGCATGACAGCGCGTTTTATGCGGCGATGTGGCATCAATTGACCGCCCAGGGGCATTGGCAAGGCGAGATTTCCAACCGTCGCAAGAACGGCGAGTTGTACCCCAGTTGGCTGACCATCAGTGCCGTGCGCAACCGCGACCAGTTGATCACGCACTTCGTCGCGGTGTTCGCCGACATCTCCAGCCTCAAACTAGCCCAGGCCCGTCTCGACTACCAGGCGCATCACGACCCATTGACCGGCCTGCCCAACCGCACGCTGTTCGAAAGCCGACTGCAGGCCGCCCTCAACGGTCACCAGGAAACCGGCAAACAGGGCGCCGTGCTGTTTCTTGACCTGGACCGCTTCAAACACATCAACGACAGCCTCGGCCACCCGATCGGCGACCTGCTGCTCAAAGACATCGCCGTCCGCCTCAAGGAGCAACTGCGCGACATCGACACCGTGGCACGCTTGGGCGGCGACGAATTCATCATCCTGCTCCCAGGCCTGCAACACGCGAGTGACGCCGAATACCTGGCGAATAAGCTGTTGGCCTGCTTTACACCGCCGTTCCAGGCCGGCGAGCACGAGTTCTTTATCAGCGCCAGCATCGGCACCAGCCTATACCCGCAGGACGGCACCGACGTCGCCACCCTGGTCAAGAATGCCGACGCCGCGATGTATCGCTCCAAGGCCAAGGGGCGCAACCGGGTCGAAAGCTACACCCGCGACCTCACCGCCCAGGCCAACGAGCGCGTGGCGCTGGAACATGAACTGCGCCGCGCCATCGAGCGCAACGAACTGACCCTGTACTACCAGCCGAAACGGAGCCTGATCACCCAGGAACTGATCGGTGCCGAAGCATTGATCCGCTGGCATCACCCCACGTTTGGCGACGTACCGCCCGAACACTTCATCGCCCTCGCCGAAGAGAACGGCATGATCCTGCAGATCGGTGATTGGGTGCTGGAACAGGCCTGCCGACAACTGCACACCTGGCAAGGCACCTTCGACGAGTTCGGCCCACTGTCGGTGAACCTGGCCGGCGCCCAACTGCGTCACCCCGGCTTGCTGGCGCGCATCGAACAGCTATTGCGCGACTACCGACTCGACCCGGGCTGCCTGCAACTGGAGATCACCGAAAACTTCATCATGAGCCAGGCCGAAGAAGCGCTGGAGGTGCTGCACCAACTCAAAGACCTCGGCGTACAACTGGCAATCGATGACTTCGGTACCGGCTACTCCTCCCTCAGCTACCTCAAGCGCCTGCCCCTGGATTACCTGAAGATCGACCAATCCTTCGTCCGCGGCCTGCCCGACGACCCCCACGACGCCGCCATTGTGCGCGCCATCATCGCCCTGGGCCACAGCATGCAATTCACCATCATCGCCGAAGGCGTGGAGAACCCCGCACAGCAGGCCTTCCTCGCTGCGGAAGGCTGCGAACAGATGCAAGGCTACATCGTCAGCCTGCCGCTACCGCCGGAGCTTTTTGCTGCTACGTTTCTTCGTATAAGCATTGAGGATTTTTCGGATGGCACAGCGGGGAAACCATCGTTATAATCCGCGACCTGTTACAGGGCCTATAGCTCAGTTGGTTAGAGCAGTGGACTCATAATCCATTGGTCGTAGGTTCAAGTCCTACTGGGCCCACCAAACAAGAAAGCCGCGCATTGCGCGGCTTTCGTGTGTCTGGCCGCCTCACTTCGCAAACAACTGCCCAATATCCTTGAACGCCTTGAACTCCAGCGCGTTCCCACACGGATCAAACAGAAACAACGTCGCCTGCTCCCCCACCTGCCCCTTGAACCGAATATGTGGTTCCAGCACAAACCGAGTTTCCCTGGCCTGCAGCCGCTGCGCCAAGGCGTGCCAATCTTCCCAGCCCAGCACCACGCCAAAATGCGGCACGGGTACGTTGTGGCCGTCGACTGCGTTGGTGTGGGCTAACTCCTGGGAGGCGGTTTTCGGGTGTTCGTGAATGACCAACTGATGCCCGAAGAAGTTGAAATCTACCCAGTGTTCGCTGGAACGCCCCTCTTCAAGGCCAAAGACTTCACCGTAGAAATGCCGCGCAGCGGCGAGGTCGTATACCGGAATTGCCAGGTGAAAAGGTGCGAGTGTCATCAGGTCAAACCTCTGTGGGCATTAAGTCCCACGAGTTTAGCCTTGCTCCTGACGATGAAAAGACGATAGTTTTTGCGCCGAGCTCAAATTATTTCGATCAATCGAGACGCCCATGCTGCGCGAATTGAAGACCTTTATTGCGGTAACCCGTCACGGCACGTTTGCGGCGGCGGGCATGCATATCGGGCTGACGCAGTCGGCGGTCAGTGCGCAGATTCGTCAATTGGAGCAGGCGCTTGGCGTGCAGTTGTTCGATCGTACCGGGCGCCAGGCCACGTTGAATGCAGCCGGTTTGCGTGCCTTGCCGTTGGCCAGGGAGATACTGGAAACCTTCAACCGCATGGCCGTACCCGTGCATGCCAACGAGTACCGGGGCGAACTGAAAGTGGGTGCCATCACCACCGCGCAGACCGGCCTGCTACCCCAGGCGCTGGTGCGTTTGCGTCAGGCGGCACCGACGGTGGAGTGCAAGTTGATACCGGGCGTGTCCCTGGAGTTGTTGAGCCGGGTGGACGCCGGTGAGCTGGACTCGGCGATCATCATCCGCCCGCCCTTCGACCTGCCCAAGGAACTGCACGTGCAGGTGCTGCGCAAGGAGCCGTTCGCGCTGATCGTGCCTCACACGTTGGCGGGTGATAACCCGTTGCAGTTGCTGGCGACGCAGCCCCATGTGCGCTATGACCGCACTTCATTTGGCGGTCGCCTGGTCAGCCGATTCCTGAAGGAACATAAACTTGACGTGCAGGTAGCATTGGAGCTGGATGAGCTGGAGGCCATCGTCAAGATGGTCGAATGCGGCCTGGGCGTATCGCTGATTCCTCAGGCCGGGTTGTGGCTGGAACGCTCGCCCAACGTGCGAGTCATCCCATTGGGCAGCCGGACCTTTTACCGCGAAATCATCCTGCTGAGCCGCTACAGTCAACGCCAGCTGCCCGTGCCGCAACTGTTTACCCGCTGCCTGCTCGCCAGCGCCAACCTGTAAGATGCCAACCCATTGCCCCCGTACCGGAGCCCTCGCCTTGCCTGCCCTAGATGAAATCGACCGCCAACTGATCGCCGCCCTGCAGATCAACGCCCGCGAAAGCGTGGCCATGCTCGCCCGGCAGTTGGGCATCGCGCGCACCACAGTGACGTCACGCCTGGCACGCCTGGAGAAAACCCAGGTGATCACCGGTTATGGCGTGCGCCTCGGGCAGCGGGTGGTCGATGGTGGTTTGCAGGCTTATGTGGGCATCACCGTACAGGCACGCTCGGGCAAAGAAGTGTTGCGCCGGTTGAGTGCCATGGCCCAGGTGCAGCAGTTGTGCGCGGTGAGTGGAGAGTTTGATTACGTGGCTTGGCTGCGCACGGATTCGCCGGAGCAGTTGGACCAACTGCTGGACCAGATCGGCAGCGTCGACGGCGTGGAGAAAACCACCACGTCGATCATCCTCAGTAACAAACTGGATCGCGGTCAACCAATCTGACCAACAGTTTCGTCATTCTGACTAAAAAAAGTTCAATCCGACGACACTTTGCGTCTTATTAACGAACGCCGCGCTCCCTAAACTGGCTGCCATCTTTTCCTATACTCAGCGGGTCGTGCCCCGTCGGGTCATCAGCCAGGTCAGCCATGAACACCTTCAACAAAAACAATCGCCACCCTGCAGACGGTAAAAAGCCCGTCACCATCTTTGGCCCGGACTTCCCGTTTGCCTTTGATGACTGGATCGAACACCCGGCAGGCCTGGGCAGCATCCCCGCCGCCCACCACGGCGCCGAAGTGGCGATCGTCGGCGCCGGCATCGCGGGTCTGGTGGCCGCCTACGAACTGATGAAGCTGGGCCTCAAGCCGGTGGTGTACGAAGCCTCGAAAATGGGCGGCCGCCTGCGCTCCCAGGCCTTTGAAGGCGCCGAAGGTATCATCGCCGAGTTGGGCGGCATGCGCTTTCCGGTGTCGTCGACGGCGTTCTACCACTATGTGGACAAGCTCGGCCTGGAAACCAAACCTTTCCCCAACCCGCTGACCCCGGCCTCCGGCAGCACGGTCATCGACCTTGAAGGCCAGACCCACTACGCGCAAAAGCTCTCCGACTTGCCGGTACTGTTCCAGGAAGTCGCGGACGCCTGGGCCGATGCGCTGGAAGCCGGTTCGCAGTTCGGTGATATCCAGCAGGCCATCCGCGACCGCGACGTGCCGCGCCTCAAGGAGCTGTGGAACAAGCTGGTGCCGCTGTGGGACGACCGCACCTTCTACGACTTCGTCGCCACCTCCAAGGCGTTCGCCAAGTTGTCGTTCCTGCACCGTGAAGTCTTCGGCCAGGTGGGTTTCGGCACCGGCGGCTGGGACTCTGACTTCCCCAATTCGATGCTGGAAATCTTCCGCGTGGTGATGACCAACTGCGACGACCACCAACACCTGGTGGTCGGCGGCGTAGCCCAGGTGCCGATGGGCATCTGGCGCCATGTACCGGAGCGCTGCGCCCACTGGCCGGCCGGCACCAGCCTGAGTTCACTGCATCGCGGCGCGCCACGCGCGGGCGTCAAACGTATCGCCCATGCCGCCGATGGCCGTTTTGCCGTCACCGACAACTATGGCGACACCCGCGAATACTCCGCCGTGCTGACCACCTGCCAGAGCTGGCTGCTGACCACCCAGATCGAATGCGACGAAAGCCTGTTCTCGCAAAAAATGTGGATGGCCCTGGACCGCACACGCTACATGCAATCATCGAAAACCTTTGTGATGGTCGACCGTCCGTTCTGGAAGGACAAAGACCCGGAAACCGGCCGTGACCTGATGAGCATGACCCTCACCGACCGCCTGACCCGTGGCACCTACCTGTTCGATAACGGCGACGACAAGCCGGGGGTGATCTGCCTGTCGTACTCGTGGATGAGCGACGCCCTGAAAATGCTGCCGCAGCCCATCGACAAGCGGGTGAAACTTGCCCTCGACGCGCTGAAAAAGATCTACCCGAAAGTCGATATCAAGGCACGCATTATCGGCGATCCAATCACCGTGTCCTGGGAAGCCGACCCGCACTTCCTCGGGGCCTTCAAGGGCGCGTTGCCGGGGCACTATCGCTATAACCAGCGCATGTATGCACACTTCATGCAGAAGGACATGCCCGCCGAACAACGTGGGATTTTTATCGCTGGTGATGATGTGTCCTGGACGCCGGCCTGGGTGGAGGGCGCGGTGCAAACCTCACTGAACGCCGTGTGGGGCATCATGACCCACTTCGGCGGCAGCACTCACCCCGAGAACCCGGGGCCGGGTGATGTGTTCGATGAAATCGGGCCGATTGCCCTGGCGGATTAAGGAGTTGAACATGCGCGTCGCCCTGTACCAATGCCCGTCGCTGCCGCTGGATGTGGCCGGCAACCTCAAGCGCCTGCACCAACTGGCGCACGAGGCATCCGATGCCGATGTGCTGGTGCTGCCGGAGATGTTCCTGAGCGGCTACAACATCGGTGCCGAGGCCGTTGGCGCCTTGGCCGAGACGCAGGACGGGCCGTCGGCGCAGGCCATTGCCGAACTGGCCAAAAGCGCCGGGCTGGCGATTCTGTACGGCTACCCTGAGCGGGCCGCAGATGGCCAGATCTACAACGCCGTACAGTTGATCGACGCCCATGGCCAGCGCCTGTGCAACTACCGCAAGACCCATCTGTTTGGTGATCTGGACCATTCGATGTTCAGCGCCGGTGAGGATGATTTCCCACTGGTAGAACTCAACGGCTGGAAGCTCGGTTTCCTGATCTGCTATGACCTGGAGTTCCCGGAAAACACCCGGCGCCTGGCCCTGGCTGGCGCTGAGCTGATCCTGGTGCCCACTGCCAACATGGTGCCGTTCGATTTTGTCGCCGATGTCACCGTGCGGGCGCGGGCCTTTGAAAACCAGTGTTATGTGGCCTACGCCAATTACTGCGGGCATGAAGGCGAGATCCAGTACTGCGGGCAGAGCAGCATTGCCGCGCCGAATGGCCAGCGTATTGCCCAGGCCGGCCTGGACGAAGCGCTGATCGTCGGGGAGTTGGAGCGCCAATCGCTCCTCGACGCCCGCAGTGCCAATCACTACCTGCAAGATCGCCGCCCCGAGTTGTACGGCGCGCTGCACAAGCCCTGATCCAGCCGGTTTGCTAGCATAGGCACATTCTCTGTTTCGGAAGTGCCCATGCCTGCGCCGGCCCACCCTCATTACCTTCACCTGACCCTGGCCAATGGCTTGCGGGTTTCCTTGCATCACGCCCCACGGTTAAAGCGTTGCGCGGCCGTGCTGAGGGTGGCGGCCGGCAGCCACGACGTGCCACTGGCATGGCCGGGACTGGCGCATTTCCTGGAGCATTTGCTGTTCCTCGGGACCGAGCGTTTTCCCACAAGCGAAGGGTTGATGGCCTACGTGCAACGCCATGGAGGCCAGGTCAATGCCAGCACCCGTGAGCGCACTACGGACTTTTTCTTTGAACTACCGGCGGCCACGTTTGCCGGGGGCCTGGAGCGCTTGGCCGACATGCTGACCCATCCGCGCCTGGCGCTGGAGGACCAACTGCGTGAGCGCGAGGTGCTGCACGCGGAGTTTATCGCCTGGTCCCAGGATGCAACGGCACAACAGCAAGTGGCACTACTGGAAGGCCTGGCGTCGGATCATCCGCTGCGGGGTTTCCATGCGGGCAACCGCGACAGCCTGCCAGTAGAGCATGAGACATTTCAGCAAGCCTTGCGGGAATTTCATACGCAGTTCTATCAGAGTGGGCAGATGACCTTGAGCCTGGCCGGCCCACAATCGCTGGAGGCACTGGAAGGCTTGGCACAGCGGTTCAGTGAGCACCTGATCTCAGGACTTCCGCGTGTGCAATCCGCGCCACCGCCCTTGATGCCGGGGCAAGCCCAGCGCTATCGGCACATCGCCAATGATCACCTGCATCAGGTCATCACGTGCAATGCACCCCGGGAAGCACTGGCATTCCTCTGCACCTGGCTTAACGCTTCGGCACCCGGTGGCTTGCTGGCGGAGCTGAAAGCGCAGCAACTGGCGAGCGCACTGCAGGCGTCGGTGCTGTATCACTTCGCTGGGCAAGCGGTGCTGGCTATCGACTTTACACTCAGTGGTCCCGCTGAATCGGCGACACACGTCGAGGCGTTGCTGTACGACTGGCTGGCCTTTTTCGCACATAGCGACTGGACGGCGTTGCGCGAAGAATTCGCACTGCTGGCCGTTCGCCAACAACAGACCCAAGGCGCTCTGGCCTTGGCCCGAAACGACAACCAAGGCCTGTCGGAACTGGATGTCGCCGCCCTCAAGGCCATGCTGGATTCGCTGCACCTGCCGCCCTCCACACTCACTTGGCAGTTGCCGCCGAACAACCCCTTCCTGCGTCCGACGATCAAGGAAGAACGCGCCGGCCTGATCCGCGGCCAGACCAGCGCCCACCGAGGCTTGCGCACGTTTGCCCAGGATCGCTCCAGAGGGCGTCGGGATGCATCGGCGTTGACCTTCAGCCAGGCATTGGCGGACGACAGCAACGAAGGAGCATTGTATCTGCAATGGCAATCAGCTCCGCCACACCCGGAAAACGCTTTGCAATCGTTGCGCGACAATGCACGCCAGGCGGGTGTCGACGTGTCGTTCGAAAACCTGGGCAGTCACTGGCGGGTGAAAATGGTCGGGCTACAGGAGCCGATCCCAGCAGTTCTGGAAGTGCTGGCGCAACGCCTGGGCGAGCCGCAAGAGGCACAAGCCGCCGCGCCGCCCATGATCGCCATCCGCGAATTGCTCAAGACGCTGCCCGCTTGCTGCACCTCGACCACGTCCGAACCAGCCTCGTGGGACTCCGCACGTTGGCACGGCCTGGGGCTGGGTTTCTCTACCCCCCATGAAGCCTTGATCAAAACTGCTGCGGCCCGCCTGCCGGGGCAACCCGCGAGCCTCAATCACGTCGCGCCATCCCTGAGCGGCCAACGTATCTGGCATGAGGTGGAAACCGACTCAAACGAAGCCGCGTTGCTGCTGTTTTGTCCAACGCCAAGCCAATCCTTGGCGGACGAAGCCGCATGGCGACTACTCGGCCATCTGCTCCAGGCGCCGTTCTACCAGCGCCTGCGGGTAGAGCTGCAAATCGGCTACGCCGTGTTCAGTGGCATCCGACAGATAAACGGCCAGACCGGCCTGCTGTTCGGTGTGCAATCCCCTGGCCTGTCCCTGTCGGGCATCGCCGATCACCTGAACACCTTCCTCAAGCAACTGCCGGCGCTGATCGACCGCAGCGACGACCTGGGCAACCTGGCGTTGGCCGAGCAGTTCTGCGTACGGACGCTGCCCAACGCCCAAGCCGCCGAACTGCTGTGGCATGCCCATCTGGCGGGCCATCCGTCGGACTACCTGGTTCAACTTCAAGCCCGGATCCAAACCTGTACCCGCGAAGCATTGCAGCATGCCGCGCAACAATTAAACGACGCCGCAGGCGGCTGGCGCTGCATCGCCAACGGCCCGCGCATCTCGACTGCGTGGCAAGCGGCAGGGTGATCATTGCCGCCCCTGCAAAAGGCTTTCTCCCTCAAGACAGCGCTAACTTGAAAAGAATTGAGTAATATTCCCACGCACACATCTGAACATCTCCGACTGGAGGTGGACTATATGTATTACTTGGTAGTAAACGTCCCATCCCTTCGTAGGAGTAAGAATATGACCTGGTCCAAACCTGCTTACACTGATCTGCGCATCGGTTTCGAAGTAACCATGTACTTCGCCAGCCGTTAATCCGCTGGGTACTACAACGCCTCGGTTCGCCCGGGGCGTTTTTGTTTTGAGCTTGATGGAGCTGCCATGTTTGTCCAGATTCTAGGTTCCGCCGCCGGCGGTGGTTTCCCGCAGTGGAACTGCAACTGCGTGAACTGCGCGGGTTTTCGTGATGGCAGCCTGCGGGCCCAGGCGCGTACCCAGTCGTCCATCGCGATCTCCGACGATGGCGTGAATTGGGTGCTGTGCAATGCCTCGCCGGATATCCGCGCGCAACTCCAGGGCTTTGCACCGATGCAACCCGGCCGCGCCCTGCGCGATACCGGCATCAGCGCGATCATCCTGATGGACAGCCAGATCGACCACACCACCGGCCTGCTGAGCCTGCGCGAAGGCTGCCCGCACCAGGTGTGGTGCACCGACATGGTCCATGAAGACCTCAGCACCGGTTTCCCGCTGTTCAGCATGCTCACCCACTGGAATGGCGGCCTGGCCTGGAACCGCATCGAGCTGGACGCCAGCTTCACCATCCCGGCCTGCCCCAATCTGCGCTTCACCCCGCTGCCCCTGCGCAGCGCAGCCCCACCCTACTCGCCACACCGCTTCGACCCGCACCCCGGCGACAACATCGGCCTGATCGTCGAAGACCTGCGCACCGGCGGCAAGCTGTTCTACGCCCCGGGCCTGGGCAAGGTCGACGCGCCATTGCTGGAGATCATGGCCGGCAGCGACTGTCTTCTGGTGGACGGCACCATGTGGGATGACGATGAAATGCAGCGCCGTGGCGTTGGCACCCGCACCGGCCGCGAAATGGGCCACCTGGCGCAAAACGGCCCCGGCGGCATGCTTGAAGTGCTGGAACAGTTGCCCGAGCAGCGCAAGGTGCTTATCCACATCAACAACACCAACCCGATCCTCGATGAAGACTCCCCCGAGCGAGCGGAGCTGGTGCGGCGCAATGTCGAAGTGGCTTACGACGGCATGAGCATTGAATTGTAGGAGCTGACGAGATGACTGACACGCCATTGACCACCGCCGAATTCGAAGCCGCCCTGCGGGCCAAGGGCGCCTTCTACCATATCCATCACCCGTATCACGTGGCGATGTACGAAGGCCGCGCCACCCGCGAGCAGATCCAGGGCTGGGTCGCCAACCGTTTCTATTATCAGGTGAATATCCCGCTCAAAGACGCCGCGATCCTGGCCAACTGCCCGGACCGTGAGATCCGTCGCGAGTGGATCCAGCGCCTGCTCGACCACGATGGCGCCCCCGGTGAGGACGGCGGCATCGAAGCCTGGCTGCGCCTGGGCCAGGCGGTGGGCCTCGACCCCGACCAACTACGCTCGCAGGAGTTGGTACTGCCTGGCGTACGATTCGCGGTAGACGCCTACGTCAACTTCGCCCGTCGCGCCAGTTGGCAGGAAGCCGCCAGCAGCTCGCTGACCGAGCTGTTCGCGCCGCAGATCCACCAGTCGCGCCTCGATAGCTGGCCGCAGCATTACCCCTGGATCGACCCGGCCGGCTATGAATATTTCCGCACCCGCCTGGGCCAGGCCCGCCGCGATGTGGAACACGGGTTGGCAATTACCCTGCAGCACTACACCACTCGTGAAGGCCAGGAGCGCATGCTGGAGATTCTCCAGTTCAAACTCGACATCCTGTGGAGCATGCTCGATGCCATGAGCATGGCCTATGAACTCAAGCGCCCGCCATATCACAGCGTGACCGAGCAGCGGGTGTGGCATAAAGGGATCACCCTATGAGCTTTGACCGCAGCAAGAAACCGACCTGGCGCCCAGGCTACCGTTACCAGTATGAGCCGGCGCAAAAAGGCCACGTGTTGCTCTACCCCGAAGGCATGATCAAGCTCAACGACAGCGCCGCATTGATCGGTGGTTTGATCGACGGCGAGCGCGACGTGGCGGCCATCATCGCCGAGCTGGAGAAACAATTTCCTGGTGTGCCTGAGCTCGGTGAAGACATCGAGCAATTCATGGAGGTCGCCCGTGCTGAGCACTGGATCACCCTTGCCTGAAAAGCCGGCCATCGGCCTGCCGCTGTGGTTGCTGGCCGAGCTGACCTACCGCTGCCCGTTGCAGTGCCCGTACTGCTCCAACCCATTGGACTTTGCCGAGCAGGGCAAGGAGCTGACGACCGAGCAGTGGTTCAAGGTGTTTCGCGAAGCCCGCGAGATGGGGGCCGCGCAGCTGGGGTTTTCCGGCGGTGAACCGCTAGTGCGCCAGGACCTGGCCGAGCTGATCGCTGAAGCGCGCAAACTGGGGTTCTACACCAACCTGATCACCTCGGGCATCGGCCTCACCGAGCAGAAGATCAGCGACTTCAAGAAAGCCGGCCTGGACCATATCCAGATCAGCTTCCAGGCCAGCGACGAACAGGTGAACAACCTGCTGGCCGGCTCGAAAAAAGCCTTCGCACAGAAGCTGGAAATGGCCAGGGCCGTGAAGGCCCACGGCTACCCGATGGTGCTGAACTTCGTGACCCATCGGCACAATATCGACAAGATCGACCGCATCATCGAACTGTGCATTGCGCTGGAGGCCGACTTCGTGGAGCTCGCCACCTGCCAGTTCTACGGCTGGGCACAGCTCAATCGGGTGGGGTTGTTGCCGACCCGGGAGCAGCTGGTGCGCGCCGAACGCATCACCAACGAATATCGCGACCGGCTGGAAGCGGAAGGTCACCCGTGCAAGCTGATCTTCGTCACACCGGACTACTACGAAGAGCGCCCGAAGGCCTGCATGAACGGCTGGGGCAGTATCTTCCTGACCGTGACACCCGACGGTACCGCCCTGCCGTGTCACGGTGCCCGACAAATGCCGGTGCAATTTCCCAATGTGCGCGACCACAGCATGCAGCACATCTGGTACGACTCGTTCGGCTTCAACCGCTTTCGTGGCTACGACTGGATGCCCGAGCCGTGCCGTTCGTGCGATGAAAAAGAAAAGGACTTCGGCGGCTGCCGTTGCCAGGCCTTCATGCTGACGGGGGACGCGAGCAATGCCGACCCGGTCTGCAGCAAGTCCGAGCAGCACGGCATCATCCTGCAAGCGCGGGAAGAGGCCGAGCACGCCACCCAGACCATCGAGCAACTGGCCTTTCGCAATGAGCGCAACTCACGGCTCATCGCCAAAGGCTGACGGCCTCAGCGCTTGGCGATGATGTACACCGCGTGCACGATGCCCGGGATGTAGCCGCACAGGGTCAGCAGGATATTCAGCCAGAACGCGCCGCCGAAACCCACTTGCAGGAACACACCCAGTGGCGGCAACAGAATGGCGATGATGATACGAATGAAATCCATGGGATCAGCTCCAGAAAATCGGCTCGTGTGAGCCGTGTAGCTAATCGACCTTGGGCGTTCGTGAGGGTTCAGTGGGATCTGGCGTTGGGCCATCCAGGCAAAAAAACGCCCCCAGCCAAAAGAATCAGGCCGGAGGCGTCGCGTAGACCGCGAGACGGTTCAGGAATAGGGGTTAAACAGCGATGCCCTTGCGGCATTGCAGTTGTGCGGTGCGCACGCGGGAGAAGGCACGGGCCAGGCGCAGGAGCATTTCGTCGATGTTGCTTTTGCTCACCGTGAGAGCCGGGGTGAAGCGCAGGCAGCCGGGCTGTGGGGCGTTGAGGATCAGGCCTTCGTGCAGGGCCGCTTTTACCACCGCATCCGCAGAATCATCCGACAGCGCCAGGCCCCACATCAGGCCGTGGCCGCGCAGCGGGCCGTGGTCGTAGCGATAGGCCAGGCGGGCAAGGCCTTCGCCGAGGTAAAGGCCGGACTCACGCACCTGTTCCAGAAAGCCGTGCTCCAGCACCGTATCGAATACCGCCAGCCCGGCCGATGCCATCAGCGCATTGCCGTGATGGGTGCCTTCCAGCTCGCCCACTTCAAAACAGCAGGCTTTACCACGCGCCAGCAGCGCCGCAACGGGCACACCGCCACCCAGGCCTTTGCCGAGGGTGATGATGTCCGCACGTACGCCGTATTGCTGTTCGGCGAGTAAGGTGCCGCAGCGGCCTATGCCGGTTTGCACCTCGTCGAGTATCAGCAGGATCCCCAGTTCACGGCACAGCCGCTCGACCCCTTTGAGATAGTGCTCCGTCGCGGGGATCACTCCGGCCGCGCCCTGGATCGGCTCCAGCAGGATGGCGACGGTTTGCGCGTCGACCGCGGCATGCAGGGCCGGCAGGTCGTTGAAGGGCACATGGCTGAAGCCCGGCAGTTGCGGTTCGAAGCGATTGGTACTCTCGCCCGCCGACGCCGACATCGCCGCAAAACTGCGACCATGGCAACCACCGCTCGCGCTGATGATGCGGTAAGCGCCACCACGATGCAGTTGGCCCCATTTGCGCGCCAACTTGATCGCGGCTTCAACGGCTTCCGCGCCGCTGTTGAGCAGGTAGGCCTGGTCACTGCCGGTGCGATGGCACAGGCGCTCGGCAAGGTTGAGTTGAGCGCGGTTATGCAAGCCGTTGCCTGGGTTGATCAGCGCCTGAGTCTGGTCGGCCAGCGCCTTGATCAACACCTGTGGGCTGTGGCCGAGGCTGTTGGCTGCGTTGCCCTGGCTGAAATCCAGGTAGGCCCGGTCGTCACTGTCCCAGAGCCAGGAACCCTGGCCGCGCACGAACACTTGCGGCGGCCGTGCGACGGAGGGCATCAGGGATTCGTTGGGAGGATTATCGCTGGGCGTCTCCAGAACTAAATCGTCCAGGCTCGGCGCGGGGCGACGGAATAGATTCATGGCTCGCCCCCAATAGCAACTGGGCCTTGGTCGGTGCGAGGTGCCAACATTGCCTTGAGGTTTTTTGCCTTGCCTATGTAAACGCCATCAATATAAACGCTGTTCATTGCCCGATCTGGCCCTGTAAGCCCTGCGAATAGGCGCTAGACTAGGCGTCTCGGGGGCCAGCGGCCATTTCGATTTTCCAGCTTTTTCGATAAGTAAACCTTATGGATTTCAAGCAACTGCGTTATTTCGTCGCGGTGTATGAGGAGGGCCATGTAGGCCGTGCTGCGGAGCGTCTGTCGATCTCCCAACCGGCGCTGTCCCAGCAGATTCGCCAGTTGGAGCAGAACCTGGATGTGAGTCTGTTCGAACGCAGCAGCAAGCGCCTGCTACCGACACTGGCGGCGCATACGCTGTACAACCACGCCTTGCCGCTGATCGATGGCATGCAACAGGCAGTTGAGGCCCTGCGCAACTTCAAGGGCCAGGCGATGCGCACGCTGGCCATCGGCGTGTTGCAAACCGTGCACACCAGCCTGGTCCCGCAGATGCTCGAGCGCGTGCGCAAGGCCCAGCCGCATTTGGTGGTGCAGATCTACGAATTGACCGGGCTCGAAATTGAGCGGCGGCTACTCAACGGCTCGCTGGATATCGGCATCAGTTACCTGCCGCCACGCCAGCCGGGGTTGCACGGCGTGTTGTTGTACGAAGATGAGTTGAAGGTGGTCATCCCCGAAGACCATCCCTTGCGGGAATTCAAGAAAGTCTCACTGAAGCAGGCCGCGGAGTTGCCGATGTTGCTGTTGGGGGAAGAGTTTCAGGTGCGGCAGATCTGGCAGGGCCAACTGTCCAACCTCGGGCGACGCCCGCAGGTCCAGGCGGAACTCAACACCATGGTGGGGATCCTCGACAGCCTGCCTCACACAAAACTGGCGACGGTGCTGCCGGGGCGCTCCCAGGATGAACACAACAGCCAGGCGCTGCTTTGGAAGCCCTTGAGTGAGCCCAGGGTGCCGCTGAAAGTCGGTCTGGTGTGCCGCGATGTGCAGCGCCAGCAGGCGACGGTGGCGTTGCTGCGCACCTTGCTGGAAGACGTGATGAATGCCCCGCAGGCGCCTGCCTGACTTTTTCGCGGGCAAAAGAAAACCCCGCCGAAGCGGGGCTTTGCAGACTGTTTCCCTGACATCCATTTCACTCCGCCGTCCTGGCAGAATCCTACGTGTCCGTGTTGTTGCTTTGCGCTTCCTGCGCGACGTCCATGTGAAGTAGATTATCCGTGGATCCAATATGGCGATAGAGGACGAATAGCAGCACGTCATGTAAGAGAATGCTTACACGTCCTCCAAGCCCTTAGAACAAGGCTTCATCCAGCAAAAACAGTGATTCGCTACCGGCTTTTACCGACGCACTCAGCGAGTGGATGCGTGGCAACAGGCGCGCAAAGTAGAAACGCGCAGTCCCCAGTTTGCTGGCGTAGAAGTCTTCTTGCGACTCCTTGCCCAACGCGGCCTTGGCCATGCGAGCCCACATATAGGCATACGCCATGTAGCCAAAGGCATGCAGGTACTCCACCGACGCCGCGCCGATTTCATTGGGGTTGGCCTTGGCGCGGTCCAGCACCCAGGCGGTCAGCTCATCCAGGTTGTCCACCGCCGCGCCCAACGGCTTGGTGAATTCGGCCAGCTCGGCACCCGCCGAGGCAATGAACGCGCGGATCTCATCGGCAAACAGGGTGTAGAACGCCCCGCCACTGCCGACGATCTTGCGCCCCATCAGGTCCAGGGCCTGGATGCCGTTGGTGCCTTCGTAAATCTGGGTGATGCGCACATCGCGCACCAGTTGCTCCTGGCCCCACTCACGAATGTAACCGTGGCCGCCAAATACCTGTTGGCCCAGCACAGTGGTTTCCAGGCCCAGGTCGCTCAGGAACGCCTTGGCCACCGGCGTCAGCAGTGCCACCAGGTTATCCGCACGCTCGCGGGCAGCGGCGTCGTCGCTGAACTTGGCGATGTCCAGTTGCGTCGCCACGTAGGTGGAGAACGCACGGCCACCTTCGTTGGCGGCCTTCATGGTGAGCAGCATGCGCCGTACGTCCGGGTGCACGATGATCGGGTCGGCCATTTTGTCTTTGGCCTGGGCGCCGGTCGGTGCACGGCTTTGCAGGCGGTCGCGGGCGTACTCGATGGCGTTCTGATAGGAACGCTCGCCGGACGCCAGGCCCTGGATACCGACACCCAGGCGCTCGTAGTTCATCATGGTGAACATCGCCGCCAGACCACGGTTCGGCTCGCCCACCAGGTAACCCACGGCCTCGTCGAAATTCATCACGCAGGTCGCCGACGCCTGGATCCCCATCTTGTGCTCGATGGAACCACAGCTCACGGCATTGCGTGCGCCCAGGCTGCCGTCGGTGTTCACCATGAACTTCGGCACCAGGAACAGCGAAATCCCCTTGGGCCCCGCCGGCGCGTCCGGCAGCTTGGCCAGTACCAGGTGGATGATGTTATCGGTGAGGTCGTGTTCACCGCCGGTGATGAAGATCTTGGTGCCGCTGACTGTGTAGGAGCCGTCCGCCTGCGGCTCAGCCTTGGTGCGGATCATCCCCAGGTCGGTCCCGGCGTGGGCCTCGGTCAGGCACATGGAACCGGCCCACTCACCGGAATACATCTTCGGCAGATAAGCAGCCTTGAGCGCTTCGCTGGCGTGGGTGTTGATCGACACGCAGGCGCCGGAGGTCAGCATCGGGTACAGGCCGAACGCCAGGCTCGACGAGTTGATCATCTCTTCGACCTGGGCCGACACGGCCTTGGGCATGCCCATGCCGCCGAACGCAGGGTCGCCGCCTACACCCACCCAACCGCCTTCAGCGTAGGTTTTGTAGGCTTGCGGAAAACCGTCCGGCGTAAATACCGCTGTGTTATCCCAACGGCAACCTTGTTCATCGCCACCACGGCTGAGCGGGGCGATGGATTTGGCGGTGACCTTGCCGGCTTCTTCGAGGATGGCCTCTACGGTTTCGGCGTCAACGGTGTCTGCCAATGCCGGCAACTGGGCCCAAGTGGTGGCGACCTCAAAGACTTCGTTGAGGACGAAGCGCATATCACGCAGCGGCGCTTTGTAATCAGCCATGGCAAACCTCGTGAGAACGTGAAAAGTAATTCGGTAAGAGTCGGTTTTACAGGCTCAGAGTGTACCCGAACAACTTTTCAGACACATAGGGTCCACTTGTGACTGATTGGTATTTTTAAGTCATTACCACGCAAACGCCTCCGCAGGCAGACTCATCAGGCATTCGCTGCCCGCTTCCACGGCCGCGCGATGGGTAGCCGTACGCGGCAGTAGACGCTTGAAGTAGAACTCGCACGTGGCCAACTTGGCCTTGGCAAAATCGCCATCTGGCTGTTCAAGGGCAGCGATCGCCATGCGCAGCCACAGGTACGCGAGCACCACGTAACCGCTGTACATCAAGTAATCCACCGCCGCCGCGCCCACTTCATCGGGGTTCTTCATCGCGGCCATGCCGACCTTCGTGGTCAGCTCACCCCACTCCCCGTTCAACTGATTGAGTTGCGCCACATAGCCCTTGAGCTGAGGGTGCTCGGCATTCGCGGCACAGAACTTATGCACGATTTTGGTAAACCCACGCAGCAACTTGCCCTGGCTGCCCAGCACCTTGCGCCCCAGCAGGTCGAGGGCCTGGATGCCGTTGGTGCCTTCATAGATCGGCGCAATCCGCGCATCGCGGGCCAGTTGTTCCATGCCCCATTCGCGGATGTAACCGTGGCCACCGAAGATCTGCATGCCGTGGTTGGTCACCTCAAGGCCAGTGTCGGTCATAAAGGCTTTGCAGATGGGCGTGAGGAACGCCAGCAGGTCTTCGGCCTCCTGACGCTGCGCCGCGTCCTTGCTCAGGTGCGCGGTGTCGAGCAATTGTGCGGTGAAGTAGGTCAGCGCACGGTTGCCTTCGTTGAAGGCCTTCATGGTCAGCAGCATGCGGCGCACATCAGGGTGCACGATGATCGGGTCGGCGGCTTTGTCCGGGGCCTTGGCGCCAGTCAGCGAGCGCATTTGCAGACGGTCGTTGGCGTACTTGATCGCGCCCTGGAAGCTCGCTTCGCCGTTGCACAGGCCCTGCATGCCGGTGCCCAGGCGCGCATGGTTCATCATGGTGAACATACAGTTGAGGCCCTTGTTCGGCTCACCGATCAGGAAACCCTTGGCCCCATCGAAGTTCAACACACAGGTAGCGGACGCCTTGATGCCCATCTTGTGTTCGATGGAACCGCAGTGCACCGCATTGCGCTCGCCTGTGTCGGCATGGAACTTGGGCACGATGAACAGCGAGATGCCCTTGGTGCCCGCCGGCGCATCCGGCAGCTTGGCCAGCACCAGGTGAATGATATTGGCGCTCATGTCGTGCTCGCCGGCCGAGATGAAGATCTTGCTGCCGGTGACCGCATAGCTGCCGTCCGCCTGGGGCACGGCACGGGTCTTGATCAGGCCCAGGTCGGTGCCGCAGTGGGCTTCGGTGAGGCACATGGTGCCGGTCCATTCGCCCGCAGTGAGTTTGGTCAGGAACGTGTCTTTCTGCTCGGCGGTGCCGTGGGCGTGGATCGCCGACATCGCGCCGTGTGTCAGCCCCGGGTACATGCCCCAGGAGGTGTTGCTGGAGCCGATCATCTCGCTCAGCACCAGGCCGAGCGACTGCGGCAAGCCCTGGCCACCGTAGGCCGGGTCCGCTGCCACGCCGTGCCAGCCGCCCTCAACGTACTGGGCGAAGGCTTCCTTGAAGCCCTTGGGCGTGGTGACCACGCCATTGTCGAAATGGCAGCCTTCTTCGTCGCCACTGCGGTTGAGCGGCGCGAGCACGTTCTCGCAGAATTTTGCGCCTTCTTCGAGGATCGCAGCGACCATGTCCGGGCTGGCATCGGTGGCGCCCAATGCGGCGTAGTGGCCGTGGAAATCAAACACGTTGTCGATCAGAAAGCGCATGTCGCGAAGGGGAGCTTTGTACTCAGGCATGGCAATGTCTCCGTCAGCAGATGGTTTCAACCTACCGCCGGCCAACGCCCGGAACAATCACTGTAGAACCGCTGAATACACCGCCATCACTCAACCGGCAGCGCTCTCCATGCGCACCGCGCCACGCCGGGTCTGCCCGGACGCTACCACGCAGTTGCGCCCCGCGCCCTTGGCGGCGTACAGCGCCTGGTCGGCGGACTTGAGCACTTCCTCGGGCGTGCGCTGCTCGGCCTGGCGTTCGGCCACGCCGATGCTGATGGTCACTGAGACACTGGAGGCGCCGCTGCCTGAACGGCGCTGGCGACCCTGCTGATCGTCCTGGGGGCGGTCCGAATGACGCAGCTTGATGTCGTAGTCGGCGATGATCTCGCGGATCTCCTCCAGGTGCGGCATGCATTCATCCAGGGTCTTGCCGGCGAACACCACGGCGAATTCTTCACCGCCGTAGCGGTACGCGCGCCCGCCGCCGTTGACCTTGGACAGCTTGCTCGCCACCAGCCGCAATACCTGGTCGCCCACGTCATGACCATGGGTATCGTTGAAGCGCTTGAAGTGGTCGACGTCGCTCATCGCCAGCACATAGTTGCGCCCCAGCCGCTGCATGCGCTCGTTCAGCGCACGACGCCCCGGCAGGCCGGTCAGCTCATCGCGGAAGGCCATTTGATAAGCCTCGTGGGCCACACCGGCGGCGATCATCAGCATCACCTGGCTGCACATGATATTCAGGGTGAAGGGCAGGATGAACGTCTGCGGCAACATCCAGAACAGGCCGAGCAACCCCACCAGTTGCGCCGCATGCAGCGGGCGCGGCTGGTACCAGTATTGCGCTGCCAGGGTCAGGAAGCCGATCAGGAACATCGGGTACGACAACTGGATCAGGCTCATCCAAGTGCCATGCAGCGCCGGCCAGCGGATCTCCGCCAGCCAGTTCAGCACCGCCTGGGGATAACTCTGCTCCAGCGCCAGCGCTACGCTGCCGACCGCCAGCAACACCGCGCCACGGGCAACGAAGTCACGAAACAGGTGGGTCTTCTCCTGCCACAGAGCGTAGATGCTGAACAACAACGGCAGCAGCAGGCAGCACAGGTGAAACACCACCGCGGCGTCTTCGCGCACGCGGCCATTGTCGCGGTAGAAGTCGGTCTGGGTATCGAGCAGGAAGTAGACGATGTACACCGTGATCATCAGGAACAGTTCACGCTGGCGGCGGTACACCGCGCAGTACGAACCACCGAGCAACAGCACCAGGGTCGGCAATACATTGAACAGCGAGGTGAAGAAGACGTTGAGGTCCTTGACGTACGCAGCCGAGAGCCCGGCCAGCAAGAGCAGCAACGAAGGGAGAAAGTGACTGAAACGTACAGCGGACACGCGTGACAAGGGTAAAACTCCGACCCGCAAAAAATGATGGCACTGTGCCTTTATGCAGACAGTTAAACACAACCCGTCGAACATGTATCACATTGCCATCACTGTAACGGCAGCCGACAGTAATCCCTGAGTGCTGCGCTGTGGTTTTTTATCGGGTAAAAAAAACCGCCGCTCCCGCAAGGGAGCGGCGGCTCTGCAAGTGAACCCCGGTAAGGCTTAGTAAGCCAGGCCGAAGTCTTCTTCTTTCATGTCCATGAGGTTGTTGGCGCCCGACAGCATGGTGGCCACGTGCGTACGGGTACGCGGCAGGATGCGCTGGAAGTAGAAGCGCGCGGTCTGCAGCTTGGCGGTGTAGAACGCTTCTTCGGTGGTGCCGGCAGCCAGTTTCTCGGCCGCCAGGCGCGCCATGTCGGCCCAGAAGTAAGCCAGGCAGGCGTAACCGGAGTACATCAGGTAGTCCACCGAGGCGGCACCCACTTCTTCACGGTCTTTCATCGCGGCCATGCCGACCTTCATGGTCAACTCGCCCCACTCTTTGTTCAGCGCAGCCAGCGGTGCAACGAATTCTTTGACCGCTTCATTGCCTTCGTTGGCCTGGCAGAACTTGTGCACGATCTTGGTGAAGCCCTTGAGCGCTTCGCCTTGGGTCATCAGCACTTTACGGCCCAGCAGGTCGAGGGCCTGGATGCCGGTGGTGCCTTCGTACAGCATCGAAATGCGGCTGTCGCGAACGTTCTGCTCCATGCCCCACTCGGCGATGAAACCGTGGCCGCCGTAGATCTGCACACCGTGGTTGGCCGATTCAAAGCCGACTTCGGTCATGAAGGCCTTGGCGATCGGGGTCATGAAGGCCAGCAGGCCGTCCGCCTGTTTCTTGGCTTCGTCGTCGGTGCCGTATTTGACGATGTCCACTTGCTTGGCAGTGAAGTACACCATCGCACGGTTGCCTTCGGCGAAGGCCTTCATGGTCAGCAGCATGCGGCGCACGTCAGGGTGCACGATGATCGGGTCGGCGGCTTTGTCCGGTGCTTTCGGGCCGGTCAGGGAGCGCATTTGCAGGCGATCGCGGGCATATTTCAAGCCGCCCTGGAAACCGATCTCGGCATGGGACAGGCCTTGCAGCGCGGTACCCAGACGAGCGGTGTTCATGAAGGTGAACATGCAGTTCAGGCCTTTGTTCGCCGGGCCGATCAGGAAACCGGTGGCCGCGTCGAAGTTCATCACGCAGGTGGCGTTGCCGTGGATGCCCATCTTGTGTTCCAGGGAACCACAGCTCACGGCGTTGCGCGCGCCAATCGAGCCATCGGCGTTGGGCAGGAACTTCGGCACGATAAACAGCGAGATGCCTTTGGTGCCGGCCGGTGCGTCCGGCAGGCGGGCCAGTACGATATGGACGATGTTGTCGGCCATGTCGTGTTCACCGGCCGAGATGAAGATCTTGGTGCCGGAGACCTTATAGGAACCATCAGCCTGAGGTTCGGCCTTGGTGCGCAGCATGCCCAGGTCGGTGCCGCAGTGTGGCTCGGTCAGGCACATGGTGCCGGTCCATTCGCCCGACACCAGTTTGGTCAGGTAGGCCTCTTGCTGCTCGGGGGTGCCGTGCTCGGAGATGGTGTTCATCGCACCGTGGGACAGGCCCGGGTACATGCCCCACGACCAGTTGGCGGTGCCGACCATTTCGCTCACGGCCAGGCCCAGGGATTCCGGCAGGCCTTGGCCGCCGTGCGCCACGTCGTGGGCCAGGCTTGGCCAGCCGCCTTCGACGAATTGTTTGTAGGCTTCTTTGAAACCGGTAGGGGTTTTGACGCCCGACTCACTCCAGGTGCAGCCTTCGATGTCGCCCACGCGGTTCAGCGGTGCCAGCACTTGCTCACAGAACTTGGCGCCTTCTTCAAGGATGGCGTCAACCATGTCCGGGGTAGCGTCCTGGCAAGCCGGCAGGCTCTGATAGTGCGCTTCATAGCCAAGCAGTTCGTCACGAACGAAGCGAATATCACGCAAGGGGGCCTTGTAGTCAGGCATAGCGATAAACCTCTGCTGATGTATCTGGAATGAACAACCGCGTGGAAGTGTTGGGGCGGTCAAACAGGTGTTTGAAACATACGTTTACCACTTGGGGATGTCAAGCGTCGTCCGGATGCCGTTTGTCATGACGCGAATCAATGGCGCGCACGGCAACGCTTGCGGCAAGACGCCACATGACTGCGGGAGTGTAGAAGTTCAGAAGGACGGCACAGTAAAAATGTGGGAGGGGGCTTGCCCCCGATAGCGCCATGTCAGCCATACACACATTGGCTGATCCATCACTATCGGGGACAAGCCCCCTCCCACATTTTTTAGCGCCAGCAGATCAGGCGTAGGTGTCGATCAAGGTGCCGAGCATTTCATCCGAAGCCTTGGCGACTTTGGCGCCGAGCTCCACTTGGAATTTGCCCTGGGCCATTTCAACCATATTGCTGGCCGAGTTGGACGGCTGAGCGCGGTCGTTGGCTTGCAGACGGTCGCTTTGCGCATCCGATGGCTGGGTAGTCGCGGCGCTGGCAATTCTGCCGGCGGCCTGATCGACACGGTTCTGTCCGGACTGAATACTGCTCAGGCCCGAATAAAACGCGCTGCTTCCAGAGATTTCCATGGCGTAAGCCTGCCTTTAGAGAATCGTGAAGTTGAATTGAAGCAGATATCCCGTCAAAGGGCTCGTCAAAAACACTAATGGCATAATGCCTTATCGATAGCCAAAATCAGTCAAGCAGGTCCAACTGTAAGTACTCGGCAACCGCTTCAGCCCCGGCGTGCTTGAGTTTCGGCACACGCCCCAGGCATGGCGCAGGCAGGCGCTCGGCCAGGGTGGCGAGGTTTTCTTCCAGACGGGAGGTCTTGGGCTCGATGATATTGGCCACCCACCCGGCCAACTGCAGGCCGTCCCGGGCGATGGCTTCGGCGGTCAGCAAGGCATGGCTGATGCAACCCAGGCGCACGCCCACCACCAGGATCACCGGCAACTTCAGCGCCATGGCCAGGTCCGACAGGTTCGCCTGATCGGCCAATGGCACCCGCCAGCCGCCGGCGCCTTCGATCAGGGTGAAATCCGCTTGCCGTGCCAGGATCTGCTGCATGGGCTTCAACAACGATTGCACGGTGAGCGAGAAACCCGCCTCCCGCGCCGCCAGGTGGGGAGCGATGGCCGGTTCGAAGGCCACCGGGTTGACCTCGGCATAACTCAACGGCAACGAGCATTCGGCCAGCAACGCCAGTGCATCGGCGTTGCGCAAGCCCTTGGGCGTGACCTGGCAACCGGAGGCCACCGGCTTGCCAGCCGCGGTGCTTCTACCGGCTTGCCGCGCCGCGTGCAACAGGCCGGCGGCGATGGTGGTCTTGCCGACATCGGTGTCGGTGCCGGTGATGAAGTAAGCGGCGCTCATAGAGGTTTCTCCAGTACGGCATACACCACTTGGTAAGTCGCCGGCAGGCCTTGGGCCTGGCGGAACCGCTCATACGCGTGCACCAGTGCAACAATCCGCGCGCGCCCCGTCAACCCACCGGGGCGACCTGGGTTGAGGTTATGCGCGCCCAGGGCCTTCAACTCGTGGGTCAGGCTGCGTACATCCGGGTAATGCAACACATGAGGACGGCGCTCCACGCTCACCACCCGCAGGCCGCTGGCCGCACACAAGTGTTGATACGCCTCGAAGGTGCGGAAGCGATTGACGTGCACCAGGCCATCCGCCGCACGCCAGCTTTCGCGCAGTTCTTCCAGGGTGCCCACGCAGAGACTGGCGAAGGCCAGCACTCCGCCCGGTTGCAACACCCGATAGGCTTCGCTGAGCACCGCCTCGAAATTCGCACACCACTGCACCGCGAGGGAGGAAAACAGCAGCTGCACGCTCTCAGCTTTGAGCGGCAAGCGTTCAGCGTCGCCGGCGATGAAGTGCTCGGCGCCACCCAGGGGGCGTGCGTGGTTGAGCATGCCTTCGGCGATATCCAGCGCGATGCCTTCGCTGGCGGGCCACTGTTCACCCAGCACGCGACTGAAATAACCGGTGCCGCAGCCCATGTCCAACCAGCGTTGCGGCGCGGTATTGCCCGGCAGGCGCGCCAGCAATTGGCTGCCCACCGCCCGCTGCAATTCGGCAACACTGTCGTAACTGGCGGCGGCACGGGAAAAGGACGCCGCCACCTGGCGCTTGTCCGGCAACGCGCCCGGCAGCGGGGCGTGGGATAAATCAGTCATCGACGCACTCATGCAAAAAAGCCTGGATGGCCCCCGCTACACCGTGAGGGTCTTCCAGAAGAAAAGCGTGGCCGGCCTGTTCAATCAGGCCGATTTCAACATCCGGCAGCAGGGCCAGCAGGTCGCTGGCGGCTTCGGCGGGGACCAACCCGTCCAGGCCGGCGAACAGGTGCAACTGCGGGCCGCGATAGGCCAATAAGGCTTCACGGGTATCCAACTGGGCGAGTAGCTCAAGGCCGGGCATCAACACACTGGACGGCGTGTTCGGCGCGCCACTGACCAGCAGCCGCGACAGTCCGCGCGGGTCTTCGGCGCCCTTGGCGCACAACAGGCCGAAGCGCTTGAGGGTGACCTGGGAGTCGGCATGGCAGCCCGCGAGGAACGCGTCGAAGGTCTCGGCGGGCATCGCGCTTGGCCAGCCAGCGTGGGCGACGAAACACGGGTTACTCGCCAGAGTCAGCAGGCCGCAGCAACGTTCGCCACGCCGCGCCGCCAGTTCCGAAGCCAGCATGCCGCCCAGGGACCAGCCGCCCAGCCAGGCGTTGTCTGGCAGCGTGGCGTCGAGTTCGTCGAGCCACTCATTCAGGTCGCTGGAATCCAGTGCGGGCAACGGTTCGATCTGCACCTGCAGGTGCTCGTCCAAACCTTGCAAGGCGGCGGCCAACGGCTCCAGCGGCGATACACCGAGGCCCCAGCCGGGCAGCAATATCAGTCGATCACGCATGGTTGGGCCCCGAACTGCCTGACAAGCGGAAACACGCTTCCAATGCGTTTAACAATAGCTGCACCTGCGCCGCGCTGTGGGCCGCCGTCAATGTCACGCGCAGACGCGCACTGCCGGCGGGCACGGTCGGTGGGCGAATAGCTGTGACCATCAGGCCGCGCTCGCGCAGCATCTGCGACAGCCGCATGGCCTTGGAGCTGTCGCCGATCAGGATGGGTTGGATCGGCGTGAAGCTGTCCATCAGGTCCAGCCCAAGCTGCTCGGCGCCCTGGCGGAACTGGCTGATCAGGCGGTTGAGGTGCTCGCGCCGCCAATGCTCAGTGCGCAACAGTTCCAGGCTTTTCAAGGTGGCGCAGGCCAGGGCGGGCGGTTGGCTGGTGGTGTAGATGTACGGGCGGGCGAACTGGATCAGGCTTTCGATCAGCTCTTCACTGCCGGCCACAAACGCCCCGGCCGTGCCGAACGCCTTGCCGAGGGTGCCGACCAGCACCGGCACGTCCTCCTGGCTCAGGCCGAAATGCTCGACGATGCCGCCGCCGTTGGCGCCCAGGGGGCCAAAACCATGGGCGTCATCCACCATCAACCAGGCGCCTTTGGCCTTGGTTTCGCGGGCCAGCGCGGGCAGGTCGGCCAGGTCGCCGTCCATGCTGAACACACCATCGGTGACCACCAGGGTATTGCCGGTAGCTTTCTCCAGGCGCTTGGCCAGGCTCTGCGCATCGTTATGCAGGTAACGCTTGAAACGCGCCCCCGAGAGCAAGCCCGCGTCCAGCAGCGACGCATGGTTGAGACGGTCTTCCAGCACCGTATCGCCCTGCCCCACCAACGCCGTGACCGCGCCGAGGTTGGCCATGTAACCGGTGGTAAACAGCAGCGCACGCGGGCGACCGGTGAGGTCGGCCAGGGCTTCTTCCAGTTCATGGTGCGGCGTGGCATGCCCGACCACCAGGTGCGAAGCGCCGCCGCCCACACCCCAACGGGAGGCACCGACGCGCCAGGCCTCGATCACTTGCGGGTGATTGGCCAGGCCCAGG
Organism: Pseudomonas sp. NFPP28; assembly: GCF_900115535.1. Classification (NCBI taxonomy): domain Bacteria; kingdom Pseudomonadati; phylum Pseudomonadota; class Gammaproteobacteria; order Pseudomonadales; family Pseudomonadaceae; genus Pseudomonas; species Pseudomonas sp. NFPP28. Next base: position 318,230 of record NZ_FOWT01000008.1, on the reverse strand, counting down.
TAATCGTTATTGCAGAACGCCAGCAGCGGCTGGCCGTCCACCACCACTTCCGGGCCTTGGGGGCTGTCGAGTAGCGGGCGTTGGCGGTAAAGGTGTTCGGCACGACGGGCAGCGAGGCGCGCGGCGAGATCGAAAGACATGCTGGCCTCGGTTTAACGGTAAAAATGTGGCGGGGATCTAATGTGGGAGGGGGCTTGCCCCCGATTGCAATCGGTCAGTTGATGCAGGTGTCGACTGACCCATCGCTATCGGGGGCAAGCCCCCTCCCACACAAGCCGTTTCCCACAGCTGTATGGCGTTTAAATCAAACGACAGCGTTGTAGAACTGCTCGCTGCTCTTCTGCTCCACCAACGCCTGCTCGATTGCCGCCTGATGCACTTCATCGGCATGTTCTTCACGGGCTTCCGGCAGGATGCCCAGGCGCGCGAACAGTTGCATGTCCTTGTCAGCCTGCGGGTTGGCGGTGGTCAGCAACTTGTCGCCGTAGAAGATGGAGTTGGCACCGGCAAAGAACGCCAACGCCTGCATCTGCTCGTTCATCGCCTCACGGCCGGCCGACAGGCGCACGTGGGACTTCGGCATCAGGATGCGCGCCACGGCGAGCATGCGGATGAAGTCGAACGGGTCGATATCTTCGGCGTTTTCCAGCGGTGTCCCCGCCACCTTCACCAGCATGTTGATCGGCACCGACTCCGGATGCTCCGGCAGGTTGGCCAGCTGGATCAGCAAATTGGCGCGGTCATCGAGGGACTCGCCCATGCCGAGGATGCCGCCGGAGCAGATCTTCATCCCCGAATCACGCACATAGGCCAGGGTTTGCAGACGCTCGCTGTAGGTGCGGGTGGTGATGATGCTGCCGTAGAACTCCGGCGAGGTGTCGAGGTTGTGGTTGTAGTAGTCCAGGCCGGCCTGGGCCAGGGCTTCGGTCTGGTCCTGGTCAAGGCGGCCGAGGGTCATGCAGGTTTCCAGGCCCATGGCCTTCACGCCTTTGACCATTTGCAACACGTAGGGCATGTCTTTGGCCGACGGGTGTTTCCAGGCGGCGCCCATGCAGAAGCGGGTCGAGCCGATGGCTTTGGCGCGGGCCGCCTCTTCGAGGACCTTCTGCACCTCCATCAGCTTCTCTTTTTCCAGGCCAGTGTTGTAGTGGCCCGATTGCGGACAATATTTGCAATCTTCCGGGCAGGCGCCGGTCTTGATCGAGAGCAGCGTCGACACTTGCACACGGTTGGCGTCGAAATGCGCGCGGTGCACGGTCTGCGCCTGGAACAGCAGGTCATTGAACGGCTGCACGAACAGCGCCTTGACTTCGGCGAGGGACCAATCGTGACGCAAGGTGGCGGTGGTGCTGGCGCTCATGGGCGATTCCTTGATTATGCTTTGGCAAGCGCTGCGGGAAGGGCAATACCCACAGGCACGACACGGATGCTCGGCATATTTAAGGAAGATTCATGCACTGTCAACCGAGATACAAACACCAGGTTTACATCTGGTTAAATAACATACAGACCTGTTTAATCTGTGATGAAGCGACACCTTCCGCCCATTGTGTGTGCAACGTCTGCGAAACCGAGCTGCCCTGGCTCATGGAGCACTGCGATGTGTGTGCCCTGCCCTTGCCGATGGAGGGTTTGATCTGCGGGCAATGCCAAAGAAATCCCCCCGCGTTTAAACAGGTCATCGCCCCCTGGTCCTACCGCTTTCCCATCGACAGCCTGATCAGCCGCTTCAAGCATCAGGCACGCTGGCCCCTCGGGCAGATGCTGGCGTGGCTCCTGGCGCAGCACCTGCAACATCGCTTTGACAATACCGAACTCGTACGCCCCGAGTGCCTGCTACCGGTGCCCATGGCGCGCAAGCGCCTGCGCGAACGCGGCTACAACCAGGCGTTGATGCTGGCGCGCTGGCTCGGCAGCGACTTGAACATCCCCCACGATGAACAGCTGTTGTTACGCCCCCATGAAACCGTGGCCCAACAAGCCCTTGACGCCAAGACCCGTCAACGCAACCTGCTCGGCGCCTTCGCCCTGGCGCCCGACGCCCAGGTGCAGGGCCGGCATTTCGCCCTGGTCGACGACGTGCTGACGACCGGCGCCACGGCCCACAGCCTGGCGCGGTTATTGATGAACGCCGGTGCGAAGCAGGTCGATGTGTATTGCCTGGCCCGCACGCCCAAACCGGGCAGTTGACTTGACTCCGGCGCACCTTGCCCGCAACGTTCGGCTCATCCCAGCCAAGCGTATCCCCATGTCTCTGCCAGCCTCCCTCAGCCAACACATCATTCGCCGCCCCCAGCGCATTGCCTTGCTGGCGCATATCGCCGAGCAGGGTTCCATCACCCGCGCGGCCAAAAGCGCAGGCTTGAGTTACAAGGCGGCGTGGGATGCCATCGACGAGTTGAACAACCTGGCACAAAAGCCGTTGGTAGAACGCAGCGTGGGCGGCAAAGGCGGCGGCGGTGCCAAGCTGACGACCGAAGGTGAGCGCGTGTTGCGTCTGTACCAGCGTCTGCAAGTGCTGCAAGCCGAGGTGCTGGGCTCCGATGAAGCCGCCAGCGACTTCAACCTGCTCGGCCGCTTGATGCTGCGCACCAGCGCGCGCAACCAATTGCATGGCCAGGTCATCGCCATCGAGCAGCAGGGCCGTAACGATCTGATCCGCCTGCAACTGGCCGGCGGCCTGAGCCTGGACGCGCAGATCACCCACGACAGCACGCAGCGCCTGGAGCTGGAAACCGGTGTGGAAGTGGTCGCATTGATCAAGGCCGGATGGCTGGAACTGCTCCCATCCAAGCAATCTGCAACACCTGGACACAATTGCATGAGTGGCACCGTCGACGCCATTCTCGACGCCGACGACGGCCCAGGCGAAGTGCGCATCGCCCTGCCCAATGGCCAGGTTTTATGCGCCCTGGCGCGGCCCGACGCTCTCAAGGACGTGGGCGCCGTCGTAGGTAAAACCATCACCGTGCAGTTCGCGCCAAGCAATGTGCTGCTGGGTACGCCGGTGTAGCCGCAGCCCGTCTTCAAACTGCAACCATTTCGTCACGCCCGCTCCTTATGGTGTCTGCAAAAACCGCAGGGAGCCTGAGATGAGCCTATTAGAAGAAAACCAAGCCACCGACCTGGAACAGATGGTCGGCCTCACCCGCCGCCGCTTTATCGGCGCTGGCGCCCTGTGCGGTGCCGCAATGTTCCTCGGTGGCAACCTGCTGAGCCGCAGCGCCCTGGCCGTCAACGCCGCCAGCGCCAGCCCACTGCTGGGCTTTACCAGCATCGCCGCCGCCACCAGTGACGCCATCACCTTGCCGCCAGGCTACAGCGCCTCGGTGCTGATCAGTTGGGGCCAACCGCTGAGCAAGAACGCACCCGCCTTCGACCCGTCCGGCAACGGCACGGCCAAGGCCCAGGAGCAGCAGTTCGGTGACAACAACGACGGCATGAGCCTGTTTGCCTTCCCGGGCGACGACAACCGTGCGCTGATGGCGATCAACAACGAATACACCAATTACCGCTACCTCTTCGCCCACGGCGGCGCGCCGCAATCGGCCGAAGACGTGCGCAAGGCCCAGGCCAGCGAAGGCGTGTCGGTGATCGAAGTGCGGCGCAAGGGCGACACCTGGCAGTTCGTGCAGGACTCGCGCTACAACCGGCGCATCCACGGCAACTCGCCGATCAACCTCAGCGGCCCCGCCGCTGGCCACGCCTGGCTGAAAACCAGCGCCGACAAAACCGGCAAGAAAGCCCTCGGCACCTTCCAGAACTGCGCCAACGGCAAGACGCCGTGGGGTACTTACCTGACGTGCGAAGAGAACTTTACCGACTGCTTTGGCAGCAGCAACCCGCAACAAACCTTCGACGCCGGGCAGAAACGCTACGGCGTGGTGGCCGCCAGCAAAGACATCAACTGGCACCCGCACGACCCGCGCTTCGACATCGCCAAGAACCCCAACGAACTCAACCGCCACGGTTGGGTGGTGGAAATCGACCCGTTCGATCCCAAGTCCACGCCGGTCAAGCGCACTGCGCTGGGCCGCTTCAAGCACGAAAACGCCGCCCTGGCCGAAACCCGTGACGGCCGCGCCGTGGTGTACATGGGCGACGACGAACGCGGCGAGTTCATCTACAAGTTCGTCAGCCGCGACCCGATCAACCACCACAACCCCAAGGCCAACAAGGACCTGCTCGACCACGGCACCTTGTACGTGGCGATCTTCGACGCGGGCGACGGCAACGCCGATCACCCCAAGGGCAAGGGCCAATGGGTCGAACTCACCCACGGCAAGAACGGCATCGACGCCAGCACAGGTTTCGCCAGCCAGGCCGAAGTGCTGATCCACGCGCGCCTGGCCGCCAGCGTGGTGAAGGCCACGCGCATGGACCGCCCGGAATGGATCGTGGTCAGCCCCACCGATGGCCAGGTCTATTGCACCCTCACCAACAACGCCAAGCGCGGTGAAGACGGCCAGCCGGTGGGCGGCCCCAACCCGCGTGAAAAAAACGTCTACGGCCAGATCCTGCGCTGGAAGGCCGACGCGGATAACCACGGTTCCACCGAATTCAGCTGGGACCTGTTCGTGGTGGTCGGCAACCCGGGCGTGCACGCAGGCACGCCAAAGGGTGGCTCGTCGAATATCAACCCGCAGAACATGTTCAACAGCCCGGACGGCCTGGGTTTCGACAAGGCTGGACGCCTGTGGATTCTCACCGATGGCGACTACAGCAACGCGGGTGACTTCGCGGGCATGGGCAACAACCAGATGCTCTGCGCCGACCCCTCCACCGGGGAAATCCGCCGTTTCATGGTCGGACCGGTAGCGTGTGAAGTGACGGGCATCAGCTTCTCGCCGGATCAGAAGACGTTGTTTGTGGGGATTCAGCACCCAGGCGAAACCGGCGGTTCGACCTGGCCGGAGCATCTGCCGAATGGCAAGCCGCGCTCGTCAGTGATGGCAATTCGGCGGGATGACGGCGGTATCGTCGGCGCCTGACAAAGCCTCATCGGGGGCAAGCCCCCTCCCACACTGACTGTGTTCACAAGTCAAAATATGTGAATGCAGTCAATGTGGGAGGGGGCTTGCCCCCGATAGCAATGGCACAGCCACCACCTATCTCAGCCCCGGTGCGTTACCATACCCGGCCGGACGCGGCGCCCTGCTGCGCGCAGGAGTTCGCATGGCCCACCCGTTTGAAACACTCACCCCCGACCTGGTCCTCGACGCCGTCGAAAGCATCGGTTTCCTCAGCGACGCTCGCGTCCTGGCACTCAACAGCTACGAAAACCGCGTCTACCAAGTGGGCATCGAAGACTCAGAGCCGCTGATCGCCAAGTTCTACCGCCCGCAGCGCTGGACCAACGCGGCGATCCTCGAAGAACACCGCTTCACCTTCGAACTGGCCGAATGCGAAGTGCCGGTGGTCGCGCCACTGATCCACAACGGCGAAAGCCTGTTCGAACATGCCGGATTCCGCTTCACCCTGTTCCCGCGCCGTGGCGGCCGCGCGCCGGAACCAGGCAACCTCGACCAACTCTATCGCCTCGGGCAACTGCTCGGCCGTTTGCATGCGGTGGGCTCTACCCGCCCGTTCGAACACCGTGAAGCCCTGGGCGTGAAGAATTTCGGGCACGACTCCCTCACCACACTGCTCGAAGGCAATTTCATCCCCAAGAGCCTGTTGCCGGCCTACGAGTCCGTGGCCCGCGACCTGCTCAAGCGTGTGGAAGAGGTGTACAAGGCCACGCCGCACAAGAACATCCGCATGCACGGCGATTGCCACCCCGGTAACATGATGTGCCGCGACGAGATGTTCCACATCGTCGACCTGGATGACTGCCGCATGGGCCCGGCGGTGCAGGACCTGTGGATGATGCTCGCCGGCGATCGCCAGGAATGTCTGGGGCAACTGTCGGAATTGATGGACGGCTATCAGGAGTTCCACGACTTCGACCCGCGTGAACTGGCGCTGATCGAACCCCTGCGCGCCTTGCGCCTGATGCATTACAGCGCCTGGCTGGCACGCCGCTGGGATGATCCGGCGTTCCCCCATAGCTTTCCGTGGTTTGGCAGTGAGCGTTACTGGGGCGATCAGGTGTTGGCCTTGCGCGAGCAATTGGCGGCCCTCAACGAAGAACCCCTGAAACTCTTCTGACCTGTCGAGTTAAATGTGGGAGGGGGCTTGCCCCCGATTGCAGTCTGCCAGTTGATGCATCTGTGACTGACACACAGCAATCGGGGGCAAGCCCCCTCCCACCCAAAGCAAAGCAGATCACATTGCCCGCCAAATGTACTTACAATCACGCCTTTGTTAGCTGCCTAAGCAAGGATTCTGCAATGCAAGCCGCCAACCCCCGCAAGGGTTATATCCTGGGCCTGAGCGCCTATGTCATCTGGGGTCTGTTCCCGCTCTACTTCAAAGCCATCGCCAGCGTGCCCGCCGCCGAAATCATCGTGCACCGCGTGTTGTGGTCGGCGCTGTTCGGCGGTTTGCTGTTGATGGTGTGGAAACATCCCGGCTGGTTCCGCGAACTGCGCGACAACCCCAAGCGCCTGGCGATCCTGGCACTCAGTGGTTCGTTGATCGCGGGTAACTGGCTGACCTACGTGTGGTCGGTCAACACCGGGCGCATGCTGGAGGCGAGCCTGGGTTACTACATCAACCCGTTGGTGAATGTGGTACTGGGCATGTTGATCCTGGGTGAACGCCTGCGCCGTTTGCAGTGGGTCGCCGTTGGGCTGGCTGCGGTGGGTGTGGCGCAGCAGGTGTGGCAAGTGGGCAGCCTGCCGTGGGTATCGCTGGTACTGGCGTTGACCTTTGGTTTCTACGGGCTGATTCGCAAGCAGGCACCGGTGAAAGCCCTGCCGGGGCTGGTGGTGGAAACCTGGATGCTGGTGCCGATTGCGGTTGCATGGCTGCTGTTCAACCCGACCGCCCACAGTGCGCAGATGGAATTCTGGGGCACCTCCGAAGCCTGGTGGCTGGTAGCCGCCGGCCCGGTGACACTGATCCCGCTGGTGTGTTTCAACGCCGCCGCACGGCATTTGCCCTATACCGCCCTGGGCTTTTTGCAGTACGTCGCGCCGACCCTGGTATTGCTGGAAGCCGTGCTGCTGTTCGGCGAGCATCTGGCACCAAGCACCTTGACCGCCTTCGCGTTCATCTGGGCGGGCCTGGTGGTGTACAGCGTGGATATCTGGCTCAGCGCACGCAAACGCTGATCAAATAACGTACAAACCTCTGCAAGCCATAATCTACGTGGCTTGCAGACATCCACCCCAAGGTTATCCACAACCTGATCCCCGCCATTTGTGCACAAGCCCTTGAAACTGCTCGTTTTTTGCTCAAGTAGCGAAGAACCCCGCACGGCGTGGCCTGGCGCCGGGTCTCTACAGGTTATCCACAGGCCCATGCAAGATTTCCATGCATAACCCTGTGGGCCGATTATTCCTCGTGATGCAGTTCCACCATCAGATCGTCCGCCAGGGTTTCCAGGGACAACTGCAAGGTATCCAGGGATAACGCTGCCGGCACCTGCAGCAGCGCTTCAGCAGTAAACAACGGATCACCGCTCATGGGCGCCGGGCGCACGTCCGTGCTCAGGCTCTCCAGGTTCACGCCCTGCTGGCTCAGCAGCGCCGTAATCTCGCGCACAATACCCGCACGGTCATTGCCCACCAGCGTCATCATGATCGACTTGGAGGCCGAGGCCTGCCCGCTGCTGCCTTCGCCCACCAGCACGCGAATGCCATGTGTGGATAAGTCCTCCAGCGCGCCGACCAGCGCCTGACGGTTCTCTGTTGGAACGCTGACCCGCAGGATCCCGGCAAATTGCCCGGCCATGTGCGCCATGCGGCTTTCCAGCCAGTTGCCACCGTGGGTGGCAATATTCTGCGCGATGCGTTCAACCAGGCCGGGTTTGTCGGCGGCGATAATTGTGAGTACAAGATGGTCCATGGCGAAGCCCTCTGAATTCAATCTACAAGGTGGACTCGGAAGCCCTCGAAAACAAATCGTGTACCATTTTTATATTTATCTGGAACAATCCAATAGTTTTTTGAGAACATCCGGTTCTCCGCTGTGACCGTACGACCAAAGTGGGTCGCTAAACGACGTATTTAGTCTAATTTTCACAACCGCAAGTCATCATGTAGTATGCCCAACCGTGCACTACATAATGAAAATCTGAAAAAGCGCATAAGCTCCGCAGAGTGAGGCAAGCAATGACTGAACACGTTCAAGTCGGTGGCCTGCAGGTCGCCAAAGTCCTGTTCGACTTCGTGAACAACGAAGCCATTCCCGGTACCGGCATCACTGCCGACCAGTTCTGGGCCGGTGCCGACAAGGTCATCCACGACCTGGCACCGAAGAACAAAGCCCTACTCGCCAAACGCGACGATTTCCAAGCGCGGATCGATACCTGGCACCAGACTCACGCAGGTAAAGCGCACGACCCGGTGGCTTACAAAGCCTTCCTGCAAGACATTGGATACCTGCTGCCAGAAGCCGCGGATTTCCAGGCCACGACCCAAAACGTCGATGACGAGATCGCCCGCATGGCCGGCCCGCAGCTGGTGGTGCCCGTGATGAACGCGCGCTTTGCCCTCAACGCCTCGAATGCGCGCTGGGGCTCGTTGTATGACGCCCTGTACGGCACCGACGCCATCAGCGAAGCCGACGGCGCCGAGAAGGGCCAGGGCTACAACAAAGTCCGTGGCGACAAGGTGATCGCCTTCGCCCGCGCCTTCCTTGATGAAGCCGCACCGCTCAGCGCCGGCAGCCATGTGGATTCGACCGGCTACAAGATCGTCGATGGCACGCTGATCGTCAGCCTCAAGGGCGGCAGCAACAGCGGCCTGCGCGACGACGCACAACTGATCGGCTTCCAGGGTGACAGCGCCCAGCCGATTGCGATCCTGTTGAAACACAACGGCCTGCACTTCGAAATCCAGATCGACGCCAACACCCCGGTCGGCCAGACCGACGCCGCCGGCGTCAAAGACGTGCTGGTGGAAGCCGCGCTGACCACCATCATGGACTGCGAAGACTCCGTCGCCGCTGTGGATGCCGACGATAAAGTGGTGATCTACCGCAACTGGCTCGGCCTGATGAAGGGCGACCTGGCCGAAGAAGTGTCCAAGGGCGGCAAGACCTTCACCCGGACCATGAACGCCGACCGCGTGTACACCGGCGTAAATGGCCAGGACGTGACGCTGCATGGCCGTTCGCTGCTGTTCGTACGCAACGTGGGTCATCTGATGACCATCGACGCGATCCTCGACAAAGACGGCAACGAAGTGCCGGAAGGCATTCTCGACGGGCTGATCACCAGCCTGGCCGCGATCCACAGCCTCAACGGCAACAGCAGCCGCAAGAACAGCCGCACCGGTTCCGTGTACATCGTGAAACCAAAGATGCACGGCCCGGAAGAAGCCGCGTTCACCAACGAGCTGTTCGGCCGTATCGAAGACGTGCTGAAGCTGCCACGCAATACGCTGAAAGTCGGGATCATGGACGAGGAACGCCGCACCACGGTCAACCTCAAGGCCTGCATCAAGGCCGCCAGCGAGCGCGTGGTGTTTATCAACACCGGCTTCCTCGACCGTACCGGCGACGAGATCCACACCTCCATGGAAGCCGGCGCGATGGTGCGCAAGGCGGCGATGAAGGCGGAAAAATGGATCGGCGCCTACGAAAACTGGAACGTCGATATCGGTTTGAGCACCGGGCTGCAAGGCCGTGCGCAGATCGGTAAAGGCATGTGGGCGATGCCCGACCTGATGGCGGCGATGCTCGAACAGAAAATCGCCCACCCACTGGCCGGCGCCAACACCGCGTGGGTGCCATCGCCTACGGCGGCGGCGCTGCACGTGTTGCACTACCACAAGGTCGACGTGTTCGCCCGCCAGGCCGAGCTGGCCAAGCGCGAGCGCGCGTCGGTGGACGACATCCTGACCATTCCCCTGGCCAGCAACACCGATTGGTCTGACGAAGAGATCCGCAACGAGCTGGACAACAACGCCCAGGGCATCCTGGGTTATGTCGTCCGCTGGATCGACCAGGGCGTCGGCTGCTCGAAAGTGCCGGACATCAACGATGTGGGCCTGATGGAAGACCGCGCCACCCTGCGTATCTCCAGCCAGCACATCGCCAACTGGCTGCGCCACGGCATCGTCGACGAAGCCCAGGTGATGGAAAGCCTCAAGCGCATGGCGCCGGTGGTGGACCGTCAGAATGCCGGGGACAAGTTGTATCGTCCGCTGGCGCCGGATTTCGACAGCAACATCGCGTTCCAGGCAGCGGTGGAGTTGGTGATTGAAGGGACCAAGCAGCCGAACGGGTACACCGAGCCGGTGTTGCACCGTCGGCGTCGGGAGTTCAAGGCTAAAAACGGCCTGTAAATCAAAAAGCCCTGATCGAGAGATCGGGGCTTTTTCTTTGGGGTTGTGGTGGCTGAACTGGCGCTATCGGGGGCAAGCCCCCTCCCACAACTAATAGAACATGTGGGAGGGGGCTTGCCCCCGATGAGGCCGTTATAGACACCGCAGAATCAGGACGCCATCCCCAACTCCCGCTTCACCATCTTTGCCAATTTCACGCTATCAATCGGCTTGAGCAAAAAGTCCACTACGCTCAAGTGCATCGCATCGATCACGTCCGGCGCTTCGGCGTCTCCCGACATGATGATGATCGGCAACGCCGCCCGGGTGGATTCACGCACTTGTCGGATCAGTTCCAGGCCATTGCTGGGCGCCATGCGCAGGTCGGTGATCAACAAACCGATAGAGCTGCTGGACTTCAACAAATCCCACGCCGCCTCACCACTGTCGGCGGTCATGCAGCGAATACCGTCCAGCCCCAGGATTTCCGCCAGCAGTTCACGCGCGTCCTTGTCATCGTCAACAATCAACACGCGTTGTGGCGGTAAATCAGGCTCCAGCATCACGGCGCTCAGCGCCTCGCGCTCGGCATCGCTCAAAATATCGTGGTCGGACATACGGTTCTCAGCAATTCTCATCTAGCTCCCAGCACACTCGTCAGACATCTGCGGAAGGGCGATCAATGTGCACTTCGTCGGAAAGTTTGACTAGTGGGTGTTCTACGGGGTTTGGACGATAGTCATGTAAGGTTTTTCCCTAGTTCTATGGTGTTTTCAGCGACCTAGACTTACGTCCAATGGGCACCCGCTGCGCAGGAGTCGACCATGAGGGACGATAACGACAAAAAAACTGCGGTCACTGTTATGAGTAAAGCTGATGCCTACGCCCAGGCGGGGAAAACTGCTGTACTGCAAAATATCCACGGCACCCTGCAATTCCTGCAACGTTTCCCGCCGTTCAACCAGATGGAAAACGCGCACCTGGCGTTTTTGGTGGAACAGTGCCAGTTACGCTTCTACAGCCCCGGCGACAGCATCCTCAAACCGTCGGGCGGCCCGGTAGAGCATTTTTATATCGTCAAGCAGGGCCGCGTCGTGGGCGAGCGGCCCGACAGCGCCGAAACCACCTTTGAAATCACCACGGGCGAATGCTTCCCCCTGGCAGCCCTGCTAGGTGAACGGGCCACCCGCACCGAGCACAAGGCCGCCGAAGACACCTTCTGCCTGCAACTGAACAAACCGGCGTTTATCAAGCTGTTCGCGCTGTCCAGCCCGTTTCGCGACTTTGCCCTGCGCGGCGTCAGCAGCCTGTTGGACAAGGTCAACCAGCAAGTGCAGCAAAAGGCGGTGGAAAACCTCGGCACTCAATACTCCCTGAACACTCGCCTGGGTGAATTGGCCATGCGCCACCCGGTAACGTGCAGCCCCACCACACCGCTGCGCGAGGCCGTTACGCTGATGCATGAGCAGCAGGTGGGCAGTATCGTGATCGTCGATGAACACAAAGCGCCCCTGGGGATTTTCACCCTGCGCGACCTGCGCCAGGTGGTGGCCGATGGCACCAGCGATTTCAGCCGGGCCATTGAAGGCCATATGACCCAGGCACCGTTTTTCCTGACCCCGGACCACAGCGCCTTCGACGCGGCCATCGCCATGACCGAGCGGCATATCGCCCATGTGTGCCTGGTCAAGGAGCAGCGCCTGTGCGGCGTGGTGTCCGAACGCGACCTGTTTTCCCTGCAACGGGTGGACCTGGTGCACCTGGCGCGCACCATCCGCAACGCACCGCGGGTAGACAACCTGGTAGCGATTCGCGGCGAAATCGGCCAATTGGTGGAGCGCATGCTGGCACATGGTGCGTCGTCCACCCAGATCACCCACATCATTACGCTGCTCAACGACCACACCGTGTGCCGGGTGATCGAACTGACCCTGGCCGAGAAAGGCGACCCCGGCGTGCCGTTCAGCTGGCTGTGCTTTGGCAGCGAAGGCCGCCGCGAGCAGACGCTGTATACCGACCAGGACAACGGCATCCTGTTCGATGCCAAGGACGCCGCCGAAGCGGCCGAGATGCGTGGCCGGCTGCTGCCGCTGGCGCAGCAGATCAACCAGAGCCTGGCGCTCTGCGGGTTCAGCTTGTGCAAGGGCAATATCATGGCCTGCAACCCGGAGTTGTGCCTGTCGCGGGCTGAGTGGGCGCGCCGTTTCGCAGCGTTTATCCGCGAGGCCACGCCGGAGAATTTGCTGGGTTCCAGTATCTATTTCGATCTGCGGGTGGTGTGGGGCGACGAGCGTGGCTGCGAGCAACTGCGCCAGGGCATTCTGGATCAGGTCGCGGACAACCGATTGTTCCAACGCATGCTGGCCGAGAACGCGTTGCGCCAGCGCCCACCTGTAGGACGCTTCCGCGAGTTTGTGCTGACCCGTAAAGGGGGCGAGAAAGCCACCCTCGACCTCAAGGTGCAGGGCCTTACGCCATTTGTGGACGGCGCGCGCCTGCTGGCCCTGGCCAATGGCATCCACGCCAACAACACCCTGGAGCGCCTGCGCCAACTGGTGGTCAAGGAAGTGATCGAGCCCCTGGACGGCGCCGCCTACGAAGAGGCCTACCACTTTATCCAGCAAACCCGCATGCAGCAGCACCAGTTGCAGACCCGCGAGAACCAGCCGTATTCCAACCGAGTCGACCCCGACAGCCTCAACCATCTGGACCGGCGCATCCTGCGGGAATCCCTGCGCCAGGCCCAACGCCTGCAAAGCAGCCTGACGTTGCGGTATCAGCTGTGAGCTTGTTCAACTGGCTGCGTACGAAAAAACCGGGGCTCGACAGCACGCAACAACAGCGCCTGGAGCAACTGTGCAAGCCTTCGCCTCTAGGCAACGAACCTTTGCGCAGCCAGCGCTGGGTGGTGGTGGACCTGGAAACCAGTGGCCTGAACCTCAATCGCGACCAGGTGCTGTCCATCGGCGCGGTGGTGATCGAGGACGGCGCGATGGACTTCTCCCAGATGTTCGAACGCACCCTGCAACGCGCCGAGACCAGACTCAGCCCCAGCGTACTGATCCACGGCCTCGGCCCCAGTGCCATTGCCGCCGGCAGCGACCCGGCCGAGGCACTGCTGGATTTCATGGAGTTCGTCGGCGACAGCCCTTTGCTGGCCTTCCATGCGCCATTCGATCAACACATGCTGTGCCGGGCGCTCAAGGACAGCCTGGGTTACCGCCTGGCCCACCCGTTCCTGGACGTGGCCGACATCGCCCCTTTGCTGTGCCCCGACGCGCATATCCGCGAGGCCGGGCTGGACGACTGGATCAACCATTTCAACCTGCACGTGGGCGAGCGCCATCACGCCAGCGCCGACGCCCTGGCCACGGCGGAGCTGATGCTGATCCTGTTCAGCCGCGCACGGGCGCAGCACATCGACACGCCACAGGCGCTGCTAGAGCGTTTGAGCCAATGGAAACGGCGTAAACACGCACCCTCTTTCTAAGGCCGCCGATCCTTGTGGTGAGCAGGCTTGCCCCGGTACAAACCGACAGACGCCAATTGCGCCCACCCCACGGCTCTGACACAATCGCGAATAATTCTCGTTAGTTTAAACATCGCGTTTACCAGGTGATGCCTTGTCGTCGATCCAGAACCCACGCAGTGAGCTTGTTGGTGCGTTGTATCGCGACCATCGTGGCTGGCTGTTGGCCTGGCTTCGACGCAACGTCGCCTGCCCGAGCCGTGCCGAGGATTTGAGCCAGGACACCTTCATACGTCTGCTCGGCCGTGATGAGCTGCGCGAACCCCGCGAGCCACGGGCCTTTCTGGTGGCGATCGCCAAGGGCCTGTTGTTCGACTACTTCCGCCGCGCCGCCCTGGAGCAGGCGTATCTCACCGAACTGATGCTGATCCCGGAAAGCGAACATCCCTCGCCGGAAGAACAGCAACTGATCCTCGAAGACCTCAAGGCCATCGACCGTCTGCTCGGCAAGCTGTCGAGCAAGGCCCGCGCCGCCTTCCTCTATAACCGCCTCGACGGGCTGGGCCACACGGAAATCGCCCATCGCCTGGGCGTATCCGTACCCCGGGTGCGCCAGTACCTGGCCCAGGGCATTCGCCAGTGCTACATCGCGCTGTATGGCGAGCCGCTGTGACGGTGATCAGTTCCAAACCCGTGTCGGCCCGCGTGCTGGATGCGGCGATTGCCTGGCAGCTGTCCCTTGATTCAGGCGACGGCAGCGCCATTGAGCGCGAAGAGTTCGATAAATGGCTGGCCAGCGATGAAGAGCACGCTCGCGCCTGGCGCCAACTGGGCATGCTCGACCAGCGTTTCAGCATGGCCTCGGGCCCGGCGCGGGTGGCGTTGTTGCAATCGCGCGAAGGCATTCGCCAACGCGTGCGCAAGCTGGGCAGTGGGCTGGCGAGCATTGCACTGGTGATCGGGCTGGCGTTGTTTGCCGGCGAGCGCTATGTGCCGATCCACTATTGGCTGGCCGACCAACGCACCGCCACGGGTGAACAGCGCACGCTGAAGCTGGCGGACGGTACGCTGATCAACCTCAATACCCACAGCGCCATCGACGTGCGTTTTGATGAAAAACGTCGCCTGATCGTATTGCAGGAAGGCGAGATCCTGGTCGAGACCGGCCATAACGATGCCCGCCCGTTCTATGTGCAAACCCGCGACGGCAGCCTGCGGGCGTTGGGCACGCGGTTCATCGTCAAGCGTGAAGACGACGCCACGCGCTTGAGCGTGCTGCAATCGGCGGTGGCCGCCCAGCCCGAGGCGCTGCATCAGGAGCAAATCTTCAAGGCCGGCCAGCAAGTGCTGATGCGCAGCGACGGCCTCGGCCCACTGCTGGCCGTTACCCCCGCCACCGACGCCTGGACCCGCGGCATGCTGGTGGTGGACAACGCCCGCCTGGGCGATGTGATCGAGGAATTGAGCCGCTACCGCACCGGTTACCTGGGTGTGGATAAAAACGTGGCCGACCTGCGCATCACTGGCAGCTTCCCATTGCGCGACACCACGCTGGCGCTTAATGCGCTGCTGCCGACCCTGCCGGTGCAGATCGAGCAGCACACGCCGTGGTGGGTGACGGTGACTGGCAAGGCACCTGCCGCCAAATAAAAAATATTTCCCCCCGCCCTATCACTTTCTGATTCTCGTTCGGCACATAGGCAATTGCGAATTACTTCCATTCAGGAGCCGCCCTATGTCCCGCACGCTAGACACCTTGTTGCGCCCCAGCCTGTTAGCCGTGGCCATTGCCCTCGGCGCCCCGCTGGCCAGCACGTCGCTGATCGCCGCCGAACAGGCGTCCAGCGTGCGCGCCTACAACCTGCCGGCGGCGCCACTGGCCAGCACCCTGAACCAGATTGCCAGCCAGGGCGGCCTGGCACTGACCCTCAGCCCGGCACTGGCATCGGGCAAGACCTCGGCGCCGGTCCAGGGCCAGTTCGACGCACCCGGCGCGCTGCGTGAGGCGTTGCGAGGGACGGGACTGCAGTTGGAACAAAGCAGTGCGGGAACCTACACCCTGGTGGCAATTCCGGAAGGCGTCGTAGCGTTGCCGACCACCAATATCACCGGCCAGGACAGCTATGAAAGCGCCTGGGGCCCGGTCGACGGCTACCTGGCCAAGCGCACTGCCGCCGGCACCAAGACCGACACCGCGTTGGTCGAGGCGCCGCGTTCGATCTCGGTTGCCACGCGCCAGCAGATGCAGGACCGCAACGTGCAGAACCTGGACGATGCGGTCAAATACATGCCCGGCATCGTGTCCGCCAGCTACGGCAGCGACACCCGCTACGACTGGATGCGCGTGCGCGGCTTCGAACCAACCCAGTTCCTCGACGGCCTGCCGCTGCCACGCGGTGTGTACGCCAACCCGAAAGCCGAAACCTGGAACCTCGACCGCCTCGCCCTGCTGCGCGGCCCGGCCTCGTCGATCTACGGCCAGACCCCGCCGGGCGGTTTGCTGGACATGGTCAGCCGCCGCCCCAGTGCTGAATCGAGCAATGCCGTACAGGTGCAATACGGCAGCGACAACTACCGCCAGATCAACTTCGCCAGCACCGGCAAGATCGATGACGAAGGCCAGTTCCTCTATGGCCTCAGCGGCGTGGTGCGGGATGCCGGCACCCAGGTCGACCACATCGATAACAAGCGCTACAACATTGCGCCCAGCCTGACCTGGAACATCGACCCGGACACCAAGCTGACCTTCCTGTCGCAGTTCACTCGTGACGATACGGGGGCCACCAGTCAGTTCCTGCCTATCGTGGGCACCAAGATCAAATCGCCATTGGGCGATGTGTCCCACCACAAGAACCTGGGCGACCCGGACTACGAGTTTTACGACCGCACCTATTACGCGTTGGGCTATGCGTTCGAGCACCGCTTCAACGACACCTGGCAGTTCAAACAGAACCTGCGCTACACCAAGTCGGAGCTGTCGTTCCAGCAACTGACCGTGGGCGCTTATGCCTATTACCCGGTTGACGCTGCCGGTAACATTGGCCGCACCTCGACCAACGTCGACGAGAACATCGGCCAGTTCGCAGTCGACAACAACTTCCAGGCAGACTTCGCCACCGGCGATGTCACGCATACCCTGCTGCTGGGCCTGGATCACCAGCGTACCGATACGTCATACCTGTCGATCTACGGCGGAGCAGGCACCGTCAACATCTTCAATCCTGTAAACACCACGCCGGTCGTACGTCCTCCACGCTCCGATGCGTATTACGATTACAACCAGAAAACCATCCAGACCGGCCTCTACGTACAAGACCAGATGGCCTTGGACAATTGGCGCCTGACCCTGGGCGGTCGTGAAGACTGGGTCCATCAGGGCACGACCTACTTCAATAAGAACGACGTCACCAACACCGACCGCAGCAAGAACTTCAGTGGCAACGCAGCGTTGAGCTATGTGTTCGACTCGGGCTTTGTGCCGTACTTGTCCTACGCTGAATCTTTCCAGCCAGCGAGCAACGCCAGCGTAGACCCACTCAAATCGTACAAGCCAACCGAAGGCAAGCAGTGGGAACTCGGGATCAAGTACCAGCCACCCGGTTCCAACACCCTGTTGAGTGCGGCGGTGTATGACCTGACCCAGAAAAACGTGCTGGTCACCAGCACAGGTGCAGGCGGCCAGGCGGTCACCGACCAGACCGGCGAAGTGAAAGTCAAAGGCCTGGAGTTGGAAGCCGTGTCTGACGTGACCGAAAACCTCAAGGTGATCGCCGCCTACACACTGGCCAAATCCGAAGTCCAAAAAGGCGACTTCAAAGGTAACCGCCTGCAACTGATGCCAAATCAGCAAGCGTCGCTCTGGACCGACTACACCTGGCACACCGGTGTACTGGACGGCTTCGGTATCGGCTTCGGCGCGCGCTACACCGGCAACACCTACGGCGACCAGGGCAACACCTGGCTCGGCAAAGCCAACGCCTACACCGTTTTCGACGGTGCGGTGCATTACGACTTGGGTCGCCTGGACAACAGCCTCAAAGGCGCCTCGGTCAAACTCAATGCCACCAACCTGTTCAACAAGGACTACATCTCCACCTGTGACGGTTCCTACTGCTACTTCGGCGACCAACGCAGCGTCGTTGCCAGTGCCACCTACCAGTGGTAATCGGCTGAGTTAACCACCGGGCCGCCCCAATGGGCGGCTTTGGTGTGTCTGAAGGTTGAAAACATGAAAAGCAAAACCATCCGCCGCTGGTCCTTCATCCACACCTGGACCAGCCTGATCTGCACGGTATTCCTGCTGCTGCTCGCGCTCACCGGCCTGCCGCTGGTGTTTCACCACGAGATCGACCACCTGCTGGGCAACGAGCCCGAGCTAGCGCAGATGCCCGCCGACACGCCGCAGCTCAACCTGGAGCAACTGGTCAGCGCCGCGCAGGCCCATCGCCCCGGCGACGCCATGCAGTACCTGGCCTGGGACGAAGACGACAAGAACGGCGTGATCGCGATCATGGCCGCCACCGCCGGCACCGAACCCAACTCGTCGCACACCTTCCTGCTCGACGCGCGCACCGGCCAAGCCATGGAAACCCCGGCGGCCAACGGCGGGTTCACGATGTTCCTGCTGCGCTTGCATGTGGATATGTTCGCTGGCCTGCCGGGCAAGTTGCTGCTGGCGTTCATGGGGGTTCTGTTTGTGCTGGCGATCATCTCCGGCACGGTGCTGTACCTGCCGTTCATGCGCCGCCTGAAGTTCGCCACCGTACGCCAGGACAAGTCCACCCGCCTGCGCTGGCTCGACCTGCACAACCTGATCGGCGTGGTCACCCTGACCTGGGCGCTGGTGGTGGGCGTGACCGGCGTGATCAGCGCCTGCGCCGACCTGATCATCGCCGCCTGGCGCCAGGACAGCCTCAGCGCCATGATCGAACCCTACAAAAACGCCCCGCCCCTGACCCAACGCGCACCGGCCACCGAACTGCTGGCGATTGCCGCCAAGGCCGCCCCCGGCATGGAGCCGGACTTCATCGCCTTCCCCGGCACACGCTTTTCCAGCGAACACCATTACGCGGTGTTCATGAAAGGCAGCACCCACCTCACCTCGCATTTGCTCACGCCGGTACTGATAGACGCCAGCACCCTGGCTGTCACCGCCGTCGCCGAACGGCCTTGGTACATGGACGCCATGGGCCTGTCCCAGCCGCTGCACTTTGGCGATTACGGCGGCATGCCGATGAAGATCCTGTGGGCGGTGTTGGATGGGCTGACCATCATCGTGCTGGTGAGCGGGATCTACCTGTGGATCGTAAGGCGCCGAACATGAAGCCACGTCAGTCGAGTTTCTGGAAGGTCTTCGGGATCCCTCTGGGGATCGGCCTGCTCAGCGCCGCCGGGTTGTTTGCGGCGCTGCTCGGGGATGGGCTGTGGGATTCGCTCAGTTGGCTCGGGCTGGGCATCCCCGCTGCAATTGGTACTTGGGCCTTGATCAAACGGTGAGATAGATTAGCGCAGCCCATTCAGAGGAATGCCCATGTCCGCTCCCAGCATGACCTTGTTCCACAACCCCGCGTCACCGTTCGTTCGTAAGGTTCGCGTGCTGCTGGCTGAAACCGGCCAGCAGGATCGCGTCGCCCTGTACGGCTGCATGCCGACCCCGGTCAACCCGGATGCGCAGGTGGTAGAAGGCAACCCCGTGGGCAAGATCCCGGCCCTGCGCCTGGCCGACGGTTCAGTACTGCACGACAGCCGGGTGATCCTCGATTACTTCGACCACCAGCACGTCGGCACCCCGCTGATCCCCCGCGACGGCTCGGCCCGCTGGCGCCGCCTGACCCTGGCCTCGATGGCCGATGGCATCATGGATGCCGCCGTGCTGGTGCGCTACGAAACCGCCCTGCGCCCGGCAGAAAAACACTGGGACCAGTGGCTCGACGAACAGCGCAACAAGATCCGTCGCACCCTCGCCGAGCTGGAAGCCGACGCGATTGCCGAACTGGCCAGCCATTTCGATATCGCCGCCATCAGCGTGGCTTGTGCCCTGGGTTACCTCGACTTCCGCCACCCGGATATGCAATGGCGCCTGGACAACCCGCAGCTTGCCGCCTGGTACGCCGAGGTCAGCCAGCGGCCTTCGATGCTGCAGACCCAGCCACCGACCTGATGTTCACACCGACCCCATGTGGGAGCGGGCTTGCCCGCGATCGCGGTATGTCATTCAGCACAGCTGTTTCTGAACCACCGCTATCGCGGGCAAGCCCACTCCCACATTGAACGGCGGTGGTATTGAGGAATGTAGCGATCCTTGCGGCTAATTGCGCCCCCACTTGCTGATCCTCGCGTAACCCGATCATTGCACCGCCTCCAGGTCAAACATCAACGGCTCGGCCGCCTTGCGCTTGCCCACGCCATACCAGTCCAACTTGCGCGTCAACACCATCACCGTGCCCAGCAGGCCGAACAGCAGCAACGAACCCATCAGCAACGCGTAGTCCTCGGCACTCAATAACCCGTACAGCAAGCCATACAACGCCGCCAACCCCGCCGAGAAGCCCAGCCCGTGCGCCACGCTGCGCAGCACATGGCACACATAGAAGCCGATCAACAGCACACAGGCACTGGCCGAGGTCAGGTAGGCCAGGGCAAAGCCTATGTGCTCGGACAACGACAACAACAGCAGGTAGAAGAACGCCAGCGCAAAGCCCACCAACGCGTACTGCACCGGGTGCACCGCCAGGCTCTTGAGCACTTCGAACAGGAAGAAGCCAGCAAAGGTCAGGGCGATGAACAGCAGCGCATATTTGATCGCACGGTCGCTCTTGAGGTACTGGTCCACCGGATCGATGAAGTTCACGCCGAAGCTGCGGTTGTTGAAGTCATTGCAGCCCTGCCCGTCCAGGCAGGTTTGCAGAGCCTGTTCGAGGTTGGTGGAGAAGAATGAGGTCTGCCAGTTGGCGGTAAACCCCTTATCGGTGACCTCACGTTGCGCCGGCAGGAAGTTGCCGATAAAGCTGGGGTGCGGCCAGTTGGAGGTGAGTGATACCTGGCTGGTCTTGCCCACCGGCACCACTTGCAATTGCTCGGTGCCCTGCAGGCGCAGGTCGAAGGCAAAGTCCATGACACTGGGCTTTTTGCTGTCCTGCTCCGGCAGCGTCACGTGCACGCCTTCACCCAGCCAGTCCACCTGGGAGCCCGGTTCGAACTCCAACTGCTGGCTGCCCAGCTCCAGCTTCAACGCATTTTCGATGCCGCGAATATCGCTGATGCCCACCGCCAGAAACGCCGGTTCAAAGCGGTAATCGGCGAAGTCTTCGGTGATACCCAACTGCGCGGGCAATTCGAAACGTCCGCTGATACGGTTGTCGGCGTGGAACAGCCGCGCCTGGTAGATGCCCCGTGCGCGCAGTTCGGTCTGCACCTTGCCGTCGAGTTCAAAACGGTCCGGCAGGAAATACAGCCGGCCGCGCTCTTCACGGATGACTTCGTAGCGTTTGTTGAGTTTTTCGTTGAGCTTCCACTCGCGGACGGTCTTGCGATACGGCACCACCATCACCGGGCCGGTGAGGCGCTGGGCGTAGCTGGAGCTGCGGGCGATGTCCATCAGGACGCCATCGCGCAGTTGCTGGCGGTCGCTGATGATGCCGTTGATCATCAGCAACGGAATCAGCAACAGCAGGATCAGCAGCGCAATCGCGCCAAGTTTGAAAAGCAGGCTGCGGTTCATGGGTCTCTCCCTGTTTGGATGGAGGAGAGTCTGGGCAGCCTGTGTGGGAGATTTATGTGGGCAATGTGGAGACTGTGTGGAGATGCAGCACCACTTGCACGCCGCCTTGCACGTTGCCGATCTGCAACGCGCCGCCGTGCAGCTTCATCACTTCCTCGACAAAGTTGAGGCCCAGGCCGGTGCTTTTGCGGCCACTGGCCGGGCGTGGCAGCGAGTAGAACCGTTCGCTCAGGCGCGGCAGGGCGTAGTCGGGAATCGGCGCAGCCTGGTTGAACAGGCTCACCTGTACGTCGTTGTGCCGGGTCTGCGCGCTGAATTTCAAGGTGCCGCCAGGCGGTGTGAAATCCAGGGCGTTATCCAGCAAGTTGCCCAGGGCCTGGCGCAGCAGAAAGGGTTCGCCGTACACCTTCACATCCGCCGCAATCGCCTGATCGACGTGCAACCCGGCGCCTTCGATCCGCGCACATTGCGCCTTGAGCACATCATCGACCATGGCTGCCAGCGGGATGCTCACCTGCTCTTCCAGGCCCTGGCGTTGCTCGACCTGCGCCAGGTTCAGCAGGCGTTCGATCAACTGCTGCAGGCGCGCGCTTTCACTGTCGATATTGCCGACGAAACGCTGCTGTTGCTCACGGGTCATGTCGCCCTGCAACAGCTCTGCCGCGCCGCGTATCGCGGCCAGCGGGCTCTTCAATTCGTGGGTCAGGGTGTGCACGTAGTGTTCGACGTAAGCCTTGCCTTCCAGTTGCGTGCGCATGTGCTCGACAGCGGTGGACAACTGCTTGAGTTCACCGCCACGGTAATGCGGCAGCTCGGCGCGCCGGCCCTCGCTGACCGCCTCGGCGTAGGCCGTCAAACGACGCAGCGCAACGCTCAGCCACCACGACAGCAGCGCGCCGAGCAACAGGCCGAGAATCACCAGGCCCGCGCCGTACCACAGCAGGCGCCGCTCGGTGCGGTCGACGTAGGGCTGCAACGAGCTGTTCGGCTTGGCCACGGTGACCACGCCAATGATCTGCCCGTTGTCACGGATCGGTGCACCCACGTGCATCACCGAGGAAGTGGGGTCATCCAGCTCGCTGCGAGTGGAACGCGCACCGTACTCGCCACGCAGGGTCAGGTACACGTCGTTCCACTTGGAATAGTCCTGCCCCACTGCTTCACCCGTGGAGTCGAGCAGCACGGTGCCCTTGGCGTCGGTCACGTAGATGCGGTGGTTGACCTGGTTCTTCGGCAATCCCCAGATGGTCGCGCCCGGCTGGCGATTGCCGTAGGCCTTGAGCAGTTCGGGCCAGTGGCTTTGGCCGAGGGTGCCGTTCTTCACGTCGTCGCGCAGGATTTCGGCCAGCAGGTTGGCGGTGTCCACCAGGGTTTCTTCGGTGGACTGGCGCACGCCAGGGCGGATTTCCTTCATCACGGTGCTGAGCACGAAGTAGCCGGTCAGGCCGATAAACAGCGCGTATACCAGGAAGATCCGCAGCCCCAGGCGCATCAGCTGTTGCCCGGGCTGTAGCTGTAGCCGAGGCCGCGGTGGGTCTGGATCGGCTCGGCGTCCGCAGCCACGCTGCGTAACTTGCTGCGCAGGCTTTTGATATGGCTGTCGATGTTGCGTTCGTAACCGGCATCCGCCGCCACGCCGACCGCGTCCAACAGCTGCTCGCGGCTGAATACACGTTCAGGCTGTTCCAGCAGGCTTTGCAGCAGGCGGAATTCGTGACGCGTGAGGCTCAACGGCTGGCCGCGATACATGATCTGCATGCGCTCCAGGTCTACCTGGAACACCACCGGCGCAGCTCCTGGGCCAATGCGCTTGAGGATCGCCCTGACCCGCGCCGTCACTTCCCGAGGGCTGAAGGGCTTGACCACATAATCGTCCGCACCGATTTCCAGCCCCACCACCCGATCGATCTCGCCATCCCGCGCGCTGAGGAACATCACCGGCACTTCGCTGAACCGGCGCAGTTGCTTGCAGGTTTCAAACCCGGTGATGTCCGGCAGGCCGATATCGAGGATGATCAGGTCGGCCGGGGTCTGGCGTTGATGCTCCAACGCCGCCTGGCCAAGTGTCAGCCAGGTGGTGGTGAAGCCCTCGCCTTGCAGGGCGAATATCAGCGTGTCGGCTATCGCCGCTTCGTCTTCGACAATCAGGATGTGGGGCATGGTGGTCGGTCAGCAGTCCGGTTTGTCAGCAGTGTAGCGACGCGCCGGGTTGACCGCAGCGCCGAACTCGCGCAGAGCCTTGGCGCCGATCAGCAGCGGATAGTTGAAGCTGCTGCGGTCGGTGAGGTTGACCTCAACGGTGCGCTTGACGTCGCCCAGGCACATTTCCAGGTCGATCACCGGGCGCTTGGCCACGGTGGCTTCGTCCTTGTCCTCGTCTTCGTCGGCGCGGCTCTTGATCTTGCTGATGCGCGAGACTTTGTGTTCGTAGACCTTATCGGACGCGTCCTTGCCGCCGAGGCGGAAACGCACCCAATCGTCACCGTCACGGGTGAAGGTCTGGATGTCGCGGGCCGACAGCGAGGCGGTCAGCGCGCCAGTGTCCATCTTGGCCTTGAAGGTTTCGCCGATCTCCGGCAACTGGATGTATTCGTAGCGACCGTAGAGGGTCGGCTCGGCGGCCATGACCGGCAGGGCAACCAGGGCGAGGGAGGCAAGAAACAGTTTCACGAAGTGATGTCCTCGGAAAGAAGTAGGCGGATTCTAGACCGCAAAAGCGCCGGTTAGTTAGCTAACCCCACCATACCCGGCACATTGTGAAACATTCGTACGGTGATTTGCGATTTGGCCTCTAGACTCACCTTGCTTATGATGGCCCGCCCACAAGATTCCAAGAGTTACTTATGCGCCGCCTGCTCACCGGCTGTTTCGTCACCCTGCTGCTCTTGCTCAACACCCTCGTGCTGTTCGGCCCGTTGATGGTGTTTGCCCTGCTCAAGCTGGTAGCCCCGGGGCGCTTGCGTGACTACATGTCATGGGCGGTGATGTGGATCGCCGAGACCTGGGCCGAGATCGACAAGCTGATTTTCTCGCTGTGCATCCCGACCCAGTGGGACATTCGCGGCGGCGACGATCTGCGGGGTGACACCAGTTACCTGGTGATCAGCAACCACCAATCCTGGGTTGACATCCCGGCCTTGATCCAGGCCCTCAACCGGCGTACGCCGTTCTTCAAATTCTTCCTGAAAAAAGAGCTGATCTGGGTGCCCTTCCTGGGCCTGGCCTGGTGGGCGCTGGATTACCCGTTCATGAAGCGCTACACCAAGGCATTCCTGGCCAAGCATCCGGAACTGGCGGGGCAGGATCTGAAGATCACCAAAGAGGCCTGTGAGCTGTTCAAGCGCCAGCCGGTGACGGTGGTCAATTATCTGGAAGGTACGCGGTTCAGCGAGGCCAAGCGCAAACAGCAGGGCTCACCTTTCACCCGCTTGCTCAAGCCCAAGGCAGGCGGTGTGGCATTCGTGCTGGCGGCGATGGGTGAACAACTGGATGCTGTGCTCGATGTGACGGTGGTCTACCCGCAAGACAGGATTCCAGGGTTCTGGGATTTGATTTGCGGATCGGTACCGAAGGTGATCATCGATATCCGCACCCGTGAGCTGGACCCGGCGCTGTGGCAAGGAGATTACGAGAATGATCCGGCATTTCGCCAGACCGTCCAGGACTGGGTCAACCAGCTCTGGGGCGAGAAGGATCAGCGCATTCAAAACCTTCTCAAATGAAAGTGTCAAAGACAGTAGGGCTGTTAAACCCTACTGTTTCAAAACTAAAGTTCAAGCCTGCGAGTTTATGCTATTGCAAAAAGTATCTCGTCATTGCTCAGGGCTGTTAGCAAAAAACGAATTGCTAAGAAGAGGCTTCAAACCCGAGCGCAAGTTTTCCGCTGCCTGCGAGATGTCGTCTACAGCAGCCCTAGCTTCCAGCAACGCCTTGTCTGCAGGCCGCTCTTTGGGCGGGGTGATTTCTTTTAGCAGGCCGTCACTGCCCTTCACAAAGAATTTACCGCCTTCAGGGATCACTTTGTCTGCAGGCCACTCTTTGGCCGGGGTGATTTCTTTTGGCAGGCCGCCACTGCCCTTCACAAAGAATTTACTGCCTTCGGGGAACCCTTTGTCTGCAGGCCACTCTTTGGGCGGGGTGATTTCTTTTAGCAGGCCGTCACTGCCCTTCACAAAGAATTTACCGCCTTCAGGGATCACTTTGTCTGCAGGCCACTCTTTGGCCCCGCCACTAAAAGAAGTCAGGAGTTGTTGAAACCCAGCCACCAAATTAGTGAGTGCCCGGTCAGGGACCGACCCATTAATCACCGCGTCCAAGTCATTTCGCAAGTTGTGCAGTAAGTTCGCGTTCAACCCCATATCATGCAAAAAATTGGGGGCAGTCAGCACAGGCTTGGTGCTCTGCAAGTTGGCGCCAATCTGGTTATATTGATTCTGAAGCGTTGTTTGCTGCGGATTAACAGATGTCATTAGTTCACCATTAATTCAGTCGATTTGCCCTTCAAACAGCACCGAAGTGATGCTGCGAAGGGTACAACTGCGTGGCACTCAGACTTCCTACCGTTCCTACCGCTTTACTACAACTCATTGCGCCGATAATCCAACTCATCATGAATAATGACGCAGAAATAATTACAGGAAATGCACTCCTTGGAGAAAGGGCGATTAACCGCCTGTACCCCAGGCCTTGGCCAGCTTGCCCAGCACCGAGCTGCTGGCACCCTGACCACCCAGGTATTGCAGGATCACCGGGGCAAACTGGCCGACCATGCCACTGTCCATGCCCAGGGCGCTGAACGCGGTGTTCAGGTCGTTGGTGTTCTTCACGTTACCCAGCAGGCCATCCAGGCCGCTGGTCTTGCTACCGCCAGCCTGGCCGAGCATCCCGCTCAAGGCCCCGAGGCTGCCCAACGCATTATTCCCCGACAGTTGGTCGAGGCCAGGCACACTATTACCCAGTTGCGAATAGTCGTTGCCGCTCAATTTGTTCTTGGCCAGGCCCAGCATTGCGCCCGTACCGCCGACCGCTTGCTCGGGGGTGATGTTCAGTTGCGAGGTCAGGGCGCTCAGCAACCCGGCCGTCTCGGACGACGGCGCTGCTGCCGCTGCCTTGTTGTTACCACCCTGCATGCCGGAAATGGCATTGGCCGCGTCGCCAAGGCTGAACCCTGCGGCAAGCACCGGGCCGGCTGCCAGGGTCATCAGGCAGGAAAGGGCGAAACCGCGTGAAATCTTCATCGAAACAACCTCTGGGTGTAGGGGTGAAAGCAGGCGTTTGACTGGGTATCCGACGCATTGTTCCGGGCGGGCCGAGGAACCCAAGGGGAATACCAGAGTCCATGAAATGACTTCAACACAGCCAGGAATAGCCATATGAGCGCCACACGCCCCCAAGTGATTGAGCCAACGTCCCCATTCTGGAGCCGCCCACGTGTGTTTATCGGCGCCTGCATGGCCATCGTCGCCGGCCTCGGTGGCGCGCTCTACACCCAGGATAACGTCAAGTCCGCCGCCACCCTGGTGACCACGGCCCAGCAGCCGGCCGCTCAAATCATTGCGCACAAGGATTACCTCGAAGTTGAACCGATCGCCACGGCGGCCCCGGAGCCGGACCGCAGCCTGGAACTATGGGCCATTCCAGAAGGCAGCACGCCGGTTTCCCTGGGGCTGTTGCCGGAAGATGGCAAAGGCATTATCGGACTCAACCCGCGCCAGCAGAAAAGCATCCGCAAGCCGGTGGAGTTGATGGTGAGTTCGGAGACCAAGGGTGGTTCCATCAGCAAACAGCCGACGGGGCCGACCGTCTACCAGGGCGCACTGGCCACTCGCTGATTCCACAAACACCACAAACCCATGTGGGAGGGGGCTTGCTCCCGATAGCTGTAGTTCAGTCACAACTTTACTGACTGAGCCACCGCCATCGGAGCCCCCTCCCACATTGACATTCAGTGCCTGGGTGACTTGCTCGTGGCAAGGGATCGCGCTTTATAGTTCGGCCGTCGTCCACATGGCGACACGGGTTTGGCGACCCGGTGAATGGTGCAAAAGCTTCTGCTTTTTTGCAGGCCCTTTTGCGTCCGCAATAGCCGCTTTCATGGTGGCTGTGCGCGGGAGACCTTCGGGTCTGCCGGTTCCATTCCCGGTTCGCCAACCTGCGTACAGCTGCCACCCAATTCGTTTGGCGACGAATATATGTGTAGCCCACCTCTACTTGAATGGGTTCAAAACATGAACCGATACATGCCGCTCACCGGCCACGACAGCGCCACCCCATCCCTGCACACCGACACCCTCGTCCCCCAGGACTTCGACCTGCTATGCGCCATTCCGCTGTGCGACGGCTGCGATTTGCTCGATGTCATCAGCCGGCGATTGCAGGCTTAAAAAATTGCCGCAAAAAGGGCGATGCCCTGTCGCCCTTTCTGTACCTGCGTATGCAATTTCTGGCAGCTTCAAATATACCGACTCCCATATAAAACGAATTTTTCATACCGAATAATTATAAATTACTGTCATTTCTAACAGTACCCCACGCTAGCAAACCGTCTTAGCATTCAGACTTCACCTCACAATTCAATTAAGGATCAGATATGAATTATCAATTCGCCGTAGGGATGCTGGCTGCTTGTGTATTGGCCGGGGGCGCTCATGCAGCTGATATCGAGGACTGCCCGGCAACTAGCACCATTAAATCTGAAGCATTCCAAGAAACCATCCAAGGTAATAGCGTCGACGGTTTCAAATACACCGCCAAGAGCGGTGGTAAGGAGTGAACGGGCCAAACAGGTAACACTAAAGATGATTACCTGGCACCTGAATATGAACTCAAAGCAGAGACGTTCAATGTAGTGAATGGAAAGCTGCGCTGTGACTACGGAGGCAAAACGCTGATAAAAAATGGTGAAACTGCAGTTCCTAATCTAAGACTCACAGCACCGCAATAATTAATATGGGCGACTTTGCGGTCGCCCTTCCCGCAACCCACAGGAGGCGGGTAATGAGAAGCTCACTGCTTGCAGGTATGTTGGCCACGATGGCCCTGGTGCACACTGTCGGTGCAGCGACCTCCACCTGTCCCTCGATCCAAGCCATCAAACAAACGGAGATGATCAATGGCGGTTACCGCTATGAGGCGTCACAACCTGATGGACGGGCCTGGATAGGTGAAAACCCGTTGGCTGCCGCTTCGTACTTGAATGATTCGACCTTTCACGATGCCCGGTACGATGCAAATAACAAAACCGTCACCTGCACCTATAAGGGCCCCATGAATAACGACGCGAGCTTTTCGGTCACGCTCAAACCTGTGTCTGCCTGGAACCTTATCCCTCCTATTGGCGAGTGGAAAGGCACGTATTGCGAAGCCCTGGCAATTTCCAAGTGTTCATTTACGCATCAGTAAAAACGTCATCCGAATCATTCCGACCGTTCACGTTCACAAATCCTCAGCCAGCCGCCGACGTGCTTGCGGAACTGTAGGCCCGGCACGGCCCACCCAAGGCAGCCTTCTCACGATTTTCGACGCGAAGGTTCAGCCACAAACAAAGGAACTGTGACGAGATGATCGGATTGATACCCAATATTTTTGCTGCCGCTACCGCACTCAACCTTCTCGATTTTCGCAGGCCACACCAGGCTTCGTCGGGCCAGGCCATCGACATCGGCCAATGCCCAGCCGTCAGCGACATCCACTCCAAACCCTACACGGACCCTGACCTGCCACCGCCCTACGGCGAAGGATATGAATACTCGGCCCACACCAGGGGCAGGACATGGAAGGGCCAGACAGCCGGAACAGATGACGATTATCTAGCCCCCAGGTACGCACTCAAGGCAGAGACCATCACCCAGACAGAGGGAAGGCTACGTTGTGACTATGGCGGAAAGACTGTCGTTGAAGAGGGTGTAACAGCCACTCCCTACCTGCGGCTCAACTCACAATAAATAATAAGGGCGACCCTGGGGTCGCCCTTATTATTTGCCCTGCTCTTTATGCCGCACTGAACAACTTATGCGGATCAATCACAAACTTCTTCGGCACGCCCGCATCGAACTCGCCATAGCCGCGCGGTGCGTCATCCAGGCTGATCACCTGCACACCGACGATTTCAGCAATGTTGATACGGTCCCACATGATCGCCTGCATCAGCTGGCGGTTGTACTTCATCACCGGCGTCTGCCCGGTGTGGAAGCTGTGGGATTTAGCCCAGCCCAGACCAAAGCGAATGCTCAGGCTGCCCATTTTTGCGGCGGCGTCCACGGCACCCGGATCTTCGGTGACGTACAGGCCAGGGATACCGATCTTGCCCGCCACGCGCACCACGCCCATCAGCGAGTTGAGTACGGTGGCCGGCGCTTCGGCCTTGACCCCTTCATGACCATGACCACGGGCTTCAAAGCCCACGGCATCGACGGCGCAGTCCACTTCCGGCTCACCCAGCAGTGCGGCGATCTGTTCGTGCAACGGGGTGTCCTTGGACAGGTCGGCAATCTCGAAGCCCTGAGCCTTGGCGTGAGCCAGGCGGACCGGGTTGACGTCGCCGATGATCACCACTGCGGCGCCCAGCAGGCGGGCGGAGGCGGCAGCCGCCAGGCCCACAGGACCGGCACCCGCGATGTACACGGTACTGCCTGGGCCAACGCCGGCGGTGACTGCACCGTGGTAGCCGGTGGGCAGAATGTCGGATAGACAGGTCAGGTCGCGGATCTTCTCCATGGCCTTGTCGCGGTCCGGCAATTTGAGCAGGTTGAAGTCGGCGTAAGGCACCAGCACATATTCGGCCTGGCCGCCGGTCCAGTCGCCCATGTCAACATAGCCATAGGCGCCACCGGCACGGGCCGGGTTGACGGTCAGGCACACACCGGTGTGTTGCTCTTTGCACGAGCGGCAACGCCCGCACGCCACGTTGAAAGGCACCGAGACCAGATCGCCGATCTTCAGGTTCTCGACGTCGCTGCCCTTCTCGATCACTTCACCGGTAATTTCATGACCGAGCACCAGGCCGGTCTGGGCAGTGGTGCGGCCGCGCACCATGTGTTGGTCGGAGCCGCAGATGTTGGTGGAGACCACGCGCAGGATGACGCCATGCTCGATCTTCCTGCCACGGGGGTCCTGCATTTTGGGATAGTCGATTTTCTGTACTTCGACCTTGCCGTTGCCGAGATACACGACACCACGATTACCAGACATGCTTTCACCTCGCTGTTGTTTTTATGGAACTGCGTTGCCCGTTGGGTGGGCAGCGCGTTTAAGTGCTCGGGTACAGATGCTGTTCTTGCGTTGTTAGTGAGGGCCTCATCGGGGGCAAGCCCGCTCCCACATTCGACCGCATTCCAAAGGTGGGAGGTGGCTTGCCCCCGATGGCGTCAGTCAGAGCACCACCGTCCGATTGGCGTTCAAAAACACCCGCCGCTCAATGTGATACCCCACCGCCCGGGCCAACGTCAGCCCTTCGATATCCCGCCCCTTGGCAATCAAGTCCTCGGGATAGTGGCTGTGGTCCACCACCTCCACGCCCTGGGCGATGATCGGGCCTTCGTCCAGGTCGTTGTTGATGTAATGCGCCGTGGCGCCTACCAGCTTCACGCCCTTGTTATACGCCTGGTGATACGGCTTGGCGCCCTTGAACCCCGGCAGCAACGAGTGGTGAATGTTGATGGCCTTGCCATCGAGCTTGCGGCACAGCTCCGGCGACAGCACTTGCATGTAGCGCGCAAGGATCACCAATTCGGCGCCAGTGTCTTCCACCACCTGCCACACCTGACGCTCCTGGGACGGTTTGTCGTTGGGGTCGAGGGGGAAATGGTAGTAGGGAATCTGGTGCCAGTCGGCCAAGGGTTTCAGATCGGGGTGGTTGGACACCACCGCGACCACGTCCATCGACAGTTGGCCGATGCGCTGGCGATACAGCAGGTCGTTGAGGCAGTGATCGGCCTTGGAGACCATGATCACCACTTTTGGCCGGTAGTTCGGCGCCGTCAGCTCGAAGATCATGCCGAAGGCTTCACCGCGGGTGGCCAGGCCATCGCGGAACGCCTGTTCGTCAAAACCATCGGGCTGGCGGAATTCCACGCGGATAAAGAACCGGCCCGAAAGCCGGTCATCGAACGAGTGGTGCTCGGTGACGTAGCAACCCTGTTCGAACAGGTAGCGGGTGACCGCGTCCACCGTGCCGAGCACGCTGGGGCAGTCGGCGGTCAAAATCCATGTATCGGGTGCGCGGCTCATGGCTCATTCCTCAGGCTTGGACGCTCAGGCCGAACTCGGCCGATGCATCCTGCAACCACAACCACCAGTAATCCGAGAAGCTGCGACGGATCACCAGCTCCCAGGTGTCTTCAGCCGTGTGGCGGATCACCAGTTGCGACTTGGCGAACACCGTGCCCACTGCCTTGCCCACCGGGAAGTTGTTGGGGTGCACGTCGTAGCTGGTGGACTTCATCAGCACATCGCGCACGTTCGGGCCGCTGAGTTCGAGGATCTGCTGACCGCCGCTGACATTGACGACCTGGATATGCAGGTCGCCCAGGGCGGCGCGCAGGTTTTGCTCGGCGGCGAATTCTTCACCGCTCGGCACGATCAGCAACCACTCATCCGGGCCGAGCCATTGCAGGCTGGTTTCGCCCTTGACGATCACTTGCAGCGCGCCGGGCAACTCGATGCCGATGGCTTTGTGCACGCCGGCGGCGAAAGCTGCGTCATGGCCGTCGCCACGAATCGTCAGATGGCCCAGGAGTTTCTTTTCACGCACGGTCACGCCGGCGTTCTTGCGGCCCTTGCCGACCAGGCTGGCGAGGTCGGCGTGATGCAGCGACGACTCGGCCTTGGCGCCGGAGGTGGGGCGTTGTTGGTAAACATTGGCTGCTGTCATAAAGCACCTGTTCTGAATTCTATTGTGAGGCTGCTGACCTCATCGGGGGCAAGCCCCCTCCCACAGGGGAATGCATTTCAACTTGAGGGAGGGGCTTGGCCTGTCAGATGTTCTGGCGATCGCCTTTGGGGTCGAAGAACACCGAAGAAACAATCTCCGCCTCGATCACGCTGCCATCGGCCTGCGGTGAGAACACCCGCTCGCCGATACGCTTCAAGCCGCCCTTGACCACACCCAGCGCAAACGAATAGCCGAGGGAGTTGTGGGCGTAGCTGGAGGTGACGTGGCCGACCATCTTCATCGGGATCGATTGCTTCGGATCAAACACCAGTTGCGCGCCTTCCGGCAGCCACACCTTCGGATCGACTGGCTTCAAGCCCACCAGTTGCTTGCGTTCTTCACGCACACAGTCTTCACGGTTCATGCCACGCCAGCCGATCCACGAGAACGGCTTGGTACGGCCCACGCACCACCCCATGTTCAGGTCATCCGGGGTCATCGAGCCGTCAGTGTCCTGGCCGACAATGATGAAGCCCTTCTCGGCCCGCAATACGTGCATGGTCTCGGTGCCGTACGGGGTCAGGTTGTACTTTTTGCCGGCGTCGACGATTTTTTCCAACACACCCATGGCGTAGTCGGCCTGCACGTTGACTTCGTACGACAGCTCACCGGTAAACGAAATGCGGAACACCCGCGCCGGTACGCCGCCGACCAGGCCTTCTTTCCAGGTCATGAACGGGAACCCGTCCTTGTCCAGGTCGATGTCGGTGACTTCCGCCAGCAGCTTGCGGCTGTTGGGGCCGGACAGGGTCATGGTCGCCCAGTGGTCGGTGACCGAGGTGAAATACACCTTGAGGTCTGGCCACTCGGTCTGTTGGTAGATTTCCAGCCATTGCAGCACACGGGCAGCGCCGCCGGTGGTGGTGGTCATCAGGAAGTGGTTGTCGGCGAGGCAGGCAGTCACGCCGTCGTCGAAGACCATGCCATCTTCCTTGCACATCAGGCCATAGCGCGCCTTGCCCACGTCGAGCTTGGTCCAGGCGTTGGTGTAGATGCGGTTGAGGAACTCCCGCGCGTCGGGGCCCTGGATGTCGATCTTGCCGAGGGTGGACGCATCCAGCAGGCCGACGCTGTCACGCACGGCCAGGCATTCGCGTTTGACGGCGGCGTGCAGGTCTTCACCGTTGCGCGGGAAGTACCAAGGGCGCTTCCACTGGCCGACGTCTTCAAACTCGGCACCGTTCTTCACGTGCCAGGCGTGCAACGCGGTGTAGCGCACCGGTTCGAAGATGTGCCCACAGTGACGGCCCGCTACGGCGCCGAAAGTCACCGGCGTGTAGTTGGGACGGAACATGGTGGTGCCCATTTGCGGGATGGTCACGTTCAGCGAGCGGGCGGCAATGGCCAGGCCGTTGACGTTGCCCAGTTTGCCCTGGTCGGTGCCGAAGCCCAGCGCGGTGTAGCGCTTGACGTGCTCGACCGACTCGAAACCTTCGCGAGTGGCGAGTTCGATGGCGGCGGCGGTCACGTCGTTCTGCAGGTCGACGAATTGCTTCGGCGCCCGTGCAGTCGGCTTGTCGTGCGGTACTTGGTAAACCGCCAAAGTCGGCTCTTCCAGGCGGCTCAGCGCTTTGGGCAAGGTGCCTTCCACCGGCGCGAAACCGGCTTCGCTGGCCGCGCGCACGCCGCCTTCAAAACCATCCGCCAGGGAGTCGCTAAGGCCGTAGACCCCGTTGATCCCACCGACACACACGCGTTTCTGCGGCGCTTCGCCGGGTACAAACCCGAGGATATCTTCACGCCAGGTCGGCTTGCCGCCCAGGTGCGAAGCCAGGTGAACTACCGGGCTGTAGCCGCCGGAGCTGGCTACCAGGTCGCACTCCAGCCATTCGCCTGGGCTGGTGACTTTATGCGCTTTCACATCGATCGCAGCCACGCGGGCGGCGGTCACGTGCTTGCTGCCACGGGCTTCGATCACGGCGCTGCCGGTGAGGATACGAATGCCTTTGGCGCGGGCTTCTTCCACCAGCGCACCGCGTGGGTTGTGGCGAACATCGGCCACGGCCACCACTTGCAGGCCGGCATCGAGCCAGTCCAGGGCAACGCGGTAGGCGTGGTCGTTGTTGGTCGACAGCACCAGCTTCTTGCCCGGTGCCACGCCGTAGCGACGCACGTAGGTGGAGACCGCACCGGCCAGCATGTTGCCCGGCACGTCGTTGTTGCCGTACACCAGCGGACGCTCGCACGCGCCGGTCGCCAGCACCACGCGCTTGGCACGCACACGGTGGATACGCTGACGCACCACGCCAATCGGCGCACGGTCACCGAGGTGATCGGTGAGGCGCTCGTGAATGGTCAGGAAGTTATGGTCGTGGTAGCCGTTGACGGTGGCGCGGGGCAACAGCACCACGTCCGGCAGGGCCTTGAGTTCAGCGATGACGCTGGCAACCCATTCCGCAGCCGGCTTGCCGTCGAGGCTTTCACGCGAATCCAGCAGCGAACCACCGAACTCTTCCTGCTCGTCGGCGAGGATCACGCGGGCACCGCTGCGGGCGGCGGCCAGTGCGGCAGCCAGGCCCGCAGGGCCGGCGCCGACGACCAGCACGTCACAGTGACGGTTGAAGTTGTCGTAGGTGTCCGGGTCATTCTCGGTCGGCGAGCGGCCGAGGCCGGCGGCCTTACGAATGTACTTCTCGTAGGTCATCCAGAACGATTGCGGGTACATGAAGGTTTTGTAGTAGAAACCCGGCGGCATCAGCTTGCCGCCGACCTTGCCGAGGATGCCCATCACGTCATTGTTGACGTTCGGCCAGCCGTTGGTGCTGGTGGCGACCAGGCCTTGGTACAGCGCCTGTTGCGTGGCGCGCACGTTGGGAATCTGGGTGGCTTCGGTGGCACCGATCTGCAGCACCGCGTTCGGCTCTTCGGCGCCGGCGGCAAAGATGCCGCGAGGGCGCGAGTACTTGAAGCTGCGGCCGATGATGTCGACGCCGTTGGCCAGCAGGGCTGCGGCCAATGTGTCGCCTTCAAAGCCTTTGTAGGTCTGGCCGTTGAAAGTAAACGTCAGGACTTTATTACGGTCGATCCGGCCACCGTTGGACAGGCGATTGGTCTGGCTCATACCTTCTCTCCAGAGGCCTTGGCGGTGAATTGTGGCTTCTCACCGATCTTGTAGGTTTCAAGAATTTCGTAGGTCAGGGTGTCGCGGGTCGCGTTGAAGTACTGGCGGCAACCGGCAGCGTGGATCCACAGTTCGTGGTGCAGGCCGCGCGGGTTGTCGCGGAAGAACATATAGTCGCCCCACTCTTCATCGGTGCAGGCATTCGGGTCCAGCGGGCGCGGGATATGCGCCTGGCCGGATGCGTGGAATTCCTCTTCGGAGCGCAGTTCGCCACAGTGAGGACAGAAGATATGCAACATAGGGAATTTCTCCTGTTAGTGGGCGACGGCCGCAGCGCCGTGTTCGTCGATCAACGCACCGTTGTGGAAACGGTCGATGGAAAAAGGTGCCGCCAATGGGTGCATTTCACCCTTGGCCAGGCTGGCGGCAAACACGTTGCCTGAGCCCGGCGTGGCCTTGAAGCCACCGGTGCCCCAACCGCAGTTGAAGAACATGTTCGGCACCGGAGTCTTGGAGATGATCGGGCACGCATCCGGCGTGGTGTCGACGATACCGCCCCACTGACGGTTCATGCGCACGCGGGACAGCACCGGGAACATCTCGACGATGGCCTGGATGGTGTGTTCGATCACCGGGTACGAGCCGCGCTGGCCGTAGCCGTTGTAGCCGTCGATACCGGCGCCGATCACCAGGTCGCCCTTGTCGGACTGGCTGATGTAGCCGTGTACGGCGTTGGACATGATCACGCTGTCGATAATCGGCTTGATCGGCTCCGACACCAGCGCTTGCAGCGGGTGGGATTCGATCGGCAGGCGGAACCCGGCGAGCGAAGCCATGTGCCCGGAATTACCGGCAGTGACTACACCGACGCGCTTGGCGCCGATGAAGCCCTTGTTGGTTTCCACGCCGATGCACACGCCGTTTTCCTTGCGAAAGCCGATCACTTCGGTCTGCTGGATCAGGTCCACACCCAATGCGTCGGCGGCACGGGCAAAGCCCCAGGCCACGGCATCGTGACGGGCCACGCCGCCGCGCCGTTGCACGGTGGCGCCGAGCACCGGGTAGCGGGTGTTTTTCGAGCAGTCGAGGTACGGGATCTCGTCGGCCACTTGCCTGGCATTGAGCAATTCGCCGTCCACCCCATTGAGGCGGTTGGCGCTCACACGGCGCTCGGAATCACGGATGTCCTGCAAGGTGTGGCACAGGTTGTACACGCCACGCTGGGAGAACATCACGTTGTAATTGAGGTCCTGGGACAGGCCTTCCCACAGCTTCATCGCGTGTTCGTACAGGTGCGCCGACTCGTCCCACAGGTAGTTGGAACGCACGATGGTGGTGTTGCGCGCGGTGTTACCGCCGCCCAACCAGCCTTTCTCGACCACGGCCACGTTGGTGATGCCGTGTTCTTTGGCCAGGTAGTAGGCGGTTGCCAGACCATGCCCGCCGCCGCCGACGATGACCACGTCGTAGACTTTCTTGGGGGTCGGCGTGCGCCACATCTTCTGCCAGTTTTCGTGGTGGCTGAGGGAGTGCTTGAAGAGGCCGAAGCCCGAGTAGCGTTGCATAGTCATTACTCCAAAACCGCGCTCAGCGATAAACCGGGAAATCAGCGCACAGGGCAGACACGTGCTTGGCCACGTTGGCCTCGACGTCGGCGTCGCCGAGGTTGTCGAGGATGTCGCAGATCCAGCCGGCCAGTTCGATGCACTGCGGCACTTTGAAACCACGCGTGGTCACCGCCGGGGTGCCGATGCGCAGGCCCGAGGTCACGAACGGCGACTGCGGGTCATTCGGCACGGCGTTCTTGTTGACGGTGATGTGAGCGCGACCGAGGGCGGCGTCCGCCTCTTTGCCGGTGAGGCCCTGACGGATCAGGCTGACCAGGAACAGGTGGTTATCGGTGCCGCCGGACACTACATCGTAGCCGCGTTTGATAAACACGCTGGCCATGGCCTGAGCGTTGTCGATCACTTGCTGCTGGTAAGCCTTGAAGCCTGGCTCCAGCGCCTCCTTGAAGCACACGGCCTTGCCGGCGATGACGTGCATCAGCGGGCCGCCCTGGGCGCCGGGGAATACGGCGGCGTTGAGTTTCTTTTCGATCTCTTCGTTGGACCTGGCCAGGATCAGGCCGCCACGAGGACCGCGCAGGGTCTTGTGGGTGGTGGTGGTGACCACGTCGGCGTAGGGCAGCGGGTTCGGGTACAGGCCGGCGGCAACCAGGCCGGCGACGTGGGCCATGTCGACGAACAGCAGCGCCCCCACTTTGTCCGCGATCTGACGGAAGCGTGGGAAATCCAGGGTCTTGGAGTAGGCGGAGAAACCGGCCACGACCATTTTCGGCTTGTGCTCCACCGCCAGGCGCTCGACTTCGTCGTAATCGATCAGGCCGGTGTCGGTGTTGATCCCGTATTGCACCGCGTTGTACAGCTTGCCCGAGGACGACACCTTGGCGCCGTGGGTCAGGTGACCGCCGTGGGCCAGGCTCATGCCCAGGATGGTGTCGCCGGCGTTCAGCAGGGCCAGGTACACGGCGCTGTTGGCGGACGAACCGGAGTGTGGCTGCACGTTGGCGTAATCGGCGCCGAACAGCTGCTTGGCGCGCTCGATGGCCAGGGCTTCAACTTTGTCCACATGCTCGCAGCCACCGTAGTAGCGCTTGCCTGGGTAGCCTTCGGCGTATTTGTTGGTGAGGCCGCTGCCTTGGGCTTGCATCACGCGTTTGCTGGTGTAGTTCTCTGACGCGATCAACTCGATATGATCTTCCTGGCGCTGCTCCTCGGCATTCATGGCCGCCAGCAGTGCGTCGTCATATCCCTGGATCTGGTCTTGTTTGCTGAACATCGCGTCTCTCCCAGCCTTTCGTATTGTTGAGGCCCGTGCAGGGCCCTTTGATGCGATGGTAGGGCTGGCGCAGACAGGTCAAATGCCTGCGCACGCCATGCAAAGGTGCGTTTACGACATGGGTTGCTGGTCGACCTCGTTTTCAACGTACACGAAGAGGCAGGCACCTGCCCGGCAGAAAGTTTTATATACAAACAAACCTACTGAAAGAGGCTTCTTACAAAAACCACTAATAGGCAAACATTAAAAGAAACTTTGAAAACACCCAATCAAATAACCACTTACAAAACGTCTTTTGCATTTCACCCTACATGAGAACTTAATTGCTCCCCGAGCAATACCTCGACTCGCGACAAGCCAACAACGCTATCTTGAAACTGACTTTTAAACCGCAGGAGAACAAACATGGCTTTAATTGATCAAGTCAAAGATATTTGCACCCGATTGGCCCCTGGTGGCTGGCATAACTTACTGCTTCATCACGGCCTCAACATCCTTGCACCGTCCTTGCAAGACGAACTTCGTAACATCTTAAAGGTGGATCGAACACTCGCCGGCTTTGAAGACTTCGCGTTAAGCGGAGTACGCGGCATTGAACCCGGCAACCCCGCACTCAGTTTGCTGTTTCACGCACTGGCCAACGCTAACGTAACAGTGGATGCGAAAGGTAATCCACTTCAGATTTACCCTACGGCTGCCGAGTTGGAAACGGTCATGAACTATGTTTACGGCAGCCAACCACCCAGCCTCCAGCAATTAAAAGAACGCGCCAATGGTGCGCCCATGGCTGTGGTCGTCTTTGCTAATGAGTACCGACCGGCACCTGATACAGTTCACAAAGAACAGGCCGATATGTGTTTTTCACGAACCGGCATATCACGCGTTGGCACCGCTGAACCTTTGTACGATGCGCAAAGTAGGGGGTTCCTACCTTTTGTTGCAGATGACAACCACGCCATTCGTGTCTTGCCTGCTCGATACGCCGCCTACATCGCCATCCAACGCAAGGGAGACGCCACAACTTTCGGCCCTATGCGCGTGCGCGAAGAGGACGAAACCCACGATTTTTGGGTACCCCTGCACAAACTGTTCAACGGCACCGAGTGCATTGCAGGTCTGAGCCTTGACGTCCAACTGACAGCGATGCACAAAAACGAGAAAATACGCCGCCTACACTTAATGTTGGGCGCCGGGTCGGGCTGGGAAGAACCAGACATCAGTCAACCACCTTTTGTCATAACCGAAGGGCTCGGCAACTGGCTTTGCGAACAGGAATTCGGCGCGGGGCTCATGGCAGCCTCGCCACGCAGATTTCTGGTTGAGGCGGCGCAATACAAAGGTAAACCGTTGACCTTCAACGTACCAAAATCGCCAAGGCTGTTAGCATCCACCCTGATCGGGCCCGAAAACGCTCCGGAATATGTGCACATTCGCCATAAAGTTGACGACGCCGGCAACCTTGTTAACTTCAACCAACAGCCAGGCATCCTCAGTGAGCTGGAAAAAGGCGACTTCCGAGCCCTGCATTACCTGGACTTTACCGCAGACGGCTGGATTCAAGCTCAGTGCCCAGCGCTGGACACCGCTTTTCCAACTCGCATACCCGCCTACTCTTTGCTGTGCGCTCCCGACTTCTACCCTCTGTGTAATCAGCGGCATCTGAGCGAGTGGCTGGAGACCCTGAGTCCGGACATTCAAAAAACCGTGTTTCAAACGCCCCCTGAATGCCTGTCCGACTCTCGCTATGCGGCCAATATCCAGTCTTTTCCCACCCTCTTTTCCAGCACTGATGTCAGCGTAACTGCGATTGTGGGTCACCATGGGTCAACTGTTGGGCAGTCGACTGCGGCAAAACCTGATACAGCGTCGGCAAAACGTGCCTCATGCCTTCCCGATGCCGCAGCGGGAGTATTTGCTCCTGGCTGGGATGTTGGTGCTGTCGAATACGAGAGTAGCTCGGGGGCCGTGCCGCACCTCGCAGCCTACAGGCTAGGCAGCCCTTTTCCAGAGGACGCAAAACTGTGTGCCGCGCTCAGTTCATTTTGGCCGGCAGTCGCTCCTGACGCCGCTCAATCCTTTGAACCCGACGCCGGAGCGGGCCCGACGATTAAACCGATGCTCGATCAGGAAATTGGCATAACTTCCGGTTTTTCTTGGGACGGCATCCCCGCACCACACAGTATTATTACCAACAACGTGACACAAATTGCTTATCACAGTTATCGCTATGGTGATTATACGGAAAGCGCTCTGGAAGGTAAGTTCTCACTCGCCCTGACCGGCAAGATTGATACATTGGAATACCAAAGACGTATTGATGCATTCCGACGCGTCAAACTTGCACTCGGCTCCCTGCATGAAAAATGGTTTATACGCTCGTTCAAAACTATAACTTCCGACGATTTAAGAGAGCTCGATTCCCCTCTAAATTCAAACGTCACCCTTGATACCACAGCATATCGATTCGAACTCTATCGCTATGAACCAAGCGCCTCTCCACATTTCAATAAAACCCTAATCAAAGTCATAGAAACTTCAAATTATCTCGTCTGGCCACATGTGATCTTTCACCAATCAGGCACGCGTCCATGGCAACCCGTTTAACCACAGCTAAAGTCCGACACGATGAATGACTACGATGTCGTCATAATAGGCGCCGGCCCGGCAGGATGCGCGGCGGCTATTGCTTGCGCTCAACATGGCCTGAGGGTGGCCATTGTTGAGCGCCTTTCATTTCCTCGCGAACGTCCTGGCGAAACACTGCATCCTGGCATTGAGCCTCTTCTTAAGCAGCTAGGCGTGATGAACCAAGTGCAGGCGGGCAAATTCATCAGGCCTTTTGGAAACTGGGTAACCTGGGATAAGGAACGAAACTTTACTCCCTTCGGAAATGATGCCGATGGCGCTTGGTCAGGGTTTCAAATACCCAGGTCCATATTGGATGGTTTTTTATTGGCGAAGGCAATCGCGCTGGGGGTCCATGCCCTGCAGCCTTGCCATGCAAAAAAGGTACTCCTGGAAAACGGTCGCGTCATGGGCGTACAAACCCTTACCGGGACTCTGTCTTGCCGCCAGCTTGTGGATGCCAGCGGCGCTCATGGCTGGCTCACACGTCAGCTCGGGCTGGGATCACGTTGCTACTCACCGCCACTTACGGCCCTGTATGGCTATACGAGCGGAACCATCGACGAAAGTGCACTGGGTATTTTCGCCGATCGGCTGGGGTGGTATTGGACCGCACAGGTAGGACGAAAGCTGTATCACTGGACACGTCTCTATTTTGAGCACGATCAGATCTGCAAGGCATCTGCTGTTCCATCCTCCTTCGAACACCTGACCCGCGTGGGGAAAATGCAGGGTGCCGATGTTACTTGGAGAATCTGCGATCAATCGGCAGGCAGTGGCTACTTCATCGTGGGAGACGCCAGCGCGGTGATAGATCCGGGCGCCTCTCATGGGGTTCTTAAAGCACTAATGTCAGGAATGATGGCCGCCCAGGCTGTCGTCGAAGGATGTGCCAACCCAACGAATCAAGAGGTTATTTCCCTGCAGTACCAACGATGGATACGGGACTGGTTCGAGAGCGATGTAAAAAGAATGCGTGAACTGTATCGTGCCCATCCGTTCCCTCCTCCGTGGCTTGAAAAGCCATAGCCAATACGGCCCTTGCGCGGTCAAGCAATCAGCTGTCGAACGGCAAGCAACACTATAAAATGCGCAGGGTAAAGGCTATACGCCCAGCGCCGCATGGCGGGTGGCGCGGCGTTTTTGGCATGTCGCAGCAGGACCAAGCCGAGCAGTGGCGCGATCATGCACACCGTCAGTCCCGACAGCGCCAAAAACGTACCGCTGTTGAGCAGGGCCTGCCATTGATTGGCTGCTACGCAGATCGCGCCCGGCAAGACGCTGAAATACCAGGGGCGACGGAAGACCAGCAACATCGCCAACGGCAGTAATACGCCGAAAAAGCCGAACATCAAGTGCGCGGAAAAAACGGTCGCAATCATGATGGCAATCAACGCCAATCCTCGATCAAAAAACGTCTTCTGCTGCCATCCTCTGGCAACCAGCAAACCCAGCGCCAGGGTTGGCAACACATTCAATGTATCGGCATCGTCGATAAACATCCGGTACGGCACTTCGCTGATCACACTGAACAGCAGTAGCCATCCCAGGTAACGCCACTGGCGCGTCACCGGCGTGCCTGCGACCCGATGCAGGTTGGCCGCAATTGCCAGGCAAAACCACGGAAACGCCAGGCGCCCCGGCACATACAGGCCATCCAGGCTTAAACCGACATAGCGCAGGTGGTCCAGCACCATACTCAACAGCGCCAGCCACTTGAGCAGATCCAGGGCGCCATCGCGGACACGTCCGACAGGCATCGTTCCAGTACCGTGCATAATTCCCCAGTGACTTTGCATTTACAGTGCGTGCGCACCCGCGACAATCTTCGTTACAGTGCGCACCAACATCGACCACAGGAATGGGCCATGACCGACAAGAGCCAACAATTCGCCAGTGACAACTATTCCGGCATCTGCCCGGAAGCCTGGGCCGCGATGGAACAAGCCAACCAGGGTCATCAACGCGCCTATGGCGATGATGAATGGACCCACCGCGCCGCCGACGGTTTCCGCAACTTGTTCGAAACCGACTGCGAAGTGTTCTTCGCCTTCAACGGTACCGCCGCCAACTCGCTCGCGCTGTCTTCGCTGTGCCAGAGCTACCATAGCGTGATTTGCTCGGAAACCGCCCACGTCGAAACCGACGAATGCGGCGCGCCGGAGTTTTTCTCCAACGGCTCCAAGCTGCTCACCGCCCGCACCGAAAACGGCAAGTTGACCCCGGAGTCGATCCGCGAGATCGCCCTCAAGCGCCAGGACATCCACTACCCCAAGCCACGCGTGGTCACCCTGACCCAAGCCACGGAAGTCGGCAGCGTGTACACCCCGGAAGAAATCCGCGCCATCAGCGCCACCTGCAAAGAGCTGGGCCTGAACCTGCACATGGACGGCGCACGCTTCTCCAACGCCTGCGCGTTCCTCGGCTGCTCGCCCGCCGACCTGACCTGGAAAGCCGGTGTGGACGTGCTGTGCTTTGGCGGCACCAAGAACGGCATGGCCGTGGGCGAAGCGATCCTGTTCTTCAACCACAAGCTGGCCGAAGACTTCGACTACCGCTGCAAACAGGCCGGGCAGCTGGCGTCGAAAATGCGCTTTCTTTCGGCCCCGTGGGTAGGTCTGTTGGAAAACGACGCCTGGCTCAAACACGCACGCCATGCCAACCACTGCGCGCAGCTGCTGAGCAGCCTGGTGGCGGATATTCCCGGTGTGGAGTT
This sequence comes from Pseudomonas sp. NFPP28, assembly GCF_900115535.1. Classification (NCBI taxonomy): domain Bacteria; kingdom Pseudomonadati; phylum Pseudomonadota; class Gammaproteobacteria; order Pseudomonadales; family Pseudomonadaceae; genus Pseudomonas; species Pseudomonas sp. NFPP28. Next base: position 274,492 of record NZ_FOWT01000008.1, on the reverse strand, counting down.
GATGTTCCCGGTGCAGGCCAACGGCGTGTTCCTGCAACTCTCGGAGCCGGCCATCGCAGCGCTGACGGCCAAGGGCTGGCGTTTCTATACCTTCATCGGCAAAGGCGGCGCGCGTTTTATGTGTGCGTGGGATACCGAGGAAGAGCGTGTAAGAGAATTGGCGGCGGATATTCGGAAAGTGATGGGGGCCTGAGACTACGGGCCTTCCAGCCCGTTTTCAGAGACTGTTTGTACGTATTTCTGACAGTATCTATCTAGCCCCTGCCCTGGATAAGATCTCGTCACCCCGAACCAATGGACGCGTTGTTTCGGGGCTGACTGCCTGCCGAATAGTCGGCTGGAAATGGATATCCCACAGAGGGCAACATCATGGAAATTCAATGCTACACGACTGCTTCTCAGCTTCAATCCGACACCAACGCCACCCTCGTCGGCCTGGACGACCTGAGGAAACTGGCGAACGTTGGTGACGCTATCATCGAGCCTTCAAGGCACTTTACCGTCACGGGTAAAGAGTTCGAAATGACAGCATCGGGTGCGTATCTCATCAACCTGTTTGTGCGTTAAGCACTGACTGTGGGAGGGGGTTCTACACCCCTCCCACATTTAGAGCGGCTTCGTTAGTCAGAACTCGATACGCACATCACCCTTCGGCACGCTGCAGCACGACAGGATGTAACCCTCGGCTTCATCTTCCTCGGTAATCCCGCCGTTGTGGTCCATCTCGACCTCGCCACCCAGCTTCATCACCTTGCACGTACCACAGATGCCCATGCCGCAGGCTTTCGGGATCAGCAATCCAAGCTTCGCAGCAGCGGCGTGGACAGTTTCGCCAGGGGCCACGCGAATACTTTTGCCCGACGCAATGAACTCCACCTGATGCAGATCCGCCAAGTCGATTTCCGGCGCGTCGGCGGCCTGTTCGGCTTGTTCTACCGCATCCGCACGGGCCTCCGGCGGCGTGGCGCCAAAGGACTCCTCGTGATACCGCGTCATGTCGAAACCCGCCACTTCCAGCAGGCGCTTCACCGCATTCATATACGGTGTAGGCCCGCAACAGAACACTTCGCGCTCGAGGAAGTCCGGCACCATCAGTTCGAGCATCTTGTGGTTCAGGTAACCGCGATAACCGGCCCATGGCTCGCCCAGCCCATGCTTCTCGCAAATCAGGTGCAGGCTGAAGTTGTCGATCCGCGACGCCATGTGCTCCAGCTCGCGGTGGTAGATGATGTCTTTCGGCGAGCGGGCGCTGTGGATAAACGTCATGTCGACGTTGGCGTTGGTGTCGTAGAACCAACGGGCCATGGACATCACCGGCGTGATGCCGACGCCGCCGCTGAGGTACAGCACCTTCGGGCTCGGATAGTCGATGGCATTGAACAGGCCTACCGGCCCGTGCACCGCCAGTTCCTGGCCCTCGTGCAACGTGTCGTGCAGCCAGTTGGAAACCTTGCCGCCCGGCACGCGCTTGATGGTCACCGAGAAGCTGTACGGCACCGACGGCGAGCTGGAAATGGTGTAGGAACGCATGATCGGCTGGCCTTCGATCTCCAGTTCCAGGGTGACGAATTGCCCTGGCTTGAAGAAGAACAGGATCGGCTGATCAGCCATGAAGCAGAAGGTGCGTACGTCCCAGGTTTCCTGGATGACTTTGACGCACCGGACAATGTGCCGACCATTGGCCCAGGTCTGGGTGGTTACCGGATTCAGGAAATTATTGGACATGTTGTTCTCCACCGCCGACGTCGGCCTTATGGTGGCGATTCTGCGTAACGCCGGAACCGCCCATTTACCTATCTGCGACATTCACATACTTATCGCGACCAGCCCCCAACGACCTAGGGTTGCGCGTCGGGAACAGATTGGGCCATGTCGCCCATGGATAAGGTTCTGACGTTGCGCGGCCCCACACTCGCTCCCAACAACGACGCTTTCTTTATGCCTTGCGTAGTACAACCGTAGCCACTATTCGCCGGCCACACAGAATGGCCATGAGGACACACACGATGGACGTCACCGCAACCTTAAGCTTGGGCGATCCGCTGGAACCCGCACGCAAGGCCACCGCGCAGATGCTGCAAGAGCGCGAGCGCACTTTCTCGCTGCCACAGCCGTTCTACTCTGATGAGCGGCTGTTTGATATCGACATGCAGGAGATCTTCCAGAAAGAGTGGTTGATCGCAGGCATGACCTGCGAGATCCCCACCAAGGGCAATTACCTGACCCTGCAAGTGGGCAAGAACCCGATCATCGTGATCCGTGGCGCCGAAGGCGTGGTGCACGCGTTCCACAACGTGTGCCGCCACCGTGGCTCGCGCTTGTGCACCAGCGACAAGGGCAAGGTCGCCAAACTCGTGTGCCACTACCACCAGTGGACCTACGAGCTGGACGGCCGCCTGCTGTTCGCCGGCACCGAGATGGGCGCCGACTTTGACATGAAGCAGTACGGCCTCAAGCCAGTGAACGTGAAGACCGCCGGCGGCTACATCTTCATCAGCCTGGCGGAGAACCCGCCGGCCATCGACGACTTCCTGTCGACGCTGAACCACTACATGGAACCCTACGACATGGAGAACACCAAGGTGGCGGTGCAAACCACCTTGATGGAAAAAGCCAACTGGAAGCTGGTGCTGGAAAACAACCGCGAGTGCTACCACTGCAACGCGTCGCACCCGGAACTGCTGAAAACCCTGCTGGAATGGGACGACGTCACCGATCCGCGCGCCGACCAGGCGTTCAAGGACCATGTAGCCGCCTCCGCCGCCGCCTGGGATGCCGAGAAGATCCCTTACGCCCACGCCAGCTTCGGCTTGCGTAACCGTATCGTGCGCATGCCGCTGCTCAAAGGCACCGTGTCGATGACCATGGACGGCAAGCAGGGCTGCGCCAAACTCATGGGCCGCATCAAGAACCCGGACCTGGGCTCGATGCGCATCCTGCACCTGCCCCACTCCTGGAACCACTGCATGGGCGACCACATCATCGTGTTCACTGTGTGGCCGATCAGCGCCCAGGAAACCATGGTCACCACCAAGTGGCTGGTGCACAAAGACGCCGTGGAAGGTGTTGACTACGATGTGGCACGCATGCGCGAAGTGTGGGACGCCACCAACGACCAGGATCGTCGCCTGGCCGAAGAGAACCAGCGCGGGATCAACTCCACCGCTTACCAGCCTGGCCCGTACTCCAAGACCTATGAGTTCGGCGTGGTGAACTTCGTGGACTGGTATAGCGAGCGCATGCTGCACAACCTTGGGGCCGCTCCGGCGCCCTACCTCAAGGGTGTTGCCGCTCACGAATGACACGTTGGTCCGGGGGGCTGAATTGTGCAAAAAACATTCAACCCCCTGCTTCCCCTTGTTTCCCCTGCCCTCCAGACTTTGCCCAACAACTTATCCACAGAGCCACCCACAGCAATTGTGGACAAGCGCCGCACCAGCCTGAAATTAAGTGAATAAAATCCGTGACTTATTCAAACCAGTGAGTCTGGCCCGGCTTTGTTCGTTTTTTGAACAACCTACTGAAAGCCATGATTTACGTGGCTTGTAGCAGTACACGAACACCTTATCCACAGATGCACCAACAGACTTTGGGGGCAACTCCGATCACGCTGTGGAAAACCACCTCAAAGCTTCACGAATCTAGGCTTTCAGGCGTCTCAGCTGAGAAACCGCTTACATCGATCAGATTTTGATCAACTCCATGCAGGCCTTTATTAATAAGGTCCTCAGCCGAGAGCGAACACGTTATCCACAGAAGCACCAACAGACTATGGGGGCAAGTCGGTTCAGCGAAATACACCGACGCAGCGAAAAACCCCATCAAAAACCTTCAGTTAGCTTGGTTATTTTTCGTACATGGGACTCTAGGGCTTGATTCATAAGGGGTGTGGACAACCGCGAACAGGTTATCCACAGACAGGTCAACAGGGATTGTGGGTAAACACAGTCCCTGTTCACGTTCAGCGAACCACACCTTCCTCAACCAATAGCTTGAGGATCGCCTGCGCACCCTCTTCCGGGCTCACACCCTTGAGCACTTGCCCACCGCCACCACTGGCCTTGGCCGTGGCGGCTTTCATCCGGTCAGCGCCGCTCTTGGCCTTGATCACCTTGAGACGCTTGGGCCGTGGCTTGGCCGGCTGCAACACCGCCGCATGGAACAGCTCATCCTCTTCAATCTGGACTTCATGGGGCGCCAACTCACCGCGTTGCGCCGGGCCGTAGGCGCTTTGCCGTGGCTTGGGCGCAGCGTTATCCACCGTCGCCAGGAACGGCAGGCGCACCTTCAAGCGCCGCCGCTGACCACGGGGCAAGGCTTGCAGCACATGGGCCACACCGCCGTCGATGGACTCCACCTGCGCCAGCCCCACGATCAGCGGCCAACCCAGTTGCTCGGCCAGCAGGAACGGCAGCATGCCCGAGCCTTCACCGGTTTCGGCCTGGCTGCCGGCGAGCACCACTTGGGCACCCGCATCGCGCAGGTACTCGCTGAGCACCGGCAACGCATCGCTACCCGCCGGTTGCTCCAGCACATGCAATTGCGGCAGGCCCATGCCCAGGTAGCTGCGCAGGGTCGGTTCGGCGATGTTGCCGGCGTGCAGCACCTGCAACTTATCCCCAGCCATTTGCAGGCCCAGCTCCACGGCTCGCGCATCCTGCTCGGCACGGCGCGGGCGCCCGGAAGTCGGGTGGGCGCCGATGGACACCAGGCTGATTACATTCGTCGTCATGGTCGTATCCTCATGCTGCATCGCGCTTGGCGCCATTGCGGTAGGCTTCGACCGCCGCGATCAAGGCTTGCAGTATTGCGGCGCTTTCGCCGATCACCGACAGGTCGGCCCGCTTGATCATGTCGCAGCCCGGGTCGAGGTTGATCGCCACCACTTTGTCGCAGGCGCCGATGCCTTGCAGGTGCTGGATCGCACCGGAAATACCCACGGCCACGTAGACCCGCGCCGTGACCCAGGTGCCGCTGGCACCGACCTGGCGATCACGCGCCATGAAGCCATCGTCCACCGCCACCCGCGAGGCGCCTTCGGTGGCGCCCAGGGCGGCGGCGGTCTGGTGGAACAGCGCCCAGTCCTTCACGCCGTTGCCGCCGGAGAAAATGAATTCCGCTTCGGCCATGGGAATCGCCGCCGGGTCCACCGCCACCGCGCCGAGGTCTTCGATGCGTGGCAGGCTGCGCGCCAGGGCTGTGGATAACTCCACTGGCAGCACTTCGTGACGGGTTTCGCTGACCGGATCGGCACATTCGGCAGCCGCCAGGACCAGGCGCGGCAGTGGCCGGGCCAAGTCTTCCTGGCCGGCACCGGCGCAGCCGATGCACTCGTCGCCCTTGATCTGCCACACCCGCGTGGCCGGGCGCTCCTTGAGGCTGGCGGCAAAGCGTCGACCCAACTCACCACCGCCGCTGCGGCTGTCCGGCAGCAGCCAGTGTCGCGGGTTGAACTGGTTATCCACAGCCCGCAGGCCCTGGACGCGTTGCTCCGGTGAATAACCGTCGAATGCGTGGCCCTCCAGCACCAGCAAACGGTCGACACCCGCCGTGGCAAACGCACTTTCCTTGTGCTCACCAAACACCACCGCCAGCACCGCGCCGTCGCTGCCGGCCAGTTGTCGCGCCAGGCCAAGCAGGTCGCGATCGTGGCTGCTCAAGCGGCCGCCAACCATGTCCGGTACCACGTTGATGTAGAACGCGGGGGCGGCAATCTGATGCAGCGGCAATTGCACTTCTACCGCCGCCGTACGCTTGGCCGAGCCGCCCTGCTGCGCGCCGCTGCGGTCGATACGCTTGATGCCATTGGGGCCGATAAAACCGACGCCGTGCACGTTCTTGCGGATGACGCCATTGGGCCCCATCCAACTGTGCTGCACAGGTTGCATCGCCGCATGCAGCGGGTGCAGGCGGTTGCGGGCGATCCACTCGGCGCGTGGGTCGCGGCGGATAATGTCGCTCATCAGTGCACCTCCGCAGGTTCACGCTTCAATGGGGCTTTGGCAGGCGCGGCGTCTTCAAGCAGCGCGTCGGCCACCAGCTCGGCAATGTCCTTGATCAAGGGTCTTGGTTCTACAACGCCCTCAAGCATCGCCGTGCACTGTGGACAACCCACCGCCACCAGCTCGGCACCGGTTTCGCGGATGTCTTCCATGCGCATGTCCGGGATACGTTGCTTACCGGGGATGTCAGTGATTGGCGCACCGCCGCCGCCACCGCAGCAGCGTGAACGGAACCCCGAGCGTTGCATTTCCTTGACCTCAATCCCCAATGCACGCAGCACTTGGCGTGGCGCCTCGTACTCGCCGTTGTAGCGGCCGAGGTAACAAGGGTCGTGATAGGTCACGCTGTTGCCTTTGTGCTGGCCCAGGTTCAGCGCTCCCTCACCGATCAACTCGGCCATGAAGGTGCTGTGGTGCTGTACCCGGTAATTGCCGTTGAAAGCGCCGTATTCATTTTTCAGCACATGGAAACTGTGGGGGTCGCAGGTGACGATCCGCTTGAAGCTGTACTTGGCCAGGGTCTGGATATTGCGCGAAGCCAGCAGCTGGAAGGTCGCTTCATCACCCAGGCGCCGGGCGACATCACCGCTGTCGCGTTCTTCCAGGCCGAGCACGGCGAAGTCGACCTTGGCCGCTTTCAGCACTTTGACGAAGGCACGCAAAGTCCGTTGGTTACGCATGTCGAAGGCACCGTCGCCGACCCAGAACAGCACCTCGGCACTGCCTTTTTCGCTGAGCAGCGGCAGGTTCAGGTCCGCCGCCCAGTTCAGGCGACCGCCCGGTGCGAAACCACCGGGGTTGTCGGTGGCGATCAGGTTTTCCAGGACTTCGGCACCCTTGTTCGGCGTGGCGCCTTTTTCCAACGTGAGGTGGCGACGCATGTCGACGATGGCGTCCACGTGCTCGATCATCATCGGGCACTCTTCCACGCAGGCGCGGCAGGTGGTGCACGACCACAGGGTCTCGGCGTCGACCAGGCCGTTGACGATCGGCTGGTGCGGGTTGCCGCTGTGCTCGCCCACCGCTTTGCCCGGATACGGGCTGCCGGCGAACTTGGCATCGGTGCCGCCGGCCAGGCCGACGACCATGTCCTGGATCAGCTTTTTCGGGTTCAGCGGCTGGCCGGCGGCGAACGCCGGGCACGCGGCTTCACACTTGCCGCACTGCACGCAGGCGTCGAAACCGAGCAGTTGGTTCCAGGTGAAATCCTTGGGTTTCTCCACACCCAGGGGCGCAGTCTTGTCACTGAGGTCCAGCGGTTTCAAACCAGTGGAACGGCCACCGCCAAAACGCTCGGCGCGGCGGTGCCAGGCCAGGTGCAGGGCACCGGCGAAGGCGTGTTTCATCGGGCCGCCCCAGGTCATGCCGAAGAACATCTCGGACACGCCCCACAACACACCGACGCTGAGCAATGCGGCGAGCAGCCAGCCGCCGAAGTCCGCCGGCAGAATCCCAGCCACCGGCAGCGTCACCAGAAAGAAGCTCACCGAGAACGCCATCAGGCTTTTCGGCAGGCGCATCCACGGGCCTTTCGACAGGCGCGACGGCGGGTTGCGCCGACGCAGATAGACGAAGGTGGCGCCAACAAACATCAGCACCGAGGCCAACAGTAAGGCGTAACCGAGGATACGGCTTTGCAGGCCGAAACCGTGGACCAGGATCGCCAGCAAGGCCGACAGCACAAAGCCCAGCGCGGTGGCGACGTGGGTATTGGCGATGTATTTATCGCGGGCGACCACGTGGTGCAGGTCGACCATGTAGCGCTTGGGCATGGCCAGCAGGCCGCCCAGCAGGTCGACTTTGGACGCGCGGCCACGGCGCCACATGTTCACCCGGCGCAGGGCGCCGAGGACGGCGAGGCCCAGGGCGGTAAACAAGAGAATAGGCAGCAAGGTGTTCAACATGGTGAAGCTCCCACAGACCGCACAGGTCTACTGTGAAACTGGCGCTGAATGTGGGAGGGGGCTTGCCCCCGATAGCAGTGGATCAGCTACAGCTGTATCAACTGACACTCCGCCATCGGGGGCAAGCCCCCTCCCACATTTGGACCGAGTACACATTGGTTCAAGGCTGGCTCAGAAATCCTTGCACAGGCGCAGAGCGTCATAGATCGCAGCGTGGGTATTACGCTGCGCCACACAGTCACCGATGCGGAACAGCAAGTACCCATCACCCGTCTCGCTCAGGCACGGCTGCGGCTTGATCGCGAACAAGGCTTCGACGTCGATCTGGCCCTTGTTGCGCGAGCCTTCCTTGAGCGCGTAGTAGATGGCTTCGTCCGGCCGTACGCCGTTTTCCACCACCACCTGGTCGACCACCCGCTCCTCTTTGGCGCCGGTGTATTCGTTCTCCAGCACCGCCACCAGCTTGTCGCCCTCGCGGTAGACCTTTTCCAGCATCATGTCGCCGGTCATGATCACTTCCTTGGGGTACATGCTGCGGTAGTAGGTCGGGAACGACGTACCGCCGATGGCCACGCCCGGCTTGATGTCGTCGGTGACGATCTCGACCTGGCTGCCTTTGTCCGCGAGGAAATCCGCCACCGACATGCCGGTGAATTCGCAGATGGTGTCGTACACCAGCACGTTCTTGCCCGGTGCTACCTTGCCGTCGAGCACATCCCAACTGCTCACCACCAAACCTTCGGCGGCGCCCCAGTGTTCGTTCTGCTCCACATTCGGATGCCCGCCCACCGCCAGCACCACCACGTCCGGACGCAGGTCCAGGATGGTGTCGGCATCCGCCGCCACGCCAAGACGCAGGTCGACTTTCAAGCGTGCCAGCTCCAGTTGGAACCAGCGGGTGATACCCGCAATCTGGTCACGCTGCGGCGCTTTCGAAGCGGTGGTGATCTGCCCACCGATAAATTCTTTCTTCTCCAGCAGCGTCACATCATGGCCACGTTCGGCGGCCACGCGTGCAGCTTCCATCCCGGCCGGGCCGGCACCCACCACCACCACTTTGCGTTTCGGCCCGGTGGACTTCTCGATGATATGCGGCACGCCCATGTATTCACGGGACGTCGCGGCGTTCTGGATGCACAACACATCCAGGCCCTGGTACTGGCGGTCGATGCAATAGTTGGCGCCGACGCATTGCTTGATCTGGTCGATCTGGCCCATCTTGATCTTGGCGATCAGGTGCGGGTCGGCAATGTGCGCGCGGGTCATGCCGACCATGTCCACATAACCGCCTTCCAGGATGCGCGTGGCCTGGTTCGGATCCTTGATGTTCTGCGCGTGCAGCACCGGGACCTTGACCACCTCCTTGATACCGGCGGCCAGGTGCAAAAACGGCTCCGGTGGATAACTCATATTGGGGATAACGTTGGCCAGGGTGTTGTGGGTATCGCAACCCGAACCCACCACGCCGATGAAATCGAGCATGCCGGTGTCGTCGTAATACTTGGCGATCTGCTTCATGTCCTCGTGGGACAAACCATCCGGGTGGAACTCGTCACCGCACAGGCGCATGCCCACGCAGAAGTCGTCACCCACCTCGGCACGCACGGCCTTCAGCACTTCCAGGCCGAACTTCATGCGCCCTTCAAACGTGCCGCCCCACTCGTCGGTCCGCTTGTTGACCCGCGGGCTCCAGAACTGGTCGATCATGTGCTGGTGCACGGCGGACAATTCCACCCCGTCCAGGCCACCGGCCTTGGCGCGGCGTGCGGCCTGGGCGTAGTTGCCGATCACACGCCAGATTTCTTCCGGTTCGATAGTCTTGCAGGTGGCGCGGTGCACCGGCTCACGCACGCCAGACGGCGACATCAGCGTCGGCCAGTTGAAGCCGTCCCAACGCGAGCGGCGGCCCATGTGGGTAATCTGGATCATGATCTTGGCGCCATGCTTGTGCATGGCGTCGGCCAGGTTCTGGAAGTGCGGGATGATGCGGTCGGTGGACAGGTTCACCGAGCTCCACCATTCCTGCGGGCTGTCGATGGCCACCACCGAGGAACCGCCGCAGATTGCCAGGCCGATACCGCCCTTGGCTTTCTCTTCGTAATACTTCACATAGCGGTCAGTGGTCATCCCGCCATCGGTGGCATACACCTCGGCGTGGGCGGTACTGAGCACGCGGTTGCGGATGGTCAGCTTGCCGATCTGGATCGGCTGGAACATTGCTTCGAAAGCCATGGCACGGTCCTCGGCTTACAACGGCTTGACGGTGAACAGGCCGTCATCGTGGCCCTCTTCGGAGCCTCCGTAGACTTGTTCGGCCACAGTGCGAATCTTGCTGCCTCGGGCCTCAAGAATCTGGTCCATGGCACCGGCAAACCAGCCTGTGAACATGTAGTCGACCTTGCGCCCGACCTTGCCGTATACGTAGACAAACGCCGAGTGTTCGAGCTTGACGCTGGCGGTGCCTTTGTCGAGGTCGATGTCCTGGATCTTGAACAGGCCCCAGCCGCGTTGCGACAGACGCTTCATGTAGTGCTCGAACACCGCGATGCCTTCCAGGCCGTGGCATTCGGCTTCTTTCTCGCACCAGTGCCAGGCGGATTTGTAGCCGGCCTTGTAGAGGATCTCGGCATAGGCCTCGGCGCCCAGCACTTCTTCGATGCCCATGTGGTTGTTGACGAAGAAATGGCGTGGCACATACAGCATCGGCAGGGCGTCGGAGGTCCAGACACCGGTTTCGCTGTCGACTTCGATAGGCAATTGCGGGGCGATCTTGGCCATGGAAACTTAACTCCAGAAAATTCTTGTGTAGTGCCCCGGCGCGGATGGCCGGGGAGAAGATGCGTTAGCGGTGGCTTATTCGCCCCAGACGTCCTTGAGGACGTTGACCCAGTTCTCGCCCATGATCTTGCGCACCACGCGCTCAGGGTGGCCGCGCTTGAGCAGGGTCTCGGTGAGGTTGGGGAACTCGCCCACGGTGCGGATGCCCAGCGGGTTGATGATCTTGCCGAAGCTGGTCAGGCGGCGGGCGTAGCCCTTGTCATGGGTCAGCATTTCGAAGAAATCCTGGCCATGGCCCTGGGTGAAGTCGGTGCCAATGCCGATGGCGTCTTCACCGACGATGTTCATGGTGTATTCGATGGCTTCGGCGTAGTCGTCGATGGTCGAATCGATGCCCTTGGCCAGGAACGGCGCGAACATGGTCACACCGACAAACCCCCCGTGATCGGCGATGAACTTCAGCTCTTCATCGGACTTGTTGCGCGGGTGTTCTTTAAGGCCCGACGGCAGGCAGTGGGAATAGCACACCGGCTTTTTCGATTCGAGGATGACTTCTTCGGACGTCTTGGAGCCCACGTGGGACAGGTCGCACATGATGCCGACACGGTTCATCTCGGCGACAATCTCGCGACCGAAGCCCGACAGGCCGCCGTCGCGCTCGTAGCAACCGGTGCCGACCAGGTTCTGGGTGTTGTAGCACATCTGCACCACACCGACGCCGAGCTGCTTGAAGATCTCGACGTAGCCGAGTTGGTCTTCGAAGGCATGGGCGTTCTGGAAGCCGAAGATGATGCCGGTCTTGCCCTGTTCCTTGGCTTTGCGGATGTCCGCAGTGGTTTTCACCGGGATCACCAGGTCGCTGTTCTCACGGATCAAAGTCTGGCTGGCCACGATATTGTTGATGGTGGCCTGGAACCCTTCCCACACCGACACCGTGCAGTTGGCGGCGGTGAGCCCCCCTTTGCGCATGTCCTCGAACAGGTCGCGGTTCCACTTGGCAATAATCAGCCCGTCGATAACGATGCTGTCGGCGTGCAATTCGGCTGGGCTCATCAGGCGTCCCCTTATTGGCGATTCATGCGCCGAATCGTCTGCCGGCGCTTTGGGCCAGCATATGCCCAGGGGCCGACAGAGCCGGGTGCAAAAACGACAGGGGAATTGCCGAAAGCGTCAATCCGCGACAAAGGCTACCAAGAGAGGTCTGACTCGCGGCTGTTCTTTGTCTTACGCTTGAGCCAGAATTCGGGCATCAACTGATATGAGACGGCGCAATGAAATCGATTTTCCTGGCTTTGGCACTCATCGCAACCGGCGTTCACGCGGCTGAAGACACCGACAGCACGCCGTGCGACGGCATCGAAAACGACAAGCAAACCCTGGAATGCGCCACCTATAACAAAACCACTGCTGAACAGCTGCTCAAGGATAACTACCAGGGCCTGCTCGAACGCATGGCGTCGACCTACGGCAGCGACAAGACCAAGCTGGCGGACATTACCGCTCGTCTGAAGGATGCCCAGCAAAAGTGGGAAAAATTGCGTGACGCTGATTGCGCGGTGGACACCTTTCCGGCGGTGACCGGCACCAAGGCCTACGCGATCGCACAGAACGACTGCCTGGCGCGGATGAGTGATGAGCGGTCGGAGTTTTTGGAGTCGATTGGGCAGGAATAAGCGACAATCTCCGCCACTTTTACTCTGAACCAAGGCTATTCATGAAGACTTGCAGCATCGAAATCAAAGGCAGCGAAGCCATCATCGCCGTCGCCTCACTGGACAACCAGGCACTTGCCCACGTCATCCTGGCGACCAAGAAAATTGCCCTGGAAGACGATGACGAGGCCGCCAACGTCAAAGCCTTCGCCGCACAGGTAAAGGCATTTGTGCAGGAAAACGCCATCGAGCGTATCGCGATCAAGAAGCGCAGCAAGAAAGGCGAGTTCGCCGGTGGCCCGACCACGTTCAAGATTGAAGGGGTGTTCCAGCTGCTGGACGGGGTTGAGGTGACCTTGCTGTCGCCGCAGACCCTTAATGCGCAGAACAAGAAGCACAACTTCGAACTGCCGGCGACGCTGAACAAGTACCAGCATGAAGCGTACAAAGCAGCGTGTTCGGCGCTGCTGAAGAAATAGGCCACATCATTAATCTACTGTGGGAGGGGGCTTGCCCCCGATAGCGGTGGGTCAGCCGAAGTTGTATCAACTGACAGCCTGTCATCGGGGGCAAGCCCCCTCCCACATGTCAGCGCTTGTTGCGTAGCCAGTCGCCGAAGGTTTTGTCCTCCAGGGCATACCCTCCCCGGCTCGACTTCCACACCAGTTCCTTGTCGCGCAGGGCATCGATACAGGCCTGAATCGTCTGAGTGCCCGGCACCACGTCGCTGCCCATGTCCTCCAGCGCCTTGCTGACCGCCGTTACGGTGCTGTCGGTGAACGGCGCGAAGGGTTCGTTGTTTTGCGAGCGCTCCACCATCACTTGCAGTACGGCGCGCTGGGGGATGGTGAGGTTGTTCCAGGCGCTTTCGAATTCGGTCCACACACCGGCACGCAGCAGTTCGGCACGGCTGTGCAGCAACTGGCCGAGGTTGCTGGCTTCGCCCAACTCCAGCGCCACTTCACCGATGATCGTGCGCAACATCTCGGGGCGCCGGCCTACCAGCTCAAAGGCTTCATCAATATCGGCAGCGTTGAATTGGTTGGTCTTGGCCAGGTGCGCGTTGAGGTGCGCGGTGTAGGCCTGGGTGAACTCTTTACCCAGCAGCGGGAACGGCGTGATGCTGGAGCCGAAGAACGGCTGGCTTTTACCCAGTACCAAGTGAGCCAGCTTGTCGCGATTGGAGCCGGTGAATACCAGATGCAAACCGCTGCCGTCCTCGTCACGGCCTTGGTTGAGCTGATCCCGGGCAGCCTTGAGCGCGAACATCACATTGATGCCTGAATCGCTGGTCAAAGCGTGCTGAGCCTCGTCAATCACCAGGACGACAGGTTTTTCCGCTGCGCGGTGGAGCAACTCCAAGGCCTGGGTCAACGTCGCGCCAACCGGCAATTGAGGCTTGCTGAAGTCCCAGGACAGGGTACGCAGAAAGCTCAGTTTCTCGATTCCAATGTGCTTGGCCAGCTTGCGAATGCCCTTTTCATAGGGCACCAGCGCGGCAGCAATAGCACTGGCAATCAACTCCGCGGGATCTTTCTCTTTGTCGGCCCACAGATCGACATACACGGTAAGCCAACCCCGAAGCTGGCACTCCGGGATCAGATCCTCACGCAAAAAAGTACTTTTGCCCGTACGACGCGGCGCCGCGAGAAACAGGCCAGAGGTGAAATCCTGAATGCCGGCGCCCACCAGGCCGTCAGCAATACTGCTGGCCAGGGTGGGGCGGCGGAATACAAATCCGCTGTGCTTGGACATGGTTTTATACTCAATTATGGAAAGGACTATAAATTATAGTCGCGAGTATAATTTACTATAATTGGCCATTACACCACCTCCCGTCGCCGATCCTCCCTCGGACACTTCGCAAACCGCGCGCGATAACTGCGGGTGAAGTACGACGGCGACTCGAACCCGCACGCAATACCTACCTCCAACACGCTCATACCGCTTTGGCGTAAGAGCTGTCGGGCTTTTTCCAGGCGCAGGCCCAAGTAGAAATTGCTCGGGGTGTCGTTCAGGTGCAGGCGGAACAGCCGCTCCAACTGGCGCCGGGTGACTTTGATCGCCTCGGCCAGGGCCAAGGTGCTCAGCGGCGGCTCGGTGTGTTGCTCCATTTCGCCGATCACCTGCACCAGTTTCTTGTTGTTGATGCCGTAGCGCGTGGCGATCTGCATGCGCTGGTGGTCTTTGCGTGGGCGGATGCGGCCGAGCACGAATTGTTCGGAGACCTGGATCGCCAGTTCGGGGCCGTGGGCCTGGGCAATCAAGTCGAGCATCAGGTCGATGGAAGCGGTGCCGCCAGCGCAGGTGATGCGACGGCGGTCGATTTCGAACAGTTCCTGGGTGACCATCAGGTGCGGATAGGATTCCTTGAACGCGTCGATGGCTTCCCAGTGCAGGGTGAGGCGGTGGCCGTCGAGCAGCCCGGCTTCGGCGAGCACACAAGCGCCGGTGTCGATGGCGCCGAGGGTCACGCCATCATGGTCAAGGCGCCGTAGCCAGTGCTCCAGCGCAGGCGTGGCGAACTGCAGCGGCTCGAAGCCCGCCACCACCAATAACGTCGCGCCCTTTTTCAACGGTTCCAGCGCGGCGTCAGCGTTGACCGACATGCCATTGCTCGCCAATACCGCGCCGCCATCGGCACTCAATACATGCCAGCGGTAAAGCTCGCCACGAAAGCGGTTGGCCACCCGCAACGGTTCCAGCGCAGAGATAAAGCCGATGGCCGAGAAGCCCGGCATCAGCAGAAAGTAGAAATCCTGGGACATGGTGCGCTCTCGTAGGACGGGCAGCGTGCTCACTGTGATACGCCAGTTCAACGAGCCATTCAAGAGCACAGGTCGCTGCAGTGCAAGAGCTGGTCGCCGCCGTGCGTTTTGTCGGCCCTCAAGCTGCGTAATTTGATCCCACGGCGCACAAAGACGCCGGACCCCACAATAACGACCTGCCGAGGGATCCACCATGAACCGACTGATCAGCCGCTGCGTGCTCGCACTCAGCGCCAGCGCCATCTTGAGCACGAACGTACTGGCTGCCGACGCGGCATCCTGCCAGAACGTGCGCATGGGCGTGGTGAACTGGACCGACGTAATCGCCACCAGCGCCATGACCCAAGTGTTGCTCGACGGCCTCGGCTACAAGACCAAACAGACCAGCGCCTCCCAGCAAATCATCTTCGCCGGTATCCGCGACCAGCGGCTGGACCTGTTCCTGGGCTACTGGAACCCACTGATGACCCAGACCATCACGCCGTTCGTCGACGCCAAGCAAGTCAAGGTGCTCGACAAGCCCAGCCTGGAAGACGCCCGTGCCACCCTCGCCGTGCCTACCTACCTGGCAGACAAAGGCCTGAAAACCTTTGCCGACATCGCCAGGTTCGAGAAAGAACTGGGCGGCAAGATCTACGGCATCGAGCCAGGCTCGGGCGCCAACACCCAGATCAAGGCGATGATCGCCAAGAACCAGTTCGGCCTGGGCAAATTCCAGCTGGTCGAGTCCAGTGAAGCCGGCATGCTCGCCGCCGTCGACCGCGCCGTGCGCCGCAAGGAAGCCGTAGTGTTCTTCGGCTGGGCGCCGCACCCGATGAACGTCAACGTCGCCATGACCTACCTCACCGGCAGCGACGACGCCCTGGGGCCGAACGAAGGCATGGCCACCGTGTGGAGCGTCACCGCACCGAACTACGCCGAACAATGCCCCAACGTGCACAAACTGCTGACCAACCTGACCTTCACCGCCGCCGACGAGAGCCGGATGATGCAGCCGCTGCTGGATCACAAAGACCCTATCGAGTCCGCCAAGCAATGGCTCAAGGATCACCCGCAAGACCAGGCCCGCTGGCTGGAAGGTGTGACCACCTTCGACGGCAAACCGGCGGCGGCCAACCTGCAATTGACCAGCAAATAACCTGATTCGAATCACCGTGTCGCAGCCACTCCCGGCTGCGCACGGCACCCCTACGCCCGCTTGTAAGGAACCTGCCTCATGAACCACGACGTCATCATCACCTGCGCACTCACCGGTGCTGGCGACACGACCAGCAAAAGCCCACACGTGCCGGTCACCCCCAAACAAATCGCCGCCGCCGCCGTGGAAGCCGCCAAAGCGGGCGCGACCGTTGTGCACTGCCACGTGCGCGACCCGCACACCGGCAAGTTCAGCCGTGACGTCGCCTTGTATCGCGAAGTGATGGAGCGTATCCGCGAGGCCGACATCGACATCATCGTCAACCTCACTGCCGGCATGGGCGGCGACCTGGAGATCGGTGGCGGCGAGAACCCGATGGAATTCGGCCCCAACACCGACCTGGTCGGCCCGCTGACCCGCCTGGCCCACGTCGAAGAACTGCTGCCGGAAATCTGCACCCTGGACTGCGGCACCCTGAACTTTGGCGATGGCGACACCATTTACGTGTCCACCCCGGCACAACTGCGGGCGGGTGCCAAACGCATCCAGGAGCTGGGCGTAAAGGCCGAGCTGGAGATCTTCGACACCGGTCACCTGTGGTTCGCCAAACAGATGATCAAGGAAGGCCTGCTCGACAACCCGCTGTTCCAACTGTGCCTGGGCATCCCGTGGGGCGCCCCGGCCGACACCACCACCATGAAAGCCATGGTCGACAACCTGCCCGCCGACGCCGTGTGGGCCGGCTTTGGGATTGGCCGCATGCAAATGCCGATGGCGGCGCAAGCGGTGCTGCTGGGCGGCAACGTGCGGGTCGGTCTGGAAGACAACCTGTGGCTGGACAAGGGTGTGCTTGCGACCAACGGCCAGTTGGTGGAACGGGCCAGTGAAATCCTCAGCCGCCTCGGCGCACGGGTCATGACCCCCGCCGAAGGACGCATAAAAATGGGCCTCACCAAACGCCGCTAATCAAAAAATGTGGGAGGGGGCTTGCCCCCGATTACGGTGCATCAGTACCGAATGTATCGACTGACACACCGCTATCGGGGGCAAGCCCCCTCCCACACTGGACCACCGAAATCCATAGGAATTTGCCATGAGCTTTATCACCGAAATCAAAACCTTCGCCGCCCTCGGCAGCGGTGTCATCGGCAGCGGCTGGGTGTCCCGCGCGCTGGCCCATGGCCTGGATGTGGTCGCCTGGGACCCGGCACCTGGTGCCGAAGCTGCGCTGCGCAAGCGCGTCGCCAACGCCTGGGGCGCCCTGGAGAAACAAGGGCTGGCGCCGGGTGCGTCGCAAGAGCGCCTGCGCTTTGTCGCCACCATTGAAGAATGCGTGAAAGACGCCGACTTCATCCAGGAAAGCGCCCCGGAACGCCTGGAGCTGAAGCTGGACCTGCACAGCAAGATCAGTGCGGCAGCCAAGCCGAATGCGTTGATCGGCTCAAGCACCTCGGGCCTGTTGCCGAGTGAGTTCTACGAAGGTTCGACCCACCCGGAACGCTGTGTGGTCGGCCACCCGTTCAACCCGGTTTACCTGTTGCCGCTGGTGGAAGTGGTTGGTGGCAAGAACACCGCGCCAGAAGCCATCCAGGCCGCGATCAAGGTGTATGAATCCCTCGGTATGCGCCCGTTGCATGTGCGCAAGGAAGTCCCGGGGTTCATCGCCGATCGCCTGCTCGAAGCGTTGTGGCGTGAAGCACTGCACCTGGTCAATGATGGCGTGGCGACCACCGGCGAGATCGATGACGCAATCCGTTTTGGCGCCGGCCTGCGCTGGTCGTTCATGGGCACGTTCCTCACCTACACCCTGGCGGGCGGCGATGCCGGCATGCGGCACTTCATGGCGCAGTTCGGCCCGGCACTGCAATTGCCGTGGACCTACCTGCCGGCGCCGGAACTGACCGACAAGCTCATTGATGATGTGGTCGACGGCACCAGCGACCAGTTGGGCAAGCACAGCATTTCGGCGCTGGAGCGCTATCGTGATGATTGCCTGCTGGCGGTGCTGGAAGCGGTGAAAACCACCAAGGCCAGGCACGGCATGACCTTCGCTGAATAACGGAACCCCTGACATGCCCGTACTCACCACTTACACCACCCAGGTCCACCCCGACTGGGTGGACTACAACGGCCATCTGCGCGACGCGTTCTACCTGCTGATCTTCAGCTACGCCACCGACGCGCTGATGGACATCCTCGGGCTGAACAGTGAAAACCGCGAAGCCAGCGGCCATTCGCTGTTCACCCTGGAGCTGCACCTGAACTACCTGCACGAAGTGAAACTCGGCGCCGACATGGAGGTGCATACCCAACTGATCGCCCATGACGCCAAGCGCCTGCACCTCTATCACAGCCTGCACTTGGTGGGGGATGAGAAGGAACTTGCGGGCAACGAACAGATGCTGTTGCATGTTGACCTGGCCGGTCCGCATGCCGCGCCGTTCACCGATGCCACGTTGGAAAGACTCACTGCCATCAGCGCCCAGCAGGCTGACCTGCCTCGCCCCGCCCTGCTCGGCCGAGTGATTGGACTGCCACCCAAAAAACCATAAGGAGACCCCATGCAAACCGCCGCCGCTGTTGCCGATTTCCGTACCTACCCGAAGATCTGCGACCTTGCGCAGGTGCGGGTGCTAAATGATCAGATTCGTGTGCAATGGGCCGATGGGCGGGTCAGCCCGTTTCATCATCAGTGGCTGCGGGACAACTGCCCCTGCGCGGAATGCGTGTACAGCGTGACCCGCGAGCAGGTGCTGGAGATTGTCGATGTGGACGAGCACCTCAGCGCTGTCGACGCACGCATCGATCAAGGCTTGTTGAGCGTGCAATGGAGCGGCGGCCACCGCAGCCAGTACGACCCCGGCTGGCTGCGGGCGCATGCCTACGACGATGAGTCCCGCGCCGAACGCTGGGCGGCGAAGCCCAAACCCCAGCTGTGGGACAGCCGCTTCCAACTGCCGGTGTTCGACTATTCAGCGGTCATGCAAGACCCCCACGCATTGTTGCAGTGGCTGCTGGCGCTACGTGACTGCGGCCTCACGCAAATCCGCGGCGTGCCCACCGAGCCCGGCGCCCTGGCGCTGGTCGCCAAGCGCATTTCATTCATCCGCGAGAGCAACTTCGGCGTGCTGTTCAACGTGCAATCCAAGGCCGATGCCGACAGCAATGCCTACACCGCCTTCAACCTGCCGTTGCACAGTGACTTGCCCACGCGGGAGCTGCAACCGGGCCTGCAGTTTTTGCATTGCCTGGTGAACGATGCCGACGGTGGCGAAAGTATTTTTGTCGATGGGTTTGCCATCGCCTGCGCCCTGCGTACCGAAGACCCCGAAGCGTTCCTGGCGCTGTGCGACATCCCGGTAGAGTTTCGCAACAAGGACCGTCACAGCGACTACCGCCAGTTGGCGCCGATCATTGCGCTGGATGCCTTGGGCGATATCGCGGAGATCCGCATGGCCAATTTTCTACGCGGGCCGTTTGAGACGAGTGTGGAACAGATGCCGTTGCTGTATCGCGCCTATCGGCGCTTTATCGCCATGACCCGGGAAGATCGCTTTCGTGTGGTGCAGCGCCTGAACCCCGGTGAGCTGTGGTGCTTCGATAACCGCCGCACGTTGCATGCGCGTCACGCTTTTGACCCGGCTTCCGGGGCTCGGCATTTTCAAGGGTGTTATATCGATAGGGATGAGTTGCTCTCGCGCATTTTGGTGTTGCAACGGTAGACCCTGGCGCGCCCTTCGCGAGCAAGCCCGCCCCCACAAAAAAACCCCGATCCAGCCGTGACTGGATCGAGGCAGAGGGCCTTGTGTGAGCGTGACATCCCGAGGGTGACCAAACCTTCAAGCTGTTTGCTGGTACTCAGTGTGCCCATTACCGCCGCCGGTAAATGGCCCGAAAACGACATGCTCATAGCCATCTGAGGCATTCATACAATCTGCGCTTGCCGCCCTCTTGGGTGGCTACCAGAATCCCAGTCAGACCCCGTTCACCTCACCAGGATAAACGTCATGATGCACGCGGATTTGATTGACCAGGATGACCTGCTGGGCCAACTGCGCTCGCTGGGTTTCGAAGTGTCCAGCGGCGCCACTGCCGAGCAGGCCTGCGAGTGCGCGGTGCGCGGCTTGAGCGAGGCACGGGCCAAGGCGCTCAAGGGCATGGTGGAGCAGATGTACACCGGCAGTGCGACGATTCTGCCGGCCGTGCGCCAGGCAATCGACAAGCAGTTGTTGCCGGCACTGGTGCAGTTCAAGCAGAACTCTGGCGCCTGATTAGATTGCTATCGGGGGCAAGCCCCCTTCCACCTTTGACTGTGTTCACCCATCCAAATGTGGGAGGGGGCTTGCCCCCGATGCAGAAACCTCGGTCTAGAGCCTTACGCTGGCAAACGTCGACTCATTGCGCGCCTGACTCAACGCCGACATCGGCCCCGACAACGGCGACAACACCAGCGCCTGTGGAATTGGCATCATCGCCACCTGTTGGGTGGTGTTGGAGCCGACGCGTTCATCCCGTGGCGGAATGCCGAAATATTCGCGGTAGCACTTGGAGAAGTGTGGCGTGGACACAAACCCGCACACCGACGCCACTTCGATGATCGACATCGGCGTTTGCTTGAGCAACTGCCGTGCACGGATCAGGCGCAGCTTGAGGTAGTAACGCGACGGCGAGCAATGCAGGTACTTCTGGAACAACCGCTCCAACTGGCGACGTGAGACGGCGACGTATACCGCCAGTTCATCCAGGTCGATCGGTTCTTCCAGATTGGCTTCCATCAGCGCGACGATTTCCTGAAGCTTCGGCTGGTTGGTGCCGAGCATGTGCTTGAGCGGCACGCGCTGGTGGTCTTGCTCGTTGCGGATGCGTTCGTACACAAACATCTCGGAGATGGCGGCCGACAGTTCGCGACCGTGATCGCGGCTGATCAGGTGCAGCATCATGTCCAGCGGCGCGGTGCCGCCCGAGCTGGTGAAGCGGTTGCGGTCGAGGGTAAACAGGCGTGTGCTCATGGCCACGCGGGGGAAGGCTTCCTGCATCGAAGCCAGGCATTCCCAATGCACGCTGCAATCAAAACCGTCGAGCAGACCGGCGCAAGCCAAGGCCCAACTGCCGGTGCATACCGCGCCCAAGCGGCGCGATTGGCGTGCCTGGCTTTGCAGCCACGACACATGTTCACGGGTCACGGTACGCTGGATACCCACACCCCCGCACACGATCACGGTATCCAGAGCGGGCGCTTTGTGCATGGAAGCATCGGGAGTGATTTGCAGACCGTCGCTGGCCCACACCTGGTTTCCATCGACGCTCAAGGTCGTCCAGCGATACAGCTCGCGGCCGGAGAGCTGGTTGGCCATGCGCAGCGGTTCGACTGCGGAGGCCAGGGAAATCAGCGTGAAATTGTCCAGCAGCAAAAAGCCGATGGATTGAGGCGCACGGTTCTGGGGTTGGGCCCCGGAGTTGAACGACGTCATCGCGGTATCTCCTCACACAAAGCGGGTGATGGCCTCAGGCGAGGCTCTTGTTATTGCGCTCTTCATCCGGCGAGGAGAGAGGCTTTGAATTGATAGAGCAAATGCCATGCCTAAATTTGAATGGCCGTCCAATAACTCCTAAAAACGACCTCATGACGCGTCTAAATAAGCCCGCGCCGCACGTACGGTTATGGCTGGAATTGGCCGTAGGAACACGCCCGGGCAAGGTGTGTGAGCAGATCGGTAGCACTTGTGGGAAGGCGCTTTTCGGGTGTGGGAGAAGTCTGTCACCCAAAGCGCGGGAGGCCAGTGGTCAGGTCGAAAATCGTTCGCAAGCTACTTATCTATTTGCGACGCGCTAAAAGGTGGCGCTTTTGGTTGGGGTGTTCACTTTTTGCGCAGCGGCGCCTGGATGATTGCTATCGGGGGCGAGCCCCCTCCCACCTTTGACTGTGTTCACCAATCCAAATGTGGGAGGGGGCTTGCCCCCGATGCAGGCAACGCGGTCTCAGCACTCCACCGCGCTGACCGCCAACCCACCGCGCGATGTCTCTTTGTACTTGTCATGCATGTCCGCTCCGGTATCGCGCATGGTGCGGATCACCCGGTCCAGGGAGATAAAGTGCTGGCCGTCGCCGCGCAGCGCCATTTGCGCCGCGTTGATCGCCTTCACCGCCGCGATTGCGTTGCGCTCGATGCACGGCACCTGCACCAAGCCGCCCACCGGGTCGCAGGTCAGCCCCAGGTTGTGTTCCAGGCCGATTTCGGCAGCATTGCACAGTTGCTCCGGCGTGGCGCCGAGGATCTCGGCCAGCCCGGCGGCGGCCATGGCGCAGGCAGAGCCCACTTCGCCCTGGCAGCCGACTTCGGCGCCGGAGATCGAGGCGTTCTTCTTGCACAGAATGCCCACCGCCGCCGCACCAAGCAGGTAGTCGACCACATTGGCCTCGGTGACTTCTTCGCTGAATTTCATGAAGTAATGCAGCACCGCCGGGATGATCCCGGCAGCGCCGTTGGTGGGCGCCGTGACCATGCGTCCACCGGCGGCGTTTTCTTCGTTCACCGCCAGGGCGAACAGGTTGACCCATTCCATGGCACTCAGGGTCGAACCAATCACATTGGGCTTGTTCAACTCCTGCAGGCTGCGGTGCAACTTGGCGGCACGCCGGCGCACGTTGAGGCCGCCGGGCAGGATGCCTTCGTGCTTGAGACCCTGTTCCACGCAATCCTGCATGGCGCGCCAGAGTTTCATCAGGCCGCTGCGGATTTCATCTTCAGAGCGCCAGACCTTCTCGTTGGCCATCATCAACTCGGCCACGCGCAGGTTGTGGGTCTTGCACAGCTGCAACAGCTCCACCGCGCTGGAAAAATCGTAAGGCAACTCGGTGCGGTCCATGTCGGCCACGCCGCTTTGTGCCTGGGCCTCATCCACCACGAAACCGCCGCCCACCGAGTAGTAGGTGTCGCGGTGCAGCTCGCCGTTGTCACCCGCCACCACCAGGGTCATGGCGTTGGGATGGAACGGCAGGTTTTCGTCGAGCAGGCGCATGTCCCTGGCCCAGACAAAGGGCACCGGCAAGCGCCCGTCGAGCAGCAGGGTGTCGGTCTCGCGCAGGGTGTGGATGCGTTGGCCGATCTGCGACGGGTCGATGGCGTCCGGCCATTCGCCCATCAGGCCCATGATGGTCGCGGTGTCGCTGCCATGGCCGATGCCGGTGGCCGACAGCGAGCCATACAGCTGAACTTCGACGCGCCGCACTTGTTCCAACAGGTCACGTTCACGCAACCCTTGAACGAACAACGCCGCGGCGCGCATGGGGCCGACGGTATGAGAACTCGAAGGCCCGATGCCGATCTTGAACAGGTCGAAAACACTGATAGCCATTAACGTGGAACTCCGCAGGTGAACAGGCCGGACACCAACGAGCTGCTACGCTCAGATCGCCCAGATGGCGGCATCATCAAGCTTTTGTTTGCCGTCACGGCGTCTCACACCGACGCACCCATGCTCACCAGCGTCGCGCCTGTGCGATCACCGGTTTTGGCCGTTTTTAGCGGTGCAGATGGGCAAAAACTGCAGTTTTGCCTTGGGAAAAACCTGTAAGCGACGTCACCGACACTGGATACGACCCTCCCTGTACTGGATACGACGCCCCCTGTAGGCGTCAGATTTTCACTGGTACATGATCAGTCTCGACTCGTTTGCAAGGCACCGTGCCAGAGCTGTTGTCGCACGCTCCAACCGCAACACTTATAAAGCGCGGCGAACGCCGCCAGAAAAAACACAGGAGTCTAGCCCCATGAAAGCTTCACCCTCGTTGTTGTTGGCCGCCATGCTGAGTCTGCCAGTCGTGGCGCACGCTGCAGAACCGGCACAATGCCAGACCGTCAACTTCTCCGATGTCGGCTGGACCGATATCACCGTCACCACCGCCGCCACCAGCGAAGTCCTCAAGGGCCTGGGCTACAAGCCACGCACCACGATGATTTCGGTGCCCGTGACCTACAAGTCCCTGGCCGACGGCAAGAACATGGACATCTTCCTCGGCAACTGGATGCCGACCATGGAAAACGACATCAAGCAGTACCGCGATGCCGGCACCGTGGAAACCGTGCGCGCCAACCTGGAGAACGCCAAGTACACCCTGGCGGTCCCGGAAGCGCTGTACAACAAAGGCCTGAAGGACTTCGCCGATATCGCCAAATTCAAGGATGAGCTGGGCGGCAAGATCTACGGCATCGAGCCGGGCAACGACGGCAACCGCACCATCCAGACGCTGATCGACAAAGACGCCTTCGGCCTGAAAACCGCCGGTTTCAAAGTCGTCGAGTCCAGCGAAGCCGGCATGCTCTCCCAGGTCGAACGCGCCACCAAGCGCGACCAGGCCATCGTGTTCCTCGGCTGGGAACCGCACCCGATGAACACCCGCTTCAAGATGAAGTACCTGACCGGGGGTGATGATTCCTTCGGCCCCAACTACGGCCAGGCCACCATCTACACCAACACCCGCAAGGGCTACACCCAGGAATGCAGCAACGTGGGTCAGTTGCTGAAGAACCTGGTGTTCACCCTGAACATGGAAAGCACCCTGATGGGTAATGTCCTGGACGACAAGATGAAACCCGACGCCGCGGCGAAAGCCTGGCTGAAGAAGAACCCTCAAGTACTCGACACCTGGCTCGCCGGTGTCACCACCGTTGATGGCAAACCTGGCCTGGAGGCCGTGAAAGCTTACCTCTCCAAGTAATGCCGCTGACCCCGGGGCGGTGCGCTGCCCCGGGATGTTTTCCCTCTTCGCATGTGGACATTCACTACCATGCTGACTGAACAGAAAATCCCACTAGGCCAGTACATCGCTGCCTTCGTCGAATGGTTGACCCAACACGGCGCCAACTATTTCGACGCAATCGCATCGACACTGGAAACGATGATCCACGGCGTGACGTTTGCGCTGACCTGGTTCAATCCGCTGGCATTGATCGGTCTGATTGCGCTGCTGGCTCACTTTATCCAACGTAAATGGGGACTGACTGTTTTTGTCATCGCCTCCTTCCTGCTGATCCTCAACCTGGGTTACTGGCAGGAAACCATGGAGACCCTGGCGCAGGTGCTGTTCGCCACCCTGGTCTGCGTGGTCATCGGTGTGCCGCTGGGCATTGTTGCCGCGCACAAACCGTTGTTCTACACCATGATGCGGCCGGTGCTCGATCTGATGCAGACCGTACCGACCTTCGTCTACCTCATCCCTACCCTGACCCTCTTCGGGCTGGGTGTGGTGCCTGGGCTGATTTCCACGGTGGTGTTCGCGATTGCCGCGCCGATCCGCCTGACCTACCTGGGTATCCGTGATGTACCGCAAGAGTTGATGGACGCCGGCAAGGCCTTTGGCTGCTCGCGTCGTCAGTTGCTCTCGCGCATTGAACTGCCCCACGCCATGCCGAGCATTGCCGCCGGCATTACCCAATGCATCATGCTGTCGTTGTCGATGGTGGTGATCGCGGCCCTGGTGGGCGCCGACGGCCTCGGCAAGCCGGTGGTCAACGCGCTCAACACCGCTGACATCGCCCTGGGCTTTGAAGCGGGCCTGGCGATCGTCCTGCTGGCCATCATGCTCGACCGCATCTGCAAACAACCCGACGCCAAAGTAGGGGGTGATGCATGAGCATTATCCGATTCGACAAAGTCGACGTGATCTTCTCCAAAGACCCACGCGAAGCGCTCAAGCTGCTGGACCAGGGCATGAGCCGTAACGAGATCCTGAAAAAGACCGGACAGATTGTCGGCGTGGAAAAAGCCAGCCTGGATATCGAGAAAGGTGAGATCTGCGTGCTGATGGGCCTGTCGGGCTCCGGCAAATCGAGCCTGCTGCGCTGCATCAACGGTCTCAACACCGTGAGCCGTGGCCAGTTGTTCGTGGAGCATGAAGGTCGCCAGATCGACATCGCGTCCTGCACGCCCGCCGAGCTGAAAATGATGCGCACCAAGCGCATCGCCATGGTGTTCCAGAAGTTCGCCCTGATGCCCTGGCTGACGGTGCGCGAAAACATCAGCTTCGGCCTGGAGATGCAGGGCCGCCCAGAGAAAGACCGGCGCAAGCTGGTGGATGAAAAGCTTGAACTGGTGGGCCTGACCCAGTGGCGCAACAAGAAGCCGGACGAACTCTCCGGCGGCATGCAGCAGCGCGTCGGCCTGGCCCGAGCGTTGGCGATGGACGCCGATATCCTGCTGATGGATGAACCCTTCTCCGCCCTCGACCCGCTGATCCGGCAAGGCCTGCAGGACGAGTTACTGGAGCTGCAACGCAAGCTGAGCAAAACCATCGTGTTCGTGAGCCACGACCTCGACGAAGCGCTCAAGCTGGGCAGCCGTATCGCAATCATGAAAGACGGCAAGATCATCCAGTACAGCGTGCCGGAAGAGATCGTGCTGAACCCGGCGGACGACTATGTGCGTACCTTCGTCGCCCACACCAACCCGCTGAACGTGCTGTGCGGTCGCAGCCTGATGCGCACCCTGGACAACTGCAAGCGCGTGAACGGTTCGGTATGCCTCGATCCGGGCGGCGACTCGTGGCTGGACCTGGCCGAAGGCAACACCATCAAGGGCGCCCGCCAGAACGGCGCGGTGATGAACCTGCAGAACTGGGCGCCGGGGCAAGCGGTGGAAGGTTTGGGTCGATTGCCGACACTGGTGGACTCGAACATCGGCATGCGCGATGCGTTGCAGATTCGTTATCACACCGGCAACAAGCTGGTGTTGCATGACAACAACCAGGTGGTGGGGATTCTGGGAGACAGTGAGCTGTACCACGCCCTGCTGGGCAAGAACCTGGGCTGACACTGCACAGTAGACAGGTGGTGTCAGTGAGGACACCACCCGTCTTCAACTATCAGCTATAGACCCGGCCAAGGAGTTGCCGATGGCTTTCAAACTGATCGAGCACATCCCGGGTGATCTGTTCCTGGGTGAAGCCCATCAGGTCGTATTCCTGAGGTCCGTTGTGCAGGTATACCTCGGCACGGTAGTAGCGAGTGCGCTCTTCCTCGGGCAGGTCGCTCGGCGCCGACGAGTAGGCATCCAGGCTCACTTCATAGACAAACGGGTTGCCCTCTTCCATCTCGATGCGCACACCGATGCAACGCTTGGACTTACCGAGCAGGGTCTGCACTTCCAAGCCCTGATCACGCAACGCCGTCGCCGCCTCTTCCAACGCCGGCGTCACATGCTTGTCCATGAAACGCTGCACGGTGCCTTGGCTCGGTTGCAGGTCCAGCGCCGTCAGACGCTCGCTGAAACCACGGCGACCACGCTCGGCCAATTGCGCCTGCTCCTGTTCGATGGCCACGTCCTGGCGCATCGCCTTGTGCAAGCCGAACATAAAGAAGATCAGCACCACCGAGAACGGCAGCCCCGCCAGCACCACCATGGTTTGCATGGCTTCGAAGTTGCCGGCAAACAGCAGGCCGATGGTCACCAGGGTGATCACCACCGACCAGAAGATCCGCAGCCAGTGCGGCGCATCTTCATCCACGTTGCCACCTTTGCACGACAGGTTGGCCATCATCACCGCGCCCGAATCCGCCGGGGTGAGGAACAGCACGAAGCCTACAAAGATCGACACGCCGATAACAATTTTCGACGCAGGATAATGCTCCAGCAACTGGTAGATGGCCATGGAAGGCTGCTCCAGCGCCGTCTTGCCCAACTCCACCGCACCGTGGTTCAGCACCAGGTCCAGGGCCGAGTTACCGAAGATCGACAGCCACGCCAGGGTAAAGCCCAGCGGAATCAGCAGCACGCCGGCCACCAGTTCACGCACCGTGCGACCACGGGAAATCCGCGCGATGAACATGCCCACGAAGGGCGCCCAGGAAATCCACCACGCCCAGTAGAACAGGGTCCACAGGCCCATCCAGCGTTCGGTCTTGTCGGCGTCGCCTTCGTACACGTAGAGGTCGAAGGTTTTCAGGATGATGCCGTTGAGGTAGTCCCCGGTGTTCTGCACCAGGCCGTTGAGCAAATGCAGGGTCGGGCCGAACAACAGCACAAAGATCAACAGGCCGCTGAACAGCACGATGTTGAGGTTGGACAGGCGGCGGATGCCGTTCTCCACGCCCGACACGGCAGCAATGGTCGCCACGGTGCTCATCACGATGATCACGATCAACAGGTTGGTGTTGCTGTGCTGCATGCCGAACAGGTTTTCCAACCCGGACGACACCTGCATCGAACCAATCCCCAGGTTCGTCACCAGGCCCAGCAGGGTCACGAACATACCGAAACCGTCCACCGCATGGCCGGCCGCGCCTTTCACCCAACGCTCGCCCACCAGCGGGTACAGCGCCGAACGCAGGGCCAGCGGCTGGTTATGGCGATACGCGAAGTACGCCACGGCCAGGCCGACCAGGGCATAGATCGCCCAGCCATGCAGGCCCCAGTGCAGGAAGGTCAGTTGCAGCGCCTGGCGTGCGGCGCCATTGCTGGCGGCTGCGCCTTCGGGCGGGTTGAAGTAATGGTCCAGCGGCTCCGAGGCGCCAAAGTACAGCAGCGAGATGCCGATGCCCGAGGAGAACAACATGCCGGCCCAGGCGCCGTAGCTGAAGTCCGGGGTGTCGTCCTTGCTGCCCAGTTTCAACTTGCCGTAGGACGAAAACGCCAGGCCCACCACAAACACCAGGTATGCGGCGATGACCACCATGTAGTACCAGCCGAAGCTTTTCGAAAGCCACGCCTGGGCAACACCGAGCATGCGCCCGGCCTCCTGCGGGGCGATGATCAGAATGGCAGTCAACAACAGAATCAGCGCGGTGGAGGTGTAGAACACCCAACCGTTGACCCGCACCTTTTCCGGTGGGGTTTTTATAAGAGAGGCAGAACTCATGGCGCAGATGCTCCGGGCAGTGCGAGAGAGAAACACAAGGCAACGGTTATCCCGGGACATCGATTTTTCGGCAGTCGACGGACGGGTGTTATAAAGACACCCCTTAAACCCCTGTCCCCCACGGGCGCAGTGCCCAGGGACGTTTCGGGGGTTTAACCAGGTGCCGGATGTCGCGCCTGCAGGTGGGAAATACCTGTAGGACGCGACCATTTGTCGCAGATCTTATTCTTTGTTGATTGAACGTTCAATCAAAACAAAATAGACTGGCCATCAAGCCGACGGACGTTTATCGCCCGCCGCAGGCCTAAGGAGAGGTGCTACATGCCCAAGGTCGGTATGCAACCCATACGCCGCCAGCAGTTGATCGAAGCCACGTTGACGGCCATCGATCAGGTCGGAATGGGAGATGCCAGCATTGCGCTGATCGCCCGTTTGGCCGGCGTCTCGAACGGCATCATCAGTCACTACTTCAAGGACAAGAACGGCCTTATTGCAGCGACGATGCGCTACTTGATGAACGCGCTGATCGACAACGTCCATGAGCGCCGGCAGGCGCTGACGGACGACAGCCCACGGGCGCACCTTCAGGTGATCATCGAGGGCAACTTCGACGCCAGCCAGGTCAACGGACCGGCAATGAAAACCTGGCTGGCCTTCTGGGCCACCAGCATGCACCACCCGTCATTGCACAGGTTGCAGCGGATCAACGATCAACGTCTGTATTCCAACCTGTGCTGCCAGTTCCGCCGAGTGCTGCCGCTGCCGCACGCACGCAAAGCAGCCCGAGGCCTGGCGGCCCTGATCGACGGTTTGTGGTTGCGCGGCGCCCTGTCGGGAGACGCTTTCGACACGGCGCAGGCGCAACGGATCGCTTACGAATACATGGATTTCCAATTGGCCAAGCAGGTGAGTTAGAGCACACATAAACGCTCAACCCCTGAACGCTGCCGCACCGGCTTACGGTACGGCAGTCAACGCCAACCACTTATGCACTTGCGAGGACTTTATGGCCCGTTTCGAACTGCAAAAACTCTACATTGACGGCGGCTACAGCGACGCTGGCAGCGATGCCACCTTCGAAGCCATCAACCCGGCTAACGGTGAAGTTCTCGCCCAAGTGCAACGCGCGACGAAAGAAGACGTTGAACGTGCCGTGGTCAGCGCCGAGAAAGGCCAGAAAATCTGGGCCGCGATGACCGCCATGGAGCGCTCGCGCATCCTGCGTCGTGCCGTCGACATCCTGCGCGAGCGCAACGACGAGCTGGCCGCCCTGGAAACCCTGGACACCGGTAAAGCCTTCTCCGAAACCAAATACGTCGACATCGTTACCGGCGCCGACGTGCTGGAATACTACGCAGGCCTGGTGCCGGCCATCGAAGGCGAGCAGATCCCGCTGCGCGACACCTCGTTCGTCTACACCCGCCGCGAGCCGCTGGGCGTGGTTGCCGGTATCGGCGCGTGGAACTACCCGATCCAGATCGCCCTGTGGAAATCCGCACCGGCCCTGGCCGCCGGCAACGCGATGATCTTCAAGCCAAGCGAAGTCACCTCGCTGACCACGCTGAAACTGGCCGAGATCTACACCGAAGCCGGCGTTCCGGCGGGCGTGTTCAACGTGCTGACCGGCAGCGGCCGTGAAGTCGGCACCTGGCTGACCGAGCACCCTCGCATCGAGAAAGTCTCGTTCACCGGCGGCACCGACACCGGCAAGAAAGTCATGGCGAGCGCGTCGAGCTCCTCGCTCAAGGAAGTGACCATGGAACTGGGCGGCAAGTCGCCATTGATCGTGTTCGAAGACGCCGACCTGGATCGCGCCGCCGACATCGCGATGATGGCCAACTTCTACAGCTCCGGCCAGGTCTGCACCAACGGCACTCGCGTGTTCGTACCCAAGCACCTGCAAGCGGCATTCGAAGCCAAGATCGTCGAGCGTGTTGCGCGCATCCGCGTCGGCGACCCGCAGGACGACAACACCAACTTCGGCCCGCTGGTCAGCTTCGCCCACATGGAAAGCGTGCTGGGCTACATCGCCAAAGGCAAGGAAGAAGGCGCACGCGTACTGTGCGGCGGCGACCGCCTGACCGACGGCGACTTCGCCAAAGGCGCCTACGTGGCCCCGACCGTGTTCACCGACTGCACCGACGAAATGACCATCGTCCGTGAAGAAATCTTCGGCCCAGTGATGAGCATCCTCACCTACGAGACCGAAGAAGAAGTGATCCGCCGCGCCAACGACACCGACTTCGGCCTGGCCGCTGGCCTGGTGACCAAAGACCTGAACCGCGCTCACCGCGTGATTCACCAATTGGAAGCGGGTATCTGCTGGATCAACGCCTGGGGCGAATCCGACGCGAAGATGCCGGTCGGTGGCTACAAGCAATCGGGTGTGGGCCGTGAGAACGGCATCAGCTCGCTGAACAACTTCACCCGCATCAAATCGGTACAGGTTGAGCTGGGCGACTACGCCTCGGTGTTCTAAGACCCGGGCCTTGTATTGCCTGAGGCCGCCATCGGAGGCAAGCCTCCTCCCACACTTTGATTTGCGCATACATTCAAAAATGTGGGAGGGGGCTTGCCCCCGATGAGGCCCGACCTGACCACACATCAAAGAGGGTGCATCCAATGTCCCAAGAATACGACTACATCATTGTGGGTGCCGGCTCCGCCGGTAACACCCTGGCGACCCGTCTGACCGAAGACGAAGGCGTCACCGTCCTGCTGCTGGAAGCCGGTGGTCCCGACTACCGTTTCGACTTCCGCACGCAAATGCCAGCCGCCCTGGCGTTCCCACTGCAAGGCCGCCGCTACAACTGGGCCTACGAAACCGATCCAGAGCCGCACATGGACGGCCGCCGGATGGAATGCGGGCGTGGCAAGGGCCTGGGTGGTTCCTCGCTGATCAACGGCATGTGCTACATCCGTGGCAACGCCATGGACTACGACAACTGGGCGAAGCTGCCGGGCCTGGAAGACTGGACCTACCTCGACTGCCTGCCGTACTTCCGCAAGGCCGAAACCCGCGATATCGGCCCCAACGACTGGCACGGCGGCGATGGCCCGGTCAGCGTGACCACGCCCAAGCCTGGCAACAACCCACTGTTCCACGCGATGGTCGAAGCCGGCGTGCAGGCCGGTTACCCGCGTACCGAAGACTTGAACGGTTACCAACAGGAAGGCTTCGGCCCGATGGACCGTACCGTCACGCCTAAAGGCCGTCGCGCCAGCACCGCACGCGGTTACCTGGACACCGCCAAGAAGCGTTCCACACTGACCATCGTCACCCACGCCCTCACCGACAAAGTGTTGTTCGAAGGCAAACGTGCGGTTGGCGTGCGTTACCTGATCGGCGCCGCCGAAGAGCGCGTCGAAGCCCGCGCCCGTAAGGAAGTGCTGGTGTGCAGCGGCGCAATCGCTTCGCCGCAATTGCTGCAACGCTCCGGTGTCGGCCCGGCCAAACTGCTGGAAAGCCTCGACATCCCGGTGGTCCACGACCTGCCAGGCGTCGGTGAAAACCTGCAGGACCACCTTGAGCTGTACCTGCAATACGCCTGCACCCAGCCCGTGTCGCTTTACCCGTCGCTGCTCTGGTACAACCAGCCGGCCATTGGTGCCGAGTGGCTGTTCAACGGCACCGGCATCGGCGCCAGCAACCAGTTCGAAGCGGGCGGGTTCATCCGCACCCGTGAAGAGTTCGAATGGCCGAACATCCAGTACCACTTCCTGCCGGTGGCGATTAACTACAACGGCAGCAACGGTGTGAAAGAGCACGGCTTCCAGGCGCACATGGGCTCCATGCGCTCGCCGAGCCGTGGCCGCATCCAGTTGAAGTCGAAGAACCCACGGGACTACCCGAGCATCCTCTTCAACTACATGGCCACCGAGCAGGACTGGCAGGAATTTCGCGACGGCATCCGCCTGACCCGTGAAATCATGCAGCAGCCGGCGCTGGACCCCTACCGTGGCCGCGAAATCAGCCCGGGTATCGATGTGCAAACCGATGAGCAACTGGACAAGTTCGTCCGTGAGCACGCCGAAACGGCGTTCCACCCGTCCTGCTCGTGCAAAATGGGCACCGACGAGATGGCAGTAGTCGATGGCGAAGGCCGCGTGCATGGCATGCAGGGTCTGCGTGTAGTCGATGCGTCGATCATGCCGATCATCACCACCGGCAACCTGAACGCGCCAACGATCATGATCGCCGAGAAAATCGCCGACAAGATCCGTGGCCGCAAGCCATTGCCACGCAGCACCGCCGACTACTACGTGGCAGGCGACGCGCCGGTACGTGGCAAGCCGCTGCGTGAAGTGGGCCCTACCGCGCAGTAACGGATACACCGCGGTGTTCCCATCGGGGGCAAGCCCCCTCCCACATTTTTGACCGTGTGAACCCGATCAAGTGTGGGAGGGGGCTTGCCCCCGAAGAGGCCCGACCAGTCACTGCAAAACCCCTCCTTGATCAGCTACTCTGTCTGCCTGCCCGCGACGAGCCGCCCACAAGGAAGGCCCCATGTTCGACCACCACGCCACACTCAAACAGCATTTCAGTGCCCTGCGCACCCGCGCCGAATTCTTCTCGCTGCGCTACGTACGCGAATCCGGCCAATACCTGGCCGTACGCAAGAACGTCGCCGAACCGCCCCACCTGAGCCACGACGAGGGCGCCATGCTCACCGTGCGTCTCAACGGTGTGGAAGCCTACGCCGCGACCAACGACATTTCCCTCGCCGGCCTGCAAGCCGCCCTTGAGCGTGCCGAACAACAAGCCCGCCTGATCAGCCCCCACGCCTTGCTCGACCTGCGCGAGCAACACGTCTCCAGTGACGTCGCCGATTACCTGTCGCCCGAGCTTCAACAGCCCTTCCCGTCCCTGAGCGATTGCTACCAGTTGCTCGGCAGCGAATCGGCCTCCGTGCCCAAGGACGAGCGCCTGGTGAGCTGGGAAGTCAGCCTGGGCCTGACCCACGTCGAGCAGATCTACCTGAACAATGCCGGTGCCCAGTTGCGCCAGGCCCAGCGCTTTGTATTCCCCGGCGTCAACGTCACCGCCTATGACGGTGATGACAGCCAGACCCGCACCCTCGGCGGCAGCAACTTCGGCCAGCAAGGCGGGTTCGACGTGATCAGCCGCTTCGGCCTGGTCGGCGCCGCGCCACGCATCGCCGATGAGGCCCTGCAACTGCTGGCCGCGCCGAACACGCCCAACGGTCCGCGTGACCTGCTGTTGATGCCCGACCAGATGATCCTGCAGATCCACGAATCCATCGGCCACCCCCTGGAACTGGACCGCATCCTCGGCGACGAGCGCAATTACGCCGGCACCAGCTTTGTGAAGGCCAGCGACTTCGGCCACCTGCAATACGGCTCCCCGCTGCTGAACGTGACCTTCGACCCGGACATTCCCGAACAACTGGCCAGCTACGGCCACGATGACGAAGGCACCAAAGCCAGCAAACAATTCCTGATCCGTGAGGGGCTGCTGCTCAAGCCTCTCGGTGGAGCGCTGTCGCAATTCCGTGCAGGCATGCCAGGCGTGGCCAACAGCCGGGCCAGCAGTTGGAACCGCGCGCCCATCGATCGCATGGCCAACTTGAATATCGAAGCAGGCGACAAGAGCCTCGCGCAACTGATCGGCGGCATCGAAAACGGCATCCTGATGTCGACCAACCGCTCGTGGTCCATCGACGATGCGCGCAATAAGTTCCAGTTCGGCTGCGAATGGGGCCAACTGATCGAAAATGGCGAGTTGAAAGGCGTGGTGAAAAACCCCAACTACCGGGCCATTTCCGCGAACTTCTGGCGCAATCTCAGCGCCGTCGGCGATGCCAGTACGTTCAAGGTGCTGGGTACACCGAACTGCGGCAAAGGCGAGCCCAACCAGGTGATTCGCGTCGGCCATGCGTCGCCGGCCTGCGTATTCAGTGATGTCGATGTATTTGGGGGAGATGCCTGATGAACAATTTCAAGGCACTGGTGGAGTGGCTCAAGCAGGCCATCACCGACAACGAACAATTCCACCTCGGCTATGCGGATGAAGCCTCCGAATTCGTACGCTTCAACCACGCCAAGGTGCGCCAGGCCGGCCAGGTGCAACAAGCCAGCCTCACCCTGAAACTGATCAACGATGGCCGCCATGCCGACCTGGGCATCACCTTGTCCGGCGAAGCGGGGCTGGACCGCCAACGCCTGGCCGACGGCCTGCAACAACTGCGCGACACCTTGCCGTTGCTACCCAAGGACCCGTACCTGCTGCTCAACCACAATGCCTGGCAAAGCAGCAACGAACAAACGCGACCGCTGCCGGACCTGGCCCGGGTGTTGGAAGACATCAGCCAGGCTGCTGAAGGTGTTGATCTGGTCGGTTTCTACGCTGCCGGCCCGATCAGCCGTGGCTTTGCCAGCTCGGACGGCGCGTTCGGCTGGCATCGCGCCAACAGCTTCAACTTCGACTTCAGCCTGTTCCACGCCAATGGTGAAGCGGTCAAGGCCAGCTATGCCGGGCACACCTGGAACAGCGCCGAGTTCGCCGCGCGCTTCCAGCAAGCCCGCGAGCAACTGGAATTCCTTGGCCGCCCGCTGCACAAGCTGGCACCCGGGCAGTACCGCGCCTACCTCGCCCCGGCGGCACTGGAAGAGATCATCAGCCTCATTACCTGGGGTGGTTTTTCCGCCCAGGCCATTGCCAGCAAAGGCAGTTCGCTGCAAAAGCTGTATGCCGGTGAACAATCCCTGAGCCCGCTGGTGACCGTGGACGAACAGATCAGCGGCTCCCTGAGCCAGGCGTTTTCCACCGAAGGCTATCCGCGCAGTGACGTGACACTGATCAGCGCGGGCAAAGGCGAAGGCCAGTTGGTCAACTCGCGCAGCGCCGCCGAATACGGCCTGAGCACCAACGGCGCCAGCAGCGACGAATCCCCCAGCGCCTTGCAGATGGCCGCCGGCGGCCTGGCCCAGGCCGATATCCTCAAGCAATTGGGCACCGGGCTGTACATCAGCAACCTGTGGTATTTGAACTACTCGGACCTGCCGGCGGCGCGCCTGACCGGCATGACACGCTTCGCCACGTTCTGGGTGGAAGACGGCGAGATCAAGGCACCGGTCAGCACCATGCGCTTTGATGACAGCGTGTACAACCTGCTCGGCTCGCAGCTTGAAGCCCTGACCGCTGAGCGGGAATTGCTGCTCTCGGCCAGCACCTACAGCCAGCGCAACACCGCTTCCAACCTGTTGCCGGGTGCCCTGGTCAAACGCCTGACCCTCACCCTGTAAACCCCATCCTTCGTGGGCGCCGGCTTGCCGGCTCCTACAGGGGATTTACCTGCGCCGTAGCGAAGCTTCCCTTCTCCACACTTTGGCCATTCGGCCTGTTGTTCACCTCCAGATTCCTCGTTATAAGGGTTAGTGGCACCCCGCCACCCCACCCACGAGAGCATGGCCTTGCCCGGGAAGGGCAAGCTGGAGCGTTGACATGAACCATGGAAGTTTTGTCATAGAGAAGCTGTTCAAGCACTACAACGTTCATGTTGAGCAGCTAGGAAACGATTCGGAAAAAAAGACCGTCCTGATGGTCAACGGCGCGCTGTCCACCACGCGCTCCTTCGCCCGCACCAGCAAATGCCTGGCCGGGCATTTCAATGTGCTGCTGTTCGACCTGCCGTTCTCCGGCTATTCCCGGGAACACAACGCCGAACTGGACCTGGTCACCAAGGACGACGAGGTGCAGATGCTGCGCGCCCTGGTCGAGCGCTTCCAGGTCAACCACCTGGTGTCGGCCTCCTGGGGCGGCATCTCGACGTTGCTGACCCTGGCCCATAACCCGCCGTCCATCGAAAGCTCGGTGGTGATGGCCCTGGCGCCCAGCCTCAACCAGGCCATGCTCGATTATGTGGAGCGCGTGCGCGTGCTGATCGAGGCCGATGACAAGTCCGCGGTCGGCCACTTGCTCAACGAGACCGTGGGCAAGTACCTGTCGCCCCGCCTCAAGCGCAACAACCACCGGCACTTGTCGAGCATGGCCACCACCGAATACCGCCAGGCGCGTTTTCACATCCATCAGGTATTGGCCTTGGGCGACGGCAACTACCTGCCGACACTCAAGCAGATTGAAACACCGGTGCACTTCCTCAACGGCGCACTCGACGAATACACCCCCGCCGCCGAAGCGCAATTGTTCAAGCAGTACGTAGGGCGCAGCAGCTTTGCCGTGGCCGAACACACTGGCCACTTGCTCGACCTCGAATCCAATGAAGCCGCCGCAGCGGTACACCGTGAACTGCTGGATTTCCTGGTGGGAAAAAGCACCCCGGTTGGCGCATAATCGCCGACACATAGCCAGCTAACAAAAAGGTTCTCTATGCCCAATCGCGTCCCGCTCGATGCCAAGACCGCCCGCTGGCTCCCCTGGGTGGTCGCGATTGCCTTCTTCATGCAGTCGCTGGACGGGACAATCCTCAACACGGCGTTGCCGGCCATGGCCCGGGACCTCGCTGAAAACCCGCTGCGCATGCAAGG
Source organism: Pseudomonas sp. NFPP28 (assembly GCF_900115535.1). Lineage (NCBI taxonomy): Bacteria > Pseudomonadati > Pseudomonadota > Gammaproteobacteria > Pseudomonadales > Pseudomonadaceae > Pseudomonas > Pseudomonas sp. NFPP28. The sequence continues at coordinate 236,889 of NZ_FOWT01000008.1, read as the reverse complement.
GGTGGTGATCGCCTACATGCTCACCGTTGCCTTGCTGATCCCGGCTTCGGGCTGGATCGCCGACCGCTTCGGCACCAAGAAAATCTTCTTTGGCGCGATCATGCTGTTCAGCATCGGTTCGCTGCTGTGCGCCTTGTCCAGCAGCCTGACCATGCTGGTGGGCGCCCGGGTGATCCAGGGCCTGGGCGGCGCGCTGATGTTGCCGGTCGGCCGCTTGGTGGTGCTGCGTGCTTACCCCCGCTCCGAACTGGTGCGCATCATGGGCTTCATTACCATTCCCGGCCTGCTCGGCCCGCTACTCGGCCCGACCATGGGTGGCTGGATGGTGCAATACCTGACCTGGCACTGGATCTTCCTGATCAACCTGCCGGTGGGTATGGTCGGCTGTTACGCCGTGTGGAAACTCATCCCCGATCTGCGCGGCAGCGAACGCACGCGCTTTGATGGCGTCGGGTTCCTCTTGTTTGGCGCGGCAATGGTGTTGATCACCATCGCCATGGAAGGCCTGGGCGAACTGCACCTGCCGCACCTGCGGGTGATGTTGCTGCTGTTCGGCGGGCTGGCGTGCCTGGCGGCGTATTGGCTGCGCGCCGGGCATATCGACAACCCACTGTTTTCGCCGGTGCTGTTCAAGACCCGCACCTTTGCTATCGGCATCCTCGGCAACCTGTTTGCGCGGCTGGGCAGCGGTGCGTTGCCGTTTCTGGTGCCGTTGCTGTTGCAGGTCGCGCTGGGTTACTCACCGTCCGAAGCCGGTATGAGCATGCTGCCCCTGGCGGCGGCGGCGATGTTTGCCAAGTCCATCGCCCGCCCCCTGATCGAACGCCTCGGCTACCGCATCGTGCTCACCGGCAACACGCTGGCGCTGGGCATCATGCTGGCGAGCATGGGCCTGGTCAGCGAGCACACGCCCTACCCGCTGCTGTTGTGCATGCTGGCGGTACTCGGGGCGATCAATTCCCTGCAATTTACCGCGATGAACACCGTCACCCTGATCGACCTCGACGACGCCCAGGCCAGCAGCGGCAACAGTTTGCTGTCAGTGGTGGCGCAGTTGTCCCTCAGCCTCGGCGTGGCCTGCGCGGGTGCGCTGCTCGGCGGGTTCACCGCCGAAACCGGTAATGATGGGGTGGAAAGCGTACTCGGCGCGTTCCAACTGACCTTTCTGACAGTGGGCATCATGGCGATGCTGGCGGCGGCGATCTTCCTGCAGTTGTCGCCAACCGATGGCAAACGAGTAGTCAGCCGCGAGCACGACATCGAGCATTAACAGGCTTCTCGTCTAGAACTTGCAGGGAAATTCCCACGGGACTGGTACACTGCGCGACATTTTGTTTTGCAGAGCCAGTCCCGTGACTACCATCGCCACCGCTTTTAATACTTTGCCCCTGTCCGCCGCCATGCTGGCTAACCTCGACTCGCTGGGTTATGTCGAGATGACGCAGATCCAGGCGCAAAGCTTGCCGGTGATCCTCAAGGGGCTGGACCTGATTGCCCAGGCCAAGACCGGCAGCGGCAAGACCGCCGCCTTCGGCATCGGCCTGTTGAACCCGATCAACCCGCGCTACTTCGGCTGCCAGGCCCTGGTCATGTGCCCGACCCGTGAGCTGGCCGACCAGGTCGCCAAGGAAATCCGCCGCCTGGCCCGTGCCGAAGACAACATCAAGGTGCTGACCCTGTGCGGCGGCGTGTCCCTCGGCCCGCAGATCGCTTCCCTGGAGCACGGCGCCCACGTCATCGTCGGCACACCGGGCCGCATCCAGCAGCACTTGCGCAAGGGTTCGCTGGTGCTGGACGGCCTCAACACGCTGATCCTCGATGAAGCCGACCGCATGCTCGACATGGGCTTCTACGACGCCATCGAAGACATCATCAGCAAGACCCCGCCGCGCCGCCAGACCCTGCTGTTCTCCGCCACCTACCCGGTGAGCATCAAGCAGCTGGCCTCAAAGTTCATGCGCGCGCCGCAGCAAGTCAAAGCCGAAGCGTTCCACTCCGATGACCAGATCGAGCAGCGTTTCTACGAGATCTCACCGGAAGAACGCATGGACGCCGTGACCAAGGTGCTGGCGCATTTCCGCCCTGCCTCCTGCGTGGCCTTCTGCTTCACCAAGCAGCAAGTACAGGAAACCGTGGATCACCTGACCTCCAAGGGCATTTCCGCCGTTGGCCTGCATGGCGACCTGGAACAGCGCGACCGCGACCAGGTGCTGGCGATGTTCGCCAACCGCAGCACCTCGGTGCTGGTTGCCACTGACGTTGCAGCCCGTGGCCTGGACATCGACTCGCTGGACATGGTGATCAACGTCGAACTGGCCCGCGATTCGGAAATCCACATCCACCGCGTCGGCCGTACCGGTCGCGCCGGTGAGACCGGCATCGCCATCAGCCTGGTCGCTCCGTCCGAAGCGCACCGCGCCCAGGCCATCGAGCAGTTGCAGAAATCGCCACTGAACTGGGACCAACTGGACAACCTCAAGCCGCAAAGCGGTGGTCCGTTGCTGCCGCAGATGAGCACCTTGTGCATCGCTGCAGGCCGTAAAGACAAGGTTCGTCCAGGCGACATCCTCGGCGCGTTGACCGGTGAAGCTGGCATCCCGGGTGCCCAGGTCGGCAAGATCGCGATCTTTGACTTCCAGGCCTTCGTGGCCGTGGAACGCGGGATCGCCAAGCAGGCCTTGCAGCGCTTGAATGACGGCAAGATCAAAGGCCGTTCGTTGCGCGTGCGCATCCTGTAACGGGCTCTCCGCTTCAATGGAGATCCAATGTGGGAGGGGGCAAGCCCCCTCCCACATTTGACTGTATTCCAAATCAGAACTTGTATGAGGACATTGCTGTGCGCTCGACCGAAGTTGTGATCATTGGCGCCGGCGCCGCAGGCTTGATGTGCGCGCTGACCGCCGCCGGGCGTGGGCGCAAGGTGATGTTGGTCGACCATGCGAACAAGGCCGGCAAGAAGATCCTGATGTCCGGTGGTGGCCGCTGCAACTTCACCAACCTGTACACCGAGCCGGCCAACTTCCTGTCGCACAACGAACACTTCTGCAAGTCCGCCCTGGCCCGCTACACCCAGTGGGACTTCATCGGGCTGGTGGCCAAGCACGGCGTGCCGTACCACGAGAAAAAACTCGGCCAGTTGTTCTGCGATAACAAATCCAGCGACATCCTCGGCATGCTGCTCGATGAGTGCATCCAGGTCGGCGTGAGCCTGCACCTGGACACGTCAGTCCAGGAGATTGCCAAGCTGGACAGCGGCTATCAGTTGCAGACCACCTTGGGCGAGTTGCGCTGTGAATCCCTGGTGATCGCCACCGGCGGCCTGTCGATCCCGACCCTGGGCGCGACCGGTTTTGGTTACCAGGTGGCCAGACAGTTCGGCCACGAACTGCTGCCGACCCGCGCCGGGCTGGTGCCGTTCACCATCACCGACCAGCTCAAGGATTTGTGTGGCGAGTTGTCGGGGACGTCGGTGGATTGCCTGGTCAGCTGCAACGGCCAGAGCTTTCGCGAGAACATCCTGTTTACCCACCGTGGCCTCAGCGGGCCGGCGATTCTGCAGATTTCTTCTTACTGGGAATCCGGCGACACGGTTGAAATCAACCTGCTGCCCGACCACGACGCTCACACCTGGCTGCAACAGCAACAAGTCGAGCGCCCCAACAGCGAGTTGAAAACCCTGCTGGGCGAGATCTTCACCAAGAAGATGGCCAACCTGTTGGCCGAGACATGGTTCGTGTCCAAGCCGATGAAGCAATACACCCATGCCGAAATTGCCGACATCGCGCAAAAACTCGGCAACTGGCAATTGGTGCCGGCGGGCACCGAGGGTTATCGCACGGCGGAAGTCACATTGGGTGGCGTGGACACACGGGAAGTGTCGTCCAAGACCATGGAATCGCTGAAAAGCCCCGGCCTGTACTTTATCGGCGAAGTGCTGGATGTGACCGGTCACCTGGGCGGCTTCAACTTCCAGTGGGCCTGGGCTTCGGGTTACGCGGCGGCGCAGTACGCCTGAAGAGTGTAATCGGTCAAATGTGTGAAGGGGCTTGCCCCCGATGGCAGTGTGTCAATCAGTACGACTGTGACTGATCTACCGCTATCGGGGGCAAGCCCCCTCCCACATGGAATAAATTTTGCTGTTGGATGTGATCGCCACGCTTGCCGTGGCGTCCTTGATAGCTCAATTTAGCGGCATCGTCCCGGAAGACTCCAGACTTCATGTCATCGACCTCGTTCAAGCAGTCCCTGCGGCGCCTGTGGGCACTGGATAAATTCAGCTACAGCATTCGGGTATTCATTGCCCTCACCGGCAGCATGGCGCTGTGCTGGTATCAGGATGAAATGGCACTGCTGATCCCGTTGTTCCTGGGGATCATCGCCAGCGCCCTGGCCGAGACCGATGACAGTTGGCAGGGCCGCCTCAACGCCCTGGCGGTGACGCTGGTGTGTTTCAGCATCGCCGCGCTGTCGGTAGAGTTGCTGTTCCCTTATCCCTTGATCTTCGCGGTCTCACTGGCCCTGGCCACCTTCTGCCTGACCATGCTCGGCGCCTTGGGCGAGCGCTATGGGGCGATTGCTTCGGCAACGTTGATTCTGTCGGTATACACCATGATCGGCGTGGACCAGCGCGGCGGCGCCGTCAGCGATTTCTGGCATGAACCGCTGCTGTTGGTGGCCGGTGCAGCCTGGTATGGCGCGCTGTCGGTGCTGTGGCAGGCGCTGTTTTCCAACCAGCCGGTGCAACAGAGCCTGGCGCGGTTGTTCCGTGAGCTTGGACGGTACCTCAAGCTCAAGTCATCGTTGTTCGAGCCAATCCGCCAGTTGGACGTGGAAGCGCGGCGCCTGGAACTGGCCCAGCAGAACGGTCGCGTGGTGGCGGCGCTGAATGCGGCGAAGGAAATCATCCTGCATCGCGTGGGCAATGGTCGACCCGGTTCGAAAGTCAGCCGTTACCTGAAGCTGTACTTCCTGGCCCAGGACATCCACGAACGCGCCAGCTCGTCGCACTACCCATACAACGCCCTGGCCGAGGCCTTCTTCCACAGCGACGTACTCTTCCGTTGCCAGCGCCTGCTGCGCCAGCAGGGCAAGGCCTGCCAGACCCTGGCCGAATCGATCCAGATGCGCCAACCGTTCATCTATGACGACAGCTTCGCCGAAGCCCTGGGCGACCTCAACGCGTCCCTGGAGCACCTGCGCATCCAGAGCAACCCAGCCTGGCGCGGCCTGCTGCGTTCGTTGCGCGCCCTGGCGGCCAACCTTTCGACCCTGGACCGCCTGCTCGGCGACGCCAGCAACCCCGACAGCCTGGCGGACGCCACCGACAGCAACCTGCTGGACCGCGCCCCGCGCAACCTCAAGGAAATGTGGACGCGCCTGCGCACGCAGATGACGCCGACGTCACTGCTGTTCCGCCACGCGTTGCGCCTGTCCCTGGCGCTGACCGTCGGCTACGGCATGCTGCATGCGATCCACGCGTCCCAGGGCTACTGGATCATCCTCACCACGCTGTTTGTGTGCCAGCCGAACTATGGCGCCACGCGGCGCAAGCTCGGCCAGCGGATCATCGGCACGGCCATCGGCCTGACCGTGGCCTGGGCACTGTTCGACTTGTTCCCGAGCCCCCTGGTGCAATCGATGTTCGCCATTGCTGCCGGCCTGGTGTTCTTTATCAACCGCACCACCCGCTACACCCTGGCCACCGCCGCCATCACCTTGATGGTGTTGTTCTGCTTCAACCAGGTCGGCGATGGCTACGGACTATTCCTGCCACGCCTGTTCGATACCTTGCTCGGCAGCCTGATCGCCGGCCTCGCGGTGTTCCTGTTCCTGCCGGACTGGCAAGGTCGCCGCTTGAACAAAGTGCTGGCCAATACCCTGACCTGCAACAGCATCTACCTGCGCCAGATCATGCAGCAGTACGCCGCAGGCAAGAGCGACGACCTGGCCTACCGCCTGGCCCGACGCAACGCGCACAACGCCGATGCGGCGCTGTCCACCACCCTGGCGAACATGCTGATGGAACCAGGGCACTTCCGTAAGGAAGCGGACGTGGGTTTTCGGTTCCTGGTGTTGTCGCACACTTTGCTCAGTTATTTGTCAGGGCTGGGCGCGCACCGTGAAACCCAATTGCCGGCCGAGGTGCGTGAGCATCTGATCGATGGCGCCGGCCAGACCCTGGCGGCGAGCATCGATGAGATCGCCACGGGGTTGGCCAACAAGCAGCCGATCGCGATCCAGAGCGATGCCGAGGAAGCGCTGGCGGCGGACCTGGAGCAGATGCCGGATGAGATCGATGAAGGGCAGCGGTTGGTGCAGACGCAGTTGGCGTTGATTTGCCGGCAACTGGGGCCGTTGCGCACCTTGGCGGCGCATTTGATCAAGGACACCAGCGCGGCCTGACCTGTGGCGAGCGGGCTTGCCACAAGAGGCGCCCGCTACATACCGTGCTGCTTCATCAACCGCTCATAGCTACCGTCAGCCTTCATCTTGGCAATCTCCCGATCAAACCCGGCCACGATCTGCTCATGCTCCGGGTTCTTCAGGCTGACCAGGATATGCAGGCTGTTTTCGCTCAGCGGCTGGGGCAAAAACTCCACCGCATTGCGCACCCGCGCCGACTCGCGCGACAGGTAATAGCGCGCCACATACTCATCCTCCAGCGTCAGCCGCACCCGCTGCGCCGCGAGCATGCGCACGGCTATGGCGAAGTTGTGCACCGGGACTTTCTGCAACTGCGCATCCCCATCGAACGCCGCCGAATAGGCATAGCCACGCACCACGGCGATGGGATAGTCGTGCAATTGCGCAAGGTTCTGGAATTCGATGGGATCGTCGCGGCGCTTGATAAAGCGCACACGGTTGAGCAGGTATTCACCTGAGAACTGGCCCAGTTTCGTACGGGCATCGTCGTACCAGGCGTTGATCAGCACGTCATAACGGCCGTCGCCCACCCCCATCAGCGCACGGGCCCAGGGCACTTGCTCGAAGTCACTGGCATAACCCGCACGGGCCAGGGCGGTACTGACGATATCGGTGGCCAGCCCGCCGTTGATCAAGGTGGAATCGGTAAAAGGCGGCCAGGCATCTGCCACCAGACGCAGGCGCTGCGCGAATGCCGGCTGGGCCAGCAGCAACACTCCAATCAAAGCAACGGCACGAGAGAATCGCGGCATGCTCAAAGTCCTTGGCAGGCAGGCGGTGGCCTTGGCTCAGGCGCGGCCCGAGGTTCTAACAGTAGCTCAGATTACACAAAGAAACCGGCGCCGAACGCACTCAATGATGGCAAATTGATTTCACTCACAAAAATAGTTGATTTAGACAGCGTTGCCCGCTGCGCTTACTATCCGCAACAGACATTGATAAGAGAACTGGCCATGACCGTTGAATGGGTGTGCAAACACCACGATGACCTGGGCAAGGAGCAGCTTTACGCGATCCTGCGCTTGCGCAACGAGGTGTTTGTTGTCGAGCAGAAATGTGTGTACCAGGATCTCGATGGGCAGGATTTATCGGGCGACACCCACCACCTGATGGCGTGGCAGGACGACCAACTGGTGGCGTACCTGCGCCTGCTGGACCCGGAATCCCAGGGCGGCGACGTGGTGATCGGCCGCGTGATCGTAGCGCCGGTGGCGCGCGGCACCGGGCTGGGCCATCGGATGATGGAAGAGACGCTCAAGCAGATTGCCGATACGTGGCCCGAGACACCGATATTCCTGTCAGCCCAGGCGCATTTGCAGGGGTACTACGGGCGGTATGGTTTTGTCGTGGCAGGTGAGGAGTACCTTGAGGATGATATTCCACACATCGGCATGCGAAAGGACTAGGGATAACCCAGCACCTGCTTGATCTGGCCGAGGTTCGCCTCGATCCAGCGCCGATCAATCGCGCCCCAGCTGCGAATCCGATAGTGCCCGGCATGGTTGCGGGCACCGTCTTCCTGCTCGAACTCACACACAATGTCCAGGTCGGCCAACGCCGCAATGGTGTCCTGCGCCGTACGCCGGGGCATGCCGGTGGCGTCGGTCAGGGCCGGGACGCTGCTGGCCTGGCCGCTGTCGATCAGGTAGGCCACGTACAGGCGGCGGTAGAAGCTGCTCTTGGTCTTGCTCACATCCATGGTCGGTTGCCTTGTGCGGTCAGGGTTTGCCCAGCAGGTCGCGGTACGTGAGGTACACCCGCAGGTCGAATTCCACCTGATGGTAGCCCGGCATCATGTACTCGCAGAGTTTGTAGAACGCCTTGTTGTGGTCCGACTCCTTGAAGTGTGCCAGTTCGTGCACCACGATCATGCGCAGGAACTGCGGCGCGGCCTCCTTGAACAGCGCAGCAATGCGGATCTCTTTCTTCGATTTCAGATTGCCGCCCTGTACCCGCGAGATGGTGGTGTGCAGGCCGAGGGCGCGATGAGTCAGGTCCAGGCGATTATCGAACAGCACCTTGTCAATGGCCGGCGCATTGCGCAGATGTTCCTGCTTCAAGGCCAGGGCGTAGGCGTACAGGGCCTTGTCGCTCTGCACCGCGTGGCGTTCGGGGTAACGTTGCTCCAGGTAGGCACCCAACTGGTCCTTGGCGATCAGTTGGCGCACTTGTTCCTGAAGGGCGGCGGGATAGGCCTGGAGGTATTTCAGCGCGGTCATGGGGTCTGCAACAGATTCGGATAGGCGCCAGTGTAACGAATTCAGCGCAGGCGAGCGTGGCACCAGTGTGCCACTTCCTCAGCCACCAACGGCTGCGCCGCCATCGGCCCCTGAATGAAAGGGCAGCCATTGGCCTTCAGCCATTGGGCCTGCTCCTGGGTTTCCACCCCCTCAGCCACCACCACTACCTCAAAATGCCCGCACAGCTCGATAATGCTGCGCGCCATCACCTCATCCCGCGCTGAGCCTGGCAGGCGAGCGACCAATTGCGGGTCGAGCTTGAGGGTGTCGAAGGCCAGGTCGCGCAGATGCGCCAGGGAACAGTTGCCCAGGCCAAAGTCATCCAGGGCGGTGCGCACGCCGATCTGGCGCAGCAACTTGAGCTGCTTGATCGACTCTTCAAGGTTGCTCATCAGGCAGTCTTCACTGATTTCCACTTCCAGTTGCCGCCCCTGCAGCCCATGTCGCTCAAGCACCTGCTGCAGTTGGCTCGCCAGGTTGGGCATGTTGAACTGACTGCTGCTCAGGCTCACGCTCAACACCAGTTCATCATCCAAGCCGGCGTGCCAGGCCTGGAGCTGGCCGCCGACCTGCTGGTAAATCCAGGTGCTGAGTTGGCTGATCAGCCGGGCTTCTTCCAGCAACGGCAAAAACAGACCGGGTGGCACATCACCGACACTGGGGTGCTGCCAGCGCAGTAGCGCTTCCACGCCGCGCACACGTCCGTCCGCCAACGCCACCTGGGGCTGGTACACCAGGGTGAACTCCTTGTTTTGAATCGCCGTGCGCACGCCGTCTTCCAGCATCAGGCGCGAACGGGCGCGGCCGTTCATTTCCTGGTCGTAATAGCGATATTGCTGACGACCTGCGCGCTTGGCTTCGTACATGGCGATGTCCGCCGCGCGCAACAGGCCGTTAACGTCCGAACCGCAATCCGGGAACGTGGCGATACCGATACTGACACCGAGCATCACATCCAAACCGTCAACCTGCTGGCAGATAGACACCCGTTCGATCAGTTTTTCCGCAATCTTCGCCGCCTGCTCGGGGAACTCCAGTTCCAGCAGCGCGGTGAACTCATCGCCGCCCATGCGCCCGAGAATGTCGTAGGAACGCAGGCAACCCTGCAACTGCTCCGACACCCAGCGCAGCACCCGGTCGCCGGCGTCATGGCCGAGAGAATCATTGACCCGCTTGAAGCCATCAAGGTCCAGGTACAGCAGCACCAGAGACTGCTCGTTGCGCTCGCTGCGCAGCAAAATGTTCTCGGCCGCCTGGTAAAACCCGCGCCGGTTCAACAGCCCGGTCAGCGGGTCGGTGACTGCCTGGAACTCCAATTGTTGATGCAGGTGACGCACTTCGGACATGTCCAGCACGGTCACCACCATGGCCTTCTGTTCGGCCGGCAGCGGCGCACACGACAACGCCACCGGCACCTGCTGGCCGCGGCTGGTACGCAGGATCGCATCGTGCAAGCGCCAGGTCTGGCCCTGGCGGTAAGCGAGGTACATCTCGAACCCCAGCCAGGCCGGCACATGGGGTTTTTGCAGGAAGCTCAGGAAACTCTCGCCTCGCAACTCGGCCATGGTAGCGTTCAGCAGTCGCGAAATGGCCGGGTTGGCATACTCGATCACACTGCCCTCGCCCACCACCAGAATGCCTTCGGCGGCGTTGTCCAACACCGAGGCATTGAACGCCCGTGCGGACTCCAGCTCATGAGTCAGGCGCTGCAAGGCCCGGCGATTGCGCTGATGCTCAAGCAACGCCTGGACCTTGGGTTTGAGGATATGCGGGTCGAACGGTTTGAACAGGTAATCGATGGCGCCACTGGCATAGCCTTCAAGTACTGCGGCGGGCGACTGGGCATTGGCGGTGAGGAAAATGATCGGGGTCATGCGCGTGCGCTGGCTGCCACGCATCAGGCGCGCCACCTCGAAGCCGTCCATGCCGGGCATCTTCACATCCAGCAGCACCAGGTCGACTTCGTGCTTGAGCAACTTCTCGAGGGCTTCCACACCGGACGCAGCGGTCACCACATGCCAGTCTTCACGCTGTAACAGCGCTCGCATGCTGAGCAGGTTCTCTGGGTAGTCATCGACCACGAGAAGAACCGAATGACCATCGCCGTGGTGTGGAGCGCATTCCATGCTACGTCTCTTCCTTAGGACTACTCCGGTCATTTCTGACAGAAAACCCGGACAAACACTGAGGCCTCACTCTAGCCCCGGTTCAGAAAAAGCAGAAGTAACCTCAGTGCCATCATTGCGCCAAAGTTCAGGAAGCCGACTAACGGTCAATCGCTACAAGCCACGAACCACGGGAAACATGGCTTTTTGGCATTCCTTTGGCGCCAATAAGTTGCCAGCAATGATTTAACAAGACGGTTAACACCACCTATAAAGAACCTGTCTGGCCCAAGGGCCATAGCCTACACCCCTCTGTAAAAAGGCCTACGCCATGATCGACCTATCTACCTGGAACCTCAGCATCCCTGTCGGCTCTCCACCCGCGACCATCGAAACCCCCAGATTGATGAGCGGCTTCAACGACCAATATTTCCAGGCCGAAGGCAGCAACGTCCAATTCTGGACCCCGGTCACCGGCACCCGTACCGAAAACGCCATTTACCCGCGCAGTGAATTGCGCGAGACCTACGCCGATGGCCGCCTGCGCAACTGGACCTATCCGGATGCGGACAACTTCCTGCGTGCCACTCTGGCCGTCAATCAAGTGCCGTCCTCCGGCAAAATCGTGATCGGGCAGATTCACGCCTATGACAGCCAGAAACCACTGATCAAGCTGGAGTATCAATTCAAGGAGAAGACCCAGACCGGCAACATCGTCGCCAAGGTGCGCATGCGCCCGGATGAAGATGAAGGCCGGGTGATCACCGTGGCATCTAATGTGCCGCTGGAAAAAACCTTCACCTATGTGATCAACCTCAACAAGGCTGGGCTGCTCAGTGTGTATGCGGCGGACGGCGAGTGGAACGAACGCATCGGCGCGGCGTGGGGCGCCAAGCCGTTGTATTTCAAGGCGGGAGCGTATGTGCAGGACAACAGTGGCGACAGCAAGGAAGGGGCGCGGGTGACGTTTGCCAAGTTGGATATTGATCACGAGTAAGATTATTTCAATCATCCCCCGCTACGGCGGGGGAATGATTACTTGGATATAACGAACTTCGACGATCGTCTTACCCCTATAGCAAAACAGCATAAAAAAATAGTATTTCTTGCAGTGCGCACCTTAGCGCACATCTCATAAAATCATGTGCGTCCGACTCATGTAACCATTCAGGAGTTAAACACATGCCAACGATAGCCACCATTAACCAACCTGCCGTCTCGGGGTTTGGCGCCGGGTCGCAACCAAAAATATACAATGCCACCCCACCTGGTTCTTTTGCGACGCCGCCCCAAAACATGCCAGTTGTCACCAGGCCCTTCAGGTATCTCGTCTTGTCGCACTTTTTGAGCAACAACACCAGGATAGGCGATGTGCTGACTTATTATTGCTACCCTGTGCCGTCCGCAGGTCTTCCTACGATGTTTCTGGAGCAAATAACTCTTACTGCCGCGCTGCTACAAATTTACATCAACAATAAACGCGAACATTTTGAGAAGGAAATACCCTGCTACCTTCCAAACCCAGGAGTCTATGATGTTTACTGGGAGCTTGAAAATGCATCTCAAACATATACGGAGATCGGACAGAACCTGAGATTTACAGTTGTATAACTAGAGTAATTACTAAGATGGCTTATCCATTACCTGAAAAACTATTGCGTTACTCACGATGAAAAACTGTTCACTGTCCTTAGAAAAATACTTCACGCCTATAAGAAACCCGCATTTCTGCGGGTTTTTTTTGGCGCTATTGGCTTAGTTCACCTTAGCGTTCAACTCACCTTTCAAATACCGCTGATACATCGCTTCCAACGAGATCGGCTTGATCTTCGAAGCATTGCCGGCAGTACCGAAGGCCTCGTAGCGAGCGATACATACATCACGCATCGCGGTCACGGTCGCACCGAAGAACTTACGTGGGTCGAACTCGCTCGGGTTGGTGGCCATCAGGCGACGCATCGCACCGGTGGACGCCAGACGCAGGTCGGTATCGATGTTGACCTTGCGCACGCCGTACTTGATGCCTTCGACGATTTCTTCAACCGGCACGCCGTAGGTTTCTTTGATGTCACCGCCGTACTGGTTGATGATCGCCAGCCACTCTTGCGGCACCGAGGAAGAACCGTGCATCACCAGGTGGGTGTTGGGGATGCGCTTGTGGATTTCCTTGATGCGGTCGATGGCCAGCACGTCGCCAGTAGGTGGCTTGGTGAACTTGTACGCGCCGTGGCTGGTGCCGATGGCGATGGCCAGGGCGTCGACTTGGGTCTTCTTGACGAAGTCGGCGGCTTCTTCCGGATCGGTCAGCATTTGGCTGTGATCCAGCACGCCTTCGGCACCGATGCCGTCTTCTTCGCCGGCCATGCCGGTTTCCAGGGAACCCAGGCAGCCCAGTTCGCCTTCAACAGACACGCCGCAGGCGTGGGCCATGGCTACGGTTTGCTGCGTGACGCGCACGTTGTATTCGTAGTCGGTCGGGGTCTTGCCATCTTCGCCGAGGGAGCCGTCCATCATCACCGAGCTGAAGCCCAGTTGGATGGAGCGCTGGCACACGTCAGGGCTGGTACCGTGGTCCTGGTGCATGCACACCGGGATATGCGGGAATTCTTCGATTGCGGCGAGGATCAGGTGACGCAGGAACGGCGCGCCGGCGTATTTGCGGGCTCCGGCCGAAGCCTGGACGATCACGGGGGAGTCGGTCTTGTCAGCGGCTTCCATGATGGCGCGCATCTGCTCAAGGTTGTTGACGTTAAAGGCTGGGACGCCGTAGCCGAACTCGGCTGCGTGGTCCAGCATTTGACGCATGCTGATAAGTGCCATTGTGTTGTCTCTCCCGGTCGAGGGTCGTTAATCGTGCAAGCCTGCCGTAGCGGCGGCTGCTATTCAAGTTATTGCAGGTCAGGGTTTGCATGCCTGACTTGCTGAATCGTTATTGCTGACTCAGAACCCAATTTGGAACCGAATCTAATGTGGGAGGGGGCTTGCCCCCGATCGCGGTGGATCAGTCAAATGACTCATCACTGACAGACTGCTATCGGGGGCAAGCCCCCTCCCACATTTGGACCTCATTTGTCTTGAGATCGTGGTCTTACTGCGCTTTGCAGCCGCGCCCAATCAAATCATCGGTGGCAACCCAGTAAACCAGGCCTTCCTCACCTTTTGTGTGAAACGCCAATTGGTCGTTGGCATACAGTACGCCCGAGGCAGCAACGTCCTGTTTGAGGCGGTAGACCTGGTCGGAACCGCCGAGGCGTACATCCACCTCGGATTTAGCCGGGTTGGCAAAGCGCCAGTTGACCTCGGCCTTGCTGTCGCAGGTCCAGGTGGTCCACTTGTCGGCCGTTTCGGCCTTGCCGTTGAACATGTTCATGCTGCTGCAGCCGGCCAACAAGGCCAGGGCTGCCAGGGCGAAAACGCCTTTCATTGCCAATCCTCACAGGGCGACCATGGCCGCCGCTGCTGTCGGTTAGTTGATCAGACCCGTCAAGGGCAACCCTGTTCCTGACCGTTGGGCGCGGAGTCGTATTTCTCCAGCCGTTCGTTGCCGATGCGCTTGTTGATCACCGGCATGGTTTCGGCTTGCCAGTCGGCCTGGTAGCAGCTCTTTTTCTGCCCGGAGGCAGGTTCATCTGCCGCAGACTTCGCGTTCGGCGTGCTGCCGCAGCCGGCCAACAGGCCCGCTGCGATCACCAATGCCAACGATTTGATCATGGGAATACTCCTTTTCCGGATCACGAGCCTCAGCCTTTGGCTCGGGTTTCCAGCACTTCAACGGCCGGCAGTACCTTGCCCTCGACGAATTCGAGGAACGCACCGCCACCGGTAGAAATGTAGGAGATCTGCTCAGCAACGCCATATTTATCGATCGCCGCCAACGTGTCGCCGCCACCAGCGATGGAGAAGGCCGAGCTTTCGGCAATGGCGTTGGCCAGCACTTTGGTGCCGTTGCCGAACTGGTCGAATTCAAACACACCAACCGGGCCGTTCCACAGGATGGTCTGCGAAGCTTTCAGCAATTGAGCGAAGTCGGCCGCTGTTTGCGGGCCGATATCCAGGATCATGTCGTCGGCGGCCACGTCAGCGATCAGCTTGACGGTGGCTTCGGCGCTTTCGGCGAATTCCTTGGCCACTACCACGTCCACCGGCAGCGGAACGCTGACTTTGGCGGCGATGGCACGGGCCGTGTCGAGCAGGTCTGGCTCGTAGAGGGACTTGCCTACCGGGTGACCGGCGGCCGCCAGGAAGGTGTTGGCAATGCCGCCGCCGACGATCAGCTGGTTGCAGATCTGGCTCAGGCTGTTGAGCACGTCCAGCTTGGTCGACACCTTGGAACCAGCGACGATGGCCGCCATAGGTTGGGCCGGCGCGCCCAGGGCCTTGCCCAGTGCGTCCAGTTCAGCGGCCAACAGTGGGCCAGCCGCAGCGACCTTGGCGTATTTGGCTACGCCGTGGGTGGAACCTTCGGCGCGGTGGGCGGTGCCGAAGGCGTCCATCACGAACACGTCGCACAGTGCCGCATATTGCTGGGCCAGTTCATCACTGTTCTTTTTCTCGCCCTTGTTGAAGCGCACGTTTTCGAACAGCACGATGTCGCCGGCCTTCACGTCCACACCACCCAGGTAGTCAGCCACCAGCGGCACGTCGCGGCCCAGGGCTTTGCTCAGGTAGTCGGCCACAGGCTTGAGGCTGTTTTCGGCGGAGAACTCACCTTCGGTCGGGCGACCCAGGTGGGAGCAGACCATCACGGCCGCGCCTTTTTCCAGGGCCAGCTTGATGGTCGGCAGCGAAGCCAGGATTCGCGCATCGCTGGTGACTACACCGTCCTTGACTGGGACGTTGAGGTCTTCGCGGATCAGTACGCGCTTACCTTGCAGATCGAGGTCGGTCATCTTCAACACGGTCATGGGTCGCAGTTCCTGAATTACTGTTGATGAGGTTGTTTAGAGGCGATGTGCAGATAATGTTCCGCAACATCCAGCATTCGGTTGGCAAAACCCCATTCGTTGTCGAACCAGGCCAGGATGTTCACCAGCCTCGGGCCGGAAACGCGGGTCTGGCTGGCATCGACAATCGCCGAATGCGGGTCATGGTTGAAATCACAACTGGCGTGGGGCAACTCGGTGTAGGCCAGCAAGCCTTTGAGCGGGCCGCTGGTGGCGGCATCGCGCAGGATCCGGTTGACCTCCGTCGCGTCAGTATCACTGACAGTCTGCATGGTGATGTCCAGGCAGGACACGTTCACCGTCGGCACCCGTACGGCTTTGGCCTGGATTCGCCCGGCAAGTTCCGGCAACAGTCGCTCGATGCCCCGGGCCAGGCCGGTGGACACCGGAATCACAGACTGGAACGCAGAGCGCGTACGGCGTAGGTCCTCGTGGTGATAGGCGTCGATTACCGGCTGGTCGTTCATCGCCGAGTGAATCGTGGTGATCGACACATAGTCCAGGCCGATCGCCTGATCCAGCAAGCGCAACAGCGGCACGCTGCAGTTGGTGGTACAGGAGGCGTTGGACACCAGCCGCTCATCGCCGGTCAGGCAATCCTGGTTGATGCCGTAGACGATGGTAGCGTCGACATCTGCCTCGCTGGCCATCGGCTGGGAAAACAGCACACGCGGCGCGCCGGCGTCGAGGAAACGCTGACCATCGGCACGGGTGTGGTAGACACCGGAACATTCCAGCACCAGGTCGACGCCCAGTGCTTTCCAGTCGATGGCTTCGGGGGTGGCACTGCGCAAGACCTGCACGCAAGTGCCATTAATATGCAGACAATCGCCCTCGACCCGCACTTCGCCGGGGAAGCGGCCGTGGGTGGAGTCAAAGCGTGTCAGGTATTCGATGCTGGCCATGTCAGCCAGGTCGTTGATTGCAACAATTTCAAACCCGGCCGTCGTCCCTCGCTCGAACAGAGCACGCAAGACGCAACGACCAATGCGGCCGTAGCCGTTGAGTGCAACTTTGTAGGGACGCGGTTGAGGCATGGGGTTCTCGATCAAGGTGAGTTCGGTGTTGAAAGCACCATCGCTATCGCGGGCAAGCCCGCTCCCACATTAGACCGCGATCCAAATGTAGGAGCGGGCTTGCCCGAGATGGCGCCAGTACAGACAACGCAGACTGACTTAGTCTTCCAGCAGCTCTTCAGCCTGGCCCAGGATGTTTTCCAGGGTGAAGCCGAACTCTTCGAACAACGCTGGCGCCGGCGCCGACTCACCGTAGGTGGTCATGCCGATCACGCGGCCTTCCAGGCCCACGTACTTGTACCAGTAGTCGGCGTGAGCCGCTTCGATGGCGATACGCGCGCTGACCTGCAACGGCAATACCGACTGCTTGTAGCCGGCGTCCTGGGCTTCGAACACGCTGGTGCAAGGCATCGACACCACGCGCACGTTGCGGCCCTGGGCGGTCAGCTTGTCGTACGCCTGCACGGTCAGGCCCACTTCGGAACCGGTGGAGATCAGGATCAGTTCCGGCTCGCCGATGCAGTCCTTGAGCACGTAGCCGCCACGGCTGATGTCGGCGATCTGCGCGTCGGTACGCACCTGGTGCTGCAAGTTCTGACGCGAGAAGATCAGCGCCGATGGGCCGTCCTTGCGCTCGATGGCGTGCTTCCAGGCCACGGCGGATTCCACCGCGTCGGCTGGGCGCCAGCAATCCAGGTTCGGCGTGGTACGCAGGCTGGTCAGTTGCTCGACCGGCTGGTGCGTCGGGCCGTCTTCGCCCAGGCCGATGGAGTCATGGGTGTACACGTGGATCACGCGTTTCTTCATCAGCGCAGCCATGCGTACGGCGTTGCGGGCGTATTCCATGAACATCAGGAAGGTCGCGCCGTAAGGCACCAGGCCGCCGTGCAGGGACACGCCGTTCATGATGGCGCTCATGCCGAACTCACGCACGCCGTAGTACATGTAGTTGCCGCTGGCGTCTTCCGCCGAGACACCTTTGCAGCCTTTCCACAGGGTCAGGTTGGAACCGGCCAGGTCAGCCGAACCGCCGAGGATCTCTGGCAGCAACGGACCGAAGGCGTTCAGGGTGTTCTGGCTGGCTTTGCGGCTGGCGATGGTCTCGCCCTTGGCCGCGACTTCGGCGATGTAGGCCGAGGCTTTTTCCGAGAAGTCGGCAGGCAGGTCGCCGGCCAGACGACGCACCAGCTCGTTGGCCAGCTCAGGGAACTCGGCGGAGTAGGCCGCGAAGCGCTGGTCCCACTCGGCTTCGGTGGCCAGGCCTTTTTCCTTGGCGTTCCACTCAGCGTAGATGTCAGCCGGGATTTCGAACGGGCCGTGGTTCCACTTCAGGGCCTCACGGGTCAGGGCGATTTCCGCGTCACCCAGTGGGGCGCCGTGGCAGTCTTCTTTACCCTGCTTGTTCGGCGAACCGAAGCCAATGGTGGTCTTGCAGCAGATCAGGGTCGGCTGCGCGCTCTTGCGGGCGGTATCGATGGCGGTCTTGATCTCTTCCGGATCGTGACCGTCGACATTGCGGATCACCTGCCAGTTATAGGCTTCGAAACGCTTCGGGGTGTCGTCGGTGAACCAGCCTTCGACTTCGCCGTCGATGGAGATGCCGTTGTCGTCGTAGAAGGCAATCAACTTGCCCAGGCCCAGGGTGCCGGCCAGGGACGCGACTTCATGGGAAATGCCTTCCATCATGCAGCCATCACCCAGGAATACGTAGGTGTGGTGGTCGACGATGTCGTGGCCAGGGCGGTTGAACTGCGCGCCCAGGACTTTTTCAGCCAGCGCGAAGCCTACGGCGTTGGCCAGGCCTTGGCCCAGGGGACCGGTGGTGGTCTCGACGCCTGGGGTGTAGCCGAATTCCGGGTGGCCCGGGGTGCGACTGTGCAGCTGGCGGAAGCTCTTGAGGTCGTCGATGGTGACGTCGTAGCCGGTCAGGTGCAGCAGCGAGTAGATCAGCATCGAGCCATGGCCGTTGGACAGCACGAAGCGGTCACGGTCGGCGAACGACGGGTTGCTCGGGTTGTGTTTCAGGTAGTCACGCCAAAGTACTTCGGCGATATCCGCCATGCCCATCGGGGCACCGGGATGGCCGCTGTTGGCTTTTTGCACGGCATCCATGCTGAGGGCACGAATGGCGTTGGCACGCTCACGACGGCTGGGCATCGCTGATCTCCTGAGGTTTGAATATAAAAGAAACGGAAAAAAGGACCGGCATTTTCCCTCAGCCACCGCCTGCGGGCAATGACAGATAGTCACTTGAGGAGGTTTTTCCTGTGCTTTGGGCGTCAATACCTTGCAGAACCCTTCAAGCTTTTCGTCTAAAGGTTATAGCGACTGCTTATAACCGCCACTTATCGACCAATATCAAAACTTTTTGATATTGGCCTTGCAGGGATACCCACCCGTCACTAGACTGCTGACCATATGAATATACCCATGCCCTCACTGCGCCCCGACGACGGCGATGAACTGGCAGCCTTGTGCAAGGCCGCTGGCGACCCGTTGCGTCTGAACGTGTTGCGCGCACTGGCCAACGACTCCTTTGGCGTACTGGAGCTGGCGCAGATCTTCGCCATCGGTCAGTCCGGCATGAGCCACCACCTGAAGGTATTGGCCCAGGCCGAGCTGGTGGCGACCCGCCGTGAAGGCAATGCGATTTTCTATCGGCGCGCCCTGCCCCACACCGAACTGCTGGGCGGCAAGCTGCACACCGCGCTGCTCGAAGAGGTGGACAACCTGAGCCTGCCGTTTGATGTGCAATCGCGCATCGGCCAGGTCCACGGGCAGCGCGCCGCCGCCAGCCAGGACTTTTTCGCGCGGGTAGCAGAGAAGTTTCGCGCCCAGCAGGACCTGATCGCAGGTCTGGCTCAATACCGCGACAGCGTACTGGCGCTGCTGGACAAGCTGAGCTTCAGTGATGAGGCCACGGCCCTGGAAGTCGGCCCGGGCGATGGCGGTTTCCTGCCGGAACTGGCGCGGCGGTTTCACCAGGTCACGGCGCTGGACAACAGCCCGGCGATGCTCGACCTGGCACGCCAGCTCTGCGAGCGCGAGTCGCTGGGTAATGTCCGCCTGCAACTGGCCGACGCACTGAGCAGCACGACAATCAAGGCCGACTGCGTGGTGCTGAATATGGTCTTGCACCATTTCGCCGCCCCCGCCGAGGCCCTCAAGCAAATGGCCGGGCTGCTGCACCCCGGCGGTAGCCTGCTGGTTACGGATTTATGCAGCCACAACCAGAATTGGGCCAGGGAGGCCTGCGGTGATCTCTGGTTGGGTTTTGAACAGGATGATCTGGCCCGTTGGGCCACCGCTGCGGGACTCGTTCCCGGGGATAGCCTCTATGTAGGTTTACGCAATGGTTTCCAGATCCAGGTCCGCCATTTTCAGCGGCCGGCTGGCGACACTCACCATCGGTAAATATCAGGAAAACATCGAGATGAGCGAATACTCCCTTTTCACCTCCGAGTCCGTGTCTGAAGGGCATCCGGACAAAATCGCCGACCAGATTTCTGATGCGGTGCTGGACGCCATCATTGCTGAAGACAAGTTCGCCCGTGTGGCGTGCGAGACCCTGGTGAAAACCGGTGTAGCGATCATCGCTGGCGAAGTGACCACCACCGCCTGGGTTGACCTGGAGCAGCTGGTTCGTGATGTGATCACCGACATCGGCTACAACAGTTCCGACGTCGGCTTCGACGGTGCGACCTGCGGCGTGATGAACATCATCGGCAAGCAGTCCCCGGACATCAACCAGGGTGTAGACCGCGCCAAGCCGGAAGACCAGGGCGCCGGCGACCAGGGCCTGATGTTCGGCTACGCCAGCAACGAAACCGACGTATTGATGCCAGCACCGATCACCTTCTCGCACCAGCTTGTGCAGCGTCAGGCAGAAGCCCGCAAATCCGGCCTGCTGCCGTGGCTGCGCCCTGACGCCAAGTCCCAGGTGACCTGCCGTTACGAAGGCGGCAAGGTCGTGGGTATCGACGCGGTTGTACTGTCGACCCAGCACAACCCTGACGTGTCCTACGCCGACCTGCGCGAAGGCGTGATGGAGCTGATCGTCAAGCACGTGCTGCCGGCCGAACTGCTGAGCAAGGACACCCAGTTCCACATCAACCCGACAGGCCAGTTCATCATCGGTGGCCCGGTAGGCGACTGCGGCCTGACCGGTCGCAAGATCATCGTCGACAGCTACGGCGGCATGGCCCGTCACGGCGGCGGCGCGTTCTCGGGTAAAGACCCGTCCAAGGTTGACCGTTCGGCAGCCTACGCGGGTCGTTACGTGGCGAAGAATATCGTCGCGGCCGGCCTGGCCGAGCGCTGCGAGATCCAGGTTTCCTACGCTATCGGCGTGGCCCAGCCTACGTCGATCTCGCTGAATACCTTCGGCACCGGCAAGATCAGCGACGATAAGATCGTCAAGCTGGTGCGTGAGGTCTTCGACCTGCGCCCTTACGCGATCACCACCATGCTCGACCTGCTGCACCCGATGTACCAGGAAACCGCAGCGTACGGCCACTTCGGCCGTACCCCTGCGCAGAAGACTGTCGGCGACGACACCTTCACCACCTTCACCTGGGAAAAAACCGACCGCGCCAACGACCTGCGCACCGCCGCCGGCCTGTAAACGCTCAAGGTGCACAAAAGCCCCGCCAGGTTCGCCTGGCGGGGCTTTTTATTGCATCGCACTTTGCGCGACACCCCTCACACTTTTTGGATCCAAAGCTTGCAGGCCCAATGATGGCCCTCTAGAATCCGCGCCCTCTCGGGCCTCTCACCTTATTTGGATATTGCCCTGCGCCAGCCCGGGAGTTCCAAGCGCGCAGGCAATCGAACATTGAGGTTTTTCATGCGCATCTCCACGCTCGCCCCTGCCGCTCTTCTGCTCAGCCTGTTCGCCCTGCCGGTCCACGCCGCCGACCTGAGCGCACTGAGCGGTGCCCTGAGCTCGCGGCTCGGTGGCGGCAATTCCGGCGACTGCCAGAAGCAAGCCGCAGACCTGCAAACCAGGATCGATGCAGCCGAAGCCCAGAAGGACACCTTGAAAGTGAAGGCCTTCAAAGCCGCTCAAGACCAGATCAACAAAGGCTGTGACAAACTTTCCGAAGCGCAGGCCAAAGCCGATGCCAAGCAACAAACACGGGAAGCCAAGGCTGATAAACCTGACGCGGTGAAAGCCTTGGGCGGCCTGTTCAAGTAAACAGAAACACCCGGTAAAAAGCCCCGCGCTGTCGGGGCTTTTTTGTGGCCGCAGGGTTCCATTAGGCTGGGCACCCTTTTGGAGCAAGGATGCTCATGATGCGTCTACCGATAGCCCTTTTACTCAGTATTTTACCGTTCAGCCTGTGGGCCGAAGATTGCCCCGACGATGCTCGGGCACAGGTCAGCACCCTGGCCGAACAACTCCGCCAGTGGGATGACAGCTACCACCGGCTCGGCCAATCCCCTGTGAGCGATGAACTCTACGACCAGGCCCGCCAGCGACTGGCTCACTGGCGCCAGTGTTTCCCCGACACCCCTTTGACGCCCGACAACCCACTGGCGAGCGCACGCGGTACCCGGCCGCATCCCGTTGCCCATACCGGCCTGGAGAAACTGCTGGATGAACAGGCAGTTGATGCCTGGCTGGTCAACCGCGAGGATGTCTGGATTCAACCGAAGGTGGACGGTGTGGCGGTGACCCTGGTGTATCGCAAGGGGCGCCTGAGCCAAGTCATCAGCCGCGGCGATGGAGCAAGGGGTCACGACTGGTCTGCCTCGGCGCGCAAAATCCCCGGCATAGTCCAGCAGTTGCCCGAGCCCATTGATCTCGTATTGCAAGGCGAACTCTATTGGCACCTCGGCGACCATGTGCAGTCGGCAAATGGCGGGCTCAATGCCCGCAGCAAGGTAGCCGGGTTGATGAACCGCAAGCAATTGAGCGACAGCGACGCCGCATGCATTGGCCTGTTCGTCTGGGCTTGGCCGAAAGGGCCGGCGACATTTACCGAACGCCTCGCCACACTGGCACGCTGGGGCTTCACCGATAGCCGACGCTACAGCCATCCCATTCGAAACATCACCGAAGCCTCGCATTGGCGCACCTATTGGTACAACCATCCATTGCCGTTCGCCAGCGATGGCGTGGTGCTGCACCAGGCGCAGCGCGCACCCGCCGAACGCTGGCAGGTTAATGCGCCGTATTGGGCAGTCGCCTGGAAGTACCCAGCGGCCAAGGCGTTGGCGCTGGTGCGCAACGTTGAGTTCAAGGTCGGACGCACCGGACGCATCACCCCCATGCTGGAACTGGAGCCGGTACGCTTGGACGACCGGAAAATCAGCCGGGTAAGTGTCGGCTCATTGGTACGCTGGCAAGCGTTGGATATCCGACCTGGCGACCAGGTCGCGGTCAGCCTGGCGGGCCAGGTTATTCCTCGGTTGGACGCGGTCATTTTGCGCAGTACCACCAGGGTGGACCTGCCAGTGCCCAACCCTGCCAAATTCCATGCGCTGAGCTGCTGGCAACTGGACCCCGATTGCGAGGAACAATTACTGGCACGCCTTACCTGGCTCAGCGGCAACCAGGGCCTCGCGTTGCCACACGTAGGTCGTGAAACCTGGAACGTATTGATCCAGGCCGGTCTAATCGCAGGCTTTCTCGATTGGTTAACCCTGGACGCGGCAGAGCTTGCTAACATTGATGGCTTCGGTGATCGCAGCCGCGAACGCCTACTCGAAAGCCTTCACAGCGCTCGGCAGCGGCCCTTTGCACAATGGCTCAAGGCCCTGGGTGTACCGCCTGCGGCACGTAACAACCTGGAGGGCGACTGGCAGACGCTGGTCGCCAGAGACACCCAGGCCTGGCTGAACATTGATGGCATCGGCCCGGGCCGCGCAGCGCAATTGAGCGCTTTTTTTCGCGACCCGCATGTACAGGCCTTGGCTGAAACATTACGCATGGCGGGGATAGACGGGTTTTGAACCCCGCGGCCCCCCGCCATCAGATTGCGACTTTGGAGCCCCACATGAAATTTCTAACCTCTTTTGCCTTGCTGACCGTCGCAAGCTTCATGACCACACCGTCGCTGGCCGCTGAACAAGCCGCCCCCCTCACCGGCTGCGCCGCCAAACGCCAAGCCATCAGCACCCAGATCGAACAAGCCAAGGCCCACGGCAACAGCGCGCAACAAGCCGGCCTGGAAAAAGCCCTGAGTGAAGTCACCGCCAACTGCACCGACGCGTCCCTGAAGAAGGAGCGTGAAAACAAGGTACTCGACGCCAAGCACGAAGTCAGCCGCCGTCAGGCCGACCTCGACAAGGCCATGAAAAAAGGCGACGCGGACAAGATCAACAAGCGTAAGGACAAGCTCGCCGAGTCCCGCAAGGAATTGCAGGACGCGGTGGAAGAACTCGACCAGTAAAACCCCGGTCAGTGGTCCCGGAACTGTTTATGGCAGGCGCTGCAGGCATCTTCGACTTTCTGCACGGCCGGCCCCAGGTTACTGGCCTTGTAGGGCTGCACCTGGCTGGCGGTCACCAATTCGCCGGTGGCCGCTTCAAGGTTGCGGGCCAGTTGCTGGAATTGCGCCTGTTTCTGCCAGACATCGTCCTTGGCGCTGGTGTTATCTTCTTCGCGCACGCTTGGGAAATGTTTCCAAGGCTCATGGGACAAGGCGTCGAGCTTGACCGCACCCTCGGCAAACTTGGCGCCGTCGAACGGGATGCGCCCGCGCAACATGCCGCCCAGGTCTTCGCCGGTCTTGAGCATCTGTTTGAAGATTGCCTTGCGCTGGCCCAGCGGCGAATTCGGATCAACACCGCCGCAGGCGGACAGGGCCAGGCAGGCCAGCAGTACAACAGTCAGTCGTTTAAAAGTCATGGTGGCTTCGAGGTCACGGGAAACGGCGGCCAGTATCCTCGCCCCACCCACAAAGACCAATAGCCCTATTAATAATAAGGGTTGCCCGAAGGTGTTACAGCGCGGGCAATCGCTTCAGGAAGTGTTTGTATGTATGTCATGTCGAAACCCTGGAGCCGCCGCCTGGCGTGGGCTCTGCCGATAATCGTGCTGCTGGCCGGCTGCGATGCGGGTAAAGAAGCAGCCAAAGATGAAACTTCCAAGCCTCACGCCGTCGCGACCTATGTCAGCGCGCCGTGGGAAGCGCTACCCGCAGTATCCGACAACGATTTGCTGGCCGGTTTCGAATCCTGGCGCAGCGCCTGCCAACGCCTCAAGGCCGACCCGATCTGGGGCGCGACCTGCGCAGCCGCCGCTACGGTGCCCGCCAATGCCGTGGCCGTGCGCGGGTTTCTCAAGGAGCGCCTGGATGTGTTCGGCCTGCGTTCGGCCGACAACACCCCGAACGGCTTGATCACCGGTTACTACGAGCCGGTCTACCCCGGCAGCCTGACCAAAACCGCCAAAGCCAATGTGCCGGTGTATGGCGTACCGGACGACCTGATCATCGTTAACCTGGAAAGCATCTACCCCGAACTCAAGGGCAAACGCCTGCGCGGTCGCCTGGAAGGTCGCGTACTCAAGCCCTACGACGACGCCAGCGCCATCAATGGCCAAGGCTCCACGGCCAAACCGATTGCCTGGCTGACTGACCCGATGGACCTGCAATTCCTGCAAATCCAGGGCTCAGGCCGGATCCAACTGGCCGGAGGGCGCCAACTGCGCGTCGGTTATGGTGACCAGAATGGCTACCCCTATCGCCCCATCGGCCGCTGGTTGGTGGAGCAAGGGCAGTTGAAGAAAGAAGATGTGACCATGGGCGCCATCAGCGCCTGGGCCAAGGCCAACCCGCAGCGCATCCCGGAACTGCTGGCGAGCAACCCCAGCTACATCTTCTTCAGCGCCCGCCCCGACAGTAACGAAGGCCCGCGCGGTTCGCTGAACGTGCCGTTGACCGCAGGCTACAGTGTGGCGGTGGATCGCAAGGTGATTCCACTGGGCAGCCTGCTGTGGCTATCGACTTCCAAACCGGACGGTTCACCTATCACAAGGCCCGTCGCCGCCCAGGACACCGGCGGTGCGATCACGGGCGAAGTGCGCGCGGACCTGTTCTGGGGCACCGGCGACGCAGCGGGAGAATTGGCGGGCAACATGAAACAGCAGGGGCAGATCTGGATGCTGTGGCCCAAGGGCGCAGCACTGCCGCATGTACCGGATGCACCTAGCGGGACGTGAAAGCGGTCTGTCCAACTTGGTTCATTGGGGTGAGCGGGCTTGCCAGTGGGCAGGCTTGTTGTGGCAAGCGCGCTTACCACAACAAGCCCACACCCAAGGAATCGGCTTCAACCGTCAGATCGAGACAAAGAAGAAACTCGCAATCAACGCCATCCCCACAAACCACACCAGCGAACGCAGCATCGCCCAGTCCGCCAGGTAACAGATGATGTACAGCAGGCGGCTGGTGATAAACAGCACAGCCAGCACATTGATGGTCACCAATTCGGCCGTACCGGCCAGGTGCGCGATGATCACTGCAGCCGCAAACGCTGGCGTGACTTCAAAGCTGTTGAGCTGCGCACTATGCGCACGCTTGGCAAACCCTTCGAGGGTGTCCAGGAACGCCCGGGGGTCGTGGTTCTGCCGTGGCCCGAACTTACCACCACTGAACTTGGCCACGCCTGTACACAGATAAGGCAGGAAAATTGCGATCAACACACACCAGAAGGCCACCGTCATCACTGATTCCTTTTTTAATTTTGTTTTAAGTTTTAAACAGAAATTAGAGTTTTAGCACTAAACCTGTAAAACCGCACACACCGCTATGAACCGCCACGTCCGGAAAGGTTCTATCGGTGATTTGTCCCCACCCCTGCAACATCGTGCCGCTGTTGCGGTCCATCCCCCATCAACGCTCTCTCCCCACCTTCCAAGGACCCCGGATGCTTGAACTTGTCGCCGCCTTCATTTGCCTCACCACCCTGCTCACCTACGTGAACTTTCGCTTTATCGGCCTGCCACCCACCATCGGCGTGATGGTCACGGCGCTGGTGTTTTCACTGATCCTGCAAGGCTTGAGTTTTCTCGGCTACCCCGGTCTTGAGGAACGCATCCAGCAACTGATCGGCCAGATCGACTTCGGCGATTTGTTGATGAACTGGATGCTCTCGTTCCTGCTGTTCGCCGGCGCCTTGCACGTCAACCTGAACGACCTGCGCAGCTACCGCTGGCCCATCGGCCTGCTGGCGACCTTCGGCGTGCTGATCGCCACCGTAGTGATCGGCAGCCTGGCGTATTACATCTTTGCCTTGTTTGGCTGGCATGTGAGCTTCCTCTACTGCCTGCTGTTCGGTGCACTGATTTCCCCTACCGACCCGATTGCGGTGCTGGGCGTACTGCGTACCGCCAATGCCTCCAAACCCCTGAAAACCACCATCGTCGGCGAGTCGCTGTTCAATGACGGCACGGCAGTCGTGGTGTTTACCGTACTGCTGGGGATCGCACAGTTGGGCGAGACGCCCACCGTGGGCGCTACCGCCATGCTGTTTGCCCATGAGGCCATCGGCGGCGTGGTGTTCGGTGGCCTGATCGGCTACCTCGTTTACCTGATGATCAAGAGTATCGAGCAGCACCAGATCGAAGTGATGCTGACCCTGGCTCTGGTCATCGGCGGCTCGGCAATGGCCACCGAACTGCACGTCTCGGCACCGATCGCGATGGTGGTCGCCGGCCTGATCATCGGCAACCTGGGGCGCAAGCTGGCAATGAACGACATGACCCGTCGCTACCTCGACGGCTTCTGGGAGCTGCTCGATGACATGCTCAACGCCCTGCTGTTTGCACTGATCGGCATGGAACTGTTGCTGTTGCCGTTCAACTGGCTGCACGTGTTCGCCGCCAGCCTGCTGGCCGTGGCGATCCTACTGTCGCGCCTGCTGACGGTCGCTCCGGCCATTCTGTTGCTGCGCCGCTGGCGCACGGTGCCACGCGGGACCATCCGCATCCTGACCTGGGGTGGTTTGCGCGGTGGGGTTTCAGTGGCGCTGGCATTGGCCTTGCCACTGGGCCCGGAGCGCGATTTGCTGCTGAGCATCACCTACATCGTGGTGCTGTCGTCGATCCTGTTGCAGGGGTTGAGCATCGGCAAGCTGGTCAAGCGCGTAACCCGGGACGAGCCCCAGGCCGCGCCTGACACTCACTGATCCTTGTTGATCCGCTGCGGATGCCTCGGGTCCGCAGCTTTTTTGCCCGGCAGGCTGCTTTCGCTGCGAATCTGCGCATGACTGATCAACGCAAAGATAAAGCTGCCGCCAATGATATTGCCCGCCAGGGTCGGCCCGGCAAACACCAGCCAGAAGTCACTCCACGGCAACTCGCCGGCAAACACCAGGTACGACACCTCCGCCGAGCCAACAACGATATGAGTGAAGTCGCCCAATGCCATGAGGTAGGTGATCAAGATAATGATCCACATCTTGGCGCTCTCCATGGACGGGATCATCCATACCATGGTGGCGATCATCCAGCCGGAAACGATGCCCTTGGCGAACATCTGGCCGGGGTCGTTCTCCATGATCTTGCGCCCGATCTCAAGGAAGGCCATGTCGGTCCTGGTATCGAAGATCGGCAGGTGCAGCATCACGTACGCCACTAGCAAGGTGCCGCACAGGTTACCCACCAGCACCACCGACCATAACCGCAGCAGGCGCCCGGCGTTGCCCAGGGTGGGCTTGCTCATCACCGGCAGCACGGCCGTCAGGGTGTTTTCGGTGAACAACTGTTGGCGCGCGAGGATCACCGCCAGGAAGCCCGCGCAGTAACCGAAGCTGGCGATCACCTTGAAGGCTTCGCCCTCCGGCAGACGCGAGTTGAGCAGCCCCATGGCCATCAGCGACAGACCCATGGTCAGGCCGGCAGCCAGCGCCGACCACCATAGGGCGGCGACGCTGCGCTCGAGCTCCTGGTCGCCCTGGGTGCGGATGATTTCGTGCAGCACCGCCGCGCGAGGCGGCTGGTTCTTGTCCACGTCCTGCTGCTCTTCCTGCGACAGGTTGGGGGTCTTGCCGTCTGTTTGGGTGGCCATGATTTACCAGAGTCCGAGGGGTACCTGTAGCTACGACACGGCCCGACGATGGCTGTTCAGTGGCCTGACGATTTAACTGGTATGCGCCAGGCAATGGCGGCTTCTACAGTGGTAGAGCGGATCGGGGTACTCCAGGGTTTACTACGCGCCTTGTAGTATTTGACGATGCCGTCGCGCACGTTGTTGAACGCCTGTGGCGTCGTGGCATCCGCCAAGTCACGGGCGGCACGCCGCAGCAATTCGATATTGGCCTGCGGCTGGCCAGGCCGATAGAGCGACGGGTAAATGACTTCCCGCGTGAAATTTTCGGCCTTTACCGCCAGATCACGCCTGTTCATCTGCACAACCGCGTTCGTCATGACCTTCGACATCGCCACTTCGTTGCCAGGAGGCTGTCTGTTCATCACTTGCAGAAGCTGCTGAAAATTAGGCCTTCCGGCTGCGTTGAGACGCCATCCCAACCACTCGACACGCTCGGGACGACGTGCCAGCGCATCCAGGTTACGCAACGCAGCCGCCAACCTGGGAGTCACCGTCAGCTTGTCACTGTCCTGATTGGCTTCGGTAATGGCGGCCTCCAGTTCCTGCATTGCTTGCTGTGCGCTCTTGCGAAACATCAGCACATCCTTGGCGGCGGGATCCTTCTCCAGATAACTCTCAACGCTCGCCAGCATTTTGTCGTCCATGGCCAACACCGCGTCGTCCAATGACTGGAATTGGTAACGCTCACGCAACGCCGCACGCTTTTCCAGGTGCGCACTTACCGCCGTACGCGCCGACGTTTGCAGATGCTTCTTCTGATCGTCGGTCATGGTGAAATTGACCGTGCCACCGAACACGCCACGGAAGTCGCCCTTTTCTGATTTCAGCGGTAATACGACGGTCTGATCCGCTTGTGCCTTGAGCTTGTCTTCCTGATACCCCCAGGCAGCCGCATGCGGGACACCAATGATCCTATCGAGCAAGCCGCTCACAACGCTGCCTGCCTTGGCAGGCTCCGGGTTTTCGGACTCGAACCTGACGACCAGTGACTCGCTCTTGCTCAGAGGGCTTTCTGGAAAAGGCGGATCAATCACCGCAGAAGACGGCGTGTTGACCAGCAGTCCACCATCCAGAAATGCCGTTTGCTCAGCGTGCTCCTGAAAGGCATGGCCCCGCTCTATCGGGCTTTTGAACAACCCAGGTAATGAGCCAGATATAAGAGCCACCTGGGCAATGTCCATGTCCGGTGTGGTGCTCGCATTGAACACCACCAACTGCGGTCGGCCATCGAACAGACCGGTTCCCGTGATGTTGAGCTGCTTGACCGCAGCAATGTGACGACTCAACACCTCAATGTCGCGAAACGTCGGTCCTTTCCCGGCACTGAGCCGGTCTGCAATCTTCATGACGCCAGCGGGCCGGTCTACCCGCCGGGTCCCGGCGACCTTCGCCAGCAGCGACTTGCGCGCCTCATTGCCGATCAGGTCTTTCAGGGCCTGCGCTTCGGTTTGCAGGCGCGGTATCAGGGTGAACAATAACTGCGCGATATTTCCCGCCGTACCTGGCAAGCGCCCTGCCAGTTTTCCAATTTCAGTACTGGCATTCTGTAGCTTTGCCATAAAAGAATTCTTGCTGTTCAGCAATTCAGGCAGGTTGAGTCTGTTCGACAGGTTTTCAAAGGTCCTGGCATCCATGCCACTGGCCAGCAACACAGCAGAAATCGCGCCCACGGAGGACGCGGAGATCACTTTGACGCCCGCCAGTGCCTTGTGGTTTTCAAGTGCCTGGGCCATGCCCGGGAAAGCAATGCCCTTGGCCCCACCCCCACTCAATACCAGATGCGTAAGCGGCGGCGGTGACGAAACCACTTCCACCCGGCCATCGCTGAATCGCTCAAGGCTCACTTTGCGCTCGCCCACGTCTTTGACCAGCGATGTCTTTATATTCTTTTCTACATTCTCCGGCGGCTGAGACTGAGCAGTGAAATGCGAGCTGGACACTTTCATATTCATACGCGCCATTCTCTACAGGATGTCATCCTGAGTGACGCGAGAGCCGGGACAGGTCCATCCGGAATGATTTGGTAAAGCAAATCGACCCGGGCCGCGATTACAGTGGAGGAATGTCGTCCTTGAACTGATCCTTCACATACCTGATCTCAGTGCGGCCATGAGGCGCTGGCAGGCCATCTTCACCAAGGTTGACGAAAACCATTTTTTCCACGGTAAGAATGCTACTGCGGGTGATCTTGTTGCGCACTTCACAGGTCAGGGTGATGGAGGTGCGACCGAACGCAGTGGCGGTGATGCCCAGTTCGATGATGTCGCCCTGGCGCGAGGCACTGACGAAGTTGATTTCGGAGATGTACTTGGTGACGACGCGTTGGTTGCCCAGTTGAACAATGGCGTAGATGGCCGCTTCTTCGTCGATCCAGCGCAGCAGGCTGCCGCCGAACAGGGTGCCGTTGGGGTTGAGGTCTTCGGGTTTTACCCATTTGCGGGTGTGGAAGTTCATGTTCACTCCAAAGCGTGTTGCCCAATGATGGGCAACATCATGGCAGACGCCCGCCCCAAGCTCTACGCGCCATTGCCTATCAACCCCATGAGCGATCTTCATATGGCCGACAGAAAGGCTTGGGAAGTCTGGCGCACACGGCTATAATCGCCCCCGCTTCAAAACGGTTATCTTCGGTTGATACCGTTCTCCCGCCACCTGTCCGAGGGGCGCTGCAGCAGGTTCAACCTGTCAGGCTCGGATGGGGCGTTGTCCGGCCTGGTCCACCTGGCCTGATACTAAACGCTCAACGGCGCCCATTCGCACACTACGAATGGAGGCTCTTCATGAGCGCTGTCAACACGCCTGCAGATTTCAACGACTACAAAGTCGCCGACATGTCCCTCGCTGCCTGGGGCCGTCGCGAAACCTTTATCGCCGAATCCGAAATGCCTGCCCTGATGGGTCTGCGTCGCAAGTACGCCGCTGAGCAGCCGCTCAAGGGCGCGAAGATCCTCGGCTGCATCCACATGACTATCCAGACTGCCGTGCTGATCGAAACCCTGGTTGCCCTGGGTGCCGAAGTGCGCTGGTCGTCCTGCAACATCTTCTCGACTCAAGACCAGGCCGCTGCCGCAATCGCTGCTGCCGGTATCCCGGTGTTCGCCTGGAAAGGCGAGACCGAAGAAGAGTACGAGTGGTGCCTGGAGCAAACCATCCTCAAAGATGGCGCGCCTTGGGATGCCAACATGATCCTCGACGACGGCGGCGACCTGACCGAGCTGCTGCACAAGAAGTACCCGCAGATCCTCGACCGCGTCCACGGCGTGACCGAAGAAACCACCACCGGCGTGCACCGCCTGCTGGACATGCTGGCCAAGGGCGAGCTGAAAATCCCGGCCATCAACGTCAACGACTCGGTGACCAAGAGCAAGAACGACAACAAGTACGGCTGCCGTCATAGCCTGAACGATGCCATCAAGCGCGGCACCGACCACCTGCTGTCGGGCAAGCAAGCCCTGGTGATCGGCTACGGCGACGTGGGCAAGGGTTCGTCCCAGTCCCTGCGTCAGGAAGGCATGATCGTCAAGGTTTCCGAAGTCGACCCGATCTGCGCCATGCAAGCCTGCATGGACGGTTTTGAAGTGGTTTCGCCGTTCATCGACGGCGTCAACGACGGCACCGCCGCCAGCGTCGACAAGGCCCTGCTGGGCAAGATCGACCTGATCGTCACCACCACCGGTAACGTGAATGTCTGCGACGCCAACATGCTCGCCGCCCTGAAAAAACGTGCCGTGGTCTGCAACATCGGTCACTTCGACAATGAGATCGACACCGCTTTCATGCGCAAGAACTGGGCATGGGAAGAAGTGAAGCCTCAGGTGCACAAGGTTCACCGTACCGGCGCGGGTGATTTCGACCCACAGAACGACGACTACCTGATCCTGCTGGCTGAAGGCCGCCTGGTTAACTTGGGCAACGCCACTGGCCACCCAAGCCGCATCATGGATGGCTCGTTCGCCAACCAGGTACTGGCCCAGATCTTCCTGTTCGGCCAGAAGTACGCCGACCTGTCGCCTGCCCAGAAAGCCGAGCGCCTGACCGTGGAAGTACTGCCGAAGAAACTCGACGAAGAAGTGGCCCTGGAAATGGTCCGCGGCTTCGGCGGCGTGGTAACTCAACTGACCAAGACCCAGGCCGACTACATCGGCGTGACCGTCGAAGGTCCGTTCAAGCCGCACGCTTATCGCTACTGATTTGCTTACCACCCGCTCTCCTTGTGAGGGCGGGCCTTTAATGTGGGAGGGGCGCTGCGACGATTCGACGTGCCCCCGATAACGAAATGCCAGTTAACAGATATGTCGACTGACACACCCTCATCGGGGGCTAGCCCCCTCCCACATTAAATCGGTGCATGACTTCCGGTATCTGAGTTTCAAAGGGTTATTACCATGTCCCAAGACCGTCGCTACAGCTTCGAGTTCTTCCCGACCAAGACCGATGCTGGGCATGAAAAACTGATGGCGACTGCCACGCAGTTGGCCAGCTACAACCCGGACTTCTTCTCCTGCACCTACGGCGCTGGCGGCTCGACCCGTGACCGCACGATCAACACCGTGTTGCAGCTGGAAAGCCAGGTCAAAGTTCCCGCCGCTCCGCATTTGTCATGCGTGGGCGACAGCAAGGCCGACCTGCGCGGCCTGCTGACCCAGTACAAAGCTGCTGGTATCAAGCGCATCGTCGCCCTGCGCGGTGACCTGCCGTCCGGCATGGGCATGGCCAGCGGCGAGCTGCGCTACGCCAATGACCTGGTGAGCTTCATCCGTGAAGAAACCGGCGACCATTTCCATATCGAAGTCGCGGCTTACCCGGAGATGCATCCACAAGCACGCAATTTCGAAGACGACCTGCAGAACTTCGTGCGCAAGGCCAACGCCGGCGCCGACAGCGCAATCACCCAGTATTTCTTCAACGCCGACAGCTACTTCTACTTCGTCGAACGTGTACGAACCATGGGCGTGAACATCCCGATCGTGCCAGGCATCATGCCGATCACCAACTACAGCAAACTGGCGCGTTTCTCCGATGCCTGCGGCGCCGAGATCCCACGCTGGGTGCGCAAACAACTGGAAGCCTATGGCGACGACGTCAAGAGCATCCAGGCGTTCGGCGAACAGGTCATCAGCACAATGTGTGAAGAATTGTTGCAAGGTGGCGCGCCAGGGTTGCACTTCTATACCCTGAACCAGGCTGAACCAAGCCTTGCAATCTGGAACAACCTCAAGCTGCCACGCTGAAGGTTGCCCGGCAGTGCCAAGGCCCTCGTCTACGAGGGCCTTTGTCGTTTTACATGCCCACGGAACCCAGCAGTCCATGAATACAGTGCCCACGCCGTCCCGCCCACAACTGGTCTACCTGGTCTTCGGCTCCGAGACCTACCACCAGGAAGCGGTGTTCAGCATCGCCAGTGCGCTGGCTTTCCTGCAGGCAACCCCGGAAGCCGCCGTGGATATCCAGGTATTCAGCGACAACCCCGAGCCCTATCGCCTTTTGCCGGTACGCGTACGCCCGCTGGACGAAGCTACCCGCAAACGCTGGAGCGAACCCCACGGCTATCACTTCCGTACCAAGCATGTGGTATTGCGCCAAGTGCTGGAAGAATCGCCGGTGGCCATGCTGATCGACACCGATACCTTCTTCCATCACTCACCGATGGACCTGTTCGAGCGCGTGCAACCCGGCACCCTGCTGTGCAATGCCTTCTACAGCAAGTACGGCGACAACCACGAGAGCATTCTCTACACCGCCTTGCGCCAGCGCCTGCTGGACATGGGCGTGGCCGACGATGACATGATGACGCTCAACTCCGGGGTCATGGGCCTGACGCAACAGGATGCGCACATCCTCGACCGCTCCATCGCCTTGATGGACGAACTGTTCCCCTATGCCCAAGGCGCGTACACCCTCGAAGAGTTCTGCCTGTCGATCGCCGCCTATCGCACCGTCAACGTGCGCGAATGCCCGGACCTGATCCACCACTACTGGAGTCGCAAGCAGCTGTTTCGCGCCAAGGTCAAGGCCTGGATCGCCAAGCATGCGGCCGCGCCCACCAGCGCACTGGCGTTGGCCGACACTCGCAAGGTGTCCTCGCACCTGCCACGCCCTCCCCGCCTGCAGCGCCTTCTGTACAAGCTGATCACGCTGGTGCTGCCCAAGCACCAGCAGCAATTCATCCGTGAAATTCTCTACGGCTGCTACGAGCATGAGAACGAGTTCGACCAGGCGTGTG
This sequence comes from Pseudomonas sp. NFPP28, assembly GCF_900115535.1. Classification (NCBI taxonomy): domain Bacteria; kingdom Pseudomonadati; phylum Pseudomonadota; class Gammaproteobacteria; order Pseudomonadales; family Pseudomonadaceae; genus Pseudomonas; species Pseudomonas sp. NFPP28. Next base: position 201,883 of record NZ_FOWT01000008.1, on the reverse strand, counting down.
GCCCGGTTTGGTGGGACAAGGCCCGGCAGAACCTGGAAGAACGCCAGAAGCGCCCGATCGACACTCATCAGTTGGAGCACTGGTTTGCCAACCCCGTGGTACGCCTGATCCTCGGCGAGCGGCGGGCAGCGATCTACGAACACTTGATGGCCTCACCGGGCAAATAGCCCCGCCCGCAGATGCGCGTGCCAGAGCTTCTCTTTAGTGCGGGAGCGTCGTAACCTCAGGGCATGCCCGTCATTCTGAAGTTGTTGACTGCCGCCCTCTTCACTTGCCTGAGCCTCGCCGCTTATGGCGAGAAACTGCGCATTGTCACCGAGCCCTGGGCGCCCTACGTGTATGAGGACCAGGGCAGCATGCGGGGGCTGGATTATGAAACCACGGTAATTGTGTTCCAGCGCCTGGGCGTAGATGTGGAATGGCAGTTCCTGCCCTGGAAGCGCTGCCTGGCCATGCTGGACCAAGGCCATGCCGATGGCGCTTTGGATATTTTCCACAGCCATGAGCGCGACGCCTTGCTGCTATACCCCAGTGAGCCGTTGTCCGAAGTGGAGTTCACGCTGTTCTACGCCAATGAGCGTCCCCACCCCGTGCACAACCTCGAAGACCTGAGCGGCCTGACCGTCGGCACGTCGCCAGGCTACCTGTACGGCGCGGCGTTCAGCGACTCCCCCCTGTTCAATCGTGAACCGGCACCGAGCCATGAGGCCAACTTCGGCAAATTGATGCTGGGACGCATCGACCTGGTGATCACCGACCGTCGAGTGGGCCAGCATGTGATCAAGGCGCTGGGCCTGGAAGGCAAGGTCAGCCAGGCGCCGGCCGTGGTCAGTCGCCAACAGCAATTTCTCGCGGTACGCCGTGGCGCAGGCATGGACCTCCTGGTACAGCGCTTTGCCGCCGAGCTCAAACGCTTCAAGCAAGAGCCGGCCTATAGCGCCTTGAGTGCCAAATATGGTGGAATCCAGGCCATTACGGCCTCTGAACGCACCGTTGAGCAGCAGGAAAGCAGCGCACAGTGATTGCTCTGTTATACTCCGGCCTTTCCGCCAGGCTCACGCCCGGCCGCTGAGGTCTTGAAAAAGGCACCCAACCCCGCTACAGCGCAGCTTTCAGCCCGCGCGAGCCGGTGGAGTGCCCGCCAGACGCAGCAGGACCGGACGGGGTTGCGCTCCCCTAAGCGCCATTCACGCCCGGCAAGATTATCCCTTTGGGCCAAGCCCTAACTAAAACAGGATTACTCATGTCCTTTGCTTCCCTCGGTCTCTCCGAGGCTTTAGTCCGCGCCATCGAGGCAGCGGGCTATACCGAGCCTACTCCGGTGCAACAGCGGGCCATTCCCGCCGTGTTGCAAGGTCGCGACCTGATGGTTGCGGCTCAGACAGGTACTGGTAAAACCGGCGGTTTCGCCCTCCCGATTCTGGAGCGGTTGTTCCCCAACGGTCACCCGGACAAATCCCAGCGTCACGGCCCACGCCAACCGCGCGTACTGGTCCTGACCCCAACCCGCGAACTCGCCGCCCAGGTGCATGACAGCTTCAAGCTGTATGCCCGCGACCTGAAGTTCGTCAGCGCCTGCATCTTCGGCGGCGTCGGCATGAACCCACAGGTTCAGGCCATGTCCCGTGGCGTCGACGTGCTGGTGGCCTGCCCCGGTCGTTTGCTCGACCTGTGCGGCCAAGGCAGCGTCGACTTGTCCCACGTGGAAATCCTCGTGCTGGACGAAGCCGATCGCATGCTCGACATGGGCTTTGTCCATGACGTGAAAAAGGTCCTCGCCCGCCTGCCAGCCAAACGCCAGAACCTGCTGTTCTCGGCCACGTTCTCCCAGGACATCACCGCCCTGGCCGGCAAGCTGCTGCACAACCCGGAGCGCATCGAAGTCACGCCGCCGAACACCACGGTCGAGCGTATCGAGCAACGCGTCTTCCGCCTGGCCGCCAGCCACAAGCGTGCGCTGCTGGCGCACCTGATCACCGCAGGCGCCTGGGAACAGGTGCTGGTGTTCACCCGCACCAAGCACGGCGCCAACCGCCTGGCCGAGTACCTGGACAAGCACGGCCTCACCGCCGTCGCCATCCACGGCAACAAGAGCCAGAACGCGCGCACCAAGGCCCTGGCTGATTTCAAGGCCGGCTCGGTGCGCATCCTGGTGGCCACCGATATCGCCGCTCGCGGCCTGGATATCGACCAACTGCCGCACGTGGTCAACTTCGAGCTGCCGAACGTCGATGAAGACTACGTACACCGTATCGGCCGTACCGGCCGTGCCGGTCGTTCGGGCGAGGCCATCTCCCTGGTCGCGCCGGACGAAGAAAAACTGCTGAAAAGCATCGAGCGCATGACCAAGCAGAAAATCGCCGATGGCGACCTGATGGGCTTCGATGCCAGCGCCGTGGAGGCCGAAAAGCCAGAAGCGCGCGAGCGCCCGGACGTGCGCAACCCGCGCAACCCACGCGGTCCGAAGGGCGATGGCCCGAACGGCGGCGGGGGTGGCGGTGGTCGTCGCGACAAGGGCAAGGACAAGGGCAAGGAAAAATCCGCCACCAGCGGCCGTGGCGAACGCCCGGCCCGTGAGCAGAAACCCCGCGAAGGCACCCCGGCCCGCGAACAGCGCCAGCCGAGCCAACCGCCACGCGCTGCTGCCGACCGTGCTCCGGACGAGTTCCTCGACGACGATGTGGATAACTTCGGTAACCGCGTTGACTACGTGCCCCAGGCCAAACCGGCCCAAGGCCGTGGCCGTCGCCCTGGTGCTCCGGCGCAGGGCGCGGGTGCAGGCGCTCCACGTGGCGGCCAGCCACAGGGCGGCCGTCAGAATGGCCCTCGCAACAGCAGCGGCGGTACCACCGGTACGCCGCCTGCCAAGCGCAATGGCCCGCGCAATGGCGCACCCCGTGACGGCCAGGCCCGTCGCGAAGACTCGCGCAACAACAATCGCCGCCCGGCCCGTGACGACCAGCCTCGCTTGTCCGAACCGGCTGTGCAGAACCCGCGCGGTGGCCCGGCGCCGAAGATCATCCACAAGGAGTCGAAAGTAGATCGCTTCCCGACACCGGAGCAACTGGATCAGTTGCCAGGCCGTCCTCGTGGTGAGAAGCCAGCGCTGCTGACACGCAATCGCTGAGTTTTTACAGCCCCATAAAAAAGCCCCGCATCTTTCGATGCGGGGCTTTTTTTGTGCAGGCAGAAATTACTTCTGCTTGACACCTTCCAGCGAGATGTCAAGGTCCACTGTCTGCGAGGACGGGCCTGGGCCTTTGATACCGAAGTCGTTCAGGTTGACGGTGGTCTTGGCGTTGAAGCCGGCACGTTCGCCGCCCCATGGATCCTTGCCTTCACCGTTGAAAGTGGCCTTGAAGGTCACAGGCTTGGTTACGCCGTGTAAGGTCAGGTCGCCGGTTACGTCAGCGGTTTTTTCGCCAGTGGGCTTGACTGCGGTGGACACAAACTTGGCGTCGGCAAACTTGGCAACGTCCAGGAAGTCTTTGCTGGCGATGTGCTTGTCACGCTCTGCGTGGTTGGACCACAGGCTGGCGGTCTTCACATCGACCGCGATTTTGCTGGCCTCTGGCTTGGCGGCATCCCAGCTGAAGGTGCCGTCCCAGTCCTTGAAGGTACCGTGAATGTAGCTGTAGCCCAGGTGGCTGATTTTCCAGTCGATGAAGGCGTGCTGGCCTTCTTTGTCGATCTTGTAGTCAGCAGCCATCACCTGGCCTGCGGACAGCAGGGCAGTACCGATTGCCAGAGCAGCGAGGGTCTTTTTCAACATGCTTTCTATTCCTTGTGAGTCGAGGTTGAACATCAGGCTTTGCGCCCCAGCATTCGCGTGAGGGTCGCATCACGATCGATAAAGTGGTGTTTCAATGCAGCCACGCCGTGCAAGCCGGCGAAGACCACCAACACCCAGGCCAGGTACAAGTGCACCACGCCGGCGGTGTCTGCCTGGTCCGGTAGCCCGGAAACCACGGCAGGAATCTCAAACAGACCAAACACCGGGATACCGACACCGTCTGCGGTGGAAATCAGGTAACCGGCGATCATCACGGCAAACAGCCCGAGATAAAGGAAGGCGTGACCAAAGGCCGCGCCGATACGGGTCATGCGGCTGTAACTGGCCAACGGTGGCGGCGGCGGGCTCACCAGGCGCCAGACGATACGCACCAGCATGATGGCGAACAGCGTGATGCCAATGCTCTTGTGCAGGTCCGGCGCTTCTTTGCGCCAGGCGCTGTAGTAGTCGAGGCCGACCATCCACAGGCCCAGGGCGAACAAGCCAAACACCACCAGGGCCACGCCCCAGTGCAAAACCATGCTGACCCAACCATAGCGGGCCGGTGAATTGCGTAGCTGCATGTACTTAATCCCGTAAGAACTGTGCCCAAGACTAGCGATTTACCTATCGAATTAAAGCCGAAAATTTCGCTTTGAAATATCGAGAAATACGATCAAGAGGTTATGCACAGTACGTTAACAATGGATTAAGGACTATTCCTTAGAAACGTGACAGACCGTCTCGCGTTTACTGCGAATTCACCGGTAATGGCTTGTGACACAGCCGCCCATTGCATAGGCTTGCGCGATTGTTTCACCTGCGCCGGCCGCAGGACCGCTTCGAGGAGATCACCGATGGGCTTGAACAACCAGTGGATGCAACGCGACCTTGCCGTGCTGTGGCATCCCTGCACCCAGATGAAAGACCACCAGCAACTGCCGCTGATCCCGATCAAGCGCGGTGAAGGCGTATGGCTGGAAGACTTCGAAGGCAAGCGCTACCTCGACGCCGTCAGCTCCTGGTGGGTCAACGTGTTCGGCCACGCCAACCCGCGCATCAACCAGCGCATCAAGGACCAGGTCGATCAACTGGAACACGTGATCCTCGCCGGTTTCAGCCACCAGCCGGTGATCGAGCTGTCCGAGCGTCTGGTGGCGATGACGCCCGAAGGCCTGACCCGGTGCTTCTATGCCGACAACGGCTCGTCGTGCATCGAAGTCGCGCTGAAAATGAGCTTCCACTATTGGCTCAACCGCGGCCTGCCGAACAAGAAGCGCTTCGTCACCCTGACCAACAGCTACCACGGCGAAACCATCGCCGCGATGTCGGTGGGCGACGTGCCGCTGTTTACCGAGACCTACAAGGCGCTGTTGCTCGACACCATCAAAGTACCAAGCCCGGACTGTTACCTGCGCCCCGAAGGCGTGAGCTGGGAAGACCACTCGCGCACGATGGCCCGGGTGATGGAACAGACCCTCGCCGAGCACCACGACACCGTGGCCGCTGTGATTATCGAACCGCTGATCCAGGGCGCCGGTGGCATGCGCATGTACCACCCGGTTTACCTCAAGCTATTGCGCGAAGCCTGCGACCGTTACGGCGTGCACCTGATCCACGACGAAATCGCTGTTGGCTTCGGCCGTACCGGCAGCATGTTCGCCTGCGAGCAAGCCGGTATCCGCCCGGATTTCCTGTGCCTGTCCAAGGCGCTCACCGGCGGCTACCTGCCGCTGGCAGCCGTGGTCACCACCGAAGACGTGTACAGCGCGTTCTACGACGACTACCCCACCCTGCGCGCCTTCCTGCACTCCCACAGCTACACCGGCAACCCGCTGGCGTGTGCGGCGGCACTGGCAACGCTGGATATCTTTGAAGAAGACAACGTCATCGAGAACAACAAGGCCCTGGCCCAGCGCATGGCCACTGCCACTGCGCACCTGGTGGACCACCCTCACGTCTCGGAAGTACGCCAGACCGGCATGGTGCTGGCCATCGAGATGGTCCAGGACAAAGCCACCAAGACCGCCTACCCGTGGCAGGAACGCCGTGGCTTGAAGGTATTCGAGCACGCCCTGGAGCGCGGTGCGCTGTTGCGGCCGCTGGGCAGTGTGGTGTACTTCCTGCCGCCCTATGTGATTACCCCGGAGCAGATCGACTTCCTTGCCGAGGTCGCCAGCGAAGGCATCGATATCGCCACCAACAGCACAGTCAGTGTGGCGGTGCCAAAAGACTTCCACCCAGGCTTCCGTGATCCGGGCTGATTGCCCGCACTCCTTTTTCAGAGAACAGAAATGAGACTGTCCCGCTTTTTCACCGACACCCCGCTGAGCATCGGCGACCACGAACTGCCCGAAGCCCAGGCGCACTACATCAGCCGCGTGCTGCGCATGGGCGAAGGCGATGCCGTGCAATTGTTCGACGGCTCCGGCCAGGAGTTCCTGGGCACGCTGCTGGAAGTCGGCAAGAAACGCGTCACTGTGCAACTGACAGAGTGCTTCGCAGGCCAGGCCGAATCACCGCTGCATATCCACCTCGGCCAGGGCCTGTCACGGGGCGAGCGTATGGACTGGGCGATCCAGAAAGCCACCGAACTGGGCGTCAACGCGATTACGCCGATTTTCAGCGAGCGTTGCGAAGTACGCCTCAAGGACGAGCGTGCCGACAAACGCTTGCTGCACTGGCGCCAGGTGGCGATCAGCGCCTGTGAACAATGCGGGCGTTCGACGGTGCCGGCGATCCACCCGCCGCTGCTGCTGGCAGACTGGTTGAAGCAGACCGAGGCGCAGTTGAAGCTGGTGCTGCACCCGGTGGCCGAGCCGATGATCAGCCATGCAAAGCCTGCCAGCCTGGCCTTTCTGATCGGCCCCGAGGGCGGGTTGACCGACCATGAAGTCGATACCGCCCAAGGCGCCGGCTACCACGCCGCCCGCCTCGGCCCGCGGGTGTTGCGTACCGAGACGGCGCCGGTGGTGGCGCTGGCCGTCGCCCAGCAGTTGTGGGGCGACTTCTAGGGGTTACTCCACCGGATCGCTGATCGGCTGGGCAATGATCGCCTTCAACTCGCTGGTCATCGGGAATTCCAGGTTCAGGCCCTTGGGTGGAATCGGCTGTTCGAACCAGCGCTGGTAAATCCCATTGATCTCGCCGCTGCGGTACAGGTCTGCGAGCGTCTCGTTGACCACCGCCAGGAACTGCGGGTCGTCCTTGCGCACCATGCAGCTGTAGATTTCCCGCGATTGCTCCTCGCCCACCACCACCCAGTTGTGCGGGTCCTTGGCCTTGGCGCGTTCGCCGTAGAGCAACGCGTCGTCCATGTAGAACGCCGCCGCGCGGCCGGTCTCAAGCATCTTGAAGGCTTCGCCATGGTCCTTGGCGCTGATCACGAACATATTGGCCTTGTGCTCGGCGTTGTAGCTCTTGAGGAAACGCTCGTTGGTGGTGCCGGCCGTGGTCACCACGTTCTTGCCTGCAAGGTCCGCAAAGCCTTGGATGCCACTGTCTTTTGCCGTGAGCAACTGCCCCTTCACATAGATAAACCCGTAGGAGAACGCTACTTGCTTCTGGCGCTCGGCGGTCACCCCGGTGGAGCCACACTCCAGGTCGACGGTACCGTTCTGCACCAGCGGGATACGGGTCTGAGACGTCACCAGGTTGTACTTCACAGTGAGCTTGGCCACCCCGGTTTTCTGTTGGATGCGCTCGACGATCTTGTTCGCCAACTCCACCGAATAGCCCATGGGTTTGCCACTGTTATCCCCCACGTAGGAAAACGGTACCGACGCATCGCGATAGCCCAAGGTGATGGTCTTGGCGTCGGCAATCTTGCCCAGCGTACCGTCCAGCGGCGTTTGATTGGCATGGGCCTGCGCGGCCAGCAAAAGCCCCAGGGTGCAGCCGGTCAACAGGATCTTTTTCATTGTTATTCTCCGTTGGTTTTCGGTTTGTGAGTCTTTACGCAGCGCGAGGCGTAAGGCCCTGCATATCAATGGAAGGCGTTCGCCGGCCGATCAACTCGGCCAGTAACTGGCCGCTGCCACAGGCCAGGGTGAAGCCGAGTGCGCCGTGACCCAGGTTCAGCCACAGGTTGCGGTAGACACCCGCGCCAATCAGCGGCACACCGGTCGGGGTGGCCGGGCGCATGCCGGCCCATTCCACTGCGTGGGCGTAATCCCCCGCCAGCGGAAACGTCTGCACGGCCTGGCGTTTCATCAGCGCCAGGCGTTTGGGTTCGAGGCGGGCGTCGAAACCGACGATATCGACCATGGCGGCGACCCGCAGTTGTTCGCCGATACGTGCGTAGACCATCTTGCGGTCATAGTCGGTGATGCTCACGTTCGGCGCCTGGTGCCGAGCGCCAATCGGCACGCTGAGGCTGTAGCCCTTGAGCGGGTACAGCGGCAGCGACACGCCCAACTCGGCGCTGCGATACCCCGCCGCCAGCACCAGGTGTTCGACCGGCATCACTTCATCATCGATCTCGATGGCCTGCACCGCGCCCTCGGCATGGCGGATCCCGGTGACCTTGCGCCCCAACAAGAAGGTGCAACGCCCCGATGCCTCCAGCCGCGCCGCCAATCGCTGGCAGAAGGCATGACAATCGGCGACCTCTTCATTGGGTGTATAGATCCCTCCGACAAATCCACCGCCCGCCAGCGCCGGCTCCAGGCGAGCGCAGTCAGCGGCCGACAGCACCTGCTGTTGCAGGATATCGGTGACCTTGCCGCGGGCATGCTCAAAGGAGCTGGCGTTGCGAAAGGTCACCAGCTTGCCGTTGCGCCGCCAGTCGAAACCGTCCAGGTGGTCGTGCTCGCGCCACTGCTGCAAGGTGTCCTGGCTCAGGCAGGCCAGGCGCAACAGGTGCGCGGCATTGCGCTTATTCACCGAGCCACGGCAGGCCCCCAGGAACGCCGCCATCCAGCGCCATTGCCGGGGGTCGAGGCGCGGGCGCAGCTTCAGCGGCGAGTCACCACGCAGCAACCAGCCAATGGCTTGCAGCGGCACGCCAGCATCGGCCAGGGGTGCCACGTAGCGATAGGATAATTGCCCGCCGTTGGCGAAGCTGGTCTCACTGCCCAGGGTCTCGCGTGCATCGATCACCGTCACCTCATGACCTGCACGCACCAACGCGTATGCGCTGGCCAGACCAATCACCCCACCGCCAATGATGCACACCATCTTTGCCGCCCACCGTTGAATCAAGAGGCCTCAAGCCTAAGAGCAGGTGACAGGCCACCGACAATGAATAAAGATGGGTCACCTATAAACAAAGGTTATGGACTTGCCATGCGCTTGCGTCATATCGAAATCTTCCAGGCCATTCGCCAGACCGGTTCGGTCAGCGCCGCCGCGCAATTGCTGCATGTCTCGCAACCGGCGGTGACCAAAGTGTTGCAACACGCCGAATTGCAGTTGGGCTTCCCCCTCTTCCTGCGGGTACGCGGCAAGTTGCTGCCCACCCCGGAAGCCCTGGCGCTGGAAAGCGAAGTGGAGAAAGTCACCGATAGCCTGCAGGATGTGCGGCGCCTGGCCAAGGCCTTGCGCCGAGAACCGGGCCAGAGTGTGCGCATCGGCGCGATCCCGGCGCTGGCGCTGTCGCTGCTGCCGCCGGCGATTCTGCAGTGGAAAAACGATTACCCGGACATGGCCTGCGAGCTGTCCAGCGACCATAGCCGCGAGCTGGTGCAGAAGCTGCTGATGCGTGAGATTGACCTGGCGCTGACGCTCAACTTTTCCGGCCATCCGGGGTTGACCACGCAGGTGCTGGCGGGCGGTGTGCTGGTGGCATTGGCGTCCAAAGGCTATTGGCCGCCAGCCGAACTGAGCCAGCCCTTGCCGTTGGCTGACCTGGCAGGCGCACCGCTGATCGGCCTCTCCAGCGCCGACCCATTGGCGGCGAAGCTCGACAGCTACCTGGAAAACGTCGACCCACCGCCCAGGGTGACAATCTCGGTGCAAACCTATTCCCTGGCTCGCGCCATGGTGGAATCCGGCGCGGGGCTGACGGTGATCGACCCCTTCACCGCGCTGGGCGCGTCGACAACCACGACCTGCATCCGCCCCCTGACCCCGCCGCTGCCAGTCACCCTGTACGCCCTGACCCGCGCCGACGAGGCGCCGCCGCATATGTTGGCCAATCTGCTGGAGATTTTTGGCCACCGTGCCAGGGAGCTTCTGGAGCGGCTATAAGACGTAATGCATGATCGCCACAAAATGCAGGAGGCTGCCGCCGATCACAAACAAATGCCAGATGCCATGGGAATGCCGCAGGCGATCCTCCAAGGCAAAAAAGATAATGCCGACGGTGTACAACACCCCGCCCGAGGCCAGCCAGATAAACCCGGCGGTCCCCAATGCTGCCAGCAACGGCTTGACCGCCACCAGCACGATCCAGCCCATCACCGCATAGATCACGATCGACAGGATGCGCGCCTCCGAGCGCGGCTTGATCTCCTGCAAAATCCCGATCACCGCCAGCCCCCACACAATCCCGAACAGCGTCCAGCCCCACGGCCCGCGCAGGGTCACCAGGCAAAATGGCGTGTAGCTGCCGGCGATCAACAGGTAGATCGAAAAGTGATCGACCTTCTGCATGATCTCTTTTCGCCGCCCCTGCACGCTGTGGTACACGGTGGACGCGCTGTACAGCACCATCAAGGTAAACCCATAGATCGCCACGCTGACGATCTTCCAGGGGCTGCCGTCCAGGCTCGCCACCACCAACATCCACACGGCGCCAATACACGCCGCGACTGCACCGAGCAAATGGCTCCAGGCGTTGAATCGTTCCCCGTGGTACATCTGTCACTGGCCTCCTGTAACCGTTAGGACTGGCTGGCAAGCGTCCAGCCTTGCGCATAAGAGTGCAAGCGGCTTATGACGTTCCGGCGACGCCGAACGGTTTTGCGGGCACAATCGACGGCATTCGAACAAGAGCCACGGCCATGCTGATCGACGAAGAATTCACCCTCAAGAAACTGGAAATCTTCCTGGCGTTCATGCGCACCGGCAACCTGACCCGCGCCGCCGCCGAGCTGCAAACCAGCAATGTGAGCGTACACCGCGCCATCCACTCCCTGGAAAACGCCCTGCGCTGCCCGCTGTTCAAGCATGAAGGGCGCAACCTCACCCCGCTGGAAAGCGCGTACGTCCTCGAAGAACGTGCGCAGAAACTGGTGGCCGACGTGGTCGACAGCGTACGCCTGACCCGCGAAGCCGCCGGGTTCTCCGCCGAACGCTTCAAACTGGGCTCGCTGTATTCGCTGACAGTGAAGACCGTGCCGCAATTGATCATGGGCCTGAAGATCCGCCGCAGCGAGCTCAATATCGACCTGATCCTGGGTTCCAACTTCGACCTGCTCTACAAGCTCAAGAACATGGAAGTAGACGCGATCCTCATCTCCCTGGATGAGCACGCCAACGACCCCGACTGCGAACAGATCGCGCTGTTTTCCGACGATATATTCCTCGCCACCCCGGCCGACTCACCCTTCGACCGCGAGCAAGAAATCGACCTCGCCGACGTGCGCGACGCGACCTTCATCACCCTCACCCAAGGCTTCGCCACGCACCAGGATGGCAACCGTGTGTTCAAGCAGGCGGGGTTCGAGCCGAAGGTGGCGATGCAGGTCAATGATATCTTCACGCTGCTGAGCATGGTCAGCTCGGGCGTGGGTTATGCGCTGCTGCCGGGGCGGATCGCGGCGGTGTATGAGAACCGCGTGAAGCTGATACCGCTGCAACCCAGGTATCGGTTGCAGCAGCATATCGGGGTGGTGTTCCTGAAGGCCAAGGAAAGGGACCCGAACCTGCTGGCGTTGTTGGCGGAGTGTCGGATGTATGCCAATCGCCAAGTGTCAGCCTGACACACAGCCATCGGGGGCAAGCCCCCTCCCACACTTGAATGTGTTCGCAGTTCAAATGTGGGAGGGGGCTTGCCCCCGATGAGGCCCTGATAGACCCCTTACCCAACCAGGCCGCGCACAATGAAATACAGCAACGAAGGCCCAAGCAGGCAGCCCAGCCCGGTGTGGAACGTCGCCGTCAGCGCGCCATACGGCACTAGCCGCCGATCCGTCGCCGCCAGCCCCGCCGTCACACCGCTGACGGTGCCGGCCAACCCACCAAACACCATCGCCGAACGCGGGTTGTCCAAGCCCATCCAGCGCGCCGCGACCGGCGTACCGACCATGACCAGGATCGCCTTGATCAAGCCGGTGGCAATCGACAGCGCCATCACATCCGAGGTCGCGCCAATTGCCGCGCCGGTCACCGGGCCGACGATGTAGGTCACAGCCCCTGCGCCAATGGTGGTCATGCTGATCGCATCGCGATAACCAAACGCCCAAGCCATGCTCGCGCCTACGATGAACGGCAGGATCGTCCCCAGCAGCAGCGCGATCACGCCAATCATCCCGGCCTTGCGCGCCTCGGTGGCTTGCACTTCGAACGCCGTGGCGACGATGGCAAAGTCGCGCAGCATTGCCCCACCCATCAACCCAATGCCAGAGAACAGCGCCAGGTCCGCCAGGCCTTTCTGGCCACCGGTGATCGTACCGCCGACCCAGGCCAATACCAGGCCGATGACGATGGCAATCGCCGAGCCATGAATGCGCCCGAAGGTCAGGCGCCTGGACAGCACCACGGAGAGCCACATGACCACACCCACGAAGGCAAACGCGGTGATCAGGCCGTTGTGTTCCAGGCCTTTTTCGATGAGATCCCACATATCAGCGACCTCCCACTGGAGCAATCAGCGGCTCTTCATCGGGCAACGGTTCGCCCTTGTGCGTGCGGCTGATCAGGGCAATCGTGCAACCACACACCACCACCGAACCGATCGCCGCCAGCACCGCTACCGGGCCGCCGTGCAAGGCGGTGACGACGTTCTGTTGCGCAGCCATCGCCACGACCACCGGGATGTACATGGCACCCCAGAATCCCACGCCCATTTCGCAGTCCTTGGTCATGCCGCCACGTTTTTGCATCCACAGGCGGGCGCAGATCAACAGGATCATCGCGATCCCTACCCCGCCCACGTTGGATTTGACACCCAGCAACACGCCGAGCATGTCGCCCATGATCACGCCCGCGAGCGTGCAAATCGCCAGTAATGCCACACCGTAGATAATCATTGTTGTTGTCCTCAAAGTGCTCGATCGAAATTGTTGTTGTTGTGCTTCGAAAGCCTTGGGTAGTGCTCTATCGGTGGCGGCGCTCCTCCTCTTGCAGCAGGGCCTGCAAGGTGTCCAGGCGTGCGCCCTCAAAGGCGATCACCGTGCCTTGTTCAAACACCCGGCGTGACAGGCCGGTGAGCACGGCGCCCGGTGGCAGTTCGATTTGCAGGCGCACGCCGCGCTCGTAGGCGCTTTGCACGGTGCCGCGCCAGTCGACGACGCGGCACATGTTGAAGGCCAGGTCGTCGCGCAATTGCTCGGGGTTGTGAATCGGCCGTGCGCGGGTGCTGCTCAGGTAGGTGATGCGCGGCGCCTTGAGCGGACCGAAGGCTTGCGCCAAGGCCTGGGCCGGTTGGTCCAACAATGCGCAATGGGAGGGCACGCTGACGGCCAGGCGTTTGGCGATGCCGCTGCCCTTGATGCGGTCGGCGACACGTTTCATGGCCTGGTCGCTGCCGGCGATGACGGTCTGATTATCGGCATTGATATTGGCCAGATACACCGGGGTTTCAGGGCTGTGGATTTCGGCCAGCAGGTTTTCGACGGTGGATAACTCGGGGCCGATGATCGCGGTCATGCCGTAGCCCTGTGGATAAGCGTTTTGCATCAGCTCACCGCGCAGGCTGACCAGCTTGATTGCATCGCTGAAGTCCAGGGCACCAGCGATCACCGCTGCCGGGTAAGCACCGATGGACAGGCCTGCAACGTAATCCGGGGTGTGTTGCAGCTGGCGGGCATGGGCGACGCCGGCGATCAGCAGGCAGAGTTGTACAGCGCGGGTACTGGCCAGGGCCTCGGCCGAATCCAAGGTGCGAACGTCTTCACCCAAGGCATCGCTGGCCTGCTCCAGCACGTCCGCCGGCACCGCCTGGAGCATGCCCGGGCGCTGGGCGCCCTGCCCTGGGAACACCAGAAGGCTGCTCATGCCACGGCCTGCCAGGGATCAATGACCAAATGCGCACCGTTGGCGGTTTTCAACAGCACCCGCCGTGATGGACCGGCCCATTCGCGCAAGGCGACGGCGCCGAAAGGTGTCTGCAGTTGCAGGTCCACGGCACACGTAACTTCATCCAAAGTGGCCAGCAGGTCGCGTGCATCGTTGCGATCCAGCGGCTCGGGCGTGCGCAGAATCAGGTCCAGGTCGCTCTGGGCATGCAGGGCTTCAATGCCCGTTGCCAACTCAAAACCTGCGCTGCCCGTGACGCCCCAACTCAATGGCGCCAGCACGGGCCGCAGTTGATCGAGGGCCTGCAATGCCGGTAGATCCCTTGTCGACACCACATCGCGCAACGCTTCCGGCGCGACACGCTGCTGTACGGCTGCCATCGGCATCAACGCGGCAAACCGCTGCTCGCGCAAACCCCCACGCACGCCCACCGCGACAAAGCCAGGCGCGACGATGGCGCGACGCACGACTACCGTGCCAACCGCATCCTTCGCCCACGCCGGCGCGTCAGCGGGCAGATGCGCCGGGGTCATGCCCCAGAGCAGGTCGTGGGCGTTCACCATTGCTCCCGCAGCAGTTGGCGCACGTGGCTGGAGGCGGCGCGGTTGGTAGCGCCGAGGCGGCTGCTCAAGTCGGTGTTGCCGATATCCTTGATCGCATGCACCAGGCAATCGCCGACCCGCGCCACGTCGTCCGCAGTGGGCTGTTCGATCTGGCTGACCGAGAGCGTCTCCCAGAGCAGACCGAGGCTGGCATAGCTATCGATGTCATAGGCCATCGGCGGCACGTTGGCGGCCAGGGCTTCCAGCTCTTCAACGCTACGCAGGGTCACCCGCGCCGCCGAAGCCTTGCCCATGGCGTGCACCATCACGCCGGGGTCGCGCAGGGCGATCAGGCGGTTGGCCTGGTAACCGTGGGCGAGGAACGCGCCGGACATGGCCTTGCCCACCAGCAGCGCGATCACCGGGTGCCCGGCCAGCCGTGCGCGAGCGTAGCTGTCGGCGGCGGCCGCCAGCGCCTGGTGGATGCCGAGGGCTTCTTCGCGCCGGCCGTAGGCTTGGCTGGGCACGTCGACAATGGCGATGATTGGGCGCTTGTCGCCACGGGCGATGGCTTCATCGACAGCCTTCGCCAACCCCCAACCTTCCAGCAAACCGACTTCGCCATTGCGTGCGCGGGGGAAACGGTTTTGGGCGTCGGTGACCACGGCGATAAAGCGTACGGCTTGTTCGCCCAGCAGGCCGTCGGCCACTTTCACGGAGTTCGGCAAACCCTCGACAGGCGTGGCGCCGGCGCTCAATGCGTTGAACCACTGCAAACCTCTCATGAGCGTTCTCCTTGATACAGCGCGCGCACCGTCGCCGGGTCTATCTGCGGCGTAGCGTCCAGTTCGGCCAGGCGCGCCAGGTAATATTCGGATTGGCGGCTGCGTTGTCGGGCGGGCAGGCCTTGTTGCAGCAGCGCACTCACAGTCTGTTGAATCTCGGCCACATCGTCCGCCACGTAACGGTCGGCCAAGCCACTGTTGAAGCGTTGCTCGCCGCCGGTAAGGCTCCAGATGAAGGGCCGGTCGCGGGAGTCGTACTCTTCAAGCCCCGCTTCCTGTTCGATCACTTGCGGGCCATTCAAGCCAAGGCGTGCTTCTCGAGTGACCACCAGGTAACTGCACAACCCGGCCGCGATGGACATGCCGCCAAAGCAACCGACACTGCCCGCCACCACGCCGATCACCGGCTGGTACTGACGCAGGTCGACAATCGCCGCATGGATATCCGCAATCGCCGCCAGGCCCAGGTTGGCCTCCTGCAAGCGCACGCCACCAGTCTCCAGCAACAACACAGCGCGGGTCGGGATGCCCTTGCGATTGTCTTCGGCCGCCAGTTCCAATGCGCCGGCGATTTTCGCACCGCCCACTTCGCCAAGGCTGCCGCCCTGGAAGTTGCCTTCGATGGCGGCAATCACCACCGGTTTCCCGCCGAGGCTGCCCTTGGCGATCACCACACCGTCATCGGCCTGGGGCACCACACCCTGGCGGCTGAGCCACGGCGACATGACACGCTGGAACGGGTCGATCAATTCGCGGTAAGAGCCAACGTCCAGCAAAGCCTTGGCGCGCTGCCGAGCGCCCAGCTCGACGAAGCTGTGTCTGGCGAGCAAGTCAGTCATGGCCGACCTCCTCGAAACCCTGCTCCAGGCGCAGGCGCACCACGCCAGGGGTGGCACCGAAGTCGTGAATATCGATGTTCAAGGCCGGTGGCGTCTGCTCCTGGAACATCCTCTCGAACAGATGTTGCCAGCGTTGTTCGGCGCCGTTCACCGAAGTCTGCACCTGGATGGTCAGGGTGCCCGGCGTGCCCGGTTCCAGCAGCACTTCCAGGTCGCCCGAGCCGACGCAACCCACCAGCGCACGGCCTTTTGGCGGCTGCCCGGCGGGGAATTCAAAGGATAAGGTTTCCATCACAACGCTCCGTCGAGGCGGTCGATAAACAGGCAGGCGGCCAACAGGTCGGCGGCGCCGCCGGGGGAGGCATTCAGGGCCAGCAGTTGCTGGTCCAGCTCATGCAGTTGGCGGCGACCGGCCAGGGTTGCGCTGCCGCCAGCGTCCAGCACGGCTTGGGCACCGTGCTGCATGGCCTGAAGGCCTTCGGTGCCGGCGCGGTAGAGCACGCAAGTGTCGGCCAGCTCGGTCATGATCGCGAGCAAGGCGTCCAGGCGAGCGTTCTGTTCACCGGCATGGTGCAGGCGGCTTTTACGCAGTTGCGGCAGGCCACGTTGCACCACGGACGGGAAGCCGAGCTGCGCTTCTTCACGGGCACCGCGTGCGCCGTAGCGTTGGGCAACCTGGGCACCATGGCTCATGGGTTGTGGGGCGAAACGGTCGTGGAGCAGGGCCAGTCTGGCGGCAGTCAGCGTCACGGCGCGTGGTTGCAGCGCGGCGGCGGCGGTGAGCAACCCGAGTGCCCAGATCGCGCCACGATGGGTGTTCACGCCGTTGGTGGTGGTCAGCATTGCCTGCTCACCGTCACGGCCAAGACGCCCGAGGGCTTCACGCAGGGGCAAACCGACTTCACCGATCTCAATCGCGGCCTCGGCCATTTCCTTGAACATCGGCCACAGCGACAACGCCGAAGCGTGCATCAGGCCCAAGTGCAAATCGCTATGGGCGCCGTTGCCACGCCTATCCACCAGGGCGGGTTTGGGCGACAGGTCGGCTTCATCGATCAGCGCATCGACGGCCATGTCAGCCAGGCGATCCGCAAGGCTGAGTTCATGCAGTTTGAGGGCGCGCATTTACCAGCTCCTGAATTTGGCGGGCGGGTTGTACAGGCCGCCAGACCAGTCCACCAGGTCGGCGACGCTCTTGGCGGCCAACAACTCGCGGGTGGCGTCGGTGCGACGAATCCCCAGGTCTTCGGGCAAGGCGATCAGGCCTTCGCGGCGCATGCGTGCGGTGTCCTTGGGGTTGTGACGCATGCCGATGGCCGTGACGCCCGCGACAGCGGCGATCATCGCCTGGCGCTCTTCGAGGGAGCGCGCCTTGTACAGGTACGCGATGCCTTCTTCGGTGAGCAGGTGGGTGACGTCATCACCGTAGATCATGATCGGCGCCAGGGGCATGCCGCTTTTGCGTGCGACTTCCACGGCGTCGAGGGTGTCGACGAAGGTGGGTTTGCCGCCTTCCTGGAAGGTCTCGACCATTTGCACCACGAGTTTTTTGCCGCGCTCCAGCAAGGCTTCGGGCGCATCGTCGTGGCGCATGTCCAGCCATGCGGGTGTGCCATGGCGGCGACCGCGTGGGTCATGGCCCATGTTCGGCGCACCACCAAAACCGGCGAGTCGGCCACGGGTCACGGTGGAGGAATGGCCGTCGCCGTCGACTTGCAGGGTGGCGCCGATAAACAGGTCCACCGCGTATTGGCCGGCGAGCTGGCAGAACATGCGGTTGGAACGCATCGAGCCGTCGCGACCGGTGAAGAACACATCCGGGCGGGCGGCGATGTAGTTTTCCATGCCCAGTTCGGTGCCAAAGCAATGCACGCTCTCCACCCAGCCGCTTTCGATGGCGGGGATCAGCGTAGGGTGCGGGTTGAGGGTCCAGTTGCGGCAGATCTTGCCCTTGAGGCCGAGGGATTCGCCGTAGGTCGGCAGGATCAGCTCGATGGCGGCGGTGTTGAAACCGATGCCGTGGTTGAGGGACTGCACGTTGTGTTTTTCGTAGATGCCACGGATCGCCATCATCGCCATCAACACATGCACCGGCTTGATGTGGCGGGGATCGCGGGTAAACAGTGGCTCGATATAGAACGGCTTGTCGGCCACCACCACGAAGTCCACCCAGCTCGCGGGGATGTCGACGCGGGGCAAGTCGATGACGTCGTCCACCAACTGGTTGACTTGCACGATGACGATGCCATCGCTGAACGCAGCTGGCTCGATCAGCGCCGGAGTGTCTTCGGTGCTGGCGCCGGTGTAGATGTTGCCGGCGCGGTCGGCCATGAAACCGGCGGAGAGCACCACGTTGGGGATCAGGTCCACCACCAGCCGCGCATAGAGTTCGATGTAGGTGTGGATCGCGCCGATTTCCAGCAGGCCGTCTTCGAGCAACTGGCTGATGCGCAGGGATTGGGTGCCGGCGAAGGAAAAGTCCAGCTTGCGGGCGATGCCTTTTTCAAACAGGTCCAGGTGCTCGGAGCGGCCGACACTGGGCATGATCATGTGCAAATCGTGGAGCTTGGCCGGGTCGGCCTTGGCCAGGGAGCGCGAGAGGAAATCAGCCTGTTTCTGGTTGTTGCCTTCCAGCACCACGCGGTCGCCGGGGAGGATCAGCGCCTCAAGCGCCTCGACGATCCTGTCGCTGGGCAGCACCGCACCGTCTGCGTATTGCCTGACCAGCCCGAGCCGCCGCTGCTTCTCGTCGCGCCGCCGCGTCCAGCGTGAGTCGGGGGTGATTGTTGTTGTCATGGTCGCTCCACGGGTTTGCTGTCGTGGGGCTTACCTTAGGAGTGATTGAGGGGGCCATCAATCAAGCTGAGCGCTGGACTGTTACGCCTGGATTAATGATGGCTCAATGAACACGAGCGTTCAGGTGCTTTGCCATTCGCTGCGGTGGAACCATATGGTTCTTAACAACGCCAACGCGGCAAAACCGTGCAGCCCCAACACAGCCGCCCAACTCCACTCCCACAGGCCCGACAGCGCCTGGGCGTAAACCGGCGACAGCAGCAAGAGCAGCGCCACCAGCGCACAGCCGCCCAGTTGCTCCCAGTTTCTCAAGCGATTGGGACGGGAGGTTATCGCGTAACCCAGCAGGGCACCCAGGCACACCATCAGCAGGCTCAGCAAGTCGTGCTCGTCGACGGGAGGCCAGCCCAGCAGGTTGAGTGGCAAGCACACCGCGAACACGGTGAACGCGCAAATCGCGACGTACACAAAGGCGTATTCAAGCGCGTCCAGCAGACGATCACGGATAAACCCTCGAGCCTGTTTGTCTTCTTCAGGGGTGGGTCCTTGGGTTATCGCCACCGCCAGCAGGCCCGAGCCAAGACCGCCCAGGGTCATGACCACAAAGTTGCTCACCACGCCTTTGATAGCCTTATCGGCGCCGACCAGCTTGAGGCTTTCGAGGTACACCAGGATAAACACCGCGCCTGCGGTGGTAATCATGAACCCCCACAGCTTCCCACGATTGGACTGCACGTTCATGGTCACCGCTGCCGTGAGCACCAGCACGCCAAACCACATCAGAAGCGTGCCGGTAAACCGGTTGAGGTCGTACAGCCAGGCAAACCCATCCAAAAGCCACATTGCGTCGATACTTCTGTCGAAAAACTTCCTTGGCTATCGGCAGTGGGGTGGGGATCTTTACGATGGGAAAGGAACAAGTGATCCGCACCCCGTCACAATTCACCAGGACGCCTCTCCTACATTTTTGATCGAGTCATGCCCACTGATATCCAGCCAACAGGCCCTCCACGTTTCCCTGCAACGTGGTCGTGCTGTCAATCAACTGGGCTAAGAGCGGCTCGTCCTCATCCATATACCCTTCGTACTCCGCCAGGTTCCGACGCTCATGACACAGCGCCAACAACCTCACCTGCACCTTGCCGGCACCTGTGGTGTGAACCAGGCATTGAAACACCAGATAGCGTTTGTCCGAGCGATACCCCTGCAAGCGCAAGGCCGTGAGGGCGATAGCATGAGCCGCGTTGTAAGCCAGGTCGAAACGACTGGCGAATGATAACTGTGGGTTGCCGGCATCCCTCAGCCGATCCCTGGCTGAACGCATCAGCCCATCACACTCTTTGCGATCCGGCGGCTCAGCCTTCAAACCGCCGCTACGTTGCAGATTCTCCAGGTTTACCTTGCTGTCCATCCGTGGATTCCAGGGGGTTGCCCCCAATCAGATTGATCTTGTCCTGCTGCACGACCCGCTGCACAAAACTGTTCCCCGCATTCCATTTGCCGATCCAGTCTTCAGGGGTGTAAAGCGTCGGGTTGATGGTGCGGCCCAGCTGCTCTTCCAGCGGCATGAGCTGCTCCATGACTTCACTGTAGTTGAGGCTTTCGCCGATCAACATGAGATCTATGTCACTGGATGAGTGTGCTTCGCCCTTGGCGATGGAACCGTAGACAAAGGCCCAGGTTATCTGCTCGGCGAAAGATGCCAGTGCATTACGCAAGGGCTCGTCCAGGGTCAGGGTCTTGCGCACGATGGCTAACAATTCCGAGTAGATCGGGCATTGAGGATTTGCTTGGTAATGGGTCTGGTTGCCCTGGCGCGTCATACTCAAGATGCCTGCCAACTGCAAACGTTCCAGTTCACGCGTAAGGCTACCCTTGCCAACCTGGGCCCAGCGTGCAATTTCATTGGTAAAGAAGCTTTGGTCGGGCTTGCCGAAAAGTAGACCCAGCACTTTTTGCTGGGTAGCGGTGAAGAGCGCGGTGCTGAGCGGCAAGGTTTGCATGGCAGCGGCCAAAGAGTCCCAAAAAGGGAACGATAGGTCCCTTTTTGGGAACGATCAAGTTTTAAGCGGCTGGATAAGGGGAAATCTGTTCCAGGGCACGATCCACCAGCAATTGCCCCAACTCCGCCATTTGCTGGATGCCGAGCATGATCGCGCGCTGGGAGGTGTCCAGTTCGAAGGCGAGGTTGCAAGTGAGTGCGTTGAGGGAGGACAGGGTTTCGCTGGCGTTGACCAGCAGGGTTTCGGTGTCTTGGTGAGGGTTTACGGTGAAGAGGGGCGGATTGGGGGTGGGTTTGATCATGATCTACAACTCCGATATGTGATGGAGACTGCCCTCTTCCGCTTGCACGCGAATTAAGGTGGCAGCTGTGCGCAGGTGTGCAAGACCGGGCATATCGGACCCCGGCAGACCCCGAGGGATCTCCCACGCACAGCCGCCATAACGAGTACAGCAGGCATAAAAAACGCCCGTTGAATGGCTATGGGCGTTTGTGCGCCGACATGTAACCGGACTTGCACGTCCGTGTCACCGTTTTTTGCGATGACGGGACGAAGACTAGGCGCGCTGTCCGCGCCCGACAAGTTCATGCACAGCCCAAAATCTTGCAGGAAAAATCCGAAGCCCAGTCCATCACAGCCCCATCACCACCTTGATCGGGCCAAGACCTTCGAGGGCATAGCTGTTGTACTCGTACACTCGCCCCTGAATATCCAATGTAAGCACGCCCTCATGCTCACTCACTTGAACATTGGGTTCCTTGGTTTTCAGAAAAGGATGCGCCGACACCAATGTGGTGAGTATTTCCCGATCGTTACTCAAGTTCCTATGCACGTAGTAGCGGTATGAAAAGCCCACCGTTGCACCGCCTTGGCCATCCCGCGCGCCATAGATCGAGGAGCCGTTGCCCAAGGAATGCTTCAACACCACTTCGTCCAAATCCGGTGTTCCGGGTGATAGTAACCAACTGCCTGCGATATAAATCAGGCAGCCCACCAGCAGGCAGTTACGCAGGATCGGTATGAGGCCTTCAGTAGCCTTGTGAAATCGCATACTCGATACCTCTCCTTATCCAATATTGATCTCGCGGGTCATCACCAAAAGGATCATCTCCCCACCATGAGCCAAAATCCGGCAGGGTGGTTTTGGCGATGGTTTGAGCAACTCCTGCAGCCCGCAGTAACACATGATCGGGAATGCCTAACACCGTGCCCGTGGCACCGTAATTGAAATTACCAAAAGCCTCGTATTGACGCCCTTGCTTCTTGTAGTTCCACGGCCCTGCAGCTCTGACCTGCGAATAAAACCAAGAATAGGCAAACGCCGAACCCGGCCTGAGATGGATGCGCTTGCACTTGGCAATCGCCATATTTTCAAACATTGAAACACCGGGAGGCATTAACGGCACAGCCATTTGCGTGTCCTTACTGGCAAAGGGAAGCGCCGAACCTGGCATCCCACTCAGGCCAGAAAACCGGCCCAATCCAGTTAAAGAAATTACTTACACAAATAACATTCAGTTCCGACATTTTTGGGCGGTTTGGGTCGCGACGGCCTGTCAAACACAGAGGATCAAATGTAAGACAGAGCTTGCCCCCGATTGCGGTGGGTCAGGTATAGAAGTATCAACTGACAGTCAGCCATCGGGGGCAAGCCCCCTCCCACATTTTGATATTCACTGGGATTGAGAATGAGGGATCAGGCCAGGCCGGACTCTACCAGCAGTGCCTCCAGGCCGAGCAAATCCGGCACCTTCGCCACATGCTCGCCCACCTGCACCGCCGCCAGCTCCAGCGGGCACAGCGGCACATCCACGTAGCTCAACTCACTGTCGAGCTTGTACGACCGTGGAATCCCCTGGATCACCAGCGCAATAAACTTCAACGTCGGCCGCCCACCCAGCGCATTCAGCACCACGATCCGCGAGCGTTCGCCGGTCACACTGGCTTCACCGCACACCGCTTCGAAGCTGATCAGCGGGATCTGCCGGTCGCGCCAGGTCACTTGTCGCAAGTACCACGGCGGCGCGTCGCTGGCTGGTTCGCCGCGCTGGAAGTCGATCAACTCGGCGATGGCAACGTTGGGCAGCACCAGGTGGCGGTCGGCCAGGGGCAGCAGCAGGCCGGTGAGTTGGCTGGTGCGGTGGTCAAGCATGGGACTTGCTCCAGTAGGCGATGCTTTCGAGCAGCACCGATTCCTGGTACGGCTTGCCGAGGTAGTCGTTGACGCCGATGGCCATGGCGCGGTCGCGGTGTTTCTGGCCGGTGCGCGAGGTGATCATGATGATCGGCAGGCGCATCAGCCGGGGGTCGTTGCGCACTTGGGTGGCGACTTCGAAGCCGTCCATGCGCGGCATTTCGATGTCGAGCAGCATCAGGTCCGGTGTATGTTCTTCCAGCACTGCCAGCGCGTCGATGCCGTCTTTCGCGGTGAGCACGTTCATGCCGTTGCGCTCCAGCAGGCGGCTGGTGACCTTGCGCACGGTAACCGAGTCGTCCACCACCAGCACCAGCAACGGGCGCTTTTTCAGCGGGTCGTTGAGGATCAGTGGCGCGTCGACCGGCTGGGCCGGCAGCGCGGGTTGCCGCGCACGGATATGCGCCAGCAGGTCAATGATCAGCACCACGCGACCATCGCCCAGGATCGTCGCGCCAGACAAGCCCTGCACACCGGCAAACTGCGGCCCCAGGCCCTTGACCACAATCTCCCGCGTGCCGGCCATGGCGTCCACATGGATGGCCACGTGCCGTTCATTGCACTGCACCAGCAGTACCGGCACCGGTTGATACTGGCCCAGCAGTTTGGGGCGGCTGACGGTGTGCAGCAGGTCGCCCAGGTAGAACAGTTCGTAACGCTGGCCGGCGTATTCATAATACGGCGGGTCTTGCTGGTAATGCCCGGCCAGTTCATGGGGCAGCACCCGCACCAGGCCCTCGATGGTGTTGAGCGGGATCGCGTATTGATCGTCCGCGCACTGCACCATGAGTGCACGGTTGACCGATACAGTGAACGGCAAACGAATGCGGAAATGCACACCCTCGCCCGGGGTCGAGTCAATGACCATCGAGCCGCCGAGCTGGCGAACCTCTTCATGCACCACGTCCATGCCCACGCCGCGCCCGGAAATCTGCGTGATCTTTTCAGCCGTGGAGAACCCCGGCTGCAGGATGAACTGCAACACGTCGCGGTCGCTCATCTCTTGATGCGCCCCGAGCAGGCCACGCTTGATCGCCTTGCGCCGCACGGCTTCCAGCGGCACGCCGGCGCCATCGTCGCGCATATCGAAGACGATATCGCCGCCTTCGTGGGTCAGGTCCAGGGTGATGCGGCCTTTCTCCGGCTTGCCGGCCAGCAGTCGCGCATCGCGGGACTCCAGGCCGTGGTCGACGGCATTGCGCAACATGTGTTCCAGGGGCGCCGCCATGCGTTCCAGCACATTGCGGTCCATCTCGCCTTCGGCGTTGCCGACGATGAATTCCACGTCCTTGCCCAACTCGCCCGCCACCTGCCGAACGATGCGCTTGAGGCGTGGCAGCATGCGTTCGAACGGCACCATGCGCGTGCGCATCAGGCCTTCCTGCAACTCGGTATTGATGCGTGCCTGTTGTTGCAACAGGCCATGAGCGTCCTCGTTGCGGCGTTCAAGGGTGTCCTTGAGGTCGAGCAGGTCGGAGGCCGATTCGGACAGCGCACGGGACAGTTGCTGCAACTGCGAATGGCGGTCCATCTCCAGCGGGTCGAATTCTTCGTAGCCCAGGCGCTCGGCCTCGGCCTGCTGGCGGCTGAGGATGCGGCCCTGGGTTTCGGTGTCGAGACGCCGCAGCTGGTCGCGCATGCGTGAGAGAGTGGTTTCCACTTCCGTGAGGACGATGCGTGCGTCGTTGACCTGCTGCTCGATACGGCCGCGGAAAATCGACGTTTCACCGGCCAGGTTGACCAGATCATCCAGCAGCTCGGCGGAGATCTTCACCATGTCGGCAGCCGGGTCCACCACGGCCTCCGCCTTGCCTGCGGGCAACGCCACCGGCGTCACCGGCTCCTGGTTTGGGTGCACCAGGCTTTTGATGCGCTCGATGAGCTTGTCCACCGAGCCGACCGGCAAGCCGTCCGCCACGGCATCGATCATCTGCGCCAGGCGGTCGTGGCAGCCCTGCAGCAACGCGAACAGCTCAGGCGACGGCGCGAGCAAGCCGGCAGACAGGCCTTCGTAGAGGAATTCCAGTTCGTGAGCCAGGTCGCCAATGGGGGTGATCTCGACCATGCGCGCGCCGCCCTTGAGGGTGTGCAGGTCGCGCAACAGGGTTTCCACTTCCTGGCGGTTGCCGGGCTCGGCCTGCCAGCGCGACAGCGCTGCACTGGAACTGTCGAGAATGTCGGCCGCCTCTTCGAGGAAGATATCCAGCAATTCCGGGTCGGCGCCCGACGCTGCTGGCGCAGCGGCGGATGCGGCAGGCGCGTTGCCTTGGCGCAACGCCCGCACCTTGGCGATCAACTCGGCGTTGTCACTCAAGGGTTGGTGATGCTGGAGCTCTTCAAGCTGCAAGGCCAGATGCTCATGGCTGGCCATCAGCACCTGGGAGAGCTCGGTGGAGTAACTGTAGCGACGGTCCACCAACCCTTCGTACAGGCATTCCAACTCATGGGCCAGGTCGCCAATCGGGCCGATCTCGGCCATGCGTGCACCGCCCTTGAGGGTGTGCAGGTCGCGCTGCAACGACGACAACGGCGCGGCGTTGTCAGGTTCCAGCAACCAGCGCTTGAGCGACTGGCCGGCGCTGTCGAGGATGTCCACGGCTTCTTCGAGAAAGATCTCGACGATCTCGT
Source organism: Pseudomonas sp. NFPP28 (assembly GCF_900115535.1). Classification (NCBI taxonomy): domain Bacteria; kingdom Pseudomonadati; phylum Pseudomonadota; class Gammaproteobacteria; order Pseudomonadales; family Pseudomonadaceae; genus Pseudomonas; species Pseudomonas sp. NFPP28. The sequence continues at coordinate 176,202 of NZ_FOWT01000008.1, read as the reverse complement.
CGTCCATCGTGATTTCGTGATCCAACTGCTGGGTGGCGGCGCCCAGTTCGGCAATGCTCAGCACTTGGCTGCCATCGCGTTTGATCAAGCCGGTGGCGGACGGGTCGAGGGCTTCATCGAGCAGCTCGCGCAAGGCCTCGACACGGGCCGGCGCCGGGCTGATTTCCTGGCCGGCGGCCAGTTGGTCGAGCATGCTGATCAGCGCTTCATGGGCCTGTTCGGCCTCGTGAAAGAACCGCTCGCTCACCGCCAGGCTGCTCTCCTCCACCGCGCCATAGAGGTCGAGCAGGGCTTCGCAGAGTTCGTCGATGGCGTGCAGATCCGCAACATGCGCTCCCTCGCCCAGGGTGGTCAGTTCATCCAGCAGCGCAGTCAGCTCCTGGCGCTCGCCGGGGTGCTGCTGCCAGCGGCGCAGCAGGCTTTCGGCGTCGAGCAGGATGTCCATGCCTTGGGCCAGAAAGTTGGCGATCAGCTGCGGATCGCGCTTGATGCGCACGTCGAGCAGCGCTTCAAGCTGCTGATCCAACAGGCTTTGGGTGCGCTTGATCAGGCCCTCTGCACCGTTGATCGGCGCCAAGGGATCACTGTCCAGGTCGCGCAGCCCACGCTGGAACAGACCTTCGGCTTCCAGCAGCAACTCCACTTCATCCAGGTCCAGCGGCAGACGGTGGGCCTTGTACTCGCGGGTCAGGTGGTCCAGCGGGCGCGCCAGTTCGGCGATAGGCAGCACGCCGGCCATGTAGGCGCTGCCCTTGAGGGTGTGCAGGGCGCGTTGCAGCTCATCGCTGACTTGCAGCGGCACATGCTCGGCGGCCTGTTGCAGGAAGTGGTTGAGGCTGTCCAGGTGGCTCTGGGCTTCGTTGCGGAAAATCTCCAGCAACATCGGGTCATGGGGTTCGGCGGCCGCTACTTGTGTACCGCTGGCCAAGGCGTGCGCGCGGGCGGCCAGGGCGTCGACTTCATCACGTTGGCGCTGGCCGTCGATGGCAAAGTCAGCAATCAATTCCGGCAACAGGGCCACCGCTTCATCCAGCACCTGTTGCACCTCGGGGCCGAGCACCACGCTGCGCTCCAGCACACGGTTGAGCAGGTTTTCCACGGCCCAGGCCAGCTCGGCCAAGACCAGGGCGCGCACCATGCGGCCGCTGCCCTTGAGGGTGTGGAAAGCGCGGCGCATTTCGCCTTGGGCGGTTTTGTCCGCGCTGTTGGGCAGATGACGGTGCAGCACCTCGAGGACTTCGTCGGTCTCTTCGAGGAAAACTTCGCGCAGTTCGTCGTCGATGGGCTCCTCGTCGGCGGGCGGCGGCAACAGGCTGCCGGGGCGTTGCAGGGCCGGCGGGTTGAGGCGCGACGTCGGACTGGCCAGGGCGTCGTACTGCGATTGGCTCGGCGCAAGCTCGGCCGGCAGTGTGGCATCGGGTGCAACCAACGCCTGGCGCCAGGGTTTCTCGACGGGCAGGTAACCCAGCGCCGCCAAGCCTTGAGTGGCCAACTCCAGCACGCGCTCACCTGCGGCATCGGGGTCCTGGAGCATGCGCTCGAGGTAATACTCCAGGCTGCTGATCACGTCGGCGAAATGCGCCAATTGCATCTCGGACGGTGGCGCATCACTGCCCATCAACTGTTCGTCGACGTAATCCGTGCATCCGCGCATCAGGCTCGCCGCACGGGGCAAAGGGATCATCGCCAGGGCGCCGCGCACCTGGCTCAGCAGCTCGGGCAGGGACTCCAGGCGCTGGCGATCCCAGTCGGCTTCAATGCAGTCGATCACCAGTTCCTTGGCTTGCTTGAGGCACTGGCAGGATTCGCGGATCACCAATTGGTGGATCTGGGTCAGATCGGTGGTGGGCAGGCGGCTTTCTTCGCGGCTTTCCGGCTCGACGGTGCCGACCATGCCGGCCAGTGTGGCTTCGACGTAGAGCAAGGCGCCGGCGACGTCCATCAGCACAGCGTCGTTAGGCTCGCGCTGGCCTTGGGCCAGGCTCAGTACCACGGCGAGTTGATCGATGATGACCTTGCGCGGCTGGCCGAAACCCAGCACCGCCAGGGTGTCGGCGATCTGCCGCAGCGGTGCGAGCAGCGCATCCAGGTCGCTGGTGTGCTGGCGGTCGCTGCGTACGAACAAGTCGAGGCGCTCCTTGACCCGCACCAGCTCTTCGCACAACGCGCCCAGCACCGAGCCCATGGCGTTGCGGTCCGGCCCGGCCAGGCGCGCGCGCTCGGCGTCGACCAGCGCGCTGTCGGGCAAGGCCTCATCCAGGCCGTAGCGTTCCTTGAGGCTTTGCATGCGCGGCGTCGGCCGAGTGACCTTGGCGACGTAAAACAACAGGCTTCTGAGCAGTTCATCCGGCGCTGCCTGATTGATCCCGCCGATGCCCTGGGCCAGCAGGCGCTTGAGCTGTCTGTCGCTGGCCTTGAGCAGGCTGCGCAGCGCCGGACTGTTGGCGATCACGCCGGTGAGCATGCCTTCGACCAGCGCCGAGGTGACTTGCCACAATGGCAACAACGGCGCGCCCTGGCACAAGGCTTCGAGGCGCGCGAACACCCGCGCCATGTCTTCCAGGTTGCTGGGACCATGGTCTTCGCGCAGCAACCCGGCCAAGGCCTGTTGCAGCAGTTGGTGCCACTGGCGCAGTTGTTCTTTCAGGTCGGGCACGGCACGTTGGGCCAGGGCCTCATCAGGCAGCGGCGCGATGGTCAGCAGTTGCGGGCTGAACAGGCTGGTCTCCGACAGCAGGCTTTCACCACGCGCGCTGCGCAGGTCATTGAGCAATGGCAACACCACCAGCGGCAAGTCGCGGCGGGCGCTGTGCACACGGTCCAGGTACAGCGGCAATTGGTTGAGGGCCTGTTGCAGCAGGCGGATGCTTTCGTCGCGCTGGTTCACGCGGTCGGCTTGCAGGGCCTGCGCCAGCTCTTCGATTTCCTCGGCCAGCAGGGCTGCACCATAGAACTCGACCATTTGCAGCGCGCCATGCACTTGATGGACACACGCCAGGCACTCGCCGATGGCATCGCCGTCTGAGGTTTCGACGTACGCATCGAGCGCCGAACGGGCCTGTTTCAGGGTTTCGGCAATGTCGCCCTTGACCCATTCGAGGGCCACGTAGTCGTGCCGATCAACCATAACTGCTCCGCTTGGAATTCATGGGTTGCTGGTGGTGCGAGATATCAAGACAGATAGAGATCACATGTGGGAGGGGGCTTGCCTCCGATGGCGGTGCATCAGTCAAAGATTGGGTGACTGACCCACTGCTATCGGGGGCAAGCCCCCTCCCACATGTGTACTGCATTTCAATCATCAGCCTGTTTAGCCGCTGGCAAGGTGAACCCCGACACCGACCGGCGCAGCTGGCTGGCCATTTTCGCCAGGTTGCCGATGCTTTCTGCGGTGGCCGTGGAGCCCGAAGAGGTCTGGGTGGTGATCTGCTGGATCACGTTCATGGTCAGGGAGATCTGCCCCGCCGAACTCGTCTGCTGCTGCGCCGCGTTGGAGATGCTCTGGATCAACGCTGCGAGGGTTTTCGACACGCCTTCGATCTCTTCCAGCGCCACCCCGGCATCCTGGGCCAACCGTGCGCCGCGCACCACTTCGGTGGTGGTCTGCTCCATGGAAATGACCGCTTCGTTGGTGTCGGCCTGGATCGCCCGCACCAGGGTTTCAATCTGCCGCGTCGCCGCCGACGAACGCTCGGCCAGGCGTTGCACTTCATCGGCCACCACTGCAAAGCCGCGCCCGGCGTCCCCGGCCATGCTCGCCTGGATCGCTGCGTTGAGGGCGAGGATGTTGGTCTGCTCGGCAATATCGTCGATCAGGCTGACGATATCGCCAATTTCCTGGGACGACTCGCCCAGGCGCTTGATGCGCTTGGCGGTGTCCTGGATCTGTTCGCGAATGTTGTCCATGCCGTGGATGGTGTTGTGCACCACCTCGTTGCCCTTGTTGGCAATTTCCACCGAGCGCTCCGCCACCGCCGACGATTCGGCGGCGTTGGCTGACACCTGGTCGATGGACTGCGCCATCTGGTTGATCGCCGTGGACGCTTCGGCGATCTGCTGGGCCTGGTGCTCCGAGGCCTGGGCCAGGTGCATGGCAGTGGCCTGGGTGTCCTGCACCGCACCGGCGACTTGCCCGGCGGTGAGGTTGATGGTGGCAACCAGATCGCGCAGCTGGTCGACGGAATAGTTGATGGAGTCGGCGATGGTGCCGGTGAAGTCTTCGGTCACCGAGGCCGTCACGGTGAGGTCGCCGTCGGCCAGGTCTTCGATTTCATCCAGCAGGCGCATGATCGCGTTCTGGTTGCGCTCGTTCTTCTCGGCGGTTTCATGCAGTTGGCGGTTGGTCTCGCGCACCATCACCAGGCCGATCAGGATGATCGAGGTCAGCGCCAGCAGGCCCAGTACATAGCCGCCGATGGTGTCGAAACTGCGGCCACTGGCCAGGTTTTCGAAACCGGTGGCCAGGTGCGAGGCTTCATCGAGCAGGGTTTGTGACAGGTTGAAGATGTTGCTCGCCGAAGCGCGCACCTGGAACAGTTGCGGCGAGGTTTCGAGAATTTCATCCACCGAGCCGGAGACAAACTCGAACAGCTCGGCGATTTCCGCCAGCCGCGCGCGGGCATCGCGGTCTTCGACCTGGGTGATGCGCAGGCCGGGGTTGCCCTGGAGCATGCCGTTGAGCACCTGGCCGAAACGGTTGGCATCGCGGCCAAAGGCGTCGGCGGCCTGCACGGCGGTTTCGTCGCCGGCCAGTACGGTGTTCACCGCCCCCAGGATCCGCTCGGCCAGCAACGACTGGCGCTGGGCCAGGGCGACCTGGCTGGCCGGGGCACCGCGTTGCAGGAGGATGTCGACGACCTTTTCCGACTCCACCTGCAACTGCGGAACGGTTTCCGCCAGGGTCGCCGCGACCTGGTGCAAGGACAGCACGGTCTGCTCACTGGCGAGAATCGCGTCGGTGTTTTTCAGCAGCGCTTCCCAGTCGGTCTGCACCGCACGCATTTCGGCACGTACCGCACTGGGCGCAGCCGGCAGGCCGGTTTCCGGATCACCTTTTTTCAGGTAGCCCCAGCGCTGGGCGAAGTCGTTGCGCGCATCGCCCAGCAACTTGAACGCAGCAGCCTTGCCGGCGGCGGCTTCGGTGGCGTTCTTGGCAATGCGCTGGGACAGCACGCGCAACTCACCGGCGTGGCCGATGTACTGCTTGTCATAGGTGGACTGGGTGTTGAGGTACGCAAAGTTGGCAAACAGCAACATGATGAACACGATCAGTGCAATGAACAGCACAATGATCTGGGAACGACTGCGCGACGCGGCCTGAGGTTTTGGCGGGGTAACGGTGGTCATGCGGCAACATCCATGAAGCCTGGGGCCTGGGCCAGGGCGAAGGGGCTGAAGACCTGCCACTGCGGGCTGCCCTCGAAACGTCCCTGGATAAACGGCGCGCCGGGGGCGGCACTCGCCAGCAGTGCGTCTTGTGCGAAATGCTGCATTCCCACCACCTCGTCCACCAGCAGCCCGACAAACAAATCGTTGAATTCCACCACCAGTACGCGCCGCTGTTTGCGTGCCTTGGACAGCTCGAGGCCGAGGAACCCGCCCAGGTCCATCACCGGCAACAAGCGCCCACGCAGGTTAGCCACACCCTTGACCCAGGCCTTGACCCCGGGCATCAGCGTGCAGCGCGGTTCATGCAGGACTTCGGCAACTTCGCCCATGGGCGCCACATACCAGTGCTGCCCCAGGCGAAAGCCGATCCCGCTCCAGCGTTGCAGACGGGTTTCCTGGGACGGCAGGTCGGCGGCCAACAGGCGACAGCGGCGGTCGATGTCCAGCAGCAGCTCAAAGGCGGTTTGCGACTCGGTCATGATGGCGAACCGTCAGCCGGCCAGCACCTTGTTCAGGGTGGCGATCAGGGTTTCTTCATCCACCGGCTTGGTCAGGTAGTCCTTGGCGCCCTGGCGTGCGCCCCAGATCTTGTCGGTTTCCTGGTCCTTGGTGGTGATGATGATGATCGGGATGCCGTTGGTTTCCGGCTCCTTGGACAGCTGGCGGGTGGCCTGGAAGCCATTGAGGCCCGGCATCACGATGTCCATCAGGACGGCGTCGGGTTTTTCCTGGCGGGCCAGGGCCACGCCATCCGCACCGTTTTCAGCCTTGAGGACCTGGTGGCCGTGCTTTTCCAGCATGCCGGTCAGTTTGTACATTTCGGTCGGCGAATCGTCGACGATCAGAACACGTGCCATGGTTTTCCCCACTACATAGGTGGACGCCGGCCCTTGTGAGGCGGCGTCAGTGTGCTTGTTCTACTACGGCGAACCCTGGCACGTAGGCCTTGATCGCGCCCAGCAGTTCTTCCTTGCTGAAAGGCTTGGTCAAAAACTGATCGACACCCACGATGCGCCCCTTGGCCTTGTCGAACAAGCCGTCCTTGGACGACAGCATGATCACCGGGATCGACTTGAACGCCGGGTTGTTCTTCACCAGCGCGCAGGTCTGATAGCCATCCAGGCGCGGCATCATGATGTCGACAAAAATAATGTGCGGGTGATGATCCACAATCCGGGCCAGGGCATCGAAACCGTCGATGGCCGTGATGACATCGCACCCCGTGTTCTTCAACAAGGTCTCGGCGGTGCGGCGGATCGTCTTCGAATCGTCGATCACCATCACTCTCAAGGCGTTGGAATGCTGTTCCATATCTGCTCTGCCATCGCCACAGCGAATCGGTTTTCGGTGTGTACTGCCTGATGTTGCACAGGATGAGCGCCGCAAGCCTTGGAATTCAAGGGCTGCTGCGCCGTGGCAGTCTTTTTAGCACAGTCTCCGGGCGCAATCTATCGAGCAACCGGCCAGGTGGTTTTTCCTTGACCCACAACAGCCGCAGCGCCACTCTGACGCCACTTTTATGCGCCCTAATTTGCTAGAGGAAATCCCCCATGAGCGTTCGCGTCGGCATTGTCATGGACCCTATCGCCAGCATTTCCTATAAAAAGGACAGCTCGCTGGCCATGCTCCTGGCCGCCCAGGCCCGCGGCTGGACCTTGTTCTATATGGAGCAGCGCGATCTTTACCAGGGTGACGGCGAGGCCCGCGCACGCATGCGCCCGCTGCAGGTGTTTGCCAACCCTGAGAAGTGGTTCGAGCTGCAAGACGAAATCGACAGCCCACTGAGCGACCTGGACGTGATCCTGATGCGCAAGGACCCGCCGTTCGACATGGAATTCGTCTACTCCACCTACCTGCTGGAGCAGGCCGAGCGCGCCGGCGTGCTGATCGTCAACAAGCCGCAGAGCCTGCGCGACTGCAACGAAAAGCTGTTCGCCACCCTGTTCCCACAGTGCACACCACCGACCGTGGTCAGCCGCCGCGCCGATGTGCTGCGCGAGTTCGCTGCCAAGCATGGTGATGTGATCCTCAAGCCGCTGGACGGCATGGGCGGCACCTCGATCTTCCGCCACCGCGCCGGCGACCCGAACCTGTCGGTGATCCTGGAAACCCTGACCGCCCTGGGCACCCAGCAGATCATGGGCCAGGCCTATCTGCCGGCGATCAAGGACGGCGACAAGCGCATCCTGATGATTGACGGCGAGCCGGTGGACTACTGCCTGGCGCGCATCCCGGCCGCCGGCGAGACCCGTGGCAACCTGGCGGCCGGTGGTCGTGGCGAAGCCCGCCCTCTATCGGACAAGGACCGCTGGATTGCCGCCCAGGTTGGCCCGACCCTGCGCGAAAAAGGCCTGCTGTTCGTGGGACTGGACGTCATCGGCGAGAACCTCACCGAAATCAACGTCACCAGCCCCACCTGCATTCGCGAGATCGACAACGCATTTGGCACGAACATCGGCGAAATGTTGATGGCCGCCATTGAGCGCAAGCTGCAAGCCAAGTGATATAGAACAGCCGGACACGCACCAACATTGCGCTATCATGCCCCACCTGTGAAACGCGCGATGTTGGTTTTTTGTCATGACACTCCCGTCCGAGCTACCCCCCGAACTCTCCCACAGCGGCGTGCGCCCGGCTGATCGGCTCGGATTTACCCTGTTCCTGGCAGCGTTGATTCACTTGGCCCTGATCCTCGGCGTGGGTTTCACCATGGTCGAACCCAAGCAAATCACCCAGACCCTGGAAATCACCCTCGCCACGTTCAAGAGCGAAAAGAAGCCCGAGAAGGCTGACTTTCTCGCCCAGGACAACCAGCAAGGCAGCGGCACCCTCGACAAGAAAGCCGTGCCGAAGACCACCGAAGTGGCGCCGTTCCAGGACAACAAGGTCAACAAAGTCACCCCACCACCGGCGCCCAAGCCGGAGGTCAAGCAGGCAGCGCCCAAGCCCGCCGTGACCACCATCGCACCCAAACCGCAGAAAGCCCCGGCCCAGCGCGAAAAAACCAAGACCGAACCCACGCCCGAGCCTGTAAAACCGGCACCGACTTTCGACAGTTCGACCCTGTCCGACGAAATTTCCAGCCTCGAAGCCGAACTGGCCAACGAACAGCAGCTGTACGCCAAGCGCCCGCGCATCTATCGGCTGAACGCCGCATCGACCATGCGCGACAAAGGCGCCTGGTACAAAGACGAGTGGCGCAAGAAGGTCGAGCGTATCGGTAACCTCAATTACCCTGAGGAAGCCCGACGCCAGCAGATTTACGGAAATTTGCGACTATTGGTGTCAATCAACCGCGACGGCACGCTCTATGAAGTGCAGGTGCTCGAGTCGTCCGGCCAGCCGTTGCTGGACCAGGCCGCCCAGCGCATCGTGCGCCTGGCCGCGCCCTTTGCGCCGTTCAGCGGCGATTTGAACGACGTCGACCGCCTGGAAATCATCCGCACCTGGAAGTTTGCCAAGGGTGATCGGCTGTCGAGCAATTGATGACAATTACCAGCTGTGGCACATCACCAGCTTGTCAGTTCGCCCCTCCACCGCCACACTATCGAACATGAAAAACGTCAGCCCGACCTACCTCAAGCATCAATTCCTGATCGCCATGCCCCATATGGCCGACCCGAACTTTGCGCAGACCTTGACCTACATCGTCGAGCACACGGCCAATGGTGCCATGGGGTTGGTGGTCAACCGCCCGCAAGAGCTGAACCTGGCGGATATCCTTGAGCAACTGCGCCCCGAGCTTGACCCGCCGGCCCGGTGCCAGGGCGTGCCGATTTACATCGGCGGGCCGGTGCAGACTGATCGTGGGTTTGTACTGCACCCGAGCGGGCCGAAGTTCCAGGCCACGGTCGATCTGGACGGCGTATCGCTGTCCACTTCCCAGGACGTGTTGTTCGCCATCGCCGACGGCGTGGGGCCTGAGCAAAGCGTGATCACCCTCGGTTACGCGGGGTGGGAAGCCGGCCAATTGGAAGCCGAACTGGCCAGCAATGCCTGGCTGACCTGCCCGTTCGACGCCGACATCCTGTTCAACACCGCCAGTGAACTGCGCCTGGACGCAGCTGCGGCGACGCTGGGGATCAACCTCAACCTGCTGACCAGCCAGGCGGGACACGCCTGATGGCTTTGCGTCTGATCCTCGGGTTTGACTACGGCACCAAACAGATCGGCGTAGCCGTAGGCCAGGTGATCACCGGCCAGGCCCGTGAGCTGTGCACCTTGAAAGCCCAGAACGGCGTGCCGGACTGGAACCAGGTTGAAGCCCTCATCAAAGAGTGGAAGCCCGACGCGGTCGTGGTCGGCCTGCCCCTGAACATGGACGGCACCCCCAGCGACATGTGCCTGCGTGCCGAAAAATTCGCCCGCCGCCTCAATGGCCGCTACAACCTGCCCTTCTATACCCACGACGAACGCCTCACCACCTTTGAAGCCAAAGGCGAGCGACGCGACCGTGGCGGGCAGAAAGGCAGCTACCGCGACAACCCGGTAGACGCCATCGCCGCCGCCCTGCTGTTGCAGGGTTGGCTGGATGAAAACACCGCTTTATTTGAATCCTGACAGACGCGGCTTGCCGCGTCTTTTTACGTTTGAGCCCGGACCTTGCCTGCGCCAAGGTCCTGAAGGAGCCTGCATGAGCCTGCCGAACCCCGCCGAACTGATCAGCCAGATGGCCACCAGCCTCACGGCCCATCTGCAACACCGTAACATCAGCGAGCCGCGCTTCATCGGTATTCGCACCGGCGGTGTGTGGGTGGCCCAGGCGTTGTTGAAAGCACTGGGCAGCGATTCGCCCCTGGGCACCCTGGACGTCTCCTTTTACCGCGACGATTTCAGCCAGAACGGCCTGCACCCACAAGTGCGTCCGTCGGCCCTGCCTTTCGAGATCGAAGGCCAGCACCTGGTGCTGATCGACGACGTGCTGATGAGCGGTCGCACCATCCGTGCCGCCATGAACGAACTGTTCGACTATGGCCGCCCGGCCAGCGTGACCCTGGTGTGCCTGCTGGACCTGGACGCCGGCGAATTGCCGATCAGCCCGGATGTGGTCGGCGCCACCCTGTCGCTAGAAGCCCATCAACGGGTAAAATTGCTCGGTCCCACGCCGCTCGTACTCGAACTGCAAGACCTCGCCCTTTAAACCGCCTTGTAAAGAGTCCCCGCGATGACGCCTCTAGATGCCAAGCGCCCGCTGCAGCTCAATGCTCAGGGCCAGTTGCGACACTTCTTGTCGCTCGACGGTTTGCCCCGCGAACTGCTCACCGAAATCCTCGACACCGCCGACTCGTTCCTCGAAGTCGGTGGCCGGGCGGTGAAGAAGGTCCCGCTGTTGCGCGGCAAAACCATCTGCAACGTGTTCTTCGAGAACTCCACCCGCACCCGCACCACCTTTGAACTGGCCGCCCAGCGGCTGTCGGCCGATGTAATCACCCTGAACGTGTCCACCTCGTCGGCAAGCAAGGGTGAGACCCTGCTCGACACCCTGCGCAACCTGGAAGCGATGGCCGCCGACATGTTCGTGGTACGCCACGGCGACTCCGGCGCCGCGCACTTCATCGCCGAACACGTGTGCCCGCAGGTGGCGATCATCAACGGCGGTGACGGCCGCCACGCCCACCCGACCCAGGGCATGCTCGACATGCTCACCATTCGTCGGCACAAAGGCAGCTTTGAGAATCTCTCGGTGGCCATCGTCGGCGACATCCTGCATTCGCGGGTCGCGCGCTCGAACATGCTGGCCCTCAAAGCCCTGGGTTGCCCGGATATCCGCGTGATTGCGCCGAAAACCCTGTTGCCCATCGGTATCGAACAGTACGGCGTGAAGGTCTACACCGACATGGCCGCAGGCCTCAAGGATGTGGACGTGGTGATCATGCTGCGCCTGCAACGCGAGCGCATGGCCGGTGGCCTGCTACCGAGCGAAGGCGAGTTCTACCGTTTGTTCGGCCTGACCACCGCACGCCTGGCCGGCGCCAAGCCGGATGCCATCGTGATGCACCCGGGCCCGATCAACCGTGGCGTGGAGATTGAGTCGGCGGTGGCCGACGGTCCGCAGTCGGTGATCCTCAACCAGGTGACCTACGGCATCGCCGTACGCATGGCCGTGCTGTCCATGGCCATGAGCGGGCAAACCGCGCAACGTCAATTCGAGCAGGAGAACGCCCAGTGAAGCTCAGCATCCTCGGCGCCCGCGTCATCGATCCGGCCAGTGGCCTGGATCAAGTTACCGATCTGCATCTGGACGCCGGCAAGCTCATCGCCATTGGCGCCGCGCCCGCAGGCTTCAGCGCCAGCGAGACGATCGACGCCAAAGGCCTGGTGGCCGCGCCTGGCCTGGTTGACCTGAACGTCGCCCTGCGCGAGCCGGGCTACAGCCGCAAGGGCAATATCACCAGCGAAACCCGCGCTGCCGCAGCCGGTGGGGTAACCAGCCTGTGCTGCCCACCGCACACCAGGCCGGTGCTGGACACCTCGGCCGTGACCGAGCTGATCCTCGACCGCGCCCGTGAAGCCGGCAACTGCAAAGTGTTCCCTATCGGCGCCTTGAGCAAAGGCCTGGAAGGCGAACAACTCGCCGAACTGATCGCCCTGCGCGACGCCGGTTGCGTGGCCTTCGGCAACGGCCTGGATAGCTTTCGCAGTACCCGCACGCTGTTACGTGCCCTGGAATACGCGGCGACTTTCGACCTTACCGTGATCTTCCATTCCCAGGACCGTGACCTGGCCGAAGGCGGCCTGGTCCATGAAGGCGCCGTGGCCAGCTTCCTCGGCCTGCCGGGCATCCCGGAAACCGCCGAGACCGTGGCCCTGGCCCGTGACCTGCTGCTGGTGGAACAAAGCGGCGTGCGCGCGCACTTCAGCCAGCTGACCAGCGCGCGGGGCGTGGCCCTGATCGCCCAGGCCCAGGCCCGTGGATTGCCGGTGACAGCGGATGTGGCGCTTTATCAGCTGATCCTGACGGACGAAGCGCTGATCGACTTCTCCAGCCTGTACCACGTGCAACCGCCACTGCGTACCCTGGCTGACCGCGACGGTTTGCGCGCGGCGGTGAAATCCGGTGTGGTCTCGGCGATTTCCAGCCATCACCAGCCCCATGAGAGGGATGCCAAGCTGGCACCGTTTGGCGCGACAGAGCCGGGCATCAGCAGTGTCGAACTGTTGCTGCCTCTGGCGATGACGTTGGTAGAAGATGGGTTGCTGGACTTGCCGACATTGTTGGCACGCCTGAGCAGCGGCCCGGCCGAGGCCTTGCGCCTGCCAGCGGGCAAGTTGGCGGTGGGTTCGGCGGCGGACCTGGTGCTTTTTGATCCGGCCAGTTCCACGATTGCGGGGGAGCAATGGCTATCCAAAGGTGAAAACTGCCCGTTCATCGGCCATAGCCTGCCGGCGACGGTGCGTTACACCCTGGTGGATGGCCGCATCAGCTACCCGGCCTGAAAAATCCCACCTCTAATGTGGGCATGATCAATGTGGGACGGGGCTTGCCCCCGATTGCAGTGGGTCAGCTACAGATAAGCTGACTGATCCACCGCTATCGGGGGCAAGCCCCCTCCCACATGTTGATCTCCACCAGAAGTTAAAGATCAGCGGCCGCTGTTGCGCTCGGCATTGCGGATCGATATCTGCGTATTCAACGTCCAGAAGTCATACAGCACCCCAACCAGGAACAAACCGCCGGTCAGCAGGTAGATCAGGCCGGTGATCCATTTGCCCTGGTACATGCGGTGCACGCCAAATACCCCGAGAAACGCCAACAGGATCCAGGCCACGTTGTATTCGATGGGTCCGGCGGTAAACCTCAGGTCCGCTTCACGGTCCATGGCCGGGATCAGGAACAGGTCGATCAGCCAGCCGATACCCAGCAAGCCAAAGGTGAAAAACCAGATCGTTCCGGTCACCGGCTTGCCGTAATAGAAGCGATGCGCCCCGGTAAAACCGAAAATCCACAGCAGGTAACCGATGACCTTGCTGTGGGTGTCTTGCTGCTCGCCAATCTGCTGATAGGTGTTCATCGCGTACCTCTTTTGCCTCGATAGATAAATTTTTTCATTTTCTTTGTGACTTTTTTACGGGCGCCCGACGTACGGCAAATGGTATCTTCCCTGCCCTGAAAGCCTTATGCCACCTGACTTGTGTAGGACAATTGCGGCGAATCGTCGCGTTTTTCCTGATTTTGACGTCAAGGTTCAGTCGACAAACGGCCTGAGAACGACACAAAAAGCTGTTATAAAGTTGCGCGCAAACCCATAAGAGCCACGCCTAATGCGACCATTTTTCAAGACATGGCTAACCATTTGCCTATTAATGCCACTGGCCGCCCACGCCACCAATCGTGAGCAACGACTTCCCAACGTTAACGGTTTCACCCCTAAAGTCCACAGCACGCCAAGCACCGCCAAGTCGGTCAAGCTGACCGTCAACCGCCCGACTCAACTGAGCAAGGCCCACGGCAAGGCAACGGCCGGCCTGGTAGGCGTCAACACCAGGCAGAGCAGCACCGTGCTCAGCCGCGCCGTCAACGTGCTCGGTACTCCTTATCGTTGGGGCGGCAGCAGCCCAAGTAAAGGGTTCGACTGCAGCGGCTTGGTGAAATATGCGTTTAACGACGTAGCCGCCGTGGATTTGCCGCGCACCTCCAACGCCATGGCCGCCGGCCACGGGCAGAAGGTTGATCGCAAGGACTTGAAACCGGGTGACCTGCTGTTCTTCAAATTGAAGAGCCGCCAGGTGAACCACGTTGCCATCTACCTGGGCAACGACCGTTTCATCCACGCACCACGCCGTGGCAAAGCGGTCAGCATCGACACGCTGAAGAAACCGTTCTGGGACAAGAACTACGTGATTGCCAAGCGGGTATTGCCCAAAGAGCAGAACAACCTGCGGGTGGTCCAGCGCTGATTCCAGGCTGGAGTGCGGTGGGTGAACAATGTGGGAGGGGGCTTGCCCCCGATTACCGTGGATCAGCTACAAATAAGCTAACTGATCCACTGCTATCGGGGGCAAGCCCCTGCCACATTTGGACCTTCATATTTCCCCAGGCACCCTCGCCTTCTGCTGCGCCTCTTCCCGACTGATCACCCCCTCCCCGACCAACGTCTTCAAGCTCATATCCAACGTCTTCATCCCCAGCGCCCCACCCGTCTGGATCGCCGAGACCATCTGCGCCACCTTGTCCTCACGGATCAGATTGCGAATAGCCGGCGTACCCAACATGATTTCATGGGCCGCCACCCGCCCCCCGCCGATCTTCTTCACCAGCACCTGGGACACTACTGCCTGCAACGACTCCGACAGCATCGAGCGGACCATGGCCTTTTCCCCCGCCGGAAACACATCCACCAGCCGATCCACGGTCTTTGCCGCCGACGAGGTATGCAAGGTGCCGAATACCAGGTGCCCGGTCTCAGCCGCCGTCAGGGCCAGGCGGATGGTTTCCAGGTCGCGCAGTTCACCCACCAGGATCACGTCCGGGTCTTCCCTGAGCGCCGAGCGCAGGGCAACCGAAAAGCTATGGGTGTCGCGGTGCACCTGGCGTTGGTTGATCAATGCCATGTTCGGCTTGTGGATAAACTCGATAGGGTCTTCAAGGGTGAGGATGTGCTGGCGTCGATGCTGATTGAGAAAGTCGATCATCGCCGCCAGGGTAGTGGACTTGCCCGAGCCGGTAGGGCCGGTCACCAGCACCAGGCCGCGCGGCAGCTGGGCGATACGCTGGAACACTTCCCCCAGGCCGAGGCGCTCCAGGCTCTGGACCTCGGACGGTACGGCGCGAAACACCGCGCCCATGCCCCGCTCCTGCCGGAACACGTTGGCGCGGAAGCGCGCCACACCGGGCAGTTCGAAGGCAAAATCCGTTTCAAGAGATGTTTCGAAATCCTTTTGTTGGTGCTGATTGAGCAATGGGCTCAACAAGTCGGCCACTTGCGGGGGTGAAAGCACCGGCCCGTCCAGCGGCCAGACCTCCCCATCCACCCGCAGCATCGGCGCCAGTCCGGCGGACAAATGCAGGTCGGAGGCGCCACGGCGCACGCTGGCCGTGAGTAATTCAGTGATATCCATAGGGCTTTCCATTTCCAGTAGAATGCCGCGGACTCCATATCCACGGGCGCATCTTGAATGTCGACGATAGCAGACAACATCGGCCAGGTTAGCCAGCGCATCCGCGCCGCAGCCGACGCCGTGCAACGTGACGCAAGCAGCATCCACCTGCTGGCCGTGAGCAAGACCAAACCCGCGCAAGCCGTGCGCGAAGCCTATGCCGCCGGGATGCACGATTTTGGCGAGAACTATCTGCAGGAAGCCATGGGCAAACAGGCCGAATTAACCGACCTGCCCTTGAGTTGGCACTTCATCGGCCCCATTCAATCGAACAAGACGCGCGCTATTGCCGAGAACTTCGCTTGGGTGCATTCCGTGGACCGCTTGAAAATCGCTCAACGCTTGTCCGAACAACGCCCGGCCGACCTGCCACCGCTGAACATCTGCATTCAGGTCAACGTCAGCGGCGAAGCCAGCAAGTCCGGCTGTACACCCGCCGACCTGCCAGCCCTGGCCAACGCTATCAGCGCCCTGCCGCGCCTGAAGCTGCGTGGCCTGATGGCAATCCCCGAGCCGACCGAAGAGCGCGCCGCGCAAGATGCAGCCTTCGCCACCGTGCGCGAGCTGCAAGCCAGTTTGAACCTGCCGCTGGACACACTTTCCATGGGCATGAGCCACGACCTTGAGTCGGCCATTGCCCAAGGCGCCACCTGGGTGCGGATCGGTACCGCCCTGTTTGGCGCCCGCGACTACGGCCAGCCATGAAATGGCTGACTTCCATTTAGCTAAGGACCTGTCATGAGAGACACGCGTATAGCCTTTATCGGCGCCGGTAACATGGCGGCCAGCCTGATCGGTGGCCTGCGGGCCAAGGGCCTGGATGCCGCGCAGATCCGCGCCAGCGACCCGGGCGCAGACACCCGTGCCCGCGTCAGCGCCGAGCACGGTATTGAAACCTTTGCCGACAACGCCGAGGCCATCCAGGGCGTCGACGTGATCGTGCTGGCAGTGAAGCCGCAGGCCATGAAGGCGGTGTGCGAAAGCCTGCGCCCAAGCCTGCAGCCGCATCAGCTGGTGGTGTCGATTGCGGCCGGCATCACCTGCGCCAGCATGAACACCTGGCTCGGCGCACAGCCGATCGTGCGCTGCATGCCCAACACGCCAGCCCTGGTCAGCCAGGGCGTGAGCGGCTTGTACGCCACCGCCCAAGTGAGCGCCGAACAACGCGACCAGGCGCAAGAACTGCTGTCCGCCGTGGGCGTCGCGCTGTGGCTGGAACAGGAGCAGCAACTGGACGCGGTCACCGCCGTATCCGGCAGCGGCCCGGCGTATTTCTTCCTGCTGATCGAAGCCATGACCGCCGCCGGCGTGAAGCTGGGACTGTCCAAGGACGTTGCCGAACAACTGGCCGAGCAGACCGCCCTGGGTGCTGCGCGCATGGCGGTGTCCAGCGATGTGGACGCCGCCGAGCTGCGCCGCCGCGTGACCTCGCCGGGCGGCACCACACAGGCGGCCATCGAGTCGTTCCAGGCCGGGGGCTTTGAAGCCCTGGTGGAAAAAGCACTGGGTGCCGCTGCGCGCCGCTCGGCGGAACTCGCCGAACAACTGGGCAAATAAGGAGCCAACATGATTGGTTTGAACACCGCAGCCGTCTACGTGCTGCAAACCCTCGGCAGCCTGTACCTGCTGATCGTCCTGATGCGCTTCGTGCTGCAACTGGTGCGTGCGAACTTCTACAACCCGCTCTGCCAGTTCATCGTCAAGGCCACCCAGCCGCTGCTCAAGCCATTGCGCCGGATCATCCCGAGCCTGTTCGGCCTGGACATGTCGTCGCTGGTGCTGGCAATCCTGGTGCAGTTGGCCTTGATGGCGCTGACCCTGTTGCTGACCTACGGCACCACCGGCAATTTCGTACAGTTGCTGATCTGGGCCATCATCGGCGTGACCGCGCTGTTCCTGAAGATCTTCTTCTTCGCCCTGATCATCAGCGTGATCCTGTCCTGGGTCGCCCCCGGTAGCCACAACCCTGGCGCCGAGCTGGTGAACCAGATCTGCGAGCCGGCCCTGGCGCCATTCCGCCGCCTGCTGCCGAACCTCGGCGGCCTGGATATCTCGCCGATCCTGGCGTTCATGGTGCTCAAGTTGCTGGACATGCTGGTGATCAACAACCTGGCGGCCATGACCGGGATGCCGGAGATTTTGCGCCTGCTGATCTGACGCAAAGCAAATGTGAGAGGGGCAAGCCCCCTCCCACATTTCAAACCGCTCAGGCCATTGCTTGCCGCTAGGTGCAGCGGTCTTTAGACTTACGCCTCATTTAAACGAGAGCAGGGTCGATGCCAGCTGCCTTTCCCCCCGATTCTGTTGGACTGGTCGTGCCCCAAGTGGCGCACTTCAGCGAACCGCTGGCCCTGGCCTGTGGCCGTTCGCTGCCTGCCTACGACCTGATCTATGAAACCTATGGCCAACTGAACGCCACGGCGAGCAACGCCGTGCTGATCTGCCACGCCTTGTCCGGCCATCACCACGCGGCCGGTTTCCACTCTGCCGAGGATCGCAAGCCCGGCTGGTGGGACAGTTGCATCGGCCCCGGCAAGCCCATCGACACCAACAAGTTCTTTGTGGTCAGCCTGAACAACCTGGGCGGCTGCAACGGTTCCACCGGCCCCAGCAGCCTCAATCCGGAAACCGGCAAGCCGTTCGGCGCCGACTTCCCGGTGCTCACCGTGGAAGACTGGGTGCACAGCCAGGCGCGCCTCGCCGACCTGCTGGGTATCAACCAGTGGGCGGCAGTGATCGGCGGCAGCCTGGGCGGCATGCAGGCGCTGCAATGGACCATCACCTACCCGGACCGCGTGCGCCATTGCCTGGCAATCGCCTCGGCCCCCAAGCTGTCGGCGCAGAACATCGCCTTCAACGAAGTGGCGCGCCAGGCCATCCTCACCGACCCGGAGTTCCACGGTGGTTCGTTCCAGGAAGCCGGCGTGATTCCCAAGCGCGGCCTGATGCTGGCGCGGATGGTCGGGCATATCACCTACCTGTCCGATGATTCCATGGGCGAGAAATTCGGCCGTGGCCTCAAGAGCGAGAAGCTCAACTACGACTTCCACAGCGTCGAGTTCCAGGTGGAAAGCTACCTGCGCTACCAGGGCGAGGAGTTCTCGGGGCGTTTCGACGCCAACACCTACCTGCTGATGACCAAGGCGCTGGACTACTTCGACCCGGCCGCCAACCACGACGACGACCTGGCGAAAACCTTCGAAGGCGCCACGGCCAAGTTCTGCGTGATGTCCTTCACCACCGACTGGCGCTTCTCGCCGGCCCGCTCCCGCGAGCTGGTGGACGCGCTGATGGCTGCACGCAAGGACGTCTGCTACCTGGAGATCGATGCACCGCAAGGCCACGACGCCTTCCTGATCCCGATCCCGCGTTACTTGCAGGCGTTCGGCAATTACATGAACCGGATTACTGTGTGAGAACGCCATGAGAGCCGACCTGGAAATCATCCAAGACTGGATCCCCGCCGGCAGCCGCGTGCTCGACCTGGGCTGCGGCGATGGCGAACTGCTGAGCTGGCTGCGCGACAACAAGCAAGTCACCGGCTACGGCCTGGAAAACGACCCGGACAACATCGCCCAGTGCGTGGCCAAGGGCATCAACGTGATCGAGCAGGACCTGGACAAGGGCCTGGGCAACTTTGCCAGCAACAGCTTCGACATCGTGGTGATGACCCAGGCCCTCCAGGCGGTGCACTACCCGGACCGCATCCTCGACGAAATGCTGCGCGTAGGCCGCCAGTGCATCATCACCTTCCCCAACTTCGGGCACTGGCGCTGCCGCTGGTACCTGGCCACCAAGGGCCGCATGCCGGTGTCGGACTTTCTGCCGTACACCTGGTACAACACGCCGAACATCCATTTCTGCACCTTCGAAGACTTCGAAGCCCTGTGCAGTGAGCGTGAAGCCAAGGTGATCAACCGCCTTGCCGTCGATCAACAGCATCGTCACGGCTGGGCAAGTAAACTATGGCCCAATCTGTTGGGCGAAATCGGTATTTACAGGGTCAGCAGTCCTGGCCTGACGGACCACAAGATTGCCGTCTAATCATCTTCAAGAGGGACGCTCATGAAACGCCTGGCTGTATTTCTATTGACCGCGTGCCTGGGCGCCAGCGCCCTGGCCGCCGACGCTATCGATGCCAATCGCAAGAAAGACTTCGGCGATATCACCGTCCACTACAACACGTTCACCTCCAGCTTCCTGCAACCGGAAACCGCCCAGGCCGTCGGCGTGGTGCGCAGCAAGGAAAAGGGCTTGATCAACGTGACGGTGATCAAGGGCGTGACCCCGGTGGCCGCGCAAGTGACCGGCACCATCAAGGACTTGGGCGGCAAGAGTGAAGTCCTGACGTTCAAGCAGATCAACGAGAAAGGCGGCATTAATTACCTGGCGCCCTACTCCGTGACGCAGCGCGAATACAAGACGTTTACCATCAACGTTGAAACCGGCGGCAAAGCCCATAGCTTCCAGTTCAACCAGGAACTGTTTCCGGCGGAATAATGAACCTCACCCAACTCGTACTGGCCAGCCATAACGCCGGCAAACTCAAAGAACTGCAAGCCATGCTCGGCGACTCCGTGCAGTTGCGCTCGATTGGCGAGTTCAGCCAGGTGGAACCGGAAGAGACCGGCCTGTCGTTCGTCGAGAACGCTATCCTCAAGGCACGCAACGCCGCACGCATCTCCGGCCTGCCGGCGCTGGCGGATGACTCGGGGCTGGCCGTCGATTTCCTCGGCGGCGCACCGGGCATTTATTCGGCACGCTACGCCGACGGCAAGGGCGATGCCGCCAACAACGCCAAGCTGCTGGACGCGCTCAAGGACGTACCGGACGCCGAGCGCGGCGCACAGTTCGTCTGCGTGCTGGCCCTGGTACGGCATGCCGATGACCCGCTGCCGATCCTGTGCGAAGGCCTGTGGCACGGGCGCATCCTGCATGCGGCCAGCGGCGAGCATGGGTTTGGCTATGACCCGTTGTTCTGGGTGCCGGAACGTAACGTTTCCAGTGCCGAACTGAGCCCGGCCGACAAGAACCAGATCAGCCACCGTGCCCGCGCAATGGATTTGCTGCGCCAACGCCTGAGCCTGAAATGACCCTGAACACCTCTGCGCAGCCGCTGATCCACGGCGGCGCGCAAACACCTCGGGCGGCCTTGCCTGTGCTGCCGCCCCTGGCGCTGTATATCCATATCCCGTGGTGCGTGCGCAAATGCCCTTATTGCGACTTCAACTCCCACACCGCCAGTAAAGTGCTGCCGGAAGAGGAGTATGTGGACGCCCTGTTGGCCGACCTCGATCAGGACCTGCACGCAGTGCATGGCCGCGAACTCAGTTCGATCTTCTTCGGCGGCGGCACGCCCAGCCTGTTCAGCGCCGCAGCGTTGGGGCGGTTGCTCAAGGGCGTGGAAGCCCGCATCCCGTTTGCCAGCGATATCGAGATCACCCTGGAAGCCAACCCCGGCACATTCGAGCAAGAAAAGTTCGTGGCCTATCGCAAGCTGGGGATCAATCGCCTGTCCATCGGTATCCAGAGCTTCCAGCAGGAAAAGCTTGAGGCCCTGGGCCGCATCCACAATGGCGACGAAGCCGTACGTGCCGCCGGCATGGCGCGCCAGGCCGGGTTCGATAACTTCAATCTGGACTTGATGCACGGGCTGCCCGATCAGTCCCTGGACGATGCCTTGAGCGACTTGCGCCAGGCCATCGCGCTGAAGCCGACGCACTTGTCCTGGTACCAGCTGACCCTGGAACCCAACACCGTGTTCTGGAACCAGCCGCCTGCACTGCCGGAAGATGACACCCTGTGGGACATCCAGGAAGCCGGCCAGGCGTTGCTCGCCGAACACGGCTACGCGCAATATGAAGTATCGGCCTATGCCCAACCAGGTCGCCCGGCGCGGCATAACCTCAATTACTGGAGCTTCGGTGACTTCATCGGCATCGGTGCCGGCGCCCACGGCAAGCTCAGCCATCCGGACGGGCGCATCGTACGCACCTGGAAGACCCGTGCACCGAAGGACTACCTCAACCCGGCCAAAAGCTTCCAGGCCGGCGCGAAGGAGCTGACCAACGAAGAGTTGCCATTCGAGTTCCTGATGAACGCCCTGCGCCTCACCGAAGGGGTCGATGCCAGGCTCTACGCCGAGCGTACCGGTCTGGATCTGGCGAGCCTCGATGAAGGCCGCCGCGAGGCAGAACAAAGTGGCTTAATGCAGGTCGAACCGTCACGCCTGGCGGCGACCGACCGCGGGCAACTCTTTCTCAATGATCTGTTGCAGAAGTTTTTGAGCTGACGCTCTTAAGGAAATCGAATGGATTTGGTACTCGACCTGCTCGCCACCGTATCCCGCTGGAGCCGCAGCAACCTGTCGGAAATCTCCCTGGCCCTCGTGGGCTGCCTGCTGGTGCTGTTCGGCGCCGATATCAAGGGCTGGATCGAAGCACGCCTGGGCAGCATCGCGGGTGCGTTGCGCGTGCCGTTGATGGCGCTGGTGTGCATGATCGGCAGCGGCGCGGCGCTGATCTATGCCACGCCGTGGATTGTGCGGGGGTTGAGCCAGTTCAATAACTACAGCCTGGCGCCGGTGTTGATCGTGGTACTGGTACTGATCGGCGTAGTCGCAGACCGCCGCTGATCCAAGGCACACTGCGAAAACAAATGTGGGAGGGGGCTTGCCCCCCAATGCTTTGGGTCAGCTACAGATAAGCTGACTGATCCACCGCTATCGGGGGCAAGCCCCCTCCCACATTGAATTGCATTTCAAGCTAATGGGGAGTTACGCCAGCTTCTCGAACTTCAGATCCCACACCCCATGCCCCAGCCGCTCACCACGACGCTCGAACTTGGTGATCGGCCGCTCGGCCGGGCGTGGCACGCATTTGCCGTCTTCAGCCAGGTTGCGGTAGCCGGGGGCGACGTTCATCACCTCCAGCATGTACTCCGCGTAGGGTTCCCAGTCGGTGGCCATGTGCAGGATGCCGCCCACTTTCAGCTTGCTGCGCACCAGTTCCGCGAAGGAGGCCTGGACGATGCGGCGCTTGTGGTGACGGGCTTTGTGCCATGGGTCCGGGAAGAACAGCATCAGGCGATCAAGGCTGTTGTCGGCGATGCAGCGGTTGAGCACTTCGATCGCGTCGCAGTCATAGACCCGCAGGTTCGTCAGGCCTTGGGTCAACACGCCGTTGAGCAGCGCGCCGACACCTGGGCGGTGGACTTCCACGCCAATGAAGTCCTGGTCCGGCGCAGCGGCGGCCATTTCCAGCAGGGAGTGGCCCATGCCGAAGCCGATTTCCAGGGAACGCGGGGCCGAACGGCCGAACACCTGGTCGTAGTCCACCGGCGCGTCGGCCAATGGCAACACGAACAGCGGCGTGCCTTGCTCCAGGCCCTTTTGCTGGCCTTCGGTCATGCGACCGGCGCGCATCACAAAACTCTTGATGCGGCGGTGCTTGGACTCGTCGCCTGCTTCCAGGGTGTTCGGCGTTTCGTTTGATTCAGTCATCAATGGCTCTTACTTGATCAGACCATCCAGCGGCGAGGAGGCGCTGGCGTAGAGTTTTTTCGGCATGCGGCCGGCGAGATAGGCCAGGCGGCCCGCGACGATGGCGTGGTTCATGGCTTCGGCCATCAGGATCGGTTGCTGGGCGTGGGCGATGGCCGAGTTCATCAGCACCGCGTCACAGCCCAGTTCCATGGCGATGGTTGCGTCGGAGGCCGTGCCCACGCCTGCATCCACCAACACCGGGATCTTGGCTTCTTCGAGGATGATCTGCAGGTTGTACGGATTGCAGATACCCAGGCCGGAACCGATCAGGCCGGCCAGTGGCATCACCGCGATGCAGCCGATTTCCGCCAGTTGGCGCGCGATGATCGGGTCATC
Source organism: Pseudomonas sp. NFPP28 (assembly GCF_900115535.1). Classification (NCBI taxonomy): domain Bacteria; kingdom Pseudomonadati; phylum Pseudomonadota; class Gammaproteobacteria; order Pseudomonadales; family Pseudomonadaceae; genus Pseudomonas; species Pseudomonas sp. NFPP28. Next base: position 152,837 of record NZ_FOWT01000008.1, on the reverse strand, counting down.
GCTGGTGTAGACCATCACGTCGAAACCTTCCTTGACCAGGGTTTCGGCGGCCTTGAGGGTTTCGATCACGTTGGGGAACAGGGTTTTCTGGTCGGCCAGCACTTCCAGCTTCACCAGGTTGTGGCCGTCGAGCAGCTCACGGGCCAGGCGGCAGGTGCGCACGGCCTCGATGGCATCGTAGCAACCGGCGGTGTTCGGCAGGAAGGTGTAGCGGTCCGGCGACAGCACTTCAAGCAGGTTCGGCTCGCCTTCGATCTGGCCGAGGTTGGTGCGGCGCACGGCGAAGGTGACGATCTCGGCGCCCGAGGCTTCGATGGCCAGGCGGGTTTCTTCCATGTCGCGGTACTTGCCGGTGCCGACCAGCAGGCGGGACTGGTAGGTACGCCCGGCCAGGACGAAAGGCTTGTCGCTACGAACGATGCTCATGGGAAATCCTCGGAATGGGGTGAGGTTCTGCAGAATTCAGGAAACTGCGCGATCAGCCGCCGCCGATGGCGTGGACCACTTCGACCTGGTCGCCTTCGGCGAGTGCGGTCTCGGCGTGCAGGCTACGCGGGACGATATCCAGGTTGAGTTCCACTGCGACGCGCCGCCCGGTCAGGTCCAGTCGGGTCAGCAGGGCCGCAACGGTTTCACCGTCGGGCAGTTCAAAGGATTCGCCGTTCAACTGAATGCGCATGCCACGGGCCGCCATCGTTTTTAGGGGTCGGCATTCTAGCCCGATTGAGGTTGCCGGCCCAAGTCCCTTGGTCAGGCTGCCTGCAAGCGCCACGCCGCCAGGCCCAGGAAGAACCAGCCAAGCAGGAAGGCCAGGCCGCCAAACGGCGTGATGATCCCAAGCTTGCTGATGCCGGTCAGGGTCAGCACATACAGGCTGCCGGAGAACAGCAGGATGCCAACGGTAAACGAGATGCCCGCCCAGCTGACCAACCGGCCAGGGATATGCGCCGCCAGCAGCGCCACGCCGAACAGCGCCAGGGTGTGCACCAGTTGGTAGGTCACGCCGGTGTGGAAAATTGCGAGGTACTCGGCGCTCAGGCGGTTTTTCAGGCCGTGGGCGGCGAAGGCCCCAAGGGCGACACCGGTGAAGCCGAAAAAGGCAGCCAACATCAGAAAGCCACGCAGCATGAGGAACTCCAGTCAGACTCAAAGGGCCGGGTCTGTATAATGGCCCGCTCAACGGGTTCGGCCAAGCCATCTCTATGCTGCGTCTCCTCTTCAAACGCTTTCTCAACGTCGTCAAATGGTTTGCCATCGGCAGTGTGCTGCTGGTGCTGCTGTTTCGTGTCGTCCCGCCGCCCTTCACCGCGCTGATGGTGGAGCGCAAGGTCGAATCCTGGTTCGACGGCGAACCCATTGACCTGCAGCGCACCTGGGTACCGTGGGACGAGATCTCCGATGACCTCAAAGTGGCGGTGATGGCCGGTGAAGACCAGCGCTTCCCGCAGCATTGGGGCTTTGATTTCGGTGCGATCCAGGCGGCGATCCTGCACAACGAGCGCGGCGGCTCGATTCGCGGTGCCAGTACGTTGAGCCAGCAGGTGTCGAAGAACCTGTTCCTGTGGGCCGGCCGCAGCTATTTGCGCAAAGGCCTGGAAGCCTGGTTTACCGGGTTGATCGAGGTGTTGTGGCCCAAGCAGCGGATTCTTGAGGTGTACCTCAATAGCGTGGAGTGGGACGAAGGCGTGTTTGGCGCGGAAGCGGCGGCGCGGCATCACTTTGGAGTGAGTGCCAAGGGGTTATCGCGGCAGCAGGCCAGCTATCTGGCGGCTGTTTTGCCCAATCCACGGGCGTGGAGTGCCAGCCATCCGACGGCGTATGTGGCAAGGCGCGCGGCTTGGATTCGTCAGCAGATGAGTCAGTTGGGTGGAGACGGTTACCTGGTCGAACTGAACAACTCCCGCAAGGCGCCCTGGTCCGACTGACACAACAAAAACAAATGTGGGAGGGGGCTTGCCCCCGATAGCGATGGACCAGTCACCTTGATGTTGACTGACACTCTGCTATCGGGGGGCAAGTCGAATCGTCGCACCGCCCCTCCCATATTTTTAGGCTGCGATGGACAGTTTCAGCTTGTTCATCGCGCTTTTCTCAAGCTGACGAATCCGCTCGGCCGACACGTTGTACTTCTGCGCCAGGTCGTGCAGCGTGGCTTTTTCTTCTGCCAGCCAGCGCTGGTAGAGGATGTCACGGCTGCGGTCGTCCAGCACTTCCAGCGCTTCGTGCAGGTTGTGGTTGGAGTTGTCGCTCCAATCCGCATCCTCCAGCTGACGCGCCGGGTCGTAACGGTGGTCTTCCAGGTAGTTGGCCGGCGATTGGAAGGCGCTGTCGTCATCCGCTTCAGCAGCGGGGTCGAAGGCCATGTCGTGGCCGGTCAGGCGGCTTTCCATCTCGCGCACTTCACGCGGTTCCACACCAAGGCTTTCGGCCACGCGGTGGACTTCCTCGTTGTTCAGCCACGCCAGGCGTTTTTTCTGGCTGCGCAGGTTGAAGAACAGTTTGCGCTGGGCCTTGGTGGTCGCGACTTTCACGATGCGCCAGTTGCGCAGGATGAACTCGTGGATTTCCGCCTTGATCCAGTGCACGGCAAACGATACCAGGCGCACACCCATCTCGGGGTTGAAGCGCTTTACAGCCTTCATCAGGCCGACGTTGCCTTCCTGGATCAGGTCAGCCTGAGCCAGGCCGTAGCCGCTATAGCTACGGGCGATATGTACGACAAAACGCAGGTGGGCGAGCACCATCTGCCGAGCCGCCCCCAGATCCTGCTCATAGTAGAGACTCTCGGCCAGTTCACGCTCCTGCTCGGGCGTCAGCAACGGAATGCTGTTGACCGTGTGCACATAGGCTTCCAGGTTCGCACCCGGGACCAAGGCATAAGCAGGTTGCAAAGAAGTGGTCATACGAAAAAACCTCCGACTCACATAACTCGTGCAGTGAAGCACTGCGAAAATTGACCGGGAACCGTAGGACAAGTTCCCTAAACCACCAATACGGTCAATACAAACGAAACCACATTAATCTGACATTAACTACTTCGGTGCCAGCTCACGTAAATGACGAGCGACCGCAATCCAAGCACCGATATACCCCAACAATACCGCGCCAAGCAAGAGACTCAGACCATCGGCTACCGGCACGCCAGCCAGGGCGAAATCACTGCCGTAGAGTCCGGCAAGCCCGACAACCGCGTCGTTCAGCCAGTCCAGGCCAAAAGCCAGCACGCCCCAGGACAAAATCCCGGCACCAAAGCCATAAAGCGCGCCCATGTACAGAAAAGGCCGACGCACATAGCTGTCCGTGCCGCCGACCAGTTTAATCACTTCTATCTCGGTGCGACGGTTTTCAATATGAAGACGAATGGTATTACCTATCACCAAAAGTAATGCAGACACCAACAGCACTGTCAGACCGAACACAAAGCGGTCGCCCAGCTTGAGGATCGCGGCCAGGCGCTCTACCCAGACTAGATCAAGTTGCGCCTGTTGCACCTTGGGCATCTCTGCGAGTTTTTGTCGCAGGGCTTCCAGCGCCGGCTTGTCCACCTCGTTCGGCGTCACCAGGACCACGCCCGGCAGTGGGTTCTGTGGCAGCTCCTTGAGCGCCTCGCCCAGGCCGGATTGTTGCTGGAACTCTTCCAGCGCCTGATCGCGACTGATGTACTCGGCATCCGCCACGCCGGGGATGTTCTTGATGTCGTCGCGTAACGCTTCGCCATCTTTGGCACTGGCGTCGATATTCAGGTACAGCGAAATCTGCGCTGCGCGCTGCCAGGAACCGCCCAGGCGCTCCACATTATTAAGCAGGAGCGACAGACCCATCGGCAGGCTAAGGGCCACTGCCATCACCAGGCAGGTGAAAAAGCTGCCGATCGGCTGCTTGCCCAGGCGGCGCAGGCTGTCGACCAGGCTGGCGCGATGGCTTTCGATCCAGGCGCGCAGCAAGGTGCTGAAGTCCGGACCATCGTCATCGTGGTCGTGTTTTTTCTTCGGCGGTTGCGGGTCGGCCGGTTTCGGCGCCACGCGTTCGGAGACTTTAGGGCTGCGTGTTGCACTCATACGCCGGCCTCCCCGTCACCGATCAGGCGGCCACGTTGCAGAGTGAGCATGCGATGGCGCATGCGCGCGATCAGTGCCAGGTCGTGACTGGCGATCAGCACGCTGGTGCCCAGGCGGTTGATGTCTTCGAATACGCCCATGATCTCGGCCGCCAGGCGCGGGTCGAGGTTACCGGTGGGTTCGTCCGCCAGCAGCAGGGCCGGGCGGTGGACGATAGCGCGGGCGATACCGACGCGCTGTTGCTGGCCGGTGGACAGGTCGCCAGGGTAGAGATCGGTCTTGTCCGACAGCGCCACGCGCTCCAGGGCCGAGTCCACGCGCTTGACGATCTCGGCCTTGGACAGCCCGAGGATCTGCAACGGCAGCGCCACGTTGTTGAACACGGTGCGATCGAACAGCAACTGGTGATTCTGGAACACCACGCCGATCTGGCGGCGCAGGAACGGAATCTGCGCGTTACTGATGGTGGCCAGGTCCTGGCCCGCCAACAGCAACTTACCGGTGGTCGGACGCTCCATGGCCAGCAGCAGGCGCAACAACGTACTTTTGCCTGCGCCGGAGTGACCGGTTACAAATAGAAACTCGCCGCGACGCACTCGAAAGCTCAGCTCATGCAAGCCGACATGCCCGTTCGCATAGCGTTTACCGACCTGTTCGAATCGAATCATGAACGCTCCCGCTCGGCAAACAGTGCCTGTACAAAGGGTTCGGCTTCAAAGGTGCGCAGGTCGTCGATGCCTTCACCAACGCCGATATAACGAATCGGCAACCCGAACTGCTTGGCCAGGGCGAAGATCACGCCGCCCTTGGCCGTGCCGTCGAGCTTAGTCAATGCCAGGCCGGTCAGTTGTACCGTCTGGTTGAATTGCTTGGCCTGGCTGATGGCGTTCTGGCCGGTGCCAGCGTCCAGTACCAGCAGAACCTCGTGCGGCGCGTCTGCGTCGAGCTTGCCGATCACACGGCGAACCTTTTTCAGCTCTTCCATCAAATTGTCTTTGGTGTGCAGGCGACCGGCGGTATCGGCGATCAGCACGTCGATGTTACGGGCCTTGGCGGCTTGCACGGCATCGAAGATCACCGAGGCGGAATCGGCACCGGTGTGCTGGGCGATGACCGGGATCTTGTTGCGCTCGCCCCACACCTGCAGTTGTTCAACCGCGGCGGCACGGAAGGTATCGCCGGCTGCCAGCATGACTTTCTTGCCTTCGGACTGCAGCTTCTTGGCCAGCTTGCCGATAGTGGTGGTCTTGCCGGCGCCGTTGACGCCCACCACCAGGATCACGAAAGGTTTTTTCGGGGTGATCACCAGCGGCGCTTCCACCGGCTTGAGCATCGCGGCCAGCTCGGCCTGCAGGGATTTGTACAACGCGTCGGCGTCGGTCAGCTGTTTGCGCGCGACCTTCTGGGTGAGGCTCTGGATGATCACGGCAGTGGCTTCGACGCCCACGTCGGCGGTGAGCAGGCGGGTTTCGATGTCTTCCAGCAGTTCGTCATCGATGACCTTCTTGCCCAGGAACAGGCTGGCCATGCCTTCGCCAATGCTGGCGCTGGTCTTGCTCAGGCCTTGCTTGAGACGGGCGAAGAAGCCGGTCTTGCTGGTTTCGACAGGTGCGACGACGGGCTCCGGCTCGACAACAGCAGGCACTGTCACCTCGGCCACAGCCGGAATCGGCGGGGCGATGTGCTCAGCCTGCACATCTTCGACCAGCGCCACGGGCTCTTCAGCCACCGGCAGTTCCGGCCACGGTTTGTGCTCGGGTTCCGGCTCGGGTTCCGGGACAGCCTCGACGACCGGCTGCAACACCGGCTCGGCCATCGGCAATACCACCGGCGCCGGGGTTTCGGCAACCGGTTCGGCTTCTACTGTTGGCTCAGGGATAGGTTCAGGTTGAACCGGCAGAGGTTCGTCGACGGTTTCCTGCGGTTTTTTACGCAGCCATCCGAACAGGCCTTTCTTCTCGCCAGCCGCGGCTGGGGTCTTCTTGTCGTCGTTGGAACCAAACATGGAGACGGCTATCTCAAGGTAGCGACGCGCCAAGGGGCGCGCCGGTAAATAAAATTCGATGCGTAACAGACTGTTTTTTAGCCAGCTCGTTCATGCGCAACATTTTGAAGGCCAAAATAGGGCCTCAACAAGACGGCCGCAGTGGCCGTCCCTCAGTCGGATCAGTATCCTAGCACCTCCTCGCCCGCCGACGCTAAGACCAAGCGGGCAGCCCAACAGGTTTAAAAACGAATGAATGCTCTAGCCCGCCGCGCCGCAGGCCTGCTGTTCAGCACAGTTTGTCTGCCTCTTTCAGCCTTGGCTGCCGACCCACAACCCACCCATGAATTCACCCTGGACAACGGCCTCAAGGTGGTCGTGCGCGAAGATCATCGCGCCCCGGTGGTGGTTTCCCAGGTCTGGTACAAGGTCGGTTCGAGCTACGAAACCCCGGGCCAGACCGGTTTGTCCCACGCCCTGGAACACATGATGTTCAAGGGCAGCGCCAAGGTCGGCCCCGGCGAAGCCTCGCTGATCCTGCGCGACCTGGGCGCCGAAGAGAACGCCTTCACCAGCGATGACTACACCGCTTACTACCAGGTGCTGGCCCGCGACCGCCTGGGCGTCGCCTTCGAGCTGGAAGCCGACCGCATGGCCAGCCTGCGCCTGCCGGCCGACGAGTTCAGCCGCGAGATCGAGGTGATCAAGGAGGAGCGCCGCCTGCGCACCGACGACAACCCGATGTCCAAGGCCTACGAGCGATTCAAGGCCATGGCATTCCCGGCCAGCGGCTACCACACGCCGACCATCGGCTGGATGGCCGACCTGGACCGCATGAAAGTCGAAGAGCTGCGCCACTGGTACCAATCCTGGTATGTCCCGAACAATGCCACCCTGGTGGTGGTCGGCGACGTCACCCCGGACGAGGTCAAAAACCTGGCCCAGCGCTACTTCGGCCCGATCCCCAAGCGTGACGTACCACCGGCCAAGATCCCGATGGAACTGGCCGAGCCCGGCGAGCGCCTGCTGACGCTGCATGTGAAAACCCAACTACCGAGCGTAATGCTGGGCTTCAACGTGCCAGGCCTGGCCACCGCCGAAGACAAACGTTCGGTACAGGCCCTGCGCCTGATCTCGGCCTTGCTGGACGGCGGCTACAGCGCCCGCATCTCCGAACAGTTGGAGCGTGGCGAAGAGCTGGTTTCCGCTGCGTCCACCAACTACGACGCCTACACCCGTGGCGATACCCTGTTCATGCTGAGCGCCACGCCGAATCAACAGAAGAAGAAAACCGTCGCCCAGGCAGAAGCCGGCCTGTGGCGCCTGCTGGAAGAGTTGAAGGCCAAGCCGCCGACCGCCGAAGAACTGGAACGCATCCGCGCCCAGGTCATTGCCGGCCTGGTCTACCAGCGTGACTCCATCACCAGCCAGGCCACGGCCATCGGCTCCCTGGAGACCGTCGGCCTGTCCTGGAAACTGATGGACACGGAGCTCGCCGACCTGCAAAGCGTGACCCCGGAAGATATCCAGAAAGCCGCGCGCACCTACTTCACCCGCGAACGTCTGAGCGTCGCCCATGTTTTGCCTGAGGAGACCGCTCATGAGTGATCGCAAAAGCAGCCGCCTGATCTTCCCTGGCCTGATCGTCGTCACCCTGATTGCGGCGAGCGCCGTGTATTTCCTGCGTCCGAGCGAGTCCGTCGCCAGCCAGGCACTGGAAAAAGCCCAATCGAGCAGCAAGCTGCAATCCCTGGCGGAATTGGACGACAAGGCGCCGACCAACCGCAAGCTCGACGTACAGACCTGGACCACCGCCGAAGGCACCAAGGTGCTGTTCGTCGAAGCCCATGAACTGCCGATGTTTGACATGCGCATCCTGTTCGCCGCCGGCAGCAGCCAGGACGGCAACGTACCCGGCCTGGCGCTGATGACCAACGCCATGCTCAACGAAGGCGTACCGGGCAAGGATGTGAGCCAGATCGCCCGTGATTTCGAAGGTCTGGGCGCGGACTTTGGCAATGGTGCATACCGCGACATGGCGCTGGTGTCCCTGCGCAGCCTCAGCGACAGTAGCAAACGCGACGCCGCCCTGAGCCTGTTTGACCAGGTGATCGGCAAACCGACCTTCCCGGCCGACTCCCTGGCCCGGATCAAGAACCAGATCCTCGCCGGCTTCGAGTACCAGAAGCAGAACCCCGGCAAGCTGGCCAGCCTTGAACTGTTCAAGCGCCTGTACGGCGACCACCCTTACGCGCACCCGAGCGAAGGCACGCCCGAGAGCGTGCCAAAGATCACCATCGCGCAGTTGCAGGCGTTCCACGCCAAGGCTTACGCAGCAGGCAACGCGGTGATTGCGGTAGTGGGCGATCTGACCCGCGCCGAAGCCGAAGCCATGACGGCCAAGGTTTCTGCATCGCTGCCCAAGGGCCCGGCGCTGCCAAAAATTGCTCAGCCGACCGAACCCACACCGGGCCTGACTCGTATCGAGTTCCCGTCCAAACAGACTCACTTGCTGTTCGCGCAACTGGGCATCGACCGTGCCGACCCGGACTACGCAGCCTTGTCCCTGGGTAACCAGATCCTCGGCGGTGGCGGTTTCGGCACTCGCTTGATGAGCGAAGTGCGTGAAAAACGTGGTTTGACCTACGGCGTGTACTCCGGTTTCTCGCCGATGCAGGTGCGTGGCCCGTTCATGATCAATCTGCAGACCCGCGCCGAAATGAGCGGCGGCACCCTGCGCCTGGTCGAGGACGTGGTGGCCGACTACCTCAAGACCGGCCCGACGCAAAAAGAACTGGATGACGCCAAGCGCGAGCTGGCCGGCAGTTTCCCGCTGTCGACCGCCAGCAACGCCGATATCGCGGGGCAGTTGGGCGCGATGGGTTTCTACAACCTGCCGCTGACCTATCTGGCAGATTTCATGAAACAATCCCAGGCCCTGACCGTAGAGCAGGTCAAGGCTGCAATGAATAAACACTTGAGCGCCGACAAGATGGTCATCGTGACCGCCGGCCCGACGATTGCGCAAAAGCCACTACCGCCCCCCACTGATAAACCCGCCGAGCAGCCGCTCGGGGTTCCGGAGCATTAATGGCCAGTTCATCTCGCCCGAAAAAACCTGTCCACAACGTGCATAACGGTGTGGGCCAGCTGCGCATCATTGGCGGCGAATGGCGCAGCCGCAAGCTGAGCTTCCCCGACGTCGTAGGCCTGCGCCCGACGCCTGACCGCGTGCGTGAAACCCTGTTCAACTGGCTGGCTCCATACATTGCAGGCGCCAAGGTATTGGACCCGTTCGCTGGCAGTGGCGCGCTGTTCCTGGAGGCGCTGTCCCGTGGCGCCGCCCTGGGTCAGGCGCTGGACGCCAGCAATGTGGCGGTGTCCAGCCTCAAGGAACACCTGGGCACCCTGCGCTGCACCACCGGCCAGGTGCAAACCGCCGACGCCCTGCGCTACCTGGAAACCCAGCCGGCCAGCGAGTTCGACGTGGTGTTCCTCGACCCGCCGTTCAACCAGAACTTGCTGCCAACCGTGTGCGCATTGCTGGAAGATCGCCAATGGCTGGCAGCGGATTCGTGGATCTACACTGAAAGCGAGACCGCCCCTTCTACCCTGGGCTTGCCGGCCACCTGGCGCCTGCACCGGGAACAGAAGTCCGGACGGGTGTATTACGCGTTGTGGCAACGCAGCGCCGCCTGACCTCTGTTTGTGGCGAGCGGGCTTTCTGTAGTGAGCGGGCTTGTTGTGGCGAGCGGGCTTGCCCCGCGTTGGGCTGCGCAGCAGCCCCACCAAGAACACCGCGATTGCTCAGTTAGAACATCATTACTGGTTTTGGGGCCGCTTCGCAGCCCAACGCGGGGCAAGCCCGCTCGCCACAGTTAAATGCATCCGCAGCAGAGCGTGTCATGACCCCTTCTTCCGACCTGTTCACCCCCGCCTTCGGCCTCGGCAACCCCCACCTGCAAACACTGTGGGGGCCGCTGTGGCGCCCTACCACCCACATCGAACGCCAACGCGAACGCCTGTGGCTGGAAGACGGCGACTTCCTCGACCTCGATTGGCATGGCCCCCATGACGCGCAAGCACCGTTGGTGCTGGTGCTGCATGGGTTGACCGGTTCCTCCAATTCGCCCTACGTGGCCGGTCTGCAAAAAGCCCTGGCTGCGCAAGGCTGGGCCAGCGCGGCGCTGAATTGGCGTGGCTGCTCGGGCGAACCAAACCTGTTGGCGCGCAGCTATCACTCCGGCGCCAGCGAAGACCTGGCCGCGGCGATTGCCCATCTGCGCGCCAAGCGACCGCTGGCGCCGCTGTATGCGGTGGGTTATTCACTGGGCGGCAATGTGCTGCTCAAGCATTTGGGCGAAACCGGCGAAGCATCAGGGCTGCAAGGCGCGGCGGCGGTATCGGTGCCGTTTCGCCTGGACCAGTGCGCGGATCGCATCGGCCTGGGATTCTCGCGGGTTTATCAGAAGCATTTCATGCGGGAAATGCTGGCCTATATCCGCGTCAAGCAACGGCGCTTTCTAGAGGATGGTCGTGCGGAGGGGTTGAAGACGCTTGAGGCCCTGGGTTCATTGGACAAGATGCGCACGTTCTGGGACTTCGACGGCCGGGTCACCGCGCCGCTGCACGGTTTCCTGAACGCCGAGGACTATTACCGCCGCGCCTCCAGTCGCTATTATCTGGGCGATATCCGCACGCCGACCCTGATCATCCAGGCCGCCGATGACCCGTTTGTGTTTGCCCACAGCCTGCCCGAGGGCAGTGAGCTGTCGGACTGCACCGAATTCGAATTGCTGGCCAAGGGCGGGCATGTCGGTTTTGTCGATGGAACACTGAAGCGCCCCGGTTATTACCTGGAGCGCCGTATTCCGGCCTGGTTGCTCAGTCGCCGGTAGCGATGGCCCGTGCCGGATCGGTGATCCACTCGCTCCACGACCCTGCATACAACTTGCCCAACGGGTAACCGGCCAGGCTCAGGGCAAACAGATTGTGGCACGCCGTCACCCCTGAGCCGCAGTACGCCACCAGTTCATCCGGCGAGCGACCTTGCAGTTGGGCGGCGAAGCGTTGCTTGAGTTGGTCTGCCGGCAGGAAGCGGCCGTCAGCCCCCAGGTTTTCGTTGAACGCCGCGCACTGCGCCCCAGGGATGTGCCCGGCCACCGGGTCGATCGGCTCGACTTCACCGCGAAAGCGCGGCTGTGCACGGGCGTCGAGCAAGGTCAGGCCGGGTTGGCCCAGGCGTTTTTGCAGGTGTTCGGCATCCAGCACCAGGCGATTATCTGGCGCACCAACGAAGGCGCCCGGCTCAACCACCGGCGCGTCCAGGCTCAGCGGGAAACCCGCCGCATGCCAGGCCTTGAGGCCACCATCCAGAATAAACACGCCATCGCGCTTGCCCAGCCACGCCAACAACCACCAGGCCCGTGCGGCATAGGCACCGGGGCCGTCGTCATACAGCACGATATCGGTGTCGGCGTTGATCCCCCAGGCACGCAATTGCTCGGCGAAGGTATCTGCGGCCGGCAACGGATGGCGACCGGTCACGCCCTTGATCACCGGCCCACTGAGGTGGCGTTCCAGGTCAGCGTACTGCGCGCCCTCGATATGCCCTTCGGCATAGCTGCAGAGCCCGTAGTCAGGGTCTTCCAGGGCAAAACGGCAATCGAGGATCACCAACCCGCCGGCCTTCTGGCGCTCGGCCAATTGCTGGGGGCTGATCAGTTGGGCAAGCGGCATGACGGACTCCTATGAACAGATTCGGGAAAGGTCCTACTTCACTTCTTCCAATGCCTGATTCAACGGCACGTAAAATTCTTTGAACAACGCATCCACGGCCTCCTTCGCCTGGGGCGTGACAAACCCCGCCTCCAGCACCAGCACCTGATACACCCCGCGCTTGATCGCCTCGGCGCTCAGGTGGGCGGAGTTTTCATTGGTGGTGCACAGAAAGCGCACCCAGGAGGTGAGGATGATCCAGGCATTGAGGGTCAGGGCTTCGGTTTGCACCGGGTCCATATTGAGGATGCCAGCGTCGACAAACCCTTGGTAAATGGCGCCGCCCTGGGTCAGGCAGCGCTGGGAAAAGCGCCGGTAGCCGGTGGCCAGTTCCGGGTCGCTTTCCAGCAGGTGTTCGAGGTCGCGGTGCAGGAAACGGTAGCGCCACATACCGGCCAGCACGGCCTGCAGGTAGAAGCGCTTGTCTTCGACGGTGACGGCGCGGCCTTGGGGTGGGCGCAGGAAACTGTCCACCAGGGCTTCGTATTCACGAAACAGCACGGCGATGATCGCCTGCTTGTTGGGGAAGTGGTAGTACAGGTTGCCCGGCGAAATTTCCATGTGGGCGGCAATGTGGTTGGTGCTCACACTGCGCTCGCCCTGCTGGTTAAAAAGCTCCAGGCTGGTTTGCACAATGCGCTCGCTGGTCTTTACTCGTGGTGCCATAGGGGATCAGCTTCTGTACACGTGATAAGGCATCTTACGGCCTATCCTTGCACGGATAAAACCGGATGTTGCTGCAATGTTATTTGACAATTTAGAGTAATGACTCTAAAAATCCAGGCAGACCTATAACAATCGGGAACGCCGCCATGTCTGCCAACGTTGCCTACCTGCAAGATTCCCAGGCACTGGACTCACTCCAGCGCCTGTTCGACACCCAGCGTCGTGCCTACGCCGCCAACCCGATGCCATCGGCCGCGCAGCGCCAGCAATGGCTCAAGGCCCTGCGCGACCTGCTCAGCGACGAGCGCCAGGCACTGATCAACGCGATCAGCCAGGACTTCAGCCACCGCAGTGCCGACGAAACCCTGTTTGCCGAACTGATGCCCAGCCTGCATGGCATTCACTATGCCAGCAAACACCTCAAGGGTTGGATGAAACCATCCCGGCGCGCTGTAGGCATTGCCTTCCAACCGGCCTCGGCCAAAGTCATCTATCAACCGTTGGGCGTAGTTGGCGTGATCGTGCCCTGGAATTACCCGCTGTACCTGGCCATTGGTCCGCTGGTCGGCGCGTTGGCGGCGGGCAACCGGGTGATGCTCAAGCTCAGTGAGTCCACCCCCGCCACTGGCGAGTTGCTCAAGGTGCTGCTGGCGAAAATCTTCCCCGAAGACCTGGTGTGCGTAGTACTGGGCGAAGCCGAGGTGGGCATGGCGTTTTCCAAGCTGCCCTTCGACCATCTGCTGTTCACCGGCGCCACCAGCATCGGCAAGCATGTGATGCGTGCGGCGGCCGAACACCTCACACCGGTCACCCTCGAGTTGGGCGGCAAGTCGCCGGCCATCGTGTCTGCGGATGTACCACTCAAGGACGCCGCCGAACGCATCGCCTTCGGCAAGGCGTTGAACGCCGGCCAAACCTGTGTCGCGCCCGACTATGTATTGGTGCCGGAAGACCGCGTCGACGGCTTCGTCGAGGCCTACACCCAGGCCGTTCGCGGATTTTATCCGACCCTGGCCGACAACCCGGACTACACCGCCATCATCAACGAACGACAACTGGCCCGGCTGAATGCCTACGTCAAGGACGCCACCGACAAGGGCGCCACCCTGATCCCGCTGTATGACCAGGGCCAGGCGCGGCGCATGGCCCACAGCCTGTTGCTGAATGTCAGCGATGACATGACCGTGATGCAGGACGAGATCTTCGGCCCGGTGCTGCCGATCGTGCCGTATCGCGGTATCGACCAGGCCTTTGCCTACATCAACCAACGTCCTCGCCCACTGGCCCTGTACTACTTCGGTTACAACAAGCGCGAGCAGGACCGCGTGCTCCACGAAACCCATTCCGGCGGCGTGTGCCTGAACGACACGCTGCTGCATGTGGCCCAGGACGATATGCCCTTTGGCGGCATCGGCCCGTCGGGTATGGGCCACTATCACGGGCATGAAGGCTTCCTGACGTTCAGCAAAGCCAAGGGGGTGCTGGTGAAACAGCGCCTTAACGCGGCGAAGCTGATCTACCCGCCCTACGGCAAAGCCATCCAGACGTTGATCCAGAAGCTGTTCGTTCGCTGAAACCGCCACCCACGGGATAACAATAACAATGAACCCTAGCCTGACTGATTCACCCGCGCTGTCGCGGCGCGGCGTCTTGAAGATTGGCCTGTGCGCCAGCGCCTTCCTGGCTACCGCCGGGTTGGGCGCCAGCCTCAGCGGTTGCTCCAGCAGCACGCCGGCCAGCGGTTTTGCCATGCTGCGCAGCAGTGACTTGCCGTTCCTGCGCGCGGTCATCCCGGTGCTGCTCGAAGGCGTGGCCAGCGCCCAGGAAGTTGCCAGCGGGATTGAAGACACCCTCAAGAAGCTCGACTTCAGCCTGCAACACCTGTCGCCGGAGATGTTCAAGCTTACCCAGCAACTGTTCGACGTATTGGGCATGGGCGTCACCCGTGGACCGTTGACCGGAATCTGGGGCAGTTGGGAAAACGCCAGCGGCGAGCAGATTCGCAACTTCCTGCACCGTTGGGAAAACAGCTACCTGAACCTGCTGCGCATGGGCCAGGGCTCGCTGCTCAAGCTGGTGATCATGGCCTGGTATTTCCAGCCGGCGTCCTGGGCGCATTGCGGTTACCCCGGTCCGCCGAAGATTTGATTCGCCGCCCTCCCATAAAAACAAGAGACGACCCTGATGCCCGTACCCGACCTGTTCCGCGACGGCATGGCCCGTGGCTGGAAAACCCACAATGGCGCCACCCTCGATAACGACCTGACCCTGGAAGCCGATGTGGTGATCATCGGCAGCGGTGCCGGCGGCGGCACCACTGCCGAAGTCCTCAGTGCCGCCGGCTACAAGGTGCTGCTGATCGAAGAAGGCCCGCTCAAGACCAGCAGCGACTTCAAGCTACTGGAGGACGAGGCCTACACCAGCCTGTACCAGGAGGGCATCGGTCGCATGAGCAAGGACGGCGCTATCACCATCCTGCAGGGCCGGGCCGTGGGCGGCACTACGCTGATCAACTGGACATCCAGCTTCCGCACCCCGGACGCCACCCTCGCTCACTGGGCCAGCGAGTACGCCGTAAAGGGCCACAGCAGCGCCGAAATGGCGCCCTGGTTCGAAAAAATGGAACAACGCCTGGGCATCGCGCCCTGGGCCCTGCCACCCAACCCCAACAACGATGTGATCCGCAAAGGCTGCGAAAAGCTCGGTTACAGCTGGCATGTGATCCCGCGCAATGTGCGCGGCTGCTTCAACCTGGGCTATTGCGGGATGGGCTGCCCGGTCAACGCCAAGCAATCGATGCTGGTGACCACCATCCCGTCCACCCTGGAAAAAGGCGGCGAGCTGTTGTACCTGGCCCGCGCCGAGCGCCTCAAATACAGCGGCGACACCATCAGTAGCCTGGAATGTATGGCGATGGACGAGCGTTGCGTGGCGCCTACCGGACGCAAGATCACGGTGAAGGCCAAACATTACGTGCTCTCGGGCGGCGGCATCAACAGCCCCGCGCTGCTGATGCGCTCGGACGCGCCCGACCCGCACTCGCGGCTGGGCAAACGCACATTCCTGCACTTGGTGAACTTCTCCGCCGGGCTGTTCGACGAGGTGATCAACCCGTTCTACGGCGCGCCGCAGTCGATCTATTCCGACCATTTCCAGTGGCAGGACGGCACCACGGGGAAAATGTCGTACAAGCTGGAGGCGCCGCCCTTGCACCCGGCGCTGGCCAGCACCCTGCTCGGCGGTTACGGCACCCAGAACGCCCTGGACATGAGCCAATTGCCCAACACCCACGCGATGCTGGCGCTGCTGCGCGACGGCTTCCACCCCGACAGCCCGGGCGGCAGCGTGGAGCTACGTGGCGATGGCACGCCGGTGCTCGACTACCAGGTGTCGGACTACGCCTGGAATGGCTTGCGTCGTGCCTTCCACAGCATGGCCGAGATCCAGTTCGCGGCGGGCGCCAAGTCGGTCAAGCCGCTGCATCACGATGCCCGCTACGTAAAAACCCTGGGCGAAGCGCGCACGCTGATTGAAGGCCTCAATCTGGAACTGCATCGCACCTGCCTGGGCAGCGCCCATGTGATGGGCGGTTGCGCCATGGGCGAAGACCCGAAAAATGCAGTGGCCGACAGCCTGGGGCGCCATCATCAGTTGCGCAACCTGTCGATCCACGATGGCTCTCTATTCCCCACCAGCATTGGGGCCAACCCACAATTATCGGTGTACGGTTTGACCGCCCAACTGGCGACAGCCTTGGCCGAACGTCTGAAAACAGCGTGAAAAAACACGGTATTCGCCGTGTCTATAGTGCTTTCTTCTGCATAAGTTGACTTTCCCGACCGGGACGGCTGCGATACCATCCGGTTCCCCAACGGACTCCGCCAGGACGACGCGATGAACCGAGTGTTGTACCCAGGTACCTTCGACCCGATTACCAAAGGCCATGGCGATCTGGTCGAACGTGCCTCACGCTTGTTCGACCATGTGATCATCGCGGTCGCGGCCAGCCCCAAGAAAAACCCGCTGTTTCCCCTGGAACAGCGTGTGGAGTTGGCGCGTGAGGTCACCAAACACCTGCCCAATGTGGAAGTCGTGGGCTTTTCCACACTGTTGGCGCATTTCGCCAAAGAGCAGAACGCCAATGTGTTCCTGCGCGGCCTGCGTGCAGTGTCGGACTTCGAGTACGAGTTCCAGTTGGCCAACATGAACCGCCAACTGGCGCCGGACGTGGAAAGCCTGTTCCTCACACCGTCGGAACGCTATTCGTTCATTTCCTCGACGTTGGTCCGTGAAATTGCCGCTTTGGGCGGAGATATCACCAAGTTCGTGCACCCGGCCGTGGCGGATGCACTGACCCTGCGCTTCAAGAAATAAGCCCCCAATCGGCGCCTGCTCGCACTGCGGGCGCCAATGCGGCACAATTGCGCGCATTAGTTTTCAGATGCCTTGGCGGACGGCCCTGGCAGGAGTTTCCATGTCCCTGATCATCACCGACGATTGCATCAACTGCGACGTCTGCGAACCTGAGTGCCCGAACGCCGCGATTTCCCAAGGCGAAGAGATCTACGTGATCGACCCCAACCTGTGCACCCAGTGCGTCGGCCACTACGACGAGCCTCAGTGCCAGCAAGTGTGCCCGGTGGATTGCATCCCGCTGGATGAAGCCCATCCAGAGACGCAAGAGCAACTGATGGAGAAGTACCGCAAGATTACCGGCAAGGCCTGACCCACCTTTAGCGCCTGTCATGACCTCATCGGGGGCAAGCCCCCTCCCACATTTGGATTGCGAACACTTTCACTGTGGGAGGGGGCTTGCCCCCGATGGCAATATCAGCAATCACCCATCAATCAGCTCTGGCACTTAGGGCAAAACACACTCGCCCGCTGTCCCAGCACCACATTGCGCAATTCGCTGCCGCAGACCTTGCACGCCTCGCCGCCCCGGCCATAGACAAACAGTTCCTGCTGGAAATACCCCGGCTGCCCGTCGCCGCCGATAAAGTCGCGCAGCGTGGTGCCGCCACGCTCGATGGCCGCCGCCAGCACGCGCTTGATCTCGATCGCCAGCTTCAAATAACGCGCTCGCGAAATACCACCCGCCTCACGACGCGGATCGATCCCCGCCGCAAACAGCGCTTCCGTCGCGTAGATATTGCCCACACCCACCACCACCGCGTTGTCCATGATGAACGGCTTCACCGCCATCGACCGCCCACGGGACAGCTGGAACAGACGCTCGCCGTCAAACAGGTCGGTCAGCGGCTCCGGCCCCAGTCGGATCAGCAGTTCATGGTTGTGCGGGTCCTGGCTCCAGAGCATCGCGCCAAAACGCCGAGGATCGGTGTAGCGCAGGGCCAGGCCGGATTCGAGCTCGATATCCACATGTTCATGCTTGGCCGCCGGCATGCCGGCCTCTACCAGACGCAGGTTGCCCGACATGCCGAGGTGGCTGATCAAGGTGCCCACTTCGGCATTGATCAACAGGTACTTGGCCCGCCGCTCCACCAGCACGATGCGCTGCCCGGACAGGCGCACATCGAGGTCTTCCGGGATCGGCCAGCGCAGGCGCCGTTCGCGCACCACCACGCGGCTGACCCGCTGGCCTTCCAGGTGCGGCGCAATCCCGCGCCGGGTGGTTTCGACTTCTGGTAACTCGGGCATAGGTGCCTCTTTAAGGAAGGATCAGTGGGCGCCCAGTTCGCGGATCGACAATTTCATACTCTCGAAGTCGTAGTCCGACAGCCCCACGTAGTCCAGCACCAGGTGGCCGATGGTATTCCATTCATGGTCCACCGTCTGGCTGCCCAGTACACGGTAGGACGAGCAGATATGCTCGGCCATTTTCAGGATCGCCAGCAGGTTCTTGAGCTGCGGAGTGCGCGACGACTCATCGCTGAAGATCGCCAAGGCGTTGTGGTGGTTGGCGATGGCGTCGGTCACATGCTGCGGCAGGCGCCAGGATTTGGCGGTGTAGTAGCCGACCACGGCATGGTTGGTGTTGAACGCGTTGTTCTCGGTGTCGACCACGCGGCAATCGGGGCCGGCATTGGCATACGCCTGCTCCAGCACCGCCATGTAGTTGGGGAAGCGCTTGAGCATCAGCGGCACGCCACAGTCATGGAACAGACCCAGGGCATAGGCCTCGTCCACCGCCTGGGCGCCGGTGCGCTTGGCCAGGGTGAGGCAGGTCATGGCCACATCCTGGGCGGTGTCCCAGAAGCGGTTGAGGGTGACGATGGTGTCGTCGCTCATCTCGCCCTTGATCGACAACGCGTTGATCAGGTTGATGATCGAACGACTGCCCAACAGGTTCACTGCGCGCTGGATCGACGCGATCTTGTTGCTCAGGCCGTAATACGACGAGTTGACGATCTTCAGCAGTGCGCCCGACAGGCCCGGGTCCTGGGAGATCAGCCGCGCGATCACTTCCAGGTCCGGATCGGGCATGTATTGCTCCATCTGCAAATCCACCATGATTTGCGGCTGGGGCGGCACGCTGATGCCCTGCAGGGCCTGTTGGATCTGTTCGGCGGAAAGCTCTTGGGACATAAGTACATACTCTGGGCTAGACGGGGATTCTAACCTCTAAGCAAACCTGACCGACACCCAAATGCCCGATTGAAACCGGACTAAATGTGGGAGGGGGCTTGCTCCCGATGGCATCACCGCCGTACGTCAGATACACCGCGCCGCCTGCATCGCGGGCAAGCCCATGCCCACATGAACCGCGCCGCAACAGGTATACTCCCGCTCTTTTTTCCGGAGCGACGTCATGTCCCTGCCAAGCCTGCGTCTCAAAGCCAACGCCGATCGTCGTTTGCGCAACGGCCACCTGTGGGTCTACAGCAACGAAATCGACGTGGCCGCCACCCCACTCCACGGTTTCCAGGCGGGTGACCAGGCCATCCTCGAAGCGGCCGGCGGCAAGACCCTGGGCATCGTGGCCATGAGCCCGAACAACCTGATCTGCGCCCGCCTGCTGTCGCGCGACATCAAGTTGCCGCTGGACAAGTCGCTGCTGGTGCACCGCCTGAACGTCGCCCTGTCCCTGCGTGACCGCCTGTTCGACAAGCCGTTCTACCGCCTGGTCTACGGCGACTCCGACCTGTTGCCGGGCCTGGTGGTCGACCGTTTCGGCGACATCCTGGTGGTGCAGATCGCCTCGGCGACCATGGAAGCCCATAAAGAAGACGTGATCGCTGCCTTGACCCAAGTGCTCAAGCCAAGCGGCATCCTGTTCAAGAACGACTCCGCCGCGCGCGATGCCGAAGGCCTCAACCGCTACGTCGAAACCGTGTTCGGCCTGGTGCCGGAGTGGGTAGCGCTGGAAGAAAACGGCGTGAAGTTCGAAGCCCCGGTAATCCAGGGCCAGAAAACCGGCTGGTTCTACGACCACCGCATGAACCGCGCCCGCCTGGCCCCGTATGCCAAGGGCAAGCGCGTGCTGGACCTGTACAGCTACATCGGTGGCTGGGGCGTGCAGGCTGCGGCCTTCGGCGCCAGTGAAGTGTTCTGCGTCGACGCCTCCGCCTTCGCCCTCGACGGCGTGGAGCGCAACGCCGCGCTGAACGGCTTTGCCGAGAAGATGACCTGCATCGAAGGCGACGTGTTTGAAGCCTTGAAAGAACTGAAAGCCAGCGAAGAACGCTTCGATGTGATCGTCGCCGATCCACCGGCCTTCATCAAACGCAAGAAAGACATGAAAAACGGCGAAGGCGCCTACCGCCGCCTCAACGAGCAAGCCATGCGCCTGCTCAGCAAGGACGGCATCCTGGTCAGCGCGTCGTGCTCCATGCACTTGCCGGAAGATGACCTGCAAAACATCCTGCTGACCAGCGCCCGTCACCTGGACCGTAATATCCAGATGCTCGAACGTGGTGGCCAGGGTCCGGATCATCCGGTGCATCCGGCGATTGCCGAGACGCGGTATATCAAGAGCATTACGTGCCGGTTGTTGCCGAATAGCTAATGCCGCTGGCCTGTAGGGGCCTCCGGGTTCCTACAGGCTTTCAGGAAGTTTCGCTCAAAACCAGGCTTTGACTTTCCTCTACTCAGACTCGATCCTCGACTCCCTCACGGAATCGAGGCTCGCCCATGTCGACGGCAATCACACAGGCTGAAAAACCTTTCATTGTTTTCTGGCTGATGACCATGACCCTGCTGGGCGTCTTCCCGCTTGACGTCGTGCTGCCTTCCTTTCCCGCCCTGGCGGAACACTTCTCCACCTCCACCACCCAGGTCGCCCGCTCGGTCAGCCTGTTCGCCATTGGCTTTTCCTGCGCCATGCTGTTGATCGGCCCGCTGTCCGACAGGATCGGCCGCAAGAAGCTGCTACTGGCCAGCATGCTCGTCGCAATCATGGGTGCGGCCGGGTGTTTAACCGCCAGCACGACCGCCCAATTCCTGTTCTTTCGCGTCATCCAGGCCATGGGTTGCGGCGGTTTCATACTGTCCCAAGCGTTGGTGCAGGACCTTTTCTTCGGCAGAGAACAAGAGCGGTTGCGGATCGCCATGGCTACGGCCGGGGGAATTTTCATTTCGGTTTCCCCGCTGCTGGGCGCGTGGCTGCAACTGCACGGGGGGTGGCAAGCCAGCTTCTATCTGTTTATAGCGCTCTGTGCAGCCACCCTGATCATGGCTCACCGGCTGCTCCATGGCGGCTTGCCTCAAGCGGCACCAAGCCGCCAAAGCATGTTCAAGGCCTACACCAAGGTCTTCGCCAGCCGGCACTTCGCCAGCTATGCCACGATCTCCGCGATTACCTTCGCCTGTCATTTCTCGTTCATCGTTGTGTCACCGCTGATTTTCATGGACCAGTTGCAGCTGACGCCCCACGAATACTCGTTGACCCTGCTCCTCTACGGCGCCGCTTATGTACTGGGCGGTGTCAGTGCGGGCTTGTTGCACAAGCGACTACCGGCCGCGACCCAGATGGCCACCGGGCTGGTGCTGATCGCGATCTCGGGCATCGTCATGCTGGTCCTCGCCTATCAGTTCGGCTTATCAACCCCGACCGTGCTGGTGCCCATGCTGCTCTGCACAGCAGGCACGACCATCACCCGCCCCATTTCCAATTCCAAGGCCATGAGCTTGTTTCCGGACAATGCAGGGACGGCGGCCTCAGCGGTGGCGGCAGTGCTATTCATTGCCGGTGGTCTTATCAGTGCATTCATCAGCACCTTTACCCACCATCTGAGTACCGCGCTGGGTCTGTGCTTTCTGATGCTGAGCGCCGTCGCCCTGGCCCTGAACGCATGGGCGCGGCGTCACCCGCACGTCCCGTAGCCGCTATCTTCACGGTTTCGGTCATTCCCTCCCGCCGCCAGCGGTGTAGAATCGGCCTATTCATCGCCAGTCATCCCCCGGCGGGTTTATGAGCTCGAGGCCCAAGCAAGCGGCGATCCCGCGACGCGAGTGGCAACTTCCGGACACACGGCCATTTTTCGGGTGTTCCAGACGTCAATAGAAGCTCACTCCCTTTTGATACCGATTAGCCGCCCGGAGTGCTCCATGCCAGATTACCGCTCGAAAACATCCACCCACGGCCGCAACATGGCCGGCGCGCGCGCACTATGGCGTGCCACGGGGATGAAAGATGACGACTTCAAGAAGCCGATCATCGCGATTGCCAACTCGTTCACCCAGTTCGTACCCGGCCACGTCCATCTCAAGGACCTGGGCCAACTGGTCGCCCGCGAGATCGAACGCGCCGGTGGCGTCGCCAAGGAATTCAACACCATCGCCGTGGATGACGGCATCGCCATGGGCCATGACGGCATGCTGTATTCCCTGCCGAGCCGCGAGATCATCGCCGACTCCGTGGAATACATGGTCAACGCTCACTGCGCCGACGCCATCGTCTGCATCTCGAACTGCGACAAGATCACCCCTGGCATGCTGATGGCCGCCCTGCGCCTGAACATCCCGGTGATCTTCGTCTCCGGCGGCCCGATGGAAGCCGGCAAGACCAAACTCGCCTCCCACGGCCTCGACCTGGTCGACGCCATGGTCATCGCCGCCGATTCCAGCGCTTCTGACGAGAAGGTCGCGGAATACGAGCGCAGTGCTTGCCCAACCTGCGGCTCGTGCTCCGGCATGTTCACCGCCAACTCGATGAACTGCCTGGTGGAAGCCCTGGGCCTGGCCTTGCCGGGCAACGGCTCGACGCTGGCCACCCACAGCGACCGCGAGCAGCTGTTCCTGCAGGCCGGCCGCACCATCGTCGAGCTGTGCAAGCGCTACTACGGCGAGAACGATGAGTCGGTATTGCCGCGTAACATCGCCAACTTCAAGGCGTTCGAGAACGCCATGACCCTGGACATCGCCATGGGCGGTTCCACCAACACCATCCTGCACTTGCTGGCCGCGGCCCAGGAAGCCGAGATCGATTTCGACCTGCGCGACATCGACCGCCTGTCCCGTCACGTGCCGCAACTGTGCAAGGTCGCGCCGAACATCCAGAAGTACCATATGGAAGACGTGCACCGCGCCGGCGGGATCTTCTCGATCCTCGGTTCGCTGGCTCGTGGCGGCCTGCTGCACACCGATCTGCCGACCGTGCACAGTCCATCCATCGCCGAAGGCATCGCCAAGTGGGACATCACCCAGACTGACGACGAAGCCGTGCACACCTTCTTCAAGGCTGGCCCGGCCGGTATCCCGACGCAAACCGCGTTCAGCCAGTCGACCCGTTGGGACACCCTCGACGACGACCGTGAAAACGGCTGCATCCGCAGTGTCGAGCACGCCTACTCGAAAGAAGGCGGTTTGGCCGTGTTGTACGGCAACATCGCCCTGGATGGCTGCGTGGTGAAAACCGCCGGTGTGGATGAGTCGATCCATGTGTTCGAAGGCAACGCGAAGATCTTCGAAAGCCAGGACAGCGCCGTGCGCGGCATCCTCGCCGACGAAGTGAAGGAAGGCGACATCGTGATCATCCGCTACGAAGGTCCGAAAGGCGGACCGGGCATGCAGGAGATGCTGTACCCGACGTCCTACCTGAAATCCAAGGGCCTGGGCAAAGCCTGCGCCTTGCTGACCGACGGCCGCTTCTCCGGCGGTACTTCGGGCCTGTCCATCGGCCACGCTTCGCCGGAAGCCGCTGCCGGTGGCGCAATTGGCCTGGTGCAGGATGGTGACAAGGTGCTGATCGACATTCCGAACCGTTCGATCAACCTGTTGATCAGCGATGAAGAACTGGCCGCGCGCCGGGTTGAGCAGGACAAGAAGGGGTGGAAGCCAGTGGAGAAGCGTCCACGCAAAGTGACTACCGCATTGAAGGCTTACGCCCTGCTGGCCACCAGTGCCGACAAGGGTGCTGTGCGTAACAAGGCGATGCTTGACGGTCTGTAAGCTGCGCCCATAAAAATGCCCCGTCACGTGCGGGGCATTTTTTTGCCTGGCGTTCTGACGCTGTAGTTTTTCATACGCCGGCCGATAACAGGCGCAACTGTATTCTCAAGGAACTTACCCGCATGGATGCCCGCTTTACCGCTCTACGCCCAGCTGCATGGGCGCTTTCCCTATTGGCGTTGGCCGGTTGCAGCTCGCTGCAAAAGCCTCAGGTGGACCCAGGCCTTGCACTCTTCAACGAAGCCATGACACTGCCGGCGCTCGACTACACCATCCTGCGCAACGGCGACAGAGTCGCGTACTCCGTCGACTTGCAGCAAAACCCGATCTCTGTGCAGTTCGACGCCTACTGCACACAAGGTCCTGGAAGGATGTTCTACCCCACGCGCACGGGCCTGCGGGCTTTTACTCCCTCACCGGCAACAGGCGTCGACCTGCCAGCGGCACAGGCCCAACAACTGCAGCAAAGCGCTCAATTGCAGAGCGTATGCAAGGCACGCCCCGTGCCCGACTGGCGGGTGCTGCAAACCTCTGCCGATCAGGGCTGGCTGCTGATCGACCGTAACAGCGTGCAGCAGCAAGGCAGTCAGATATCCGTCTGGGCCGCAGAGGATTACCTGCACTATCAGGTCGCCAAGACCGCATCGTTGTTTACTCAACGGCAGGAGCGGCTGACCCTGGATTGCACACAACGCACCATTACGTTGATGAGCCAGTTCAACCTCGATGAAACGCGCCAGATGATCAACGGCGAAATCCGTCGACAATTCAAGCCGCAAGCCTTGGATCAAGCTTCCGGCGAACATGCCCAGCTCTTCGAGGCTCTGTGCCAGGCGCCGGTGGAGCTGGCCCGGTTACCCGCTTTCAAGGCGCGCCAGGCATTGCCACCCGCTGCCAGCGCAACCAATGCCAACCCAGCCGTACTGGCGGCCATCCGAGCGCTCGGCCTGCCTGCGCCAACCCGCACCCTGAGCGAGCTGGCCTACGACTATGACGCCGTGCTCTTCAACAACACCCGCGTGGGCGACCAGACCAAGCAGACATTCATCAGTGTCGACAAAGCATCGGGTCAGACGCTGGTACAAACACGCGACTCGGCACTTGGCTTTAACCAGGAGCTGACCTTCCAAGGCCTGTTTGATCTGGACAGCCAAGGTCTCGACCGCAAAACAGGCACTGACAAGGTGAAGACACGCCTCTTGGTTGGCCTGAGCTTTCAAGGCGATTGGCGTAACTTGCCCCTCGCCAGTGAGGTGAGCTACACCCAAACGTGGTCAAAATCCATCAACCCCGATGGCAGTCCTTCGCCGGAGAACAGCGAGCCAAGAACCGTGACCTGCAAGGTCGCTCGGGAAATCCCGGCCGCCACCCTGACCCCGGACCTGAAGGGGCAAGCAAAGGTACTCGACTGCGTTCAGATGAAAGGTTGGACTTACCAGGCAGCCTACCTGAGCGACTATGGGCTGTTCATCAAATTGGGTGAGAACGCGTTGGTTGCGCAATGGAACTGGCATTTGAAATCGGTGAAGTGACGCGCGATAGCGTGGGTTGTTTGATCCCATGAAAATGCCCCGCCACGTGCGGGGCATTTTTATTCCGGTTGCACTCAGAACTGTGGGGTGTAGGTCATGGTGAACATCACATTGCGCGGGTCGCCATAGTAGTTACTGCCCCAGTTCGCGTTGTACGCCGGGATGTAGTACTTCTTGTCGAACATATTGTTCAGGTTCGCCGCGACGGTGAATTCCTGGTTGATCTTGTAGGCCACCCGCGAATCCCACAGTGCATTGCCCGGCACGCTGAAGGTGCGATCGTAGGCGACGGTGCTGCTTTGCGCCGTTACGCCAGCGCCGACGCTGACCTTCTGCCAGTCCCCCGGCAACTGGTGATCGCCCCACACCTTGAGCAGGTGCTTGGGCGTCCAGGTGCTGAAGACCTTGCCTTCGTAGGTGTCGTCCTTGAGGAACTTGGTGGTGTTGTACGTGTAGCTGGAGACCAGTTGCAGACCCGGCAGCACTTCACCGCCCAATGTGGCTTCAAAACCCTGGCTGCGGACCTTGCCCGAGGCCACCGAGCAGTACCAGCCATTACAGTTCATCGGCCCTTGCAGGTCCTGGACGCCACGATTTTCCTGGTCGTAGCGGAAGATCGCGAATGAAGTGTTGAGGCGGCCATCGGCCAGTTCACCCTTGATGCCCAGCTCGTAGTTCTTGCCCTCGATAGGCTTGAGCAGAGATCCCGAGGTGGTCAGGTTGGTTTGCGGCTCGAACGCATCGGCGTAGCTGGCGTAGGCCGACCATTGATCGTTCAGGGCATAGACCAGGCCTGCATACGGCGTGACCTTGCCGGAGGTTTGCGTGGTGCTTTCCTCGGCAACGCCGTACACGCCCTGGCGGCCGTTCTGGCCAATATAGGAGTACTCATACCAACTGGTGCGCGCGCCGAGGATCAGCGTGAGCGGGTCCAGCACCTTGACGCGCCAGGTGCCATAGATGCCTTTCTGACGGATGTCATACCAGCTCTTCGAGGCGTTCCCCGCCTGGAACAACTGGTATTTGTCGCGCTGCACACGGTTATGGTCGATGTTGAAAATATCCGCGCCATTCGTTGCCGCCCGCGCCCACTGGTCGTCGGTGGTGAGTTTGGAATAGTTGGCGCCCAGAACCATTTCCTGTTGGAAACCCAGGCCGTCGAACTTGCCGTTGACATACACATCCGCGCCGCGACTTTTGGTATTGAAGTCGGTCACCCAGTCGATGTAGCGCACATTGCCCGTGTCGCCGGGGTTGGGGACAGTATCCCACGTCGCCTGGTAGGTCGCGTCGTTGTGTTCGCCCATCGCCACCAGCGCGGCCTTCACCTTCCAGTCATCGTTGAAACGATGCTCCAGGTCGGCGAACACCTGGGTCTGGTTGTTGACGGCACGGTTCCAGCTGGCGCCGACAAAGGTCGAGCGCGGCAGGCCGATATCACTGCCATTGGCGTAGCGGGGCAGCGACATGAAGTTGGGGCGTGAGTGGCCTTTCTGGTTGCTGATGCCGACGCCCACGGTGGTGTCTGGCGTGAAGTCGTAGTCGACGGCGCCATAGACGGTCTGATTCCAGCCGCTCGCGTAGTCGACGAAGGAGTTGGTGGTGTCGTAATCCGCCACAAACCGGCCGCGCAAGGTGCCTTCCGGGTTGAGCGGGCCACCGGCATCGACTTGGGTGCCGTAGTGGTCCCACGAGCCGGCCTTGGCGGTGATGGTCACTGTCGGTGCCTGCTGGCCACGCTTGCGCACCAGATTCATGGTGCCGCCGGGGCTGTTCGCGCCTTGCAGCAAGGCCGCCGGGCCGCGCAGGGTTTCGACGCGGTCATAGATCGCCATGTTTTCCGTGAGGTAGCTGCCCAGCGTATAGGTGTTACGCGGGATTCCGACGCCGTCGTATTGCAGCGTGCCGACTTCGAAACCACGGGAGAAGATGAACATGCCAGGGCCAGGAGATTTGGTCGCCGTCAGGCCGGGCGTGCGCTTGACCACGTCGGAGAGCTTCGTGGTGTTCTGGTCGTCCATCTGCTTGCGGGTCATGACGCTGACCGACTGCGGGATGTCCTTGAGTTTCTGCTCGCCCTTGCCGATGGTCACGGCACCCGTGGTGTAGGAGCCGGTGCCTTCGGTGGTGACGCCCAGGCGCTCGGCGCTGATGGTGGTGGCGCCGACTTCGAGGGCGCCACCGGCGTCCACACGCTTTTCCAGGGTAACGGTATCGGCATTGATAAACGCCGCACTCAACCCCGTGCCGCCGAGCAGTTGCCCCAAGGCTTCACGCTGCCCCAGGTTGCCCTTCACCCCCGGTGACACCACACCCTGGGTCAACTCACCATTCACCAGTACCTGCACCCGTGTCACTGCCGAAAATGCCGCCAGCGCACCGTCCAGGCTTTGCCCCGGAATATCGAATCGATAAGTCTGGGCCTGGGTGGTTTCGGCGGCCTGCAGATACAGCGGCGCAGTGCCGCAGGCCATGGAAATAGCCAGTGCCAGCAAGGGCCGCGCGGCGAATCGGTGTGCCATGGATGGTGCTCCCCGGTGCAAAAAAGTCTGTGATCGGCGCCGCACTACTTGAGAGTGCTTACTATTTACGCCTCAGTGATCAAGGACGATGGCTTGCGGGGAAACCCTGAAAATATTTTGCAAAAGTTGCCGCTAAGAGGCTTTGCCTTCGCGCAACACCAGTAAATACGGAGTGTAGTGCTCAGCGCGCAGGTTGAGGGTGTATTCCAGCGCCTTGATCACGGCTTCCGGTTTGTCGATCTCGAACACGCCGGACACCACGCGATTGCGCAGCGCATCGCCCAGCACCAGGGTCTTGCCAGGCCAGTAGCGGTTCAACTCGCTGACCACTTCCGACAGCGGTTGTTGGCGGAACACCAGTTGTCGCTGGCGCCAGGCGAAACCGCTGGCCGCATCGAAACCGTGGGCCTCGGCAAGGTGCTGGCCCTGATATTCCACGGCCCGTCCCGGCTCCAGGTAGACCGGCTCACCGGCGCCCGCGCTGACCTGCACCTTGCCCTGCGCCACTTGCACCCGCGTCTGCGCATCCCGCCTTGCCACGCTGAACTGGGTGCCGACCACCGTCACCCAGCCCTCGCCGGACTGCACCACGAAGGGCCGCGCCGGGTCTTTGGTCACGCTGAAAAAACCTTCCCCGCGCAACAGACGAATCTGACGCTCACCGCTGCCCATGCGTACCTGAACGGCGCTGTCAGTATTGAGCTGCAACTGGGAGCCGTCCGCCAACTCGACTGTGCGCGTTTCGCCGGTGCCGGTGGCGTAGTCCGCGCGCAGGCGGTCGAGCCAGGGCGTGTTCTGCACGGTCAACCCAACCGCCAGCAGCACGGCAGCGGCATAAGCCCAACGCCGCGCGGGTTTGCGCCACGCGACCTGCTCGGCGCGGCGGATCAGCCGTGCCGGTTCACGCAAACCGCCGAGCATCGCCTGCACTTCCTGCCACGCGTCGTCCTGGGGCTGGCCCTGCCCGAGCCAGGCGGCAAAAGCGTCCATCTCGGCCGGGGTCACGTCCTCGGCCTGCAAGCGGAAGTACCAGGCGGACGCTTCTTCGAACAACGCGTCGGCAGTGGGTAACGCAGTCATGACCGACGTCCTTGTGTGTCGCAGGCGAGCCGCGTCTTGATGTAGGCACGGCATTCAATCAAGGCGCGGCGCAGTTGGTATTCCACGCTGCGCGGGCTGATCGACAGGCGTTCGCCAATCTCGCGATAGGAAAGTTCGTCGACATGATAGAGCAGGAAGATCTGCCGAGTCGCTGCGGGCAACGCCAGGATTGCGTCCTGCATCAGTTGCTCCTGCTGGTAGGCGGCCAGTTGTTCGTCGGCACCGGGGTTGCCGCACGGCAGTTCTTCGCTGGGCTCGCCGGCATCCAGGCGCTCACGGCGGATGGCCTGGCGCTGGTGATCGCGCACCAGGTTGCTGGCGATGGTGAAGAGGAAGGCTGGCAGGTTGTCGATCTTCTCGCCGGAGTCCAGACGTGCCAGGCGCAGGAACGATTCCTGGGTCAGGTCGGCGGCCACCTGGGCGCTGCCGGTGCGGCGGGTGACGAAGGCTTCGAGGGCTTTCTTCTGCTCCGCGAACAGGCGCGCTATCTGCGAATTCCAGGAGGACACAGCACTACCTTGAGAAGAACGG
This sequence comes from Pseudomonas sp. NFPP28, assembly GCF_900115535.1. Taxonomy (NCBI): domain Bacteria; kingdom Pseudomonadati; phylum Pseudomonadota; class Gammaproteobacteria; order Pseudomonadales; family Pseudomonadaceae; genus Pseudomonas; species Pseudomonas sp. NFPP28. Next base: position 123,313 of record NZ_FOWT01000008.1, on the reverse strand, counting down.
AGGGTTCAGGAAGTGCGCACGCTAGCAGATGATGAGATTGGTTCGCAATTGATATCTATTTTTGCTGTGGCTTTTGGCCTGTCAATCAGATAGCTATCGGGGGCAAGCCCCCTCCCACACTGACTGCATTCTCATGTTGGAACTCGGTCAACTGTGGGAGGGGGCTTGCCCCCGATTAAAGCCACCTCGGACTTACTGGATTTCATCAGGCTTGACGATCACCCAGTTCTTGTCCGCCGTCACCGGCAACCCTTCCTTGGCCTGCGCCGCCGCGTGCTTGGCGATCATGCCGTTCAACTGGGTCATGTATTTGTCCTTGCGGTTGATCCACAGGTGGATACCACCCTTGGCCACGTCCACGTCGTGAAACAGCATGTAGCCATCGCTGGTCGGGGTGTCGCCACCCACCAGTACCGGCTTTTTCCATTCGTCGATGTAGGTGAGGATCGCCGCGTGCTTGCCGGCCATCCAGGTCGCCGGGGTCCACAGGTAGGGCGTGAGTTCCAGGCCCAGGTTGGCCTTTTCGTCATACTTGCCGGCGGTGATCTGTTTGCGCGCGGTGGTCAGCTCGCCGGTCTTGCGGTCCTTGAGCAAGGTGGTCACGCCGATGACGTTCTCGGGCTTGACGTTGTAGCCGTACTTCGGATCGGCGGCGACCATGCGCACCAGCTCTTCGGAAGCGGCGGTCATCACATACACCTCGATGCCGTTTTCCATCAGTTTGTTGTATAGCTCGGCCTGGCCGGTGAAGACTTTCGGCGGTTGCACCTCGGACTTCTTAACGGCGTCGCCTTCGAAATAAGTGACGGGCACGGGCTTGCCGGAGGCCATCAGCTCATCGACCTGCACTTTGAGCTCCTTGAGGGTGAACCCCGAGAACACCTGGGCAACCCACGGGTAACAGACCATGTCGTCCACTTCGCAGAGGCGATAGTAGTAGCTGAACAGACTTTCCTTATGGTCGGCAGTGTCTTTGAACGGCATAAGCTTGAGCGACGGATCAAGGCTGTCGCGGGTAATCAGGCCCTTGTTTTCCATGTAGGGCAGCAGGGACTCTTCGAGGTCGTAGCGGTAGCTGGTGTTGTCCATGTCGAACACCGCGAAATTGCCCTTGTTGGCGTTGGCGGCGATCATTTTGTTCAGTTGCTCGGCGGCCGGGGCCGGCCAGTGTTTCAACTCGGTAGCGGCCATGGTTGGCCCGGCAAGGCCCAAGCACAGTGCGGCGGCAAACAATCTCGAAGCGAGCTTCATATGCGTTTCTCCCTGAGTGAAAAACATCGACGCTAACAAATCCCTGTGACAGTTATCGCCCGAGCACGACCGCTTGCGTCGTGAACGCGCCAAGGACATGTGCCTGAGCGTCAAGGGCTTATTCCAAAAACGACAGTCACCATTCCATATCGGTATTAAATCAATATATTTCAAGCTGTTAGGCTTTCCGGTTCGCAATCGCAGGCTCGCGCGATTGGCTGCCTTCTCAACGGAGCTTCAATGAATCTGCCCCTGATTCTCAACTTACTGGTGTTCGTGGCCCTGCTGCTGGGCCTGGCACAAACCCGTCGCACAAACTGGAGCCTCGCCAAGAAGGTGCTGTTTGCCCTTGTACTCGGCGTGGTGTTCGGCACCGTGCTGCACACGGTCTACGGTGACGGCAACCCGGTACTCAAGGCCTCCATCGGCTGGTTCGACCTGGTCGGCAACGGTTATGTGCAACTGCTGCAAATGATCGTGATCCCGCTGGTATTCGCGTCGATCCTCAGCGCCGTGGCACGCCTGCACAACGCCTCGTCCCTGGGCAAGATCAGCTTCCTGACCATCGGCACACTGCTGTTCACCACCGCGATTGCGGCGCTGATCGGCATCGCCCTGACCAACCTGTTCGGCCTCACCGCCGAAGGCCTGGTGGCCGGCACCCAGGAAATGGCGCGCCTGCAAGTGATCCAGAGCGATTACGCGGGCAAGGTCGCCGACCTGAATATCCCGCAACTGCTGCTGTCGTTCGTGCCGGCCAACCCGTTCGCCGACCTGGCCCGGGCCAAGCCGACCTCGATCATCAGCGTGGTGATTTTCGCCGCATTCCTGGGGGTTGCCGCGCTGCAACTGCTCAAGGATGACGTGGAAAAGGGCCAGAAAGTCCTCAACGCCATCGACACCCTGCAAGCCTGGGTGATGCGCCTGGTGCGCCTGGTGATGAAGCTGACGCCGTATGGCGTATTGGCGCTGATGACCAAAGTGGTCGCCGGCTCCAACCTGCAAGACATCATCAAGCTCGGCAGTTTCGTGGTGGTGTCGTACCTGGCCCTGGGACTGATGTTCGTGGTGCACGGCCTGCTGCTGTCCCTGGCCGGGATCAACCCGCTGCGCTTCTTCCGCAAGGTGTGGCCGGTGCTGACCTTTGCCTTCACCAGCCGCTCCAGCGCGGCGGCGATCCCGCTGAGCATTGAAGCGCAGACCCGTCGCCTGGGCATCCCGCAATCCATTGCTGGGTTTGCCGCCTCGTTCGGCGCGACCATCGGCCAGAACGGTTGCGCCGGCCTCTACCCGGCGATGTTGGCGGTGATGGTCGCGCCGACCGTGGGCATCAACCCGCTGGACCCGCTGTGGATCGCGACCCTGGTGGCGATTGTGACCTTGAGCTCGGCCGGTGTGGCCGGCGTGGGCGGCGGTGCGACCTTCGCCGCCCTGATCGTGCTGCCGGCCATGGGCTTGCCGGTGTCACTGGTGGCGCTGCTGATTTCCGTAGAGCCACTGATCGACATGGGCCGTACGGCGCTGAACGTAAATGGCTCGATGACGGCCGGTGCGATCACCAGCCAGGTCATGGGGCAGACGGATAAGGCGCTGTTGAATGCCGATGAGCATGCGGAATTAGCGCAAGCCTGATAGATAGCAATCGGGGGCAAGCCCCCTCCCACACTTGAAGGTCAAGATGTGGGAGGGGGCTTGCCCCCGATGCTTTTAGGCTTTTTCCCAGACTTCAAAGTTGTAAGCAGGCTTATCACCTTCAGCTGGATTCTCCAGATTGGAAACCAACTTCCACTGGCCCCGATCAAACTCCGGAAACCAGGCATCCCCCTCCGGGCTCAACGCCACCCGCGTCAAATACAGGCGATCCGCCTGCTCCAGCCCCTGCGCATACAACTGCGCGCCGCCGATCAGCATCAGCTCGTCAACGCCTTGCGCCGTTGCCCATTCCTCAGCGCGCTCCACCGCGGCCTCCAGAGACGGAAAAACTTCCGCACCTTCCAGCGCCAGATCGGTCTGACGGCTGACCACGATGTTCAAGCGCCCCGGCAACGGTCGGCCCAGGGAGTCCCAGGTCTTGCGCCCCATGATGATCGGCTTGCCGAGCGTGGTGGCCTTGAAATATTTGAAATCCCCCGGCAAATGCCAGGGCATGCTGTTGTCGACGCCGATCACACGGTTTTCACCGAGGGCTGCGATCAGGCTTAAAGGGAGAGTTTTTTTCATGGCGACGAGAATACCAGAGCCCCGAGCCAGGGGTTATGCTCCAGGCTCACAAACACGACAGGACAACGCGTGACTCCTTTGCACACACTCTGGCTGACAGAAACCGTGCGCCTGCGCGAAGAACACGCCGGCCCCCTGGAAGACCTGGAAGCCAACCGCCTGGCCCGGACCGCCGGTGGCGACCTGCCGACGCGCATCCAGCACCGCGCCCTGCACCTGGCCGAGCGCGATGGGCTCACGACCGCCCTCACCCGCTGGGTGCAAGGCGCACGTCTGGCGCTGGTGCTGCTGGCGGTCGTCGCGGTGATCAGCGGTGCGGGCCTGGCCTTTGCCGCGCTGGGCAACGGTCTGGTCCCGGTGAATGTGTTCTGGGCCTTGGGCAGCTTGCTCGGCTTGAACCTGATCCTGCTGATCAGTTGGGCCTTGGGCCTGCTGTTTGCCGGTGAACACAGCGCCAGCCTGGGGCGACTGTGGTTATGGCTCAGCGAAAAACTCGCCCGTGACGCGAAGGCTGCGCAGCTGGCGCCCGCACTGCTGCTATTGCTGCAACGCCAGAAACTCAATCGCTGGGCCGTAGGTGTGCTGGTCAATAGCCTGTGGTTGCTGGCGTTGCTCAGCGCCCTGGTGATTCTGCTGACACTACTCGCCACCCGCCGCTACGGCTTCGTGTGGGAAACCACCATTCTCGGCGCCGACACCTTCGTCGCCGTCACCCAGGCCCTCGGCGCCCTGCCCGCCCTGCTGGGCTTCAATGTGCCGACCGTCGAGATGATCCGCGCCAGCGGCGATTCCGCGCTGAATATCGAAAGCGCCCGCCAGGCCTGGGCCGCATGGCTGGTGGGCGTGCTGCTGGTCTATGGCCTGTTGCCCCGCTTGATCCTTGCCCTGCTCTGCCTGTGGCGCTGGAAACGTGGGCGCGCCGCGCTGCGCCTGGACCTCAACCTGCCCGGCTACAGCCAATTGCGCGAACGTCTGATGCCGAGCAGCGAGCGCCTCGGGGTCAACGATGCCGCCCCCGAACAACTGCATCACGTCAGCGGCGGCGTCAGCGAACTGCAAAGCGACGGCGCGCTGCTGGTGGCCATCGAACTGGACGACCAGCGCCCCTGGCCGCCCAAACTGCCGCACAACGTGAAGAACGCCGGGATCCTCGACAGCCGCGAATCGCGCAACAAACTGCTGGAACAACTCACGCGCTTCCCGCCCGCACGTCTGGCCATCGCCTGCGACCCGCGCCGCTCGCCGGATCGCGGCAGCCTGGCGCTGATCGCCGAACTCGCCCGCAGCGCCACCGCCACCCGCGTGTGGCTGCTACAAGCGCCGCCCGGCCAGGCCCTCGACGCCGAGCGCCTGGGCGACTGGCACACCGCGCTGCAACAGCTTGAATTGCCCTTTGCCGACTGCGCACCGCTGAACTGGCTGGAGACCGGTCATGACTAAGCCCCTGAAACTCGCCGTGGTCGGCCACACCAATGTCGGCAAGACGTCGCTGCTGCGCACCCTTACGCGAGATGTGGGCTTCGGCGAAGTGTCCCATCGTCCCAGTACCACACGGCATGTTGAAGGCGCACGCTTGTCGGTGGACGGCGAAGCCCTGCTGGAGCTGTACGACACCCCCGGCCTGGAAGACGCCATCGCCCTGCTCGATTACCTGGAGCGCCTGGATCGCCCCGGCGAACGCCTCGACGGCCCGGCCCGCCTGGCGCGGTTCCTGGAAGGCAGCGAAGCGCGCCAGCGTTTCGAACAGGAAGCCAAGGTGCTGCGCCAACTGCTGGCCTCCGACGCCGGCCTGTATGTGATCGACGCCCGCGAGCCGGTACTGGCCAAATACCGCGACGAGCTGCAAGTGCTGGCCAGTTGCGGCAAGCCGTTGCTGCCGGTGCTCAACTTTGTCAGCAGCAGCGACCACCGCGAGCCGGACTGGCGCGAAGCCCTGGCTCGGCTTGGCCTGCACGCGCTGGTGCGCTTCGACAGCGTGGCACCGCCGGAAGACGGCGAGCGGCGCCTGTATGAAAGCCTCGCCCTGCTGCTGGAAAACGCACGGCCGCAATTGGAACGGCTGATCCTGGATCAAGGGGCGCAGCGCCAGGCCCGCCAGCAAAGCGCCGCCCGGCTGATCGCCGAACTGCTGATCGACTGCGCCGCCTGCCGCCGTAGCGTGGTCACCGAAGATGAACAACACGCCATCGGCGACCTGCGCAAAGCCGTGCGCCAACGCGAACAAAAGTGTGTGGAAGCGCTGCTCAAGCTGTTCGGCTTCCGCCCGCAGGATGCCGCCGCCAGTGACTTGCCGCTGCTGGACGGGCGCTGGGGCGACGACCTGTTCAACCCGGAAACTCTCAAGCAACTCGGCGTGCGCGTCGGTGGCGGAATCGCCGCAGGCGCAGCGGCGGGTGCCGGTGTGGATCTGTTGGTCGGCGGCCTGACCTTGGGCGCCGCCGCCCTGGCCGGCGCCATTGCCGGTGGCGCGCTGCAAACCGCACGCAGCTATGGCAGCCGGCTGCTGGGCAAGATCAAAGGCCAGCGCGAGCTGACCGTGGACGACAGCGTATTGCGCCTGCTCGCTCTGCGCCAACGCCAGTTGCTCAAGGCCCTGGACCTGCGCGGCCATGCGGCGATGCACAGCATCAAGGTCGACACGCCCCAGGACAAGACCTGGCGCGAGGGCAAGTTGCCGGATGCATTGCACAAAGCCCGCGCCCACCCGCAGTGGTCGTCGCTCAACCCTCACCCCAAGCTCAGCCAGGCCGAGCGCCAGGAACAGATCGAAGCACTGGCCCGGCGCCTCGACGAAACCTAAGCCGCCAGCACCTGCCGCGCCTTGGCCTTGAGCACCTCGAGGTCGAGCACCGGCACGTGCATTGCCTTGGCCTGCTCGTCCCAATGACGCATGCGCAGGCTGATCTCGCAGAGCGGATCTTGTTCAAACGCCTGCGCCTCTTCCTGAGTCATTACACCGCCCTGGTACCCGAGCGTACGGCGGCTGGCTTCGCTCAGGCGGGCGTAATAACCCGGCTGGCTGAAGGTCAGGTAGCGCTTGGCTTGCACGTGATACTCCACCAGTTTGGCCATGCGCTCGCTGAAGCCTGCACGACGCAAGTAATCGGCGCCGAGCTGCTCATGACTGACCACGCCATAGCCGCCCATGTTTTCGCCGCCATCGCCGCACAAGTGCCCGATATCGTGGAAAAACGCCGCCAGCACCACTTCATCATCGAAGCCTTCGGCCATGGCCAACTGTGCGGCCTGGGACATGTGCTCGATCTGCGACACCGGCTCGCCGATGTAATCCGCCGTGCCGTGCTGTTCGTACAAGCCGAAGACTTCGGCGATGGTCTGTTCCGGGTTGATCACGCCGCCCCCCACAGGGTTGTGATATTTCGCTCAGCCATTGCCGGCCCCACGCTCATGCCCACACCGGTGTGCATCAACGCCGCGCTCACACCCGGCGCCGCCCGCAGGAACGAAAACGGCGCCGGCCCGCGTGAGCCGTACACGCCCTGCCAGCGCTCCACGACCTGGATCTTGCAGCCCAGGGTCTGCTCGGCCAGCGCGATCATCCAGTCATCGACCCGCTCGGCATTGAACGGCGATGCATCGCTGCCGTAGTCATGGGAGTCACCGATGATCAGTTCGCCATGGGGCGTCGGGCTGATCAGCAAATGGATACCGTGCTCATGCAGGTGCGGTGCCTCCCGCAGGATTTGCGCCTGCACCGGCGCGGCTTCCGGCAGGTCGGCAAAGGCACCGTAATGCACGCAGCTCAAGCCGGTGAGCAACGCGTGTTGCAGGTTCAGGTTCACCGCTGGCCGCGCGCGCAGCATTTGCAGGCGGCAGATGCTCGGGTTGAGTTCGGCCATCGCTTCGGCCAGCAGGGTCTGGTAGTCGTGGCCGGAGCACACGATGATCTGTTCAGCGCGAAAGCTGCCTGCCGTGCTGTGCAACTGGCCCGGTTCGACGTCGCGCACCAGAGTAGAGAAGTAGAACTGCACCTTCAGCTCTTGCGCCAGGTAGTTGATCAGCGCCGGGATCGCTTCGCGCGAATAGAGTTGCTGATCGTCCTTGCCATGCAACGCAGCGCGGTGATGGCGGAACTGGCCGCCGTACAGGTCCTTCATCGCTGCGCCTTGCAGCAGGTCGACGTTGTAGCCGTGTTCCTGCGCACGGCCAGCGCAGAACGCTTCCAACAGACGCTCTTCGGCTTCGGTGCGGGCGAACAGGTAGGCGCCGTTGCGCTTGAGTTGCAGCCCGGCGACCTGCGCCCAATGGCCCCAGATCTCACGGCTTTCGCGTGCCAGGTCGAGCATCGGCCCCGGTGGTTGGCCGGTCACCAGCGCCTGGCCGAAGTTGCGCACCGAAGCGCCCAAGGGCGTGGCGCTGCGTTCGAACACCTTGACCTTGAGGCCGCGTTTGGCGGCGGCGTAGGCGTGGGACAGGCCGAGGATGCCGGCACCGATGATCAGCAGGTCGCTGTGGTGTGTCATATCGTGATGTCCTGTTTTGCAGACCGCCATCGGGGGCAAGCCCCCTCCCACAGTTCGATTAGTGTGGGAGGGGGCTTGCCCCCGATGAGGCCAGTAGCCCCAACGAAAAACCTTACTGCCCTGCCACTTTCTCCGACTTGCCGTCATAGCGCTTGCGCCACTCGGTCAAGATGCTGTCGCGGTTCTTCGACGCCCAGGCAAAGTCGTTCTTGATCAAACGCTGCTCGTAGTCGGCCGGCAATTCGGTCTGCGGCTTGGCGATACCCGGCTGGGCGAGCACGGCAAAGTTGTCCTTGTACAGCTCCATGGCCGCCGGGCTGGCGGAGAAGTCGGCGAGCTTCTGCGCGGCGTCCTTGTGCGCGGTGCCTTTGATCACCGCGGTGGCTTCGATATCCCAGCCCAGGCCTTCCTTCGGCAGGATGATGTCCAACGGCGCGCCCTGGCGTTTCAGCTGTACCGCCGGGTATTCAAACGAAATGCCGATCGGGAATTCACCGGAAGCCGCCAGCTTGCACGGCTTGGACCCGGAGTGAACGTACTGACCGATGTTCTGGTGCAGGTCGTCCATGTACTGCCAGCCTTGCTTTTCGCCGAAGGTCTGCAGCCAGGCGCTGACGTCAAGGAAACCGGTGCCGGACGAGGCCGGGTTGGGCATGACGATCTTGCCCTTGTACTCAGGCTTGGTCAGGTCCTGCCAGCTCACCGGCTTGGTCAGGCCCTGTTTCTCGGCTTCAACGGTGTTGAAGCAGATGGTCGCCGCCCACACGTCCATGCCGACCCACGCCGGTGGGTTGGCGGCATCGCGATAGTTCTTGCCGATCTTGTCCAGGTCCTTGGGCGCGTAGTTGTCCAGCATGCCTTGCTGGTCGAGGATCGCCAGGCTGGAGGCGGCCAGGCCCCACACTGCGTCGGCTTGCGGGCGGTCTTTCTCGGCCAGCAGCTTGGCGGTGATGATGCCGGTGGAGTCACGCACCCATTTGATCTCGACGTCGGGGGTAGCCTGTTCGAAGGCCTTTTTGTAGGTCTTCAATTGCTCGGCTTCGAGGGCCGTGTACACGGTCAACTCGGTTTTTGCGGCAAAGGCATTCACGCTGAATGCCGTGAGTACCGCCGCGACCAGCGCCAGGGGCTTGAACATGGAACACCTCCTTCAGGATTATTGCCCGGGCGCGGTCTGGCGCCAGGCTTGGGAGCGGCGCAACGCGCCACGTGAAGCCCACGCCAGCAGCAGCGAAACGCCGGCCGAAGTGAACAGGATCAGGGTCGACATGGCCGCCGCACCGCCCACGTTGCCGGCGTCGTCCATGTTCAGCACGGCAACAGCGGCGAGGATGGTGTCGGGGCTGTAGAGGAAGATCGCGGCGGACACGGTGGTCATCGCCGACACAAACAGATAGCGCACGATGTCCAGCAGCGCCGGCAGGCAGATCGGCACCGTCACCTTCAAGTAATGCCGGTACAGCGGCGCCTTGAGGGACAGCGCGGCGGCTTCGAACTCGGCGTCGAGCTGGCGCAGTGCGGTGGTCGCGGTCATCTGTGCAGTGGTCAAATAATGCGCAATGGTGCACACCACCAGCAGGGTCATGGTTCCGTAGAACACATGCAGCGGATTGCCGTTGAGGTTGAAAAAGAACACGTAGCCCAGGCCCAGCACCAGGCCCGGCACGGCCATCGGCACGAAGCTGAGCATGCGCAGGGCCAGGTTGAGGCCCTTCTGGCCCTTGGTTTTTTCCATCAGGTAGGCGCCGGTGAAGATCAGCACGCTGCCGATCAACGCGGTGCACAGGGCCAGGGTCAGGCTGTTGCGGTAAGCCAGCCAACCGCCGCCGGCTGTGTCCTCGAACTGGTAATGGTTGAGGGACAGCGACAGGTTGTACGGCCAGAATTTCACCAGCGAGGAATACACCGCCATGCCAAACACCAACAGCAATACCGCGCAGATCAGCAGCACGATGGCCAGGTAGCAGGCGTCTCGCAAGGCCGATGGCACCGGTTGAAATACTTGCGCACGGCCGCTCATGGAGTCGCCGTGACGGCGGCGCAGCCAGGCATCCACCCCAAAGCTGAACAACGCCGGCAACAGCAACACCATGCCGATCAGCGCACCGCGCCCGAACTGCTGCTGGCCGACCACCGCCTTGTAGGCCTCCAGGGCCAGCACCTGATAATCGCCACCCACCACCACGGGCACACCGAAGTCGGTGATGGTCAGGGTGAACACCAGGCAAAACGCGGCGAACACCGCCTGGCGCGTGGCCGGCCAGGTGATGCTGCGAAACGCCCGGGCCGGGCTGGCGCCCATGCTGGAGGCGGCATCGAACAGGCGTGCATCCGCCAGGGACAGCGCCGACAGCAGAATCATCAAGGCATGTGGGAAGGTGTAGATCACCTCCCCCAGCACAATGCCCCAGAAACCGTAGATGTTCTCCGAAAGCAGCCCGCGCAGCATGCCCTGGTTGCCAAACAGATAGACCAGCGCAATGCCCGGCAGCATCGACGGCGCCATCAGCGGCAGCAGTGACATACCGCGCCAGATCGCCTTGCCGGGAATCAAGGTGCGTTGCAGGGCGTAGGCAAACAGGTAGGCCAGCGGTACGACGATGGCCGCCACGCTCAGGGACACTTTCAGGCTATTGCCCAGCAGCCAATGGAAGTTGGCGCTGGTCACCAGCTCCCGCGCCGCCACCAGGCCACCGCCCTGCCCGGCCTCGCTGCTGAAACCGCGCCAGAAGATCGCCAGCAACGGCATCAATACAGCGATACCCAACAGCAACAGCCACAGCAGTTTACCGCCGACGACGAAAATTCTGTCGCCGGTTTCGGCGCGGGAAACCTGGCGTGGCAGTGTCATCACAGCAGCCATCTCAGGCAAACACCTGCAGGCTGCGCGGCGGCAAGGCCACCCAGATGTGCTGTGCCCCCAGGCGCGGCATGGCTTCCGGGGCCAGTTCGGCGAGCAGCGGGTGGCCGGGCAATTGCTCCAGCTCAAAGCTCATGCGGCAGCGGTTGCCAAGGAAGGTGATCTCGCGCACCTTGGCCGGGAACAGGTTTTCTTCATGCACCGGCGGGTTGACGCTGATCGCCTCCGGGCGACAGAACAGGCGCCCGGACTTGGCCATGCCGGCATCGTCGGCCAGGCGCATGTTCATCCCGCCGACCTGGGCGTGACTGGCACTGTTGCGGCTGAACGGCAGCCAATTGCCCTGGCCGACAAACTCCGCCACGAACGGCGTGGCCGGACGGTCGTAGATCTCCTGGGGCGTGGCGTATTGCTCGACCTTGCCGTTGTTCATCACGGCGATGCGGTCGGCCATCAGCATCGCTTCATCCTGATTGTGGGTGACCATCAGCGTGGTAATGCCCAGGCGCCGTTGCAGTTGGCGCAGCTCGGTACACAGATGCTCACGCACGCGGGCGTCGAGGGCCGACATCGGTTCATCCAGCAACAACAACGAAGGCGCGGGCGCCAAGGCACGGGCCAAAGCGACGCGTTGCTGCTGGCCGCCGGACAGCTGACCGGGGTATTTCTTTTCGCTACCGACCAGGCCGACCAGTTCGAGCATCTGGCCGACGCGCTGGCGCACTTCATCGCGACCACTGCCGGTGAGGCCGTAGCCGATGTTCGCTTCAACGGTGAGGTTGGGAAACAACGCGTAGGACTGGAACAGGATGCCGTAGTCCCGCGCCTGGGGCGGCAGCAGGGAAACATCGCGGTTGCCCAGGTAAAGCTCGCCGCTGTCCTGGCGTTCCAGGCCGGCGATACAGCGCAGCAAGGTGGTCTTGCCGCAACCGGACGGGCCCAGCAGGCACACCAACTCGCCAGCGGCGACGTCCAGGGACACGTTATCCAGCGCGGTAAACGCACCGAAGCGTTTCTGGATACCCCGCACCTTCATGGGCGCGCCGGGTTGGGTCAGGGCTGTGTTCATGCAAGGCACCTCATCGAACGGATGAAGGCCATGCTAGGGGGGCAATGCGTCCCTGGTGTGGCAGAAAGGCAAAACCCGGTGATAGTGGTATTCGTGGATTTGGGTAGGGCTCTCAGCGGTGAGTTGCCTGGTCTATCGCTATCGGGGGCAAGCCCCCTCCCACATTCCGAGCGTGTGAACCCGAAACGTGTGGGAGGGGGCTTGCCCCCGATTGGCCCTCAAGGCGATCACCACGCTTCAGAGCGGCGACATTTCCTGCGCCAACCCCAGAAAAGCCGCCGGCAGGCGAGCACTTTTCCGTTCTTTGAGGCAGTACAGATACTCCGGAATCTGCGGCGCGTTCTCGATGGTCAGCACGCGCAATTGCGGGTCATGGGGCACTTCCTGGCGGGCAATGATGCTGATGCCGATGTTGCGCAGCACCGCTTCACGAATCGACTCGCGGCTGCCGATTTCCAGCAGCGGTCCGAAGCTCACACCTGCGCTCTGCAACAGTTCTTCGGTCAAACGTCGCGTGGTAGAGCCCGCTTCACGCATCAACAGCGTGTGCCCGGCCAACGCGTTGAGCGGCACATGGTCGAGCTTGGCCAACGGATGGTTGCGGTGCACCGCCAGCACCAACGGGTCGGTGCCCAGTACGCGGCGAATCAGGCGTGGGTCTTCCAGCAATTGCGAGGAGGCGGCAACGTCGACGCGGTAATCGTCCAGCGCTTCGAGCACCTGCTGGGAGTTGCCGATTTCCACCGACACTTCCACCTGCGGCAGGCGTTCGCGAAAGGCTTTGACCAGGTCGAGGATGTAGTACGGCGCCGTCGCGGCAATCCTCAGTGCGCCCTGGACCTGGCCGTTGTTGCGCAGGAAAAACTCGATATCCGCTTCCTGCTGCAACAGCGCCTTGACCATCGGCAGCAGCCGCGCGCCCTCGTCGCTGACGGTGAGGCGACGCCCGCCACGGTAGAACAATTCAATGCCGTATTGGCTTTCCAGATTGCGGATCTGGGTGGTGACCGTGGGTTGGCTCAGGCCGAGTTTTTTCGCCGCCTGGGTAATGCTGCCCAGGCGGGCGACCATATAAAACGCCTTCAACTCGGCACTCAGCACACCACCCTCTCATCGTCTATTTGCGCAACAGGCGCAGGCCGTTGAACACCACCAGCAAGCTCACGCCCATGTCGGCGAACACCGCCATCCACATCGTGGCCATGCCCAGGAAGGTGACCGCGAGGAAGATCGCCTTGATCACCAGCGCCAGGGCGATGTTCTGCTTGAGGATACTCGACGTTTGCCGCGACAGACGAATGAAAGCCGGAATCTTGCGCAGGTCATCGTCCATCAAGGCCACATCAGCAGTCTCGATAGCCGTGTCGGTACCCGCTGCAGCCATGGCAAAGCCGATCTCGGCGCGGGCCAGGGCCGGGGCGTCGTTGATGCCGTCGCCGACCATGCCCACGCGGTGGCCTTGGCCGTAGAGGGTTTCGATGGCTTGCAGCTTGTCGGTCGGCAACAGGTCGCCCTGGGCCTGGTCGATACCAACCTGCGCGGCAATCGCCTGGGCGGTGTGGGTGTTGTCACCGGTAAGCATCAAAGTCTTGATGCCCAGTTCGTGCAACTGCTGGATGGCTTCGCGGCTGCTGTCCTTGACCGTGTCGGCCACGGCGAACAGCGCCAGTGGGCCGGACTTGTCGAGCAGCAGCACCACGGACTTACCTTGTTTCTCCAGGGCGAAGAGTTTTTCTTCCAGCGCCGGCGAGCACAGGCCCAGGTCTTCCACCAGGCGGTGGTTGCCCAAATGGTAGGTTTCGCCGTTGATCTCGCCGCGCACGCCGCGACCGGCCAGGGCGGCAAAGTTATCCACAACGTGGGTAGGCAGATTTTTATCCACAGCCGCATTGGCGATCGCCAGCGACACCGGGTGATCGGAACGCCCAGCCAGGCTGGCGGCCAATGCCGGTGCGCTGTCTTCGACGTTGGGGAATAGCGCCAGGTAATCGGTTTGCACCGGTTTACCGTGGGTAATGGTGCCGGTCTTGTCGAGAGCCAGGTAATCGAGCTTGTAACCGCCCTCCAGGTACACGCCGCCCTTGATCAGGATGCCTTTGCGCGCTGCCGCCGCGAGGCCGCTGACGATAGTCACCGGGGTGGAAATCACCAGTGCACACGGGCAGGCGACCACCAGCAGCACCAGGGCGCGGTAGATCCAGTCGAACCAGGCGCCGGCCATGAACAACGGCGGGATCACCGCCACGCCCAGGGCAAACAGGAACACCGCCGGGGTGTAGATTTTCGAGAAGCTGTCGACGAAGCGCTGGGTCGGTGCCCGTGCGCCCTGGGCCTGCTCCACCGCGTGAATGATGCGCGCCAGGGTGGAGTTGTTGGCGGCGGCAGTGACTTTATATTCCAGGGAGCCAGCCTGGTTGATGGTGCCGGCGAAGACTTTGTCGCCCACGGTCTTTTCAATCGGCAGGCTTTCACCAGTGATCGGCGCCTGGTCGATGGTGGATTGGCCAGCGGTGACTTCGCCGTCCAGGCCGATGCGCTCGCCAGGCTTTACCCGCACGATGGCGCCAAGATCGATACTCTTGACCTCTTGCTCAGCCCACGAACCATCAGCCTGTTGCACGGTGGCCTGCTCGGGCGTCATCTGCATCAAGCCGCTGATGGCATTGCGCGCACGGTCCAGGGATTTGGCTTCGATCAACTCGGCCACGGTGAACAGGAACATCACCATCGCCGCTTCCGGCCACTGGCCGATCAGGATCGCACCGGTTACCGCGATGCTCATCAGGGCATTGATGTTCAGGTTGAGGTTTTTCAGGGCAATCCAGCCCTTCTTATAGGTGGTGAGCCCGCCACTGAGGATCGACACCAGCGCGACGATGGCAATCACCCAGGTCGGCGCGGCGCTGGTGGAGTGCAGCACTTCGGCGCCCAACGCGCCGATGCCGGACAACGCCAGCGGCCACCAGTGTTTCTTGGCGGGCGGTTCGGCGGCGGGTGTGCCTTCTTCGATGGGATCGGCCTGCATGCCCAGGGACTTGATGGCGTCAATGATCGGCGCCGTCGTCGGCAGGTCGTGGGTGACACCGAGGATGCGGTTGATCAGGTTGAATTCCAGTTGCTGCACACCCGCAAGCTTGCCCAGTTTGTTCTGGATCAGCGTCTGCTCGGTGGGGCAGTCCATGGCTTCGATGCGAAAGGTGCTCAGCCGCGAGCCGGCGGTGGGCGCTTCGCTCAATTGCACCAACGCCGGGGCCGGGGTGCCGGAACAGCAGGAGCCACCGTGGCCATGGTCATGCACGGGCGTGAGTTTTTTCGGGCCATGATCGTGATCATGCTCGTGTTTATGCGGGGTGTGGATGGAATCGCTCATTCTGTCGCGTCCGTAAAGGTGCCTGTTGCCAAGTAAAGACCCTGTAGCCACTATAGGGTCAAGCACCCATTTGGAGATTGTTGCGATGAAGATCGGCGAACTGGCCAAACTGACCGACTGCCCGGTGGAAACCATCCGTTACTACGAGAAGGAAGGCCTGCTGCCGCCGCCGGCGCGCACCGATGCCAACTACCGCGTATACACCCAGGCACACACCGAGCGGTTGGTGTTTATCCGCAATTGCCGCAGCCTGGACATGACCCTGGAAGAAATCCGCAGCCTGCTGGGGCTACGGGACAGCCCCCAGGACCAGTGCGAAAGCGTGAATGCGCTGATCGACGAGCATATCCACCACGTGAAAGCGCGGATCGATGGGCTGTTGGCGTTGCAGGAGCAATTGCTGGACCTGCGCCAGCGCTGTGGTGGCGGGGATCACTGTGGGATTTTGCAGCAACTGGAGGTCAGCGGAGGTGTTGCCGCCAGCGAGGCCGAGCCCTCACATGTGGGCAGAAGCCACGGCCATTAACTCAAGGCAACACGGTTCCAATGTGGGAGGGGGCTTGCCCCGATGGGGAGTTTCAGCCACCCAATACTTGGCTGATCCACCGCTATCGGGGGCAAGCCCCCTCCCACACAAGCCCACACTTTAACACCAGGACAGTCGTTAGATGGCGACGTCAGCCTTGATGCTTGGGTCGGCGTCGTAGCCCACGATCTCGAAGTCTTCGAACTTATAGTCGTAGATCGACGCAGGTTTGCGCTTGATCACCAGTTCCGGCAGCTTCTTCGGCGTGCGCGCCAGCTGGGTGCGGATCTGGTCCATGTGGTTGCTGTAGGCGTGGGTGTCGCCGGTGGTGACGATGATCTCATGGGGGATCAGGTCGCACTGCTGGGCCAGCATATGGGTGAGCAAGGCCAGCGCGGCGGTGTTGTACGGCAGGCCGAGGAAGACGTCGGAGCTGCGGATATACAGCTGCATCGACAGGTGACCGTCATGCACGAACGCCTGGTACAGCAGGTGGCACGGTGGCAGGGCTTGTTTGCCGTTGCGGGCGTTTTCCTGGGGGCTCTTGGTTTCGTCCGGCAGGTACTCGACGTTCCAGCCGTGGAACAGGATGCGGCGGCTGTTGGGGTTGGTCTTGAGGGTGTGGACCATGTAGTCGATCTGGTTGATCGTGCCGCCGTCCTTGGTTGGCCAGGCGGTCCACTGTTCGCCGTACACCGGGCCCAGATCGCCGTCTTCGGTGGCCCATTCGTCCCAGATGCGCACGCCGTTTTCGTTCAGCCACTTGATGTTGGTGTTGCCGCTCAACATCCAGATCAGTTCATTGGCAATGCTTTTGAAGTGAAGCTTCTTGGTGGTCAGCAGCGGGAAGCCGTCGGCCAGGTTATGCCGATACTGACGGGCAAACACGGCTTTGGTGCCGGTACCGGTGCGATCGCCCTTGGTCAATCCATTGGTCACGACGTCGTTCAGTAGCTCGAGATATTGCTTCATGTTGGTACCCGTATCGTTGAAGCCCAGGCCAGATAAAGACCTGGGCATTCGAATTTAAAGCGCGGTGTTCTTCAGAGGTTGCGGGCGGTTGTACGCCCACCACAGCAGGCCCAGGCCACCGATGATCATCGGCAGGCTGAGGATCTGGCCCATGGTCACCCAACCGAACGCCAGGTAGCCCAGTTGCGCATCCGGCACACGCACGAACTCGACGATAAAGCGGAAGATCCCATAGAACAGCGCGAACATGCCGGAAACCGCCATGGTCGGGCGCGGTTTGCGCGAAAAGATGTACAGGATAAGGAACAGCGCCACGCCTTCCAACGCAAACTGGTAGAGCTGCGACGGGTGGCGCGGCAGTTGCGCCGGATCGCTGAACGGCGGGAACACCATGGCCCACGGCACGTCGGTCGGCTTGCCCCACAACTCGGCGTTGATGAAGTTGCCGATACGCCCGGCGCCCAGGCCGATCGGCACCATCGGCGCGACGAAGTCCATCAGTTGGAAGAACGACTTGCCGTTGCGGCGACCGAACCACCAGGCAGCGATCATCACACCGATAAAGCCGCCGTGGAACGCCATGCCGCCTTTCCATACTTCGAAGATCAATGTCGGGTTGGCGATGTACGCGGACAGATCATAGAACAGCACGTAGCCGAGTCGCCCGCCGACAATCACCCCCATCGACAGCCAGAAGACCATGTCGGAGAGTTTCTCCTTGGTCCAGGTCGGGTCGAACCGGTTCAGGCGTCGGGAGGCCAGAAACCAGGCACCGCCGATGCCGATCAGGTACATCAACCCGTACCAGTGGATTTTCAGCGGACCGATGGCCAGGGCCACCGGGTCGATCTGCGGGTAAGGCAGCATTGCGACTCCTCGTTAAATCATTCGTTAGGCGTGCGGACCATGCCGGGCCGCGATTAAGCCTGCATTACTCAAGTTTTTTCAAAGCAAAAAGTTCAAACCGACACAGAACAGCAACCCGGCGAACAACCGCTTGAGCAACCGCGGCGACAAGCGATGCGCCAGGCGTGCGCCGAAACGGGCGAACACCATGCTGGTCAGGGCAATGCCCAACAGCGCTGGCAAATACACGAACCCTAGACTATGAGCGGGCAACAGCGGGTCATGCCAGCCCAGAATCATGAAACTTAATGCACTGGCCACCGCAATCGGCAAGCCACAGGCCGATGAAGTGGCCACCGCCTGCTGCATCGGCACGCTGCGCCAGGTCAGGAACGGCACGGTCAGCGAACCGCCGCCAATTCCGAAAATCGCCGAGGCCCAGCCGATAAACGTCCCCGCCACGGTCAGGCCAACCTTGCCCGGCACCGTACGGCTGGCCTTGGGCTTGACCTCCAGGGCCAGCTGCACGGCCACCAGCAAGGCAAACACGCCAATGATCTTTTGCAGGTGCGGGCCGGAAATCGCCTCGGCAGTCAGCGCGCCAAAGCCGGCGCCAATCAGGATGCCCACGGTCATCCACACAAAGATCGGCCAACGCACCGCGCCCCGCCGGTGGTGTTCACGCACGGCATTCACCGAGGTAAAGATGATCGTCGCCAGGGAAGTACCCACCGCCAGGTGGGTAAGGACCTGCGGGTCAAACCCCTGCAAGGTGAAGCTGAACACCAGCACCGGCACGATGATGATCCCGCCGCCCACGCCGAACAGCCCGGCGAGCACGCCCGCACAGGCGCCGAGCAGCAAATACAGCAGAAATTCCATGGGAGCCCCCGAACCAAGTCCGGCATGTTAACGGATGGAAGGCATGCGACCCAACTGGATACGATGGAACGCCTCTGCTTGAGTGGGTAGAGTGGTTGAAAACACAAAAGGGATCGCCTGATGTGCCTGATTGTTTTTGCCTGGCGGCCGGGCCACGCCCAGCCGCTGATCGT
The DNA here is from genome assembly GCF_900115535.1 of Pseudomonas sp. NFPP28. Taxonomy (NCBI): domain Bacteria; kingdom Pseudomonadati; phylum Pseudomonadota; class Gammaproteobacteria; order Pseudomonadales; family Pseudomonadaceae; genus Pseudomonas; species Pseudomonas sp. NFPP28. The sequence goes on along the minus strand of NZ_FOWT01000008.1, from coordinate 104,660 downwards.
CGCGGCCAACCGCGATGAGTTCTACGCCCGCCCCAGCCTGCCGCTGGCCCAGTGGCCGGATGCGCCACAGGTGTACGCCGGCCGTGACCAGGAAGCCGGTGGCACTTGGCTGGGCGTGAACGCCGACGGGCGCTTCGCTGCCCTGACCAATATCCGTGATCCTCATCAACCGCCGGCCCGTAAGTCACGGGGGGAATTAGTGGCGCGGTTTCTCAACGGTTCGCTGCCGATTGACGAATATTTAGCCGATGTTAACGGCCGTTCGATTGAATATGCCGGATTCAATCTGCTGGTGGGCACGCGGGATGAGCTGTGGCATTACAACGCCAACCATACCGAGCCCACGCGCCTGAAGGCCGGGGTGTATGGGCTATCCAACGCGGGGCTGGATACGCCGTGGCCCAAGTTGCTCAAGGCCAGGGCGGCGTTGAGCGCGCTGTTGGATGATCCGCAGCCGGAGGCACTGTTGGGGATTTTGAGTGATCCGCAGACAGCGCCGTTTGCCGATCTGCCAGATACAGGGGTGGGGTTGGCGACGGAAAGTTTATTGTCGAGCGTGTTTATCGCCAGCCCAAGTTATGGGACCAGGGCGAGTACGGCGTTGATCGTGAATGCGGATGGGTCGCGGCGGATGGTGGAGCGCAGTTTTGGGCCGCATGGTGGGCGGCTTGGCGAGGTTGAACTCAATATCTAGCCACACCACAAAACCAAATGTGGGAGGGGGCTTGCCCCCGATAGCGGTGTGTCAGCAACACATTTGCTGCTGACACTCCCTCATCGGGGGCAAGCCCCCTCCCACATTTTGATTTGTGTCAGGCCTTACAAGGTTTTGGCCGAGGCCGGGTTGATCATCCGCGTCAGTCCCAGGTTTTTCAAGGCTAACTGCAACGAGCTGTGGATAACCTGCGGGTTGTCGATAGTCATCAACTTCGCCAGCAGCTCCTTGGCCATGCTCAGCTCCACCTGGCGCAGCATCCACTTCACCTTAGGCAAGTTGGTGGCGTTCATCGACAGGCTGTCAAAGCCCATCGCCATCAACAGCACCGCCGCCGCCGGGTCACCAGCCATTTCGCCGCAGATGCTCACCGGCTTGCCTTCGGCATGGGCGTCGCGCACCACATGTTGCAGGGCTTGCAGCACCGCCGGGTGCAGGTAGTCGTAGAGGTCGGCCACCCGTGGGTTGTTACGGTCCACAGCCAGCAGGTATTGAGTCAGGTCGTTGGACCCCACTGACAGGAAGTCCACCTGCCGCGCCAGTTCCTTGGCCTGGTACACCGCCGCCGGGATCTCGATCATCACGCCAATCGGCGGCATCGGTACGTCGGCGCCTTCATCGCGTACTTCGCCCCAGGCGCGGTGGATCAGGTGCAGCGCCTCTTCCAGCTCATGGGTGCCGGAGATCATCGGCAGCAGGATGCGCAGGTTGTTCAGGCCTTCGCTGGCCTTGAGCATGGCGCGGGTCTGAACCAGGAAGATTTCCGGGTGGTCGAGGGTGACGCGAATGCCGCGCCAGCCGAGGAACGGGTTGTCCTCTTTGATCGGGAAATACGACAGTGACTTGTCGCCGCCGATGTCCAGGCTGCGCATGGTCACCGGCAACGGGTGGAAGGCCTGCAGTTGCTCGCGATAAATCGCCAGCTGCTCCTTCTCGCTCGGGAAACGCTGGTTGATCATGAACGGCACTTCTGTGCGGTACAGCCCCACCCCTTCGGCGCCACGCTGTTGCGCACGGGCCACGTCGGCGAGCAGGCCGGTATTCACCAGCAGCGGCACACGGTGACCATCGGTGGTCACGCATGGCAACTCGCGCAATGAATCGAGGCCCAGCGCCAGTTGCTTCTCTTCCTCGACCACTTCGGCGTATTGCTTGCGCAGCACTTCGCTGGGGTTGGTGAAGACTTCGCCGCGATGGCCATCGACAATCATGTCGATACCATCCACCTTGGAATACGGCAGGTCTACCAGGCCCATCACCGTCGGGATGCCCATGGCCCGGGCCAGGATCGCGACGTGGGAGTTACCCGAGCCGAGTACCGACACCAGGCCGACCAGTTTGCCTTCCGGCACTTCGCCAAGCATCGTCGCGGTCAGCTCTTCGCTGATCAGGATGGTGTTGTCGGGGTAGACCAGGTTGGTGGTGCGATCTTCCTGCAGGTACGCCAGCAGACGGCGACCGAGGTCGCGCACATCCGAGGCCCGTTCGCGCAGGTAGGCGTCGTCCATCAGTTCGAAACGGTTGACGTGATCGGTGACCACCTGGCGCAGCGCACCCTGGGCCCACTGGCCGGTCTTGATCACGGTCTTGACTTCATTACCCAGCGACGCGTCGTCGAGCATCATCTGGTACACGTCGAACAGCGCGCGCTCTTCGGGGCGCAGTTGGGTGGCCAGCTTGGTCGACAGGTTGCGCATGTCGGCGCGCACGCCTTCCAGGGCGGTCTTGAACAGTTTGATTTCAGCGTCGATGTCGGTGACGGTCTTGTCCGGCACCACGTCCAGATCCGCCGGCGGTAGCATGACCACCGCCGTACCGACCGCAGCGCCTGGCGAACCGGGTACACCAACGAACTTGGCTTCCTGGATACCCTTGCCTTCGCGCCCCAGGCCGCGAATCGAGCCAGTGGCCTCGGCGTGGGCGATAACCCCGGCGAGCTGCGCGCTCATGGTCACGAGGAAGGCTTCTTCACCTTCGTCGAACTGACGGCGCTCTTTCTGCTGGATGACCAACACGCCGACGACGCGGCGGTGGTGAATGATCGGTGCCCCAAGGAACGAGGCGTAACGCTCTTCACCGGTTTCGGCAAAGTAGCGATAACGCGGGTGATCGGCCGCGTTTTCAAGGTTCAGGGGTTCTTCACGCGTCCCCACCAGGCCCACCAGACCTTCATTGGGCGCCATGCTGACCTTGCCGATGGAGCGCTTGTTCAAGCCCTCCGTGGCCATCAGCACAAAACGGTTGGTCTCGGGGTCCAGCAGGTAAACCGAGCAGACCTGGCTGCCCATGGCTTCCTTGACGCGCAACACAATAATCCCCAACGCCGCCTTGAGATCCTTGGCGGAGTTAACTTCCTGGACGATCTTGCGCAGCGTATTGAGCATGGCTCGGGGTCGAACTCCGTCGTCAGTCGCGCGCTAAAAGGCGCGGGGCAAGCTCTTTGAGCGCGCGACGATAAACCTCGCGCTTGAATGTCACCACCTGGCCCAACGGATACCAATAGCTGACCCAGCGCCAGCCATCGAACTCCGGTTTACCGGTCAAATCCATCCGCACCCGCTGCTCATTGGAGATCAGGCGCAGGAGAAACCATTTCTGCTTCTGGCCGATACACAGCGGTTGGCTGTGGGTACGCACCAGGCGTTGCGGCAAACGATAGCGCAACCAGCCACGGGTACAGGCCAGAATCTGCACATCTTCGCGCTCAAGGCCGACTTCTTCGTTCAACTCGCGGTACAAGGCGTCTTCAGGGGTCTCGTCGGGGTTGATTCCACCTTGAGGAAACTGCCAGGCATCTTGGTTGATTCGGCGAGCCCATAGCACCTGTCCGGCATCATTCGTAAGAATAATCCCGACATTAGGACGGAAACCATCGGGGTCGATCACGGCAACAACCTCGCAAACGCATGTCGCCGCATTGTTCCACAAAGGTTGATGAAGCGGCAACGAGGCTTCGTACCTTATGTGCACTCTTGTGAAAAGACCGTATTCTGGACGCCTTTTTACAGACTTTTCAGCGAGTAACTGCAATGCGCCTGGCTTTATTCGACTTGGACAACACCCTTCTCGGCGGTGACAGCGATCACGCCTGGGGCGATTACCTCTGTGAACGCGGGATTCTCGACCCGGTGGCCTACAAGGCCCGCAACGACGAGTTCTACCAGGATTACCTGGCCGGCAAGCTGGACAACGCCGCCTACCTGAACTTCTGCCTGGAGATCCTCGGCCGCACCGAGATCACCCAGTTGAACGAGTGGCACAACGACTATATGCGCGACTGCATCGAGCCGATCATGCTGCCGCTGGCCATTGAGCTGCTGGCCAAACACCGCGCCGCCGGTGACAAGTTGGTCATCATCACCGCCACCAACCGTTTCGTCACCGCGCCGATTGCCGCACGCCTGGGCGTTGAAACCTTGATCGCCACCGAGTGCGAGATGGAAAACGGCCGCTACACCGGGCGCAGCACCGATGTGCCGTGCTTCCGTGAAGGAAAGGTGACCCGCTTGAACCGCTGGCTGGAAGAAACCGGGTACAGCCTGCAAGACAGCTATTTCTATAGCGACTCGATGAACGACTTGCCGCTGCTGGAGCAAGTGACTCACCCGGTGGCGGTGGATCCGGACCCGAATCTGCGGGCCGAGGCCGAGAAACGCGGCTGGCCGGTGATCACGCTGCGCAGCTGATGAAGCTATCGGGGGCAAGCCCCCTCCCACACTTGATCGGGTTCACACGGTCAAAATGTGGGAGGGGGCTTGCCCCCGATGCAGACGACTCGGTCCAAAGCCTTAAACCGGCTTGGCGCCCATCAGACCGGCAATCGCCACAAACCCCGCCAGACTGACCACCGCCAGCACCAGCGTGAAGTTCAGGCTACCACCCTCGCCTTTGCGCAGGCGATTGAGCCGCGCCACCAGCCAGAACCAGGCCAGCGCCGCCACGGTATAGAGGATGCTGGAACCCAGGATCCAGGTCTGGCCCAGCGGCCAGCCAACCAGGTACACCAGCCACCAGCCGGTAAACGGCATGCTGACCACGCACGCGCCCATCAGCAACCAGACGAACGCCCACGGGCGCTGCACGGTCACCGCCGGGCCGGCGCTGCGTTTGCGCCAGGCCAGCAGCGCCAGGCCAAGGCCACTGAGCAGCAACACCACGGTGGCTGCCATGTGGATAACTTTCAGGGTGGTCAGGGTTTCCATGTGTCGTTTTCCTTGAAGGCCGCCCCTTCAGCGTAGTCGCTCAACCGAGGAACAGTTTGTAGGCCGGGTTATCGCTTTCATCCCAGTACGGGTAGCCGATGGCTTCCAGGGCGGCCGGTACCAGGTGACGTTCATCCGCCGGCACTTGCAGGCCGGCGACTACACGGCCGTCTGCTGCGCCGTGGTTGCGATAGTGGAACATCGAGATGTTCCAGCGCCCGCCCAATTTGTTAAGAAAGTTGAACAACGCCCCCGGACGCTCCGGAAACTCGAAGCGCAACACCACTTCATCGCTGACCTTGGCCGCGTGCCCGCCCACCATGTGACGAATGTGCAACTTGGCCAGTTCGTTCTCGGTCAGGTCCAGCACCGGGAACCCCTGGCGGGTCAGACTGGCGATCAGGGCACTGCGCGGATCGTTTTCCGGATGGGTCTGTACGCCGACAAAGATGTGCGCCTCGCTGCCGGAGTGGTAGCGGTAGTTGAATTCGGTGATCTGGCGTTTACCCACGGCCTCGCAGAACGCCTTGAAGCTGCCGGGCTTCTCGGGGATGGTCACGGCGATGATGGCTTCGCGGCCTTCACCCAGCTCGGCGCGTTCGGCCACGTGGCGCAGGCGGTCGAAGTTGACGTTGGCGCCGGAGTCGATGGCGACCAGGGTCTGTCCGGTGACACCACGGGTCTCGACGTACTTCTTGATCCCGGCCACGCCCAAAGCCCCTGCCGGCTCGGTGATGGAACGGGTATCGTCGTAGATGTCCTTGATCGCCGCACAGATCTCGTCGGTGTTCACGGTGATCACTTCATCCACATAGTCCTTGCAGATGTCGAAGGTGTGCTGGCCGATCTGCGCCACCGCCACGCCATCGGCAAAGATGCCCACGGTCGGCAGCACAACGCGCTCGCCAGCAGCCATGGCGGCTTGCAGGCAGTTGGAGTCGTCCGGCTCGACGCCGATGATCTTGATCTCGGGGCGCAGGTATTTCACGTACGCCGCAATACCGGCGATCAGCCCGCCGCCGCCCACCGGTACGAAAATCGCGTCCAGCGGCCCTGGATGCTGGCGCAGGATCTCCATCGCCACGGTGCCCTGCCCGGCAATGGTGTGCGGATCATCGTAGGGGTGGATATACACGTAGCCTTTTTCGTCGACCAGTTTGAGCGAGTAGGCCAGGGCTTCCGGGAACGAATCGCCATGCAGCACCACTTTGCCGCCACGGGAGCGCACGCCTTCGACCTTGATTTCAGGCGTGGTCTTGGGCATCACGATGGTGGCCTTGACCCCCAGCACCTTCGCCGCCAGGGCCAGGCCCTGGGCATGGTTGCCGGCCGACGCGGTGACCACGCCGCGCGCTCGTTCTTCGGCGCTCAGTTGAGTCAGCTTGTTATAGGCGCCGCGAATCTTGAACGAGAACACCGGCTGCAAGTCTTCACGCTTGAGCCAGACCTGGTTGCCCAGCCGCTCGGAGAGCTGACGGGCGGTCTGCAACGGTGTTTCTACGGCAACGTCGTAAACGCGCGAGGTGAGGATCTTTTTGACGTACTGTTCAAGCATCGGCGGATATCACTGGGCGGGTTGGGCAGGGCCAAGGAGTCTAACCCAGCGTTTGGGCGGGCGACCACACGAATCCAGAGGTTTTGTTGGGTTATACTCGCGCCCCTCGATAACTCCCCGCCCGTTCCGGAGCCCGCATGACCCAGGATCAACTCAAACAGGCAGTGGCCCAGGCCGCCGTCGATTTAATCCTTCCTAAACTCGACGACAAGAGCATCGTCGGTGTCGGCACCGGCTCCACCGCCAACTGCTTTATCGATGCACTGGCCCAGCACAAGGGCGCATTCGATGGCGCCGTGGCCAGCTCCGAAGCCACCGCCGCACGCCTCAAGGGCCACGGCATTCCGGTGTACGAGCTCAACACCGTGAGCGACCTGGAGTTCTACATCGACGGAGCCGATGAAAGCGACGAACACCTGAACCTGATCAAGGGCGGCGGCGCAGCCCTGACCCGCGAGAAGATCGTCGCGGCCGTGGCCAAGACCTTCATCTGCATCGCCGACGCCAGCAAGCTGGTGCCGGTGCTCGGTGCCTTCCCGTTACCAGTGGAAGTGATCCCGATGGCCCGCAGCCACGTGGCCCGCGAGCTGGTGAAGCTGGGCGGCGACCCGGTGTACCGTGAAGGTGTGCTGACCGACAACGGCAACATTATCCTCGATGTGTTCAACATGCAGATCACCAATCCGGTGGAGCTTGAAACGCAGATCAACGCGATTGTCGGCGTGGTCACCAACGGCCTGTTCGCGGCGCGTCCGGCCGATGTGCTGCTGCTGGGCACCGCCGAAGGCGTCAAAACCCTCAAGGCTTCTTGAAGACGTAGAACAGGTTAGGCTCGCTGACGAGGTACAGCGCGCCCTCGTCATCCATGGCGATGCCTTCGGCCTGCGGCACTCGCTTCGTCAGGCCATGACGTCCGTTGAGCAGTGACAGACTGCTCAACGGGCGACCGTCGATATCCAGTTCCAGCACCAGAAACGACTCATCCGACAGCGCCAGCAGATGGCCGCTGCGCTCATCGTATTGCAGGCTCGACAGGTCACGCACAAACAACCCGGCATCGCGCTTGGGGTTATTGATCACGTGTACCGAGTAGGTTTTTTCCGGTTTGAAATGCGGGAAGCCATGCACCTCATAGATCAGCATCGGGTCGCGCTCCTTGGCCACGAACAGGCGCTTGCCCACCGAGTCGTAGGCCAGGCCTTCAAAGCCCTTGTTGCCACCGACATGCAAACCCAGGGTCATCTGCTCTGCATCGGCGGCGTCGAGGAATTGGGTGTCATCGTCCACATGCACCTTGATCAGCCGCTGCTGGCGCTCATCGCTGATGACATAGATGTTGTCGCTGATGAACTCCACGGCTTCGGCATCGCCGAACCCGATCAAGGGGATGCGCCGCAAGATCTTGCCTTCCAGGGACAACTCGATCAGCTCGGCGTTTTTATTGGTGACGGTGAACAGGCTTTTGCGCACCGGGTCGTAGGTCAGGGCCGAGACATCGTCGTCGAGCCCCTCAATGGCCTGGGCCTCCAGCGTGACGCGGTAGTCCGCCAGCCCGATGGAGCGTTCGTCCGCTGGCTGGCGCCATACCTGCCAATTGAACCAGGCACGTTCGAACAGGCGAAAATGCTGCGCAACGGCCCCGGCGCTGACCAGGGCGATCAGCGCAAGCATGATGAACAGGGGTTTGGGGCGGGCTAGTCGTTGCATCGGGGGGGCTCAAATTCAAAAGTGGCGAATGAATATCACGCCCGTCTGAATTTAAACTTAAACACGCCCGGATGTCTGGCAGATGCCGCTCACAGAGACATATCTGACGTAATCGGTGTGCTATTTCTGCTTTTCGAACCGATAGAACAGGTTTGGCTCACTGACGATGTACAGCGTGCCCTCCTCGTCCATGGTCACCCCTTCGGCACGGGGAATGGTGCGCTTGAGGCCGTTGAAACCGCCGAGCAGGGTCATGAAGCTGACTTGCTGGCCCTTCTCGTCCAGCTCCAGCAACAGATGGGAGTCGGCCGACAGCACCAGCAAATGCCCGGTACGCGGGTCGACGGACAGGGCCGAGAGGTTGCGCATGTCCAGTTCTTTGCTCGCCAGCGTTTGTTTATCGCCCGCCAGGGTCGGGCCGCCGTCGCTTTTCCAGGTAAACAGCGCGGGCGGGCGCTCTTCGCCAAGGATCAACTGCTGGTTACGCTTGTCCCAGGTGATGGCTTCGAAGGCCTTGTTCTGGTCCTTGGACGGGCCTAGGTCATAGCTGGTGAAGTCGGCCTTGTTCAGTTGGGTGGTGCTCGCATCGACCTTGACGATGGTCAGGGTGTGCTGGCGCTCGTCGACCACCGCCAACAGGCCATTCTCCATCACGGTCACGCCTTCCGGGTTGTCCCAGCCGTTGAGCGGCATCTTGCGCAATACATCGCCTTGCAGGCTCAACTCGGCCAGGAACGGGTTTTTGCCCATCACGGAAAACAGGGTTTTGGTCTGTGGGTTGTAGGCAACGTCTGACGCTTCGTCCTTCTCCATCCCGGGTAAGAGCTTGCCATCGATGACCGCATGGTAGTCCGGCAGCCATACGCTCTGCTGGCGTTCAGCCGGCGTCTCAAAGCGCTCCAGCACCCACAACACACCGCGATCATCCCAGTGCAGGGCCCAGGCCACGCCATACAGGATCACCCCTGTCAGCAACAGCCAGGAATACCAGCGCATGGCAAAACGGGAACGCGGCTTGGGTGAAGCGGAGGGCAGGGACACGGCCATTGGGCGCTTTTTCCGGAAAGTCAGCGTTAGGTGATAGCACAGGAACAACGGGCCTGCGCGAACGAGGCTGAGGATTATCCGGATGGCGTGTGAAAAAAATGCAAAAGCCTGGGATGTGGGAGGGGGCTTGCCCCCGATTGCTGAGTGTCAGGCAACAGATGTTTGACTGATAAACCGCCATCGGGGGCAAGCCCCCTCCCACAATTTTGACCACGTTTTGTCAGTGCTTAACGAACAACGCTTTCAAAACGATGCTGGCCCGCCAGTTCCAGCACCAACTCATCCCCCACATTCAGCGGGCCTACACCGGCCGGGGTGCCGGTGAGGATCACGTCGCCCGCCTGCAGCGAGAAGCAGCCGGCCATGTGCTGGATCATCGGGATGATCGGGTTGAGCATCTGCGCGCTGTTGCCGTCCTGGCGCACCTCGCCATTGATGGTCAGGCGGATGCCGATGTCGGTCACGTCCGCAAAGGTACTGCCCACCACGAACGGCGCAATCACCGCCGCGCCGTCGAAGGACTTGGCGATTTCCCACGGCAGGCCCTTGGCTTTCAACTCGGCCTGCTTGTCGCGCAGGGTCAGGTCCAGAGCCGGGGCGAAGCCGGAGATGGCATCCAGCACTTCTTCACGGCTGGGCTTGTTCGACAATGGCTTGCCGATCAACACCGCGATCTCCGCTTCGTAATGCACCGAACCGCGCTCGGTGGGGATAGTGAAACTGTCGCCCAACGGCACCACACAGCTGCCCGGCTTGATGAACAGCAACGGTTCGGTCGGTACCGGGTTGTCCAGTTCCTTGGCATGTTCGGCGTAGTTACGCCCGATACACACCACTTTCCCCACCGGAAAGTGGATGTTGGTGCCGTCGACATACTTGTGCTGGTAGCTCATGGAACGACTCCTTCAGGGCGATTAAACAGCGAAGATCTTGCCAGGGTTCATGATCCCGTTCGGGTCGAACACCGCTTTGACAGCCTTCATGTATTCGATTTCAACCGGCGAGCGACTGTAGGTCAGGTAATCGCGCTTGGTCATGCCAACGCCGTGTTCGGCGGAGATCGAGCCGTTGTATTTCTCGACGGTTTCGAACACCCACTTGTTTACGGTGGCGCACTTGGCAAAGAACTCGTCCTTGCTCAGGTTTTCCGGCTTGAGGATGTTCAGGTGCAGGTTGCCGTCGCCGATGTGGCCGAACCAGACGATTTCGAAGTCCGGATAGTGCTCGCCGACGATCGCGTCAATTTCCTTCAAGAACGCCGGTACTTTGGAGACAGTCACCGAAATATCGTTCTTGTATGGGGTCCAGTGGGAAATGGTCTCGGAGATGTACTCGCGCAGTTTCCACAGGTTGTGCAGCTGGGTTTCACTCTGGCTCATTACACCGTCCAGCACCCAGCCTTGTTCCACGCAGTGCTCGAAGGTTTCCAGTGCGTGGTTGGCGACTTCTTCGGTGGTTGCTTCGAATTCCAGCAGCGCATAGAACGGGCACTCGGTTTCGAACGGCGCCGGCACGTCGCCACGGCCCATGACCTTGGCCAGGGCCTTGTCGGAGAAGAACTCGAAGGCGGTCAGGTCCAGCTTGCTCTGGAACGCGTGCAATACCGGCATGATCGAATCAAAGTCAGTAGTGCCGAGCACCATGGCGGTGAGGTTTTTCGGCGCACGATCCAGGCGCATGGTGGCTTCGACCACAAAGCCCAGGGTGCCTTCGGCGCCGATGAACAGTTGGCGCATGTCGTAGCCGGTAGCGTTCTTGATCAGGTCGCGGTTCAGCTCCAGTACATCGCCCTTACCGGTGACGACCTTCATGCCGGCCACCCAGTTGCGGGTCATGCCGTAGCGAATGACCTTGATTCCGCCGGCATTGGTGCCGATGTTGCCGCCAATCTGGCTGGAACCCGACGACGCGAAGTCCACCGGGTAGTACAGGCCTTTTTCTTCGGCAACGTTCTGCAATTGCTTGGTGACCACGCCCGGCTGGCACACGGCGGTGCGGTCGGTGAGGTTCACGTCGAGGATCTGGTTCATGTAGTCGAACGACACCACCACTTCGCCATTGGCCGCCACGGCAGCGGCCGACAGGCCAGTACGCCCACCGGATGGCACCAGCGCCACCTTGTGGGTATTGGCCCAACGCACGATGGCCTGGACCTGCTCAGTGGTCTTGGGGAAGACGATGGCGGTCGGGGCGGGTGCGAAGTGCTTGGTCCAATCCTTGCCGTAAGCCTCCAGGGAGTCTGCATCGGTCAGCACTTTGCCGGGCTCAACCAGGGTCTTTAGCTCATCAATCAGGGCAGGATGGGTCATCGACAGAACTCTCGAACAATTCATGGTCATCCTGAGAACGCTTCACGTCGCAGGAATGAGTGTTTAGCGGGGCGCGTATGCTAGCATACCGCCCCCGCAGGACAGAGCCCAAGGGCGTTTCTGCGGTGACGGCTTTCCTGCCGTCCGGGTCAGCTTAAGCGATCCGATTCCCTGCCATTTTTCTCCGGGATACAGGTTTACGCAGATGAGCAAGACTTCTCTCGATAAGAGCAAGATCAAGTTCCTTCTTCTGGAAGGCGTCCACCCATCGGCCGTCGAAGTACTGAAGGCCGCCGGGTACTCCAGCATTGAGTACATCACCAGTTCTCTGCCGGAAGCCCAGCTCAAGGAAAAGATCGCCGACGCGCACTTTATCGGCATTCGCTCCCGCACTCAGCTGACCGAAGAAATCTTCGATCACGCCAAGAAACTCGTGGCGGTCGGCTGTTTCTGCATCGGCACCAACCAGGTCGACCTCTCTGCTGCGCGCGAGCGCGGCATCGCGGTGTTCAACGCACCGTACTCCAACACCCGTTCCGTGGCGGAGCTGGTGCTGGCCGAGGCCATCCTGTTGTTGCGCGGCATTCCCGAGAAGAACGCTTCCTGCCACCGTGGCGGCTGGATCAAGAGCGCGGCCAACTCCTTCGAGATCCGCGGCAAGAAGCTGGGCATCGTCGGTTACGGCTCGATCGGCACTCAGTTGTCGGTCCTGGCTGAAGGCCTCGGTATGCAGGTGTTCTTCTACGACACCCTGACCAAGCTGCCATTGGGCAACGCCACCCAAGTGGCCAGCCTGACCGAGCTGCTGGGCATGTCCGACATCGTGACCCTGCACGTTCCGGAAACCGCCGAGACCCAGTGGATGATCGGCGAGAAGGAAATCCGCGCCATCAAGAAGGGCGGCATCCTGATCAACGCCGCACGCGGCACCGTGGTCGAGCTGGACGCCCTGGCCGATGCGATCAAGGACAAGCACCTGATCGGCGCCGCCATCGACGTGTTCCCGGTTGAGCCTCGCTCCAACGACGACATCTTCGAAAGCCCGCTGCGTGGCCTGGACAACGTGATCCTGACCCCGCACATCGGCGGTTCCACCGCTGAAGCCCAAGCCAACATTGGCCTGGAAGTGGCCGAGAAGCTGGTCAAGTACAGCGACAACGGTACCTCGGTATCGTCCGTGAACTTCCCGGAAGTGGCCCTGCCGGCTCACCCTGGCAAACACCGTCTGCTGCACATCCACCAGAACATCCCTGGCGTGATGATGGAGATCAACAAGGTCTTCGCGGAAAACGGCATCAACATCTCCGGTCAGTTCCTGCAGACCAACGAGAAGGTCGGCTACGTGGTGATCGACGTCGACGCCGAGTACTCGGACCTGGCGCAAGAGAAGCTGCAGCACATCAACGGCACTATCCGTAGCCGCGTGTTGTTCTAAGGTTTCGACCGCACCACGAAAAAGGGAGCCCCTCGGGGCTCCCTTTTTTGCATCTGAACAAATCTTACTTGACGTTAACCGTGATCACTTTCGAGGCTACAGTGGGCTCGAACTGGCGGTGCACGTTATCGCCCGCCACCAGTTGCAAGGTGTGCTTGCCTGGGGCCAGTGTCAGTTCGGTTTCGGTTTGCGCCTTGCCGAAATGGATAGAGGTGGCGGTGGCCGGGATCGCCTCGTCTGCTTTGAGCGACTTCACGTCCTGGTCGACCAGCAGGTGATGGTGACCGGCACCGGGCACCTGCTTGTCGATCGGTTCCAGGTCCAGCCCCTTCACGCCAAACTTGACGGTGAAGGTCTTGTCGACGGTGGCGCCATCTTTGGGCGAGACGATAAACACCTCGGCGCCCTTGGGTGCGGGGGTGCGGGGAACATCAGCAGCGTTTGCCAACATCGAAGCACCCAGCATCAGGGAGGCCAGGGTGGCACGGGACAAAAGGGCTTTCATTCGCTTCTCCAGTTTTTCTGTGAAATCTGTAGGGTTAAGACAACTTCGCGACAAATTGCTGTCCAAGGCACTCAACACCATAGCAAAGCGATGCTGACCGGCGCCTCGCACATAAAAATTCTCTAGGAGTGACCATGCGCTTTTCGCCTGGCCTGTTACTGCTGCTTCCCCTTCTGAGCCCCCTGGCTCACGCCGAGCTGGTCGATGATGTGTTCGATCGTGGCGAACTGCGCATCGCCCTTGAAGCCAATACACCTCCGTTCAACTTCAAGGAAGGCGACAAACTCACCGGTTTCGAAGTGGAACTGGGTGAGCTGCTGGCAAAGGAAATGGATGTGCGCTCCTCGTTCATCACCACCGATGACGTCGACTTGCTGCCCGGCGTGGCAACCGGCAAGTACGACGTGGCCATCAACCATATCGCTAAGACTGCCGACCTTGAGGATCAGTTCGATTTCAGCGAGGTTTATCGCGAGGAGCCTGATTTGGTGATCCCGTTCCAGAAGGGTAACCCGGCGTTCAAGACGAGCCTGGACGGCGCGCTGAAGCGGGTGAAGGAGGATGGCCGGTTAAAGGCGCTGTCGCAGAAGTGGTTTGAAGGAGAAACCCCGACTACAGCCGCGCCAGTGCCCGCGCAGCCTCAGGCAGCTCCAGCTCACTGAACACCTGCACGCCGTGGCGCTTGAGCAGTGCCGCGGTTACGCCCTCGCCACTCACTTTCACGCCGGTAAAAGTGCCGTCATAGGTGAGCAGGTTGCCACAGGACGGGCTATTGGCCTTGAGCACGGCGATGCGGATAGCGTGGCGTTGAACCAGAGCCAGTGCCTGGCGGGCACCATCAAGGAACGCTGCGCTGAAATCTTCGCCCTCGGCCGTCAGCACCTGGGCACGCCCCTCCCACACATCCACACCCTGCCCGCCTGGGATCTCGGCAGCAGGTCGTGGCGTTGGCAAACCACCCGACACTTCCGGGCAGATCGCAACCACACGCCCCTCGGCCTGCCACGCGGCCAACTGGTCGAACGGCCCGCTGGCGCCACCGTCGTAACGCACCTTGTGCCCGAGCAGGCAGCGGCTGATCAGAATCTTTTGCATGCTCAGAACGGCTCGTTGCCCCGCCGGCGAAACCAGCCGGTGAGGGACAGGCGTTCGCGTGTGGCGGGCATCACTTCGTGGGGCACCTCGCCCGACAGGAACACCACCAGGCTACCGCCGGTGGGCACCACGTCGTATTCGACGCCGTTTTTGAGGTACATGCGCAACTGGCCGCCATGTTCGGGCAGCCAGGCATCGTTCAAGTAGATCACCGCCGAGACCATGCGCCGGTCATCGTCGCGGAAACGGTCCAGGTGCTTGAGGTAAAACGCCCCCGGCGGGTACATCGCGAAATGGCTTTCGAAGTCTTCCAGGCCCAGGAACAGGCCACGGTTCATGGCCAGGCGCAGGCTGTCCATCACCGCCATATAGGTGTCGCAAACCGCCGCATCGCCCTCTTCCAGCCACTGGATGTGGTCACCGCGAATGCCTTCACGGATCTCCTGGCTCGGGCCGCGCCCTACCGCTGCCGGGGCCAGCTCACCTTCGGCCTTGCGTTTACGGCACTCAGCCGCCAGTTCCAGGGTCAGAGCCTGGGGCAGGAAGCCGTCCTGTCGGGACCAGCCCTTTTCGGCCAGGTCGTCGACAATACGTTGCAGCAAGGGGTGATCGAAGGGCATTTGCATGGCGCGCATAGTATCCATACGCCTCTGAATCCGACAGAGCCGCCGAGCGTCTGAATACACTTTAGTCAGGTGACTGATAGGACTTCTCGACAAATCCTACGCCCGACACGGACAATAGTGGCCGACTGACAGGAGTCCCTATGCGTCGTTTGTTTTTTTCCTTGCTGATGTTCTGCGTTTTGCCCGCCTGGGCAGACGGCCATGACCAGTTGTACAAGGTCGCCGGCTGGGCCGAACAACGTGCGCATTTCAATGACGCCCTCAGTGCCGCCCAGCAACGCTATCGCAATAGCCTGCCGCCGGCGGTGTACCAGGCGCTGGTGGACAACAGCAATAAACGCTTTGCCGCCCAGGCCATGGACCAGCGTGCCGAAGCGCAATTGCGCAAACACCTGGCGGACCCTGCGCCTGCCTTGGCGTTTTTCCAATCGCCCCTGGGCCGCAAGATTGTCGCCGCCGAATTGCTCGCCACCCGCCGTGACCAACTGGCGAAAAACGCCCAGGGTTTGCCGAAAATCGAAGCCGGCGCCACACGCAGCCTGATCATCGGCCACCTGGCCCAGGCCCTGCCGGCCCGTGAAGCCGGCGCGGAAGTCAGCCTGGCGATTGCCGGCGTGGCGGCCGACAGCCTGAGCCAGATGATCCCCGGCCTGCTGGGCGGCGGCCAGGCCCAAGGCATGTTGAACGGTCAACGTGAACGGTTGATGCAGCAGATCGACAAGGATCTGAACAACACGCTGCTGTACGTCTATCGGGATCTGTCCGACCCGGAGTTGGAAGAATTCGCGACGTTTGCGGAGTCGCCGGAAGGTAAGGCGTATTACCAGGCAGCCCTTGCCGCTATTCGCGCGGGCCTGGCGGTCGGCCAAAGCACCTCAAGCCTTGCGCAGTAAAAAATGTGGGAGGGGCAAGCACCCTCCCACATTTGGATCGTCTTAGTTCAGGTGCTGGGTGAGATACCTGAAGTACTGCTCGCGAATCTCCGGAATCTCATTGGCCAAGTGATGCCTGCCACGCGGCAGCATCAACACCTCCGGCTGGTCGAACTTGCTCCGCAACACCTGCAGGTTGTGCTGCCAGTCCACCGTCATGTCTTCTTCACCCTGCACGATCACCGGCCGCCGAGGGCTGCGCGGTGCGGCTTCGATGTGTTTGATCCAGCGCGCCAAGGCGCCCACCCAGGCGGTCGGCAACTGGCGCGGCTGCAGCGGGTCGGCTTCAAGGAACGGTTTGAACGCGGGGTCGTTGGTGTTTTCGCTGAACCGCCGCGCAATGCCTTTGACGAAGGGGCGCAGCAGGTAATAGCTGACCTGCGACCAGCCCCACGCACGCGGCCGCACCAGGGGGGACAGCAGGAAGGTCTTGCCCTGGGCGGGGCTGTCGGCGCCGTGGTGGAGCAGGTGGTCCACCACCACCGCGCCGCCGGTGCTTTGCCCGAACAGGTGCCAGGGTTGTGGTAATTGCAGGGTTTCGGCCTGGCTAAACAGGGCCTGCACCACGTGCTGGTACACCGCAAAATCGTCGATGCTGGCACGTGCGCCGCTGGACAGCCCATGCCCGGGCAGATCGCAGGCGATCAACACGAAGCCCTGGTCCAGCGCCCACTTCACCACATGACGGTACAGCCCCATGTGGTCGTAGAAGCCGTGGAACATGAACATCGTGGCCACCGGTGTGGGCGGCCACCACACTTGCGCGACCACTTCGAATCCATCCACCTCGAAGCGCCCCAGGCGACTCACCGCCTGGTCCAGCCCATAGAAACGCTGGTAGACCCGTGCCTCGGCTGAAAGCGGTTGCGCATCCACCAGGGGCTGCAAGCTTTCGCGCAGATGATCGGGGTCAAAGGTGACAGGCATAAAGGCTTCCAGACTGGCGGCGAAGATGAATATCGAGCTGCGATATTCATCTGTCAGGACAAGCATGGCAAGCTACGCGACCTCCGAGGATACATCTGAATGCGACAGCCCTACCGCACCGCTCTATTCGCCAGCCTGATCCTGGTTATCTGCGCCGGCGTGCTGTGGGCGGCGTATGACTGGTTCCAGGGCCGCTACCTGCGCGCCTTCAGCGAACACACGGCGGTGTTTTCCGGTGATCTATTGAAGCTGCCTGCCGACCTCGCCGGCCCCGGCCCGATCCGCCTGGTGCACTTCTGGGACCCAGCCTGCCCGTGCAACGTCGGCAACCAGCAGCACCTGGGCGAGTTGATCGAGCAGTACGTGCCCCAAGGCGTCGAGTTCTACGCCCTGCAAAAGCCCGGCAGCCACGGCCAACTGCCCGACAACCTGCGCACGATGAAAACCCTCACCGCCCTGCCCGGCGCCGACCAGGTGCCGGCCAGCCCGGCCGTGGGGATCTGGGATCGCACAGGCAAGCTCGCGTATTTCGGGCCCTACAGCGAGGGCCTTACGTGCAATTCCAGCAACAGCTTTATTGAGCCGATCCTGAAGGCCCTTGAAGCGGGGCGCGAGATAAATGCTACTCACACCCTGGCGGTGGGCTGCTATTGTTCGTGGCCAAAAGGCTCGTAACCCGCCTCTCTCTTGGTAAGGAATGTTCATGAAGCGCGTCTTGCAGGTGTTCGCGGTTCTGGTCGTGCTGGCTGCCCTTGGCGCAGGCGCATACGTCTATAGCAAGCAGCCCACCCGCCAGGGCACGGTGACGCTGGCCAACCTGCAAGGCTCGGTCACGGTGCGCTACGACGACCGTGGCGTGCCGCATATCCGCGCCGAGAACGAAACCGACCTGTATCGCGCCCTGGGCTATGTGCATGCCCAGGACCGTCTATTCCAGATGGAAATCATGCGGCGCCTGGCGCGTGGCGAACTGGCCGAAGTGCTCGGGCCGAAGGTGTTGGAGACCGACAAACTGTTCCGCAGCCTGCGCATTCGCGACCGCGCCGCGACCTATGTGGCGCAACTGGATCATGAGTCGGCGCACTGGAAGGCCCTGCAAGCCTATCTGGACGGGATCAACCAGTATCAGGACAGCCACGCCCGTCCGATGGAGTTCGACGTGCTGGGCATCCCCAAGCGGCCGTTCACCGCCGAAGACACCATCAGCGTCGCCGGGTATATGGCCTACAGCTTTGCCGCCGCGTTTCGCACCGAGCCTTTGCTGACTTACGTACGCGACCAGTTGGGCAGCGACTACCTGAAAATCTTTGACCTCGACTGGCAGCCCAAGGGCGCCCTCAACCTCGCCGCCAGCGACTGGCAGACCCTCGGCGCCCTCGCGTCACTGAGCGAACAGGCCCTGGCCGACAACGGCCTGCCGCAGTTCGAAGGCAGTAACGCCTGGGCCATCAGCGGCAACCGTACCAAGAGCGGCAAGCCGTTGCTGGCGGGTGACCCGCATATTCGTTTCTCGGTGCCATCGGTGTGGTACGAAGCGCAACTGTCGGCGCCGGGTTTCGAGCTGTATGGCTATCACAACGTACTGGTGCCGATGGCATTCCTGGGACACAACCTGGATTTCGGCTGGAGCCTGACCATGTTCCAGAACGACGACCTCGACCTGATCGCCGAGAAGGTCAACCCGGACAATGCCAACCAGGTCTGGTACCACGGCCAGTGGGTCGACATGACCCGCACCGAGCAACAGATCGCGGTGAAGGGCCAGGCGCCGGTGACGTTGACCCTGCGCCAATCGCCCCACGGCCCGATCATCAATGACGTGCTCGGCGAGAACGCCGGCAAGACCCCGATTGCCATGTGGTGGGCGTTCCTCGATACCCAGAACCCTATCCTCGAAGGCTTCTACCAGCTCAACCGCGCCGACACGCTGGCCAAGGCGCGAGCTGCTGCAGCCAAGGTCTCCGCGCCGGGCCTGAATATCGTGTGGGCCAACGCCAAGGGCGATATCGGCTGGTGGGCAGCGGCGCAATTGCCGATTCGCCCGGCCGGGGTCAACCCCGGTTTCATCCTCGATGGCAGTACCGAACAGGCCGATAAACCGGGTTTCTACCCCTTCAGCGCCAACCCGCAGGAAGAAAACCCGGCACGCGGCTATGTGGTGTCGGCCAATGCTCAGCCCGCGTCGCCCACCGGCATGGAAATCCCCGGATATTACAACCTGGCCGACCGTGGCCGGCAGTTGAATGCGCAGTTGAGCGACAAGAGCGTGAAATGGGACGTGAACAACAGCCAGGCCTTGCAACTGGGCACCACCACCGCTTTCGGCCCGCGCCTGCTGGCGCCGCTGTTGCCGGTACTGCGTGAGGTGGTCAAGGACCCGGCAGAGTTGAAACTGGTGGAGCAGCTTGCACGTTGGAAAGGTGACTACCCGCTGGACTCCACCAGCGCCACGCTGTTCAACCAGTTCCTGTTCAACCTGGCCGACGCGGCCTTCCACCCGAAACTCGGCGACGGCATGTTCAAGACCCTGCTCACCACCCGCGTGATCGATGCCGCCCTGCCACGCCTGGCCGCCACGCCGGACTCACCGTGGTGGGATGGCAAGCGCGCCGACACCGTCAAGCTCGCCTGGGACAACAGCCTCGCGCACCTCAAGGCCACCCTCGGCGATGACCCGGGCCAATGGCAGTGGGGCACCGCGCATACCCTGACCCACGGCCATCCATTGGGCATGCAGAAGCCTTTGGACAAGGTGTTCAACGTCGGCCCGTTCCCTGCGCCGGGCACCCATGAAGTGCCGAACAACCAGTCGGCCATGATCGGCCCGGCGCCGTGGCCGGTCACCTACGGCCCCTCGACCCGCCGCTTGATCGACTTCGCCGATGCGGCTCACGCACTGACCATCAACCCGGTCGGGCAAAGTGGCGTGCCGTTTGACCGACACTACAGCGACCAGGCCGAAACCTACATCGAAGGTGGCTACGAACAGGCGCATTTCACCGATGAGGAAGTGACGGCCAATACGCGCGGGACACTGAAGCTGTTGCCCGCGCGCGCGCCGCAGTAACCGGCGCCTATACCGGCGCCGCAAAGTTAAGCCGGAACTGTTGCGGCGTCACGCCCAGGCGGCGGTTGAACACACTGCGCATGTGCTGGGCGTCGCGAAAGCCGCATTGGTAGGCCACGGTCTTGAGCGGTGCGGGGCTGCTTTCCAGCATGACCCGCGCCGCATCCACCCGCGCCCGCTCGACAAACTCCGCCGGCGTGATCCGCGCCTCACGGGCAAACACCCGGGAGAAGTTGCGTGCGCTCATGTTCGCGGCCTTGGCCAGATCGGCAATGGTCAGGTCCCCGGTCAGGTTCGCCAACACATACAACTGCACCAGCGCTACCGCCGAGGTGGTTTCGGCGTGGGGCGTCAGAAACGGGCTGAACTGCGACTGCCCGCCCGACCGCTGGGTGAACACCACCAGGCGCTTGGCCACGCTCAGCGCGACTTCCGGGCCATGATCCTGGGCCAACAGATACAACGACAGATCGATGCCCGCCGTGACCCCGGCCGAGGTGTAGAGACTGCCGTCCTGCACGTAGAGACGGTCGGCTTCGACCTGAGCCGTGGGGCACAAGCGCGCCAGATCCGCCGCATCGTTCCAGTGGGTGGTCACGGTTTTCCCGTCCAGCAGCCCGGCGCGGGCCAGCAGGAAAGCGCCGTTGCAGATCGAGCCGAAGCGCTGCGCACGCGCCGTGGCGCCACGCAACCAAGCATCGAACTCGGCGCCGAAGTCTTCGAAGGGCAACTGCGGACCACCCGCCACCAGCAGCAGGTCATACGCTTGCAACGCTTCGCTGTAGTGCCGGTGGGCCTGCAATGACAGGCCGTTGGAAGCAACCATGTTGCCGTGACCGAAGCCGATGACGTCCAACCGGTAATGATCCTGCGGCGGCAGAAAACGGTTGGCTTCGCAGAACACGTCCATGGGACCGCTCACGTCCAGTGACTGGACGCCGGGGAAGATCAGGATGGCGACGGTTTTTTGCATGGGTAGACCTTTATGTCCGGGCGAACGCAAAACCCTGCGGGAGCTGGCTTGCCTGCGATGCAAGCGACTCGGTCCATCAGGTATACCGAGGTGATGATATCGCAGCGGTGCGGCGATCCGACAAGCCAGCGCCCACATTTGCCCGAGTACACCCTTGGCGTGATATGCCAGCACATTGGCCGGGATCGCTCCCCCGCCGCGATGGCCCCTTGGCGGGCACGCGAACAGACTGGACTCATCGGCGCCACCCCCGGCGCTTTGTTGAGGAGAACCACCATGACCACCACCATCGCCGGCATCCCGATTCCGGACAGCGCCCTGGCCAAGGCCACCACCGAATACATCCGCGACGTCGAATCCGACCTGCTCTACCACCACTCGCGCCGGGTATTCCTGTTCGGCGCCTTGAGCGGTGAACGCAAGCAACTGGCCTACAACCCGGAGCTGCTTTACGTCGGCGCGATGTTCCATGACTTGGGCCTGGTGGAGGGGCATCGCAGTGACAACGAGCGCTTCGAAGTGGATGGCGCCAACGCCGCAGCCGCGTTCCTCAAGCCGTACGGGCTGAGCGATGACGATATCGAACAGGTGTGGCTGTCCATCGCCCTGCACACCACGCCGGGCGTGCCGCAGCATTTGCGTCCGACTGTGGCACTGGTGACGGCCGGCGTCGAAATGGACGTGCTGGGCATGGACTACGCCGCGTTTTCCAGCTTGCAGCGCGAAGCCGTGGTGCATGCGCACCCACGCGGCGAGGGGTTCAAGGAGTGCATCATCTGCGCGTTTGCCGACGGCTTGCGCCATCGTCCGCAGACCACGTTCGGCAACGTGAAGACGGATGTGCTGGTGGATCAGGAGCCGGGGTTCAAGCCGATGAATTTTGTGGAGGTGATCCGCAAGTCGCCCTGGACTTGAAATGCAGTCAAACGTGGGAGGGGGCTTGCCCCCGATAGCGGAGCATCAGCCACATATCCATTGGCTGACACACTGTCATCGGGGGCAAGCCCCCTCCCACATTTAGACCGGTGCAGCTGCCCGGCGCTTGTCCGGCTGCTGCCAGCCATCGGCAGCGGCTTCTTCAATCGCTTGCTGAATGGCCTTCTTGCGCATCTCTTCGGCACGCCGGCTGAAGAACCACACCAGGAAGGTCACCAGCGACACCGCCAGCAGGATCAGGCTGGCCACGGCGTTGATTTCGGGTTTGACCCCAAGGCGCACCGCCGAGAACACTTCCATCGGCAGGGTCGTCGAGCCCGGGCCCGATACGAAACTGGCAAGCACAAGGTCATCCAGGGACAACGCGAACGACATCATGCCGCCCGCCGCCAGCGACGGCGCAATCATCGGGATGGTGATCAGGAAGAACACCTTCCACGGCCGCGCACCCAGGTCCATCGCCGCTTCTTCGATCGACAGGTCCAGCTCACGCAAGCGCGCCGACACCACCACCGCCACATACGCCGCGCAGAACGTGGTGTGGGCGATCCAGATGGTGACGATGCCACGCTCCTGGGGCCAGCCGATCATCTGCGCCATGGCCACAAACAGCAGCAACAGCGACAGACCGGTGATCACCTCGGGCATCACCAATGGCGCGGTCACCAGGCCGCCAAACAGCGTGCGGCCCTTGAACTGGCTGATGCGCGTCAGCACGAAGGCCGCCAGGGTGCCCAGCGCTACCGCAGCCACTGCCGTGTAGCAGGCGATTTCCAGGGAACGCGCCACCGAACCCATCAACTGGGTGTTGTCCAGAAGGCCCACGTACCACTTGATCGACCAACCGCCCCACACTGTTACCAGCTTGGATTCGTTGAACGAGTAGATCACCAGGATCAGCATCGGCAGGTAGATGAACAGCAACCCCGCCACCAGCATGAAACTCGAGAAACTGAAGCGCTTCATACCTTGCCCTCCATCTCTTTGGCTTGGCTGCGGTTGAACAGGATGATCGGCACGATCAGGATCGCCAGCATCACCACCGCCAGGGCAGAGGCCACCGGCCAGTCACGGTTGTTGAAGAACTCTTGCCACAACACTTTACCGATCATCAGGGTTTCCGGGCCGCCCAGCAGTTCCGGGATCACGAACTCGCCCACGACGGGGATGAACACCAGCATGCAACCGGCGATGATGCCGTTCTTGGACAGCGGCACGGTGATCTTCCAGAAGCTGTTGAAGGTGCTCGAACCCAGGTCCGAAGCGGCTTCCAGCAGGCTCTGGTCGTGTTTCACCAGGTTGGCGTACAGCGGCAGGATCATGAATGGCAGGTACGAATAGACCACGCCGATATACACCGCGATGTTGGTGTTGAGGATCTGCAGCGGCTCGTTGATCAACCCGATGGACAGCAGGAAGCCATTGAGCAAACCGTTGTTGCTGAGGATGCCCATCCACGCATACACGCGGATCAGGATCGCGGTCCAGGTCGGCATCATGATCAGCAGCACCAGCACGGTCTGCATCTCTTTGCGCGCACTGGCGATGGCATAGGCCATCGGGTAGCCGATCAACAGGCACAGCAGCGTGCTGAAGAACGCCATTTTCAGCGAGCCCAGGTACGCAGCGATGTACAACTCGTCGTCGCCGAGCATCGCGTAGTTGCCCAGGTTGAGCACCAACTGCAGTTTCTGCTCAACGAAGGTGTAGATCTCGGTATACGGCGGGATCGCCACGTCGGCTTCGGCAAAACTGATCTTCAGGACGATGAAGAACGGCAGCATGAAGAACAGGAACAGCCACAGGAAGGGAATGCCAATGACCGCATGACGGCCACTGGGCGTTATTCGTTGCAGGCGGCGCTTGAGCTTCTTCATGTTCATGAGCGCAGTACCACGCCGCTGTCGTCTTCCCACCATACGTAGACCTGGTCACCCCAGGTTGGCCGCTGGCCACGGCGCTCGGCGTTGGCCACAAAGGACTGCACCAGCTTGCCGCTCGGCAACTCCACGTAGAACACCGAATGGCCGCCCAGGTAGGCAATATCGTGCACCTTGCCGCTGGACCAGTTGTGCTCGCAGGTCGGCATTTCGGTGGTGACCAACAGTTTTTCCGGGCGGATGGCGTAGGTTACCGACTTGTCTTCCACCGAGGTGGCGATGCCGTAGCCCACATAGATGTCGCGGTCCAGGTCCGGGCACTTGAGCACCGCGTGGCCTTCGGCGTCATCGACCACTTGGGTGTCGAAGATGTTGACGTTGCCGATGAACTCGCACACCAGGCGGCTGGTAGGCGTTTCGTAAATGTCGATCGGGCTGCCGATCTGGGCGATCCAGCCCAGGTGCATGATCGCGATGCGCTCGGCCATGGTCATGGCCTCTTCCTGGTCGTGTGTCACCATCACGCAGGTCACGCCCACGCGCTCGATGATCTCCACCAACTCCAGTTGCATCTGCGAACGCAGCTTCTTGTCGAGGGCGCCCATGGGCTCATCGAGCAACAGCAGTTTCGGACGCTTGGCCAGGGAACGGGCCAGGGCCACACGCTGGCGCTGGCCACCGGACAACTGGTGCGGCTTGCGCTTGGCGTACTGGCTCATCTGCACCAGTTTGAGCATCTCGGCCACGCGGGCGTCGATCTCGGCCTTGGGGATCTTGTCCTGTTGCAGGCCGAAGGCGATGTTCTGCGCCACGGTCATGTGCGGGAACAGGGCGTAGGACTGGAACATCATGTTGATCGGCCGCTCGTAGGGCGGCATGTCGGTGATGTCCTCGCCGTCGAGGTAGATGCGGCCCTCGGTCGGGCGCTCGAAACCTGCGAGCATGCGCAGCAAGGTGGACTTGCCCGAACCCGAACCGCCGAGCAGGGCGAAGATCTCGCCCTTCTTGATTTCCAGGGACACATCGTCCACGGCAATCGTCTCGTCGAACTTCTTCGTGACCCGGTCGATTTTGACCAGCACCTTCTTCGGTGTCTGGTCCCCTTCGAGGGCTTTCTTATAGGCGCCGGAGGCAACTGCCATTTACGAAACTCCCAACAAAAATTTCTGTGCGCCCGAGGCGGGCGAACCTTGGATAGGTTGAGCCTTACTTGCCCGTCTTGACCTTGGTCCAGCTACGGGTCATCAAACGTTGCACTTTCGGGGGTAGCTCGAAGTTGACGAAGGTCCTGTCGAGTACCGCCTGCGGTGGGTAAACCGCTTCGTCCGTGCGTATCGATTGCTTCATCAGTTTGTCCGCCCCTGGGTTAGGGTTGGCGTAACCGACGTAATCACTGACCTGGGCGATCACCTCAGGTTGCAGCAAATAGTTGATGAAGGCGTGGGCCTCTTTGACGTTGGTGGCATCCTTGGGGATGGCCAGCACGTCGAACCACAGGTTGCCGCCTTCCTTCGGAATCGCGTAGGCGATGTTCACGCCCTTGCCCGCTTCGCTTGCGCGAGCCTTGGCCTGGAACACATCGCCGGAGAACCCGGCCGCCACGCAGATGTTGCCGTTGGCCAGGTCCGAGATGTATTTGGAAGAATGGAAGTAGGTCACGTAGGGCCGCACTTTGAGCAGCTTGGCTTCGGCCTTCTTGTAGTCTTCAGGGTTCTCGCTGTTGGGGTTCAGGCCCATGTAGTTGAGCACTGCCGGCAGCATTTCGTCCGCCGAGTCCATGAACGACACGCCGCACGTCGCCAGTTTCTTCATGTTTTCCGGCTCGAACAGCACGGCCCAGGAATCGATATGGTCGACGCCCAGCACTTCCTTCACTTTATCGACGTTGTAGCCGATGCCATTGGTGCCCCACAGGTACGGTACGGCGTACTGGTTGCCCGGGTCGTTCTTTTCCAGGCGCTTGAGCAGCGCCGGGTCAAGGTTGGCGTAATTTGTCAGCAACGACTTGTCGAGCTTCTGGAATGCCCCGGCCTTGATCTGCTTGCCCAGGAAGTGGTTGGACGGCACCACCACGTCGTAGCCGGTACGCCCGGCCAGCAGCTTGCCTTCCAGGGTTTCGTTGGAGTCAAACACGTCATACACGGGCTTGATGCCGCTGGCCTTTTCGAAGTTGGCCAGGGTGTCGTCGCCGATGTAATCCGACCAGTTATAAATATGCACGGTCGGTGCGGCCTGTACGCTCAACGTCAGCGTGATACCTGCACCCACCAGCATGGCTTTGCGAAATAAAGAAATTGGCAAGTGGAGGTCCTCTTAAATAGTTGGGCCCAAAGTTGTTGCCCGGCAACAAAACCGGCGCGCAACTTACCCTCGATAAACCGATCCGGCAAAACTTTCTGTTATTTAATTTGTGAGAGGGGCAGTCAAACTGCCCCTCCACCGGTTTCAGCGCTTACTTACCGGACTTGATCTTGGTCCAGCTGCGTGTCATTTCACGCTGGGTCGCAGCCGGCAGGTCGGCAATGGCGTAGAGCTTGGCCTGCACATCCGCTGGCGGGTAGATGCCCGGGTCGCTGGTGATGTCTTTGTCGACCAGCGCGGTGGCCTTCTCGTTACCGTTCGGGAAACGCACGCTGTTGGTGATCGACGCCATGACTTCCGGCTTGAGCAGGTAGTTCATGAACTTGTAGGCCGCGTCGACGTTCTCGGCATCTTTAGGGATGGCGACCATGTCGAAGAAGCTGCCAGCGCCTTCTTTCGGAATGTCATAGGCCACCTTGACCTTGCCACCGGCTTCGGCCGCGCGGGACTTGGCCTGCTGGATGTCACCCGAGTAACCCACGGCCACGCAGATGTTGCCGTTGGCCAGGTCGGAAATGTACTTGGACGAGTGGAAGTAGCCGATCGAAGGACGGATCTTCAGGAACAGCGCTTCGGCCTGCTTGAGGTCGTCTTTCTTCTGGCTGTCGGTCGGCAGGCCCAGGTAGTGCAGCGCGATCGGCAGCATTTCGGTTGGCGAATCGAGGAAGCTCACGCCGCAGCTTTTGAGCTTGGCGATGTTTTCAGGCTTGAGCAGCACGTCCCACGAGTCGATCTTGTCCACGCCCAGCGCGGCCTTGACCTTCTCCGGGTTGTAGCCGATGCCGATCGAGCCCCACATGTACGGGAAGGCGTGCTTGTTGTCCGGGTCGCTGACCGACACGGCCTTGAGCAGGGATTTGTTCAGGTTGTCGTAGTTGGACAGCTTGGACTTGTCCAACTCCTGGTAGACACCGGCCTTGATCTGCTTGGCGAGGAAGTTGTTCGACGGCACGACAATGTCGTAACCGGACTTGCCTGCCAGCAACTTGGCTTCCAGGGTTTCGTTGCTGTCAAAAACGTCGTACACCACCTTGATGCCCGACTCTTTTTCAAAGTTGGCGATGGTGTCCGGTGCAATGTAGTCGGACCAGTTGTAGACGTGCAGCACTTTATCGTCTGCCTGGGCCGCGCCCGCCATTGCGCCCATCAGGGACAAGGCGAGGAGGGTCTTGCCAGCGTTCTTCAAACCTAATGCCTTCATTTGGTGATGCTCCGATTTTTTCTTTTTTGGGCCACAAGCTTTCAATGTTGAGTAGCCCAGCCAAAGGGCAACAAAACAGGGCGACAGTCTGGCAAGTTCCGAGGCCGGCTTTCAACCAAAGCCTCATTTATAACTGCCCTGAACGCAGCACCCGAAAGCCGCTGCGTTCTGAGCCTAGCACTTAGCCCTGCAATGCCGCCAAAGTCAGGTCCAGGCACTGCCGAGCCTTGGTCACCAGCTCGTCGATTTCTGCCTTGCTGATCACCAGCGGCGGCGAAATGATCATGGTGTCACCCACGGCGCGCATGATCAGGCCATTTTCGAAGCAGAACGTGCGGCAGATCATGCCGACACCCTTGCCTTCGTAGCGCTTGCGGGTGGCCTTGTCCTGCACCAGTTCAATGGCACCGAGCATGCCCACGCCGCGCACTTCGCCCACCAGCGGATGATCCGCCAACTCCCTCAGGCGTTTCTGCAAATACGGTGCCGTTTCATCATGCACACGGTTAACGATTTTTTCATCGCGCATGATGCGGATGTTTTCCAGCGCCACTGCAGCGGCCACCGGGTGACCGGAGTAGGTGAAGCCGTGGTTGAAATCACCACCTTCGTTGAGCACCGCCACCACGTCATCGCGCACGATCAGGCCGCCCATGGGGATGTAGCCCGAGGTCAGGCCCTTGGCGATGGTCATCATGTGGGGCTTGAGGTCGTAGAAGTCGCTACCGAACCACTCACCGGTGCGGCCGAAACCGCAGATGACTTCGTCAGCAATGAACAGGATGTCGTATTTGGCGAGGATTTCCTTGATGCGCGGCCAGTAGGTGTCCGGCGGCACGATCACGCCACCGGCACCCTGGATCGGCTCGGCAATAAAGGCGCCGACGTTGTCCACGCCCAGTTCCAGGATCTTTTCTTCCAACTGGTTGGCAGCCCACACGCCGAATTCTTCCGGGCTCATGTCGCCGCCTTCGCCAAACCAGTACGGCTGGGCGATGTGGCTGATGCCCGGGATCGGCAAGTCGCCCTGCTCATGCATATACGTCATGCCGCCCAGGCTGGCGCCGGCCACGGTGGAACCGTGGTAGCCATTCTTGCGGCTGATGATGGTTTTCTTGTTTGGCTGGCCCTTGATCGCCCAGTAGTGGCGAACCATGCGCAACATGGTGTCGTTGCCTTCGGAGCCGGAACCGGTGAAGAACACGTGGTTCATGCCGGCCGGTGCAATGTCGGAAATGGCCTTGGCCAGTTCCAGCACTGGCGGGTGAGCGGTCTGGAAGAACAGGTTGTAGTACGGCAGTTCTTTCATTTGCCTGGCGGCGGCGTCAGCCAGTTCATCGCGGCCATAACCGATCGCCACGCACCACAGGCCGGCCATGCCGTCGAGGATCTTGTTGCCTTCGCTGTCCCACAGGTAAACGCCGTGGGCTTTGGTGATGATCCGTGGGCCTTTCTCTTTCAATTGCTTGAAGTCGCTGAACGGCGCCAGGTGGTGATCGCTGCTCAAGGCTTGCCATTCACGGGTTTGCGGGTTGTTGCTGGACATACCAATCTCCTAGACTTTTCAGTAAAGGGCGCGCCGTTCAAAGGGCGCGCCCGGCGTATCAGACGGCAAAGAGCAGGAATTCCCGCTCCCACGAACTGATCACGCGCTTGAAGTTTTCATGCTCGGCCCGCTTGACCGCGACGTAGCCTGTGATGAATTTCTGCCCCAGGTATTTCTCGATGGTCTTGCTGTTTTCCATGCGCTCCAGGGCGTCTTCGATGGTCAACGGCAGGCGCAGGTTGCGCCGCTCGTAACCACGGCCCACCACCGGCGCGCTCGGGTTATGGCCTTCGACCATGCCGATGTAGCCGCACAACAGGCTGGCGGCAATCGCCAGGTACGGGTTGGCGTCGGCGCCCGGCAGGCGGTTTTCCACACGGCGGTTCTGCGGGCCGGCATCCGGTACGCGCAGGCCGACGGTGCGGTTTTCTTCGCCCCACTCGACGTTCACCGGCGCCGAGGTGTCGGGCAGGAAGCGGCGGAACGAGTTCACGTTGGGGGCAAACAGCGGCAGCAGTTCAGGGATGAATTTCTGCAGGCCGCCAATGTGATTGAGGAACAGCTGGCTCATGGTCCCGTCTTCATTGGAGAAGACGTTCTTGCCGGTGGCGATGTCGATGATGCTCTGGTGCAGGTGCATCGCGCTGCCAGGCTCGCCGGTCATCGGCTTGGCCATGAAGGTGGCGGCCACGTCGTGCTTGAGCGCGGCTTCGCGCATGGTGCGCTTGAACACCAGGATCTGGTCGGCCAAGGACAGGGCATCGCCGTGACGGAAGTTGATCTCCATCTGCGCCGTGCCGTCTTCGTGGATCAGGGTATCGAGGTCCAGCTCCTGCAGTTCGCACCAGTCGTAGACGTCTTCGAACAGCGGGTCGAATTCGTTGGCGGCTTCTATAGAGAAAGACTGGCGACCGGTTTCCGGGCGGCCGGAACGGCCGATCGGCGGTTGCAGCGGGAAGTCAGGGTCTTCGCAGCGCTTGGTCAGGTAGAACTCCATCTCCGGCGCCACGATGGGCTGCCAGCCTTTGTCGGCGTAGAGCTTGAGGACCTTCTTGAGCACGTTGCGCGGCGACAGCTCGATCGGGTTGCCTTGCTTGTCGTAGGTGTCGTGGATCACCTGGGCGGTCGGCTCGATGGCCCAAGGCACCAGGAACACGGCGTTCTGGTCGGGGCGGCAGATCATGTCGATGTCGGCCGG
This sequence comes from Pseudomonas sp. NFPP28, assembly GCF_900115535.1. Taxonomy (NCBI): domain Bacteria; kingdom Pseudomonadati; phylum Pseudomonadota; class Gammaproteobacteria; order Pseudomonadales; family Pseudomonadaceae; genus Pseudomonas; species Pseudomonas sp. NFPP28. The sequence goes on along the minus strand of NZ_FOWT01000008.1, from coordinate 74,443 downwards.
GTCGAGCAATTCGTAATAGATGTCGTCTTCGACATAGTCGCCGGTCACGGTCTGCAGCAGAACGCTTTCGGGCAGGCGCATGCCCTTTTCGGCAATGAACTTGTTGGTCGGCGAGATCTTGCCCCGGGTGATACCGGTGAGATCGCCAATCATGCATTCGACTTCTGTGATCTTGTGGTCTTTCAACCAATCGGTGAGCTGGTCGAGGTTGTTACTCATAAATGCCTCTGGGCTGGGTTTCCTGGCATCCATTAAAGGCCAGGCGTTGTTTGACGCAGCATCCGCGTCGTTTTTTCGTTCAGGGTAGGAGCTTACCTGCCATTTGCTGCTGCGTTGCATTCCTCACGCCAAAGTTGTGCGCAATCTTGAGCAGCACGCAGGGCGCACGCCGCTCTCTGACAAATGAGGAAGCAAAAAAGAGGGTAGACCGGGCGTCAAGAATATTGGCCGGGGGGCGCGCTATCATGCGGGAGGAAAATACGGATGACACAGCCTGGCTGAAGCAGGCCAAGACGCCGTTGGGCGGCAGGTGAAACATGAAGCACCCCGGTATTATTGCTGTTATGGGTTTGAATCGAGCTTAGCCTTGTTCATTTTTTTACACAACACCCCCGTAAAAAATACAACACGGCCCGCTCAAGCCTGCGAGTCCCAAGCCTCTCAAACCCAAAAAACCGCCCCAAAAAGCCCCAAAAAAGCCTTCACGGCGCTTTTTTAGGGCAAAAAAGGCCTCGCTTGACTTCGGCATGCCGTTCGGGTTGACTGAAACCAGAAAAGATCAATGATTGATATTTTTAACAACAAAGGTGTTGCATCATGTCGGTACCCCCGCGTGCCGTTCAGCTTAACGAAGCGAACGCGTTCCTTAAGGATCATCCTGAGGTTCTGTACGTAGACCTTCTAATTGCGGATATGAATGGTGTGGTGCGCGGCAAGCGCATCGAACGCACCAGCCTCCACAAGGTTTACGAGAAGGGCATTAACCTGCCTGCCTCTTTATTTGCCCTGGATATCAACGGCTCTACGGTGGAAAGCACCGGCCTGGGCCTGGACATCGGTGATGCTGACCGAATCTGTTATCCGATCCCCGACACCCTGTGCAATGAACCCTGGCAAAAGCGCCCCACCGCGCAACTGCTGATGACCATGCACGAACTTGAAGGTGAACCTTTCTTCGCCGATCCGCGCGAAGTGCTCCGCCAAGTTGTAAGCAAATTCGACGACCTCGGTCTGACCATCTGCGCCGCCTTCGAGCTTGAGTTCTACCTGATCGACCAGGAGAACGTGAACGGCCGCCCACAACCGCCCCGCTCGCCGATCTCCGGCAAACGCCCGCACTCGACACAGGTCTACCTGATCGACGACCTCGACGAATATGTCGACTGCCTCCAGGACGTCCTGGAAGGTGCGAAAGAACAAGGCATCCCGGCCGACGCCATCGTCAAGGAAAGTGCCCCGGCGCAGTTCGAAGTGAACCTGCACCACGTGGCCGACCCGATCAAGGCCTGCGACTACGCGGTACTGCTCAAGCGCCTGATCAAGAACATCGCCTACGACCATGAGATGGACACCACCTTCATGGCCAAGCCGTATCCGGGCCAGGCAGGCAACGGTTTGCACGTACACATCTCGATCCTGGACAAAGACGGCAAGAACATTTTTGCCAGCGAGGATCCCGAGCAGAACGCCGCATTGCGTCACGCGATCGGCGGTGTGCTCGAGACCCTGCCCGCCCAGATGGCGTTCCTGTGCCCCAACGTCAACTCCTACCGTCGTTTCGGCGCACAGTTCTACGTGCCGAACTCGCCGTGCTGGGGCCTGGACAACCGTACCGTGGCGATTCGCGTACCGACCGGCTCGTCCGATGCCGTACGTATCGAACACCGCGTGGCCGGCGCCGACGCCAACCCTTACCTGCTGATGGCTTCGGTCCTGGCAGGCGTGCACCACGGCCTGACCAACAAGATCGAGCCTGGCGCACCAGTGGAAGGCAACAGCTACGAGCAAAACGAGCAAAGCCTGCCGAACAACCTGCGCGATGCATTACGCGAGTTGGACGACAGCGAGGTGATGGCCAAGTACATCGATCCTAAATACATCGATATCTTCGTAGCGTGTAAGGAAAGTGAGCTGGAAGAGTTCGAACACTCCATCTCCGACCTTGAGTACAACTGGTACCTGCATACCGTGTAAGCGGTTGCGACTGTAAATGTGGCGAGCAGGCTTGTTGTGGCAAGCCCGCTCGCCACAACAAGCCTGCTCGCCACAACAAACTCGCTCACCACAAAAGCCCTCGCCCCAGGTATGGATCATCTTCAGGCTCTGCGTACAATGCCCGCTGCCTTGTAGGAGACTTCCATGACCACCCGCCCCGCCGCCCTTCGCAAACCCCGCGCCCGCAGTCAGGCCCGGATCGACGCGATCCTCGACGCCGCCCGCACCTTGCTGGCTGCCGAAGGCGTGGCGGGTTTGTCGATCTACGGCGTGGCCGAGCGGGCGCAGATTCCGCCGTCGTCGGTGTATCACTTCTTCGCCAGTGTGCCGGCGCTGTTGGAAGCTCTGACCGCCGATGTGCATGCCGCTTTCCGGGCGGCGATTCAGGCGCCCATCGACCACGACTCACTCAAGCATTGGCGCGACCTGTCCTGCATCGTCGAACAGCGCATGCTCAGCATCTACGAGCACGACGCCGCCGCCCGCCAGTTGATCCTGGCCCAGCATGGGCTGACCGAAGTGACCCAGGCGGATCGTCAGCATGATCTGGAGCTGGGAGATTTGATGCTCGCGGTGTTCAACCGCCACTTCGAAGTGCCGACGCTACCGAAGGATGTGGATGTATTTGCCCTGGCGTTGGAGCTGAGCGACCGAGTGTATGCGCGCTCGGTGCATCAGCATGGGCTGATCACACCGCGCATGGCGGAGGAAGGGATGCGGGTGTTTGATGCCTATGTAGGGCTGTACCTGCCGCCCTATCTGCCCAAGCGTTAATTTTGTGGGGGCTGGGCCGGCCTCATCGGGGGCAAGCCCCCTCCCACACTTTGATTTGTGAATACATTCAGAATGTGGGAGGGGGCTTGCCCCCGATGGCGGTCTCAAGCGTGATCACAACTTGGCGATCGACACCTCGGTGGATTTCACGAAGGCAATCACTTCGCTGCCAATCACCAGCTCCAGCTCTTTGACCGAGCGGGTGGTGATCACGGAAGTGACGATGCCGGACGCGGTCTGCACGTCGATTTCCGACAGCACGTCGCCTTCGACGATTTCCTTGATGGTGCCTTTGAACTGGTTACGCACGTTGATGGCTTTAATAGTCATGGTGTTCTTCCTTCAGGGGACGAGTGAGTTATTGAGCCCAACGCAATTGCGTAGGCAGCGGTGAAACAGGTTCGGGTTCCGGTGGCGAGCCGGGCAACGACAGCACACGGTTGAGCACTTCAGCTTCCAACGCGGCCAGGCGATGTGAGCCCCGTGCACGCGGGCGTGGCAGGTCGACGATCAGGTCGAGGCCGATTTCGCCGTCTTCGATCAGGATGACGCGGTCGGCAATTGCCACGGCTTCGCTGACATCGTGGGTTACCAGCAACACGGTGAAGCCATGCTTCTGCCACAGGTTTTCGATCAGTTGCTGCATCTCGATGCGGGTCAGGGCATCCAGCGCCCCCAGCGGCTCATCCAGCAACAGCAGGCGCGGTTGGTGGATCAGCGCACGAGCCAGGGCCACGCGTTGCTTCTGCCCACCGGACAGCGCCGCCGGCCACTCGTTGGCACGTTCAGCCAGGCCGACCGCCTCCAGGGCTTCCAACGCTTTGGGGCGCCAATCGCCTTTAAGGCCAAGGCCGACGTTGTCGATGATCTTTTTCCATGGCAACAGGCGCGCTTCCTGGAACATCAACCGCGTGTCTTCAAGCGCTTCGCTCAGCGGTGCGGAACCGGCCAGCAGCTCGCCGCCGCTGGCTTTGTCCAGCCCGGCCAGCAGGCGCAGCAAGGTACTTTTGCCGCAGCCACTGCGGCCGACCACCGCCACGAATTGGCCGGCAGGTATGTGCAGGTCAATCTCCTTGAGCACTTCCCGTGCGCCAAAGGCCTTGCGCAACTTGCGTACCGCCAGGGGGATGCCCTTGAGCAGGCGCGGAGGTTGTTGAGCTGTCATGCCGCACCTCCTTTATTCACTTGATAGGCCGGGTGCCAGCGCAGCCACACACGCTCCAGGCCACGAGCAGCCAGATCGGCGAGTTTGCCGAGGATGGCGTACATCACGATAGCCAACACCACCACGTCGGTTTGCAGGAATTCACGGGCGTTCATCGCCAGGTAGCCGATGCCGGAGCTGGCCGATATCGTTTCCGCCACGATCAGCGTCAGCCACATGAAGCCCAGGGCAAAGCGCACACCCACCAGGATCGACGGCAGCGCACCCGGCAGGATCACCTGGCGGAACAGGCTGAACCCGGACAAGCCGTAGCTGCGCGACATCTCCACCAACGCCGGGTCGACATTGCGGATGCCGTGGTAGGTATTCAGGTAGATCGGGAACAGCGTGCCGAGGGCAACCAGGAAAATCTTCGCCGTCTCATCAATGCCGAACCACAGGATCACCAGCGGAATCAGCGCCAGGTGCGGCACGTTGCGGATCATCTGCACCGAACTGTCCAGCAGGCGTTCGCCCCACTTCGACAAGCCAGTGATAAAGCCCAGGACCAGGCCGATGCTGCCGCCGATCAAAAACCCCAGGCCGGCACGCCAGCCACTGATCGCCAGGTGCGTCCAGATCTCACCGCTGGCGACCAGATGCACGCCGGCAGCAATCACGGCACTGGGCGCCGGCAGGATACGGGTCGACAACCACCCCGCCGACACCGACAACTGCCACACCGCGAGCAATAGCACCGGCAGTACCCAGGGCGCCACGCGGTGGCTTAGTTTTTCATAGCTCATGGGGCGGCCTCAGCTCTGTGACGCAGCTTTGGGAAGGATATCGTTGGCGACCATCTCGCCGAACGGGCTGACGTAGCCGGCGCTTTTCGGCAGCTCGGGTCGCTCGATATCCAAGTGAGGGAACAGCAATTCGGCAACGCGATACGACTCTTCCAGGTGTGGATAACCGGAGAAAATAAACGTGTCGATACCCAGCGCGGCGTACTCCTTGACGCGTGCCGCCACGGTCGGGCCATCGCCCACCAGCGCCGTCCCCGCACCGCCACGCACCAGGCCAACGCCGGCCCACAGATTGGGGCTGACTTCGAGGTTGTCGCGGTTGCCGCCATGCAACGCGGCCATGCGTTGCTGGCCGACAGAATCAAAGCGTGCCAAAGAGGCCTGGGCACGGGCGATGGTGTCGTCATCCAGGTGGGAGATCAGTTTGTCGGCGGCCTTCCATGCTTCTTCGTTGGTTTCACGCACGATCACATGCAGGCGGATACCAAAGCGCACGGTACGCCCGAGCTTGGCGGCCTTGGCGCGTACCTGTTCGATTTTTTCCGCGACAGCGGCCGGTGGTTCACCCCAGGTCAACACCATTTCCACCTGCTCGGCTGCCAGGTCCTGGGCCGCTTCGGAGGAGCCGCCGAAGTACAGTGGCGGACGCGGTTGCTGGATCGGCGGGTAAAGCAGCTTGGCGCCTTTGACGCTGATGTGTTCGCCGTCGTAATCCACGGTCTCGCCTTCCTGCACACGGCGCCAGATGCGGGTGAATTCCACCGAGGCCTGGTAGCGCTCTTCATGGCTGAGGAACAAGCCGTCGCCGGCCAATTCTTCCGGATCGCCGCCGGTCACCAGGTTGAACAACGCACGGCCACCGGACAGACGATCCAGGGTCGCGGCCTGACGCGCAGCCACCGTCGGGGAAATGATCCCGGGGCGCAGCGCGACAAGGAATTTCAAGCGCTGGGTCACCGGGATCAGCGAAGCGGCCACCAGCCACGAGTCTTCGCAGGAGCGCCCGGTCGGGATCAGCACCCCACCGAAGCCCAGGCGATCGGCGGCCTGGGCCACTTGCTGCAGATAACCGTGGTCAACGGCGCGAGCGCCTTCGGCGGTGCCAAGGTAATGGCCGTCGCCGTGGGTAGGCAGGAACCAGAAAATATTGAGGCTCATGGAGTTGTCTCCTGAAGAAGTCGGATTACGGCGCGTTGGCAACGGCGGCGGGTGGCGTCCAGATCACGTCCTTGATGCTCAAGGGTTTGGGGATCAATTTGAGTTGGTAGAAGCTGTCGGCGATTTTCTGCTGGGCGGCGACCACTTCCGGGGTCAGGAACAGCGCGCCGTAGCCCTGGCGTTTTACCGAGGTCAGGGTGATGTCAGCCGGCAGACCGAGCAGCGGTGCGACTTGTTCGGTGACTTCCTGGGGGTTGGCCTTGGACCATTCGCCCACGGCGCGCACTTCTTCCACCAGCGCCTTGATCACTTGCGGGTGTTGTTCGGCATACGGTTTGGTCGCCAGGTAGAACTGATGGTTGTCGGCGATGCCGGTGCCGTCACGCAGGGTGCGGGCCTGCAGTTGTTTCTCGGCGGCGGCCTGGTACGGGTCCCAGATCACCCAGGCGTCCACACTGCCACGCTCGAAAGCGGCACGGGCATCGGCGGGCGGCAGGAATACGGTTTGCACATCGGTGTATTTCAGGCCGGCATCTTCCAGGGCCCGCACCAGCAGGTAGTGCACGTTGGAGCCTTTGTTGAGCACGATCTTCTTGCCCTTGAGCTCGGCCACGGATTTGATCGGTGAGTCTTTCGGCACCAGGATCGCTTCGCTGGTCGGCGCCGGTGGTTCGTAGGCCACGTAGAGCAGGTCGGCACCGGCAGCCTGGGCGAACACCGGCGGGGTTTCGCCGGTCACGCCAAAGTCGATGGAGCCGACATTCAGGCCTTCAAGCAGCTGGGGGCCGCCAGGGAACTCGGTCCACTGGACATTCACGCCCTGGGCCGCCAGGCGTTTTTCCAGGGTGCCCTTGGCCTTGAGCAGCACCAACGTCCCGTATTTCTGATAGCCGATCCGCAGGGTCTCGGCCGCTTGAGCTTGAACAATGGCGCCGAAGGACACAGCCGCAGCAAACAGTGCGACCAGACCACGACGCAGGATGACAGTGCGCATGGCGCTCTCTCCAAAAATGCGATTAGGGGTTTTGGCTGCACCTGCTTGGCCGTTGGCGGCTGAGTAAGGTGAGTGTTTCGGTATATCAGTGAGGCTCAGATACTCCAGCGAGCACTCAACAAACGTTCGTTCAACACGTGGGGGTCCAGCGGTTTCGGGCGACGGGCCATGGCGCCGTACAGTGTTTCCAGGGCTTCGTGCAAACGCTGTTCGAGCACTGGCACCAACTGCGCCTGGGCACTGCCTTCGCCATACGCGATCTGGCTGTCTTCGGCAAAGATGCCGTGGAGCAATTCCTGAGCCTTCAGCGCCGACAGCACCGGCTTCAAGGCATAGTCCACCGCCAGCATGTGGGCGATGCTGCCGCCAGTGGCCATCGGCAACACGATCTTGTGGGCCAGGGCGCGTTCGGGCAGCAGGTCCAGCACGGTCTTCAGCGCGCCGGAGAACGAGGCCTTGTACACCGGCGTAGCGATCACCAGGCCGTCAGCGTTAGCCACTTGTTGCAACAGGTCGATGACCTTGGGGCTGTCGAAGCGCGCATGCAGCAGGTCCTCAGCCGGGAAGTCCCGTATCTGGTAACTCACCACTTCTACGCCTTTGTCTTGCAACCACTGACGGGTTTTATCCAGCAATACCCCGGAGCGGGAGCGCTGGCTGGGGCTGCCTCCAAGTGTTACGACCAACATGCAGGAATTCCTTGAGCAGGTGTCGGCGGTTCGCTGTGTGACGATGGCGCCAAGATGGAACAGACCTTATCAGCAGATTCATATATCTATAAATCTTATTTTTTCATTTGTTTATTCTTAAAATGCATATACCAGATATGAAATCGCAGCCGAAAAAAAAGGCCGTCGAAACGGCCTCAAAACCCCTGCTATGTGATCAGCGATTCGGTTGTGGTGTCAGGCGCAGGTACGGCTTCACCGCGCGATAGCCCTTCGGAAAGCGTCTCTTGATCTCTTCCTCATCCTTGAGCGAAGGCACGATCACCACCTCATCACCGTCCTGCCAGTTGGCGGGCGTGGCGACCTTGTGGCTGTCGGTGAGCTGCAACGAGTCGATGACCCGCAGGATCTCGTGGAAGTTGCGCCCGGTGCTGGCCGGGTAGGTAATGGTCAGGCGGATCTTCTTGTTCGGGTCGATCACGAACAAGGAACGCACGGTGAGGGTGTCACTGGCGTTGGGGTGGATCAGGTCGTAGAGGTCGGACACTTTGCGATCGGCGTCGGCCAGGATCGGGAAGTTGACAACAGTGTTCTGGGTTTCGTTGATGTCTTCGATCCACTTGTGGTGCGAATCCACCGGGTCGACCGACAGGGCGATGGCCTTGACGCCGCGCTTGGCGAATTCGTCCTTGAGCTTGGCGGTGAAACCCAGCTCGGTGGTGCACACCGGGGTGAAATCCGCCGGGTGGGAAAACAGCACACCCCAGCTATCGCCCAGCCATTCGTGGAAACGAATCGTGCCGGCGCTGGAATCCTGTTCGAAGTCGGGGGCGATATCGCCCAGTCTTAGGCTCATGGTGTGGCTCCTGGTGAGTGCTTATGGAGCCCACTGTGCATGGATTGTGGATTATTTAAAAAGAATAAATATCAATTTATCTAGATGATAAAGGAATATTAAAAATCTGTTCATTGGACGCGGGGGCAGACGAGGAGCAACATCGTTTTCAAGGTTCGAGAAGGCCTTGAGACGCTGTACAAAGAGGGGTCAGGAAGGGCCTGCGGGGGTTTGGCCCGACTTGAAAGCAAGACACCCTGCCCGGTGTTGCACCGGGCAGGGCTTTACAGGCTTACAACAGCGTCACGCTACTAGAACAGTGGCAGCGAGTAGCTGACGATCAGGCGGTTTTCGTCCTGGGAACGGGTGTTCGCCAGGTCGGTACGCCACATAGCGTTTTTCCAGGCAACACCAAGGTTTTTCAGCGGGCCTTCCGGAATCACATAGGCAACAGTGATGTCGCGCTCCCACTCGGATTGCCCAGTGGTTTCGGCACGGCCATTGTTGTTGGCGATGGTGTCGATGTCGCTACCTTTGAGGTAAACAACACCAGCGGTCAGGCCAGGTACACCGACTTTTGCGAAGTCATAAGCGTAGCGAGCTTGCCAGGTACGCTCGCCAGCGCGGGCGAACTTCTGGATCTGCATGTCGGTAGTGATGTAAGCCGACGAGCCGTCGCCCTGGTTCAACCAAGGGAAGTCGCTGCTACCATTGCTGACCTGGTAACCACCACCGAAGGTGTGACCGGCAACGGTGTACAGGAACAGGCCGCTGTACAGGTTGTTGTCGACCTTGCCTTTACCCGCGTTGAAGTTGTTGTAGTTACCGCTGGAGTAGTAAGCGGCAGTGTTGCCGTTCTTGCCATCGTCCGAGCTGTTGAAATAACGCAGGTCAGACTTCAGAACGCCTGGACCGATTGCCCAGTTGTGGGTCAGACCAAGGAAGTGCTGCTTGTAGAAATCTTCCAGATTGCCGTAGTAGTACTGGGCAGTCAGGTCTTTGGTCAGCTTGTAGTCACCACCGGCGTAGTAGAACTTGTTGCTGAACTTGCCGGCGTTGTAGTTGGAGCTACCGTTGGCGCCGCCAATCGACAGGTTTTCGTTATTGCTGGAGTTACGGCCCTTGGCCTTTTCCACCTGACCGGCCACCAAGGTCAAATCCTTGATGTCGTTGGTGGTGATCTGGCCACCTTGGAAGGTTTGCGGCAGCAGACGACCATCGTTGGTCACGATAACCGGCAGTTTTGGCTGCAGGGTGCCCAACTTCAGTTCGGTCTGGGAGATCTTCACCTTACCGGTCACGCCCAGGCTGGCGTAATCGTGGACAGCTTTGTTGCCGTCGCTTGGGAAGATGGTACCGCCCGAAGCAGTGCCAGTGTAGTTACCGTGATCAGCACGGCTCGAATCCAGACGCACGCCGTACAGACCGATCGCGTCAACACCGAACTGCACAGTACCTTGGGTGTAACCCGAGATGAAACGTAGATCGAAGCCTTGGCCCCATTCAGCGTTTTTGCTACGCGTGTTGGACGTGGCGTTAGGGTGACCGTCACGGTTATCGGTGTTGATGTAGAAGTTACGCAGCCCCAGTGTTGCCTTACTGTCTTCGATGAAACCGGCGGAGTTTGCCTGCTGGGCAATCGCAGCCAAAGCTACGGCCAACGCCAATGTTGACTTCTTCATGTACCGCTCCTCTCATTTCTAATTTTTGTATTTCTTTGGTCTCGGGTCTGACGCCCTCGATCCACAGATGCGCGATTAGCGCCAGATAGTGACCACCAAGTCAATCGTAACCTTGTGTGTCTACTACCTTCGTCTAATCGCAGTTGATTTGGTCCCTGCAGGGTAATGAGTTTTTCATACACCCAAAAAGAATTATTTCATTCTTTTTCATACGATTCGGGAATAAGCCTTTGCATGACGCGAACCCGTCAGAGTAGACGAACCGCTTCACAAGCTAATTCCTAAAGGGTATTTGTTAGCACTTTTTTAGATCGATTAGTGTGGCCGTAAGGTTGCATACGTCACCCACGATCAAAAAGGCGACGCCATCATGGCCAAACGCATATCCTCCCGTCAATTTGTTACAGTTTTTGTGTCACTAATAGTTTCTTTTGGTGTCAAAGCGGCCGATTTGCCCATCGGCTAGAAAATTGCCTGGCGCCATTCAACAGTGGGCCGGAAGTCGTAACCGCCATCGCCTCGGGCGACGTGCAAATCGGCAACCTCGGTTCCAGCGCCGCTGCCGCAGCGGCATCACGGAATCTATCCATCGTCGCGTTCATCGTATCGGCCCAGATCAATACTTCTGAAGCATCGGTGGTGCGTAAGGACAGCCACATTGACGCACCCAAGGATTTGTTCGGTAAAACCATCGCGACGCCGTTTGTCTCAACCTCTCATTAGTAGATTCGAAACCGCTGCAGAAAATCGCGAAAATGACAGGCACCGACGCCGCAGACATTCATGAGCTGCTAGCCGGCACGACATTCCCGGATGCCCAGGCACAACAAACCGATACGCTGCCAAAAGGCGGCACGGCGAAGGCGATCGGGGAGACGGCGCAGCTCTTGGAGTAACAGGGAAAGGTCGAGGTAGTGCTGCCGGATGACTCGGCCTTCGTGACCGACAAATTCGTCAAGCCCTGCACCCTGTAGGAGCCGGTTAACCGGCTCCTACAGGGTGTGGGTTACAGGGCCTTCTCGAAGATCTTCGAATTACGCTGATAGTTGTACAGCGACGCCCGCGCCGACGGCAGGCGGTCGACACTGCTCGGCACAAACCCCCGCTCACGGAACCAGTGCGCGGTGCGGGTGGTGAGGACAAACAAGGTCTTCAACCCCTGCGCCCGGGCACGGGCCTGGATGCGCTCCAGCAACACATCGCCACGAGCGCCATGGCGATATTCCGGGTTCACTGCCAGGCAAGCCAGCTCTCCCGCGTCCGAATCGGCGATCTGATACAGCGCTGCACAGGCGATGATCATGCCTTCGCGCTCCACCACGCTGAACTGCTCGATCTCACGTTCCAGCACTTCCCGCGAACGGCGTACCAGGATGCCCTGCTCTTCCAGCGGGCTGATCAGGTCGAGCAAACCGCCGACATCCTCAATCGCCGCTTCGCGCACCTGCTCGAATTGCTCCTGGGCCACCAGCGTACCGCCGCCGTCCCGGGTAAACAGCTCGGTGAGCAAGGCGCCGTCTTCGGCATAGCTGACAATATGGCTGCGCCCTACTCCACCCCGGCACGCTTCGGCGGCGGCATCGAGCAATTCGGCCTGATAGTTGGTTTTACCCAGGCGCTGCAGGTGAGCCGGCACCTGTTGCGGGCGCAGCTCGCGTACCAGGCGGCCGTTCTCATCGATCAAGCCCATATCGGCGCCAAACAGCAGCAGCTTGTCGGCGCCCAAGTCGATGGCGGCGCGGGTGGCGACGTCTTCGCAGGCCAGGTTGAAGATCTCACCGGTGGGCGAATACCCCAGCGGCGACAGCAACACGATGGAGCGCTCATCCAGCAAGCGATTGATACCCTTGCGGTCGACGCGGCGCACTTCGCCAGTGTGATGGTAGTCCACGCCTTCGAGTACACCGATCGGACGTGCCGTCACCAGGTTGCCGCTGGCAACGCGCAGGCGCGAGCCCTGCATCGGCGACGAGGCCATGTCCATCGACAGGCGCGCTTCGATGGCGATACGCAGATGGCCGACCGCGTCGATCACGCACTCCAGGGTTGCGGCATCGGTGATGCGCAAGCCTTCGTGGTAAGCCGGGGTCAGGCCCCGCGCTTCAAGGCGCGCTTCGATCTGTGGGCGCGAACCGTGGACCAGCACCAATCGCACACCCAGGCTGTGCAGCAGCACCAGGTCGTGGACGATATTGCCGAAGTTGGGATGTTCCACACCATCGCCAGGCAGCATGACCACAAAGGTACAGTCGCGGTGGGCATTGATGTAGGGGGACGCATGGCGAAGCCAGTTAACGTAGTCGGGCATAGAACCTGGGCCTGTAATAAAAAGCAGCCGAAAAAGGATGAATCGTGAAAGCGCACGGCGGGCTGATGGTTATCGTCGGAACAGGCTTGGCGACACGCTCACTCTCCTTCTATGTACGAACAGGCAGGGGTTAATTTATGCAGGTTTCAGGCAGTAATGTTCGATCAGTTCCCGCAATAGACGCACTGTAGGCGTCAAGCGTGACATTTCGAGGTATTCGCCCGGCTGGTGTGCGCAGGCGATGTCGCCGGGGCCGAGCACCAGGGTTTCACAACCAAGGCGCTGAAGATAAGGCGCTTCGGTGCCGAACGCTACTGCTTCGGCACGATGGCCGGTCAATCGTTCCGCCACCCGTACCAGTTCGGCATCTTCCGGTTGCTCGAACGGGGGTACTTCGGGGAACAGGGGCGCATAGTCAATCTTGACCTGATGGCGCTCGGCCACCGGCTGGAGCTTCTGGCGGATCGCATCGCGCAGCACCTGGGGGTCCATGCCCGGCAGTGGGCGCAGGTCGAACTCCAGGGAACACTGGCCGCAGATGCGGTTGGGGTTGTCGCCGCCGTGGATGCAACCGAAGTTCATGGTCGGTTGCGGCACGCTGAACTGAGGGTTGCGGTACTCGCGCTGCCAGGCCAGGCGCAGGCCGCGCAGTTCGCCGATGGCGTCGTGCATGGCTTCAAGCGCGCTGTGGCCCAGGCTCGGGTCCGACGAGTGGCCGCTTTGGCCAAGAATATCGATGCGTTCCATCATCACGCCTTTGTGCAGGCGGATCGGCTTGAGGCCGGTCGGCTCGCCGATCACCGCTGCGCGACCCAGCGGGCGGCCCGCTTCGGCCAGTGCGCGAGCACCGGACATGGAGCTTTCTTCATCACAGGTGGCGAGAATCAGCAGCGGCTGTTTGAACGGCTGATCCAGCAGCGGCAACACCGCTTCGATGGCCAGCGCGAAAAAGCCCTTCATGTCGCAGCTGCCCAATCCTACCCAACGGCCGTCAACTTCCGTCAGCTTGAGCGGGTCGGTCTTCCACAGCGCTGCGTCATAAGGGACGGTATCACTATGACCCGCCAGCACCAGGCCTCCGGGCCCACTGCCGTAACTGGCCAACAGGTTGAACTTGCCGGGGCTGACTGGCTGGATGTCGATGGCGAAACCCAGATCCCCCAGCCAAGCGGCGAGCAAGTCGATCACCGGGCGGTTGGTCTGGTCGAGAGACGCCTGGGTGCAGCTCACGGATGGCGCGGCAATCAACGCGGCAAACTGCTCTTTCATGGACGGTAACGGCATGCTCGGCCTCTCGACTTCCCGGATGAGCCTCACTATAGAGCCATCTGCACGACACAATAAACCGTTGCGGCGCGTTGCCGGGCTCAGTCCTGTACACTGCACGACCTTGGCAGCCACTCATTTCCCCGGCTGCGCTCCCGATCCTGGATGTTCCGGCCATGCAAAAAGAAACTGAAATCAAGCTCCGCGTCAGCCGCGAGACCCTCGCCGCGCTGCGTGAGCACCCGCTCCTGAAAAAACGCAACAAAAGTGGCTGGGAACGCCGTGAGTTGATGAACCAGTACTTCGACACCCCCGAGCGCGACCTGGCCCAGGCCAAAGTCGCCCTGCGCCTGCGCAAGGACGGTGACGACATCATCCAGACCCTCAAGACCCGCGGCCAGAGCGTCGCCGGCTTGTCGGAACGTAACGAATACAACTGGGAACTGCCTAAAGCCAAGCTCGACGTGAAGAAGCTCGACGGCGAATGCTGGCCCGAGCAACTGGCCGAGCTGGACAAAAAGACCCTCAAGCCGATCTTCACCACCGACTTCGTGCGTGAGCGCGCCGAAATCGCCTGGGGTCGCGGCAAGGCCAAGGTGGTGATCGAAGCCGCCCTGGATCTGGGCCACGTGGTGGTCGGCAAGCAGAAAGAAGAAATCTGCGAGCTGGAACTGGAACTGCGCGAAGGCGAACCGGCCGCCCTGCTGGAGTTGGCCGCCGAGCTGGCCGCGACCCTGGCGTTGATGCCGTGCGATATCAGCAAGGCCGAGCGCGGCTACCGCTTGTACGACGCCAGCAGCTACTCCCTGAGCCTGCCGGCGCCGCAGATCCACGCTGAAATGCCGCTGGACGATGCCTTCGCTGCGATCATGTGGCACCTGCTGGGCAGCAGCCAACGCCTGGCCGAGCAATACCGTTTCAATGGCCACTGGCGCCTGCTGCAAGACTGGGTCGACAACCTCGGCGAACTGCGGGCCCTGGTCGGCAGCCTTGGCCAGGCGGCACCGCGTCAGTCCACCAGCGAACTGCGCAGCGCGCTCGATGCCCTGCTGGAAGACTGGCGTCCACTGGTACAGGCCGGTGATGACGACGAGGACATCCGCAAAGCCGCACCGGAACAGTTCGCCGAAGAACTGGACGACGTGCGCTGGGGCCTGTTCTCACTGAACGCTTCACGCTGGCTGCTCGCCCGCAGCTGGACCGCCGACCGCACCGTGCGTGGCAACCGCCAGGGCGCCGCGCAAATCACCAACTGGCTGCCGCGCCTGCTGGCCGACGACGCTGTCGCCCTGCAACTGCCGCGCTACCAGCAACAGCCGGAAGACCTGGCCGAGCAACTGCCGCGTATCGAACGCATCCAGGCCTGGCTGCACCATGCGCGCCAGGTGGTCGACATTCCGGAACTGGACCGTCTGTACGGCGAGCTGAACAAGCTGGTGCAACTGGCCAACCAGCCGATTACCGATGAGTCGCTGGATGCGCGGATGCATCAGGCGATTGCGGTGTATCAGAACCGGGCGTGGAAGACTCTGCTGCGTCTGTAAGGACGCTATCACCAGCCTGTCAGCGCAATACTGGCAGGCTGGTGGTGGACTTGATCTCGGATAAAGCCACAATCGAATTAACCTCCTGAATCCCCGGCACCATCGACAGTTTCTCGAAGAAAAACCGCTCATACGCCTCGATGTCCGAGGTGACGATACGCAGCAGAAAGTCCACCGCCCCCATCAGCACATAACACTCCAGCACTTCCGGGAACCCGCGAATCGCATCGGTGAACTCGGTGAAGTTGGAGCGGCCGTGGGCGTTGAGTTTCACCTCGGCGAATATCTGCGTGTTGAGGCCGATCTTCTTGCGATCCAGCAAGGTCACCTGGCCACGAATCACGCCCTCTTCCTTGAGCCGTTGGATACGCCGCCAGCAAGGCGACTGGGACAGGCCGACCTGTTCGGCGATCTGCGCGCTGGAGAGCGAAGCGTCTTCTTGCAACAGGGCCAGGATACGGCGGTCGTAGGCGTCCAACTCGCTGTGCATATAAATACCCTCCATCGCACTTATTCTGAATTGATTGATTCGATTTTCGACAAATAAGGCCCATCTTAGATAAGAAATCTCCCGTCGCGAATGTAAAAATTTCTCCAGTCGAATCCGGAGCTTTCCCATGCATGCCGTCGAAACCAACCACCCCGCCACCCGCGTCGATGCGTGGGCCGTCAACAGCGCCCATTGCCAGGCCCATTACCACATCGTCGCCGAGGCGGAGCCCGACGTTGTGTGCCGGGTACTCAACTATTTCGCTCTGCAATTCCTCACGCCACAGCAGGTTACAGTCAACCGCGAAGAAGACCTGTTGAACATCGCCATCGTGATGGACGGCCTGAGCTGGCACCGCGCCCAGGTGATCGGTGAAAAGATTCGAAACCTGATCAGCGTGTGCACACTGGACGTGTGGTCGGCTGATTCCGTGGCGCCTCAGGCAGTGATGGCGGTTGCTCAGTAAGACCCTGCAATACACGCCGGGAGGAAGATATTCAGGGGCTGGCTAGCCTGGGATTTACGCCCACTGCCCTCAGGAAAATCTCCATGCCGGTTGATCAACGATTGGAACTGCGTCAGCTGCTGCCGGCTTTGCTCGAAGGGCGAGTGATCACCCCGGAAGTTGCACAGCAGTTGTCGGCGCTGCCGGCCAGCAACACCTTGCATCCCCTGGAAAGCATCGCAGCCCTTGGCCCCAGTCTGGAAACCCTGACCGAATGGCTGGCCCAGCATGCCGGGCAACCGTACCTGCGCATCGATCCGTTGAAGATCGATGTGGCGACGGTCGTGCCGCTGATGTCCCATGCGTTCGCCCAACGCCACGCCATCCTTGCAGTGGCGGTGGACGCGCAGACGGTCACCGTCGCCAGCGCCCAGCCCCACGTCACCAGTTGGGAAGCCGGGCTGGCGCAGGTGCTCAAGCGCTCGATCAAGCGTGTGGTTGCCAACCCCCATGACATAACGCGCTGTATTGGCGAGTTCTACCGGCTGGCGAAGTCCGTCAGCGGCGCCGATCAAAAAGTTGCGGCACCGGGCAACAACGAACTGCTCAACCTCGGCGCCAGCGACCAGGAGCCGGATGCCAACGACGCGCATATCGTCAACATCGTCGACTGGCTGTTGCAGTACGCTTTCGGCCAGCGTGCCAGCGATATCCACATTGAACCGTGCCGTGAACAGGGCCGTGTGCGCTTTCGCATCGACGGGTTGTTGCACGACGTCTATCAGTTCCCGCCCCAGGTCACGATGGCAGTCGTCAGCCGCCTCAAAAGCCTGGGCCGCATGAACGTGGCGGAAAAGCGCAGGCCCCAGGACGGCAGGGTCAAGACCAAAAGCCCGACCGGAGCAGAAGTGGAGCTGCGCCTGTCCACCTTGCCCACGGCATTTGGCGAAAAGCTGGTGATGCGGATCTTCGACCCACAGGTGCTGCTCAAGGGCTTTGACCAGCTTGGTTTATCGGTTGAGGACCAGCAACGCTGGCAAGCCATGACGAGCCAGACCAACGGCATCATCCTGGTCACCGGCCCTACCGGTTCAGGCAAGACCAGCACCCTCTACACCACGCTCAAGCAATTGGCCACGCGGGAAGTCAACCTGTGCACGGTGGAAGACCCGATCGAGATGGTCGAGCCGGCGTTCAACCAGATGCAGGTTCAGCACAATATCGACCTGACCTTCGCCAGCGGCATCCGCGCCCTGCTCCGCCAGGACCCGGACATCATCATGATCGGCGAGATCCGCGACCAGGAGACCGCCGAAATGGCGATCCAGGCTGCATTGACCGGGCACCTGGTGCTGTCGACCCTGCATACCAACGATGCGCCCAGCGCCATCAGCCGCCTGCAGGAGCTGGGCATTGCGCATTATTTGATCAAAGCCACCTTGCTCGGCGTAATGGCGCAGCGTTTGGTGCGGGTTCTGTGCCCCCACTGCAAGCGTGCGTTGGGTGACGCCCATGAAGCGGTCGGTTGCGTTGAATGTCGACACAGCGGTTATCAGGGGCGGGCCGGCGTTTACGAAATCATGGTTTTGAACGAAGCGCTCAGGACTTTGATCACGCCTGGGGCCGATGTGCAGGCCCTGCGCCAGGCAGCAGTGACTCACGGCATGCGCAGCTTGCGTATGGCCGGCATGCGGAAGGTCGCGGCGGGGCTCACCACGATGGCGGAAGTCTTGCGGGTGACTCCCGGGGATTCGGTAACAAATCCTTTGTTTGTTAAGCAGTGAAACCGTTCTTATCGGTGACAACACCGTTACAATCGCCCAACGTCGTTTCACTGACACCATCAGATAGGGAATCGCTATGCAGATCGGAACCGTACTGCTTCTTTTCGTGGGGCTGGCCATCGCCATCCTGTTCATGGGCTTCAAGGTGGTCCCCCAGGGCTACCAATGGACGGTCGAGCGTTTCGGCCGTTACACCAATACCCTCAAGCCTGGCTTGAACATCATCATCCCGGTCATGGACCGCATCGGTCGCAAGATCAACGTGATGGAAAGCGTACTGGATATCCCGCCCCAGGAAGTCATCACCGCCGACAACGCCACCGTGCAGATCGACGCCGTGTGCTTTTTCCAGGTGGTCAACACCGCCCAGGCCGCCTACGAGGTGAACAACCTCGAACACGCCATCCGCAACCTGCTGCAAACCAACATCCGTACCGTGCTCGGCTCCATGGAACTGGATGCCATGCTCAGCCAGCGTGACGGCATCAACGAAAAACTGCTGAAGACCGTGGACGAAGCCACCGCGCCATGGGGGATCAAGATCACCCGTATCGAGATCAAGGACATCAGCCCGCCCGCCGACCTGATGGCCGCGATGTCGGGCCAGATGAAAGCCGAACGGATCAAGCGTGCGCAGATCCTCGAAGCCGAGGGCCTGCGCGCCTCGGCGATCCTGACGGCCGAAGGCAAGAAGCAGGCACAGATTCTCGAGGCCGAAGGTAGCCGCCAGGCGGCGTTCCTTGAATCCGAAGCCCGTGAGCGTCAGGCCGAAGCCGAAGCCCGCGCCACACAGGTGGTATCGGAAGCAATCGCGTCGGGCAACGTGCAGGCGGTCAATTACTTCGTCGCACAGAAATACATCGACGCCCTGGGCAAGCTGGCTTCGGCCAACAACAGCAAGGTCATCCTGATGCCGCTGGAAGCCAGCCAGGTGATCGGCGCAGTTGGCGGTATCGGCGAGATCGTCAAGGCAACGTTCGACAACAAGAAAGGCTGAGGCCAGCGCCATGTGGGATTTCCTGCAGCATCTGTCGTTCTGGGATTGGCTGGCACTGGGCACGGTACTGCTGATTCTTGAGGTATTCGGCGCTGGCGGTTACCTGTTGTGGATGGGTATCGCCGCGGCGGCCGTGGGCGTGATCAAGTTTCTGGTGCCACCCCTGGGGCTGGAATGGCAACTCCTGCTGTTTGCCGTGTTGTCGATAATGACGGCGGTGTACTGGTGGAAACGTCAGCGCAGCAGCGCCAAGGCCAGCGACCAGCCGGGGCTCAACGAACGCGGCTCCGAGCTGATCGGCCGCACCTTCGTGGTGCACCAGGCGATTGTGGATGGCCGGGGCAAGGTGAAAGTCGGTGATGGCGTGTGGATGGTGACCGGCCCGGACAGCCCCGTAGGCGCTCAAGTACGGGTGGTTGGCCAGGAAGGCGTGGTGTTAAGGGTTGAAACTGTTTAGTCAGTGATGGAACTCGATTGGGCTAACTACAATCATAAAGTACAGATAACCCACCCGGAGTCACCCATCATGCGTCTCAAATATGCTGTCGCAACCCTTGCTGTGCTTTCCCTCCCTGTCGGATCAGCCATGGCCGACAGTTTCTGGCGCAATGTCATCTCGTCCGGCGCCACTACCGGCTCGACGTACCTGACCTTCAAGGACCACAAGCTGGTGGTCGCTGCACAAGACGACGCAGGCAGCTTCGTTGCCAGCGACGGCGGCATCCGTGGTCCATACCTGGAAGCAGCAATGCAGAAAGTTCGCGCTGACAACCCTGGTCTGCAGGCCACGGACATGGAGTTGGCCAACGCCATCCTTGCGAAAAATGCTGTCACCGAGTGATTCCATCGCTCTGAAAAATGCCGCTGTTGAAGCGGCATTTTTTTGTCCACGTTTTTCCCCGCGCATGACAATTCATTCACGGGCGACAGGCTATATTCAGTCAACCCGTGCAACCATGCCGGTACTGATACCTCGCTTACTCATCGCCAACCTGAAACGGATGCCTTCGTCGTCATGAGCCAACTGCCCTTCCTGCCGTTTTCCAAACCCACCATTGATGAAGCCACCATTGCAGCGGTCGGCGATGTACTGCGCTCGGGCTGGATCACCAGCGGGCCGAAGGTCCAGGCCTTCGAGGCGCAGTTGTCGGAGTACCTTGGCGGTCGGCCGGTGCGCACCTTCAACTCGGGCACCTGCACCATGGAGATTGCCTTGCGCATTGCCGGCATCGGTCCGGGCGATGAGGTCATCACCACGCCAATCTCTTGGGTGGCCACGGCCAACGTGATCCTGGAAGTGGGCGCTACGCCGGTGTTTGCCGATATTGACCCGGTGACCCGCAATATCGACCTGTCCCAGGTGGAAGCGGCGATTACCCCGCGCACCAAGGCGATCATCCCGGTCTACCTGGCCGGCCTGCCCCTGGATATGCCGATGCTGTATGCACTGGCGAACAAGTACAACCTGCGCATTATCGAAGATGCGGCGCAGGCGCTGGGTTCCAGCTGGGATGGCGAGCGTATTGGCGCCACCGGGGATTTTGTGTCGTTCAGTTTCCAGGCCAACAAGAACATCACCTCTTCCGAGGGCGGCTGCCTGGTGTTGAACAACGCCGAAGAGGCACGGCTGGCGGAAAAATACCGCCTGCAGGGCGTTACCCGCACCGGCTTCGATGGCCTCGACGTGGATGTATTGGGCGGCAAGTTCAACATGACCGACATCGCCGCCGCCATTGGCCTGGGGCAATTTGCCCATATCGAGCAGATCACTGCTCACCGCCAGAACCTGGCACGGCACTACTTCAAATGCTTTGGCAGTGACTTTGAAGAGCAGTACGGCGCACAACTGCCGCCGGCAGACTTCGAGAACAGCAACTGGCACCTGTTTCAACTGGTGCTGCCGGAACGTCAAGACGGTCTGCCAGCCCGCGCCGCCTTCATGGAGCAGATGCAGGCTCATGGCGTCGGCATTGGCTATCACTACCCGCCGATCCACCTGCTGAGCCTTTATCGGGCACAGGGGTTCAAGGAAGGCATGTTCCCGGTGGCGGAGAGAGTGGGGCGTTTGATCGTGTCGTTGCCGATGTTTACGGCGATGACAGAGGCGGATGTGGAGCGGTCGGTGGCAGCCGTGAAGGCGGTTCTACAGCCCTGAAAACACATTGCGGGAGCCGTTTGACCGGCTCCCGCAACAGGATCACTCGCCGATGGAGGCTTTGTAGCCGGCAGCATCCAGCAATTTTTCCAGGTCAGCCGGGTTGCTTGGCTTGAGCTTGAAGATCCAAGCGCCGTAGGGATCAGAGTTCAGCAGCTCCGGGCTACCACTCAGTTCTTCGTTGACGGCAATCACTTCGCCTGCAACCGGGGCGTAGATATCCGAGGCGGCCTTGACCGACTCAACCACACCCGCCTGGCCAGTCGCGTCAAACTGGGCGCCCACTTCGGCCAACTCAACAAACACCACATCACCCAACGCTTCCTGGGCATGGTCGGAAATACCGACGGTCACGGTGCCGTCAGCTTCCAGGCGTGCCCATTCGTGGCTTTCGGCAAAACGCAGGTCGGCAGGGATATCGCTCATAGTCTGTGTCCTCAAGAAGTAATGTCAGCGGCCTTCGGCCTGCCGGAAATAGGTTAGATCAAGGTTTTGCCATGGCGCACGAAGGTCGGTTTGACCACTCGAACCGGGTACCACTTGCCGCGGATTTCCACTTCGGCCCGATCAGCGGTTGCCGTCGGTACACGCGCCAGGGCAATGGATTTGCTCAGCGTAGGAGAGAAACTACCACTGGTGATCTCCCCTTCGCC
Source organism: Pseudomonas sp. NFPP28 (assembly GCF_900115535.1). Classification (NCBI taxonomy): domain Bacteria; kingdom Pseudomonadati; phylum Pseudomonadota; class Gammaproteobacteria; order Pseudomonadales; family Pseudomonadaceae; genus Pseudomonas; species Pseudomonas sp. NFPP28. The sequence goes on along the minus strand of NZ_FOWT01000008.1, from coordinate 52,526 downwards.
AATATTGGCGATACGAACCACCTGGTGAGCACGCAAAACCCCGCGTTCTTCCAGCACCAGCCCGACCAGTTTGAACTGCACACCAGCTGCTTTTTCCGCTTCCAGTGCGGTGCGGCCAATGAAATTACGCTCGGCCGGTTCCCAGGCGATGCTCCAGGCCATATTCGACGCCAGGGGCGAAACCTCCTGGTGGATGTCCTGGCCGTACAGGTTCATGCCCGCTTCCAGGCGCAAGGTATCGCGGGCGCCGAGGCCGATGGGTGAAATACCAGCGCCCACCAGGTCATTGAAAAAGCCCGGTGCCTGATCGGCAGGCAGGACAATTTCCAGGCCGTCTTCGCCGGTGTACCCGGTACGTGCGATAAACCAGTCACCATCGGCGCGGCCTTCGAAGGGCTTGAGCTGGTGAATCAGGGTGCTGCGCGATTGAGTGACCAGCTCAGCGATCTTCTGCCGGGCGTGGGGGCCTTGGATGGCCAGCATCGCCAACTCGGCGCGCTCATGCAGTTGCACCTGATAGTCGCCCAGTTGCGCGTGCATCCAGGCCATATCCTGGTCGCGGGTGGCGGCGTTGACCACCAGCCGATAGGCGGCCTCGGTGCGGTAGACAATCATGTCGTCCACCACGCCGCCCTGCTCGTTGAGCATGGCGCTATACAACGCACGGCCGCAGTCGTGCAGGCGTTCGACATCATTGGCCAGCAGGTGCTGCAGCCATTCCTTGGCCTGGGGGCCGCTGACATCGATCACGGTCATATGAGATACATCGAACACCCCGCAGTCGCGTCGCACCTGATGGTGCTCCTCAACTTGCGAGCCGTAGTGCAGAGGCATATCCCAACCGCCAAAATCGACCATTTTCGCGCCGAGGGCGAGATGCAGGTCATACAGAGGCGTACGCTGTCCCATGGGTTTCTCCTTCCGGGCTTGGCGAAGGTGCGCGGAGCTACTGTCCGCGCTGAACACCTTGATTCACAAGGCCTGCAGCCACGTCCAGCGACCCGCTCCAAAAGACGAAGCGCACCGAATGCCGCGCATTGTAGCCGCAAGCCGTAGGACTGGCACCTAACCGATTTGCCGTGCAGAGCGTCGGATGAGCCCGATCACGGGCAACAGGCCCACCAGCACCAGGGTCAACGCCGGCAAAGAGGCCCGTGCCCACTCGCCTTCGCTGGTCATTTCAAAGATCCGCACCGCCAGCGTGTCCCAGCCGAACGGGCGCATCAGCAAGGTGGCAGGCATTTCCTTGAGCACATCGACAAACACCAGGAGTGCTGCGCTCAACGTCCCCGGCAACAGCAACGGGAGATACACTTTGCAAAACAGTCGTGGACCACTGACGCCAAGGCTGCGTGCAGCTTCCGGCAGGGACGGACGGATACGCGCCAGGCTGTTTTCCAACGGCCCATAGGCCACCGCCAGGAAACGCACCAGATACGCCAGCACCAACGCCGACAGGCTGCCCAGCAACAACGGCTTGCCCGCCCCGCCGAGCCAGCCGGACAGCGGCACCACCAGTTCACGGTCCAGATAGCTGAACGCCAACATGATCGATACCGCCAGCACCGAGCCCGGCAAGGCATAGCCGACGTTGGCCAGGCTGATACCGGAACGGATCGCCCGTGTCGGCGCCAGGCGGTTGGCGAACGCCAGTACCAGCGCCACGCTGACCGTGATCAAGGCCGCGATGCCGCCCAGGTAAAGCGTATGGAGGATCAGGCCCGAATAGCGCTCATCCAGATCGAAGCGGCCGCGCTGCCAGAACCAGGCCACCAGTTGCAGCATCGGGATGACAAACGCGCAGGCGAACACCAACCCGCACCAACTGCTGGCTGCGGCCGCCTTGACCCCGCGCAGGTGGTACAACGCCTTGCCCCGTGGCCGCTCATTGCCCGGCCGGCTGGCGCCGCGGGCGCGCCGCTCGCCGTACAGCACCAGCATCACCACCAGCAGCAACAGGCTGGCCAGTTGGGCGGCGCTGGAAAGACTGAAGAAGCCGTACCACGTCTTGTAGATGGCGGTGGTGAACGTATCGAAGTTGAACACCGAGACCGCGCCGAAATCCGCCAGGGTTTCCATCAACGCCAAGGCGACTCCAGCCCCAATCGCCGGGCGCGCCATGGGCAGAGCCACGTGCCAGAACGCTCGCCATGGCGATTGCCCGAGCACCCGCGCGGCCTCCATCAGGCCTTTGCCCTGGGCCAGGAATGCGGTGCGCGCCAATAGATAAACATAGGGATAGAACACCAGGACCAGAACGATGATCACACCGCCGGTGGAGCGCACCCGTGGCAGGCGCAGCCCGGTGCCGAACCATTCACGCAACAGGGTTTGCACGGGGCCGGAGAAGTCCAGCAGGCCGACAAATACAAAGGCCAGCACATAGGCAGGAATGGCGAACGGCAACATCAGTGCCCAATCGAGCCAGCGTCGTCCGGGGAATTCGCAGAGGCTGGTCAGCCAGGCCAGGCTGACGCCCAATAGGGTCACGCCAATGCCGACGCCCAGCACCAGGATGAGCGTGTTGCCCAGCAGGCGCGGCATCTGGGTTTCCCACAGGTGCGACCAGACCTGTGCATCGATACTTTGCCAGGACAGCAACAGCACGCTCAGCGGCAGCAGCACCAGGGCGGCGACGGTAAAGACCGGCAGGTACCAGCGGCGTTGGGCGGGGTGGGCCAAAGTCAGCTCTCAATGAATGTCTTAAATTCAACTCAATTCAATGTGGGAGGGGGCCTGCCCCCGATGGCGGTGGATCTGTCCATGATGAGTGAACTGATATATCCCGCTATCGGGGGCAAGCCCCCTCCCACATTTTGACCCGTAGTGTGTCAGTTCCAGCCGGCGCGATCCATCAACCGGATCGCCTCAGCCTGGCGCTTGCCCGCGACTTCCACCGGCAAGGTATCCGCGACGAACTTGCCCCACGTCGCCACTTCGGCTGACGGCGGCACCGCCGGGTTGGCCGGGAACTCCTGGTTCACGTCGGCAAAGATCTTCTGCGCCTCAGGCGTGGTCATCCACTCCACCAGCGCCTTGGCGGCTTCCGGATGCGGCGCGTGCTGGGTCAGGCCGATACCCGACAGGTTCACGTGCACGCCACGGTCGCCCTGGTTCGGCCAGAACAGCTTCACGGCCAGGTCCGGCTTCTGCTTGTGCAGGCGGCCGTAGTAGTAGGTGTTGACGATACCCACGTCGCACTGCCCGGCGTTAATGGCTTCGAGCACGGCGATGTCATCGGAGAACACGTCGGTGGACAGGTTGTTGACCCAACCCTTGATGATTTCTTCGGTCTTGGCCGCGCCGTGGGTTTCGATCAGGGTGGCGGTCAGCGACTGGTTGTAGACCTTTTTCGCCGTACGCAGGCACAGGCGGCCTTCCCATTGTTTGTCGGCCAGGGCTTCGTAGGTGGTGAGGTCACCCGGTTTTACCCGGTCGGTGGAATAGGCGATGGTGCGTGCGCGCAGGCTCAAGCCGGTCCAGGTGTGTTTTGACGAGCGATATTGCAGGGGAATGTTCTTGTCGATCACCGGGGAGGTGAACGGTTGCAGGATACCCATCTGCTCGGCCTGCCAGAGGTTGCCGGCATCAACGGTGAGCAACAGGTCGGCGGTTGCGTTTGCGCCCTCGGCCTTGATGCGCTGCATCAGCGGCGCTTCCTTGTCGGTGATGAACTTGACCTGCACGCCGGTTTTTTGGGTGTAGGCGTCGAAGACCGGCTTGATCAGCTCATCGATACGCGAGGAGTAGACCACCACTTCGTCGGCGGCCTGCACGGTGGTGCTGCCGATCAGGGTGAGTGCCAGGGCAGTCAGGAGGCGCTTGGGTGCCAACATGGGTGCGGTCTCTCATTTGCAAAAAGAGGGCAAATGATAAGGACTCACATTTGGTAGCGCTCGGTGGAGGCGTTACCAGATGTTGCATGACGGATATTGCTTGTAGGCTGATGGCCTCATCGGGGGCAAGCCCCCACCCACAAGGGGTCGCATTTCAATATCAGGGTTTGGCAAGGTCCGGGAGATCGCCAGTCAGGCCGAGAGCCTGGCGTACGAACACGGCCTTGGCCTCGGGCATCTGGTCGACCATCTTCAGCCCGGCGTTGCGCAGCCAGCGCAGCGGTAGTTGATCGGCCTGGAACAACCGCTCAAAGCCCTCCATCGCCGCCATCAGCGCCAGGTTATGCGGCATGCGTCGACGCTCGTATCGGCTCAGCACCTTCACGTCCGCCAGGCGCTCGCCGCGCTCGGTCGCCGCCAACAAGACTTCAGCCAATGTCGCCGCATCAAGGAAGCCCAGGTTCACGCCCTGCCCCGCCAATGGGTGGATGACGTGGGCCGCGTCGCCGATCAATGCCAGGCCTTCGGCCACGTAGCGTTTGGCGTGGCGCTGACGCAACGGGAAGCACACGCGCGGGTCGGCGCTCAGCACCGCACCAAGGCGCCCTTCAGAGGCGCGCTCCAGTTCACGGCAGAAACGCTCATCATCCAGCGCCATCAAGCGCTCGGACTCGGCCGGCGTGGTCGACCAGACGATCGAACACCAATCCTCATGCCCATCCCGCACCAGCGGCAAAAATGCCAGCGGGCCGGTATCGGTAAAGCGTTGCCACGCCGTACGCTGATGCGGCTGGCTGCTGCGCACGCTGGTAACGATGGCGTTATGCAGATAATCCCATTCGCGGGTGGCGGTGCCGGTCAGGCGGCGTACGGCGGAGTTGGCACCATCGGCGGCCACCACCAGCGGCGCGCGCAATTTGCGCCCGTCGGCCAGGGTCAGCAGCCAGTCATCGCCGGAGCGGCGCATCTGTTCCAGGCGCGCATTGGCCAGCAGGCCCAGGTCGCAGTCGTGCAGACGGTCGAGCAAGGCATCCTGCACCACGCGGTTCTCGACGATATGCCCGAGCACCTCGGCATGTACGCTGGCCGCCGAGAAGTGGATCTGCCCGGTGCCGCTGCCGTCCCACACCTGCATCTCGCCATAAGGGCTGGCGCGGCGCGACAGGATGCCGTCCCACACGCCCAGGCGTTCGAGGATGCGTTGGCTGGCAGCCGACAAGGCACTCACGCGGGGTTCAAACGCCGCGTCACGGTCGAACGGCTTGACGCTCAGCGGGCTGCCGTCGAGCAGCAGCACCTGCAGGCCGCTGCCCTGCAACGCCAGCGCCAGGGCGCTTCCGACCATTCCGGCCCCGACAATCAGCACATCTGCGCGCATATCCATGCTTTAAGCCTGTCTCACTGGCGGCTTGCGCCGCACGTAAAGGGTTTTGTCGACCCGCGCCACCAGGGTGCCGGAGCCGTCATGAATCTGCACCTCGAGGTGGGGCAGGTACTTCTCGCCACCTTCGGTGTGTCGACGGATCTCGTCCAGCAAGGTCTCGTCGATGGAGAATTCGGCATACACCGGACCTTTGCCGGGCGAAATGAAATCGATACTCGCAGCCTTGTCCCACACGATGTAGTCGCGGCCCAGGTTCTCCATCAGCATCAACATGTAGAACGGGTCAACCATCGAGTACAGGCTGCCGCCGAATTGCGTGCCGACATAGTTGCGGTTGTACCAGCCCAGGCCCATGCGCACTTTGACGTGACGAAAATCGGCGCTCATGTGCTGCACGCTGACCCCCGCGCCCAGATACGGCGGGTACAGGGTCATGATCCAACGCAACAACCGCGCCTTGCCCAGACGCGCGATCAACCACTTACGCATCGGGGCGCGTGCCCAGGCCCATGGCCTGCCGGGCGAACCAGCGCTTGGCCGGCGGCAACAGGTCCAGGCCCAGCAAACCCAGGTTGCGCCCCACCGCGACCAACGGTTGGGCGCTGGCAAACAGGCGGGTGACCTGGTCGGAGAAGCCCACGGTCAGGCTCTGGTCCAGGCGCTGGCGCTCGCGATAGCCCTGCAAGGTGGCTAAATCACCCGGCACTTGCGGCCCGGCCAGCAAGGCCTCGGCCAGGGCATTCGCGTCACGCAGGGACAGGTTGAAGCCTTGCCCGGCAATCGGGTGCAGGCTGTGGGCGGCATTGCCAAGGATCGCCAGGTGCGAACGCACCTGCTCCTCGGCTTCCACCAGCGTCAGCGGATACAGGTGGCGGGCACCGACCTGCTTGAGGGTGCCCAGGCGATAGCCGAACACACCCTGCAATTCACTCAGGAAACTGCGCTCATCGAGACTGGCCAGGCGCTGCGCATCCATGCCGATGCGGGTCCAGACCAGCGCGCAGCGGTTGTCTGGCAGCGGCAGCAAGGCCATCGGGCCTTCATCGGTGAAGCGCTCGAACGCCTCGCCGTTGTGGGCTTCGCTGGGGGTGATGTTGGCGATCAGCGCGCTCTGATTGTACGGGCGGGTTTTCACGCCAATGCCCAATTGCTCGCGCAGGCCGGAGCGGCCGCCGTCGGCCAGTACGGCAAGATCACACTCCAGCACGGTTTCATCATTGAGGGTCAGGCGGTAGCCATCGGGCAGCGGCTCCATGCGTGTGACCTCGGCCGGGCAACGCCAGCTGACCACGTCTTTGTCCAGGCCTTGCCACAGGCATTGGCCCAGCCAGGCGTTTTCCACCACGTAGCCGAGGGCCGGCACGCCCTCCTCCATCGCGGACAGACGTGCAGTGGAGAAACGCCCACGGTCGGACACATGGATCTGCTTGATCGGCTCGGCGCGGCGGGAAATGTCCTGCCACAGGCCCAGGCGCTGATAGATCTGCCGGGCGCCGAAGGACAGCGCCGACGAACGTGCATCGTAGCTCGGCTGGTAGCTGTCGCCCGGCGCGAAGGGTTCGATCAGCACGATCTTCCAGCCACGGGCCCTGGCCCCGGCCTGCAACGCCAGTGCCAGGCTGGCACCCACCAGGCCGCCGCCGATGATCGCCAGGTTAACCCGGCTCATCGGGCAGCCGCCATCAGCGCTTCGATGTCGGCGACGGTCTTGGGCACACCGCCGGTCAGGATTTCACAGCCTTGCTTGGTCACTACCACGTCGTCCTCGATGCGTACGCCAATGCCACGCCATTTCTTTGCCACGTTCTGGTTGTCCGGCGAAATGTAGATCCCCGGCTCCACGGTCAACGCCATGCCGACTTCCAGCACACGCCATTCACCGCCCACTTTGTATTCGCCCACATCATGTACATCCATGCCCAGCCAATGGCCGGCGCGGTGCATGTAAAACGCCTTATAGGCTTCGCTGGCGATCAGTTCGTCGACGTCACCCTGCAACAATCCCAGCTTGACCAACCCGGCGGTGATGACGTGCACGGTCGCCTCATGGGCCTGGTTCCAATGCTTGTCCGGGGCGATCTCGGCGAAGGCCGCTTCCTGGGAGGCCAGCACAATCTCGTAGATCGCCTTTTGTTCCGGCGAGAACTTGCCATTGACCGGCCAGGTGCGGGTGATGTCGCTGGCATAGCAGTCGATCTCGCAACCGGCGTCGATCAGCACCAGGTCGCCGTCCTTGAGCACCGCATCATTCTGCTGGTAATGCAGGATGCAGCTGTTGCGCCCGGCAGCGACGATGGAGCCATAGGCCGGCATTTTTGCGCCGCCCTTGCGAAACTCGTAATCAAGCTCGGCTTCCAGGCTGAACTCATACAGCCCGGCCCGGCTGGCCTGCATCGCCTTCACGTGGGCCGCGCAGGAGATTCGCGCCGCCTCGCGCATCACTTTCACTTCTGCCGCCGATTTATACAGGCGCATGTCGTGCAACAGATGATCCAGCGCAACGAATTCGTTCGGTGGCTGGGCGCCCAGGTGGGCTTTGGAGCGGATCACGTTGATCCATTCCATCAGGTGCCGGTCGAACTCCGCATTGCTGCCCATGGCCGAGTACACCCGGTCGCGGCCTTCGATGAGGCCGGGCAGGATGTCGTCGATATCGGTGATGGGGAAGGCATCGTCGGCGCCAAAGTCACGGATTGCGCCTTCGGTGCCGGCGCGCAGGCCGTCCCACAGTTCGCGTTCGGCGTTGCGCTCGCGGCAGAACAGCACGTACTCGCCGTGCTGGCGACCGGGCATCAGCACGATCACCGCTTCCGGCTCGGGGAAGCCGCTCAGGTACTGGAAGTCGCTGTCCTGGCGGTAGACGTGCTCGACATCACGGTTGCGGATCGCCACGGCGGCGGCCGGCAGGATCGCGATGCTGTTGGGTTCCATCTGCGCCATGAGCGCCTTGCGGCGCCGGGTGTATTCCGCTTTCGGGATATGGATCATGGGCAGATGGGTTTCCTTTCTTAGTGCAGCGACGGCTTGGGTGCAGCCGGCTCAGCCGATTTTTTGGTCTCGGTGAACAGCAGCAGCGGCGCGACGCGCAGGTATTCCATCACTTCCATGTAGTCGCCCTCACCGTCTTCGGACTCTTCCAGGGCGTCTTGCACCTGGGAGATGGCTGCCAGGTCCTGCAGCACTTCCTTGGCGTCGGTGCTCAGTTCCAGGCCGCCGGCGTTCACGCCGAAGCCGTGGAGGAAGCCCTGGCACCATTGGCCCAGTGCGGCGGCACGCTCGGTAAGCGGCGCGTCGTCGGTCGGCAGCAGCAGGACCACGGTGACGTCATCACCGGTCAGCTCGCCCTTGACCATCTCTTGCAGGCCGATCAGCGCGTTGCGCACGTTGTCGGTCGGTTCGGTTTCCAGCAGCTCGGCCACGTCGGCCAGCCAGTTGTCGGCATCAAAGCCGACGCCGGTACAGCTACGGCCCAGCAACACGCCGTGCAGTTCGGCTGGTGAGCAGGGGTGGCCGCTGGCGCTCAGCAGTTTGGAGAAAGCATCGTACGGGGAGTTCTGAATAGGCATGGTGAGCTAGGCGCCAGACGGCGCAATGTCTAGAATGGAGCGCTGTATCCTAGCACCGGCAGACGTACCAAGACTATCAAGGGCGTCAGATCGTTTATCCTGCAGTTGCCATTCATCAGACAAATCCAGTGGAACCCAATGGAAGACACCGACCTGCAAGCGCTGATGGCCAGACTCGAATTGCTAATTACTCGGGTCGAGCAACTTAAGAGTCAAAACGGACTCCTATTAGCTCAGGAAAAGACCTGGCGCGAGGAACGCGCTCACCTCATTGAAAAAAACGAAATCGCCCGGCGTAAGGTCGAATCGATGATTTCGCGCCTGAAGGCCCTGGAGCAAGACTCATGAGTTCAAGCAATAGCGTCACCGTGCAGATCCTCGACAAAGAATATTCGATCATCTGCCCCCAGGAAGAGCGCAACAACCTGGTGAGCGCCGCCCGCTACCTGGATGGCAAGATGCGTGAAATCCGCAGCAGCGGCAAAGTCATCGGCGCTGACCGCATCGCCGTGATGGCCGCCCTGAACATTACCCACGATCTGCTGCATAAGCAGGAACGCCCTGACGTGCAGGCCAGCGGCTCGACGCGTGAGCAGGTGCGTGACTTGCTGGAACGTGTCGATCTGGTGCTTTCCAGCGACCCGGAAGCACCCAAGGGCTGATTGCCGCGACGGTTTAAGGTATACTCGCCCCACTCCCTGGCGTGTTTGCCAGTCGGCGATGTCCCTGAGCCGATTCGCACTACCCTGGAAGTTGCACGTTGGGCTGGTGTGCATGTCCGCTAGACGGAAAGCCTTAAAGCCTACTGCATCTTCCACCTTGAACTTTCGGGTTCAAGGGCTAAGTCGACAGCGGCTCTGTCGGGGAGCCTGAATTCCCAAACTCAATGCCAGTCTCCGGACTGGCATTGTTTTATGAGCCGAAACCATGACCGAACCTGCGCCGCTTTCCCGTCCGCAACTTCGACGCATGTTGCGCAAAGCCCGCCGCGCCCTCACGCCGAGCGAGCAGCGCAAGGCCGCCCAGGGCCTGTATCGGCAACTGGCACAGCATCCGCTGTTTCGCCGGGCCAAGCATATTTCTTTGTATCTACCGACGGACGGTGAAATCGATCCGCGCTTGCTGCTGCGTGCAGCACAGCGCCGGGGCAAAGCCACCTACCTGCCGGTACTCAGCGCCTGGCCCCGCACCAAGATGGTGTTTCAACGGGTGAGACCTGGGGAAAAGCTGCTGCCCAATCGCTTTCGCATCCTGGAACCACAGGGGAATATCAGCCGCCAACGCAACATCTGGGCGCTGGACCTGGTGCTGCTGCCGTTGGTGGGGTTCGATGATGTCGGCGGACGCCTGGGCATGGGTGGCGGGTTCTACGACCGCAGCCTGGCTTATCTGGCGCGCCGCCGGAGCTGGCGCAAGCCAACGCTGCTGGGCCTGGCCCATGAATGTCAGAAGGTCGGTCGATTGGCACAGGCAAGCTGGGATGTGCCGTTGGCGGGCACCGTCACCGATAAGCATTGGTATATTGCGAAGACGCCACTGGAGTCAGCGGCGCCTTGAAGAAGGGTCAGCGCTTGAACGGTTGCGGCTGCTGCTGAGCCAGTTCAACGGGCGCATCGGTCTTGTTCGACCACAAGCTTTGGGCATACCCGGTGGTCACGACGCCCAGACCAAACAAAATCACCAAAATCCATAGTAAATCCGGTTTACGTTGCATCGATTGCCCCCCTTCAGGCATCTCGTACACGATGACAACAACGTTCCAAAGTAGTCCGTTGCAGCTGCGTCAAGCTTTAAAAGCCGGCATTCTGCGGTAACGTGAACCAACACGCAAACCTTGGCGCCAACCGACTGTCGGTTTGTCATTAAATTGCAGGACAACTTGCCCACTGCTTATTTCAGGAGCCCGAAAATGGCCTATTGGCTGATGAAATCCGAGCCCGACGAACTCTCCATCAAAGGCCTGGAAAAACTCGGCGAAGCCCGCTGGGACGGGGTGCGCAATTACCAGGCGCGTAACTTCCTGCGGGCCATGGCGGTGGGTGACGAGTTTTTCTTCTATCACTCCAGTTGCCCGGAGCCGGGTATTGCCGGCATCGGCAAAATCATCGAGGCGGCCTATCCGGACCCCACCGCGCTGGAGCCCGAAAGCCACTACTTCGACGCCAAGGCCAGCCCGGAAAAAAATCCGTGGAGCGCGATCAACGTCGCCCATGTCCAGACCTTTCCCAAGGTGCTCGGCCTGGGCTATCTCAAACAGCAAACGGCCCTTGCCGAATTGGCTCTGGTGCAAAAAGGCAGCCGGCTTTCGGTGATGCCCGTCACGCCCGAGCAATGGGCCGCCGTCATCAAGTTGATTTGACTGACCGGCATCAACGCCGCACCGGGGCAAACCGCTCACACTAGGACGCTAACGCCGCAGGAAGCAGCCATGTCGACGAACCGCCACACCTCCCGCCTATTCGCCGTTGCCCTCATCGCCCTGTTGCTGGGTGCCGGCGGCTTCGGTTATTGGCGCTCCACCCAGGACCGCCTGCCCGAAGGCCTGAGCATGGGCAATGGGCGCCTGGAATCCACCGAAGTGCAGATCGCTGCCAAGATCCCCGGGCGCCTGGCCGAAGTGCGGGTGGACGAAGGCGATAAGGTGCTCAAAGGCCAACTGCTCGCGCGCATGGACACCCGCACCCTCGAAGCCCAACGCGCCCAGGCCGAGGCCGAAGTGCTGCGCGCCAAGGAAAACTTCGCCGCTGCCGAGGCCAACGTACAACTGCGCCAGAGCGAACAACTGCTGGCCAACCAGGAACTCAAGCGCACCCAGGAGCTGTACAAGCGCGGCTTCGCCAGCAGCCAGTTGATCGACCAGCAGCAAGCCCGGCAGAACACCGGCAACGCCGCGGTGACTGCCGCCCAGGCCCAGGTCAATTCGGTGAAAGCCGCGATTGGCGCCGCCCAGGCCCAGGTCGCCCAGCTCACCAGCGAGATCGACGACAGCAGCCTGCGCGCGCCCATCGACGGAATCATCCAGCTGCGCCTGGCCGAGCCCGGCGAAGTGCTCGGCGCGGGTGGCCGCGTGCTGCTACTGATCGATCCTAATGATCAGTACATGAACCTCTACCTGCCCGCTTCCGTGAGCGGCCGCCTCACCGTCGGCAGCGACGCACGCATCCTGCTCGACGCCCTGCCCGACCAGCCGCTGCCGGCCAGGATCAGCTTCGTCGCCGCCAAATCCCAGTTCACCCCCAAGGAAGTGGAAACCCGCGACGAACGCCAGAAACTGGTATTCCGCGTCAAACTGCGCCTGACCCAACCCAGCGCCGTGCCCCAGGCCAAACCGGGCATGCCCGGCGCCGGTTATGTGCGCACGGCTGACATTGACTGGCCGGCCAACCTGCAATGACCGCCCTGGCGCTGCAGGCCACGGGGATCCATCATCGCTACGGCAAGCAACAGGCCCTGGTTGATATCGCTTTCAGCCTGCCGGCTGGTACGCGCTGCGGGTTGATCGGCCCGGATGGCGCAGGCAAGTCGAGCCTCCTGGGCTTGATCGCCGGGGTTAAAAAGCTCCAGGACGGCCAGTTGCAGGTGCTCGGCGGCGCCATCGAAGATCGCCGCCACCGCAACAGCCTGTACCCGCGCATTGCCTTTATGCCCCAGGGTTTGGGCGGCAACCTGTACCCCGAGCTGTCCATCAGCGAAAACATCCGCTTTTTTGCCACGCTGTTCGGCCTGTCCCAAGCCGATTGCGACCAGCGCATGCACAACCTGCTGCTGGCCACCGACCTCGCGCGTTTCGCCGAACGCCCGGCGGGCAAGCTCTCCGGCGGCATGAAGCAGAAGCTCGGTTTGTGCTGCGCGCTGATCCACGACCCGGACCTGCTGATCCTCGACGAACCCACCACCGGCGTCGATCCGCTGTCACGTCGGCGCTTCTGGGAACTGGTCGACAGCGTACGCAGCGAACGCCCGCAACTGACGCTGCTGGTGGCCACGGCCTACATGGAAGAGGCCGAGCAGTTCGAACACTGCCTGATGCTCGATCGCGGCAAGCTGATCGCCGATGGCCTGAGCAGCGACTTGGCCGCCGCGACACCCAGCGGCAAGCTGGACGAAGCCTTCACCCACTTCCAGGGTGACAGCGCTCACGACAACCAGCCGCTGGTGATCCCGCCGAGGCAAAGCGACAACACCGATATAGCCATCGAGGCCCATGACCTGACCCTGCGTTTTGGCGATTTCACCGCAGTGAACAAGGTCAGCTTCGCCATTGGTCGCGGCGAGATCTTCGGTTTCCTCGGCTCCAACGGCTGCGGCAAGACCACCACCATGAAAGTCCTCACCGGGCTGATGCCGGCCACCGAGGGCAGCGCGACGCTGCTGGGCAACCCGGTGAACGCCAAGGACCTGGCCACCCGCAAGCGCGTGGGATTCATGTCGCAAAGCTTCTCGCTGTACGGCGAACTCAGCGTGCGCCAGAACCTGGTGCTGCATGCGCAACTGTTCGACCTGCCCAAGGCGGACAGCGGCCCGCGCATCGATGAGCTGATCCAGCGTTTCGACCTCGGTGACGTCGCCGAGCAACCGTCCGGCGAGCTGCCCTTGGGCCTGCGCCAGCGCTTGTCATTGGCGGTGGCGGTGCTGCATCGTCCGGAAGTGCTGATTCTCGACGAGCCCACCTCGGGCGTCGACCCGGCCGCGCGGGATGACTTCTGGCGATTGCTGATCGAGCTGTCCCGCGAGCAAGGCGTGACCATCTTCCTGTCCACCCACTTCATGAACGAAGCCCAGCGCTGCGACCGCATCTCCCTGATGCACGCGGGCAAGGTGCTGGCCTGCGATACGCCGGATGCGCTGCAACAGCAATTCCACGGCGATACGTTGGAAGCGGCGTTCGTCACCTGCCTGGAGCACGCCCAGGGCGAAGCCGAGCCTACCGTGCCCGCCAAGACTGTCAGCGAAACCAGCACACCGCCCATGAGTAAACGGGGGTTCAGCCTGGCCCGCCTGGTGGCCGTGGCCAGCCGCGAAGGCAAGGAGCTGCTGCGCGATAAAGTGCGCATGGCCTTCGCCCTGCTGGGGGCGATGTTCATGATGGTGATCTTCGGCTATGGCATTTCCCTGGATGTGGAAAACCTCGCCTTCGCCGTCTACGACCAGGACCAGACGCCGCAAAGCCGCGCCTACCTGGAGGCGTTTCGCAGTTCGCGCTATTTCGCCGAGCAAGCGCCGATCCAGGACTCGACTGAACTGCACCGGCGCCTGCAACGTTCAGAAATCAAACTGGCCCTGGAGATCCCGCCGGGTTTTGGTCGCGATCTCTATGCCGGCCGCCAGCCTACGGTGGCCGCGTGGCTGGACGGTGGCATGCCGTTTCGCGCGGAAACCAGCCGTAACTATGTCGAGGCCGTGCATCAGGAGAACCTGCAGCAACTGGCCGAACTGAGCAGCCTGCCGCGCAACACCCCGGCCGCCGCCAGGCTGGAAACGCGCTTTCGCTATAACCAGGACGTGGTCAGCGTGAATGCCATAGGCCCCGGCGTGATGGCGCTGATCCTGGCATTTATCCCGGCCATGCTCACCGCGCTCGGCATCGTGCGCGAAAAGGAGCTGGGCTCGATCACCAACTTCTACGCCACGCCGCTGACCCGACTGGAGTTCCTGCTCGGCAAACAGGCACCGTACCTGGCCGTGAGCCTGGTCAACCTGGCGGTATTGGTGGCGATGAACCGCTGGCTGTTCGGCGTCCCCTTCAAGGGCAGCGCCCTCACCCTGGCGTTCGGCGGCCTGCTCTACGTGCTGGCGACCACCAGCATGGGCCTGCTGATTTCGGCCTTCACCCGTACGCAGATCGCGGCGATCCTCGGCACCATGATCATCACCAGCTTGCCGACGATCCAGTTCTCCGGGCTGATCGTGCCGCGCTCGTCCCTGGAGGGCGCGGCAGCCTTGATGGGTATGCTGTTTCCGGCGGGGCACTTCCTGGATATTGCCGTGGGCACCTTCACCAAGGCCCTGGACCTGCGCCAGTTGTGGCCCCAGTGCCTGGCGCTGTTCGGGTTCTTCGTCGGGTTTACCGGGCTGAGCCTGGTCATGCTCAAGAAGCAGGAGGCCTGATGCATAAGTTCGCGCACATTCTGCGGCTGGGAATCAAGGAACTGACCAGCCTGCGCCACGACAGCGTATTGCTGCTGTTTCTGTTCTACGCCTTCACCGTCGCCATCTATATGCCCGCCGCCGGTTCGGTGATCGGTGTGCACAATGCCAGCGTAGCGTTTGTCGATGAAGACCACAGCGCCCTCTCACGGCAGATGGCCGAAGCGCTGCAACCGCCCGAATTCCAGGCGCCTGCACCGTTGGCCTATGACCAATTGGACAGGGTCATGGACAGCGGCAAGTACACCTTCGTAATCAATGTGCCGGCGAACTTCCAGGCTGACCTGTTGGCGGGGCGCCAGCCGGGGGTGCAGGTGAATGTGGACGCCACGGCGATGAGCCAGGCGTTCATGGGGGCGGGCTACATCGGGCGGATTTTCCAGCGGGAACTGCTGACCTACAGCGGACAAGCCGATGCCGCCAGCAGGGCACCCGCGCAGCTCACTACCCGGGCGCTGTTCAACACCAATCTGGAGGGCGGCTGGTTCCTGGCGGTGATCCAGATCGTCAACAACATCACCATCCTCGCCATTATCCTCACCGGCACTGCCCTGCTGCGTGAGCGTGAACACGGCACCCTCGACCACCTGCTGGTGCTGCCGCTGACGGCGCTGGAAATCATGCTGGCAAAAATCTGGAGCAACATGCTGGTGGTGGTGCTGTGCACCTGGCTGTCGCTGGAGGTGGTGGTCAGAGGCTTGCTCGGTGTACCACTGGCCGGATCGCTGGGGTTATTCCTGTTCGTGACAGCGCTGTACCTGTTTGCCAGCACGGCGCTGGGGATTTTCCTCGCCACGCTCGCCCGTTCGACGCCGCAATTCGGCCTGCTGGCAATTCCGGTGATTATCCCGATGCTGTTGCTCTCAGGCGGCAGTACGCCGCTGGACAGCATGCCCGAGTGGTTGCAGTGGGTGATGCAGGGGTCGCCGTCGACGCATTTTGTGAGTTTGAGTGCGGCGATTCTGTTTCGTGATGCGGGGGTGAGCGTGGTGTGGCCGGACTTGCTGGCGCTGGCGGGGATTGGGTTGGTGTTTTTTGTGGTGGCGTTGGCGCGGTTCAGGAAAAGCCTGGCGTCCTGAGGCGCCTGTACCGCCGTCATCGGGGGCAAGCCCCCTCCCACATTTGATCGCATTCCAACTGTGGGAGGGGGCTTGCCCCCGATAGTCGCGTAGCGACTTATTGGATGATCAGGTTATTGAACAACAGGTCTTCCACCACCGGCTTGCCGGTCTCATCGCTCATCACTTGCTGGGTTTGCTTCAACGCTTCCTGGCGCAGTTTTTCCTTGCCTTCGACGGTGCTCATCGCCTCATTGGTCTGCTGGGTGAACAGCGCCACCAACTGGTTACGGATCAACGCATCGTTGGCTTTGACGGCGGCGGCCGCTTCGGTGCCGGTCACGCGCAGGGCGATGTCGGCCTTGAACACCTTGAGTTTCGCCGTGCCATCCAGGCCGTAGTTGCCCACGAACGGCGGGCTCAGGCTGATATAGCTGACCTTCGGCGCCTCGCCTTCTTTGGCTTCTTCGGCCTGGGCCGCCATCGGCAAGGTCAGGGCCAGCATCAACAGGATCCACGCTTTCACAGTTCATTCCTCACATTCGGTTGCCGGGTAGCATAACGCTAGCAAGGCAGAGCACAAGCTTATGGCGGCTTATCAGGCCTGGGCATGCTCGTTGACCCACGGGCGTACCCTCCTACACTTATCGGCCACGACGCCAAAAGGAATAGTCCGATGAAAGCTGTGCTGTGCAAAGCCTTCGGCCCTGCCGAAACCCTGGTGCTGGAAGATGTCGCAAGCCCTGCGATCAAGAAGAACGAAATCCTGCTGGACGTGCACGCGGCCGGGGTCAACTTCCCGGATACGCTGATCATCGAGGGCAAGTACCAGTTCAAGCCGCCCTTTCCGTTCTCGCCGGGTGGCGAGGCGGCAGGCGTGGTCAGTGAAGTGGGCGAAAAAGTCGGCCACTTGAAAGTCGGTGACCGGGTCATGGCGCTGACCGGCTGGGGCAGCTTTGCCGAACAGGTCGCGGTGCCGGGCTATAACGTACTGCCGATCCCGCCGAGCATGGATTTCAACACCGCCGCCGCGTTCAGCATGACCTACGGCACGTCGATGCACGCGCTCAAGCAACGGGCCAACCTGCAAGCCGGCGAAACCCTGCTGGTACTCGGCGCTTCCGGTGGCGTGGGCCTGGCCGCCGTAGAAATCGGCAAAGCCATGGGCGCCCGTGTGATCGCCGCCGCCAGCAGCGCCGACAAACTCGCGGTGGCCAAGGCCGCCGGCGCCGATGAGTTGATCAACTACAGCGAAGCCAGCCTGAAAGACGAGATCAAGCGCCTCACGGACGGCAATGGCGCCGATGTGATCTACGACCCGGTGGGGGGCGACCTGTTTGACCAGGCCATCCGCGCCATCGCCTGGAACGGCCGCTTGCTGGTGGTGGGGTTTGCCAGCGGGCGCATTCCGGAGTTGCCGGTGAACCTGGCGCTGCTCAAGGGCGCGGCGGTGGTAGGGGTGTTCTGGGGTTCGTTCGCTCAGCGCCAGCCGCAGGATAATGCGGCGAACTTCCAGCAGTTGTTCACCTGGTACGGCGAGGGCAAGTTGAAGCCGTTGGTGTCGCAGGTGTATCCGCTGGAACAGGCCGCCCAGGCAATCAATGACCTGGGGCAGCGCAAGGCGGTTGGTAAAGTGGTCGTCCAGACTCGATAAAAAATTTGAAATAGGGTCAATGTGGGAGGGGCAAGCCCCCCTCACACATTTTGATCTCCGGTGTTCGTAAGGGAACATTCATTAGGGTTCATTTCTTGTTGTTTACAGATAAGAGGCGATGCTATTTTCGGTAACGAAACTGTAACATTCGCATCCGCAGTCAAAACAAGAAATCTGGAGCTCTTGAATGTTTGCTTTCTTTCGTCCTGCCGCACATCAGGCGCCCCTGCCTGAAGAAAAAATAGACAGTACCTACCGACGCCTGCGCTGGCAGATCTTCGCCGGTATTTTCTTCGGTTACGCCGGGTACTACCTGCTGCGCAAGAACTTCTCCCTGGCCATGCCTTACCTGATCGACGAGGGCTATACCCGCGGCGAACTGGGCTTGGCGATGTCGGCCATCGCGATTGCCTACGGCCTGTCCAAGTTCCTCATGGGCCTGGTGTCCGACCGCTCCAACCCGCGCTACTTCCTGCCCTTCGGCCTGCTGGTTTCCGCCGGGGTGATGTTCATTTTCGGTTTCGCACCTTGGGCGACGTCCAGCGTGACCATGATGTTCATTTTGCTGTTCATCAACGGTTGGGCCCAGGGCATGGGCTGGCCGCCAAGTGGACGGACCATGGTGCACTGGTGGTCGCAGAAAGAACGCGGCGGCGTGGTGTCAGTGTGGAACGTGGCGCACAACGTCGGCGGCGGCCTGATCGGCCCGCTGTTCCTGCTGGGCATGGCCTGGTTCAACGACTGGCACGCGGCGTTCTACGTACCGGCCACCGTGGCGTTGCTGGTCGCGGCCTTTGCCTTCATCACCATGCGCGACACCCCGCAATCGGTAGGCCTGCCGCCGATCGAGCAATACAAGAACGATTACCCGGAAGGCTACGACGCCAGCCACGAAGACGAATTCAGCGCCAAGGAAATCTTCGTCAAGTACGTGCTGCGCAACAAAATGCTGTGGTACATCGCCTTCGCCAACGTGTTTGTCTACCTGCTGCGCTATGGCGTACTGGACTGGGCACCGACCTACCTGAAAGAAGCCAAGCACTTCACGGTGGATAAATCGTCGTGGGCGTACTTCTTCTATGAGTGGGCCGGTATCCCGGGCACGCTGTTGTGCGGCTGGATGTCGGACAAGATCTTCCGTGGCAACCGTGGCCTGACCGGCATCGTGTTCATGGCGTTGGTGACCGTGGCGACCCTGGTGTACTGGCTCAACCCGCCGGGCAACCCGATGATCGACATGATCGCGCTGTTCTCCATCGGCTTCCTGATCTACGGCCCGGTGATGCTGATCGGCCTGCAGGCGCTGGAACTGGCACCGAAGAAAGCCGCCGGCACCGCTGCGGGCTTCACCGGCCTGTTCGGTTACCTGGGCGGCTCGGTGGCAGCCAGTGCGGCCATGGGTTACACCGTGGACCATTTCGGCTGGGACGGTGGTTTCGTGCTGCTGATCGGCGCGTGCCTGCTGGCAATCGCCTTCCTGATCCCAACCCTGTGGCACACCAACAGCGTCAGCTCGGCGCGTTAACCGCCTGGGCAATCCTTTGCACAGCGCTTGAGCCGCGCCTCCAGGTTCTTATCTGGCATGGCGTGGCTACGCAGGGCGTTGACGGTCTGCTCGACATAATCGCGAGTGGTGCCGTAACGCCCGCAAGCGCTTTGCAGCACATGGTTCAGCACGATATCGGGCAAGTTACCGGCGTAGCTGGGCAAGTGCCGTTCCAACACAAACCCCAGCGCCTGTACGGTACTGCCATCTTCCAGACGGCAACTGAGCCAGTGTGGCCGGTAGGACGGGTAAGGCATCTCGCGCTGCCACAGGGCGTAAAGCGAGGCCTCCAACTGATCGTCCGGCAAACGGTAGGCAAACCCGCTGCAAGAGCCGCCGCGATCCAGACCAAAGACCAACCCCGGCAACTCCGGTGTCCCCCGATGCTCGTGAGACCACAGGTACAGGCCCCGGTGATAACCGTGGACCCGTGCCCGCACCCGCTCGGTCGAGGAGCATTCAGGGCGCCAGATCAGCGAACCATAAGCGAATAACCAGACCGGCCCACCCTTATGCCGCGCCATAGTGGCCTGCATCGAGCTCATCAACTGTTCGTGAGTGAGTTGCGGCCCAAGATCGAGCCGCGGAGGGTAAGCCAATTGCAAAAGATCGGATTCAATAACGGTCATGGCAAATCGCTTAGGTCTCCTGTGCTTTACCAGTTGTAGGCAACTTTACCGTAATAGAACGCACCGCTGTAACCGTATGGCGAAAAAGTGCTATAGGCCAAATTCCCACCGCTGCTGGCAAACGCGTTGACCTTCTCCGGATATTTATCGGTGACGTTGTCGCCGCCCAGGGTGAAGGTCCAGTTCTTCAACTTGTAGTCCGCCGACAAATCCAGGACCCAGGCCGCCTTGAAGGTCTGGTCGTTGACCTTGTCTGCCTGGTAGCTGGTGAATTCACCATAGCGCACCAGGTTACTGTGCAGCGCCCAATTGCCGAATGTGAAGTCGTTACCCAGGCTCAGCTTGTGCTCAGGCGTGGTATCGCCCAACAAACCGCTCTTTTCGCGACGGTCTACCCGCACCAGGTTGGCACCCAGGCTGTCGAGGATGGCCGGGTTGGGCTTTACGTCCGTCACCCGAGTGTGGTTGTAGTTGTAGCCCACGGTGCTGTTCCAGCGGATGCCGTTATCGAACTGATAGCGATAGTTGGCCACCAGGTCGACGCCGTCGGTGCTGGTGTCGGTGGCGTTGGTGAAGTAGCGGGCAGTGGTGTAGTTGATATTGCCGACACCATTGGCGCGCAGATAGGCCTGGGTGGCCGGGTCCAGGTTAAGGTTGGACGACAGACTGATACGGTCGCGGATATCGATGCGGTACACGTCCACCGTTACCGTCAGGTCGTCGGCAGGTTCCAGTACCAGGCCAAGGCTGTAGTTGCGCGACTTCTCGGCCTTGAGGTCTTCCGCGCCCAGCAGGCGGGCCACCTGGCTCGATGCCGGGAAGGTGCCGGCCTCGCGGATATCACTGCCGATCAATTGCGACGAGGTAAACGCAAAGTTCTGCTGCGCCAGGGACGGTGCGCGGAAACCGTTGGAGATACTGCCGCGCAAGGCCACCTGCGGGGTGAAGTCGTAACGGGCCGACAGCGAGCCGCTGACATTGGAACCGAAGTCACTGTAATCCTCATGCCGCACGGCGGCCGATGCGCTGAGTTTTTCGGTGAAGTTGGTTTCCAGGTCCAGGTACTGGGCCCAGTTGTGGCGCGAACTGCTGCCGGCGTCGGCATCACGGAAGCCACCGAGGCCCGAGCTGCCGGTCTGGTAGTAGGACGCCGGTTCACCCGCTTCAATCTCGTAACCCTGGCGCAGGTATTCACCGCCAAAGGCCACGGAGACCGGATATGGCAGCAAGCCCACGTCGAACTCACGGGACAGGTCGAGGCTGACTTGCTTCTGGTCGTTGCTCAGGGTGCCGTTGTCGAACTTGCGCGGCGTGGCCAGGCCCAGGGAGGTGTTGATGGTTTCCGTGCCCAGCTCGTATTGGTTCTTGCCGTAGTTGGCCGACAGGTCGTAATGCCAGTCGTAGGCCAACAGCCCACGCAGGCCCACCACCAGCGAGGTGTCTTCCAGGTTGCCCTTGATCAGCGGCAGATAACCGTTGGGGTTGAGCGCCGGGATGTTATTGGAAGCGTTGCTCGCCCGGTAGAACGCCGCCGTCTCACCGCGCCGCTTACTGTAGCCGCCGAAGGTGTAGAACTCGGCGGCATCGTTGAACGAATATTCCGAGTTGAACTGGAACTTGCCCTCATTGGTGGCCGGCTCGCCCTGGCGGAACACGCGCTGGCCGTAGGTGGTGGAGCCGACACTGCCTGGGCGGTAATCATCTCCCGCACGGTTGGTGTAATCGTTATCGGCACCTTCGGCCGAGAGGTTGATAAAGCCGTTATCGCCCAGCGCCAGGCCAGTATTGCCGCTGACATTACGCTGGATACCGTCGCCCTTCTTGTATTCGCCGAACTTGGTAGAGATCGAGCCACCATGGTCGGCGTGCTTGAGGATCACGTTGATCACCCCGGCAATGGCGTCCGAGCCGTAGCGCGCGGAAGCGCCATCGCGCAGCACCTCGATATGGTCTACCGCCGACAGCGGGATCGCATTCAGGTCCGCCGGCGCAGAGCCGCGACCCACCGCACCGCCCAGGTTGACGAACGCGCTGGTATGGCGACGCTTGCCATTGACCAGCACCAGCACCTGATCTGGCGACAGGCCACGCAACTGCGCAGGACGCACCAGCTCGGCACCGTCCACCAGGCTCGGGCGCGGGAAGTTGATCGACGGAATCAGCCGCGCCAGCACGGCGCCCAGCTCATCGGAGCCGGTGCTGCGCAGGGTATCGCCGGAAATCACATCGATGGGTGACAGCGAAGCACTGGCCGTGCGCTCCTGGGCCCGGGTGCCGGTGACGATCACGGTGTCGAGCCTGGGTGCATCGGTAGCCGAGGTTTCGGCCGCGAAGACAGGATTGAAACCCACGGCGGTCAGCAAATTGGCTGACAAAATCGCCGTGTACAGCGCGTGTTGCTTGTAGCTCCCCATACCGCTCCCCTTTGAATCAAAAAACCAGAACATCGCGTTCTGAGTTCATACGATCGGTCCGGCTGGCGGGCGGTGGCGGTCAGTGATTGGTGGTTGTGAATGAGTCGGTAGTCCGTTGCGATATAGCTTAAGGATATTCATGTAACAAATTAAATACCTTTAAAGCATAAGCGATTGCATATGCAAACTCGCCCATTCGTCAGGATTGCGCGTGCCAATCCCGGTAGTTTCAGTCCCGGTTCAGCCTGGGAACGCGCCAAGCCGTCAAAATAGCGCACACGTCACGACCCACCTAGCCGCCTGTCAAACAGACTATCGAGGTCGCACCCATGAAAAAATTCCGACTGCCTGGCCTGCTGTTCCTGGCCCAGGCCACCACCGCTCTGGCGGGCGAAGCACCAGCCACCGAGGACGACAAAGGTTTCTGGTACGCCCAGACCAGCGTCTACACCCGGCACTTTGCGCCGGACCCGAACCACAACAACAACCAGGACCTGATCGGCCTGGAGCGCAATGAAGCCTCAGGTTTTGTGTATGGCGGGGCGACGTTTCGCAACTCGTTCAGCCAGCGCTCGTTCTACGCGTACGCGGGTAAACGCTACGACCTGGCGGACTATCCGGTGTACCTGAAGCTGACCGGTGGGGCGATCCAGGGCTATCGCGGCAAGTACCGCGACAAGATCCCGTTGAACCGTTTCGGCGTGGCGCCGGTGATCATTCCGTCGGTGGGCGCCCATTACGGGCCGGTAGCGGCGGAATTGGTGTTGCTGGGGTTCAATGCAGCGATGGTGACGACCGGCGTACGATTTTAAGCACGCGGCGCATAGGCAAACACATCAGCCCGCATCTGGTGCGCATCCATGCCGGCTTCGACCAACGCATCCAAGGTGCCATAGACCATGGCCGGTGAGCCGCTGGCGTAGACGTGCACCGACTTGAGGTCGGCAATATCTTCGCACACCGCTTCATGCAACAACCCGCAGCGCCCTTCCCAACCGCACAGATCGCTGACGACTTTGTGCAGGAACAGGTTGGGCAGTTGCAGCCACTGATCCCAGTGTTCGATCTCGTAGAAATCTTCCGGTCGACGCACGCCCCAGTACAGGTGCACCGGGTGCTTGAAGCCGGAGGCGCGGCAATGTTCGATCAGGCTGTGCATCTGCGCCATGCCGGTGCCGGCGGCGATCAACACCAACGGCCCATCGGGCAGCTCGGCCAGGTGGGTGTCGCCAAACGGCAGCTCGACGCGGGCCATCTGGTTGCGCTGCAGTTGCGCAAGCAAAGTGCGCGCGCTGTCCTCGCGAGCCAGTACATGTAACTCCAGCTCACGCCCGGCATGAGGCGCCGACGCCAGGGAGAAGGCGGATTTCTCGCCATTCTCCCGCTCGATCATCAGGTATTGCCCGGCGTGGTAACGCACCGCCTTGCCAGCCGGCGCACGCAGGCGCACTCGCCACACATCGCCACCGACCTCTACGCACTCACTCAATTGGCACGACAGCTTGCGCAACGGCAACTCTCCCGGCGCCAGCACGCCATCCCACAACACAATGCAATCTTCCAGCGGCTCGGCAATACAGGTGTAGAACTCACCGTGATCACGCACTTCACCAGCCTGCTGCACGCGGCCTTCCACCAACAGCGCGGCGCACACATGGCACACACCGTTGCGACAGGCCTGTGGGCACTCGTAGCCCAGGCGGCGTGCGCCTTCGAGGATTCGCTCGCCAGGGACCAGCTCCAGCACGGCGCCGGAAGGTTGCAGGGTTACACGCATCAATCTATTCCCAATTCTTTCCAGATCGCATCGACACGGGCAGTGACGGCTTCATCCTTGACGATCACCCGGCCCCACTCGCGGGTGGTTTCACCCGGCCATTTGTGGGTGGCATCCAGGCCCATCTTCGAACCCAGGCCCGACACCGGCGAAGCGAAGTCGAGGTAGTCGATTGGCGTGTTGTCGATCATCACCGTGTCGCGCTTGGGGTCCATGCGCGTGGTGATGGCCCAGATCACGTCGTTCCAGTCGCGGGCGTTGATGTCGTCGTCGGTGACAATAACGAACTTGGTGTACATGAACTGTCGCAAAAACGACCACACACCGAGCATTACCCGCTTGGCATGACCTGGGTACGACTTTTTCATGGTCACGATGGCCATGCGGTACGAGCAGCCTTCCGGCGGCAGGTAGAAGTCAGTGATCTCCGGGAATTGCTTCTGCAGGATCGGCACGAACACTTCGTTGAGTGCCACGCCGAGAATCGCCGGCTCGTCCGGCGGCCGGCCGGTGTAGGTGCTGTGGTAGATCGGTTTGATCCGATGGGTGATACGCTCGACGGTGAACACCGGGAAGCTGTCGACTTCGTTGTAGTAGCCGGTGTGGTCGCCGTAAGGGCCTTCATCGGCCATTTCACCCGGGTGGATCACGCCTTCGAGGATAATTTCGGCAGTGGCCGGTACTTGCAGGTCGTTGCCGCGGCATTTCACCAGCTCGGTGCGGTTACCGCGCAGCAGACCGGCGAAGGCGTATTCGGACAGGCTGTCGGG
Source organism: Pseudomonas sp. NFPP28 (assembly GCF_900115535.1). Lineage (NCBI taxonomy): Bacteria > Pseudomonadati > Pseudomonadota > Gammaproteobacteria > Pseudomonadales > Pseudomonadaceae > Pseudomonas > Pseudomonas sp. NFPP28. Next base: position 27,745 of record NZ_FOWT01000008.1, on the reverse strand, counting down.
CACTGGGGTCACGGCACCGAGGATGGTGGCGGGGTCGGCACCCAGGGCCACGGAGACCGGGAAGGGTTTGCCGGGATGCTTATCGCACCACTCACGGTAGTCCAACGCGCCGCCACGGTGGCTCAGCCAGCGCATGATGACCTTGTTGCGGCCGATCACTTGCTGGCGGTAGATGCCGAGGTTCTGGCGGTCCTTGTTCGGGCCTTTGGTGACGGTCAGGCCCCAGGTGATCAGCGGGCCGACGTCGCCGGGCCAGCAGGTCTGCACCGGCAGCATGGCGAGATCGACGTCATCGCCTTCGATGACCACCTCTTGACACACCGCGTCCTTGACCACTTTGGGGGCCATGGCAATGATCTTGCGGAAGATCGGCAGCTTCGACCAGGCATCCTTGAGGCCCTTGGGCGGCTCGGGCTCCTTGAGGAAGGCCAGCAGCTTGCCGATCTCGCGCAATTCGCTGACCGACTCGGCGCCCATGCCAAAGGCCACGCGCTCCGGCGTACCGAACAGGTTGCCGAGCACCGGGATATCAAAGCCGGTCGGGTTCTCGAACAGCAGCGCCGGGCCCTTGTTACGCAGGGTACGGTCGCAAATCTCAGTCATTTCCAGCACCGGGGAAATCGGCATCTGAATACGTTTCAACTCTCCGCGCTGCTCAAGTTGCTGCACGAAATCCCGAAGATCCTTGAATTTCATTAACCATGCCACCCGTAAAATAGGCGTACATCCTACCTGCTCTGAGGGCGGCTGGCAGCTTAATTGGCCGTTAGCCCTCGTGATTGCAGCGAACGAAACAACGGCTCCAGGAAGGCCTCGACGTGCCGCGCACCGACATCAGAGAGGTGATTGTCATCGGTGTACAGCGCTCGGCCGTTGAACTCAACCCGGCACAAGCCATCGGCGCCGCACAGCAAGGGCGCGGGGTCGAGCACCGTGACACCGCTGTCGGCCGCTGCCAACTCGTCAAACAGCTGGGAGATAAAGGCTTGGCGCTTGAGGTGCTCGGCCACGGGCAGGCCTTCTCGGTCCACCGGCCGGTGCATCATCGCCAGGCGACTGAGACGGTAAGGCACGATGATTTCCTGCAACGGCACCTCCTTGATCAGCCAGACTCTATGGCCTGCGGCGCGCAAATCCTTGATGCGCTCGCGCAGCCCCTCAGCGAAGCGTTGCTCAGCGATGGCACGCACGTATTGACCTGTCGCGGGGTCCTTGAGCGCGTGCTCTTTGTCACCTGACATCTGCCCATAGAGGTACAAGCTCCAGCGCGCCGCCAGCACCACATCGCTGAAGGATCGCTCGGCCAGCGCTTTTTCCACGCGATGATTGAAATGGGCGCAGCGGGCAATGTTTTCCAGGCCATCCAAAGGCACGCAACCCGCAAAACTGGCCTCTACCAGGCTGATGTCGTGCCGCTTGGCCGCCATCTCAAGTGCTGGAATCAAGGCCGTGGCGTGACTGTCACCCCATACCAGTGCGGAAACCGCGCTGTCTTTAGAACCGAAATAACAGAACAGCCGCTCGTCGGGCGTGTCTTTGTCGGCCATGCACGCCATCAACTCCGGGCTCCACTTTTTTGCCTGGGCATAACGCAGGGCCTGCTCGGATAAGCGCGATGGCACACCGTCGGCCTTGCGCAACGCCACACCTGTGATGCCGAGGCACAGGATCCCGACGCACGCCGCCGCCAGAATCGCCTTACGCCCGGGCAGCAGGCGCTTCTCCCGAAACGGAGTTTCCACAAAACGCCAGGACAGGTAGCCCAACACCAGGCTCAGCAGCATCAGACCGCCCAGTTCCAGCGGGCTCAGGCCATCAACCGCGGCATAGCTGGCATACACGAACACCGGCCAGTGCCACAGGTACCAGGAGTAGGAAATCAACCCCACGCCCACCATCACCCGTGAACTCAGCAGGCGCCCGACCCAGGTGGGTTGCTGGCCGTTGGCCCAGATCAGCCCGACCACACCCAGCACCGGCAACAACGCGGCCGCGCCGGGAAACGGTGTGGCTGAATCAAATACTAAAACGGCGATCAGTATCAGTGTCATCGACAACAGGCTGATCCCTTGGGCCAGAGCGGGCGACGCTCGCCATTCACGCAGGGGCATCACCGCCAGCATGGCGCCGGCCAGCAACTCCCAGGCACGCAGATGCAACAGGTAGAACGCCTTTTGCGGCGCATGGACCACCGCCCACAGGCTCATGCCGAACGACACCAGCAAAATCCCGAATAGCGCCAGGCGCCAATGCTTCAGGCGACTGGCCAGCAAGGTCAACAGCAGCGGGAAGATGATGTAGAACTGCTCTTCGACCGCCAGCGACCAAGTGTGCAACAACGGCTTGATGTCGGAGGCCGCCTCAAAGTAACCGTGCTGGCGAGAAAACAGCAGGTTGGAGGTGAAGATCGCCTGGTAGTGCACCGACCGCCCAAGCTCCTCGTAGTCCTTGGGCGCCAACAGGAACCAGCCCACCGCCAGGGTGGCCGCCATCATGACAAACAGCGCCGGCAGGATGCGCCGGGCACGCCGCGCCCAGAAATCCACAAAGCTGAAGCGCCCGGCCTGGCGTTCCCGACAGATGATCGAGGTGATCAGGAACCCTGAAATCACGAAAAATACATCTACACCGACGAAGCCGCCTGTTACACCAGGCACCCCAAAATGGAACAGCACCACAGCCAGCACTGCAACGGCGCGTAGCCCATCGATGTCTCTTCGGTAAGCAAGAACAGTCATAAAACGTAGTCAACCTGATACGAATGGGAGTGAGCGTAGCCTCACTCCCCTTTTTTGTTTCTTAACTGACACTTATGCCGCACAAACCTCCCTTTTTTGGCGCAAAAAAATGGCGCCCCATGGTGCGCCATTTTTTCGACCTGAAACGTCGTACTACTTACGCTTCATCGACAGGAAGAACTCGTCGTTGGTCTTGGTGGTTTTCAGCTTGTCGACCAGGAACTCGATGGCGGCTACTTCGTCCATCGGGTGCAGCAGCTTGCGCAGGATCCACATGCGCTGCAGTTCGTCGTCAGCGGTCAGCAACTCTTCGCGGCGGGTGCCGGAACGGTTGATGTTGATCGCCGGGAACACGCGTTTTTCCGCGATGCGACGATCCAGTGGCAGTTCCATGTTGCCGGTACCCTTGAACTCTTCGTAGATCACTTCGTCCATCTTCGAACCGGTTTCAACCAGTGCGGTGGCGATAATGGTCAGCGAGCCGCCTTCTTCGATGTTCCGCGCGGCACCGAAGAAACGTTTCGGTTTCTCCAGGGCGTGGGCATCGACACCACCGGTCAATACCTTGCCGGAGCTCGGGATCACGGTGTTGTAGGCACGGGCCAGACGGGTGATGGAGTCGAGCAGGATCACCACGTCCTTCTTGTGTTCGACCAGGCGCTTGGCCTTCTCGATCACCATTTCGGCAACCTGCACGTGGCGGGTTGGCGGCTCGTCGAACGTGGAGGCAACCACTTCGCCGCGCACGGTGCGCTGCATTTCGGTTACTTCTTCCGGACGCTCATCGATCAGCAGCACGATCAGGTGAACTTCAGGATTGTTACGCGCGATGTTCGCGGCAATGTTCTGCAGCATGATGGTCTTACCGGCTTTCGGCGGGGCGACGATCAGGCCACGCTGGCCTTTGCCGATCGGGGCGCACAGGTCGATCACACGACCGGTGAGGTCTTCGGTGGAACCGTTACCGGCTTCCATCTTCATGCGCACGGTCGGGAACAGCGGGGTCAGGTTCTCGAAGAGAATCTTGTTTTTCGCGTTCTCGGGACGATCGAAGTTGATCGTGTCGACCTTGAGCAGGGCGAAATAACGCTCGCCTTCTTTCGGTGGGCGGATCTTGCCAACGATGGTGTCACCGGTGCGCAAGTTGAAGCGACGGATCTGGCTTGGCGAGACGTAGATATCGTCTGGGCCGGCGAGATAGGACGCGTCAGCAGAGCGGAGGAAGCCGAAGCCGTCCTGGAGAATCTCCAGCACGCCATCACCGGAGATTTCCTCGCCGCTTTTCGCGTGCTTCTTGAGCAGGGAGAAAATCACGTCCTGCTTGCGCGAACGGGCCATATTTTCTATGCCCATTTCTTCGGCCAATTGGAGCAGGTCGGTAATCGGCTTTTGCTTGAGTTCAGTCAGATTCATATAGGAATGACGTAATCATTTATGGAGGGGGGAAATTAAGCTTTTGGCTTAATGAGGCCGCGCCGCAGAGAAGGCGACAGGATCGCGTACTAATCGAAAAGGAATGCGTCGGCGACGGCTTGCAGGGGGCAGTGGAGAAACCAGTGCGGGGCCGAATGTACCACCTGAGTTTCGGAGCGTCTAGCCCTGTTTCACGAAAAAGCCCCGCTATTTTGCGGGGCCTTTTTGACGACGCTTAGATGTTCGCGTCCAGGAAAGCTTGGAGCTGAGACTTCGACAGCGCGCCTACCTTGGTCGCTTCGACGTTGCCGTTCTTGAACAGCATCAGGGTCGGGATGCCACGCACGCCGTGCTTGGCCGGGGTTTCCTGGTTGTCGTCGATGTTCAACTTGGCAATGGTCAGCTTGCCTTCGTAGGTGGTCGCAATGTCGTCCAGGACTGGAGCGATCATTTTGCAAGGGCCGCACCATTCAGCCCAGTAGTCAACCAGCACCGGGCCTTGAGCCTTGAGTACTTCGGCCTCAAAGGTCGCGTCGGTGACGTGCTTGATAAGATCGTTGCTCATGGATGTCTCCGGATTGTAAGCAAAAAAAACGTGGCCCATCATAGCCGCCCTTCCCCCGTTCAGGAAGCCGCCTCTGATTGAGTCTTCCTATGATGGCCCATGAGTCTGGGTATAGCCCAACTCAGGGCGTTATGGGAGTCACGAAGGCTATGCCGGTGCGCAACGCCGCATTGCGTACGTGCTCCTGCATGGTTTTTTGCGCCGCCGCGCTGGCGCGCCGGGCCAGCGCGCGCACTATCCGGCGATGCTCCTGCCAGGTTTCTATGGCACGCTCCGGTCGGATGAACGGTAGCTTCTGACTCTCCAGAAAAACTTCGGCACTCGCGCTCAGAATGCTCACCATCGCCTGGTTGCCGCTGGCGAGCAGGATGCGCTGGTGAAATTCGAAGTCGAGCCTGGCGGCGGCTTCGAAGTCGCCGGCCTTGAGCACCTTGCGCATGGCCTCGACATTGTCTTCCAGGCTGTCCAACTCATCGAGGGTCAGCGTCACCGCCGCCAACCCCGCCGCAAAACCCTCCAGGGCATAGCGCAACTGGAAGATATCCAGTGGCGTAGCCTGCGCCGCGAAGGGCCAGGCGAACCCCGGTGACTCCTCGACCGCCTGCACGAACACGCCCTTGCCCGGCTGCACACTGACCACACCCAACGCACTGAGGGACGACAATGCCTCACGCAACGACGCTCGGCTCACCCCCAACTGCACTGCCAGGTCACGTTGGGACGGCAGTGCATCGCCCGGCCCGAAGCCTTGCTCCTTGATCAGTTTGCGGATGGCCTGCAGGGCCGCTTCCGGTACGGCTTGGGCAATGGAATTCATAAAAAACTCAAGGTTCCAGTCAGCTGAATGGCTAGTTGTAAAGCTATTCGTGGCGGGCGGCAAGCCACGCCCCAAAGGGGCTCGCGAGGTTTTGCCGACGCTCGAAAACAGTGCGCAAAGCCCCGACACTGTTCAGACCAGTCCGACCACCAGAACTCAACAAATACTGGCCCTGCAGACGATTCCGAGGGTGATGGCATGGGCTGTGCACTGGGCAAACCCAGAAAATCCCTTCGCCCTTCTCGGAGAGTTGCCATGACCAAGCGCTACAGCGCCCTGCTTACTGCCCTGTTTGCCAGCCTGATGCTGAGCCAGGCACCCGCCCAGGCCAATGGTCTGGACGACATCGTCGCCCGTGGCACCCTCAAGGTCGCCGTACCCCAGGACTTCCCGCCCTTCGGCTCGGTCGGCCCTGACATGAAGCCACGTGGCCTGGACATCGACACCGCCAAGCTGCTGGCCGACCAGCTCAAGGTCAAGCTGGAACTGACCCCGGTCAACAGCACCAATCGTATTCCGTTCCTCACCACCGGCAAGGTCGATCTGGTGATCTCCAGCCTGGGCAAGAACCCTGAGCGGGAAAAGGTCATCGACTTCTCCAAGGCCTACGCGCCGTTCTACCTGGCCGTGTTCGGCCCGCCTGAAGCCGCCATCAGTAGCACCGACGACCTCAAGGGCAAAACCATCAGCGTGACCCGTGGCGCCATCGAAGATATCGAACTGACCGCCGTCGCACCCAAGGAAGCCACGATCAAGCGCTTCGAAGACAACAACTCCACCATCGCCGCCTACCTGGCCGGCCAGGTCGACCTGATTGCCAGCGGCAACGTGGTAATGGTGGCGATCAGCGAACGCAACCCAAAACGCGTACCCGCGCTGAAGGTAAAGCTCAAGGACTCGCCGGTGTACGTGGGCGTGAACAAGAACGAGCCGGCATTGCTGGATAAGGTCAACCAGATCCTGGTCGCGGCCAAGGCCGATGGCAGCCTGGAAAAGAACGCTATGCAATGGCTGAAAGAGCCACTGCCCGCCGATCTCTGAAAGCGGAGCTGACTCATGGCGTATCAATTTGACTTTGTGCCGGTGCTGGCCAACACCGACCTGCTGCTGCGCGGCGCGCTGTTCACCCTCGAGCTCACGGCCATCGGCGCCATCCTCGGCGTGGCCCTGGGCACCGTCGGCGCTGTGGTGCGGGCGTGGAAGATCCAGCCGTTCGCCTGGTTCTTCGGCGTTTATGTCGAGTTGATCCGCAACACACCGTTCCTGGTGCAGTTGTTCTTCATCTTCTTCGGCCTGCCGTCGCTGGGGCTGAAGATCACCGAGTGGCAAGCCGCCGTGCTGGCGATGGTGATCAACCTGGGGGCCTACTCCACGGAAATCATCCGCGCCGGTATCCAGGCCATTCCTCGCGGGCAGCTGGAAGCCGCTGCGGCGCTGGCGATGACGCGCTTCGAAGCCTTCCGCCACGTGGTACTGCTGCCGGCGCTGGGCAAGGTGTGGCCGGCCCTGAGCAGCCAGATCATCATCGTAATGCTCGGCTCGGCGGTGTGCTCGCAGATCGCCACTGAGGAACTGAGCTTTGCCGCCAACTTTATCCAGTCGCGCAACTTCCGTGCGTTCGAAACCTACGCCCTGACCACCCTGGTGTACCTGTGCATGGCGCTGATGATTCGCCAGTTGCTCAACTGGATCGGTCGCCGCTTCGTGATGAGGAACAGTCGATGAGTGATTTCTCGTTCTGGGACATCGTGCGCAACCTGGCCACCGGCCTGCAATGGACGCTGCTGCTGTCACTGGTGGCGTTTGTCGGGGGCGGCGTGATCGGCTTGCTGGTGATGACGATGCGCATCAGCCGCAACGCCTTCCCACGCAATGTGGCGCGCACCTATATCGAACTGTTTCAGGGCACGCCGCTATTGATGCAGCTGTTCCTGGTGTTTTTCGGCATAGCCCTGCTGGGTGTGGATATCTCGCCCTGGCTGGCGGCGGCGATTGCCCTGACTCTGTTTACCAGCGCTTACCTCGCCGAGATCTGGCGCGGCTGCGTCGACTCCATCGCCCCCGGGCAATGGGAAGCGTCGGCTAGCCTGGCGCTCAACCCGCTGGAGCAACTGCGCTATGTGATCCTGCCCCAGGCACTGCGCATTGCCGTAGCGCCGACGGTGGGCTTCTCGGTACAGGTGGTCAAGGGCACCGCCGTGACCTCGATCATCGGCTTCACCGAACTGACCAAGACCGGCGGCATGCTCGCCAACGCCACCTTCGAACCCTTCATGGTCTACGGCCTGGTGGCCCTTGGTTACTTTTTACTCTGCTACCCCCTGTCCCTCAGTGCCCGCTACCTGGAAAGGAGACTGCATGCCTCTGCTTAGAATTTCCGCCCTGCATAAGTATTACGGCGATCACCATGTGCTCAAGGGCATCGACCTGACCGTGGATGAAGGCCAGGTGGTGGCGATCATTGGCCGCAGTGGCTCGGGCAAATCCACATTGCTGCGCACGCTCAACGGCCTGGAGTCCATCAACGACGGCGTGATCGAGGTCGATGGCGAGTACCTCGACGCCGCCCGCGCCGATCTGCGCAGCCTGCGGCAGAAAGTCGGCATGGTGTTCCAGCAGTTCAACCTGTTCCCGCACCTGACGGTAGGCGAGAACGTCATGCTCGCGCCGCAAGTGGTGCAGAAAGTATCGAAGGCCAAAGCGGCGCAATTGGCCAGGCAAATGCTGGAGCGCGTCGGGCTGGGTGAAAAATTCGACGCTTACCCCGATCGCTTGTCCGGCGGCCAGCAACAACGCGTGGCGATTGCGCGCGCCTTGGCCATGTCGCCCAAGGTGCTGTTATGCGATGAAATCACCTCGGCCCTCGACCCGGAACTGGTCAATGAAGTGCTCAGCGTGGTGCGCCAATTGGCCAAGGACGGCATGACCCTGATCATGGTGACCCACGAGATGCGCTTCGCCCGTGAAGTCGGCGACAAGCTGGTGTTCATGCACCAGGGCAAAGTGCATGAGGTGGGCGATCCCAAAGTGCTATTCGCCCACCCGCAAACCGCCGAGCTGGCGAGCTTCATTGGTTCTACGGAACAGCCGGGCTGACCAGTTCGAATTGGCCATGGCCCTCCAGCAGCGTCTCCCGAGGCACCGCGAGGGCATTGGCCGGCAGTTGAACCGTGACCTCTACTTGGGCTGTCAGCCGACGGCCCATCACCGGCGTACCGCTTGCGCTTGCATACAACGTACGACCCGGTAGCAGCTGTCCGCTGGAGGTGTCATCGGACTGCCACGATACCGGCCTGCCATCGACCTGAGCCTGCCTCAGGTTCAAGGTGAAACGCCCTTGTCGCCCGAACTGAAAGCCCTGTGCATCGGCGGCGACACTGCTGAAACGCAGCGCCATTGCCGAAGGATCCGCGCAAAGCACGCTCAAGTGCAGCGTACGCGGCGTGTCCAGCGTCATTAGCGCCCTGCCGGAGGAGGCTTGCGCAGGGCGAATCACGCCATAGTCGACACGGGGCTCACTCAGGGTCATCCGGCAGTTTTCAGCCTGCGCCTGGGTCGTCACCAGGGCTACCCACAACAGCCACAGGTTCCTGTGCTTAGCGAACATGGCAGACCACCGGTGCGGTTTCATAGAGTTTGTCATCGTCAGGCTCTTGCTCCGGGTTGACTTGCAGCACGCAGGATTGCGAATCCGGCAGTGAAACCTTCAAGGTTTGCGGACCATCGATATTGCTGAGGAAAATCATGCCGTCACCCACCACACTGGTCACAAAGGTGTTGTCCTGACCGAACACTGCAGCGCCTTGAGGCAGTGGCCGACCCCGTTCATCCTGGGCTTCAAGCAACAGACGACGGACTTTCACCACATCAAAGTTGAGAATATTGACTGACCCCCGACCGGCAGCGAGTACCTTGGTGCCGTTCTTCAAGTCGACGTGCTTGGGCAGCGACTGGGTCTGCACCTGCAGGTGGTTGTTGCTGTAGGCCTGCAGCCCGGGGATCACCGCCTGGCCACTGAAATCGGTCCATACCGGCCCTTGGGGCGTGGAGACCTTGGCCGCTCCGATATCTCCCACCGACACAATGCCAAAGGTGTCCTGCACGGTATACGGCGAGAAGGTCACCCCGTGCTCATGGGCCACGATGCCGCCTTGCAGTTGGCCGGAATAGTTGGTGTTCGACGGGTCACGGCTGACGCCCAGGGTCACGCGGGTATACCGCGGCAAGACACCCACACGAGCGCGCACGCTTTGTTCTCGTTCTTTCACGTCCCGATCGACACCGACCTCATAGTTCACATAGTCGTTGACCCGCTCGCTGAGGGCGGTGCCAGCTTCCAGCCGGTCACCTCGACGACTGACGTAAGTGGTCATGCGCCGATCAGTGCCGAGGGGCACCGTGACCTGCAGCCTGACCGACGTGCCCTCGTCCAGCCGCTCGTCGCGGCGGCCACCTCGAACCGGGTCATGGCGCCGAGGGGCGGTCGCACCGACCTGGGCGTCGGCAATCAGTGCGACCCCTACGCCTTTGAAGGTGTCGTTCCACGAGGCAAAGAGGTGATCGCTGGATTGCCCGTCAAACTGAGAGCTACGGGTGAAACCGAGGGAGAATCCACCCAGGTATGGGGCCGTCCAGCTCAAACCTGCCGTGTACTGGCGCTTGAAACGGGCATCGAGGCTGTACCCCCGCGAAGCCTGACCGGCGTCCAGTACCTCCCGGTAACCGCGACTCTGTACCGAAGCGCTCAGGTTGATATCAAGATTGGCGAATAAAGGAGCCCCCAATGACAGCGTGCTACGCGTGCCACCCACCTCATCTTGAGCATCACGGGAAAGGTTATGGCGCACGCCCACGGTCATCTGATGGAAAAACACACTGCTGAGGGTTCCACCTGCCGATTGGTACTCATCGGTACTCAGCAGACCGAAACCCAACGACGAGCGCTGGCCCAGCCCCCAGGTGCCGCTGCCCATGGCAACCACGGGCGAATCCTGGTTGTCGATGGACGTTTCACGCACCTTGCCGAGGGAAAAGTAATATCCCGGCTTGATCGGAGCCCCACCCCGAAAGGACGCAGCGGGCACCACGAAACTGCGCGTTGCCCCACGCACGTCAATCACGCTCACATCAAGGTCACTGGTGCTGTTCAGCAACGGTAAACCGGTCAGCCTGAACGGACCTTCCGGCACCAGGGTGGAATGGATCAATGCGCCTGATTGACGAACTTCCACCCGCGACTGGCTTTGAGCCAGCCCTTCAACCACGACATTGCTGTCGCCCGCACCGCTGCGCTGCTGGCCGTCTGGAGAGAACTGCACGCCGGTCAGTTGCACACCGCCAAAAATCGGGTTGTTGCTGGAAATCTGCCCCACCTGGAAGGTCGACTGCAACGCCGCGATATCACGCTGGGCATAGGCGCTTACCTGTTCGGTACGCGTCTTGCCATTGTCGGAGATATAGAACTGGCGGCTGCGAACGATCCAGTTACCCAGGTTGAATCCCGCCTCCGTATAGGCCGATACGACGCGACTTGGCCTACCGCGAGAGTGGGTATCAAAACCCCATACGTCGTAGTTGAAGATGGCGGCCGCGCCACCCTCGGAAAAATCCCCGCCCTCCCACTCCGGCGCACGCAGGGACTGGGTCGGCACCACCAGGGCGACCTCATCGCTGCTAGGGCGCAGACGCACCATGGTCGCCGGGTATTCTCCAACAAAATCATGGCAGGCCTGGTCAGGGGTGATGCCCTCGCGCAGAAGCCTGGACGGGGTAACCAGACCGGCTTTTGCCAGCAACGCAGGAGTGAAGCACAACTGGCCCTGATAATCGAAACGCGCGTCAACCAACCCCAGCGGCGTGCCATTGACTCGCAGCCCGACGACATGGACACCTTCGCGAAAGCGCGCTGCGCTGCGAAAGTATTCAGAAACCTGTGGATCTATTCCAAGGGAGGTCAACGCGGCCAAGTCAAACCCCTGCCCCAGCCCAACCGCTGCGCTGGTGCCGGGCAGACTCCAGAGCGTCGCGAGCCCCAGCAGAATCCTGGAGCGAGCCTGGGAAACACTGCTCGGCACGCTATTGGCAGAGCGACGGGTAGGCCTGATCTTTTTCATAGGCCCGTCAATCCGCACCAGCCGTAACGGGTGCGCGGTAACTGTCCACCGTAAACCCGTAGACCGTGGCCGGGTGAATCTCCACCGCCACCACTCCCGCCACAGAGCCTGCCGACGCGAGCGTCAGCACTTCGCCCGGCAGGATGTAGGTTCTCGGCAACGTTGCCACGCTTGCCTGCGGATGCAGCTGCACTTCCATCCCTAGGCGGACGACATAAGCGCTGTTGTTGTGGACCCTCAACTGATCTCCTTTACGCTCCCATGTCAGCAACTGCCAGGGCGCGTCATGCCTGGGCAAGCCTTTGGGATGCAGGATCAATGGCAGGCTCTGGCGCAGGGTGATACCAATGGTCGCACCGCCGGGTGCACGTGCCTCAGGGATACCTTCAAAGGAAACGCGTTTCAGGCGCTGGGTCTTGAGGGGTTGCTTTGTAGTACTGATAAAGCGAACAAGTTGGGTGTCGCCCGCTTCGACCCGCGTAATCGGGGGCGTCACGATCAACAAGTGTTCGGGGTCTTCGGGTATGTTTTGTATGACGGAATGAAGCAATGCAGGGCCAGGGTCCGTATTTTTAACATTAAGCGTTGCCTCGCCCTCTTCCTCATTCAGAATGACAACGGTTGTTTCGGGCTGCATTCCGTCTGCCATGGCCATACCGCATAAAAAAAGAGACAAACCTATATATCGCAGCAACGAAATAACGGTTATTGATAAACCATTCACCGATTTTCCCCACAACCAAAAGAAGTCGAACACCAACAAATGCACACATTACAACTACCGACATTTAACAGAGACAGGTAAGTATCTCTGGCTAAATGTCGGCCGTTAATGATGTTTTTAGATGTAATCCACTAACAGACTGGTGCGACCGTCCAGCGTTACATCGCGGGCCAGGTCCAAATCGTTCGCGCGGTTGATAACGGCCTTCACTTCAAGCGTGCCTGTAAGCGTGGTAACGAATGCAGGTACCGCAGTGGCACCGCTACGCCATGAATACTGGGCTGGCGATTGCGCGACTTTACCGTCACTGATCTGCCAGGACGCGCCCTGACTGCTCCGCATGATGGGGCTCAGGCTCCCAGTGGACGATCTCAGGTCCTTGAGCGTGACGGAGTACCCACCAGTGCGCTTGCCATTGGCAAGGCCCAGGCTGTAGTTCTGCGCCTCGGTGAACCCGGCACCGAGGATACCTACCACCTTGCTTTGGGCAGGTTGCAGGTCTGTGAGCGCCACTCGGAACTGCGCTGGGCTCTGGCCGCAACTGATGCTCAAGCTGACCGTTTTAGCTGCAAGAGGATTGAACTGCGTCGGGGACAGGTTTGCGGCTGGAATTGTCTGATAATCGACGATGCCGCCTCCAGCGAGGCTGAGGTTGCAAGCCACTGGCTTGATAGTCCCCCGTACAATCAGTTCGGCAACATTCGTAGCATGAGCCCCAATACTTGCGGCCAAGCAAAGAGCACCCACTGTCACACCAAGCATTTTTTTCATGATCAACCTGTCATCTGTAATGAGTAGGTGCATTTACGACAGCCGAAAACTCCGACCATAAATAAATAACACCACGGCGAAATTGCCGGGTGACAGTCTGTCGTTTTGGCTCGTGATTAAAGAATCAGATGGGGCGCCAGTTGTTGTGGGAACCGTAAAGACAAGCAGTGAGCCATGTCAAAATACCGAGTAGGCACAAATGCAAAATCAATAAATTATTAACCGCTCCCTTGTAGGCAAAATCATAAACAGCATGATGACAATAAAAAGTTAAATACTCCTACAAAGCTAAAACCGCTTTCGTTGATAGCCCTGAAAACCACCCTACATTTCCCACAAGAATTCCTCACAGACACCCGCAGGAAAATTACCGGCGCACTACGCGTTGGCGCCAGCGGTCGATCGTGGCACGATGGTCAGGTTATCGACCGAGACCCCAAACCATGCCGCAATCCCAAGCCAAGAATCTGTCCCTGATCGCCGCCATCGACCTGGGCTCCAACAGCTTTCACATGGTCGTGGCCAAGGCCCAGAACGGTGAAATCCGCATCCTTGAGCGGCTCGGAGAGAAAGTGCAACTGGCTGCCGGGATCGACGACGAGCGCCAGCTCAACGAAGAGTCCATGCAACGCGGGCTCGATTGCCTGAAGCGGTTTGCGCAACTGATCAACGGCATGCCCCTGGGCGCCGTTCGAATCGTCGGCACCAACGCGTTGCGTGAAGCGCGTAACCGTGGTGAATTCATCCGCCGCGCCGAGGAGATCCTCGGGCACCCGGTAGAAGTCATCTCCGGCCGTGAAGAAGCCCGTCTTATCTACCTGGGCGTGTCCCACACCCTGGCCGATACACCAGGCAAACGCCTGGTCGCCGACATCGGCGGCGGCAGTACCGAATTCATCATTGGGCAAAGGTTCGAGCCATTGCTGCGCGAAAGCCTGCAGATGGGCTGCGTCAGCTACACCCAACGCTATTTCAAGGACGGCAAGATCACCCCGGCGCGCTACGCCCAGGCCTACACCGCGGCGCGGCTGGAGATCATGAGCATCGAACACGCCCTGCACCGCCTGACCTGGGATGAAGCCATCGGCTCGTCCGGCACCATCCGCGCCATCGGCCTGGCCCTGAAAGCCGGCGGCCATGGCACGGGTGAGGTGAATGCCGAGGGCTTGGCGTGGCTCAAGCGCAAGCTGTTCAAGCTGGGGGATGCCGAGAAAATCGACTTCGACGGTATCAAGCCTGATCGTCGCGCGATCTTCCCGGCCGGTCTGGCGATTCTCGAAGCGATCTTCGATGCTCTTGAACTGCAACGCATGGACCACTGCGACGGCGCCCTGCGTGAAGGCGTGCTCTATGACCTGCTGGGTCGCCATCACCACGAAGACGTGCGTGAGCGCACGCTCACTTCGTTGATGGAGCGTTACCACGTCGACCTGGAACAAGCCGCCCGCGTGGAGCGCAAAGCCCTGCACGCCTTCGACCAGGTGGCCGAGGACTGGGACCTGGAAGACGGCGTCTGGCGCGAGTTGCTGGGCTGGGCCGCCAAGGTGCATGAAGTGGGCCTGGACATCGCCCACTACCATTACCACAAGCACGGCGCCTACCTGATCGAGCACTCGGACCTGGCCGGCTTCTCCCGTGAAGACCAGCAAATGCTCGCCCTGCTGGTGCGCGGCCATCGCCGTAACATCCCCAAGGACAAATTTGCTGAATTCGGCGACGAAGGCATCAAGCTGATCCGCCTGTGCGTGCTGCTGCGCTTTGCGATCCTGTTCCACCACATCCGTGGCACCCAGGCAATGCCCCAGGTGACCCTGCGCGCCGACGGCGACAGCCTGGATGTGGTATTCCCGAAAGGCTGGCTGGATGAGAACCAGCTGACCCAGGCGGATTTTGGCCTGGAAGCGGAGTGGCTGAAGCGGGTGGGGTTCAGCCTGAACCTGCGCTGATCTGAAGAACTCTGCAAAACAATTGTGGGAGGGGGCTTGCCCCCGATAGCTGTGGATCAGTCCAAGTATTTGGTGACTGACACACCGCCATCGGGGGCAAGCCCCCTCCCACATTTTTAGACCCCCGCAGGGTTTTAGTTCACCGTCAGAATCGGGCTACCCAACTTCTCCAGCAACGTCGCCTGCGCACTGCGCGGGTTCTGGTTGCCGGTCGGCGTGTTGCGCACGTAGCGACCGTCCGACTGCAGGCTCCAGCTGTGGGTGTTGTCGGTGAGGTAGCTTTCCAGTTCCTTCTTGACCCGCATGATCAGCTTCTTGCCTTCCACCGGGAAGCACGTCTCTACGCGCTTATCGAGATTGCGCTCCATCCAGTCGGCGCTGGAGAGGAACATCTGCTCTTCGCCGCCGTTGAGGAAGTAGAACACCCGTGTGTGCTCCAGGAAGCGGCCGATGATCGAGCGCACATGAATGTTGTGCGAAACCCCGACAATGCCAGGGCGCAGGCAGCACATGCCGCGCACCACCAGGTCAATGCGCACGCCGGACTGGCTGGCCTTGTACAGCGCGCGGATGATCTTCGGATCGGTCAGCGAGTTGAACTTGGCGATGATGTGCGCCGGCTTGCCGTCGAGGGCGAACTGGGTTTCGCGGGCAATCATGTCGAGCATGCCCTTCTTGAGCGTGAACGGCGCGTGCAGCAACTTCTTCATGCGCAGGGTCTTGCCCATGCCGATCAACTGGCTGAACAATTTGCCGACGTCTTCACACAAGGCGTCGTCGGAGGTCAGCAAGCTGTAGTCGGTGTAAAGCTTGGCGTTGCCGGCGTGGTAGTTGCCGGTGCCCAAGTGGGCGTAACGCACGATCTCGCCGGCTTCACGGCGCAGGATCAGCATCATCTTGGCGTGGGTCTTGAAGCCGACCACGCCATAGATCACCACCGCACCGGCTGCTTGCAGACGGCTGGCCAGTTGCAGGTTGGACTCTTCGTCGAACCGCGCACGCAACTCGATCACCGCGGTGACTTCCTTGCCGTTACGCGCGGCGTCGACCAAGGCATCGACGATTTCCGAGTTGGCGCCGGAACGGTAAAGGGTCTGGCGTACGGCCAACACATGCGGGTCCTTGGCGGCCTGGCGCAGCAGGTCGACCACCGGGGTGAAGGACTCGAACGGGTGCAGCAGCAGGATGTCCTGCTTGCTCACCACGCTGAAGATGTTCTCGCTGTTTTGCAGCAGTTTCGGGATCTGCGGGGTGAACGGCGTGTATTGCAGCTCCGGATGGCTGTCCAGGCCGGTGATGCTGAACAGGCGCGTCAGGTTCACCGGGCCATTGACTTGATACAGCTCGGTCTCGCCCAGGTTGAACTGCTTGAGCAGGTAGTCCGACAGATGTTTCGGGCAGGTGTCGGCCACTTCCAGGCGCACCGCATCGCCGTAGCGCCGCGAGAACAGCTCGCCGCGCAGGGCACGGGCCAGGTCTTCGACGTCTTCGGAGTCCAGCGCCAGGTCGGCGTTACGGGTCAGGCGGAACTGGTAGCAGCCTTTTACCTTCATGCCCTGGAACAGGTCATCGGCGTGCGCATGGATCATGGAGGATAGGAATACATAGTTATCGCCTGCGCCCCCCACCTCTTCCGGTACCTTGATGATCCGTGGCAGCAAACGGGGCGCCGGGATGATTGCAAGGCCCGAGTCGCGACCGAAGGCGTCGATACCTTCCAGCTCCACGATGAAGTTGAGGCTCTTGTTCACCAGCAACGGGAACGGGTGAGTCGGGTCCAGGCCAATCGGGGTGATGATCGGCGCGATCTCGTCGCGGAAGTAGCGACGCACCCAGGTCTTGATCTTGGTGGTCCAGTGACGGCGACGGATGAAACGGACCTGATGCTTTTCCAGCTCCGGCAGCAGTATGTCGTTGAGGATCGCGTACTGGCGGTCCACATGGCCGTGCACCAGCTCGCTGATGCGCGCCAGGGCCTGGTGCGGCTGCAGACCGTCGGCGCCGGCCTGTTCACGGGCGAAGGTGATCTGCTTCTTGAGGCCGGCCACGCGGATTTCGAAGAACTCATCCAGGTTGCTGGAGAAGATCAGCAGGAACTTGAGCCGCTCCAGCAGCGGGTAGGACTCATCCAGCGCCTGTTCCAGCACACGGATGTTGAATTGCAGTTGTGACAGCTCGCGGTGGATGTACAGGCTGCTGTCATCCAGGTTGGTCACCGCCGCTACCGGGGCCGGCACGGGCGGTTCGGCCACCACGACGGGCGCGGCGGGCTCATGCTCCGGCGGGGTCTCGGTGACTTGTTCAACCACCGGGTGAGCGTCTTTTACGGCAACTTCTGTGAGTCCTTCGGTATTCATCGAGTGTTCCTGTGAGGGCTATTGTTGCTCTCTAAGCAATTGGGCGGCGCGGGCGGCGAAGTAGGTCAGGATGCCATCAGCCCCGGCGCGTTTAAAGGCTGTCAGGGATTCAAGGATCACCCCTTCGCTCAGCCATCCATTCTGTATTGCAGCCATGTGCATGGCGTATTCGCCACTGACCTGATAGACAAAGGTCGGCACTTTGAATTGGTCTTTGACCCGGTAAAGGATGTCCAGGTACGGCATCCCCGGCTTGACCATCACCATGTCAGCACCTTCGGCCAGGTCGGCCGCCACTTCGTGCAGGGCTTCATGGCTGTTGGCCGGGTCCATCTGGTACGAGGCCTTGTTGGCCTTGCCCAGGTTCAGCGCCGAGCCCACCGCATCGCGGAACGGGCCGTAATAGGCGCTGGCGTACTTGGCCGAGTAGGCCATGATCCGCACGTTGACGTGGCCGGCCAGCTCCAGGGCTTCACGAATCGCCTGGATGCGGCCGTCCATCATGTCCGACGGGGCAACCACCTGGGCGCCGGCTGCCGCATGGGACAAGGCTTGCTTGACCAGCGCATCGACGGTGATGTCGTTTTGAACATAGCCGTCTTCGTCAAGAATGCCATCCTGTCCGTGGGTGGTGAACGGGTCCAACGCCACGTCGGTGATCACCCCAAGCTGCGGAAAACGCTCGCGCAGGGCACGGGTGGCGCGCTGGGCGATCCCGTCCGGGTTCCAGGCTTCGGCAGCATCCAGCGACTTGAGTTCAGACGGCGTGACCGGGAACAGTGCCAAGGCCGGAATCCCCAACTCGACCCAACCAGCGGCTTCTTCAAGCAGCAGATCAATGGTCAAGCGCTCCACGCCCGGCATCGAAGCCACCGCTTCCCGACGTTTTTCCCCGTCCAGCACAAACACCGGCAGGATCAGATCATCGGTCGTCAGCACGTTTTCACGCACCAGACGGCGAGAAAAATCATCACGACGATTGCGACGCAGACGGGTGGCGGGGAACAGGCGATTGGCAGGGGTAAAGCTCACGACAGACTCCTGAGCCCGGGTTTACGGGCGAGCGATGCAGTTATAAGCGGCCATTATGACGAAGGTATGACAGTTGTGCTTAAGGATGCGACCTGTAGTCGCATTCGGCATTTCCGTAGGAATTGTTCACTTCGTGACACATCTCGATACTTTCATGAATCTTCATGAAGGCGTAGGCTGCGCGTTCATTTCGCCAGCACCCCAGACCATGCTTCAACAATTCCTGCATGACTTCGGCTACTTTGCGCTCTTCCTGGGCACTTTCTTTGAAGGCGAGACCATTCTGGTTCTCGCAGGCTTCCTGGCGTTCCGTGGATACATGGATATCAACCTGGTGGTGGTCGTTGCCTTTTTCGGCAGCTACGCCGGCGACCAGCTTTGGTATTACATGGGTCGCAGACACGGCCGCAAGCTGTTGGCGCGCAAGCCACGCTGGCAATTGATGGGTGACAAGGCACTGGAGCATATCCGCAAGCACCCGGATATCTGGGTACTGAGCTTTCGCTTCGTGTACGGGTTGCGCACCGTCATGCCAGTGGCGATTGGCCTCTCCGGCTATCCACCGTTGCGCTATCTGATCCTCAACGGCATTGGCGCTGCGATCTGGGCTTTGGCCTTGGGCGCTGCGGCCTATCACTTCGGCGCCGTACTGGAAGGCATGCTGGGCAGCATCAAGAAATACGAGCTGTGGGTATTGGGTGCCTTGCTGATACTGGGCTTCGGCCTGTGGCTGCGCCGTCGCATCAAGAATGCACGCATCGCCCGCGAGGCCTGCGCCGACGCCAAGGCCCGGCTCGCAGCAGAGCCGGACCCGGTCGAGCCGCCTAAGACACCAGTCGAGTAAACCGGCTTCTGCAGCAGTAGAGGCCAATCACACTGAGCAAGCTGTAGCTCAGCAGGCCCAGCCAGCCCAGGTTGCTGGCCGGCCATAACCCGACCAACGGTGCCAGCCACACCAGCGGTACGTTCAGCACCAGCCGCGAAAGCTCGGCCTTCAACGTCCAAGGCCGGTTCTCCAGCGCCACCCCCAAGGTAAACAGCCCCAGCGCCATGGCACTCCAACCGAGGATCAGTGCCGCCGTGGGCAAACCTTCGCCGAAATTCATCAGATAGCTGCCAAAGCCAACATAGGCCGCAAATTGCAGTGCGATGTACACCTGTTGACGCACGTCCAGTGGCACGTCGAATTTACGGAACTGGCTCAGGTCGTGCCTGGCCATCGGGTACTTGGCCTTCACGTCCGCCGGGCGCCAGCCGGTGCGCATGAACCAGATGCGCAGCTTGTCCCACCAACGCTCGGTGCGCCGCGCATCACTCCACAACTGGGCATAGAACTGCAGGTTGGCCCATAGCGGATTCCAACTGGCCAACGGCGTGGTTACGCCGAAAATCACCGGTTCGTTGTCGTCTTCCTCCTGGAAGGTACCGAACAGCCGGTCCCAAATAATGAACACACCGCCATAGTTACGATCCATGTAGAGAGCGTTCTGTGCATGGTGAGCCCGATGATTGGATGGCGTGACGAAAAACCACTCGTACCAGCCGAGCTTCGGCACGTGCCGGGTGTGCACCCAGAATTGATAGAGCAAATTAAGCGATGCCACGCTGATAAACACCACCAATGGCACGCCGAGTACGGCCAAGGGCAGGTAGAAAATCCAGCTCAGCAGGAAGCCGGTACTGGTCTGGCGCAGTGCGGTGCTGAGGTTGTAGTCCTCACTCTGGTGATGCACCGAGTGTGCGGCCCACAGGATGTTGCGTTCGTGCCCCATGCGATGAAGCCAGTAGTAGCAGAAGTCGTAGAACACGAAGGCGAACACCCAGGTCCAGACGCTTTGGGCCGGCAGATCGATAACGGCAAGATGCTTGAGGGCGAACGCGTAGGTCAAAATCCCCACGCCCTTGGTCAGCAGCCCCGTGGTGGTGGACAGCACCCCGGTGCTGAGGCTGTTGATGGCATCCGCCACCCGGTAGTTACGCTCGCCGCGCCAACGGTCGGCAAGCAACTCCACGACGATCAAGGCAATGAAAAACGGTACCGCGTAAGGCACGAAGTCCATGGTCTGGTCCGGTCTATTTTTGTTACATCAAGATTAGGTGCAGCGGCGTGAGATCCCATTGGCAACAGATGACAAATTAGTAGACATTTAACGCCAAGACCCCAGGAGAAATGCCCATGAGCAAAAAGATTGCAGTGATCCTTTCCGGCTGCGGCGTGTACGACGGCGCAGAGATCCACGAAAGCGTGATCACCTTGCTGCGCCTGGACCAGCGTGGCGCTCAGGTCCAATGCTTTGCCCCGGATATTGCGCAACTGCATGTGATCAACCACCTCACCGGCGAAGAGATGCCCGAGTCGCGCAATGTGCTGGTGGAGTCGGCGCGGATCGCCCGGGGTGACGTGAAAGATATCCGCGAAGCCAACGCCGGCGATTTCGACGCGCTGATCGTGCCCGGTGGGTTTGGCGCGGCGAAAAACCTCTCGAACTTTGCCGTGGAGGGTGCCGGCTGCAGCGTCAACCCGCAGGTGCTGGAACTGGCCGAAGCTTTTGCCGAAGCGGGCAAGCCCGTGGGCCTGATCTGCATCTCCCCGGCCCTGGCGGCGAAAATCTACGGCCCCGGCGTGACCTGCACCATCGGCAACTGCGCCGACACCGCCGCCGCACTGGACAAGATGGGCGCTACCCACCAGGAGTGCGGGGTGGAAGATATCGTCGAAGACAAGGCACGCAAGCTGGTGAGCACCCCGGCCTATATGCTCGGCAAGAACATCAGCGAGGTCGCTTCAGGGATCAACAAGCTGGTGGATCGGGTGCTGGAACTGACCCACGAGAACGACTGATAGCCCCACCTATGGTGAGCAGGCTTGTAGGTGACTCGGCTCGTCACAGATCAGGGTTGGCGCATCAAGCGTGTAAGAATGCGGTCCAGCGCATTGGCAAACGCCTGCTTTTCCTTCTCCCCGTGGGGCGGTGGCCCGCCCCCCATCTGGCCTTGCTCACGCAGATCAGTGAACAGATTGCGCACCGCCAACCGTTCACTCATGTTGGCGGGGCTGAACTCCTTGCCGCGTGGATCAAGCGCCGTAACGCCCTTCTTTACCAGGCGGTCAGCCAGCGGCACATCGCTGCAGATCACCAGCTCCCCGGGCTCCGCGTGCTCCACCAGGTAGTCATCCGCCGCATCCGGGCCGCTGGGCACCACAATCAGCTTCACACACGAGAAGCTCGGCTTGATCTGGCTCTGACCGGCCACCAGCACCACCTCGAACTGGCGCTTGAGGGCGAACTTCACCACCTGGTCCTTGGCTGCCCGAGGGCAGGCGTCGGCATCGATCCACACCCGCATGCTCAGGCAACCACCCGGCGCTTTTCGGCCAGACGGCTGCGACCGTACAGCACCACAATCGCCAGGATCGCCACCGCCTGTGCACTCAACGAGTACGCATCGGCGTGGATGCCCAGCCAATCGAAATCAAAGAACGCCACCGGCCGGGTGCCGAAGATGCCGGCCTCCTGCAGCGCCTTCACCCCATGGCCGGCAAACACCACCGACAGCGCACACAGCAACGCCGCGTTGATGCCGAAGAACAACGCCAGCGGCAGCTTCGCCGAACCCCGCAGGATCACCCACGCCAGGCCCACCAACAGCACAAGCGCCGTGGCGCCACCCGCCAGCACCGCGTTATGCCCCGCCGGCCCGGCTTGCAGCCACAGGGTTTCGTAGAACAGGATCACTTCGAACAGCTCGCGGTACACCGAGAAGAACGCCAGCACCGCAAAACCGAAGCGCCCGCCGCCGCCTACCAGGCTGCTCTTGATGTAGTCCTGCCAGGCGGCGGCGTGGCGGCGGTCGTGCATCCACACGCCGAGCCACAGCACCATCACACTGGCAAACAGCGCCGTGCAGCCTTCAAGCAACTCGCGTTGGGCACCGCTCACATCGATCACATACGCGGCCAATGCCCAGGTTGCCAGGCCCGCCAGCAGCGCCAGGCCCCAGCCGACGTTAACGCTGCGCACCGCCGATTGCTGGCCGGTATTGCGCAGGAACGCAAGGATCGCCGCCAGCACCAGAATCGCTTCCAGACCTTCACGCAACAGGATCAGCAAACCGGAGATGTAGCTCAGCGACCAACTCAAGCCATCACCGCCAAGCAGACCGGCGGATTCGGTAAGTTTGCCCTTGGCCACGTCCAGGCGTTGTTGCACCTGTTCAACCGGCAAACCGTCCTGCAACGACTGCCGGTAGGCCATCAACGCCTTTTCGGTGTCCTTGCGCACGTTGGCGTCGACGTTATCCAGCGAGCTTTCTACCAGTTCGAAACCTTCCAGGTACGCAGCCACAGACAGGTCGTAGGCCTGCTCATGATCGCCCTTCTGGAACGCCGCCAGACTCTTGTCCAGGGTGGCCGCGGTGTAGTCGAGCAACTGCGCCGGGCCACGCTTGACCTGCGGCGGTTGCGCACGCTGGGCGCGGAACGTAGCGGCGGCGGCTGGGCCGTTGGCCGCCAGAACTTCATTGGGGGTCTGGCGGGCCAAGTCGGCGAGGTTGAACGGTTGCTCGCTTTTTGCAGCCGCCGGGTCGGCAGTAAAGCCGGCGATGTAGGTAGCCAGGTCCCAGCGCTGGCGGTCGTCCAGTTGATCGGCGAAAGACGGCATGTCGGTGCCTTCAACACCCAGGCCCAGGGTGTTGTAGATCGCGTAGAGGCTCAGGCGATCCAAGCGCACAGCGTCACGCAGATTGGCCGGTGGTGGCGTCATGCCCACGCTGGCCGGGCCGTCACCTGCACCTGCGGTGCCGTGGCACACCGAGCAATGCTGGGCATAGAGCGGCGCGCCTCGTGTTGGATCAGGGGTGATCGCCGGGGCCTGGCTGACTTCGTAGGCCACGGCTAGTTGGGCACCTAACTGACGCGCTTGGCGGGCGACTGTCGTACCGTCCTGATGGGCGGTTACAGCGGCTGACAGTTCGTCGACGCCTTTGACCAACGCCGCACGTTCCGGGCGCTGCGGCAGCTCTGCCACCAGGCCCTGCAACACCCCGAGAAACTCCAGCTGTTCACGGTATTCGGACTCATCGATGACCTTGCCCGCCTCCACCGTCGCTGGGTAGTCAGCGCCAATGTAATCCAGCAAATGCAGGGCTTGTGGGGCACCCTCGGCCGTCGCGGCCAACAGATTGAAGCTGCACGACATCAACGCCGGCAAAACCAGCCAGGCGAGAAAGCGAAAAGGGGCAGTCATGAATGAATCTCAAATGGAAATACGAAGTAACACATTGTCAAACGTTAAAGCGTTTGACTCAAGGCACAAGTGATTTGTCGTGGGTTGAGGCAAGGTAGTTGTCAGAACAGTTGGAGGGTGGGTATCGACACCCATGTGAAAGGGGGGCTCGCCCCTCCCCCATTTTCAATCCCGTTTCGTCAGTCAGGCCGTGGCACGATGCAAGCTGGCCAGGAAGCCCGCAGCCCCCACAAACAACCCCGCAAACGTACGATTCATCCGTTTCTGCTGCTTAGGCGTGCGCAACAGGCGCAACACCTTCGACGCCAAGCCCGTATACCCCGCCATCACCACCATATCGACGCAGATCATCGTCGCACCCAGGATCAGGTACTGGATCAGTAGCGGCGCCTGTGGGTTCACGAATTGCGGCAGGACCGCCAGCATGAACACCAGGGCCTTGGGGTTGCTGGCGTTGACCAGGAAGCCACGGAACATCATCGCCATCGGTTTACCGATCGGGCGCACGGCCGCGTCATCGGTCATGTCCATGGGCAGGGCGCGCCATTGCTTGATGGCCAGGTACACCAGGTACGCCACGCCAAACCATTTGATCGCATAGAAAGCGGTGGAGGATGTCGCCAGAATGGCACCCAGGCCGCACGCGACCACGGCAATCTGCATCGCCAGGCCCAGTTGCAGGCCGATGGCATTCCAGTAACCACGCAGGAAGCCGTATTGCAGGCCGCTGGACATCGAGGCGATGGCGCCAGCGCCAGGGGAAAGGGAGATGATCCAACTGGCCAGGAAAAAGGCCAGCCACGTATCGAGTGCCATTACACACCTCAGGAGGGAGTTTGCTGTTGTGCCTTAAGCTAACTCCGCCGACCAAAGGATGGCTATAGATTTTTACAGGATGTGAATACTAGCGGTCGCCCGGAAAGACATGGGTACCTGGCCAACGGCGCACCGAGCGCTGGAAGAACAGGCTGTTGGGCACCTGCACCATCGCACTGTCGGTACCGGCCTCTGCCACTTCGACCAACGTGGTGTAGAGCAGGTTGATCGCCACGACCCGCCCCTTCACGCCCGGTTTGTCGACGGTATCCACCAGTTCGACGATGTCCCCCAGGCGAAAGGGCCCGACGGTGAAAATCAGAATGGCGCACAGCAGGTTGGACAACACCGACCACATGGCGAAGAACGCCACGGCGGCAACCGCGACAAACCCGGAGAGTGCCGTCCACAACACCGTGGCGGACACGCCCAGGCGACCCAGCACAAAGATCAGCGCACTGCCCATGATCAGCCAGCGCAAGCCACCGCGCAGTGGCATCAGCAATTGCGGCGGGAACGGATAGCGCTCACCCAGGCGAGTCAGGCCCTTGGCGACAAACCGCTGTGCGAGGTAGCCGGCCAGCAGGATCAGCAGGATTTGCACGCCGACCCATGCGGGTTCGACCCACTGCGTCGGTATCGGCAGTTGCAACGCTTCCATCAGGACAGCGCCTCCAGCTCCGCTTGCAGGGTTTCCAGCAATTCGAGGGCCTCCATCCAGGTTTCCTCCAATTGCCCTTCGCGTACTTTGAGCTTGGCCTGCTCAGCCAGCAGGTCGCGCAGTTCGTCCTTGCGGGCCGCCTCGTAGACGGCACTGTCGCCCAGGCTGGTTTCGATCCTGGCCAGGCGCTCATGCACCTTGCCCAGCTCGGCTTCCAGCTTGTCGGCTTCACGCTTGTGCGGCGCCAGCTGTTGACGCAGCGCGGCGGCGGCCTGGCGCTGGGCTTTCTTGTCGGTCTTGTCCGGGTTGACCGGGGTGTTGCTGACCGGCGCGTTGCGCAGGCGGTAATCCGTCAGCCAGCGCGCATAGTCATCCAGGTCGCCGTCGAACTCTTCGACTTTACCGTCCGCCACCAGCAGGAAGTTGTCGGTGGTGCTCTTGAGCAGGTGGCGATCGTGAGACACCACCAGTACTGCACCGCTGAACTCCTGCAAGGCCATGGTCAGCGCCAGGCGCATTTCCAGGTCGAGGTGGTTGGTCGGTTCGTCGAGCAGCAGCAGGTTCGGACGGTCCCAGGCGATCAACGCCAGGGCCAGACGGGCTTTTTCGCCGCCGGAGAAATTCAGCACCGGCTCGTCGATACGCGCACCACGGAAATCGAAACCACCGAGGAAGTCGCGCAGGGTCTGTTCGCGCTCGGTTGGCGCCAGGCGCTGCAAGTGCAGCAGCGGGCTGGCCTTGGAGTCCAGCGAGTCCAACTGATGCTGGGCGAAATAACCCACCACAGTGTTCTCGCCACGGGTCAGACGCCCAGCCAGTGGCGACAGCTCGCCTGACAGGTTCTTGATCAGCGTCGACTTGCCCGCGCCGTTGGGGCCGAGCAAACCGATACGCGCACCCGGCGTAAGCTGCAGCTTCACTTTTTCCAGGATGGTCTTGTCGCCGTAGCCCAGACGCGCATCGGAAAGATCCAGCAACGGGCTGGAGATCTTCACCGACTCACGGAACACGAAGTCGAACGGTGAGTCGACGTGGGCCGCCGACAGCTCTTCCATGCGCTCCAGGGCCTTGATCCGGCTCTGGGCCTGCCGGGCCTTGGTGGCCTGGGCCTTGAAGCGGGCAATGTAGCTTTCCATGTGCGCACGTTGCGCCTGCTGCTTCTCGTACGCCTGTTGCTGCTGGGCCAGGCGTTCGGCGCGGGCGCGTTCGAACGCAGTGTAGCCGCCACGATAGAGGGTGATCTTTTTCTGTTCGACGTGGGCGATGTTGTCGACCACGGCGTCGAGGAAATCCCGATCATGGGAGATCAACAGCAAGGTGCCCTGATAATTCTTGAGGAAGTCTTCCAGCCACAGGATCGCATCGAGGTCCAAGTGGTTGGTCGGTTCGTCGAGCAGCAGCAGGTCAGACGGGCACATCAACGCCTGCGCCAGGTTCAGGCGCATTCGCCAGCCGCCGGAGAAGTCGGCGACGGGGCGGTCCATCTGCTCGTTGGTAAAGCCAAGGCCGGCGAGCATTTTGCGCGCCCGGGCGTCAGCCGTGTAGCCGTCGGCGCTGTCGAGTTCCGAGTGCAGGCGCGCCTGTGCGGCGCCGTCCTGGGCTTTCTCGGCCTCGGCCAGGTCGTGTTGCACCTGGCGCAGGCGCAGATCGCCATCGAGCACGTAGTCGATTGCAATACGGTCGAGGGTGTCGATCTCCTGGCGCATATGGGCGATGCGCCAGTCGGCCGGCAGCAGGCAGTCCCCGGAATCCGGGGTCAGCTCACCCAGCAACAGAGCGAACAACGTGGATTTGCCGGCGCCGTTGGCACCGATCAGGCCGGCTTTGTGACCGGCGTGCAGGGTCAGCTCGGCGTCTTCGAGAAGACGTTGCGGGCCACGCTGTAATGTTAGGCTTTGAAGTCGGATCATAATGGCGGCGGAGTCTACCAGCTTCGTTGGCCGCTGGCTTGGGTGTGAATATGTGCGCTGACCTGTGGAGCTTTGCCCTCTCGACTTACGCCCGCTCAGGATGCGAGGCCGCTTGCCTGCGTTTGCAGGAGCAAGGTGCGGACGTGTGCCTGTTGCTGTGTGGTGCGTGGCTCGAGCAGCGTGCGGTGATAGCGACCGCCGAGCGCATGCAGGCGCTGAAACAGATCGCCGGGACTTGGCAGACACACGTAATCAAACCGTTACGACAGGTGCGCATGCAATGGCGCGCCATGGCGCTGCAGGATCAGGATTTGGCGGGCTTACGCGAGCGGGTCAAGACCCTGGAGCTGGACGCCGAACGGCAGTTGCTGGAGCGCCTGGAAGCGTTGGCACAAACATGGCCGACAGGCGATGCGCAGGGTCAGCAACGATGGTTGGAAGGACTGGCGGCTGAGGACACCGCCAACCTTGACCACGACGCGCTGCAACAGCTGCGCGTCGCGGCCACCAGCACTTAGGAGGCGCTGGTTGGGGTGGTGCTTGGCGCTACCGGGGCAGGCGTGCTGCTGGCCGGTGCAGTTGGAGCGGTGGCTGCAGCCGGGGCGGCAGCAGGTGTTGCTGGCTTGGCAGCAGCAG
>NZ_FOWT01000013.1:0-158634 GCF_900115535.1 Pseudomonas sp. NFPP28 | reverse complement strand
ACTGGCTTGACCGCCAGAGAGGAGGAAGCGCAACGGTGTCCCGTTGGCATCGCAGAGCATGTGAATCTTGGTTGTCAGGCCACCGCGACTACGGCCTAGAGCGTGATCGGCAGGCTCGTCAGGCCCCCTTTTTTCCCGGCGCCAGAAGAGGCTCGGGTTGCACGTACTGCGGTTGAGTCGATCATCCAGGTTTGCACATCGATCAAGCCTTGCTCATTCAGTCTCAGGTGCAAGCGTTTGAGCATCTGATCGAAGGTGCCCTGGTTTCGCCAACCCCGGAACCGTTGATACACCGTTGACCATGGGCCGAAGCGTTCCGGCATATCTGTAACCGATCCATCACCCACACATTCAAAGCCGCCCATTGAAGCCCGATGCTGCGCTCCCGATCTCTTTCTGGAGCCAGCACCTCATGATGCGTCCCGACGCCAAAGTCGAAAAAGTTTACCTTTACCCCAAGTCCGTGGACTTCCGAAAATCCATCGACGGCCTGGCCGCCCTGGTCGAGCTGGATATCAAGGTGGCCGTCTTCGACCCGGTACTTTTCGTTTTTCTGAATCGCTCCCGCAACCGGGTGAAAATCCTCTATTGGGAGCGCAACGGCTTCTGTCTTTGGCTCAAGCGCCTGGAATCCGAGCGTTTCAAAACCTCGCCCGACGTCACCGACGAAGCCATCGTATTGAGCGTCCAGGAACTGAACTGGCTGCTCGACGGTTTTGACCTTTGGCGCAACCGCCCTCATCAGGTTTTGACCCCACGCTACGTAGCCTGACCCGGTATAATCCGGGCCATGATTTCCCTGCCCGACGACCTTCCTGATGATCCTGTTTTGCTCAAGCAACTGCTGCTTGAGGCACTCAGTCGCCAGGAAGAAGTGGCCCAGGCTTATCAAACCCACATCGTCGACCTGAAAGAGCAGATCAAGTTGCTGCGCGACCGCTTGTTCGGGCGCAAGTCCGAACAGACTGTCGAGCCCAACACGCCGCAACTGGCGCTGTTCAACGAGCCCGAAAGCGAGCCGATGCCGCTCGTTGATGACCCTGACGAAGAAGCCGTTGCGCCGACGCCGCGCCGTGGCAAGCGCAAGCCGTTGTCGGCCGATCTGCCGCGTATCGAAATCATCCACGAACTGCCTGAACACGAACTGACCTGTGCCTGCGGTTGCCGCAAACACGCCATCGGCGAAGAAACCAGCGAACAACTGGACATCGTGCCGATGCAGATCCGTGTCATCAGGCACATCCGCAAGGTCTACGGTTGCCGGGGGTGTGAAACTGCACCGGTCACGGCTGACAAGCCTGCTCAGTTGATCGAAAAGAGTATGGCCAGTCCCAGCGTGCTGGCGATGCTGCTGACTACCAAGTACGTCGATGGCTTGCCGTTGCACCGGTTTGAAACCGTGCTCAGCCGACATGGCGTCGAGATTGCGCGCCAGACGCTGGCGCGCTGGGTGATCCAGTGCAGCGAACACTTCCAGCCACTGCTGAATTTGATGCGCGACCGCTTGCTGGAAAGCCCGGTGATCCACTGCGATGAAACCCGCGTCCAGGTGTTGAAGGAGCCGGATCGTGACCCGACCAGTCAATCCTGGATGTGGGTGCAGGCCAGTGGCCCACCGGACAAGAAAGTCGTGCTGTTCGACTACACCTCCAGCCGAGCGCAGGATGTACCGTTGCGTTTGCTGGACAGCTATCGCGGCTATGTGATGACCGATGATTACGCCGGCTATAACGCCTTGGTGTTGCAGCCGGGCGTGGAGCGACTGGCATGCATGGCGCATGCACGCCGCAAGTTCGTGGATGCGCAAAAAGTGCAGCCTAAGGGTAAAACCGGGAGGGCTGATATCGCGCTGACGATGATCAACAAACTGTACAGCATCGAACGCGAATCCAAAGACGCCAGCGATGAGCAACGGTTTATCGCTCGTCAGGAAAGAAGCTCGCCGATCCTGGCCCAACTGAAAAGCTGGCTGGCTAAGACCCAATCCCAAGTGACGCCGCAAAGCGCATTAGGCAAGGCTGTGCACTATCTGGCGAATAACTGGAACCGACTGGAGCGCTATGTCGAAGCGGGTTATTTACCCATCGACAACAACGCCGCTGAAGGAGCGATCAAGCCGTTTGTGATCGGACGCAAAGCTTGGTTGTTCAGTGATACCGTCAACGGCGCCGCCGCCAGCGCAAAGATTTACAGCTTGGTCGAGACCGCCAAGGTCAACGGCCAGGAGCCCTATACGTGGCTGCGCCACGTACTGGAGCGGTTGCCATATGCCTCGACGGTCGAAGACTACGAAGCCTTGCTGCCGTGGAACTGCTCACCGGAGATGCCACGGTAAACCGTTGACTCACCTTGGGATAGGTGGGTTTATGGATCGCTTACGGTTGACTGGATCGCGGAGCAGATGGGGCACACCAGCGCTAATATGATTCGTCAGCACTATGGGATGTGGATTAATGAGGACGGACCAGACGTTATCGGGATGCTTCAACTTGCCCTGAACCTTTAAGCAGTTTCTCAAAGGGGGCAAAATTGCCCCCGGCGAGTGGTTCAGAAGATGGTTTTTATAACCTTATCGACGCCAGCAATAAGCTCGCCTACTTCCTCAACCGTTGGATCGGTCGGGTTTTTATGACCACATTTATTGCGAATGTCTCCAAGAAACTGAATATGCCTAGATTGCGACAGTTCAATAACGCTAGCCGCTTTTAGCGCGTCGTTGAGCACTGCGATGGTTCCAGATTTCTTGGGCAAGCTATGGTTGTCGCATACCTGCTTCAGATGGCCTTCCAGCACGACTCCCGCAACAGCACCTGCTGCACGAGCAAATTTGTTTTTCAGCAGCTCTCTAGCCACATCAAGTTCCGAGTCAAAAAGATCAGCCTGTACTAACTGCTTGATGTCAAAGAGTGAACTCTCGAAACGTTTCTCTATGGATTCAAGAATTGCTATCTGCTGCTGTAGCAATGGAATAGCCGCATGCATGTCAACGACCACGGTCCCACCATACTGAGTCGATGAGAGAGATTGGCACGCATCCTCGATTCGATAAGTCTCGACATCAAATGACTTTCGCGTTTTTGGTCGTTCATAGAATTTTACAAAGTCCGCATACCGGTCAGGAAGCAGTTGCTTCACAACGAGCAGAGCTTCCGAATACCAATGGTGATAGCAAACCCGAAAGGGTTTGAGCTTATTGTCGTAAGCTTCGATTTGCTGTTCTGACCAGCCTGCCCTTGCCAAACGCTCTCGCCATTCTTCCACCCCATCTGCGCCACGGCGAAGCGCTTGAAGAACCGCCCCACCCTCTTGAAGTAAAGCCTGTAAGTCTTTCCGGTACTTTTCTAAATTGGATACAGTCATCGCTCCCTCGCATTTAAATGGCCCGACTAGTCGTCGGTCAAACGTAGCAGGGTAATGGCATTTCAGTATTGCGAATAGCGGGGCGCTCTGGTCCCCATGCGCTCCGTGAGAGTCGTAGGCTAGAGTCGCTCGGCCCTACAGCGCTGAAAGACAGAGGTTCGACGATAGGTCGCACTTGAAAAAGATCCTCAAGTATTCCCATGGATGTTCCCATATGGGCCTTTTTTGACCCTCTGAAAACACAAAACCCCTGAAAACTTCAACGTTTTCAGGGGTTTAGTCGTTTCAAATTTGGCGGTGAAGGAGAGATTCGAAAGTACCCGCACCCTCGATCGCTCAGCCGAGGCCCCGGAATACAAGGGCTCCAGCGGTGCCGGTTGCGCGAAAGCGTTCCCACGCCATCCCCACGGACCTGAGATTGCACCGCGTTACGCGTGCGCATCACACGTGTAGGGGGCTGAGATTCGAAATCTAGAGGGGGGCAAAAAAAAGAGTAACATAAGTAATCTTGACCGTTTTTAACTCTCAAGTTATTGAAATTTAAGGGTTTTGCATTCCGGCCAAAAGGTAATTTTTAAGTAATATTGAAGTAATCTGATTACTCTTTATAAATGTAATCCTCATGCTTATAAAAACCCTTTAAAAACAACACGTTGGCAGAAAATTACCTTTTCAATTACTTCTCTGTTACTCCTTTTTGTAATACCGAACCCCACGGAATACGCGGCCTGTAGCCCATTACCCATACGTGGTTACTGAAATTACTCTTTTTGAAATCCCCCCCTCTACCTGCACAGCAACGCCTCCAGACCTTTCGAAGAAATACCCCTCGGTGCAGGGTTCCGCAGGCTTTCAACCTCCCCACAACGCCAAGCAAGCGCCCAGCCTGCACCGCCGCGAGTGGTCCGCAGGTGTGCAGAAAAAACGACCCATTTAGCCCGCAGGCGAGGTGGGGGGACGACGGCGCGCGCCAGGTGCTGGTTGGACCATAGCCCCATGAAATTGAGTTTTAAGTCAGCAGGCACTTCCGAAGGGTGGGGGTAGATGTACGCCACTCAGAATCGCAAAGGCATCGGCCCTTCGAGCATGGGCACATAGTGATCAATTAGTGGTCTACACCTAGAATGAAGAAGCAACCTGCATGTGCTCAGTGGCACTTTGAACACAAACGAACACAAACGTGTGATTTAAGCTATTATTCGCGCCGTCTAAGCACACCCGCGCATCAGGCCAAAGGAGGGGGAAATGACTGACACCATCCAAAATCTTTATTCCGCCCTCAACGCACACGGCATCAAGAAGCGGGATGTGAAAGCAATCCTGCCCTCTTGGTGGGAAGATGAGATCGCAGAAACCCCAGCAGGCCTTCAACAAGCCAAGCTGATTGTGGCCAAAGCATTGAATCTCAAAGTACGCCCTTTGGTAGAGGAACCACCCCGTGTGGAGTTCGACCTGCCAGAAATGCGACGCTTCAAGCTGATGAAAGGCATTACCGCAGACGATGTACAGATTGCGGTTGCCCTAGCACGCAGTGCTAGCAAGCTTGTCCTGTCTGCGTTTGACCGTGAGTTCCAACAGCCTGGCTCTGCTGAAGAAGTTCGTCGGCAGATTTTGGCAACCGGCAGGCCCTGGGTAGACCTCGAAGGCCTCATCGAATACTGCTGGCAAGTGGGCATTCCTGTTATTCACCTGGCATCAGGATTGATGAAGAAAAAGAT
The DNA here is from genome assembly GCF_900115535.1 of Pseudomonas sp. NFPP28. Taxonomy (NCBI): domain Bacteria; kingdom Pseudomonadati; phylum Pseudomonadota; class Gammaproteobacteria; order Pseudomonadales; family Pseudomonadaceae; genus Pseudomonas; species Pseudomonas sp. NFPP28. The sequence continues at coordinate 153,556 of NZ_FOWT01000013.1, read as the reverse complement.
GGATGGCATTGCTATGTCCATCAAAGATCGCCCTACGATCGTTTTGTCTTCGCGAAAAGCGTGTGGGTATTTGCTTTTTCATCTGGCTCACGAACTCGGCCACATTGCACTTGGGCATTTAGACACGAATGGCGCCATAGTAGACAGTGACATTGCCGAAGATCCAAACGGTAAAGACGAAGCGGAGCAAGCTGCCGACAACTATGCATTGGAACTACTCGCAGGAAGGCAGGCCCAGCTTGTCCTTGGCCGTTTCATGGCTGCACCTGTGCTAGCACAATTGGCTATAGATTTCGGCAAGCGGCATGCAATTGACCCGACTCATGTGCTCTTGAACTGTGCGCATAACGGAAACTTTTGGCCTCTCTGCACTAAAACATTAAGCGTAATTGCGCAAGGCAGAAAAGACAGCGAACTCATTTCAAAATATTTATTCGCTAATGTTCAGGACGCTCTCAAGGAAGATAGTCTTTCGTTGTTAGGGACATTAGTTGGTAAATAATGATTTTACTGTCTGACAATGATCTTGTTATCAAACTAGCCCAATGCGATCTTATTGATGATGCCTTGGGCGCTCTTGAATCTGACCGATATGACTGCTTCGTTCTAAACACGATGAGATACAGCCTTCGATTGAACGAGCCTGACAAATCAATCGCAAAATATGTAGGTAGCGTACAAGCTTACGATCGAATCAATGAACTTCTCGAAAAATGCCAGGTGCTTACAGAAGCTCCCATGGAATTCGACTTGCTTGAGCATTTGAATGAGATTTCCGCAATTGATGCGGGTGAGCAAGCTCTGTTCCTACATGCGAAAGACAATGACTCTAAAGCTATTGACTATCGTATTTTGACCGGTGACAAGAGAGCATTGAGGGCTATCTGCAATTACGATCAATTAGAGGCTTTTGCATTTCTCCGCACAAAAATTGTGTGCCTTGAATCTTGCATGATGGACATGATCGACTTCTTCGGATTCGACCATGTAAACCAGAAAGTCATCGTCGCTAGACAACAAGTCGCAGAAGCAAAGTACGATCAGGTCCTACGAACGGCGTTCGGCGAAAACAGGAACCAAGAGCATTGCATTGAATGCCTTCGTAACTATGCAAGCGATATTCGATGGCTGCTTTCCTACTGATAGAACCTGTCAAAAAATTATATTTTTTTTCCCATCGAATACCGCAAGCACTTTCAACTAAAATAATTTACCCCTGCCAAAACAGAACCCCTCAAAAGAAGCACGCAGATTACCGCTTTAGTGTGCTAATTAACCCAGTTCAAAAAAGCTGGCCCAACGCAGCAGACTCCCAATTCATTATAATGAGTTCCCCACTGACCTCGGACTTCCCGTGCCTCTGATTGGCCGTGCTATACCGTATATCTACCGTTTCAAAATGAAAGCCATCAAACACCCGTCGAATGTCCGGGTGATCGTTGATGCTCACCATCACCTTGCCTTTGCATCGCCGCATGAAGTCGGCCATCCGCTCGTAGTTTTCAAAGGGAAAATCCACGCCGTAGCCTGCGGTCTGCCAGTAAGGCGGGTCCATGTAATGGAAGGTATGCGGCCGGTCGTACCGCTCCGCGCATTCCAGCCAGCCCAGATTCTCGACGTAGGTACCCGACAGCCGTTGCCAGGCGGCAGACAGGTTCTCTTCAATCCGCAGCAGGTTGATGGCAGGGCCAGTGGTGGCTGTACCGAACGTCTGCCCGCTGACCTTCCCCGCAAACGCATGGTGCTGCAGGTAGAAAAACCGCGCCGCACGCTGGATGTCGGTGAGCGTTTCCGGCCTGGTCATCTTCTGCCACTCGAACACCTGGCGGGAGCTGAGCGCCCATTTGAACTGGCGTACGAACTCTTCCAAGTGGTTCTGCACGACACGGTACAACGTCACCAAGTCGCCATTGATGTCGTTAAGGACTTCAACTGGCGCAGCCTGGGGCCGCATGAAGTAAAGCGCTGCGCCGCCGGCAAAGACCTCGACATAACATTCATGCGGCGGAAACAGCGGAATAAGACGATCTGCCAGGCGACGCTTGCCGCCCATCCACGGGATTATCGGTGTGCTCATAAGTGATCCTTGTTTCGACAATTGGATTCGCTTAGGCTTCGCACCCCCTGCGCAGTGGGGCGAGGCCTTGGTTGGAGCACTCGGCTTGTTCGAGTGTTTCAGCGTCGAACCGGTGTTGACGCACCGGTTCGTCGCCTCGTTTGCTGCGCAGGGGGTTTTAGGCCCCCACGGGAATTTCATAGGGCTTGAAGCGCACGACCTCCTCCCCGAGCCAGTCATTCACCTGCGCCATACGCGCCTGAATCGGCTCCAGTTCATTGGCTGCATAGATCTGCGCCGCCTCCCTGATCGACCCAAACCCTCCCGCGTTCTGCGGCACAATGCCCATCAACTGCGGCGGAATGCGCAAGCTGGCCAGCACGTCGTCGCGGGTCTGGTTTTTGATCGAGTTGAATTCGTCCTTGGCCGTCACCTCGCTGACCGGGATGATCTGCAATCCGTCCTTTTTGCCGTTCGGCGAGTACACAAATAGGTTGCGGAAGTTGCCCGGCCCCTTGGAGTCCTTGAGCGCCTTGCGCAGTGAATCGACGTCCGCTTCGTTCTGCGCCGCATCGGTCATGTAGAGGATGAAGCCGGCATGACTGCCGTTCTCGTAGTACTTACGGCGAAACAGCGTGGCCGATTCATTCAACAACGCCGACTGCAAGGCGCTGATCCACTCGGGCAGGCCATACACCTCCTGGTGCAGATCCGCTTCCCGCAGATGAAAAACGGTGCCCGGTTCGAATTCATGCTCTTCCTTCCAGCCCTGAACCATGAACTGTCGGCCGTCCTTGCCCGAGCGCATGTACTTCGCCAGCGGCGGTACCAACTCGCGCACCGGGCCGAGCATCGAGCGCCGCCCTTCCAGATAGCCGTTGCCCAGGCACAGGAAGTCCAGGGCGAACTGTTCGAACGCTGCCCGCGACAGCAGCCGGTGTGGAATGAAGGTTTTGCTCAGCAAATTGCGCTTGAACATCAGCCCCGAGTGAAGGTGCACGCTGGAACCCACAGACCGTGCCAGACCGTCCAGCGACAACGGCGGCTCGTACCACCGCCCGTTAAACCAGCACTCCAGATAATCAAACACCTCCCGGCCACTCAACACTGGTGACGGATCGCCGAAGCTGAACGCCTCCATCTTGCTATCACTGCGCGGAATGAACTCCTGCGTTGCAACCGTGGAAGCCTGGGCCATTTGCTTGGTATTTCTGCGGCGGTTCGACATCAAAAAATCTCCATCCGCCCGGTATTGGCAGTGGTCTGCCCCTCCAGCGGTTCGTTGTGCAATGCGTGAAAGAGCGCCCATGCCAGGTCGGCGTGGCCGGTGTTGTCGTTGCGGCCGGCGGTGTAGGTGAATTGGCGACCGCCTGCGGTGATGGTTTTGCGGATCGCCATCAGCGACTGCGCCATGTCGGTCCAGCCGGCATCGAACTCCAGCCGACCCCGGTGGATCACGTCGTAAGCCTTCAGCACCAGGCGGGTCTTGACCTCGGGCGAGTAGCTGAACGTGGTGACGTTGGGGAAGAATTGGCGCACCAGCTGCGCCACGCCGCTGCCCAGGCCGGTGACGTCGATCCCGATGTACGTCACCCAGTAGCGGTTGCAGACGGCCTTGATCACGCTGGCCTGTGCCGCGAAGTCCATGCCTCGGAATTGGTGACGCTCCAGCACCCGGAATTTGCCCCCTGCTACCAGAGGTGGCGCGACCACCACCAGGCCCGAGCAATCGCCGGTTTCCGCCGGGTCATACCCCACCCACACCTGGCGGTCGCCGAACGGCCGCATCGCAAACGGCTTGTAGTCCTCGGCCCACTCGACCCAGCTGTCGACCATGCAGGGCTGCAACACCGTCAGAGGGAAAATGCTCGCGCCGTCGTCGACGAATTCGCACATGAGCAGGTTGGCGAACGCTTCGGGGCTGTACTCCCGCCGCAGTTCTTCAATATCGAATAAGTCGCAACCGCCCTGCTCCGCGTCGAGGATGGTGACGATCTGTCGCCACAACCGGTCCTCACAGAACCTACCTTGCTGGAGCGCCCCGTGGGATACGTCGACTTTGGTGTGCTGAGCCGCCGGCTTGCCCTTGTTGAAGCGCTCGCCCGTCCAGAAGGTGTAGGCCTCATGGGCCATGGTCGACGGCGTCGAGAAGTAGGTTTTGCGCCACTTCTTGTGCATCGCCATACCCGATGCAACCTTGTTCAGCTCCTCAAACTTGAACGTCCAGAAGAATTCGTCGAAGTAGAAATTGCCGTGGTAGCCCTGAGCCGTGCGCGCGTTGGTACCGAGAAAAAACAGTTCGGCGCCGTTCGGCAGCACGATGGGATCACCGGTCAGCTCAACGCCGATGACCTCGCGGGCAAACGCCTGGATGTACCCACGGAACAGGTAGGCCTGATTCTTCGACGCCGACAAGAAAATTTGATTGCGCCCAGTTTCCAGCGCATCAATAAACGCCTCTCGGGCGAAGTAATAAGTGGCGCCGATCTGTCGGCTTTTGAGGATGACGCGGTTGCGCTGGTTGCCCGCCCGGTGCCAGTCTTTCTGGTAGTCGAAACACCCATCGATAAACGCTTCGCGCAGCAGCTCGATCTGGTCTTCGCTGATGTCGTTTTTCGGCGTCTTCTTCTTCGGTCCTTCGTTGCGCTTGGCGAGGTTGGGGTTGAGTTCGGTTTCGGTACCGCCACCCTGAAAGCGCTGAATGCGGGCCTGTCGCTCCAACTGCCGGTGCAGCAGGTCGATCTCTTTGAAGTCCCCGCCGCTCTTGCCTTCCTTGAGGATCAACTGCACCAGACGCGCTTCCAGCGCCCCGCCGATGCGCTCGACATTATCCGCCCGGTCCCACTCGTCGCGAGCCTTCCAGCTGTGTAGCGTTTTTTCCTTTTCGCCCGTAGCCTCGGCAATCTCGCAGATGCGCCAACCCATCCAATACAGGAACTTGGATTGGCGTCGGGGATCAATGGGAAGTAATTCGGTTGTCATAAACCAAATGCTGCCGAACACAAAGGCTATAAGGTAGGGTTACCACCTGTAGCCTTTGCTTACACAACCTCACTTCCGTGAATAACGATTAGTTCCAAGCTAACTAGAGGGTACGATAATTTCCCTATTCACCCTCATCTAAATCGATGATACCGACGTTCGCTGTGTACTCTCCCGTTCTACCACTAACCCGACTCATAACTCTCTCAGGCGTATCATCGCGGAAATTTACTATATGACCTACTAAAACACCATCATCGGTAATTTCTTGCTCTTCATCGAGCATCCACTCTTCAATCTCCTCTAGTGTGAGGCCTGTCGCATCGGCTAGAAGTTCTTCTAGAGTTTCCTGATAAGGTTCAGCATTTTCAGGGAAGAGTACCTGATCATATTTGGCAGGAAGCAGGGCAAACTCCCCCCACCCAAGATCACTTATAGCTAAACCGCTTCCATTTTTTGAAATAGGACCGTACATCATCACGATACGACCAATGGATGCATCCGTTATGCCGTGCTCCTTGGAGTCACGAATAGACATCTTCAAAGTGAAATCTTGATAATCACCATCGTTTTCATATTGAAGGCGAGTCATTTGTATATTCCAAGGATTACCATCCCCCATTTTAAATATGCGCTTTATACGACCGAAATACAGTTTAGACTTTTCGTTTAACTCCCGAACGTTCGACACATCCATCAAGGCATCGCTTAAAAGTTGAGGATACTGGGCGTCAGGCAAAAAATAATATTTATAATAATTCTTATCAAAACTTCTACACAGTCCTCGAACTGTAGTTATCCTGCTAGGGAGCTTAATTTGCTCCCCATTATGCCTCTTAATAGGAACATCTGTAGGTTCACCATCTATATCTTCAACGACAGGACCATCGTAAATTTGTCCTGGCAATACCGGCGCGACAGGTTTTTCTTTCATAAAGCTTTTAACAACAACGAGCAGTTCATCATCAATGGCTTGTTTAGCTTCTTCTTCGGTCGTAAATCTTTGCCCGTCGCGCTTCTTCACTCGTAGTCCGCAGGGTGGTCGGTGTGTCCTACTGTGGGCGAAGTACGCAGCTCGCCCATTTGCGTCTTTATCTCCATCCTCTGGGGATCTGAATAAACCAACGCAACACTCCGGGCAAAATATATGGCCTTTCATTTCTTTTTGATATTCAGATGTGAGTACAGACTTCGCAGCAGCACGGAGCGCCACTTTATCGCCTCCGTATGCCCACCCTGCGAGATAGTAAGCAAACTTAATTCGGTTTGATTCTGGTTTTCCTGGAGCTGCCATTTCAAAAATCCTTTTCAGTGTGAGATCTGCGTAAAAATCAATTTCACCACGAATAATGGCACAGTGATACTGGCTATACGAATCGCCTGATAACCCTCGCGTTAGCCTTGTAGATTTGCTCCTTACAACCACAACTCATTGCTGCAACTCGCGCGCGTCACGACCATGCCCCTCATTGCAACGCATCGCTTACGTCAGAGCATGCGCCCAACGCACTGAGGATTCCCGGCATGAAGAAGTTTCGCAGCAATTGGTTCCGCGTCGCCGTCGAGGGCGCTACCTCTGACAAGCGCACCATCAAACGCAGCTGGCTGGAACAGGCGGCGAAGAACTTCAATCCAGCCACCTATGGTGCTCGCATCTGGCTGGAGCACTTCCGCAGCCTGCTGCCCGACAGCCCTTTCAAGGCCTACGGTGACGTGCTCGCGGTCAAGACCGAAGAAGTGGAAATCAACGGCCAGAAGAAGCTGGCCCTGTTCGCCCAGGTCGAGCCGACGCCCGATCTGATCGCCATGAACAAGGCCAAGCAGAAGATTTACACCTCGATCGAAATCGACGACAGCTTCTCGGACACCGGCGAGGCTTACATCGTGGGCCTGGCGGTGACCGACTCCCCGGCCAGCTTGGGCACCGATGTACTGTCTTTCTCCGCGCAGAAGCCAGAATCCAGCCCATTCAAAGACCGTCATTATTCCGCGACGTCGATGTTCACCGAGGCGGTGGAAACCGAGTTGCAGTTTGAGGAAATCGAAGACAAGCCCAGCCTCGGCGCACAACTCTTCAGCAAAGTGCAGGCACTGCTCGGCGGCAAACAGGCGAAGGACGACGCCGAGTTCGCCCAAATCGGCCAAGCCGTCGAAGCGATTGCCGATCACGTCAAAGACCTGCCGGATCAGTTGGCCGCAGAGAAGAAATTCTCCGGCGAACTGAACACCAAGGTCGAGCAGCTCAGCAAAGAACTGGTCGAGCTGAAAACCACCCTCGGCAAAACCCAAGACCACTCCCAAACCCAGCGCCCACCGGTAACCGGCGGCGGCAAACAAGCCCTGGCTGAGTTCTGACCTGCGGCCTACACCGCCCAGCCCACTATCGGAGACACCCATGCGTAACGACACTCGAAAACTCTTCACCGGCTACCTCAGCCAGGTCGCACTGCTCAACGGCGTTGAATCGGCCACCGCCACATTCAGCGTCGACCCAACCATCCAGCAGCGCTTGGAAACCAAGATTCAGGAGTCGAGCGAGTTCCTGACCAAGGTCAACGTCATCGGCGTCGATGAACAGGAAGGCGAAAAGGTCGGCTTGGGCGTGGGTGGCACTGTTGCCAGCCGTACCAACACCAACGTCAAAAAACGTGAACCTCGCAGCATTGGCACTCTGTCGAGCGACAAGTACAAGGCCGAACAAACCGACTTCGACACCTTCGTCAGCTACAAACAGCTCGACGCCTGGGCCAAGTTCCCGGACTTCCAAACCCGCCTGTCCAGCGCCATCGCCCAACGTCAGGCGCTCGACCGTATCCAAATCGGTTTCTACGGCGTTTCGGCCGCAGAGCAAACCGACCGCACCGCGCACCCGCTGCTGGAAGACGTCAACATCGGCTGGCTCCAGCAGTACCGCACCCACGCACCCGACCGCGTGCTGAAGGAAGGCGCCGTCGCCGGCAAGATCACCATTGGCAAAACCGGCGATTTCAAGAACATCGACGCCTTGGTCTATGACGCCATCCAGTTGCTCGACCCTTGGTATCGCCGCAATCCTGGCCTGGTGGTGCTGACCGGCCGCGAACTGGTACACGACAAGTTTCTGGCCCTGGTCAACAAGGACCAGGACGCGACCAACACCCTGGCGAGCGACCTGATCATCTCGCAACGCCGCGTCGGTGGCCTGCCGCTGTACGAGGTGCCGTACATCCCCGAAGGCACGATTCTCATCACCACGTTCGCCAACCTGTCGGTGTACTGGCAGATCGGCGGTCGCCGCCGCTACCTCAAGGAAGAGCCGGAGTGGAACCGCGTCAGCAACTTCGAATCGTCGAACGAGGCTTATGTGGTCGAGGAATACGGCCTGGGCTGCCTGCTGGAAAACATCACTCCGGTTGAAGACGCAAGCAGCGAGGGTTAATCCCATGGCACTCAGCATCGCCCAAGCCCACCAACGCCGCGCACGCGCGGCAATGGAGGCAGCGAAAACAGCACCACAGCAATCCATGGCCGGTGCAACAGCGTACGAGCACCAGTTAAATCAGCTGCTGCAAGACCGCCTGCGCCTGAAAGCCATTCAGTCCAACGAAGGCAAGGCTGCGCTCAAAGCACAGTTGTTGCCCGAGTACATCCCGTATGTCGAGGTAGTACTTGCAGCAGGCAACGGTGCTCAGGACGACGTCATGACCACCGTCATGGTCTGGCGCGTTGACGTCGAGGACTACAGCGGCGCCCTGGACATCGCTGACTATGTGCTCAAGCACAAGCTGATCATGCCGGACCGTTTCGAACGCACCACCGGTTGCCTGGTGGCAGAAGAAATCGCCACAGCCGCGCTGAAGGCGCAAAAGGCCAATGGCAGTTTCGACCTGAGCATCTTGCACCGCACCGTCGAACTGACCGACGCCGAAGACATGCCCGACCAGGCCCGCGCCAAGCTGTACCTGGCAACCGGCCGCGCGACATTGGATGGCATCACCGCCGAGGAGCCAGGCCAGCCCGGACAGATTCAGGCCGGTATCGACCTGCTCAAGCGGGCGATCGAGCTGCACGACGGTTGTGGCGGCAAAAAAGATTTGGACGGCGCCGAGCGCCTCCTGAAAAAACACGCTGCCACTGGCAGCTGACCGAGCGTCCCCACGCACCCCGCCGGCTCGGGGCGGATCGGCCAGGCTGCTCCTCCTGAACGTGAAGCCCCGACCACCGGCGATCTATTTTGAGTGCCGTTCCATGAGCGCATTTGTAGCCAGCGGCCCAGTCACCGGCGGCCATATCAACACCGACCCGTTCTGGCCGTCGATTGACCTGGACGGCTTGCGCGCCACCCTGCGCATCGACGCCAGCGTCACTCCGGCCCGTCTGGAAACCGCCGTGATCGCAGCGGCGATCAACCTCAATAACGAACTGAGCGAATGGCGCGTCGCGCAACAAGCCGCTGGCCACGCCACTTTGGCTGACGTGCCGGGGGATCGCATCAAGGACGTATCGGTAAAGGTTCACCTGTACAGCCGTGCGATCGAGGCAGGTACCGGCGCTGAAGTCTGCGAGCGGTACCGCGATTACAGCGCGACCAATACCGGCAGCGACAAAGCCGAAGAAACCGCCCCGACCATCGACGATTACCGCCGGGACCTGCGCTGGGCGGTACGCGACTTCCTCGGCCGCACCCGCACAACCGTGGAGCTGATCTGATGCCCGTCTCCATCCGCACCAATCAAAACGACACCGTTGATGCCCTCTGCTGGCGTCACTACGGCCGTACCGCAGGCGTCACCGAGGCAGTGCTTGAAGCCAACCCCGGCCTGGCCGACCACGGCCCAATCCTGCCGCAAGGCCTGGTCGTCAACATGCCCGAAGCCCAAACCAGCGCGCCCCAACGGCAGATGGTGAATCTATGGGACTGACACCGCAGCACCAAGCCCTTGACCCCACCAACCCTGGACAACGGAATGAAGCGCATGCCTGAACGTCCCGACACCTGGGCCTGGCTCGCCGCCTGGCTCGAACAAAACTGGCCGACTCTCTACGCCGGAGTCCTCGCCTTGGTCATCGCGGCCCTACGGATCATGTATGGCGGCGGCACCCTGCGCCGCATGCTGATCGAGGCACCGCTGTGCGGCACGCTAGCCCTGGCGGCGAGCCATGGCCTGGCGTTGCTCGGCATACCGACGTCCACTGCGCCTTTTTTCGGTGGGGTGATCGGGTTGCTAGGCGTCGAAGGTACCCGCGCTGCGGCCAAGAAGTTTTTCAACCGGAAGGTAGAGCAACTATGACAACCCTTCGCCACGGGGATCGCTCGCAAGCAGTGCTGATCCTGCAAAAGAACCTCAACAGACACGGGGCCAACCTGGTGGCGGACGGTGATTACGGTGACACCACCGAAGCGGCTGTCCGCGCCTACCAGGTCAAAGTCGGCCTGGTCGCCGACGGCATCGCCGGTACCAAGACCCAAACCAGCCTGGCCGGCGGCGATTGCGGTCAGCTGCTGCGCAACAATGACCTTGTGGCCGCTGCCGAGCGCCTCGACGTGCCGTTGGCGAGCATCTACGCGGTCAATGAGGTGGAGTCCAAGGGCAAAGGCTTCCTCGACAATGGCAAGCCGGTGATCCTGTTCGAACGGCACATCATGTACCGCCAGCTCGCTACGGCTCGACATGCCGGCGATGACCCAGCCGAACTCAAGCGTCACGCCGATCAGCTCGCCGCCGCCAACCCTGCCTTGGTCAACCCGAAACCCGGCGGATACATCGGCGGTACCGCCGAACACCAGCGCCTGGCCATGGCCCGCCTGATCGACGACGCCGCTGCCCTGGAGTCGGCTTCCTGGGGCGCGTTTCAGATCATGGGTTTTCACTGGAAGCGCCTCGGCTATGCCAGCGTGCAGGCGTTCGTCTCGGCGATGACTGCCAGCGAATCGCAGCAGCTCGACGCGTTCACGCGATTTATCGAAACCGACCCAGCGCTACACAAGGCGCTCAAGACCCGCAAATGGGCCGAGTTCGCCCGCCTCTACAACGGGCCGGACTATCTGCGGAATCTCTACGACACCAAACTACAGCGCGCCTACGAACGGCACGCCAGCTGCGAATGCGGACAAGGGGTGGCGGCATGATCGACTTCGAAGCGGTGAAGAAATTGCGTGTTCAGGACGGCGACCTGCTGGTAGTACCCGATTCAACTGAACAAGCCGATATGGAGCGGCTGGCCGAATGCATCCAGTTGATGAACAACGCCAGGGCGGTGATCGTGCGCGGCCCTATCCAGCATCTCGATGCTGCCCGCATGAACAAACTCGGCTGGTACCGCGCGTGAGCACCTTGCGCCAGGCTCTGTACGGCATTGCCTTGCTCGGCGCCCTGGCACTGTTGATCTGGGGTCAGGAAGCGCGCATCGAAGTCGCCGAAGGCAAAACCGAACTGGCAAAGGCTGCGGCCAAGACCGCCCGCGAAGACGCTGACCGCAACTTTGCCACCGCCAACACCCTCACCGACACCCTGAAGCAGGAGCGTGATGCTCAGAGCCTCCTGCGCAGCCAGCAGGACCAGCTGCGCCTGGGCCTGGCAAAGCGCGAGCGAACCATAGAGGACCTGAAACGTGAAAACGAGGAACTACGCAACTGGGCTGACCAGCCTCTGCCTGACGCTGCTCGCAGGTTGCGCCAGCGCCCCGCCCTCACCGGCGCCGCCGCTTATCGTGACTGGCTGTCCGGCCGTAACACCGTGCGTCCTGCCGGCGACCAGCCCACGCAATAACGGCGACCAACTCACCGACCAGGACCGCGCCGAAGCCGCCTGGGCCGATTGTGCCGCCCAGGTCGACATGGTCTACAAACACCAGCAGGCCAACCCATGAACAAACCTGAAAGCTTGCGTGCTCATCTCCTGGCCACCGTTGCAGACTTCAGGCACGACCCCGACCGCCTGCTGATCTTCATCGATAACGGCAAGGTCCGTTGCACTGCCGCACACACCCTGTCGTTTGAATACAGCTTCGACCTGCAGATCATCCTCACCGAGTTCGCCGGCCACCCCGACAGCGTAATCCTGCCGATCCTGGGTTGGCTGAGCGTCAACCAGTCCGAGCTGCTGGAGAGCCTCGACAAGGTCAAAGACGGAATCCAATTCGAAGCCGATATCCTCGACAAGAACAAGGTGGACCTCAGCATTACCCTGCACCTGACAGAGCGGGTCGTGGTTGGAGAGGATCACCAGGGCAACACCACCGTGAAGCATCCGAACGAACCGCAGTACGTGGCAAGCTACCTCGATCCGAATTGGAAGCCTGGTGCCCAGGGCAATACGAGTGAATGGTGGGTGGCTGATGGCAAGTAATCTGGAAGCACTGGAGACCTGGGCGGCGGTGCTGCTAGATAGGCTGGAGCCGGGGGAGCGTAACAAACTTGCACGGAGCATTGGGCAGGAGCTGCGCCGCAGTCAGCAGAAGCGCGTGATGGCTCAGGAAAACCCGGACGGAACCAAGTTTGCGCCACGTAAGCAGCGGAACCTTCTCAGTAAGCAGGGGCGTATTCGTAGGAAGGCTGCAATGTTCAAGAAGCTACGAACTGCGTCATACCTAAAAGTCCGTATTGATAGCAACGCCGTGACAGTGGGTTTCACTGGACGTATCGCGCGGATTGCCAGGGTGCACCAATTCGGTTTGAAAGATCGCGCAGAACGCGGCGCCCCAGACATTCGTTATGAGCAGCGCGAAATACTTGGAATCACAACCCCTGACATCGAGCTAATACGAAATAGCCTATTGACCCACCTTTCTGCTCAGTAGCCCAAAATGGTAGCCTTGCCACCCCCTCACCAAAAACACGTAGCAGAATGAAAACCAAGCAGGTAGTAGCAAGGATAATTTTAGGAGTAGTTATAGCAGCAGCGATTTTCACAATTGTGATAACTCCATGGATAATTAAAAAAACCACTCCCGAAATGGGAATATATACTGGCTCAACAGCAGGAATATTAATTTTTATTTTCCTTCTAGAAGTCAGAGCAGGTCGCTTCCCCAAAGGAATGCTGCTGATATCATACGGAGTACTATTTCAAGTATTTTTCACTATTTATTACTTTCAGTATATTGACCGAAACAACCCCTATATTGAAGACTTAAAAGTCCAGCTAGATCTTTACATGCAGGTACTATTATTTGCTTGCGCTGGCGCAGGAGGGAGCATAATTGCAAACTACGCAGACAAAAGCAGCAGTGACTACGAGCAAAAACATCCCATCAGCAATACTATTGACAACACCAAACACATTGATCGGCTAATCGAAAACACACACAAAATCGAAAGAAAAGTAAACCTCTCGATTATTGTTTCGCTAGCATCTGCAGTTGTCACCGCAGTAATAGCCATCGTATTGCTATTTAAATAAAGGTGCGCATCAGCTTGTAGATAACAAGCCTACAACCTGCAAATACTGCGCTCCCGCACGCGTGGCGCCACCATCGGCGCCATGAACGATTTCGCCGCCCTCTCCCGCATGCTCGAAAACCTCATCCGCTTCGGCGTCATCGCCGCAGTGCAGATGGAGCCCCCGCGCGTGCAGGTAAAAACCGGTTCACTGACCACCGCCTGGCTTCCATGGCTCGCCCTGCGCGCTGGAGCTGATCAGGAATGGGATCCGCCCACCGAAGGCGAACAGGTGATCCTGTTCAGCCCATCCGGCCAGCTCGCCAACGGCATTGTCGTGACCGGCCTGTTCAGTGACCACATCCCTGCCAACGGCAACCGAGCCGGCCTGCACCGTCGCACCTACGCCGACGGCGCGGTTATCGAGTACGACAGCGTCCAACATCACTTGAGCGCTGTCCTGCCCGACAGCGGCACCACCAGCCTGGTGAGCAAGGGCGGGATCAACATCATTGGCCCCATCAATCACCAGGGCGATTACAACCAAACCGGCAACCAGAACGTAGTCGGTCGGGTAGACGTTTCGAGAGACGTGGTCGCGGCGGGCGTCAGCCTGGTCAATCACCTGACCTCAGGCGTTAAGCAAGGCGACGATCAGTCCGGGAGGCCCTTACCAACATGAACCGAGAAACCGGCGCCGACATCAGCGACCTGGACCACATCGGCCAGAGCATCGAAGACATCCTCACTACCCGCATCGGTACCCGCGTGATGCGCCGCGAATACGGCAGCCTGCTGCCAGAGCTGGTGGATCATCCCTTCAACGACGCCACACGTCTGCGTGTCTACGCGGGCACAGTCATGGCGTTGATGCGCTGGGAAACCCGCATCAGCCTTAGCCGTGTGCAGTTCCTCGGCGCGAACCTTCAAGGTCAGTCCGTGCTAGAGCTGGAAGGCACCATCGTCGACACCAACGAGCCGTTGAGCATGAGCCTGCCGCTGCAACTGGGTGGCAGTGTATGAACTCCTTTGCCGCGATTGACCTCAGCCAGCTCCCGGCGCCGCAGATCGTCGAGCAGATCGACTTCGAAGTGATCCTGGCCGAGCGCAAGGCCTACATGATCAGCCTGTGGCCGATCGAGGAACAGCCGCAGATTGCCGCTCGCCTCGAAATGGAATCCGAGCCCCTGACCAAGCTGCTGCAAGAGAACGCCTACCGCGAAACCATCTGGCGTCAGCGGGTGAATGAGGCGTCCATGGCGAACCTGCTGGCCTTTGCCAAAGGCCCCGATTTGGACCAGTTGGCGGGCAACTTCAACGTCAAGCGCCTGGTGGTTCAGGAAGCCAAGCCCATGGCCGTCCCGCCTGTCGCGCGGATCATGGAAGGCGACGACAGTTTGCGGGAACGGGCGCAAATGGCCTGGGAGGGGCTGAGCACCGCCGGCCCGCGCCAGAGCTACATTTTCCATGCCCGTGGGGCTGATGGCCGCGTTGCCGATGCGACCGCTGAAAGCCCATCACCCGCCGTGGCAGTGGTCACCGTGCAGGCCCTGCTCGGCGACGGCACCGCGTCGGCCGACCTGGTCGCCACCGTCAAGAAGTATCTTAGCGACGATGACCGCCGGCCCGTGGCCGACCGCCTGACCGTGAAGCCCGCAGAAATCATTCGGTACCAAGTGAAAGCCAAGCTGTACTTGCTGACCAGTGGCCCCGAGTCTGAGCCAATACTTGCTGCGGCTGAACAGAGCTTACAGACCTACGTGAACCAACGTCGTCGCCTGGCTATGGAGGTGTCGGAATCCGCCCTGCACGCGGCGCTGTTCGTCGAAGGTGTACGTAAGGTCGTGCTGGAAGACTGGGTCGATATTGTCGCCACCAAGGAACAGGCGCCCTTCTGCACCGGCGTCACCATCACAAGGGGTGCTGAGTAATGGGCGCCCAGCAGCTGCTACCGAACAACTCCACAACGCTTGAACGCCAGGCGGCACAAGCGCTCGCGGAAATTAAACGTGTACCGATCCCATTGCGGGATCTGTGCAACCCGAACACCTGCCCAGCGGTGGTACTGCCGTACCTGGCCTGGGCCTTCTCCGTCGACCGCTGGGACAGCACCTGGACCGAAGCCACCAAGCGCGCCGCCATACGCTCATCCCGCTACATCCACGCACACAAAGGCACCATCGGCGCCCTGCGTCGAGTGGTCGAGCCCCTGGGCTACCTGATCGAAGTTGTGGAATGGTGGCAGACCGTACCGGAAGGTGTGCCTGGCACCTTCGCCTTGAAGGTCGGCGTACTGGACACCGGCATCACCGAAGAAATGTACCAAGAGCTGACCTGGCTGATTGATGACGCCAAACCGCTCACCCGCCCCCTCACCGGCCTGGCCATCAGCTTGGAAAGCACCGGCACCGTATTTATCGGAGCCTGCGTGTACGAAGGAGACGAACTCAACGTTTACCCACCGACCCAGCGCGATATCGACGTCAGCGGCGTGTACCGCATCGGTGGCCGCGAACACCATATCGACACGATGGACATTTACTCATGACCGATCAAAACAGTCAGTTCTTCGCAATCCTCACTGCCGTCGGCGAAGCCAAACAAGCGAACGCAGACGCTCTGGGTGTGCCCTGGACATTTGCACAGATGGCAGTTGGGGATGCCAACGGCACCGACCCGATCCCCAGCCGCACACAAACCAAACTGATCAACGAGCGCCGACGTGCACCGTTGAACCAGGTGAAGGTCGACCCAAGCAATGCCAGTGTGATCATTGCCGAACAGATCATCCCGGAGAACGTTGGTGGTTGGTGGGTACGCGAGATTGGTCTTTATGACGCAGCAGGCGACCTGGTTGCGATTGCCAACTGTGCTCCCACCTATAAGCCGCTGCTCGCTCAAGGTTCAGGGCGAACCCAGGTGATCAGGATCAACCTGATCGTTAGCAGTACGAGCAACATCGAGCTGAAAATTGATCCGTCCGTGGTACTTGCAACACGAGAGTACGTCGACGTAAAGGTTGCAGAAGAAATTGGCAAGCTTGACTTAAAACAGTCTGTCGTCGTTGCGACCCTGAACAGCATCGCCTTAGGAGGCCTGCAAACCATTGATGGCATTGCCCTGGAACCGGGCGCTCGCGTTCTCGTAAGAAAGCAGCAAACCGCGAGTCAAAACGGAATATACATCGCGGCGACAGGCCAGTGGCTCAGATCGCCAGACGCAGATTCCAACGCGAAAGTGACCTCTGCGCTGACCGTGGGCGTTGAGCGCGGCGCCACTTACGCCGATACAGTTTGGACATTGACCACCGACAGTCCTGTCGTAATTGGCACCACAGCGCTTAGCTTCGAACTGCTATCAGCCACAGCAAAGGATATTGCAGGCGTCTTCAGGAGCGTAACGGTCGATAAATTCGGCCGAGTGCTGGCTGGTACAGCTCCTACAACCTTGGCGGGTTACGCCATCGAAACGGCCAGCAAAGCCGAAGCTGAAGCTGACGAAGTGACCGAAAACACAAAGCCAGCAACCATGCTGAACGTCTTCCAATTCTTCAAGAAACGCTGGGTTGAGGCGACGGAAAGCAAATCCGGCGTTCAGGCCAACGCAAAAGACGAGGACATGGATGAGGGCACAACCGATGCTCGAACCGTCACTCCGCTGAAGCTTGCACGCCGTCTGGCGAAGGTACTTGCTCAAGCCACAGAGGAGGTGGCTGGATTGGCAAAACTCGCCAGTCAAAGCCAGGTTGATCAAGGCCTTGATGACGCGACGATTGTTACGCCGAAGAAGTTACGCGCCGGCTTTCGGGTCTTGCTGGCGGTCAATGGTCACATCTACTTCCCCAGTTGGATGGGAGGATTGGTCTGGCAGTGGGGTAACAGAACTTTCACCTCGGGGACATCGGTACCGTTCGCCACCCCCTTCCCTGTTGAGTGTCTGATTGCTTGGGCCTTACCGAACTCTATTGTTGGCGGGAACCCTAGCTCGGTCGCAGCAAACGTGCAGTCATTGACGTCCACCTCAATGATCCTGAGTTGGACAGCCACCGGCTCATACTCTTTCTTCTGGTTCGCATTGGGGCGCTGACATGTCGAAAACTTATGCTGTATTCAACGGTGATGGGCTGTTTCAACACATGCTTTTCAAGGGTGTTCACACCATTCCGAAAGGTGCGGTCGAGATCAGCGATGAGTTATCGGTGCGCATTCTCCAAGAGCCTGATTCGATTTGGCGTATCGATGAAACTGGAGCGATTACCGCTACAGATCCCGAGTCGATCCCACCCACCCGCGAACAGATCGAGGCACTGCGCCTACGATCGTATGCTGATCCCCTCACAGGTTCGGATCGCTACTTTGCTGAAGCTCAGCGCATGCAAGTGATGAACGAGCCAGGCTGGGAGGCCGTCCGTGCTGCCGGTGTAGCCCGATTCGAAGCAATCCAGGCTCAGTATCCTTGGACTTCAGACGACGGCGCCCTGTAATCCTGTCAGCTACAAGCCGCGCCGCTCGCCCATCCGGCGCGCGCGCGGCAGCCTGTGCACTGTCATTCCATCACAGCGCAGGCAACCACCCATGGCCGGTTCAGACTATCTCCACGGCGTGCGGGTTCTCGAACTCAACGACGGCACTCGCCCCATTCGCACCATCGCAACCGCAGTCATCGGCCTGGTTTGTACGGCTGAAGATGCAGACCCACTCGCCTTCCCGCTGGACACTCCAGTCCTGCTGACCAATGTGCAAAGCGCCATCGCCAAAGCCGGCGTCAAAGGCACCCTGGCAAAGAGCCTGCAAGCCATTGCAGACCAGACCAAGCCCTACACAATCGTAGTGCGGGTGAAGGAAGGAGCAGACTCGGCCGCTACCACCACCGCGCTGATCGGCACCACCACCGCCGACGGCAAATACACCGGCATGAAAGCCCTGCTCGCCGCCAAGGCCCGAGTAGGCATGACGCCGCGCATTCTCGGTGTGCCAGGCCTCGACAGTCAGCCGGTGGCCACCGCACTGGTATCGATCGCCAAAGACCTGCGCGCCTTCGCCTACGTCAGTGCGTGGGACTGCAAAACCAAGGAAGAGGTGGTCGCCTACCGCGAAAACTTCGGCGCTCGTGAAGTCATGGTGATCTGGCCGGAGTTCCAGAACTGGGACACGGTCACCAGCGCGACCGTCACCGCGTCGGCAGTAGCCCGTGCGCTGGGCCTGCGGGCGCTGATCGACAAAGACATTGGCTGGCACAAGACCCTCTCCAACGTCGCCGTCAACGGTGTGACCGGCATCAGCGCCGACGTGTTCTGGGATCTGCAAAACCCCGCCACCGACGCTAACTACCTCAACAGTAACGAGGTCACCACCCTCATCAACGAAGGCGGCTTCCGCTTCTGGGGTAGCCGTACATGCAGCGCAGATCCGCTGTTCGCGTTTGAAAACTACACCCGTACCGCCCAGATCATCGCCGACACCATGGCCGAGGCGCACATGTGGGCCATGGACAAGCCCATGCACGCGTCCCTGGTCAAAGACATCATCAACGGGATCAACGCCAAGTTCCGCGAACTGGTCAACCAGGGCTACTTGATCGGCGGCAGTTGCTGGTACCCGGAAGACGTCAACGACAAGGACACCCTCAAGGCCGGCAAGCTGACCCTCGACTACGACTACACCCCGGTGCCGCCGCTGGAAGACCTCACCCTGCGCCAACGCATCACCGACCGCTACCTGATGCAGTTCGCTGCCGCAATCGCTGCTTAAACCGGGCCTCCCCGCGAGGGGAGCTAACCCCGTGCCATAACCCCGGAGATTCCCGCCATGGCAATGCCTCTCAAACTGAAAAACATGAACCTGTTCAACGACGGCGGCAGCTACCAGGGCAAGGTCAAAACCGTCACCCTGCCCGCCCTGGGCCGCAAGATGGAAGCGTGGCGCGCCGCCGGCATGAATGGCCCGGTCAAAGCTGACCTGGGCATGTCCGACGACGGTATCCAGATGGAATGGAAGCTGGGTGGCCTGGATCTGATCGTGCTCAAGCAGTTCGGCGCGGTTAACGCCTCCGGTATTGCTCTGCGCTTCGCCGGTGCCTTCCAGCAGGACGACACCGGCCAAATCAGTGCCGTAGAGGTAACTGTTCGCGGCCGTCACGAAACCATTGAAATGGGTGACGCCACACCAGGTGAAGACACCGAGCACTCCATCACCACCACTTGCAGCTACTACAAGCTGACCGTCGACAACGAAGACATCATCGAAATCGACCTGCTCAACTTCATCGAGAAGGTCGGCGGCGTCGACATGCTGGAGAAACAGCGTAGCGCCATCGGCCTCTGATCCCCGTCCTCGATCGATAACCACCTACCCTCAGCACCAGGAGCTCTACCCATGAAAGACGAAGCCACCGAACAAGCCGAAGTAAAACCATTGGCCGACGACAACACCGTCCTCCTCGATACGCCCATCCGTCGTGGCACCAGTAGCATCGACAGCATCACCCTGCGCAAACCCAACTCGGGCGAGCTGCGCGGCGTGAGCCTGGCAGAGCTGCTGAATATGGACGTCAACAGCCTGGTCAAAGTGGTTCCGCGCATCAGCACCCCTACCCTCACCGCCGTCGAAGTCACATCGATGGACCCTGCCGATCTGTTCGCGCTGGGCACCAAGGTGTCTGGTTTTTTGCTTCAGAAATCGATGAAGACGGACGCATCCCTCGTTGCGTAGAGGACGCCATGGCCGACCTGGCCGTGGTTTTTCATTGGGCGCCAGCTGACATGGATCAGTTGGGCCTGCAAGAACTGATGGACTGGCGCGAACGCGCCAGGTTGCGGAGCTCCACCGATGGCAAATGATCTGAGACTTCAGGTGCTGCTCAGTACCATCGACAAGGCCACCCGCCCACTGAAACACATCAGCGAAGGGGGTATTCAGACTGCACGCGCCCTCAAGGACGCTCGCGACCGCCTGAAAGAACTCACCAGCCAACAGAAAGACGTCAGCGCCTGGCGGGCTCAGCGTGCGGCTGCTGAGCAAACCGGCGCGTCTCTCACCGCCGCACGGGACCGCGTCAAATCCCTGAGTCAGGAACTCGCCGCTACCGACGCGCCGACCAGGGCAATGACCCGGAGCTTCCAGGCGGCGGTGCGCGAGGCAACGCGGCTCAAGCAGCAGCACCAACAACAGAGCGTACAGCTGCAAGGGCTGCGATCGAAGCTCTATGACGCCGGCATCAGCACCACAAACCTTGGCACCCACGAGCGCCAGCTGCGCGAGCAGATCAACGCCACCAACGCCAGCATCAGTTTGCAGGGTAAGCGCATGGCCGAACTGAGCGCCCAGCACAAGCGGGCGGCGTTGGCTCGCAGCCAGATGGAGAAATCCCAGCGCGCCGCCGGCAATCTCGCCGTGAACGGCGCCGCCGGCCTGGGCGTTGGCTATGCAGCCAGCCGTCCCATCGCCGCCGCAGTGAAGGCCTTTGCGCCCAATGAGGATTCCGCCACACAGCTCAAGGTGTCGATGATGGACGACACCGGCAAGGTCTCGGAGGACTTCCAGAAAATCACCGACCTGGCTACCAAGCTCGGCGACCGATTGCCCGGTACCACGGCCGACTTCCAGAACATGATGACCATGCTTCGGCGGCAAGGCCTGAGTGCGCAAAGCATCCTCGGGGGTACCGGTGAAGCTGCTGCATACCTGGGCGTCCAGTTGAAGATGGAGGCCACGGAAGCGGCAGAGTTTGCTGCCAAAATGCAGGACGCAACGCGCACCACCGAAAAAGACATGATGGGCCTGATGGACACGATCCAGCGCGGGTTCTATGCCGGTGTGGACCCCGGCAACATGCTCCAGGGCTTCAGCAAGATCGCCCCGGTCATGGATGTGATCAAGAAGTCAGGGATCGATGCCGCGAAAGAGCTGGCGCCGCTGTTGATCATGATGGACCAGGCCGGCATGGAGGGTGGTTCAGCCGGCAACGCGTTCCGCAAAATTTTCCAGGCAGGTTTAGACAAGGATAAGGTCGACAAGGCCAATAAAATTGCGGCGGGTGCTAACAAAGGCGTATCGCTCAAATTCACGAATGCTGACGGTAATTTCGCTGGCCTGGAGAACCTGTACGCCCAGGTGGAAAAGCTCAAAGTTCTGAATGACACCGACCGCACAGCTGTAATCAGCAAGGTCTTTGGGGATGACGCTGAAACGCTCACCACCCTGAATACGATGATGAACAAAGGTCTGGCCGGGTATAAGGAGGTCCAGCAGAAGCTACAAACACAGGCCGATCTGCGTACCAGAGTCAACGAGCAACTCAGCACCCTCACCAACATCATGGAAGCCGCAGAGGGCAGTTTCACCAATGCCATGGCAGAGTTCGGTGCAGCGGTAGCGCCGGAACTCAAGGATTTGATCAATACACTGGGAGAGATCGCGAACAGCGTCGGCGCCTGGGCTCGGGAGAATCCGAAATTGGCCGGTGGCCTGGTCAAGGTGGTAGCCGCGATTGCCGCGCTGGCATTCGTGTTTGGTGGCCTGGCTCTCACCATGGCGAGCATGCTGGGTCCGTTCGCAGTGCTGCGATACGGCATGACCATGTTCGGTCTCCAAGGTGGCGGCATCACCAAAATGCTCGGCCGGCTAATGCCAACCCTGACCGGACTGGCCCGTAACGTTTTCCCCATGTTTGCCCAAGGCGTTCGTATGCTCGCTACGACAATGGGCGGCGCACTGTTGAC
This sequence comes from Pseudomonas sp. NFPP28, assembly GCF_900115535.1. NCBI lineage: Bacteria > Pseudomonadati > Pseudomonadota > Gammaproteobacteria > Pseudomonadales > Pseudomonadaceae > Pseudomonas > Pseudomonas sp. NFPP28. The sequence goes on along the minus strand of NZ_FOWT01000013.1, from coordinate 131,440 downwards.
CGCTTTGCGCACCGTAGGTATTGCACTTTGGGGCCTGGCAGCAAACCCGATTGTCTTGATCATTGCCGCTGTCGTTGCCGCGCTGGCTGGTGGCGCCTATCTGATTTACAAGAACTGGGACGCTGTGAAGAACTACTTCGCCAACGCCTGGACCGAGATCAAGGCGGGTTTTGACGGAGGCATCGGCGGCATCATCACCACTTTGGTCAACTTCAGCCCGCTCGGCCTTGTATACCAGGCATTTGCCGGCGTGCTGAGTTATCTGGGCATCGATCTGCCAAGCCGCTTCACCGAGTTCGGCAGCATGATCGTCAACGGCTTGGTCAACGGCCTCACGGCCGGCCTGGGTGCCGTCAAAGACGCCATCAGCTCGATCGGCGACAGCAGCATTGGTTGGTTCAAGGAAAAGCTCGGTATCCACAGCCCGTCGCGCGTGTTCGCGGAGTTGGGCGGGTTCACCATGGCGGGGCTTACCCAGGGCCTTGAAGGTGGGCAGAAAGGACCGTTGAACGCGCTGACCAGCATGAGCAAGCAACTGACAGAGGCAGGCACCTTAGCCCTGGGCGCCACGGCTATGCCGGCGTTCGCCGTGGACAACACGCCGCCAATCAGCAGCTCGCCCGCAGCCGCTGTTTACGACAGCCACGACACCTACCAATTCACAATTGAAGCGGGGCCAGGCACCGACATGCAGAGCCTGGAAAAGAGCGTGCGCGCGATCATGGCCCGCATCGAAAACGAAAAAAAGGCGCGCCAGCGCAGCAAACTTTCTGACCTGGAATAACCACCATGATGATGGCCCTCGGCATGTTCGTGTTCAGCCTCAGAACCGCCGCTTACCAGGAACTGCAACGCCAAACCGATTGGCGCCATGCCAGCAACAGCCGTATCGGCGCCGCTCCCGCGCGGCAGTTCGTTGGTCGTGGTGAAGACGCTATCACCCTCCCCGGCATCATCTTCCCCGAGTTAGCCGGCACCGCCCTAAGCCTCGACGCCATACGGCTGATGGCGAATACCGGTAAGGCATGGCCGATGGTCGAGGGCACGGGGAGGATTTACGGCCTGTGGGTCATCGACAGCCTGAGCGAAACCAAGACCATTTTTTTCGACGACGGCACCCCACGGCGCATTGAATTCACGCTGAGCCTGAAGCGCACCGACGACGACCGCATCGACCTGCTCGGCGCTGGTACCAGCGTTGGCCTCAACATCCTGCGAGGTCTGCTGTGATCGACTCCGTCATATCCAAGGTCACCGGCTACCTGCGCAACACAGCCGAACGCTACGTCCGAGACGCGGCCTATCCGGTGCCGGCCTTCCGGCTAACCGTCGACGGCCTGGACATCGCTCAACTGATCAGTCCGCGGCTGATGAGCCTGGAGCTGACCGACAACCGCGGCGTTGAGGCCGACCAACTCAGCATCACCCTCAGCGACCACGACGGCCTACTGTCGATCCCGCCCAAGGGCGCAGTGGTGCGACTGTGGCTGGGTTGGAGCGACACCGGCCTGGTGGACAAAGGCACCTACACCGTCGACGAAACTGAACACAGCGGCGCGCCAGATGTGCTCAGCATCCGCGCTCGATCGGCAGATCTACGTAAGGGCCTGAAAACCAAACGCGAACGCAGCTGGAGCAACACCACCCTCGGCGACGTCCTGGGCGATATCGCCATCGGCAACGGCCTGACCGCCACCATAGCCGGCGCGCTGGACGGTTTGCCCATCCTGCAGCTCGACCAGGCCAACGAGTCCGACGCCAACCTGATCAGCCGCCTGGGCGAAGAATTCGACGCAGTGGCCAGCGTCAAAGCCGGGTGCCTACTCTGCCTCCCAGCGGGTGGCGGCAAAACCGCCAGCGGCATGGACCTGCCCCACATCACCCTCACCCGAGCCGACGGCGACCAACACCGCTACCTGCAAGCCGACCGCGACAGCTACGACGGCGTACGCGCCTATTACTACGACGTGAACAGCGCCAAAAAACAGGAAGCCATTGCCGGTGGCGGCGACAACCTAAAAGACCTACGCCACACGTACAGCGACCAGCAGTCAGCCCTGCGCGCCGCACGGGCTGAATTCAGACGCCTGCAACGCGGCAGTGCCACGCTCAGTTACAACCTGGCCATGGGCCGGCCGGATCTGATCCCCGAGCTGACGTACACGCTCCAGGGCGTGAAGGCGGAAATCGACGAGATCATCTGGTACGGCGGTAACGTGCAGCACAGCCTAAGTGCGGATGGCGGATACACCGTCAGCCTGGAGCTGGAGAGCAAGTTGCCTGAAGACAACGTTGAAGATCTGGCGGAGGAGAACAAAGGCAATTACACAGGGATCATCGCGTACTACCGCGACCAAAAAACCGGGAAGGAAAAGACAATTACGGCGGGGGATCAGGCGAAACCGAGACGGTTGCGGTGGCTGTACGCCAGCGAAAAGACGGCTAAACGGGCGGTGGACCGAGAGTTTAAAAAATTAAAAATAGATAATTTGTAAATTACATGAGGCTAAGATTTAGCATTATGTTTCAACCGTTTTAAAAGTGCTGCTTTTGTCTTTCTTTCTTGGGCGCGGTTAGAAATCCTAGCTTCAAAATTTGATATTTTTCTAGTATCCAGCAGAACCTTTACAGAAGTTACCGCAGCGGCAACGAGTAAGAAGCCTGCCGCACGCAACGTCCAAGTAATTAAGTTTAACTCCAAAAAAAACGGGGAAACATAAAAAAGCACACCTACGACCGATGTACTTACTAAATAAAAAACATCGATCAAGATTAACCGGAGAACCTTGGCATCCACCATCGCCTCCAATCGACGCTTTTCATCCCGATTAATCCCCTTAAGCTTCTTCATATCATTAAATTTGAAGATAAGCTGGGTGACTAACGTCATGGGTGCCAGCAATAGCCCCATAATTAGAAGAGGCATGACAGGCTTATCATTGGGCATATGAGCTGCAACAGCCCCAAGCAGATATCCAGACAGAACACAGGCGCCCAGCGTAACTAGGAGCCAAAATATCGAAAAGCCTGCATGCCCCGTTTTCTTGTTCACTCCGCACTCTCTAGAGTTGAATCTACTTCTGTGGATGAAATCTTAGAAACAAGCCACTTGTGCATTTCATGGTATAAAATACTTTCATCAACCAAACCATTATCCATATACTTAACGCTAATACTACCTGAAAGCTTCAGCTCGTCACCTTTAATCTTACCACCGCCGTGAAGATTGATCACGACATCAGATTCTGGCGTATGCCTCAGGCTTGTAGCGACTGAGTCAATTACCGTTTGTCCAATTTTTGTGGTTTTCCGAAGGTATGTAATCTCCAACGCAACATGAATATTAGCCTCGTCCAAAGAATCTTCCAAGTTCAGACGCTCAAGAAATCCCTCCGGCAGGGCAGCCTTTAAGATAGAGGCGGCCATACCATGTGGAACGAAGCGAACTTTACTTGCATGTGTTTCTTCAGTTTCAGTACGGACAACGTCATTCTTTTTTGGTTCAGATGGGTCTGTATAAACTTCAGTTGTCAAAGGTGCACCCAGCTTGATACTTTTCACTGGTGCAGCTTGCATTTTTTTATATACAGATTCAGCAGGCTTGTCTTTTAGAACAAGCATCACATTGGCAGGAATAACACCAGTGCAATCTCCAAGCAACCATGCCAAATGTGCCTCAAGCTCTCTACTTTTAAGCGCAGTAGACTGCATTATAATCATATGATTATCGATAACTCCAAAGTAAAGCATAGACTCTAGGAATTCTCGACGCTTCTTTGCGACAGCCTCACTATCTAAAGCTGTGACGGTGTCCCCTTCCGCGTTTTTTGTTTCATCAGGAATTTTTTCTGATGCCAGAGCATCAATAGAATAAAATTCTGCCTCGTCATCTACGGTAATAAAAGGTTGTTGCCGTCCCGACTCCAGAAAAACGAGCTGACCAAATGTCATACCGTTGCTGTCGCCAAATTGGTTTACAAAAATTACCGCCGTATCGCTACCATTTACTTTTTGCTGTCTCTGACTTGGTTTAGCAGCAGTGCCGGTTTTACTAAGAGCTGTTTGCAAAGAAACTTGTAGATTTACATCACCAGTAATAAATACATTTTTATAATGAATAGATTTAGATTTAGTGACCATACCCTTCCCCAATTATGCTAAATACAACAACACAGCCTGGATTTAGTTCTTATTTAAATGTTAGACGGCAGCTATCAGCGAAACAAACGCCACTAGCACTCTTCAAAAATCGATTGTTATATTCCGCATCTTCTATCACTCTCCGCACTTCGATATCGTTACTTTGATTGAGTGCGGCGACTGCTCTTTGGCCAAGTTGATTTGAGTGCTCGGTGTGCTCCTTTTTTCTGGAACCTTCGAACCCGTCCAGGCAAGGTCAATGCGCTCACCTTTGAATTCGATCTTGGTACTGAAAACCATGTCACGGAAGGTGAAGTGAGGAACGTTCCAGGCGGGCAAATCCTCTACCTCGGCCTGCTTGAGAAGCGACGATTCGATCGCTTTAAAGATGTCGGTTTGCTTCACATTGCTCAGGTCAGCAAAGGCGACAGGGAGGCGGAAAATAAGTGGCAACGGGGCTATAGCACCTACTTTGAGCATGGATCATGTCCTTATGTTGATTTCAAGGTAGCGCCAGTTGGCATACTCGCAGCACTGTAATCGGCTTTAGCGAGGTGGATCATCAGCGTCCCTGTTTGACTGATCCGTTCTCAATGGGTACAGACTATGCTGGCCGTTTGGTATCGGCAAGGGCTTCCGTCAAATCCTTTAGGCGCTGCTCTATGTCCCTTATGCGTTTCTTTTCTTCAGCAGCGCTCTGTATCTCCCGCCTGTCGGTCTCTTCCAAGGACCGGAACAAAGCCAGGATTGCATCTTCCTGAGGGCTAGTGACTGGCGAAACAGTCGGCGCGACTGACCCACCTCGCAACATTGTCCCTTCCCCAGTGAGCAGCCAATCCAGCGAAACGCCTTCAGCCTCGCTTACGTTTACGCATAACGCATAAGGAATGGACTGCCGGCTACGCCAGCTTCCCAACGTCTGTCGATTAACGTCCAGCTTACGCGCCAGCTCGCTATCGCTATCAACGGCAAAAACCGTCATCAAGCGTTCAAGCACGGCGTCGAGAGACTTTTTCTGCATTTTGAATAAATACCGCTTGATTTATTTAAATGGAATAAATAGGCTTATGCGCAATGAGTACATCTTAACCAACTAGGAACACATCAACCATGAGCCAAGCCATGGAAAAGCGCCAGATCCAAGCACGGCTGATCGAGCGTGGCAGCAACTTCCGTCAGTTCGCCCTCAGCCACGGCTATGAGGTGCGCACGGTGACGCAAGTGGTTAAGCGCTGGGCTGGCAACAAAAAGCTGCCTCGTGGCCGGTTGACGTTCCAGATACTGCAAGACCTGTCGCGGGTAATAGGTAAGGAAGTGCTGCCGGGAATCCTTGCGGGGACCACCGAGCAAATCTCAGCACAGGCCGTATGAAATGACTGTAGGGGCGACGACTCCAGGGAGAAACCAGAAGATGAAACGCCCAGTTCTAGACAGCAGAAAGAGCGTCGTAATGGCCGTCATCGGCGCCTACCCAGGCGGTCGGTCGTATGCCTCGGCAGACCTCGGCATGCCGCTGAAGAAGTTCGACAACCAGGCCTACGAGAACGCTGGCAGCCGCCCGCTGACCGATGAACACATTCACCGTCTTGAGCAGGTCGCCGGCACCACATTCCTGGCGGACTACATCGCTTCAATGTATGGCGGCATGTTCGTTCCGCTGAGCGTCCCGGAGAGCCTGGACAACGTGGAGTTGTACAGCCGCTCGCTCAAGGCCTCGGCCAAGCGGGGCAAGGTCGACCAAATCATGTCTGCCGCCCTGGACGATGGGGTCATCGAAAGACGTGAAGCCGACGCGATCATCGCCGCCCTGCTCACCTATATGTCGGCCCGTTACGCCGAGGTGTTCGCGACCATTCAGCTCTACAGCCAGGGAGCTGTCTAGTGAGTACTTACAAGCTGGTCTGCCCCCACTGCCACGGCCGGATGCGCATCCGCACCAGCGAAGGCCAACACATTTTCCTGCGTATTGCTTACTTGCAATGCACCAATGAGGCCTGCGGCTTCGTGGCGCGTGCTGAATTTCAAATGACCCACGAGCTGAGCCCCAGCGGCATGCCCAACCCGGCTGTACAGCTGCCAGTCGCAGACGTGGTCATTCGCCGCCAGACAATGAAAACCGCCAACGATCAACCCGATCTGCTGGACCAACTGGAAATGGAGCGCGCGTGATGAACCTTGATCAACAGACTCATGACTACCGCAGCAGCATGCAACACGCTGCTTTCGCTTACCTGCAACGCCATGAAGCAGAACACCTTGTGGATTCCGATCTACTGTTCGATCGCTGCATCCGCCACCTGACCCTTGCGTTGGAAGTGCCTGTGTTTATGGCACCGAAGCTTGTCCATAACGCCTGGACTGAACTGCAGGTGATCAAGAAACGCCGTTGGATTGGCGTCGACTGGGCCAGTGGTACGGACAGCACGCGTGTCCACCTGGTGGACGTCCTCGCGGATCAACGCTTCCCGGTTCCGGCTCGGTTTCTGCCACAAAAATTGCTCGACCAGCGCAGCACCGTACACAAGCCACACCCTCAGTAACGCTCCCTTTTAAACCCCCGCCCTGCCCCATTCCCAATGGGTTTGGGTGAGCTTTGCCCGCAATCCGAGGTGGACCATGGAAATCGACATCGCCATCACCGCAAAACTGCCCCGCGACCAGGCCGAGGCACTGCTCCAGGACATGCGCGCGCAGTACGCGTTGCTGTTCAACGAGCATTGGTATGACGACCGTTTTCGCATGATCCCCGAGGGTTTGCGGCACGGTTCGTTGCTGGCGGCCTTCCCTGCGCTGGCTGCACGAAAAAGTCTGATTGGCGCCCTTAAACACAGTCTCGACGAAGCGAAGTAAGCCACGATGGAAATGAAAGAAAGGCTGCGCGCCGACGTCATCCAACGCATTGAGCGGGATTACCAGCTCAAGCACATGCGCGGCACCGACTATATGCGTAAGGGCGTTTGCCCTGCCTGCGGCCAGAAGACCCTCTACACCTTCTACGACTCGCCCTGGACACTGATCTGCGGACGGCCGGAAAAGTGCGACCACCGCGTCCACGTGAAGGACGTTTACGACGACTTGTTCAACGACTGGAGCAAGACCGCCCCGTCTACGCCGGATAACCCCCTTGCCACGGCACGCGCCTACCTTGAGTTTGCGCGGGGCTTCAAGTTTGAGCTGATCGCCGGTTGGTTCACCCAGGACAACTACTGGGATGGTCGGCTGAACATCGGCAGCGCCACGGTGCGTTTCGCCCTGGAGAAAGGTGGGTACTGGGAGCGCCTGATCGATCGGCCAGACCGCTTCGGCAAGATGAAAGCGCGCTTCCGCCCTACCGGCGAAGGTTTGACCGGTTACAAGGGTGTCTGGTGGTGCCCGCCGAGCGTGGACCTGCTGGAGGTCGACGAACTCTGGATAACTGAAGGCATCTTCGACGCCATCGCGTTGCTGCATAACGACGTGTCGGCCGTGTCGATGATGTCCAGCGCGCCCTGCCCGATCGATTCACTCAAGGCCCTGGCCAAACTGCGCCACGACGCGGACAAGCCTTTGCCGCTGCTGGTGTGGGCACTGGATAACGAGCCTGTCGCCAAGGCCAACATGCGCCGCTGGGCGAAAGAGGCACGCGACCTGGGCTTCACCTGCAAGGCGGCGGTGATCCCACAGCCCCACGGCAAAAAGGTTGATTGGAACGACTTGCACCTGCGCTGGAAACCGATCGAGGGCGACGACAAGCGCGCCGAGCGGATCGAGCAGGATCTCGACGAAGCCCGCCACCACGGCGACCTGCTGCTGGCTGACTCCGCAGAGGAAAAGGGTTTTCTGATTTACCTGCGCAACGAGCGCAAGGAATTCAACTTCACATTCCGCAAGCGCCTGTACTGGTTTCGGCTGGACCTCGATAAGTACGACCGCGCCATGAGCGATCTGGAGAGTTCAGAGCGGCATGAGGACCAATTACTCAATGACGATCAACGTCGCTACAAGGCGTTGCGCCTGTCTGCCTCGGTGTCCAGCATCGCCAACTGCAATTTCCAAGCGCTGTACTACATGCGCAACGACCTGACCGACGAGGCCTGGTACTACTTCCGCATCGAGCGCCCGCAAGGGCCTGCCATCAAAAGCACGTTCACGGCCAAGCAGCTCACGTCGGCGCCCGAATTCTCGAATCGCCTGCTCAACGTCGCCAATGGTGCGTGGTTCGAAGGCAGCGCACAGCAACTGAAACGGATCTTGGCGCCCCAGCTGGACTGCCTGAAAACCGTCAACACCATCGAATGGATCGGCTACAGCCGCGACCATGGCGCCTATGTCTTCAACGACTTGGCATTTCATGGCGGCAAGGTACAGGTGCGCAACAAGGAAGATTTCTTCGACCTCGGCAAGCTGAGCATCAAGTCGCAGAGCCAGTCGCCGGTGCTGCATATCAACACCGACCTCAACGCCTACAACGAAGGGTGGTTCGAGATCTACTGGCGCTGCTTTGGCGTACAGGGGCTGGTGGTGCTGGCCTGGTGGCTGGGCGCGTTGCACGCCGAGCAGATCCGCCAGATCCACAAGTCGCTGATGTTCCTGGAGCTGGTGGGCGAAGCCGGCTCAGGCAAGACCACCCTGGTTGAGCTGCTGTGGAAGTCGGTCGGGCGCACTGATTACGAAGGCTTTGACCCGTCCAAAGCGACCGCCGCCAGCCGCGCGCGCAACTTTTCACAGGTCAGTAACTTGCCGGTGGTGCTGATCGAGTCCGAGCGTGAACAAAAGGAAGGCCAGCCGGTTAAGCACTTCGACTGGGACGAACTGAAAACCGCCTACAACGGCCGCAGCGTTCGCTCCACCGGCGTGAAGAACAACGGCAACGACACCCACGAACCACCGTTCCGCGCCGCCCTGCTGATCGCTCAGAACAACCCGGTGAACGCGTCGGAACCGATCCTGCAGCGTATCTGCCATGTCCACCTGACACGCGAACACCACACCCCGGAAACCAAGCAGTACGCCGAGCAACTGGAGCGCATGCCGATGGACAGCATCAGCGGCTTCCTGGTCAAGGCGCTGCAACGCGAAGCCGAAACCATGCGCCTGATGGAGGAAAACACCTCCGGCTACGAACAGGAGCTGCTGGCCCAGCCTGGCGTGCGCACCGTGCGTATCGCCAAAAACCACGCCCAGTTGCGCAGCCTGGTGGATGCGTTGGCCGGTGTCGTGCCCCTCGGTGACCGCCGCAGGGCGTTGGCACATGCAGAAATCAACCGCATGGCCCTAGAGCGACAGCAGGCAATTAACGCCGACCACCCAACCGTGCGCGAGTTTTGGGACCTGTACGAGTTCCTCAATGGCATGGACGAGAAAGCAGCGCTGAACCATGCGCGCCGCGATGGACTGATCGCCGTGAACCTCAACGAGTTTGTGGAAATGGCTGCCAACAAACGGCAGCAGGTGCCGCCGCTGAGCGACCTGAAACGCCTGCTCAAGACCAGCAAGTCACCCAAGTTTCTGGAGTCGAACAAGCCTGTCAACTCGGCCCGCCAGGTCGACGCCTTCGACAAACCTAAAACCATTCGCTGCTGGGTATTCCAGGGCGTTTAACCACCACCACAACAGGAGCAATAACATGCAAAACGAACTGAAAACCGCGATCCGCTTTGACGATTTCTATGCCGCATTCCGCTCAAAAGGTGTGGTGGCAATGGCCTGGTGGCTCGGCGCGATGCACGCAGAGCAAATCCGCGCCGACCATCAAAGCTTCCCATTCCTACACATCGTTGGCGGACCTGGTAGCGGGAAATCATTCCTTATCAGCTACCTCTGGAAACTCCTGGGCGAGGAAGAATTTACGGCCTGTTCACCTGAATATGCGACGCCGGCTGGCCGTACGCGCGCGCTGTTCAACGCAAGCAAGCCAATCGTTATTTTCGAGTCGGTACCAAACGCAGAATCGACTTTTGACTGGGAGGAGCTCCGCGATTTGTACAACAGCGGCGGCACCACACGGCACGTCCAACGGAGCGAATCGCAAACAACTTACTTTCGAGGTGCGCTATCGATCATTAGCAACGCTCCCCTTGAGTGCAGCGAAATGCTCGATAGCCGCATTGTCCGAATCCAGTTGGGCAGCGAGCACACACAAGAGAGCATGAACGGCGCAATGGCGTTGCGAGGTTTGTCTGCTGAGCAAGCCGGAGTGTTTGGCCTGACAGTGAAGCAGAGCCGGGAACAACTCCTGAGCACCTTCAACAAGCTCGCCCCCACCTATACAGCAGCATGGTTAGAGGAGAGTGCCGGGCCTTCAAAACGCGCGGCCAAAAACGGCGGGCAGCTGATCGCCTGGGTGGACGTACTCAGCTCAATGCTCGACCTGAGCAACGAGCAGCGGCTCACCGCGCTGAACACTATCAAATTGATTATCGACGAAGACTTCCACCCCTTCTGATTGCCTCTCGACAGGAGACTTCGCATGAACCCAACACACCCAAAACCGCAGCCCAACTGGTTTCAGCAATTGCAAGAGTTCGAAGCCATGCGCCCCGCCATCCGCAAGGCCGGTATCGAGGCACTCGGGCGGCTGGTCCCAATCGCCCAGCGTGATACAGGCCAGAGCGCAGTGATCGGTCGCTTCCTGCTCGGGCTCTACAACGGCCGCGACTACCCCTTCGTGCTGACCAGCCTGCGTGGTCTCGACACCGCGCTGTTCGACGACTGCCTGGCAGTGCTGCAACTGGACTACTCGCCCGAGCAAGAGGTGCACACGTACCTCCCCGATGGCGATGCCATTTGGGAAGAACTGATCGGGACATGGGCATGAAGTGGGCGCCGAAACGCAACAGGGATGGACAAGTCCAGCAGAACTGCTGGGTTACCGACAGCGGCTACACAGTCGCGCTGTGCCGGTTGCCGGAGTCGCGCTACCCCGTCACTCGCCCAGGAGGCGAACTGCCCTTCGCTTATGCGAAGGACCGGGACGAAGTCATAACGATCATTGAGCAAGACCAGGCCAAACCGGCCTGAAAGATGGTGTCGAGGAGCGCCAACTCCCCGACACCTACCACTACTAAGGAGCAGCACCATGCAAGCACAGAACCCAAGCAGCAGCGGCGTAGAGGCTAGCACCCCACCGAACATCAAGCGATACCTGATCAAGGAAACCTGGAAGGAATACCAGGTCACTCTCGAGGTAAATCACGACGTACTGACCGAGGAAACTGCCTCACTAATCAATGATTTTTGGTCGAACGCCGATGACAGGCTCTCCGCTGAAAACGGTGATGTCGTCCGGACCGTTATCCGCTTGTTTGGTCAAACGATGATCTGCCGGATGCTGAGCGAAGGCGACGCAAGCTTCAGCATCACCACCAAAAACCTTATGACGGGTGACAACCCTGGACCTTTTTGGACCGAAGACCTTCACAACGAAGAAGGCTGGGGTGGCAATGAACCTGGGCCTTACGGCTTTTGCGGCATTCGCGTCATCGCAGCTGATGTCGAAACACCTAGTTACGACGACGTTGAATTGGTGGAGGTGTCTTATGCTTAAGCGCACCCTCACCCACTTTCACCTTTGCTGCGGCCTTGGCAGCGGTGCCGCTGGCTTCAGCGACTCCAAACCAGTCCTGGGCCCCGTGCAAGCTGAATGGCGTTGCCTGGGCGGCGTCGACGTCGACCCGGCAGGCTTACGTGACTTCCAGATGATGACCGGTGTGCCTGGCACGCTTATGGATCTGTTCACCCGCGAGCAGTTCACCGCGTTCCACGGTCAGAAGCCGCCCGCCGGCTGGAAAGAAGCAACCGCCGAGGACCTGCGACGCGCCGCCGGCAACGAAGACCCGGACGCGGTGTTCATCAGCAGCCCATGCAAGGGCGCTTCGGGTCTGCTTTCCGAGTCAATGAGCCAGACACCCAAGTACCGGGCACTCAACGAGCTAACGCTGCGCTGTGTGTGGCTGATGTGCGAAGCCTGGAAGCACAAGCCGGTGAAACTGATCGTGTTCGAAAACGTTCCACGCCTGGCAACCCGTGGCCGCTACCTGTTGGACCAAATCACCAAGCTGCTCCGCCATTATGGTTACGCAGTGGCGGAAACTACCCACGACTGTGGCGAAATTGGTGGGCTGGCCCAGAGCCGCAAGCGCTTCTTACTGGTGGCCAGGCACATCGAGCAGGTTCCTGCATTCTTGTATGAACCTGAAAAGCGCAGCCTTCGCGCCGTGGGTGACGTACTGAGCCGTATGCCGCTGGCCGGCGATGTCGATCAGGCGGGCCCCATGCACCGGGTGCCGGCGTTGCAGTGGAAAACCTGGGTGCGCCTGGCCCTGGTCGAGGCTGGGAAAGATTGGCGCAGCCTGAGCCGGTTCGCGATCGAGGACGGGTACCTGCGCGATTTCGTGATCGTGCCGGAGTACCGCGCCGGCTATATGGGGGTGCACGACTGGCAGGACACCGCCGGCACGGTCGCCGGGCGGTCGAGCCCAACCAACGGCAAATTCTCGGTTGCCGACCCTCGACCGACCAGCAAATACGAATACACCCAATACGGCGTGCTGCCCTATGACCGCCACTGCGGCGTGGTCACCGGCCAACGTAGCCCAGGGCAAGGGACCTTCAGCGTTGCGGACCCGCGCATGGGCGGCGAGCGGCACAACAACGTGTTTCGCGTGGTTCGCAACGACCAAGCCGCCGGCACTGTCACGGCAGGGCATGGCCCCAGCTCCGGCGGACAGGCGGTGGCCGACCCTCGGCAACCGTCCAAGGGCTTCGGCAAATACCTGGTCACTGACTACAGCAAGCCGGCCGGCACCGTGATCGCCGGCAGTACCACTGGCCAGGGCGCTTTTGCCGTGGCCGATCCGGCCTACAAAAACTGGCACCCGAACGCCAGCACGCAAAAGCTGCGGATCACGCCCTGGTGCGAGAGCGCCAAGACCGTGACCGGCTCACAACAGGTAGCCAGCGGCGCGTTATCGATCGCAGATCCGCGCCCGGGCATGTCGCGCACCAAGGGCGACGCCTACCTGACCGGCGGGCATTACGGCGTGGTCGACTACAACACCCCGGCCGGCGCAGTTTCCGCCAGCGCATGCCACGACAATGGCCGGTGGTCGGTCGCAGACCTGCGCATGCCGGCACCCAACGACCGGCTGACCTGCATGATCACCAGCCTCGACGGCACCTGGCACCGCCCGTTCACCACCCTGGAGCTGGCTGCACTGCAATCGTTGTTTGATCCAGAGGACCACTGGTCAGCAGATCCGCAGACCGCTCATGAGATTGAGCGTATGCAGCGGGTTCGAAAGATTGAACAGGCGGGGGTTTTCCGGCTGGACGGTATCAACGACGGCCACCACCGGGAGCGGATCGGCAACGCGGTACCGCGCGCGGCGGCAAGGGCGATGGCCGATGTGTTCGGCATGACGCTGCTGCTTTCCGAGGCTGGGGAGACGTTCATGCTCAGCAACGTGTCGATTTGGGTGCAGCCGGTGGCGATTGCGCTGAGCGTGACCCAGCAGGAGGTTGGTGCATGACTGTGTTGCTGCTGCTTTATCTGTGCGCCGATACGACCCGTACGGATTGTCAGGTAGTGAAGGCTGATAGCTGGAACGGGCCTCACGCTTACGAGCAATGCATTGACGTCGTACCTGGCCTCACTGAGGCACTTACCGCGCGCAACCGAGAGCGACATCGGTTCGTTTGTGAAGTCCAATCCGACGCCGCACAGCCCGCTGACCATGTGTCCCGGCCGACCTTTATCCATCAATCGTTTCGGATGTAAGGGGGACGCAATGAACAACGGAAAATCCTTTCCCTGGAACCTGGACCTAACCGGCATATGCGACCAGTGCAACAGATCCCGTGCCCACGGCAATCACCAGAAGTGCAGCAAAGCGCGTCAGGCGCTCAACGCCAAGCGTCGGGCCGAGGAAGCCCAAGCCGGTACCACACCAGCACCTAGAAAAAGTGCCGGCCTGTTCTGGTTACTTCGCCAGCAGTGATCGGCAACACTTCACCGCAATACACAAAGGCCCGGAGACGGGCCTTTTTTCTTTCACCTGGAAGAATCTTTCAATACATCGCGTGGGGACGCATATGGCAGATGGCGTAGAGGCCCGTGGCAATTCGGTACGGGTCTATTTTCGTTTTAATGGCGAGCTGTGCCGGGAGCTGGTGCCCGGAGGCAACACACCGGCCAACCGCGAGCATGCAAAGCGCCTGGTCACAGTCATCGAATACGAGATACAGGCCGGCACCTTCGATTACCGCCGGCATTTTCCCGAGTCGAGCAAATTGGCCGAGAACAGCTTCGGGCACTACCTAGACCTATGGTTGACCATCAAGAGCAACAGCGTGGCCGCGACCTCTTTCCGGGGGTACAAGAACAAGGCTGAGGTCCATGTGCGGCCGCGCTGGGGTGACGTTCAGATCGATCAGATTGACCACTTGGACCTGCAGGAGTGGATTCAGGGGCCGTTGTCGAAGCGGCTGAAGAACAAAACCATCCGCGACATCATCAGCAATGTGCGCCAGGTGTTCCGGCTGTACCGCACCCGGAAGAAGGTCGCGCACGACCCAACTGAAGGGTTATTCGTGCGTCTGCCCGATCCAGAGGCGCCAGACCCGTTCACCAGGGCGGAAATCAAGCAGATCCTCGAAACACCGACCAATCGTACCCAGGAGCTGCTGATGGTGCAGTTCATGATTTGGGCAGGGCCGCGGGTGTCGGAGACTATTGCCCTGGCCTGGGAGGATGTCGATCTGAAACAGGGGACAGTAACTTTCCGCCGATCCAAGGTGCGGGGAGCCTATCGCGTGACGAAAACTCGGCGTTCTACTCGCAAGGTGCGTCTGCTGGAGCCAGCGTGGGATGCCCTGCGCAAGCTGGACGCCATCAACCAGCTCAAGACCGTGGATACGGTGGATGTCGTCGAGCGGGACAACAAGACGGTCCGCAAGCACAAGCTGCACTTCGTATTCCTGAACACCAAGAGCGGCTTGCCGCACGTCAGCGACTTTGTCGTAAGGGACCGGTTCTTCAAAGCACATTTAAAAGCGGCCGGGGTTCGTTATCGCGGTCCGGGCCAGTGCCGACACACCTACGCCAGCCAACTGCTGACCACCGGTGTGGCCTCGGTGGATTGGATAGCGGAGCAGATGGGCCACACCAGCGCGAACATGATCCGACAGCACTACGGCATGTGGATCAATGAGGACGGCCCGGACGTCATCGGCATGCTGCAACACGCCCTGGGCATCCAGCCACCAGGTGGTGACAAAGCCCCGTAAACCGGGGTTCGAACGCGGGCAATCCAGCAGCTTGTGTTCCCAAGGATGTTCCCATATGGGCCTTTTTTGACCCCCTGAAAACACAAAACCCCTGAAAACTTTAACGTTTTCAGGGGTTTAGTCGTTTCAAATTTGGCGGTGAAGGAGAGATTCGAACTCTCGATACAATTTCTTGTATACACACTTTCCAGGCGTGCTCCTTAAGCCACTCGGACACTTCACCGTATCTCGTCAAACCAGTTCAGTCTGTCGAGGCGCGCTAATGTAGTCGAAAGCCTTTCTGATGGCAAAGGTTTTTTTCAGAATATTCATGCGCTTAGCCGGTTATGCCGCTCACCGCCCGGCAAGGGGCGTTGATTGTGCCATTCTCAGGCATCGGCGGTAGGTGTCTGGGGCGGCGATTGTGCCCTGCCCCAGGCATTCCGATGCGCTGTGCAGGGGAAAACCCTGACTGGCCAGTCAGTCACAGCGCTTTACCGGGGCGGGCGTGGTGGGTAACGTCTGCTGCATTCTTCTATAACAAGTCCTACAAGGAACCGCGTCATGAGTGAGTTGATTGCCTACCACCTCGAAGACGGTATCGCGACCCTGACCTTGAGCAACGGCAAGGTGAATGCCATTTCTCCGGCGGTGGTCAGTGCCTTTAATGAAGCGCTGGACCAGGCGGAGAAGGACCGGGCGGTGGTGGTGATCACCGGTACGCCGGGGATTTTGTCGGGTGGTTATGATTTGAAGGTGATGACCGCCGGCCCTAAAGAGGCGATCAGCCTGGTGACGTCCGGTTCGACGTTGGCGCGTCGCCTGTTGTCGCACCCGTTCCCGGTGATTGTGGCGTGCCCTGGGCATGCGGTGGCCAAGGGTGCCTTCCTGCTGCTGTCGGCGGATTATCGGATTGGCGTGGAAGGCCCGTTCAGCATTGGCCTGAACGAAGTAGCGATTGGCATGACCATGCACCACGCCGGTATCGAGTTGGCGCGGGATCGCCTGCGCAAGTCGGCGTTCCATCGTTCGGTGATCAATGCCGAGATGTTTGACCCGCAGGGCGCGTTGCAAGCGGGCTTCCTCGACAAGGTGGTGGCACCGGAAGAGCTGCACGCGGCGGCGCTGGAAGCGGCGCGTCAGTTGAAGAAGCTCAACATGAACGCCCACAAGCACACCAAGTTGAAAGTCCGTAAAGAACTGTTGGAAGCCTTGGACGACGCCATCATCCAAGACCAGGGGCATATCCTGAGTTAATCCCTACGCCTGATACACCGAAGCCCGACCTTACGTCGGGCTTTTTCGTACAACCAATTCCGAATCATCTTCAGCCGCTCTAGCTTGCCCGTATCGACAGATGTTGAAACATGCGCTTAAACATCGGCTATCTCCTACCTCTACCGGGGTAATTGCCGAATACAGTGCACAACCGTACACTGCGCCACCTTTTGTCCCGGTAGGCCGTGTCGATGCTTTTCCTGTTGCGTATGTTGTTGATGAGCCTGCACTTTATGCTTGCCGGCGTGCTCGGCGTGCTGGTTGGTGTGTGCCGGCCGTTCAACCCGGACAACAGTCGCCTGTGCGCACGCCTGTACGCGGTGCCGGCCATGTGGATCCTGCGGCTCAAGGTGAAGGCCGATGTGGACTCGCTGCGCAACAAGCCCGGCACCTGCGTGATCATCGCCAACCACCAGTCCAACTATGACCTATTTGTGTTCGGCACCGTGGTGCCCCACCGTACGGTGTGCATCGCCAAGAAAAGCCTGAAGTGGGTGCCGCTGTTCGGCCAGTTGTTCTGGCTGGCGGGCAATGTGTTGATTGACCGGGGCAATGCGCACAAGGCACGCCGCGCGATGCTCACCACCACCCACACGTTGCAGCATGAAGACACCTCGATCTGGGTGTTCCCGGAAGGCACGCGCAACCTGGGCAAAGGATTGCTGCCGTTCAAGAAAGGTGCGTTCCATATGGCGATTGCGGCGGGGGTGCCGATTGTGCAGGTGTGTGTCAGCAATTACGTCACGCATATGCAGCTCAATCGCTGGAACAGTGGGGATGTGCTCATACGGTCGCTGCCGCCAATTCCTACCGTTGGCATGACTTCGGACGACATCCCGGCGTTGATGCAGGCGTGTCATGCACAGATGGAAGCCTGTATTGACGAGATGGACCGCGAGTTGCGGGCAGCCTGAACACCACTTGAAGGCGCTTCGCCCCCCAGCGCGAGCAAGCTCGCTCACTACAAAAAGCTCGACGCAACGACGGAACGCCATTCAGGCTAAGCTGCCCAACACTTGTCCTCCCAATAAGAAGCGATCAGCACCATGGGTAGAGTTGTTGCGGCCGCCGTCTACAGCGCCGGTAAGAAAGTCACGGATATCACCCTCGATGAAGGCGCGGCCTGGGCCGCCAAACCCGATCACTTTGTATGGATAGGCCTGGAAGAACCCGACGCCCGGGAGCTGGCCAACCTGCAACGCCAGTTCAACCTGCATGAACTGGCCATCGAAGACGCCCTGGAAAAACACAGCCGCCCCAAGCTGGAAACCTTTGGCGATGCGCTGTTTATCGTCACCTACTCGCCGGTGCGCGAGAACGGCAAGCTGGAGTTTATCGAGACGCATATCTTTGCCGGCAACGGCTACATCATCACCGCGCGCAATGGGCACTCGGCGTCCTACGGCTTTGTGCGCCAGCGTTGTGAGGCGCGGCCGCTGTTGCTGGAGCATGGGGAAGACTTCGTACTGTATGCGCTGCTGGATTTCGTCACCGAAAACTACCAACCGGTGAGCGAAGCGATCCATGCCGAGATCGATGAGCTGGAGCGCAACGTGTTGTGCAGTTCGCTGAGCGAGCGGGATATCCAGAAGATCCACGGCCTGCGCCGCGACGTGTTGCGACTCAAGCGTTATGTGGCGCCGATGGTGGAGATCAGTCAGGAGTTGCAGAAGCTCAGCTTCCCGTTCATCGACAAGAACATGCGCCCGTATTTCCGTGACGTGCAGATTCACGTGACGCGGCAGATGGAAGACCTGACCACCCTGCGCGATATCGCCAGCCAGACCATCGAAATCGGTGTGTTATTGGAGGCTTCGCGCCAGAGCGTGGTGCAGCGCAAGTTTGCCGCATGGGCGGCGATCCTGGCGTTCCCCACCGCAGTGGCGGGGATTTACGGGATGAACTTCCAGAACATGCCCGAGCTGCAATGGCACTACGGCTACTTTGCGGTACTCGGGTTTATTGCGACGGGTTGCACGGCATTGTGGGCCAGTTTCAAAAGGTCGGGTTGGCTTTAGGATTTGTGCGCCACAAACCGCATCATCCATTCCGCCACGGTTGCACCGTGGTGGTCGCGCTCGAGGCTGGCCACGCCGTTCGTATAGACTTTTTCGCCCAGGGTTGTCTGGAGAATCTCCAGCAACTCGCGGGAATAATCATGGACAAATTCCGGGTGGCCCTGGAAACACAACACCTGGTCACCGATGTGGTACGCCGCGAACGGGCAAAAAGCGCTGGAGGCGATGACCGTGGCATTCTCCGGCAACGTGGTGACCTGGTCCTGATGGCTGATCAATAGGGTCAATTCCGGTACTTCAGGGCTCATCCACGGGGCCTTGGCATCTAACTGGTAGTCGTGAATGCCCATGCCCCAGCCCTGGCCGGCGCGCTCGGTCTTGCCGCCCAGCAACAGTGCCAGCAACTGATGACCGAAGCAGATGCCGAGCAGCTTGTCGCCACGCTCGTAACGGCCGAGCAGGTAGGTCTTGAGGGTCTGGATCCATGGGTCAGTGCCGAAGGAGTCGGCCTTGCTGCCGGTGACCAGGTACGCGTCAAAGACTTCGTCGTCCGAGGGGTATTCACCGTTCACCACGTTGTACACCACGAACTCGGCGGGAATCGGCTGCTTGGCGAACAGGCGCTTGAACATCTGCCCGTACCCTTGGTATTGATCGATCAAGCCTGGACGCAGGATATCGGTTTCCAGGATACAGACGCGTAGCGACATAAAAAATACCTGACACGGTGATGGGAATATTGCACACCCCCAGAGCCTGCCTTGAAATACCCCTTCAAGGCAAGCCCCCCAGCTTCACCGGAACACTTCGCCCTGCGCCGCTTTCTCCAGCAACAGCGCCGGCGGCGTGAAACGTTCGCCATACTGCTGCGCCAGATAGCGGGCGCGGGCAACAAAGTCGTTCAAGCCGTATTGGTTGATGAACTGCAGCGCGCCACCGCTCCAGGCCGCGAAACCAATGCCGAAAACAGACCCCACGTTCGCGTCCGCCGTGGACATCAACACCCCCTCCTCCACACAGCGCACCGTCTCGATGGCCTGGATAAACAGCAGGCGGTCGCGTACATCCTGTGCAGAGATGCGTTGGTCGGGTCGCTCAAAGCGGCTTTTCAACTCTGGCCACAGGTACTTTTGCCCGCCGCTGGGGTACTCATAGAAACCGCCTCCCGCCGCCTTGCCCAGCCGCTTGTATTCATTGACCAACAGATCGATCACCGCCGTCGCCGGGTGCGCAGGCAGCGCCTTGCCCTCCGCCTGCAGGTCCTTGGCCGTCTGCTGCCGGATATGGCTCATCAGGCTGAGGGACACTTCGTCAGACACCGCCAACGGCCCCACCGGCATGCCGGCCTTGCGCGCTTCGGTCTCGATCATCGGCGCGGCCACGCCCTCACCGAGCATGGCAATGCCTTCGTTAGTAAAGGTGCCGAACACCCGTGAAGTGAAGAAGCCACGGCTGTCATTGACCACGATCGGGGTTTTCTTGATTTGCAGGACAAAATCCAAACCACGGGCCAGGGTTTCGTCACTGGTGCGTGCGCCCTTGATGATTTCCACCAGCGGCATCTTGTCCACCGGGCTGAAGAAGTGCAGGCCAATGAACCTGGCCTGATCCGGCACCGCCGTGGCCAGGCCGCTGATGGGCAAGGTGGAGGTGTTGGAGGCGATCACGGCGTCGGCGCCGACCACGCTTTGCGCAGCGGCCGAGACCTTGGCCTTGAGTTCGCGGTCTTCGAACACCGCCTCGATGATCAGGTCACAGCCTGCCAGATCAGTATCAGAGGCCGTAGGAAGAATCCGCGCCAAAATGGTTTCCCGCTGCTCGGCGGTCAATTGCCCACGGCTGACCTTCTTGTCCAGCAGCGCCGCCGAATGCGCCTTGCCCTTCTCGGCGGCCGCCAGGTTGATGTCCTTGAGCACCACCTCGATGCCTGCGCTGGCGCTGACATAGGCAATGCCCGCCCCCATCATCCCCGCGCCCAGCACGCCGACTTTACGCGTGATATGCGGCGCAAACCCTTGCGGCCTCGAGCTGCCGGAGTTGATCTCGTTAAGCTGGAACCAGAAGGTGCCGATCATGTTTTTTGCGACCTGCCCCGTCACCAGCTCGGTGAAGTAACGGGTTTCGATCAGGTGCGCGGTGTCGAAGTCTACCTGGGCGCCTTCGACGGCCGCACAGAGAATTTTCTCCGGGGCGGGGAAACAGCCGTTGGTTTTACTGCGCAAAATCGACGGCGCAATTGCCAGCATCTGCGCAATTTTCGGGTTCGAAGGGGTGCCGCCCGGAATCTGGTAGGCCTTGTTGTCCCACGGTTGCCTGGCGTCCGGATTGGCCAGGATCCAGGCGCGGGACTTGGCCAGCAACTCATCGCGATCCGCCGCCAGTTCGTTGATCAAGCCGGCTTGCAGCGCCTGTTGCGGCCGCACTTTCTTGCCTTCGAGCAAATACGGCAAGGCCTTTTCCAGCCCCAGCATACGCACCATGCGCACCACCCCGCCGCCCCCCGGCAGCAGGCCCAGGGTGACTTCCGGCAAGCCCAACTGCACCGACTTGTCGTCCAGCGCGACGCGGTAATGGCATGCCAGGCAAATCTCCCAGCCGCCGCCGAGTGCCGCACCATTGATTGCGGCCACCACGGGTTTACCGAGGGTTTCCAGGCGCCGCAGTTGCGCTTTCAACACCCGCACACCGTCATAGAAATCCTTGGCGTGGGCCTTGTCGACCTTGATCAGTTCATTGAGGTCGCCACCGGCAAAAAACGTTTTCTTCGCCGAGGTGATGACGACGCCGGCGATGCTGTCCCTTTCCGTCTCCAGGCGCTCGACCGTGGCCGCCATGGCCGCGCGGTATACGCCGTTCATGGTGTTGGCGCTTTGGCCGGGCATGTCGAGGGTCAGCACCACGATGCCGTCCTGGCCTTTTTCGTAACGAATGGCTTGGGTCATGACAAATTCCTTGGGCTCAGAGGCGTTCGATAATGGTGGCGATGCCCATGCCACCGCCAACACACAGGGTGGCCAGGCCATAGCGCTGCTGGCGTACTTCGAGTTCGTCGAGCAGGGTGCCGAGGATCGCGCAGCCGGTCGCCCCCAACGGGTGCCCCATGGCAATCGAGCCGCCGTTGACGTTCACACGTGCGGCGTCGATGCCCATGTCCTTGATGAACTTGAGCACCACCGAGGCAAACGCTTCGTTGACCTCGAACAGGTCGATGTCTTCGACGCGCAGGCCGGCCTTGGCCAGGGCCTTGCGCGTGGCGGGCGCGGGACCGGTGAGCATGATCGTCGGATCGGTACTGGTGACCGCCGTGGCAACGATACGTGCCCGGGGTTGCAGGCCCAGTTCACGCCCCTTGGCTTCGGAGCCGATCAACATCAGCGCCGCCCCGTCGACGATGCCGGAACTGTTGCCGGGGGTGTGTACGTGATGGATGCGCTCTACATGGCTGTAGACCCGCAACGCGGTGGCATCGAAGCCCATCTGCCCCATCATTTCGAAACTCGGCTTGAGCTTGCCGAGGCCTTCAAGGGTGGAATCGCCGCGAATGAATTCGTCATGGTCCAGCAGCACGATGCCGTTCTGGTCCTGCACCGCGATCAGCGACTTGTCGAAGGCACCGTCTGCACGCGCCCTCGCCGCTTTCTGCTGAGAATGCAGGGCAAAGGCGTCGACGTCCTCGCGGGTGAAACCTTCCAGGGTGGCGATCAGGTCCGCGCCAATACCCTGTGGGGTGAAGTGACTGTGCATATTGGTCTGCGGGTCGAGCACCCAGGCGCCGCCGTCACTGCCCATGGGCACGCGGGACATGGACTCGACACCGCCGACCACCACCAGGTCCTCGAAGCCGGAGCGGACTTTCATCGCGCCCAGGTTCACCGCCTCCAGGCCCGACGCGCAGAAGCGGTTGACCTGCACGCCGGCGACGCTGATGTCCCAGTCCGCCACCAGCGCCGCGGTCTTGGCGATGTCGGCGCCCTGGTCGCCTACCGGGGTCACGCAGCCGAGCACGATGTCGTCCACTTGATGAGTGTCGAGGTCACTGCGTCGGGCCAGCGCGGTGAGCAGGCCGGCCACCAGGTTCACCGGCTTGACGCTGTGCAAGGCACCGTCCGGCTTGCCTTTGCCACGGGGGGTGCGTATTGCATCAAAGATCAACGCTTGGGTCATGACGTCCTCGAACCAGTGTGCATGTGTGCCCTACCTTAGGCCCGATTGACACGGTTTCAATGACGGATGCGCTCATTGCTTTTGACCCCCTCGCTCGGACGAACGGTAGGTACCTAAGGTAATCCCCTGATTAATCGTTTTAGCTGTCTAGCCAAGGCATTGGCGCCAAGATGGCGATATGCCTCATGCCTTTTTAAGCAGAAATACTGATTAACTGATACGAAATGAGTCTAAGCCGCGAAGAACAAGGCCTCTAAGGTTGAATCAGTAGGAAGTTGCTGCCGGGTTTTGCCGGAGCAACTGTAAGAAAAGCGACACGTCATCTCGCCATACTGAAATAAAACCGGCACGCATTTGACGCTCAGGAATAACAACAAAAGGCAGTCAGCCATGTTCAAACATTCGAAAGTACGTCAGGCGGGACTCATTCTGTTCGCCACCACACTGATTCTGATCTTGCCCAATTTAACCAAGGTTATTGGGTGACACCTCCACGCCCACATGCCGTGCATTCACAGCACCGGTTCTGCAGTTTTTGGCAGCGCCTGCAAGGACATTGCGCATAGCGGTCCTGCAGGGGCTGTCTTTTTGCGTGCAGATTTGCGCTATCGTGAGCAGCATCGCCACTCGACACCGGGCCCTTTCTTGAAAGCCATCCTTGCCCTCCTCGCCTTGCTCATCAGCCTCCCCACTGCGGCGGCCCAATTGACCATCGAACTCGACCACTCCCGCAAGACCTGGGAGACCGCCGACTTGCTCAAGCACCCGCAAGCGCAGACGGTGCAGATCGCCGATGACGTCTCCTACAAGCGCAGCATGAATTATCGCGCAGTGCCGCTGGCCGTACTCCTACCTGGCTTGAAACCCGAGAGCCACGTGCAAGCGGTGGCCCTGGATGGATTCGCCGCCGAACTCACCGCCGCGCCGTTGCTGGAACAACAGGGTGCACGCGCCTGGCTGGCGGTGGAGGATCCTGCTCAACCATGGCCGGCGCTGGCAGATGGCAAACCCAGTGCAGGGCCGTTCTACCTGGTGTGGACCAACCCGCAAGCCGGGGCTATCAGCCCTGAGCAGTGGCCATTCCAGATTTCCGCGATCAAGCAGTTGAAGACAGTGGCGGAGCGTTTTCCGGCGTTGTTGCCGGATCCGAAGCTGGCGGCCAACGACCCGATCAACCAGGGTTTTGCCCTGTTCCAGAAAAACTGCCTGGCATGCCACCGCCTCAATGGCGCCGGAGACGGCCAGGTGGGACCGGACCTGAATATCCCCTACAACCCCACCGAGTATTTTGGCGGTGATTTCCTCAAGCGCTATATCCGCGACCCACAGAGTTTGCGGCATTGGCCGCAGGCGAAGATGCCGGCGTTCGCGACCAGCGTGTTGCCCGACGGTGAGCTGGATCTGTTGGTGGGGTATTTGAAGCATATGGCCGGGCGTAAACCGCAACCTTAAACATCCGGTGGCAAACGCCACGACACCCCGCTCGCCGCGACCCTATCATTGCTGCTGGACGGAAATCACCGGCGTCGGCGCCACGAACACCTTGGCATGCATTTGCTCATGCCCACCGCCCCGGCGCATGCCGCGCACCGGGCAAGCATCGAGGTAATCCAGCCCCACCGCCAGCTTCAAATGCCGCTCCGGGCGCGCCAGTTGGTTGGTCACGTCAAAACTGTACCAGGCGTCATCCAGCCAGGCTTCGGCCCAGGCGTGGCTGGCCAGGTGCGTGCTGTCCTCGGTGTATAAATACCCCGACACATACCGCGCAGGAATGCCCAGGCTACGCGCACAGGCCAGGAACGCGTGGGTGTGGTCCTGGCACACGCCCGCCCGGCCGGCGAAGGCCTGGGCGGCGCAGGTGTCGACTTCGGTCGCGCCAGGTGTGTAGGCCATCGCCTGGTTCAGCGCGTGCATCAAGTCGATCAACGCCGTGCGGTCGCGCCGTTGACGGCAGTGCTGTTCGGCAAAACCACGCAAGGCGTCATCAGGTTCGGTCAGGCGGGTGCACCGCAGGAACGGGAACGCCGATTGGCTCTCGTGCTCGGCCTCACGCAGCTCGTCGATATCCACCTGGCCACGCGCGCCAATGATGATGGCGTCGTGGGGCTCATCCAGGGTCAACACATGCAGGATGTTACCGAACGGGTCCACCTGGGCACGCACCGGGCGCGGCAGGTCGAGTTGCCAACTGAGCACATGCTGGCGCTCGCTGTCATGGGGCGTGAGGCGCAGGTACTGGATGCTGGCGCGCACCTGGTCTTCATAGTGGTAGGTGGTTTCGTGGCTGATGGAGAGTCTCATGCCGCCTCCAGGTAGGAACTGTAGATGGCGTCGCCCAACTGGCGGACCAAAGGGATAAAGTCGGTCAGCCAGGCGTGCAGGCCTTCCTCAAGGATTTCATCGATGGCGGTAAAGCGCAGGCGCGCATCCATCTCGGCAGCCAGGCGCTGGGCCGGGCGGCCGTTGATGCCGGGCAGGCTGGCGAGGATCTGGTCGATCTCTTCACTGCAGGCACGCAACGAGCGTGGCACATCGGCGCGCAACAGCAGCAACTCGGCGACTTGCCGCGCGCCAGGCGCATCGCGATAAATCTCGGTGTAGGCCTCGAACGACGACAAGGCGCGCAGCAAGGCACTCCATTGATAGTAGGCGTGGGCCGTGCCATCGGTGACAGGC
Source organism: Pseudomonas sp. NFPP28 (assembly GCF_900115535.1). Lineage (NCBI taxonomy): Bacteria > Pseudomonadati > Pseudomonadota > Gammaproteobacteria > Pseudomonadales > Pseudomonadaceae > Pseudomonas > Pseudomonas sp. NFPP28. The sequence goes on along the minus strand of NZ_FOWT01000013.1, from coordinate 105,920 downwards.
TCGGCGCGGTCACCGGCCATTTCATAGCGGGCGTCCAACAGGCGCAGCGTGTTGTCGGCGCGCTCGATAAAAGTGCCCAGGCGGATAAACCGGAAGGCGTCGTTGCGCATGATGGTGCCGTAGGTGGCGCCACGGAACAGATGGGAGCGTTCCTTGACCCACTCACAGAACCGGCTCATGCCATAACGGCTGAGGCCCTGCTGGGCGATATCGCGAATATCCAGCCAGGTGGCGTTGATGTTTTCCCACATATCCGCGGTAATTCGCCCACGCACGGCATGGGCGCTGGCCCGCGCCGCACCGAGACAACTGTAGATGCTGGCCGGGTTGGCCGCGTCCAGCGCAAAAAAGTGCAACAGGCGTTCGGCGTGCAATTGGCCGTGACGCTCGTGGTAATCCTCCAGGGTGCCGGTAATCAACAACGGCATGGCCAGTTCATGCAGGCCATCGCCGCGCCCATCCTGGGGCATGAGTGACAGCGAGTAGCTGACGTCGAGCATGCGTGCGAGGTTTTCGGCACGCTCCAGGTAGCGCGACATCCAGTACAGATCCGAGGCAGTTCTACTCAACATGGCATCAGTCCTCGACCACCCAAGTGTCTTTGGTGCCGCCGCCCTGGGACGAGTTGACCACCAGCGAGCCTTCGCGCAAGGCCACGCGGGTCAGGCCGCCGGGGACTACACGGGTCTCCTTGCCGGACAACACAAATGGGCGCAGGTCGATATGGCGCGGCGCAATGCCGTTTTCGACAAAGGTCGGGCAGGTGGATAAACACAGGGTCGGCTGGGCGATATAGGCGTGGGGCTTGGCCTTGATACGCGCACGGAAGGCTTCGATTTCCGCTGCCGTGGACGCCGGGCCTACCAACATGCCGTAGCCGCCGGAGCCCTGGGTTTCCTTCACCACCAGGTCGGGCAGGTTGGCGAGCACGTGGGACAGTTCGTCGGGCTTACGGCACTGGAAGGTCGGAACATTCTTCAGGATCGGTTCTTCATCCAGGTAAAAACGGATCATCTCGGTGACGAAGGGGTACACCGACTTGTCATCCGCCACCCCGGTGCCGATGGCATTGGCCAGCACCACATTCCCGCAGCGATAAGCCGCGAGCAGGCCGGGCACGCCGAGCATGGAGTCCGGGTTGAAGGCCAGGGGGTCGAGAAACGCATCGTCGAGGCGACGGTAGATCACGTCCACGGCCTTTGGCCCATCGGTCGTGCGCATGAAGACGCGATCGTCACGCACGAACAGGTCGGCGCCTTCCACCAGTTCCACCCCCATCTCACGGGCGAGAAAGGCATGCTCAAAGAACGCGCTGTTAAAGCGGCCCGGCGTCAATACCACCACGCTGGGGTTATCCAGGGGGCTTGAGCTTTTCAGGGTGTCGAGCAACAGGTTGGGGTAGTGATCGATAGGCGCGATGCGCTGGGCAGCGAACAGTTCGGGGAACAGGCGCATCATCATCTTGCGGTCTTCAAGCATATAGCTGACGCCGCTGGGCGTACGCAGGTTGTCTTCGAGCACGTAGTACGTACCGTCTCCATCGCGTACGAGGTCGACGCCGGAGATGTGGGAATACAGGTCGCGGTGCAGGTCCAGGCCCTGCATTGCCAGCTGGTATTGCTCGTTGGCCAGCACCTGTTCGGCAGGAATGATCCCGGCCTTGATGATGCGTTGCTCGTGATACAGGTCGGCGAGAAACATGTTCAGCGCCTTGACCCGCTGGATGCAGCCGCGCTCGACAATCCGCCATTCGCTGGCGGGAATGCTGCGCGGGATGGTGTCGAAGGGAATCAGGCGCTCGGTGCCCTGCTCGTCCCCGTAGAGGGTGAAGGTGATCCCGGCGCGGTGAAACAGCAAATCGGCTTCGCGCCGGCGCTGGGCCAGCAGTTCAGGCGGGGTTTCGGCCAGCCAGCGGGCGAACTCGCGGTAATGCGGTCGGACCTGGCCTGCCCCATCGTACATTTCATCGTAATAAGTGCGGATCATGCCGAACTCCTTGTCACCCGGGCGAAAGAACCGTCGCAAGGCCCGTGCCAGCGGCATAAACACTTAGAAATCAGTGAGTTGAATTAACCACGCAATCTGCTCGCACCGTCCTGGTGCGCAGAATGCCCGGTGCACTGCCCGGCGCTTCATCGCAATGCGGGCTTTGACTATCAACAGCATAGTCAGAGTTGATTTCACTGCCCGGCGCAGGCTGCGGATAATCGGCCCCATCTGCTGAACTGCCTTCAGCGCTCCGCTCTTCCCTTTAAGCCACCCTCATGGGTGGCCTTTTTTTGGTGCGTAAAAATAGCGCGCAAGTTCCGAGTAATTTTCCCACCTCACAAACAAAATCGGCCGACCCAAAGGTCAGCCGATACGCTGCGTTTCTCATACTTCAAGCCGCTACATGGGTAACCCACGCACCTCCTGCTTCACGCCCCATCCTTCGATGATCCCACCCAGCGGCTCGACCACCGCCCCGAAGTCTTGCTCGAAGTCTCCTATGCCGTCGTAGGTCGCAAACATGACTTTGCTCAGTTCCAGGTACCAGGCGCCATCGTCGCGCGCACTCACCTGGGCATTCAGGGATTCCCCGCGAAACTCACCCGCAGCCCTGCGCGCCCGTTCCTCATCCGGGAAAATGGCGTAGAACTCGATGGGGTGAAAACGCGAAAAGTCGAAGCCGCCTTCTTTCATGCGGCGCAGAACGTTGGTGCTGATGTCTTCTTGATAGGCTGTGCTCATGAAAAGTGCTCCTCGAATTGATGGATAGACTTTCCGTGCTTCCCGAAGCCCACGCCGCAATGGCGTGGGGACTACGGCAACAACATCACCGCTGGAAAACAAGCATGTAGCTGACAAGACCAGAACTAGCGATTCATTCGCTGATCTCGTTTGCAGAGTAGCGCGAAGCTATCACCTCCACCAGAGGCGCTTGGATGGCTTACAGGGAATGTTCAGGCGGCGGGAGAGATGTCGAGGATCTGGATACTGTTCTGGTCTTTGAGAATCTTGACCGTCGGCTCGGGCTTGCGGCCCTCCAGGTCATTGAGGTTCAGTTTGGCGGCGACGGGCACCAGCTTGTTGCGAATCATGTGCGCAGCGTCTTCGAGGCTGGGCTTGTGTTCGCAGGTGAACTGCTCCACGGACTGCACGCCGTGATCATCAACGAAGGTAATTTGCCACGTTTGCATCGGTGCCTCCTCGATAAAACCCATGTGTGGGCTTACACGTATCTGGACCTTGAGCGCTGGACAAACGTTCCACTCAAGGCCGGAGGCACCGGATCAACTGCAGTTATTTTTCTGCGTGTTGTTTCAAGGCTTTCAAGGTGTTGAACGGGGCGTCCACCACAAACTTGTTGGCCAACCACGAGGGCACGCTGCCGCCTGGCTCGGTGTGCACCTGGTAGGTGACTTCGGTCTGGTTGTCGCCTTTGGGCACCAGTTTCCAGAAGCCGTCGACCTGGGCGACGCGCACGTAGCCTTTTTCTTCAGGCTTGTAGGTGGGGACACCTTCAAGTTTACGAGTCAACGTGCCATCGGCGGCCTTGGTCGTGGTGATATGCAGGTAGGAGTCACGATCCGTCACAGGGAACGGCGCTTTGAATTGGGTGTAGGTCCAGCTCTCGTCGCCCTTCTTGTCGACCAGTTTCTGGGACTTGCATTCGTGGATCCAGGCGCACGCACCGGCAACGTCTTCCTGCAGCGCGACAATCTTGGCCACCGGCGCCTTGATCGTGGTGACCCCGCGATACGCCTTGTACTTGGAGCCGGCAATTTCGCTCAGGGACACCTTGATACCGTCTTCGTCCTTGGCGACTTGCCAATCCTCAGCCTGGGCGGTGGCAGCAAACAACACTGTAAAACCGCACAACACAGCCATTCGTTTCAGCGAACCCATTGTTGTATTCCTTATTGTTGAAGTTCCGATAGTAAAGCCCATCAAGCCGCCGTCATCTGCTCCCACCAGCCGATCAAGCGGATCGCATCGGCCTGGTCGGTGCCGCAGACCTCGAGATCTGCCTTGAAATCACTGCACACCGCCGGTCGCTCCGGCTGGCCGAACAGCAGGCATAGTTGTTCGACCGACAGGTGCAAGCAGCGTTCGCCGGCGGGCTTGCCTTGTGGCATGCCCGGTAATGGCGAACTGATGGAGGGGGCGATGCAGCAAGCGCCACAGCCTTCACGGCAATTCATGACCAGCAGGTCCTCGACGACTCAATGTGGATGGCGGGGTTAGAGTACGCCCTAAAACAGCCGTTTTAAAATGGGTTAACAGGGGTTTTTCGCAGAAAACAAAAGTGACTGACCAGTCTGCGACAGATGGTCGAGGGCACGCGTCACGTTTGCGGGAAAAGTTTACTGCTTGAACTCGAACTCCAGCGCGGCGCCTTCCACTTCGCGTCGTTCTTCGTTGCGCAGTTGCAGCTGCATTTCGTTGCTGAGCAGGCGGCCGTTGATCTGGAAGGCGCTGTTGTCGGCGGGCTTCTCACCGAACATTGGCGGCAGCAAGGGCACACTTTTGGGTTTGGGCATGGTGCCGATAGGCTGCAAGTGCCTGACCATATCCGACGGCAAGGACAGGTCCAACTGTGCCGGTGGCAATTGTGTCTGCGTCACTTCGCGAGATGCCTTGGACTTGCTGGCTGCACGTTTTTTGGCGGCGGCGGTGGGTTTCTTCACCGCTGGCGCTTTTTTTTCGGGAGCCGGTTTTTTCGCGGGGGTCTTCTGCTCGTTACTGGCGGCGGGCCTGGTTTCGCTCACAGGGGCTGCCGCCAGCGCTGTGCCGACGTTGCACAGGCTTAACAGGCCAATTACCAGAACAGCGCGAAAAATACAGGTCATATCGCCTACAGCATTAACGGCAGAGGGCCATATGCTCGCTTGTTGTGCGCGGCATGACAAGCACGGTGATCAGCGCGCTATAGGATTTGTCCCCTTTCCGAGCGTCACAGTCCTGCTGCCGTTTCCTGGCATAACTGGCTGGCCAGCATCCCCAACGTCATCAGCGCCCGCTCTGCCTCGCGGTTCCACGGGGTGCCGCAGTTGAGGCGAATACAGTGATTGAACTGCTCCGTGTTACTGAAGATCAGCCCCGGCGCAATACTGATGCCCTGTTGCAGTGCGCGCACGTGCAGTTCCTGGGTATTGACCCTTCCAGGCAAACTGACCCACAGGATGAAGCCGCCCGTCGGACGGGTCATCTGAGTGCCTTCCGGGAAATACTGCTGCACGGCCAGTTGAAAGGCGCTGAGGTTCTTGCGGTACTCCTGGCGGATGTAACGCAGATGCCGGTCGTAGCCGCCATTTTCCAGGTAAGCCGCAACGCCCATCTGTGTGACACTGCACGCGGAGTGGGTGCTGAACATCTGCAGGCGCTGGATCTCCTGCTGGTACTTGCCGGCGATCATCCAGCCAATGCGCACACCGGGGGACAGCGTCTTGGAAAAGCTCGAGCAATAGATGACCCGATCCAGGCGGTCATAGGCTTTCAGCGCCTTGGTGCGGCCCAGTTCGAACATCAGCTCGCCGTAGATATCGTCCTCGACAATCTGGATGTCGAAGTCCGAGGCCAGGCGCAGTAACTGTTTCTGTCGTTCCTCGGGCATCGTGCCGCCCAGCGGGTTGCTCAGGCGCGTGGTCAGCACCAGGGCCTTGATCGACCATTGGTTGGCCGCCAGCTGCAGGGCCTCCAGGCTCATGCCGGTGGACGGGTCGCTGGGAATCTCGATGACCTTGAGGCCCAACAGATCGGCCAGTTGCAGCAACCCGTAATAGGTCGGCGATTCAGCGGCTATCAGGTCGCCCGGCCGCGTCAGCACCCGCAGGGACATCTGCAACGCGTCGACACAACCGTGGGTGATCACCACTTCGGACGGGTCCACCACCACGCCCGCATCGCGCATGCGGATCGCCACTTGGCGGCGCAGCGGTTCGAAACCGGGGCTGAACATGTAGCTGAACGCCCGTGGGCTCTGGAAGCGCGTGACCTTGGCCAGTTGCTGGTGCAGCGCGCGTACAGGCAGGTAGTCCACGCTCGGCACCGCGGCGCCCAACGGAAACACTCCCTCGCGACGCGACTCGCCCAATACCTGTTGAATGATGCTGCTGCGGGTGACCAACCCAGGGCGCTCGACCCGTGCAATATCCGGCGTCGGCGCCGTGAGTGCTGGCGTCTGGTGCACGTAATAACCGGACTGTGGCCGCGCCCGGATCAGCCCCTGGTCTTCCAGGTTGGCATAGGCCTGCAACACCGTCGCGTGGCTGACGTTCAACTGCGAACTCATCTTGCGCACCGAAGGCACGCGCTCGCCCGGTTGATAGACACCGCGCCGGATATCTTCAGCCAGTTGCTGGGCGATACGTTGGTAAAGCAACAGATTGGTCATGACGCAGCACTCGATTTCACGGGTATTTTATTTTTGTGTGAAACATACCGGCACAGTTTAGAAGTGTACGGGGACAGTTGCCACAATAGTCGAGCGCGCGTTGGAGTGACAGTAAAAACTGTGAGGGTGCACACCAAAAAATGTGGGAGGGGGCTTGCCCCCGATGACGGTGGGTCAGCGACAGATTTGCTGACTGATGCACCGCTATCGGGGGCAAGCCCCCTCCCACATTCAGAGCTGCTCCAGGCTACTATCGGGCAGCGCCCAGTTGGCCTTTTTCGTCAGAGAAGACGATTTCAACGCGACGGTTCTGTGCCCTGCCCCGCTCGGAGGCATTGGCCTCCACCGGGTACTGGTCGCCATACCCTTCCACCTGGATGCGTTTTTCGTCGATGCCCAGGTCGACCAGCACATCAGCCACCGACTGCGCGCGGTCGCGGGACAGCTTGAGGTTTTCCTGCTCGCCGCCGGTGTTATCGGCGTAGCCCTCGATACGCACCACACGCTTGGGGTTCAGTTGCAAGAACTGCACGATCTTGAGCACTGTACGGTTGGCCGAGTTCTTCAGCTCGGCGTCACCGGTGTCGAACAGCACATCGCCCAGGGTCATCACCAGGCCACGATCGGTCTGGGTAGTGGTCAGGCTGGCGATCTGTTCTTCAAGCCATTTGCCCTGCTGCTGCACGCTGCTCAGCTTGCTTTCGCGCAAGGCCAGTTGCAGGCGCTGGCGCTCCAGTTCGAGCTTGGCGCCGCGCTCCTGGTTGAGCGCCTGTTCGGTGTGTTCGCGGGCAATGGCGCTATAGCGCTGGCTCAAATAGGCGTAATGCACCACGTCGGCACCGCTGCCCCAGTAGCTGGACATGCGGTCGGCACGAGCCAGGGACTCACCGGCGCGGATCACGTCCTTGGGTGCAAAGCGCAACACATTGGCGTCTTCCTTGACCTTCTGGAAATCATTCCCGGCCTGTTGCAGGGCCTGTTCGCTGTCGGGATGGCTGGCACAACCGCCCAATACAGCAGTGCCCAACAGCAGCGCACAGCTCAAACCACGGATCATCGGGCTCATTGGGCGTCCCCCAACTGCAGTTGCTTGCGCAGGCGCGTGATGCGGGTGTTGAGCACGTTCAACTGCTCCTGGCTCTTGCGGGTCAACACTTTGGCTTCTGCCAGCCGCGCGTCCAACTCGGCTTGCTCAAAGCGCATGCGTGCATTTTTGTAGGACTGGTCAGCCATGCTCGACTTGGCCCGGGCGAATTTCTCTTCGGCCAGTTTCAGTTCGGGCGATTCATCAGGGTTGGCGCCAACGGCGCTGGCTTGCTCCAGGGCTTGCTGGGTGAGGCGAATTTGTTCATTCGGCGCAGGATCAGCTGCACATCCCGCCAGAGCGACAACGGCGAGGGCCGCGAAAAGAGGTCGAAGAGTCACTGAAAATCCCTACTTTGTTGGGGTGCCGACGGGTTGTTGCAATTGCGCTTTCCAACGTTCCAGATTGCGCTGCAACGCGGCTTCCGTCACACCAGACCCGGGCAATTCTGTCATCTTTTTGGCGAGCTGTCCGCGCAACCACGGATCGTTGCAGGCCGAGTTGTGGGAAATCGCCAGGTACAGGCCCGGCTGATCGACGGGCACGTCGCGGGCGATCAGGTCGTTGCTCATGCCCAGGGTCTGCGCCGTCGCCATGCCGGAATAGCGTCCGGCGAGGACATAGTCGACCTCTCCCAGCAGCAGCTTCTGGAACGCCGGCGTCAGGGACGCCAGGCGTTGCAGGCTCAATTGCTGGCCGACGAAGGTCTCGAAGGCGGCACTCAAGCGCGCACGTTCCGACACCGCGCCTTTGTGCCCGTGCAGGTCGGCCGCCGTGGTGTAGACCAGCGCTGAATCCTTGCGCGTCCACACCAGGTAGTCGAGCTGCACCAGGGCCGGGTGAATGTAGTCGAGGGTTTCCAGCTCGCCCAGGTTCAGCGGCGCATCGGCGAGGATATCCATGCGCCCGCTGCGCACCTCATCCAGGGCCAGCGGGCGTTTGCCGCCATAGAGCAGGTCGATTTTCAACCCGAGGTCCTTGCCCACCTGTTGCAGCACGTCGGCGGTGGCGCCGATCAGGTGCGTGGGGTCTTGCGGGTCACGCCAGAGCAGGGGCGGCGCGTCCGGGCTGCCGGTGATCACCAGGCGGTCGCATTTGCCGGCGGCCAGCGCCAGGCTCGGCAGCAGTGTGAGGCCCAGCAGTACAGCCCAGGGGCGCAATTCCATGGCGTGTGTCTCCAGCAAGTCAAAAAAAAGCCCGGTCACTAGGACCGGGCTCTTTATAAGTGAAGCGACTGGATTAGACCAGCTTCTCCAACTCAGGGACGGCTTCGAACAAGTCCGCCACCAGGCCGTAATCAGCCACCTGGAAGATCGGTGCTTCTTCGTCCTTGTTGATCGCAACGATCACTTTGGAGTCCTTCATACCGGCCAAGTGCTGGATCGCGCCAGAGATACCGACGGCGATGTACAGCTGTGGCGCAACGATCTTGCCGGTCTGGCCGACCTGCATGTCGTTGGGTACGAAACCTGCGTCGACGGCCGCGCGGGAAGCGCCGACCGCAGCGCCCAGCTTGTCGGCCAGGGCGTACAGGTGCTTGAAGTTGTCACCGTTCTGCATGCCACGGCCGCCGGAAACGACGATCTTGGCAGCGGTCAGCTCAGGACGGTCCGACTTGGCCAGCTCTTCGCCTACAAAGCTGGAGGTGCCAGCGTCGTGGGCAGCGGCGACGGCTTCAACGGCAGCCGAACCACCTTCAGCGGCAACCGGGTCGAAACCGGTGGCACGCACGGTGATGACTTTGACCGAAGCGTTGGACTGTACGGTAGCGATAGCGTTACCGGCATAGATCGGGCGCTTGAAGGTGTCGGCGCTTTCGACCGAGATGATCTCGGAGATCTGGTCAACGTCCAGCTGCGCGGCAACGCGTGGCAGGATGTTTTTGCCGTTGGAGGTGGCGGCAGCCAGGATGTGGCTGTAGCCACCGCCAAGCTCTGCAACCAGAGGCGCAACGTTTTCCGGCAGTTGGTGAGCGTAGGCCGCGTTGTCGGCGACCAGTACTTTGCTCACGCCAGCGACTTTCGCAGCGGCTTCAGCCACCGCGCCAGCGCCCTGGCCCGCAACCAATACGTGGATATCACCACCGATTTTCGCAGCGGCAGCCACGGTGTTCAGGGTGGCCGGGGCCAGCACTTTGTTGTCGTGTTCTGCGATTACCAAGATAGTCATGGTTAGATTACCTTCGCTTCGTTTTTCAGTTTCTCGACCAGTTCAGCCACCGACTTGACCTTGATGCCCGCGCTGCGTGCAGCCGGTGCTCCAACTTTGACGGTCTTGTTGGTGGAAGCGGTGGAAACGCCCAAAGCTTCCGGAGTCAGCGACTCAAGCGGCTTCTTCTTGGCTTTCATGATGTTTGGCAGGGACGCGTAGCGCGGCTCGTTCAAACGCAGGTCGGTGGTGACGATGGCCGGCAGTTTCAAAGAAACGGTCTGCGCGCCGCCGTCGATTTCACGGGTGACAGCCACGCTGTCGCCGCTCACTTCGACTTTGGAGGCGAAGGTACCCTGGCCGTAACCGGTCAGCGCAGCCAGCATCTGCCCAGTCTGGTTGTTGTCGCTGTCGATGGCCTGTTTGCCGAGGATAACCAGCTGAGGCTGTTCCTTGTCGACAACGGCTTTGAGCAGCTTGGCCACGGCGAGGGAGGTCAGCTCTTCAGCGGACTCGACCAGGATGGCTCGGTCGGCGCCCAGTGCCAGGGCGGTACGCAGCTGCTCTTGAGCAGTGGCAGGACCGATGGAAACCACGACGATTTCAGTCGCCACGCCTTTCTCTTTCAGGCGTACGGCTTCTTCCACGGCGATTTCGCAGAACGGGTTCATCGACATCTTGACGTTAGCGAGGTCGACGCCGGAATTGTCCGCCTTGACGCGAACTTTCACGTTGTAATCGACAACGCGTTTGACAGCTACAAGAACCTTCATGGATTCCTCGTTACTCTCCGGTGAAAAGAAAGTCGCCTAGGCGAACCTGGCGGTTGATGCTCATCGGCACACAAGGGCACCTCCAAAAACGCAGGCGGCGACCTTGCTCACGGGAAATGATGACCGTTCGTCAGGGGTGACTGAGAGGTCATTCTTTATCGCAGCGTGTAAACTGCGCGCCAATGGTTGGGCACGCGTCACCTGTCTTGCTTTTGGACGTGCTCTTGAAACCTGCTGTCTGCCTACGGTAAGCGCAAAACCGACCGTATATTGACCGGAACGCCTATTCTGGTCAATACGGCAAAATAGCCAGTCATAAGCCGCACCACTGTGATTTATCTAGCCTGCGGGCAATTCAAACAAACGTTTGTATTGGACGCTGCCAGTGGTGTAGATATAATGCGCCACCTAGAGAGAAAGGTGGGTCTTGCCGTTGCCGCAAGACAACACCGAACCTCCACCCATTAGAAAAAAAGCCTGTTGAGCCTTGAGTAGGAGATAGCCTGTGGAACGCGAATACATGGAATTCGACGTGGTCATCGTCGGCGCTGGCCCGGCGGGACTGTCTGCCGCCTGCCGCCTGAAGCAGAAGGCCTCCGAAGCCGGTAAGGAAATCAGCGTCTGCGTGGTCGAGAAAGGCTCCGAAGTCGGCGCGCATATCCTCTCCGGTGCCGTGTTCGAACCCCGCGCCCTGAACGAACTGTTCCCGGACTGGAAAGCACTCGGTGCGCCGCTCAACACTCCGGTGGTGCGCGATGACATCTATGTACTGCGCAGCCCCGAAGCCTCCACCAAGGTCCCTGACTTCTTTGTGCCCAAGACCATGCACAACGAAGGCAACTACATCATTTCCCTGGGCAACCTGTGCCGCTGGCTGGCCCAGCAGGCCGAGAACCTGGGCGTGGAAGTCTACCCAGGCTTCGCCGCCCAGGAAGCGCTGTTCGACGAAAACGGCGTGGTGCGCGGCATCATCACCGGTGACCTCGGCGTCGATCGCGAGGGCAACCCAAAGGAAGGCGTCTACACCCCAGGCATGGAGCTGCGTGGCAAGTACACGCTGTTCGCCGAAGGTTGCCGTGGCCACATCGGCAAACAACTGATCCAGCGCTTCAACCTGGACAGCGACGCCGACGCCCAGCACTACGGCATCGGCCTCAAGGAAATCTGGGAAATCGACCCGGCCAGGCACCAGCCTGGCCTGGTGGTGCACACCGCCGGCTGGCCGCTGGACATCATGAGCGCCGAGAACACCGGCGGCTCGTTCCTCTATCACCTGGAAAACAACCAGGTGGTGGTCGGCCTGATCGTCGACCTGTCCTACAGCAACACCTTCCTGTCGCCGTTCGATGAGTTCCAGCGCCTCAAGCACCACCCGGTGCTGGCCCAGTACCTCGAAGGCGGCAAGCGCATCAGCTACGGCGCCCGTGCCATCTGCAAAGGCGGCCTGAACTCGCTGCCGAAGATGGTCTTCAAGGGCGGCGCGCTGATCGGTTGCGACCTCGGCACCCTGAACTTCGCCAAGATCAAGGGCAGCCACACCGCGATGAAGTCCGGCATGCTTGCCGCCGACGCCGTGGCCGACCGCCTGTTTGCCGAATCCGAAGGCGGTGATGAACTGACCGCGTACGTCGACAGCTTCAAGTCCAGCTGGCTCTACGAAGAACTGTTCGCCAGCCGCAACTTCGGCCCGGCGATGCACAAGTTCGGCCCGATCATCGGTGCCGGTTTCAACTGGTTCGACCAGAACATCCTGGGCGGCAAGATGCCGTTCACCCTGCACGACACCAAGCCGGACTACGCCTGCCTCAAGCTGGCCAAGGACAGCAAGAAGATCGACTACCCGAAACCCGACGGCAAGCTGAGCTTCGACAAGCTGAGCTCGGTGTTCATCTCCGGTACCAACCATGAAGAAGAACAGCCGTGCCACTTGAAGTTGAAAGACGCGAGCATCCCGATCGGCACCAACCTGCCGCTCTACGATGAACCGGCGCAGCGCTACTGCCCGGCCGGCGTGTATGAAGTGATCACCCAGGAAGACGGCGAGAAGCGCTTCCAGATCAACGCCCAGAACTGCGTGCACTGCAAGACCTGTGACATCAAGGACCCTTCGCAGAACATCACCTGGGTTACGCCGGAAGGCGCGGGTGGGCCGACTTACCCGAATATGTAAGCTCGCGGCTCGAACAAAAAGGCTCCCAAATGGGAGCCTTTTTTATGCTGCGCGCTCTTCGCCGGGATTACGCAGGAAATAGCGTTTATATTCCCGACTGAACTGCGACGTACTCTGATACCCCACGCTATGCGCCGCCTGCGCCACGCCCATGCCGTCCACCAGCAGCAACTGTTGGGCCTTGAGCAGACGCAAACGCTTCAGGTACTGCACCGGCGACAACAACGTGCAGCGCTTGAAGTGCTCATGAAAGGTCGACGCACTCATGTGCGCATACCCCGCCAGCGTCTCGATATTCAGCGGCTCGGCGTAATGGGCATGCAGGTGATTCAACGACGTGGCGATGCGCGAAAACTGCCCCTGCTGTTCCACCAGCGCCCGCAATACATCCGCTTGCGGACCTCGTAAAGCGGTGAACAACACTTCCCGGACCCGCGCCGGCCCCATGATCCGGCTTTCCAGCGGATCGTGCAGACACTCCAATAGCCGTTCGACGGCACCGCGCATCGCATCATCGAGCATCACCGAACTCATCGACTCCAGCGTCTGCGCCGTGGGCGGCGGCCCGGCCTGAATGCCCATGGCCATCACCAATTCGCCCAAGACCACGCGGTCAATGCCCACCGTGACGCCATACAACGGCGCATCGGAGCCCATGGCAAACGTCTCGCACTCGAACGGCACCGGCATGGCCTGGATCAGGTAATGCCCGGCGCCATACTCCAGCGTGCGCGGCCCCAGGTAGGCGACTTTGCTGCCTTGGGCCACGAACATCAGGCTTGGCTCATAGATCTGCGGCCCGCGTGCCACGTCACAACTGGCGCGCAGCACTTGCACACCGGGCAGGTGGGTCGGGGAGAAACCGTCGCAGGGCGTAAGCCCCTCAATCAAGGCAACCAAGGTGGCGTTGGCATCGAGATGGCGGGTCAACAACATGGCAAAAAACTTCGCGAATAAGGGATGAGAACATCATCGCAGGTCTGGCGGCCAATGGATCCAAACCAGGGGCACTCCCGGACGAATAGGCATGAGACTCGGAGCATTTGCCATGTTCGCTCCCAGGGTCGGCGCGCAGAATGCGCCACCTCTACAGTCCAGGCTTTTGCGAGGTTTCCCCATGTATACCGCCATCGGTTATGCCGCCCAGTCGGCCACCACTCCCCTCGCCCCCATGTCCTTCCAGCGCCGCAGCCCGCGCGCCGATGACGTGGCCATCGAGATCCTCTACTGCGGCGTCTGCCACTCCGACATCCACCAGGCTCGCAACGAATGGGGCATCGCCGTATACCCGCTGATGCCGGGCCACGAGATTGTCGGCAAGGTCACTGCCGTTGGTGCCAATGTCACCGCGCACCAAGTCGGCGACCTGGTCGGCGTCGGCTGCATGGTCGACTCGTGCCGTCACTGCGACGCCTGCAAATCGGACCTTGAGCAATACTGCCTCGAAGGCCCGACCATGACCTACGCCACCCCGGACCGCGTAGACGGCAGCAACACCATGGGCGGTTACTCGGACAGCATCGTGGTCAGCGAACACTTCGTGGTGAAGATCCCGGCCAAGCTCGACCTGGCCAGCGCGGCACCGATCCTGTGCGCCGGCATCACCACTTACTCGCCGCTCAAGCACTACGGCGTAAAGGCCGGCGATAAGGTCGGCGTGCTGGGCATGGGTGGCCTGGGCCATATGGGCATCAAGTTCGCCAAGGCGATGGGTGCGGAAGTGACATTGTTCACCCGCTCGGCGAGCAAGGCTGAGGAAGGTCGTCGCCAGGGGGCCGACCATGTGATCGTGTCCACCGATACCGAGCAGATGAACGCCGCCGCCGGCAGTTTCGACTTCCTGCTGGACACCATCCCGGTGCAGCACGACCTGAACCCTTACCTCGACGTGCTGCGCTTTGACGGCGTGCATATCCTGGTGGGTCTGATCGAACCGGTCGACCCGCCCGTCAACGCCGCCAAGCTGGTGCTGGGCCGTAAAGTGCTGGCCGGTTCCTTGATCGGTGGCATTGCCGAAACCCAGGAAGTCCTGGATTTCTGCGCCGAGCACAACATCACCTGCGACATCGAAATGCTCGACATCCGCCATATCAACGAAGCCTACAGCCGCATGATCGCCGGCGATGTGAAGTACCGTTTTGTCATCGACATGGCGACCTTGAAGGCCTGATCAGGCCTTAGCGCCCAACTCCGCCGACAGCCGGGCTGCGACCTGTTTGACCACGGGGATCAGCTCGGCCATTTTCTCCAGCGGCATGTAGGGCACGGTACTGGCGATGCTGATGCCGGCGACGATGCGCCGGCTGGCATCGCGCACCGGTGCCGCTACGCAGCGGATCGACGGTTCGTTGTCTTCCAGGTCGAACGCATACCCACCCACCACGTATTCACGCATGCGCTGCTCGAACTGAGCCCAGGATTGTTCCGGGTGCTGCGGCCATTGCAGGCTTTTCCCACCCGCCGGCAGGCTGACGTCGTACAGGCGCTGCCACTCCTCCACCGTGTCATCCAGCAGCAATGCCTTGCCGATCCCGGTCCGCGCCAGCGGCATGCGGTGGCCGACCCGCGAGCGCATTTCCGGGCCATTGCGGCCGGGGTTCTTGTGCAGGTAGAGCACATCGTCGTATTCACGGATGGCCAGGTGGATGGTGTCACCGGTCAGCGCCGACAGCTCATCCAGATACGGAATGGCCAGGGTCACCAGTGGCAGCTCTTCGCGCGCCTGGAACCCCAGTTCGATCAATTTCGGCCCCAGCAGGTAACCCACTTGCGGCACCACGCGCAGGTAACGCTCCTCCACCAGGCAACTGGCCAGGCGGTGGGTGGTGCTGCGAGTGGTGCCGATGCGCTTGGCGATCTCTTTCAGATCCCGCGCACCCGCCGCCACGGCCTGCACCACGCCCAGGCCGCGCAACAGGGTCTGGGTGCCAGTGGGGGCGGTATCTTTGACGGGGATGTGGGCGTTTTCCTGCATATCGGGCCTATTAGTGTGAAAGCGGGGGCATTATGGCAAATACCGACCCTCAATACAGTGGCGATCCAAATGTGGGAGGGGGCTTGCCCCCGATGGCGGCACATCAGAAAAACAGGTATCCACTGACCCACCGCTATCGGGGGCAAGCCCCCTCCCACATTCGAATCTTCATAGGGCTCGGGATCAACGCTGTTTCATGCGGTCGATGATGACCGCCAGCAACAGGATCGAACCACGGATGACGTACTGGTAGAAGGTGTCGATGTTCTTCAGGTTCATCGCATTCTCGATGATCGCCAAAATCAACACCCCGGCAATCACATGGCGGATCATGCCGATGCCGCCACTCAACGACACCCCGCCCAATACACACGCCGAGATCACGGTCAGCTCGAACCCTTGCCCAATCATCGGCTGGCCCGAGGTCATGCGCGAGGCGAGAATCACCCCGGCCAGGGCGCCGATCAAGCCGTGCACGGCAAAGATGATGATCTTGGTGCGATCGACGTTCACCCCGGCCAGCAATGCCGCTTCCTGGTTACCACCGATGGCCATGGTGTTGCGCCCGTAGGTGGTGTAGTTGAGCAGCCAGCCGAAGAACACAAAGCACAGCACGGTGATGATGATCGGCACCGGCACGCCCATCAGCTGGCCGTTGCCGAACACGAAGAAGCCCTCATCCATCACCCCCACCGCTTTGCCGTTGGAGAAGATGTAGGCCAGGCCGCGCACGATCTGCATGGTCGCCAACGTCGCGATCAATGCATTAATGCGCAGCTTGGCGATGACGATGCCGTTGATCAGCCCCACCACCAGGCCCATGGCCAACGCTGCCGCGACACCGAGCACCACGCTGTCAGTGTCGCGGATCACGATGCCCGCGACCACGCCGGCACACGCAATCACCGAGCCCACCGACAAGTCGAAATGCCCGGAGGCCAGGCAGAACAACATGGTGCACGCGGCAATGCCTACGGTGGAAATCGCCAGGCCCAGCCCACGCATGTTCAGCGGTGAAAGGAAGTTGTCGATAAACAACGCGCTGAGCACAAAGATGCTCAACGCGGCGAGCAGCATCACCCAGTCATCGAGGAATTTGCGCTGGTTGAAACCCGGCCAGAAGCCCTTTGCAGTTTTTACCTCGGACATCATTCACCTCGAATTCTTCAAGCCCGCGAACGCGGGAGAGCCAGTTGCAACAGCCGTGCTTCATCCGCCTGGTCGCGGGTGAGTTCGCCGGTCAGGGCGCCTTCGCTCATCACCAGGATACGGTCGGAAATCCCCATCACTTCCATCAGGTCGCTGGACACCACAATCACCGCAATGCCGCTGGCCGCCAGGTTATGGATAATCTGGTAGATCTCCGACTTGGCGCCGATATCGATGCCTCGCGTTGGCTCATCCAGCAGCAGCACTTTCATCGGCATCGACAGCCATCGGCCGAGAATGGCCTTCTGCTGATTGCCACCGGACAGGTACATGATTTTCTGTTCGGCGTTCGGCGTCTTGACCTTCATGCTTTTGATTTGCCGGTCGGCGTTGGCCTTTTCCCAACCGTCGCGCAGCAGCCAGCCGAACGCAGAGTGGGCGCCACGCGCACTGATATTGATGTTCTCGGCGACGCTGGATAGCGGAATGATGCCTTCCTTCTTGCGGTCCTCCGGGCACAGCAGCACCCCGGCGACGATGGCATCGCGGGGTGAATGCAGCCGCAGTGGTTGCCCACAGAGTTCCAGGCGTCCTGCGGTGCTGCGGGTCAAACCACTCAGCAGCCGAAACAGCTCCGTGCGCCCTGCCCCGACCAGGCCGAACAGGCCGAGAATCTCGCCCTTGTGTACCTGAAGGCTGACCGGCTCACGCAGGCCCGGGCCAAGCAAGCCCTCGACCTTCAGCGCCACCTCGCCCTGTTCACGCGGGCGGTAGTCGTAAATGTCCTGGATATCGCGACCCACCATGCACGTCACCAATTGATCGTGGGTCAGCGTGCTCATGTCATCGAAAGTACGCACGTAGCGACCGTCCTTGAACACCGTGACGGCGTTGCAGATGCGGAACACTTCTTCCATGCGGTGGGACACGTAGAGCACCACTTTGCCTTCGTCACGCAGGCGCGTGATGATCGCCATCAGGCGGTCGATCTCCCGCGCCGACAGGCTGCTGGTGGGTTCGTCAAAGGCAATCACATGGGCGCCACGGGACAGCGCCTTGGCGATTTCCACCAGTTGGCGTTGCCCAAGGGAAAGCCGACCGAGCTTCTCATCCGGATCGATTTCATCCGCCAGCCCCTTGAGGCAGGCCAACGCTTGCTTGCGCAACCGGCTGCGGTTGACCACCCCGAAGCGCGTCGGCAAATGCCCAAGGAACAGGTTCTCGGCCACCGTCATTTCCGGCACCAGGTGCAGCTCCTGGTGGATCACCGCCACGCCGCTGGCAATGCTGTCGGCGGCGTTTCGGAAGGCCATGGTCTGCGCGCCGATCTGCAGTGAGCCGCTGCTGGGCAGGTAGGCGCCGCCAAGGATTTTCAGCAGCGTCGACTTGCCCGCACCGTTCTCGCCCATCAACGCATGCACCTCGCGCGGCCGCGCTTCAAAGCTGATCTGCGCCAGGGCTTTCACACCGGGAAACTCCTTGCCGATGCCGTTGAAACGCAAGGCCGCGCCGGTCATTTCCACAGCCCGATCTTGGTCAGCTCTGCCTGGAAGTTGGCGCGGGTGATCAGCGTCACTTCGTCCATCGCCGTGTATTTCGCAGGCTCCTTGCCGGTGGTGACCCACTCGTACATCGCCAGCGCGGTGTTGTAACCCTCGATATGCGGGCTGGGCAGCATGGAGCCGAAGAAACCGCTTTCAGCCTTTTTCAACTCGCCGATGGCGTCGGTGCCATTGATGCCAATGCCGATCACGTTGGCCGCCTTGAAGCCGGCGCTTTCGGTGGCGCGTACGCCGCCGAGCACGGTGTTGTCGTTCATGCCGCCGATGATCAGGTTTTTCGCGCCTGCAGGCAGTTTGACCAAGGCCGAGTTGGTCGCGTCCATGCTGCCGGGAACGTCGAGGGTCTTGAGTGCGGCGGTCAGGATATGGTCTTTGGGTAGGCCGGCGTCTTCCAGGGATTTGATCGAACCATCGGTGCGCTTCTTGCCGGTGTCGAGTTCGTTATAGGTGTTGATCACCGCGTAGGTGTCCTTCCAATCCCAGCCGCGTTTTTTCGCCTCCTCCGCCATCGCGGTGCCCTGCTTCTGGCCCACTTCAAAGGCCGCCATGCCCAGGTACGGCACGTCTTCCATGAAGTTGCCCTTGGCGTCGACAAAGCGGTCATCCACAGCCATGACTTTCAAGCCATTGACCTTGGCCTTGGCCACGATGGCCGGGCCGAGGGACACGTCCGGCGGGCAGATCACAAAGCCCTTGGCACCGTTGGCGGCCAGGCTGTCGATGGCCGATAGGGTCTTCTCGCCATCGGGCACGGCGATCTTGATCACGGTAAAGCCGTGTTCTTTGCCGGCTTTTTCGGCGAAGGCCCATTCGGTCTGGAACCAGGGTTCTTCGGCCTGCTTGACCAGGAAGCCGATCTTCACTTCTTCGGCCGATGCAAAGCCACTGAAGGCAAGGGCGAGCGCGAGGGTGCCTAGAGTCTTCTTGAACATGAACCACCTCTTTCTTGTTATTGGAAAACGCGTTAGTCGTGGTACATCACAGACCGCCCGCCATCGATCATCAGGCAGGTGGCGTTGATAAAAGGCGCCTCGTCGGTCGCCAGAAACAGCGCGGTCATCGCCACCTCGATCGGCTGGCCGATGCGCTTGGGCGGGTGCAGGTCGAACGCACGCTGGCGCTCGGCGTGGGGGTCGGGGAAACCGTTCCAGTAGTCGACATTGAGTTGGGTTTCGATGTAGCCCGGCGCGATGGCATTCACACGGATGCCCTTGGGCGCGTATTCGATGCCGAGGGCGCGGGTCAGGCCAAGCAGGCCATGCTTGGCCACGGGATAGGGGAAGCAGCCGGGGATGATGTGGCTGGAATGGGTGGAGGCAATGTTGATGATGTTGCCGATGCCCTGCTCGATCATGTGCGGCAGCACCGTGCGGCAGCCGTACCAGGCGCCGTCGAGGTCGATGGCGAAGCAGCGGCGCCAGTCTTCGTCGGTCATCTCCAGCGGGTCGCGGAACACATTGACCCCGGCGCAATTGACCAGCACATCAACCCGGCCGAAGCGCTCGATGGCCACATTGACCAGCGCCTGCCATTGCTCCCTGGACGTGATATCGACCGGTTGCGCGTAGATCTCGGCGCCGCGTTCACGCCAGTGGGTCGCGACGTTCTCGACCTTTTCACCCTGGATATCGGCGATGACCAGCTTCGCCTGCTGCGCCTGGAAACACGCGACGATCGCCTCGCCAATGCCCTGGGCGGCACCGGTGATGATCACCACTTTGCCTTTGAGCCGCTCGCCGTAGATGGGCTCGGGCACGGCGGGGAGTGACAACGGTTGTGCCTGCATCGCTTCACCTGTTTTATTTTTGGTAGTGAGTGCTGATGCAGCCGACTATAAACCCATCTTTTGAAACATCTCAATATATAAATTTGCATCCCATATAGTGAGCAAAGCACAAAAAAATGTGGGAGTAGGCAAGCCCCTCCCACATTTTGATTTTCAGCTAGCCCAAGGCGAAATCACGCAGCGCATCGCCTTCCATGCGGTAACGCACCCACTCTTCCTGCGGCTGGGCGCCGATGGATTTATAGAAGGCAATCGCCGGTTCGTTCCAGTCCAGCACGCTCCACTCGAAGCGACCGCAACCGTTGTCGAACGCGATCTTCGCCAGGTGGCGCAAGAGCTTTTTGCCTGCGCCGCCACCGCGTTGCTCCGGGTTGATGTACAGGTCTTCCAGGTACAGGCAGTTGCTGCCCAGCCAGGTGGAATAGCTGAAAAAGAACACCGCAAAACCAATCGGCAAGCCATCGCGCAAACAGATCAGGCCATGGGCGGTCGCCCCTTCGCTGAACAGGCTGCGCTCGATGTCCACCACACTGGCGATCACTTCATGCCGGGCCTTCTCATACTCGGCAAGCTCGGTGATGAAAGTCAGGATCTGCGCAGCATCGCTGGGCACGGCGGGGCGAATCTCGATGGTCATGGGTGAGCCTTGGCAATTTCAAAGCACACATACTAAGGCGCTTTCGTGACGAGTTGCAGCGCATTTTCGTGGTCACTGGCACACAAAATCTTACAGGTGACACAAGACCGTTCGTCGCCATCAAGGCACGAACGCAGAATACCGGCGGACCAATAGAGGGTAAGGACATTCATCATATGGAGACACCCTCATGAAGCATTCCAAGTTTGCTGCCCTCGCCCTGGCTGGCCTGTTGTCTTCGGTTTCGCTGAGCGGTTTTGCAGCCACCTCCTCTACCGGCCCGACCAATCCGGACGCCACCACCGAGTCCCAGAAATCCATGGGCACCGGCCTGGACACCAATGGCGGCGCAGTCATTGACAATACCAATGCCGCCGACCCGCACACCCAGGGTCATGACACTCAACGCCAGGCGCCAGCCGCCGTCGGCAACGGCAAAATGGGTCCATCGGTCAATGAACCCAAGATCAATAAGGGCGATGACTCGAACCTGCCCGGCGCTCCGAAACAACCTGCGCCCTGATCCAACCAACGCCTGACGAACACCCGATCATTTCCCAGTGAAGAGGTACGCATGAACGTCGACAAAGACCTTGAAAAAGAAGTCCTGACCCGCCTGCTGCACGCTCACCCTCAAGGGCTGGGCAAGGAGGTGTTGGATAACTACCGCGGAGAAAAAGTCGTCGCCAGTGCGTTGGCGTTCCTGCAGGATCGCGGCCTGATCAAGGATGGGCATGTGACCACCGACGCCGCCGGTGAGTATGCGTTGAACCTGCCGATCAAGCTGACGGCGTCGGGTGTGGATGAGGCGCGCAAGCTGGAGTCTGAAACGAGCCAGTAGCCTCAAATATGGAGGGGGCTTGCCCCCTCCACATTTTTTGACCCACCCTATTCCCGCAGCAAGGCATCGACTTCTGCGCTGCCAGGCGATGTAGCCGGCCCCCAGCGTGTCACGGCCAGCGCTGCTGCTGCGTTCGCCCGACGCGCTGCCTGGGCAGGTGCCAGGTCATCGGCCAACCCTGCAATAAACACCCCGGCGTGGGCATCCCCTGCGCCATTGCTGTCCACCGCCGTCACCTTGAACCCCGGCACATGCTCCGCCTGGCCATTGCGGCTCACCCAGCAGCCATTCGGCCCATCCCGCACCACCAGTAAGGCATCGCCGGGCAGATGACGGTTCAGGTCGACCAGCGCCTCTGCAACCGTTTCCGCCCCGGTAAACGCCAGTGCTTCAGGGCCGTTACTGGTCCAGATATCGATACGCGGCAACAGCGCCACCATCAGCGCCGAATCCGGTGCCTTCACCAACGGACCCGGGTCGAACACCACCTGGATATCGCGAGGCAGGGCCAGTAACCAGTCGAGCAGAGCCTGCGCCTTGCCTTCCAGCAACAGGCTGTAGCCACTCACATACACATAATCGTCCGCCTGTGGAACCACCCGCGCCAAGTCGTCGGCGCTCAACTCGCCTTCAGCACCGATATGGGAAATGAACGTGCGCTCGGTGGTGGCCTCGGTCAGCGATACACACAGACCGGTATCTTTATCCGTGCTGGCGGCTTGGGCGATTTCGACACCTTCCGCCTGCATCGCCGCGCGTGCCAGCTCGCCGAAACGCCCGTTGCCGTGACGGCCCAGGTAGACCACCGCCAGCCCATTGCGCCGTGCGGCCGCCATCACATTGAAACCACCGCCGGCTTCGAAACTGGCCGATTGCGCCAGCACGTCGCCACCGGTTGCGGGCAAGGTATCGAGGGCCATGACCAGGTCGACGATGACCTGACCGGTGTGCAGCAATCTAGACATTAGGGCTCTCGACTAAAGCCGGGCGACGGTCAGCCGCACCGCCCAGCACCGCATAAATCCCGCCGGCCACCAGGAAGGTGACGATCCAGCCCAGGCCGTTGTGGCCCAGCCACGAGTCGGACAAAGGCCCGGCGAACCAGATGTTCTCGGCGGTGGTGCCAATGGTGGTGAAGCTGAAGCCCAGCACGATCGCCACGGCCCAGGCACCGAAGGCACGCCATTCCACACCGCCGCGATACCAGTAGGCGCTGCTTGGGCTCACGTCCAGCAGGTCCTTGGCGCTGTAGTAGTGACGGTGGATCAGGTCGACCACAAAGATGCCGACCCATGCCGTGATCGGCACCGCCAGCAAAGAGATGAACGTGATGAACGGGCCGTAGAAACTGTCGGCGATCAGCATGAAGTAGATGGAGCCGGCGAAGATCGCCACGATATCGACGATCACCGCATGCACGCGCTTGACCTTCAAACCGAGGGTCAGCGTGGTGAGGCCCGCCGAGTACACCGACAGGTTGTTGGACAGCAGCAACCCACCGAACGCGGTGATCAGGTACGGCACGGCCATCCAGGTCGGCAGCATGTCGCGGATCGCGACGATCGGGTCGGTGGCCGAAGCCAGGTCGTTGTTGCCCACCGACAACAGGCCGCCGAGGGTGATCAACAGCACCAGCGGAATGCCCGCACCGAATGCTGCCGACGCCACCAGGCGCACCGCCTTGACGCTGCGGTGCTGGTAGCGCGACATGTCCGCGCCGGCGTTGGCCCAGCCGATACCCGTGCCAGCGGCCATGGTGCCGATGCCGATGATCATCGCGCTCAACGGTGCCGGGGTAGCGTTGAACACCGCGCTCCAGTCGATCGTGGCGCAGAGGAAGCCGCCGACCAGGACGTTCAACGCGCCGAACACGTAGGTGGCCCACTTCTGGATCACCAGCAAGGTGGCGTGGCCCAGCCCGGATACCGACAACGTCAGCAGCACGAAGATGGCGATAAAGACCAGGGTGAGCACCGGTGCGCTTTTGGCTTCGACCGGCGAGCCGAACAGGATCGAGCACAACGACAGCAGCACAAAGGCCGCCGTGGTGGTGTTGACGGTTTCCCAGCCCAGGCGCGACATCAGCGACACCAGGGTCGGGCCGATATTGCCGCGCACACCGAAGATGGCGCGGGACAGCGTCAGGCTGGGCGCACGGCCGCGACGGCCGGCGATGGAGATGATGCCGACCACCGCAAAGGAGCCGGCGGCGCCGAGGATCGCCACGATGATGGCCTGCCAGATCGCCAGGCCGCGAAACGCGACCAGCGTGGCGCCGAGCGGCAAGCCGAGGATGCTGATATTGGCCGCGAACCACACCCAGAACAGTTGCAGCGGGTGGCCGTTGCACTCGCCTTCCGGGACCGGTTCGATGCCGCGTGTTTCCAATTGCCCGGCGCTTTGACCGGAAGATGTACTGCTCATGAGGGGGTGCTCCAAGTGCCTGTATTGTTGTGGTTGTGGCAGGTATACAAAGCGAATCTTCCGGTCGTCCTGACTCAGCGCATTTTCAACAGCTCTTGAACCAGCGATTGCAGATCCAGGCCATTGACCTGCTTGACCTGTTCGATCAGCGCCTCGGGCCAGCACTGCATGCCCAGGCACGCGCCGAGCATGGCGCCGAGAATCGCCGCGATGGTGTCAGTGTCGCCGCCAAGGCTGGCCGCCAGGCACAACGCCTCGAAGGCATTCATCTCGCCCACCGCCACTTGCTGGGCCAGGGCGAACGACACCACCACCGACTCCTGGGACGCGACGGAGGTGCCGATCAATTCGTACAACAGGTCCGCGAACAGGGCCTTGTCACCGCTGCCGACGCTCAAGGTCCGCGCCCAGCTGATGCGCGTGGAAATCCGCCCACCAGCGATCCAGTGACCATGGCCTTCGGCCTGCTGGGCAACCTGGGTGCCGATGTTCAACGCTTCGCCCAGGTCCACACCGTTGATGCCGGCCGACACCACCGCCGCCACCGCCGCCGCGCTGGAAATACCCAGGGTGGTGTTGTGGGTGACCTGGCAGGCCTGGATCACCGCCTGGATAAACTGCGCCGGGTCGCTGACATCGGCGGCAATCCCCACTGGCGTGATGCGCATCGCGGCGCCGTTGGTGGTGCCGTAGCGGCCGGATTCTTCCGGGGTGTGGCCGGCGAGGATCATGTCGATCGCACGCTTGGTGGAGGGACCGAGCAAATCCTGCGAGCCCTTGGCACGCATCACCGCTTCCCAGTCGATCAGGCGCTCGGCAAGCACAGTGGGTTCGATCTTGCCTCGGCCTTCCACCAGCAACTCGCCCACCAGGATGGCCTGTTCGGTGTCATCGGTGATGGAGCCGGCGGGCATGTTCGGTGCGATGGGCTGGTCGGCATCGGCGTTTTCCAGGCCGGTGATGGCACCGAAACGCGCACGCACCTGTTCGCGGCTCAAGGACTGGGTCGGCATGCCCAGGGCATCGCCCAAGGCCAGGCCGTAGAACGCGCCGAGGGCGCGATTGAGCGGGGTCATTTCGAGTTTCCAAATTGCAGGTGCAGGCGAAAATGCAGAGGGTCGAGCAAGCTTTCGACATACTCCATGAAACGTTCGCGACGGTCGTAGGTGGTACGCGAAGCCTTGAGGAACACCGTGCCGGCTGGGCGGCCAAGCAACTCGGCATCTTCATCGCTGAGGGGCTCGGCACCGATCCATTGGTCCCCTTCGGCGCCGACATATCCGTAGGCAGCCAGGGTGATGGTCAGGGAATTATCGATCAGGCCTACTCTTGGCAGGCCCTCCAGGCCTCCGGAAGCGGGCATCAGCGAGCGTTCCAGGGACACGGCAGTGCCATCGGTAGTGCGACGGCGGCGGTCGAGGGCAATGAATTGGTCGCTGCCGAAACGGCTGAGCAGGTCCGGGCGGGTCACCGCTTCCAGGCGCAGGATATCGGTGTTGACCTTCGCACCGGTGTCCGCCAGGGCCTGGGCCCAGCCACTGCGCTGGTCGAGCACCATGCCGTCAAAGGTCACGATGGAGCCGACGCCGCTCTGGGTCGCGATGTAGTTGCGCCGCTTGAGTTCGGCCAGGGCCTCGCGCAGGGTGCCGCGGCTGACCGCGAACTCCTCGGCCAATTGGTGCTCGCCCGGCAGCAGGAAACCGTCGGCCATCACCCCACCCTCGATACGGCGGATGAGCTCGTCGACGACGCGTTTTTTCTTATCAAATCGAACATGTCTAATCATGTACAAATTGATAACGCAAAGCGCCCATGTGCAGCAAGCGAATTATTTCAGGGAGATGATAAAACCGGCTTCAGGGCTCCAGGCCAATAGGGAAAAACTCGCCTGCGCTCCAGACGCCCAGCCAATTCTGACCGTTGATCGGACGGCTCACTGCCAACTCCACCAACTGGTAGAACGCATTGCGGTGCACCAGGGCTTCGAGGTTGGTGCGCACTCGCAGATAGGGTGCAGGCTCCTGGGTCACAGGATCGATCACCACCCGCAGCGGGTGTTTGAGGCCGGCTTCGACCTGGTCATCGACGTTGGTGGTGAAGCGCAGCACCTGGCTTTCGCCCTGCCCTTCGACTTCCAGGGTAATGGCGACAAACGGTGCATCATCGACGGTGATGCCGACTTTTTCCACGGGGGTAATCAGAAAGTAATCATCGCCATCGCGACGGATGATGTTGGAGAACAGCTTGACCATCGGCTTGCGCCCGATCGGCGTGCCTTGATAGAACCAGGTGCCATCACGGGCGATGCGCATGTCGATCTGGCCGCAGAAGTCCGGGTTCCACAGGTGCACCGGGGCCGGCCCCTTGCCCTTGGGCAACTGGGCCAACAGGTCGTTGGCCTTGGCGGAATCGGTCATGGGGTTCTCCTGGGTCTTATGGATTGCTCATCCCCAACAGGCCGCGGGCGTACTGCGCCAGGGGGCGGGCAATCAGATCTTCTGGCTTGTTGTCGTGAAACGTCAGTAAACCGCCACGACTGCGTATACGTGCAGTATCAATCAAATACTGGGTGCTGGTCTCGATCAACATGATCTGGATGACGCCGCTGTCCAGGCCGACGCGGTCGAGGGCTTCCTGGTCGGCCCATTCATCCGCGTTGCCGATGCGGTCATCCGCCTTGGCGAAACGGCAGTACAGCAGGTAGTGAGCCCCCGCCGCACGGGCTTCGGCCATGGCCTGCTCCAGGCCTTCAGGCTGACGGGCGCGGCGCACCATGGGGAAGTACTCGACAAAGCCATTGAAGGCTTCTTCGGCCACCACGTTCGGCCGCGGGTAGGCACTGCCCGGCGGCACAAAGGCGCCCTGGGCGATAAAGACAAAGGAGTCCGGCTGTATGCGTACCGAGGCGGTACGGCGGGTATCGCTGTGGTCCAGCAAACCGGCGTCGCTCATCTGATAGCGGGTGCCTTCGGCCATATCGCTGACGGTCATGCAGCCACTCAGCGTCAACGACGCCAGCAACAAAACCACACTACGCATCCTAATCCTCCAGAAGCCGGTGACGGAAAACCGGCGAATGGGCGTGTGATGCAGGTTTTGCGCCATTTGGCAGCAACCTATAACAAATGTGGGAGGAGCTTGCCCCTTCCCACAGTTGGTTGTGTGCTGGCTTGGCGGGTTGGTTAGCCGCCGATGATTTTCATGATGGTGGCGCCGCCAGAAAAAGCCACCTCCTGCTTGTCACCCAACGCCTTCATCAACAGCCCCTGCAAGGCCGGGAGTGCTTGATGGCGCGGCTTGTCCAGCAGGTCGCCGACGTAGTGACGGTTACTCGACGACAGGCAGCCATGCAACCAACCCGTGGACGACAAGCGCAACCGTGAGCAGGTGCGGCAGAACGGTACGCTTTCGTTGGCGATCACACCAAAGAAGCCTTTACCGGGGATTTCGTAGCGTACGGCAGTGGCATCCACAGGCGCATTGGCTTGCAGGTATTCATGCTGCTCACCGATCAAACCCAGCAGTTGTTGCAGGCTGACAAACTGCTGCAGGAACGCGTTGGAGTCCTTGGCCAGGTGGCCCATGCGCATCAATTCGATAAAGCGCAGCTCGTAGCCACGCTCCAGGCAATAGTCGAGCAGCGGCATGACCTGGTCGAGGTTCTGGCCGCGTAACGGCACCATATTGACCTTGATCTTGATGCCGGCAGCGCGGGCCTGGTCCATGCCGTCGAGCACAGTGGCCAGGTCGCCACCACGGGCAATGCCGCGGAAGGCATCTGCGTCGAGGGTATCGAGGGACACGTTGATGCGCTTGATCCCGGCCTCCACCAGCAACGGCAGCTTGCGCGCCAGCAATTGGCCGTTGGTCGTCAGGCTGATATCGCTGAGCCCCATCCCCCCCACGGCGCCCATGAACGCTTCCAGCTTGGGGCTGACCAGCGGCTCGCCGCCGGTGATGCGCAGGCGGTCGATGCCCGCCGCTTCGATCAGGTATTCCACACCACGGGCCATGGCCTCGGCGGAGAGTTCGTCCTGGGCAGCCACCAGCCGCTTGCCGTTAGGCACGCAGTAGGTACACGCGTAATTGCAGGCTGAGGTCAGGCTGATCCGCAAATTGCGAAAACGCCTGCCTTGACGATCAACGATCATGGATCACTCCGGCAGAGGATGATTCGGGCGCGCTAAAAGCTGACTGATAAATCAGCTTTTAGCAAGAGTCCATGCCTGAGTATATTCCTGGGGTACTACGCGTGGCAGCAAATCATTACGTGGCAGGCGTTTCTGCCGGTGGCTGCTCACTGCTGTGCTTGCGCTTGTTGCCCATGCGCACGCCGATATCCATCAAAAACTGGAAGAAACCTTCCTGGTCTTCCAGCACGTTGCTCCAGAACGGCGAGTGGTACAGCGCCACGGCACCGTGGACCAAGGCCCAGGCGGCGCAGTAGTGGAAATACGGCGGCACATCTTCGAGCTTGCCTTCGCTGATGCGCCCCTTGATCAGCAAAGTCAGGCGTTCGAAGTTCGAGGCGCGGATCTTGTGCAGTTCCTCGACCATCTCCGGCACCTGGTGGCCCTTGACCACCTTCTCTTCCAGCCGGTCGAACAGGCGATAGCGCTGCGGGTCACGCATGCGGAACTCGAAGTAGGCACGGGACAGGGCTTCCTTGTCCTTGTCGACATCGGCCGAGTGCAGCAACTCGTTCAAGTCGCGCTCATAGTCGAGCATCAGGCGCAGGTAGATCTCGGCCTTGGACTTGAAGTGCTTGTAGATCGTGCCTTTGCCGATACCCACGGCATCCGCGATCATCTCGACGGTGACGCTGTCTTCACCTTGTTCAAGGAACAGCTTGAGTGCGGTGTCGAGAATTTCCTGCTCACGGCGGCGAAACTCACGGACCTTACGGGGTTCTTTGTGCATGAGGAAGAGGTCTGCAAAGGTCGGATTAGGGAGGGTTGCGCAGGGCCACGGATACGTGGCGATACGATTTACCCGGTGCGAGGGATTATCCCGACTGAACGGTCGTTGGGCAATGTCTATGTGAACCCGGAATGCACTTTACTTTCAGCACGCCAACGTTTTCATTGATATCAGTCAGAAATAATACGCAACAACTGCACCCGTGCACCGGCCTGATGAGAACTCAAGCGAAGCGCGCGTATTCCAAATCTGTTTAAAAAACGATCAGCCGCGACTGGACTGAATCGGATACTGATCAATACTTGAACTGTCGACGTGACATCTCCCCCAAGTGAAGCGCCGACCTGGGTACCAACGGACCGCGTACCCTTGTTTTACTCCTAATGGTCTTAACCCGGATTCACCCCCCAGAACCCGGGTTTTTTTTGCCTGCGATTTGACCCTCGCGTTAAGAAGCGACGTGGGCCAGTGGGAAAAGGCGCTTGAAGTTTTCAGTGGTCTGCTCGGCAAAACGCTCGTAGGACTCACCGCGCAGCATCGCCAGGTAATCCGCCACGTCGCGCACATACTCCGGCAGGTTCGGCTTGCCGCGATGGGGGATGGGAGCCAGGTACGGGGAATCGGTTTCCACCAGCAGGCGGTCGGCGGGCACCTGGCGTGCGACATCACGCAGGGCGTCGGCGTTGCGGAAGGTGACGATGCCCGACAGCGAAATATAGAACCCCAGGTCCAGCGCCGCCTTGGCCATGTCCCAGTCTTCGGTAAAGCAATGCAACACGCCAGCCTGGGGCAATGCCGCTTCGCGCAGCAGGGTCAGGGTATCGGCACGGGCGCCACGGGTGTGGACGATCACCGGTTTGCCGGTCTGCCGGGCGGCTTGCAGGTGCAGGCGGAACGAAGCCTGCTGCACCTCGGCGGCTTCGGGTTCGTAGTGGTAATCCAGGCCGGTTTCGCCAATGGCCACCACACGCGGGTGATTGAGTTCACCCAGCAGCCAGTCGAGTGCCGGGGCTTCACCGGGCTTGAGGTCCAGCGGGTGGATGCCCACCGAGCAATCCACATCGGCATAACGCTCGGCCAGGGATTTGACGTCCGCTGCATTCTCCGCGCTGACGCCGATGCACAGGAAGTGCCCTACCCCACGCTGGCGTGCGGCGTCGAGGGCAGCGTCAAGGGAACCGCCGTGCTGGGCCAGGTCGAGGCGGTCAAGGTGGCAGTGGGAATCTACAATCATAGGAGTCTACAACTTCAGTCACGAAAAGTGTCTGGCCGACGATACACCCGCCGGCCACGGAAATTAACGGCGTCCGAGCAAACCGACCCATTGCACCAGCAACGCTTCAAGCAGCAGCACGCGGTTGAGGTTGGCCTTGCCGAGCACCTTCTGGCGCTGGGCGAGGATCCAGTCCTGGATCGCCAGCACCTTGTCCTGGGCACTTTTCTGCGCCAGGTACTGAACCACCTTGCGCATATCCGGCAGGCCCAGACCGTTTTCATCCTGGGTCAGCTGGTAGCGCAGGATCAGGCTTGACCAGTCGCAGAACCAGTCGAACAGCAACAGCAGGGGGATGTCCTTCCAGGCGCTTTCTGCCAGCTGGGTGGCGGACACTTCCTGCTTGATCAGTTTCTTGACCCCCTCCACCACCAGCGCCCGTTGTTCACGCACGCCCTGGACCTGCAGCTTCACCGCCGCCAACGGCGAACCGGCGGCCAGGCTCAGCAACTCGACCCGTTCGTCCTGGGAGCACTCCGGCAACGCCTGTGCCAGCCACGCAAGACTCATGGCCTCGCTTGGCAGCGGGCACGCCTGCTGCACGCAGCGGCTGCGGATGGTCGGCAGCAAACGGCTGGACTGGTGACTCACCAGCAACAACACCGTATCGCCGGACGGCTCCTCCAGGCTTTTGAGCAAGGCGTTGGCAGCATTGATGTTCATCGCCTCCACCGGCTCGATCAGCACCACCTTGCGTCCGCCCATCTGTGCGGTCTGCACCACGAAGCTGACCAGGTCGCGCACCTGGTCGACCTTGATTGCCTTGTCGGCTTCCTCGGGTTCCAGCAGGTAGTTATCCGGGTGGCTGCCAGCCTTGAGCAGCAGGCAGGATTTGCACTCGCCGCAGGCCTCAAGATTGATCGGGCGCTGGCACAGCAGGCTTGCCATCAGGCGCTCGGCCAACGCTCGCTTGCCGATCCCCACCGGCCCATGCAACAGGTAGGCGTGGGCGTGCTGGGCACGGCCGGCCAGTTGTTGCCACAGGCTGTCCTGCCACGGGTAGGCTTCAGCCACGGGCGCGCTCCAGCAGTTCGGGTAGCAGCGCGTCGATGGCCTGCTGCACCTGCGCCAGCGGCTGGGCTGCATCCAGCAGGGAGTACCGTGCAGGCTCCGCCTTGGCAAGTGTGAGGAATGCACTGCGTACCGCGTTGAAGAACCCATCGCCTTCCAGCTCGAAGCGATCCAGGCGGCCACGGGCGCTGGCACGGGCCATGCCGACTTCCACCGGCAGATCGAACAGCAAGGTCAGGTCAGGGCGCAAGTCGCCTTGGACAAAGGTTTCCAGGGTGGCGATACGCTCCACGGACAAGCCCCGACCGCCGCCCTGGTAGGCGTAGGTGGAATCGGTGAAACGGTCACAAATCACCACGGCACCACGGGCCAGGGCCGGACGGATCACCTCGGCCAGGTGCTGGGCACGGGCGGCGAACACCAGCAGCAGCTCGGTGTCCGGGTTCATCTGCTCGTCACCCGGCGCCAGCAGCACTTCGCGGATACGCTCGGCCAGCGGCGTGCCACCGGGCTCACGGGTCAACACCACCTCGATGCCTTCGCTGCGCAAGCGCTCGGCCAGGTAATCGCGGTTGGTGCTTTTGCCGGCGCCTTCGGGGCCTTCCAGGGTAATAAACAAGCCAGTCACAGGCAGTCCTTAGTCAGAATTATTGCGGGCTTTACGGCGCGGTAGCGTCCGGAGCAGGGTCGGCCGGCTTTTCTACCGGCGCCTCGGCAGGCACATCCGCCGGTGGCGTTGCGTCTTCGGCAGGCTTCACCACCGGCGCCGGGCTGGAGCGGTAATCGGCGCGTCGCTTGAGTTGGAACTCACGCACGGCGGCATTATGCGCATCCAGGTTATCCGAGAAAATGTGGCTGCCATCGCCACGGGCAACGAAATACAGGCTGCTGCCCGGCACCGGGTTCAGCGCGGCATGGATCGCCTCGCGGCCGACCATGGCAATGGGCGTCGGCGGCAGGCCGGCGACCATGTAGGTGTTGTAGGGATTGGCTTCCTTGAGGTGCGCGCGGGTCAACTTGCCGTTGTAGCGTTCACCCAGGCCGTAGATCACCGTCGGGTCGGTCTGCAGCAGCATGCCGACCTTCAGGCGCCGCACAAATACCCCGGCAATCTGCCCACGCTCTTCAGGCACGCCCGTCTCTTTCTCCACCAGGGAGGCCATGATCAGCGCTTGGTAAGGGTCTGTGTAAGGCGCGTCGGCAGCGCGCTTGCTCCATTCCTGGGCGAGTACGTCGTCCAGGCGGTTGTAGGCTTTCTTCAGGAATTCGACGTCGGTCATGCCACGCACGAAACGGTAGGTATCGGGGAAGAACCGCCCTTCTGGAAACACGCCAGGGTGACCGAGCTTGTCCATGACGTCGCTGTCGCTCAGGCCCGAGAGGGTCTGCACGATCTTTTCATGCTTGGCCAGGGCCGAGCGTACCTGGCGGAAGTTCCAACCTTCGACCAGCGTCAGGCTGTATTGCACCACTTCGCCACGCTGCCACAAGCCGATCAAGCCTTGCGCCGTCATGCCGGGCGTCATGCGGTATTCGCCGCTGTGCAATGGCTGGCCGTCCAGGTTGAAGCGCCAGTACAGACGCAACCAGAAGGCACCGTCCAGTACGCCGTCAGCTTCCAGGCGATTGAAGGTGCCGGTGGGGGTCGCCCCTGCCGGTACGTCGAGCAATTGCTCCTGGGTCAGCTTCAAGGGCTGCTTCAGGGCAGCGTCGTATTTCCAGGCGCCATAACCCAACAGCAAAGCCGCCGAGAACAGACCGATCAGCAGCAGTACAAACAGTTTTCGTATCAACTCAAATTTCCAATAGCGCGCGAACAATGCCCTGCAGTTTACGGGTGAGCGGGCCAACCGACCAGCTCATCGCAGCGCACTCGCGCACCGGCCAAATGCCATAAACGCTGTTACACACGAAGACTTCGTCGGCTTGCTGCAACTGCCCGACACTGATGTCGGCCACGGCCACCGGGATGCCCAGGGTCTGTGCCTGGGCCAGAATCTCGGCGCGCATCACCCCGGCCACGCCGCAACGTGTCAGATCAGCGGTTAGTAACAAGCCGTTGCACACCAGGAACAGGTTGCTGAACACGCCTTCGATCACACGACCGGACACATCCAGCATCAAGCCTTCAGCGTGCTTGGTGTCCTGCCACTCGGCGCGGGCGATCACCTGTTCCAGACGGTTGAGGTGCTTGAGACCGGCCAGCAACGGCTGTTCGGCCAAGCGGGTGGCACAGGGAAACAGGCGGATGCCATCGGTTCCATGAGCGCTGGGATAAGTAGCAGGCGGGCTGCCCTGCAAGATACGGCGCACCGGTGCGCCAGGGTGGATGCCATAACCGCGCAGGCTGTCGCCACGGGTCAGGATCAATTTGAGGACACCCTCGCCAAGGGCGGTGGCGTAGGCCAGCACTTCGCTGCGGATCACCATCGGATCCGCAACCAAGGCGAGGCGCCTGCAACCCTCGTCGAGGCGTTGCAGGTGACGGTCGAGCAGCACCGGCTGTCCGGCCTTGACGGCAATGGTCTCGAACAGCCCATCGCCATACGCCAGGCCGCGATCTTTCAGGGGCACGCTGTCCGCTGGCTGACCGTCGACCCAGCTGTGCATCACTCGGCGAACCGGCGGAACACCAGGGAACCGTTGGTACCGCCAAACCCGAACGAGTTGGAGATCGCCACGTCGATCGGCATCGGCTGCGCTTCGTGAGGCACGAAGTTCAGGTCGCAGCCTTCGTCAGGCTCATCCAGGTTGATGGTCGGCGGCGCGACCTGATCCTTGATGGCCATGACACTGAAGATCGCCTCGACCGCGCCCGCCGCACCCAAGAGGTGTCCGGTCATGGACTTGGTGGAGCTGACCGCCAGCTTATAGGCGTGCTCACCGAACACCGACTTGATGGCCTCGGCTTCCGCCAGGTCGCCCGTCGGAGTCGAAGTCCCGTGGGCGTTGATGTACTGCACCTGGTCCGCATTCACCTTGGCATCGCGCAGGGCGTTGGTGATGCAACGCGCGGCACCGGCACCGTCGGACGGTGGCGAGGTCATGTGGTAGGCGTCACCGCTCATGCCAAAGCCAATCAGCTCGGCGTAGATGGTGGCACCACGCGCCTTGGCGTGTTCCAACTCTTCCAGCACCAGGGCGCCGGCACCGTCGGACAGCACGAAGCCGTCACGGCCTTTGTCCCATGGACGGCTGGCGCGGGTCGGCTCGTCGTTGCGCGTCGACAGCGCACGGGACGCGCCGAAGCCGCCCATGCCGAGGCCGCAGGCCGCCATTTCGGCGCCACCGGCGATCATCACGTCGGCTTCGTCATAGGCGATATTGCGCGCCGCCATGCCAATGCAGTGCGTGCCGGTAGTGCACGCCGTGGCGATGGCGTAGTTAGGTCCCTGTGCGCCCAGGTGGATGGACAGGAAACCGGAAATCATATTGATGATCGAGCCCGGGACGAAGAACGGCGAAATTCGACGGGGGCCGGAATCGTGCAACGTGCGGCTGGTTTCTTCGATATTGGTCAAACCGCCAATACCCGAACCCATGGCCACGCCGATGCGGTCACGGTTGGCGTCGGTGACTTCCAGGCCGGCATTACGCACCGCCTGAAAACCGGCTGCCAGGCCGTATTGAATGAACAGGTCGAGTTTGCGGGATTCCTTGACCGAGAGATATTCCTCGACATTGAAACCCTTTACCGAGCCGCCAAAACGGGTGGAATAGGCAGAAAGGTCCGTGTGTTCGATCAGACCAATACCACTGCGGCCAGCCAGAATGCCCTGCCAACTGCTTGGCACATCCGTGCCCAGTGGCGACAACATACCCATACCGGTGACTACGACGCGTCTACGCGACACAGCACTCTCCTTTTTCTAATGACGACACTTTTGCTTCAGCGCGTACTTTTCATCAGGGCTAAAGAAAAAACCGCACGCCGTTACAGCAGTGCGGTTTTTCCCTGACAGCAAGCGACGACTACAAACTATTACGCCTGGTGGCTAGTAACGTAGTCGATAGCAGCTTGAACAGTAGTGATTTTTTCAGCTTCTTCGTCCGGGATTTCGGTCTCGAATTCCTCTTCCAGAGCCATCACCAGCTCAACGGTGTCAAGGGAATCGGCACCCAGGTCTTCTACGAAGGAAGCAGTGTTGACCACTTCTTCTTCTTTAACGCCCAGTTGCTCGGCGACGATTTTCTTGACGCGCTCTTCGATGGTGCTCATACCTTGTTTAACTCCTAATGGACAAATTCAGGCAGCTGGCCAGTGGGTAAGTGTATAGAAAGCCTTTTCAGCTTTTCAACTGAAAGCTTCATCCTGTACCCGGTCGGCCACCTGCCTATAAATTAAGTTGCAGCTTTATAACGGATTTTAGACAGCTCGTATGACATATTTTTGAAGCGATCCGTCACAATTTAACTCATGTACATCCCGCCGTTCACCGGGATTGTAGCCCCAGTCACGTATGCCGCACCGTCGGATGCCAGGAAAGTGACCACATTCGCGATCTCTTGAGCCTGGCCCAGACGGCCCAGCGGAATCTGCGTCAGCAACGCTTCACGCTGTGCTTCCGGCAGTTCGCGGGTCATATCGGTGTCGATGAACCCTGGAGCCACCGAGTTGACCGTAATCGACCGCGAGCCGACTTCACGCGCCAATGCACGGCTGAAACCTTCCAGACCGGCCTTGGCGGCTGCGTAGTTTACTTGGCCTGCGTTGCCCATGGCACCCACTACGGAGCCAATATTGATAATTCGGCCCCAACGCGCCTTGGTCATACCGCGCAAAACGCCCTTGGACAGGCGAAACAGACTGTTCAAGTTGGTGTCGACCACGTCGTACCACTCGTCGTCTTTCATGCGCATCATCAGGTTATCGCGGGTGATACCGGCGTTATTCACCAGAATCGCCGGCGCGCCGAACTGTGCGGTGATCTCGGCCAAAACGGCAGCCACGGATTCATCGCTGGTCACGTTCAGTTCCAGGCCGGTGCCTTGCACGCCGTTTTCCTTCAGGGTCGCGGCGATACGCTCGGCGCCCGAGGCGGAAGTAGCGGTGCCGATCACAACAGCGCCCTGACGGCCCAGCTCCAGGGCGATCGCCTGGCCAATGCCACGGCTTGCGCCGGTGACCAGTGCAACTTTACCTTGCAGACTCATGCAGGCTTCTCCTAAGTTCAGGGATTCAGGCCAGTGCCGCGCGAGCGGCAGCAAAGGCGTCAGGGGTATTGAGGTTGGCAGTCGACACGCCGTCGGCGCAGCGCTTGTTCAGGCCGGCCAGGACTTTACCCGGTCCACACTCAACCAGTTCAGTCGCACCATTGGCGGCCAGGGTCTGGACCGATTCAACCCAGCGTACCGGCTTGTAGAGCTGCTCCAGCAGATCGCGCTTGAGGGTTTCGAGGTCGGCAGCCACGGCGG
The DNA here is from genome assembly GCF_900115535.1 of Pseudomonas sp. NFPP28. Taxonomy (NCBI): domain Bacteria; kingdom Pseudomonadati; phylum Pseudomonadota; class Gammaproteobacteria; order Pseudomonadales; family Pseudomonadaceae; genus Pseudomonas; species Pseudomonas sp. NFPP28. The sequence continues at coordinate 69,377 of NZ_FOWT01000013.1, read as the reverse complement.
CGCTGACGTTCTGCACCAGCGGGATCTGCGGCGCCTGCCAGTTGATGGCGGCGATGGACTCGGCAAAACGCTCGGCCGCCGGGCGCATCAGCTCGCAGTGCGACGGCACGCTCACCGGCAACGGCAACGCACGCTTGGCGCCACGGGCCTTGCAGCCTTCGATGGCACGCTCAACGGCAGCCTTGGCACCGGCGATCACCACCTGGCCCGGGGAATTGAAATTCACTGCACTGACGACTTCGCCCTGGGCCGCTTCGGCGCAGGCTTCGATCACCACGGCGTCGTCCAGGCCCAGGATCGCGGCCATGCCGCCCTGCCCGGCCGGAACGGCTTCTTGCATCAGCTGGCCACGACGCTCGACCAGCTTGACCGCCTCACCCAGGGTCAGGCTGCCCGCGGCAACCAGGGCGCTGTATTCGCCCAGGCTGTGGCCGGCGACGAATGCAGGGCGTGCGCCGCCTTCTGCCAGCCACAGGCGCCACAGGGCGATCGAGGCGGTCAGGATGGCCGGCTGGGTTTTATCGGTTTGATTGAGTTGCTCTTCCGGCCCCTGCTGGGTCAGTGCCCACAGGTCGTAACCCAGGGCGTCGGAAGCTTCCTTGAAGGTGTCCAGGATCAGCGGGTATTGCGCGCCCAGCTCGGCCAACATGCCGAGGGACTGCGAACCCTGCCCTGGAAAGACGAATGCGAGGGATGTAGACATGTAACAAGCCCCTAATGATCTGGTCGTCAAAAATGCGCACTCCTACGGTGGGAGCGCACGAAACTGACAGATTGGATGGTCAATTGAACTGGCCGGTCACATTTAAGCACTCCCGGGCCGATTCGCCTAAGGCAACAGGTCCTCAAGACGGCCGTGCAAGCGTTGCGGCAGGTTTTCCTGGATCTCGATCACTGCCCGCGCGATCGCACTTTGAAAACCCTCGACACCGGCCGAGCCGTGGCTTTTTACCACAATGCCCTGCAACCCCAGAAAACTCGCGCCATTATGCCGCGCCGGAGCCAGGTCAGCCTGCAAGCGGCGCATCAACGGCAGCGCCAGGGCGCCGACAACGCGCGATGCCAGGTTCCGTTTGAACAGCGCCTCGATACGCGTGGCGATCATGGTCGCCAGGCCTTCGCTGGATTTGAGCAGGATATTGCCGACAAACCCGTCACACACCACCACGTCCGCTTCGCCACGGTACAAGCCGTCACCTTCGACAAACCCGACGTAATTCAAACCCCGCGCGCCCTGCAGCAACGTGGCGGCCAGCTTGACCTGCTGGTTGCCCTTGATGTCTTCGGTGCCGATATTCAGCAAGGCAACGCGCGGGCGGGCCACGCCAAGCGCCTCGGCGGCCACCGAGCCCATCACGGCGAACTGGAGCAGATGCTCGGCGCTGCAATCGACGTTTGCGCCCAGATCCAGCAACTGGCAATAGCCTTTTTGCGTCGGAATCGCCGCCACCATAGCCGGTCGATCAATGCCGGGCAGGGTCTTGAGCACAAACCGCGACAACGCCATCAGCGCCCCGGTATTACCGGCGCTGACACAGGCTTGCACCTTGCCATCACGCAGCAGTTCCAGGGCCACCCGCATTGAAGAGTCAGGCTTGCCACGCAGAGCTGCCGCAGGCTTTTCATCCATGGTGATGGTTTCGCTGGCTGGCGTAATCGTCAGGCGCGCGCGATCCACCGCCGGATGGCTGGCAATCATTTCTTCAAGTAAGGAGGGTTGGCCGACGAGGGCCAGGTGCAGCGAGGGTGTTGCAGACAGGCTGGCAATGCAGGCCTGAACAATGCTGCGGGGACCGAAGTCCCCGCCCATTGCGTCTATCGCGATGACTAGAGCAGACAAGTGATTACTCGTCAGCGCCCTTGTCGATCACTTTACGGCCACGGTATACGCCTTCTGGCGATACGTGGTGACGCAGGTGAACTTCACCGGTGGTCTTTTCCACGGACAGGGTGCTAGCCTCGAGAGCGTCGTGCGAACGGCGCATGTCACGGGCGGAGCGGGATTTTTTGTTCTGCTGAACAGCCATAATTGATTAACTCCTAAACGTTTGGGTCACGCTTTAACTGCGCCAATACACTGAACGGGTTGGACCGCGTTACCTCGTCCTCGCTCGGTTCGGGCTCGTCATCGAGGCCCGCCGGCTGCTGGCATTCTTCCGGATGATGAGCAGGCACAATGGGCAAGGCGAGCAGAAGCTCCTCCTCGATCAGTGCATGCAGATCCAAAGGATCTTCGCCCAGTTCCAGCACGTCATAACCTTTCGGCAACGACTGGGTATTCGCACCCTCCTTCACCACAGCATAACTGCACTCGCTGTGGATCGGCAGGGTGACCAGCTCAAGACAACGCTGGCAAACCATTTTGACTTCGGTGTCGATAAAACTGTGGATTACCACAGATTTACGTTCATCTCGTTCAAAAACGAATTTGGCCTGCACCGTACCGACAGTGTCGGAAAGCGGGTCGCAGAGTCTCTCCAAATCGGCCAGCAGCAACTCACCTTGAAGGGAAGTGCCACGATCAGCCAATTTGCGCGGGTCAACGTGAGGTGGAATCGGGTCATTCAACATAGGCGCAGCATTATAGGGATGCACCCAGCCATGTCAAAGGAAATTCAGCCCTGTGCGTCAGCCGGTCGCCCCGCTAGAATCCGCTGCCGACCTGAGGAGACGCCCATGCTGCCTTTATTACTCGCATCCAGCTCGGTGTATCGCCGGGAATTGCTGAGCCGCCTGCACCTGCCGTTTATCTGCAGCTCACCGGATATCGATGAAAGTCACCACGAAAATGAATCCGCCGAGGAACTGGTCAAGCGCCTGGCCGAACAGAAAGCCCGCGCCCTTGCCGCCAGCCATCCGGGGTATTTGATTATCGGCTCCGACCAGGTGGCCGCACTCGATGGCCGGATCATCGGCAAGCCGCACACCTTCGAGAATGCCCGCGAGCAACTGCTGGCCGCCAGCGGCAAGCGCGTCAGTTTCCTCACTGGGCTGGCGCTGCTGAACAGCGAGACAGGCAACTGCCAGGTCGACTGCGTGCCTTTTACCGTACATATGCGCGAACTCGATGCAGAGCGCATCGAGCGCTATTTGCGAGTCGAGCAGCCGTATGACTGTGCGGGAAGCTTCAAGGCCGAGGGGTTGGGCGTGAGCCTGTTCCAAAGTACCGAAGGGTCGGACGCCACCAGCCTCATCGGCCTTCCCCTCATTCGCCTGGTGGATATGCTGCTGGCCGAAGGCGTGCAAATCCCCTGAGAACACCACAAGCAAATGTGGGAGGGGGCTTGCCCCCGATAGCAGAGGATCAGCCAACTAACCCGCAGCTGACCCACCGCAATCGGGGGCGAGCCCCCTCCCACATTTTGATCTATATGTAGCCTGGGGCTCAGCGCAGGCTTGGACCTTGGAAGCCCATGTAAAAGGCCAGCTTCTCCGCCACACTGGCACCGAGCCGCTTGGAGAAACGATCAAACGGCGATTCCTCAACCGTAAAATCCACCAACTCCTTCTCGCCAATCACATCCCGCGCCACCGAACTGGCACTGCCCAGGCCGTCGATCAAGCCCAGCGGCAACGCCTGCTCGCCGGACCACACCAGGCCGGAGAACAGCTCCGGATGGTCTTTGTCCTTCAGACGATCACCACGCCCCTGCTTCACGCTGGCGATGAATTGGCGATGAGTGGTATCGAGCACACCCTGCCAGAACTGGGTCTCATCGGCCTTTTGCGGCTGGAAGGGATCGAGGAAGGATTTGTGTTCACCCGAAGTGTACGTGCGACGCTCCACCCCGAGCTTCTCCATGGTGCCGACGAAACCATAACCGGCCGCCGTCACGCCAATGGAACCCACCAGACTGGCCTTGTCGGCGTAGATCTGGTCAGCGGCACTGGCAATGTAATAGGCACCCGAGGCGCCCAGGTCGGAAATCACCGCATACAGCTTGGTATCCGGGTGCAGACCACGCAGACGACGGATCTCGTCATACACATAACCCGATTGCACCGGGCTGCCGCCCGGACTGTTGATGCGCAGGATCACACCTTTGACCTTAGGGTCTTCGAACGCGGCGCGCAGACTGCTGACAATGTTGTCGGCACTGGCGGACTCCTTGTCGGCAATCACTCCGCGCACTTCGATCAGGGCAGTGTAATTGGCACCCCGGGTTGCGCTTTTTTCCATGTCTACCAGTGGACTGAACAGCGCCAGCATGCCGATGAGCCAGACAAAGGTCAGCAGCTTGAAGAAAATCCCCCAACGCCGCGCGCGACGCTGCTCCTGAACGCTGGCCAGAAGGGTTTTCTCCAGCAGCTTCCAGCTTTTGTCATCACTGCTTTCAGCCTTTTCGGGCGCTTTCCACTCATCACTCATGCCATCAACCCCAGCAAAGACTTATTGGGCCCGGTTGAGCCAGGCCCGCAATTCGGAAAAATGATCAATCGTCAGACGCGGCTCATATTGCTGCAACGCCTCGGCAGCCTGGGCGCCATAGCTGACCGCCACACTGTCCATGCCCGCATTGCGCGCCATCATCAGGTCGAAGGAGGCATCGCCCACCATCAAGGCCTGGCGTGGCGACACGCCGCAATGGGCCAGGATCTGCTCCAGCATCAGAGGATGAGGCTTGCTGGCAGTTTCATCGGCGGCGCGGGTGATATCGAAATAATCTTCCCAACCGTGGGCCTTGAGCACCCGATCCAGGCCACGTCGTGCCTTGCCAGTGGCGACTGCCAGGTGATAGCCCTGGGCACGGAATGCCTCCAGGGCCTGCGCCACACCGTCGAACAGCGGCGAAGGGGTGGCCTCCAATGCGATGTAGTGATCGGCGTAATGCTCGCGAAACGCGACCAGTTCGGCGTCGCTGATCTCGGGGTACAAGGTGCGAATCGCCTCAGGCAAGCCGAGGCCGATAATGCCCTTGACCGCCAGATCACTGCACAGCGCATACCCCGAGCGGGTCGACGCAGCGTGCATCGACTCGACAATCCGGCCAATGGAGTCGGCCAGGGTGCCATCCCAATCGAATATCAGCAGTTTGTAGTCAAGGCGCGACACTCAAGCGCTCCACGGTCTTGGCCCACATCTCATCGACCGGTGCCTGCAGCTTCAACTCGCCACCATCTGGCAGCGGCACGGTGAGCATGTAGGCGTGCAGAAACAGGCGCTTGCCGCCCAGATCGCGGATTTCCCTGGAGAAATCTTCGTCGCCGTACTTGGTATCGCCCGCGATGCAGTGACCCGCGTGCAGGGTGTGCACACGAATCTGATGGGTGCGCCCGGTGACCGGCTTGGCCTCGACCATCGTGGCGAAGTCGCCGAAACGGCGCAGCACCTTGAACAGGGTCAGGGCTTCTTTGCCCTCCTCATCCACTTCGACCATGCGCTCGCCGGAGCGCAGGTTGCTCTTCTGCAACGGCGCACGGACGCTCTTGATGGAACTGGCCCAGTTGCCGCGCACCAGCGCCATGTAGCGCTTGTCCACGCCATCGCCGCGCAAGGCGGTGTGCAGGTGGCGCAACATGCTGCGTTTCTTGGCGATCATCAGCAGGCCGGACGTGTCGCGGTCCAGGCGGTGGACCAGTTCCAGCTCCTTGGCATCCGGGCGCAACTGACGAAAGGCTTCGATCACGCCGAAATTCAGGCCGCTGCCACCATGCACCGCAATGCCGCAGGGCTTGTTGATCACAATCAGCTTGCTGTCTTCGAAGACAATCGAGGCTTCCAGGCGCTGCAACAAGCCCTGGGCCAACGGTACAGGCTCGTCACGCTCAGGCACGCGCACCGGTGGCACGCGTACGATATCGCCCGCCTGCAACTTGTACTCGGGCTTGATCCGGCCCTTGTTCACCCGCACTTCACCTTTACGCAAGATGCGGTAAATCAAGGTCTTGGGCACGCCTTTGAGCCTGGCCAGGAGAAAATTGTCGATGCGTTGGCCGGCATATTCCGGCGAGACCTCGAGCAGCTGGACGCTGGGGGTCTGGGGGGCGGTAGTCGTCATGGCGGCGATGATAACAATTTTTTATGGAATTGAAGCACTTAATCATTGCTGCTATAGTCGCGAACGCCGCCAAAAGCGGCCTGGACAGAGGACATGCGGCAAACTGCCGGCCCTGACCATCGCAATTCATCAGGACGCGAGGCCGTCCTACGGGGCTTTCGCCACCCTGGAAGGTTCAAGATTGTAACAAGCGCAGGTGACATGAGGCCTGAAGCGAGTGCAGAAAGCAGAGTGAATACTCGCGTTCTGCGCCGATATTTACGGCCAGTTCACAAAGTGCAGTCAGTCTTGGACCAGACCACGGCGAATGCTTCGGAAACAACGCCTGTTAAGAGCTGAGTGAGAGCGCAACCGCCCACACCTAGTCTTGTTTAGCCATGAGCGTGGACTCCCCATTGGAGAACACGGTAAATGCCAACCCGCTGCGGATTCTGCGCGCGGCAGCACCCGAATTATCAGGGATACGTGTAGGGTGGAGATGCACAACCGTCGGACCGTGTAGCACTAGGCTTATATTTAGACGCTTCATCTCGTCCACAGTCGCCGGTTGATTCCTCCTCCTGACCTTAGCTTTTGTTGAAGTGGTGCCTTTGTCACCACCGCTAACAAGCAGGACGCGTCCGTCGCGGTACCGGCCCAATTGGCCTGTTATTGCTGGACACTGGAGTGGCCAACCACTCTTGACGCACCTGACACCGACCGTGAGAAGTCGTGTGTGCCGAACGCCGTTTCCGGCAGCCCGGAAACCGACGGTACAACATGAAAAGAATGCTGATTAACGCAACTCAACCCGAAGAGTTGCGTGTTGCACTGGTAGATGGCCAACGCCTCTACGACCTGGACATCGAATCCGGTGCACGCGAGCAAAAGAAGGCCAACATCTATAAAGGCCGTATTACTCGCATCGAACCAAGCCTCGAGGCTGCCTTTGTCGATTTCGGCTCCGAGCGCCACGGCTTCCTGCCCCTCAAAGAAATCTCCCGCGAATACTTCAAGAAAGCCCCCGAAGGCCGCGTGAACATCAAGGACGTCCTGAGCGAAGGCCAGGAAGTCATCGTCCAGGTCGAAAAAGAAGAACGTGGCAACAAGGGCGCCGCCCTGACCACTTTCATCAGCCTGGCTGGCCGTTACCTGGTCCTGATGCCAAACAACCCGCGTGCCGGCGGCATTTCCCGTCGCATCGAAGGCGAAGAGCGCAACGAACTGCGTGAAGCGCTGAACGGCCTGATCGCACCGGCCGACATGGGCCTGATCGTGCGCACTGCCGGCCTGGGCCGCAGCAGCGAAGAAATGCAGTGGGACCTCGACTACCTGCTGCAACTCTGGACCGCCATCAAGGAAGCCTCCCTGGATCGTTCCGCGCCGTTCCTGATCTACCAGGAAAGCAACGTGATCATCCGCGCCATCCGCGATTACCTGCGCCAGGACATCGGCGAAGTGCTGATCGACAGCGTTGAAGCCCAGGACGAAGCCCTGACCTTCATCCGCCAGGTGATGCCGCAGTACGCCAGCAAGATCAAGCTGTACGAAGACAGCGTTCCGCTGTTCAACCGTTTCCAGATCGAAAGCCAGATCGAAACCGCCTTCCAGCGCGTGGTCGAACTGCCTTCCGGTGGCTCCATCGTGATCGACCCGACCGAAGCCCTGGTGTCCATCGACATCAACTCGGCGCGTGCGACCAAAGGCAGCGACATCGAAGAAACCGCCCTGCAGACCAACCTGGAAGCGGCTGAAGAAATCGCCCGCCAGCTGCGCCTGCGTGACATCGGCGGCCTGATCGTGATCGACTTCATCGACATGACCCCAGCCAAGAACCAGCGCGCCGTGGAAGAGAAAGTCCGCGAATGCCTGGAAGCTGACCGTGCCCGCGTACAGGTCGGCCGCATCTCGCGCTTCGGCCTGCTGGAAATGTCCCGTCAGCGCCTGCGTCCGTCCCTGGGCGAGAGCAGCGGCATCGTTTGCCCGCGTTGCAACGGCACCGGCATCATCCGTGACGTTGAATCGCTGTCCCTGGCGATCCTGCGCCTGATCGAAGAAGAAGCCCTGAAAGACCGCACCGCCGAAGTCCGCGCACAAGTGCCGATTCCGGTTGCAGCCTTCCTGCTCAACGAAAAACGCAACTCGATCACCAAGATCGAACTGCGCACCCGTGCCCGTATCGTCATCCTGCCGAACGATCACCTCGAAACGCCGCACTTCGAAGTGCAGCGCCTGCGTGATGACAGCCCGGAAGCCCACAGCGGCCAGTCCAGCTACGAAATCGCCGCTGCAGCCGCCGAAGTCGAAGAAGTGCAGCCAGCCGCCGCGACCCGCACCCTGGTCCGCCAGGAAGCCGCCGTGAAAACCGCTCCGGCCCGTGCCAACGCACCGGTTCCGGTTGAAGCCGCCGCTCCGGTTGCCGCGCCAGCCGTAATGCCTGAGCCAAGCCTGTTCAAAGGCCTGGTGAAGTCGCTGGTAAGCCTGTTCGCCACCAAGGAAGAGCCTGCTGCACCGGTTGTGGTTGAGAAACCAGCGACCGAGCGCCCTGCACGCAACGAAGAGCGTCGCAACGGTCGCCAGCAGAGCCGTAACCGCAACGGCCGTCGTGACGAAGAGCGCAAGCCGCGCGAAGAGCGTGCGCCGCGTGAAGAACGCGCCCCACGTGAAGAGCGTGCGCCTCGCGAAGCCCGTGAAGAAACCCCGACCGTAGAACGGGCACCGCGTGAAGAGCGCGCCCCGCGTACTCCACGCGCCCCACGCGAAGACCGCAAGCCACGTGGCGAGCGCGAAGAGCGTGTGCGCGAACTGCGCGAGCCGCTGGACGCTGCGCCAGCCGTTGCCGGTGCAGCTGTTGTTGCCGAAGAACGCCCGGCTCGCCAGCCGCGCGAAGAACGTGCGCCACGTGAAGAACGCCAGCCTCGCGCTCCGCGTGAAGAGCGTCAACCACGTGCCGAACAAGCGGCTGCCGCCAGCGAAGAAGAAGTGCTGACCGGCGAAGAGCAACTGCAGGAAGACGGTCAGGAAGGCGCCGAAGGCGATCGTCCACGCCGCCGCTCCCGTGGCCAGCGTCGTCGCAGCAACCGTCGTGAGCGTCAACGCGATGCCAACGGCAACGTGATCGAAGGCTCGGAAGAGACCGGCGAAAACGCAGAAGCCGCTACCAGCGAGCCGACTGGCGCCGAACTGGCTGCCGGCCTGGCCGTTACCGCTGCCGTTGCCAGCTCGGTCATCAGCGCTCCGGCTGAAGCCCAGGCGCACGAGCAGGCTGAGCGCGCTACCGCGACTGTTGAAGAAGCCGTCGTTGTGGAAGTGCCTGCCGCCGAGGCCCCAGTGGTTGAAGCGCCGGTCGTTGAAGCACCTGCTGCCGAAACCCCAGTCGTAGAAGCACCGGTTGTTGAAGCGACTACCCCAATCGAAGCACCGGTTGTTCCGGAAGTGGAAGTTGCTCCGGTTCAAGAAGCCCTGCCAGAAGTTGAAGCGGTGGCTGAACAAGTACCGGTAGTCGAGCCTCAACCTGTGGCTGAAGCAGTGATTGAAGCACCGGTTGTCGAAGCGGCCCCGGAAGTTCGTGAAGTTCGTGAAGAACAGACCGCCTTCCAATGGACTGCCGAGCCTGCCGCTCCGGTTGAAGCGCCAGCGCCAGCACCTGCCCCGGCGGTAGAAGAAGCGCCGGCACCGGTTGCCGAAGTTGTGGTTGCCGAGCCAGCCCCAGTGGTTGAGCCTGCTCCGGTCGTTGAACCAGCGCCAGTGGTTGAAGCGCCGGCGGCTGCCGAAGTGGCTGCCCCCGTGGTTGAGGCTGCACCGGTCAGCGCCCTGACCGAAAACGGCCGTGCGCCGAACGACCCACGTGAAGTGCGTCGTCGTCGCAAGGAAGCTGAAGCCGCTGCCGCTGCTGCTGCCGCGGCACAGGAAGCAGAACACGAGAGCAAACCTCTCGCCTGATTCCCGCAGCCACTGAAAAGCCCCGCCTGAGTGATCAGGCGGGGCTTTTTTATGTTCGTCCGGCTAGAGGTAATGCAACAACGCAGGCACGTCCACATCCCATGACACACCTGGGTCATCTACCGCCACCTCACGCACCGCCGCCTGGGCAAACAACGGCTTGGCTCCACGGTCACCGGTCAAAGCCATCAACCCAGGCCCACATGCCCGGCCAAATGCCACAGGATGCCCGTACTGCCCGTCCTGCACCGGCACACTGATGCCACCCTCCTCCAACCCCGCAATCACTCGCTCAATGCTCGATGACTGAATAAACGGCATATCCCCCAACACCACCAGCCAGCCATTCGCCGAAGCACTGGCTGCAACCGCAGCGGCAATACTGTCGCCCATGCCGGCCGAGCGCAGCAGCAACACCTTGCAACCGTAGATCTCTGCCAAGCGAATTACTTCGGGACGATCGGCTGAAGTCACCACCCAACGATCAGCCACGGCACTCGGCAGATTCTTCAGCACCTGCTCGATCACTGGCCGAACTACGCCATCCAGGCCCACACAATCAGCCAGCAACTTGTCCTGGTCAGCCCCTGCCTCGGCGCGAAAACGGCTGCCCTGCCCCGCCGCCAGCACAATCGCGGTGATGCTCACTCAACCACCACCGGCAACGGCTTCTTCTGCATCGGCGCCACACCATTCTTGATCGCAACAATTTCCGCCATCAACGACAACGCGATTTCCGCCGGTGTATGACTGCCGATATGCAAACCGATCGGCCCATGCAGACGCGCAATCGCTTCCGTCGACAAGCCCAGCGCCGCGAGGTTTTCCCGGCGTTTCTGGCTGTTGACCCGTGAACCGAGGGCACCAATGTAGAACGCCGAGGAATTCAGTGCCGTCAGCAGCGCCATGTCATCCAGGCGCGGATCATGGGTGAGGCAGACGATGGCCGTGCGCTCGTCGGTCTGGATATTCAGCACCGCCTCATCGGGCATACCCGGCACGAAGCGACCGTGCTGGTCTTCCCAGCCATAGACAAACTCATCGCGCGGGTCGCAGATCAGTACTTCGAAATCCAGCAGGCGCGCCATTTCCGCCACATACCGCGACAACTGCCCGGCACCGATCAACAGCAGGCGCCAGCGTGGGCCATAGATGGCTCGCAGGCGTTCACCGTCGAAGGTGACGACATCGGTCTTGCTCGCGCCACTCAACGTCACCTTGCCAGTGGCCAGGTCCAACTCCCGAGCGACGATCTGATGAGCCTCGCACCGTGCCAACAGCTCAGCCACCCATTCCCACTCGTCTACCCGCTCCTCGGTCAGGCGCAAGGTGCCGCCGCACGGCAGGCCAAAACGCGCCGCTTCATCGCGGGTAACGCCATAGGTCACCAACTGCACCGGCGGCCCGTCTTCAGGCAGCCGGCCATCCTGCAGGCGTGCAATCAAGTCATCCTCGATGCACCCGCCCGATACCGAGCCGATCACCACCCCATCGCCCCGCAACGCCAGCATGGCGCCCGGCGGGCGCGGCGCGCTGCCCCAGGTCTGGACCACGCTGTACAACACCACTCGCTGTCCGGCACGGCGCCATTCGAGCACGCTGCGCAGGACATTCAGATCCACACTGTCCACATAACCTCCTGCAAGCGTTACAACCGAGTCATTCACTGTAAAACAAAAGTCGCCGAAGTGACGCGCCAGAAACGCAAACGCCCCGAACCAGTCGGGGCGTTTGTGCGTTGCTGTCGGCGTTAGTTCACGCCATCGGCGATTTACTTGACCACAGGTGCAGGGCCTTCGGCCACGCCCAGGTCATCCAGCTCACGGGTTTCCGAGATGCCAGTACCGCCGGACGCCAGCTCGCTTTGCAGCTTGTCGGTGTCCAGTTCCTTGACCCACTTGGCCACAACGATGGTGGCAACGGCGTTACCCACCAGGTTGGTCAGCGCACGGGCTTCGGACATGAAGCGGTCGATACCCAGGATCAGCGCCAGGCCGGCAACCGGCAGGTGACCTACGGCCGACAGGGTGGCCGCCAGTACGATGAAGCCCGAACCGGTCACGCCTGCAGCGCCTTTGGAGGACAGCAGCAGCACCAGCAGCAGGGTGATCTGGTGGGTGATGTCCATGTGAGTGTCAGTCGCCTGGGCGATGAACACGGCCGCCATGGTCAGGTAGATCGACGTACCGTCGAGGTTGAACGAGTAGCCAGTCGGGATGACCAGGCCTACTACGGACTTCTTGGCGCCCAGACGCTCCATCTTGATCAGCATGCGTGGCAGTGCGGACTCGGAAGACGAAGTACCCAGAACGATCAGCAGCTCTTCACGGATGTAGCGAACCAGTTTCAACACGCTGAAACCGTGAGCGCGGCAGATACCACCCAGCACCACCAGCACGAACAGCAGGCAGGTGATGTAGAAGCAGATCATCAACTGGCCCAGTTGCACCAGCGAACCCACACCGTAGGCACCGATGGTGAACGCCATGGCGCCCAGGGCACCGATTGGCGCGAGCTTCATGATCATGTTGATGATGTTGAACATCACGTGGGCGAAGCGATCGATGAAGTCCAGTACCGGCTTGCCGTAGGCACCCAGACGGTGCAGGGCGAAACCGAAGATCACCGAGAACATCAGCACTTGCAGGATGTCGCCATTGGCGAACGCGCCGACGATAGTGTTAGGGATCACATTGAGGATAAAGCCGACGATGCTCTGGTCCTTACCGGCAGTGACGTAGGCTGCCACTTTGGAGGCGTCCAGGGTGGCGACGTCGATGTGCATGCCGTTGCCCGGTTGCACCACGTTCACCACGATCAGGCCGATCAGCAGCGCGATGGTGGAAACGATCTCGAAGTACAGCAGCGCATAGCCGCCGGTCTTGCCGACCGATTTCATGCTTTGCATGCCAGCGATGCCGCTGACAACGGTGCAGAAGATGATCGGGGCGATGACCATTTTGATCAGTTTGATGAACCCGTCACCCAGTGGCTTGAGGGCCACACCGGTCTGTGGGTAGAAGTGACCGAGCAAAATACCGATAACGATTGCAACGATCACCTGGAAGTACAGGGATTTGTAGATAGGCTGACGAGTCGTCATTGCAAAGTTCCTCAATCGTCCCGTGTGGCAAATATCCGCCATTGCCCACGACACTTGAATTGCGAACCCTCCTGCACTGGAGGGATTTGTTGTTTGCGAGGTCGGTAGTTCCAGCCTGCGCTGTCATCCTTATCGCAAACGCCGTGCCACTTTGCTGAAAAACCCTGAAGGCCTTTAGACATCAGGGTTTGTACTTTACAAGTGCCCTCCCAGGCACCGAATCGAGTGGCGGATTTCCGCCCATCAACCTGATCCCGTCCTACAATTTGGCGGATATCCGCCTTGTGACCCCATCCGAGGGTGGCTACCATCCGCCCTTCCATGGAAGAGGCCTTCGCATGCGTGAACGTACCATCGCCAGCCATTACGCCCGGGCAGCCCTCGGCGGTGCGCGTCGGGTCGGTTACGACTACTCGGGCCTGCTGCTGCAAGCAGGTATCACCCCGGAACTACTGACCGAACCTCGCGCCCGCATCGCGCCGGAACAATTTACCCGGTTGCTGCAAATGCTCTGGCTGGCGCTGGACGATGAATACCTGGGGTTTGCCGACGGCCCCAGCAAACGCGGCACCTTTGCCATGATGTGCCACGCATTGATCCACTGCCGCACCCTGGAGAAAGCCCTGGAACGCGGCTTATTGTTTTATAGCCTATTCCCGCAGGGGCCACGCTGGCAGCTGACACGTGAAGGCGAAATGGCCCGTTTGAGCCTGGACGACTCGCAATTGTGGGACCCGGATCACTTCCTCAGCGAATGCCTGCTGGTGATCTGGCATCGACTCGGCAGTTGGCTGATCGGCCAACGCATCCGCCTGCACCAGGCCACCTTCAGCTACCCGATGCCGGCTCACGCCAGCGAATACGACCTGCTGTTTCCCTGCACCCAGGTATTCGGCGCACCGAACAGCAGCCTGGTATTTCACAGCCGCTACCTGAGCCTGCCGCTGTTGCAGGACGAACGCACGCTCAAGCACTTCCTCGAGCGCTCCCCCGCCGACCTGTTGTCACGGCCGGATGAAGGCGACAGCTTGAGCAGCCAGCTCCGCCGCTTGCTCAGCGGCGACCGTACACCCTGGCCAGACCTGGAAGCCGTCGCCCAGCAGTTGCACATCAGCCCGCAGACCCTGCGCAGGCATTTGCGCGAAGAAGGCACCAGCTTTCAGGCACTCAAGGATGAGCTGCGGCGGGACATCGCCATCTATCATTTGGGGCGGGCGGATTTGTCGTTGCAGGAGATTGCCGAGCAGTTGGGTTTTTCCGAACCGTCGGCGTTTCATCGAGCGTTCAAGAAGTGGACGGGGTTGACGCCGGGGGCTTACCGAGCCCAAGAGAGCTAAAGATGTAGCGCCAATGTGGGAGGGGGCTTGCCCCCGATGAGGCCTGTACCCCCCTAAAGATCACAAAGCCGGGAAGTGAATCCTGAAGGCGGCGCCACCCAACGGCGAATCGCCCAGGGTCAAACGCGCACCGTAGCTCTCGATGATGTCCTTGACCACCGCCAACCCAATCCCCTGCCCCGGGTGCTGACGGTCCAGCCGTTCACCCCGCTGCAGAATCCTGGCACGCTGATCCGGCGGCACGCCAGGCCCGTCATCCTCAATACACAGCTCGGTGCCTTCCAGGCTTTCCACGAGGCTGATGCGCACTTCGCTCACGCACAGGCGGTAGGCGTTTTCCAGCAGGTTGCCGAGCAGCTCCAACAAGGCGCCTTTCTCGATTGGCACGTCACATTCTTCCGGCAGGTCGAAGGACACACTGACGCGCTTGTCGCGGTAGACCTTGCCCAGCGTATCGCACAGGCTTTGCAGCACCGGCTCCAGGCGCACCTGGTGGCGCACCAGGCCGCTTTTGCGCAGGCTGGCGCGCTGCAACTGGTAGCTGATCTGCTGGCTCATGCGCTCGATCTGCGACTGCAGCACCCGGGCCTGCTCGCGATCTTCCGGACGCTGGGCCATTTCTTCGCTCACTCCCTGCAACACCGCGAGCGGGGTTTTCAGGCTGTGGGCCAAATCGTCGAGGGAATCGCGGTAGCGCGCACGTTGCTCACGCTCGCTGTGCAGCAAGCGGTTGAGGGAGCCGGTCAGGCGCAGCAATTCGCGGGGGTGTTGTTCGGAGAGGCTCTCACGGGTGCCGCCTTCGATCTGGTCGAGCTCCTGACTCAGCCGGCGCAGGGCTTGCAGGCCCCAGGTCAGGCCCAGCCACAGTAAGGTCAACAACACCAGCAAGGCTGCGCCGAAGCCCAGGTAGAGATTTTCGCGCAGGCCTTCCAGGGTCAACTGGTATTCGCGCACCGGTTGCAGGGCCACGATACTGAAGGCGGCGCTCTTGCCGCCCAGCAGCCTGACCTCGACGTCATACACGAAGAATTCCTGGCCGTTGGCCTCGCGAATCCGCGCAAACTCGTTACCGCGCCCGTCGTAGCGCGGCTTGTAGTTGATGTTTTCTTCTTTGGTCGCCCGCGAACGCCACACCAGGTGGCCTTCGCGGTCGTAGATATAGCCGAGCAGGCGGCTGTCAGTGAGGTTGAAGCGTTCGTCGGGCAACTGCGCCGGCATCAGCAGACGGTTGTTTTCGACCCGCGCGGCAGAGATCAAGGTGGTGACGTCCGACGCCAGGCGCTGCTCGATGGAGTCCTGCAACGCCAGGCTGAACGCCCCTTGCATGGCCGGCAACAGGCCGAGCATGAACAGCACGGCCAGGGTGGCGGCCGCCAGCATCAAGCGTACGCGTAGCGAGCGAATCAACGGCAGCGCTCATTGAACAGATAGCCCAGGCCACGCACCGTGTCGATCGGCTTGAACCCGGCCGGGCCTTCCAGCTTGCGACGCAGGCGACCGACCAGCACCTCGATGACATTCGGATCACGCTCGTCGTCATCGGGGTAGAGCTGTTCCATCAAGCGGTCTTTGGCGACCACTTGTTGGTGATGGCGCATCAGGTATTCAAGGATCCGATATTCGTAGGCGGTCAACGCCAGCGGCTGCTCTTCGAGCGACGCCTGCTTGCGGTTGAGATCCAGCAGCAACGGCCCGGCCACAATGGTCGACTGGGTAAAGCCACTGGAGCGGCGCAGCAAGGCATTCATCCGCGCCTCCAGCTCTTCGAACTGGAACGGTTTGACCACGTAGTCGTCAGCGCCCGCGGCCAGGCCTTCGACCTTGTCCTGCCAATTACCGCGGGCGGTGAGGATCAGGATCGGAAAGGTCTTGGCCTGGGCACGCAGTTGGCGGATCAGGTCCAGGCCGCCCATGCCGGGCAGGCCCAGGTCGATGATCGCCAGGTCATGGTTGAACTGGCCAGTCTGGTACAGGGCTTCTTCGGCATTGGCCACGGCCTCGACCACATGCCCGCTGTCGGTCAGGCGGGTAAACAGGTGATGGCGCAGCAGCGCCTCATCTTCCACCACCAGCAATTTCATAAGGCTCTCCAAAGCAATTCAACTGTCCGACAGAGGGATATCATAGCGGCCCTGCAGGTCTTGCGGGCGCAGTTTAATGCCATTGAACTGGCCGGTCAGGTGTTCATAGCCGGCGCGGTAGGCCGGCTGCGGTGTTGCAAGGCCCAGGGACTGGCCCCAGGGCGTGGGTTGGCTGCCCACTTCTTCGAAGCTGACACGCTGGATCAAGGTACTGGATTTCTTGGTTTTCTCACCGCCGAATGCGGCGAAGGCGCCATCGGATGCCTGGACCCCAGCGGTTGCACTGAGCATGGTTAACGCCAACATCAGCTGTTTGATCGCAGTCATGGTGTTACCTCTATGCGTTTGGCTGTATGCCCCAGACTACGCAGCCCCCCCTGAACTCCCCCTGAACAGGCTCTGAACCTCACCTGAACCGCAGTGGGCTATCCTCACGCCCCGCAACTCGGCAAAATACCGACCATGAATCCCTTGCCCGCTTGCTGCACCCCACTCGACGCCCATTGGCCGCTGCCCGAACCGTTACCCGGCACGGTGTTTCTCAGCACGCGTTTTGACCCGGCCCTGCTCACGGTCGGCGACTTCCAGCGCTGTGCCGTGCCGCCACCGGCGAGCATTCAGCGCTCGGTGACCAAGCGCCAGGCCGAGTTCCTCGCCGGTCGTTTGTGCGCCCGTGCCGCCCTGCAACAACTCGATCACCTCGACTGCATCCCGGCGATCGGCGAAGACCGCGCACCGGTGTGGCCCGCGCCTATCAGCGGTTCCATCACCCATAGCACCGGGCATGCCGCCGCGATTGTCGGGCACAAGGCGCAATGGCGCGGGCTGGGGATGGACCTGGAGAATGTGCTGAGCCTCGAGCGGGCCGAGCGCTTGGCGGGGGAAATCCTGACGGCTGATGAATTACTGCGCATGGCCGCCTTGCCAAGGGAAAGGATCGCCCTGTTGGTGACGCTGACGTTCTCCGCCAAGGAGAGCCTGTTCAAGGCGCTCTACCCCATTGTGCAGAAGCGTTTCTACTTTGAGCATGCCGAGTTGCTGGAATGGTCGGAGGGCGGGCATCTGCGGCTGAGACTGCTGACGGACCTGTCCGAAGAGTGGTGCCATGGCAAGGAATTGGTGGGCCAGTTTGCGGTGGATGATGGGCAGTTGTTGAGCCTGGTCGCAGTCAGCGCCTGATCCATCAGGGTTTATCCTGATCCCTGGGCCAACTCAAGCTGAAACACGCGCCGCCCAGATTATTGCTCTTGCTGATCAACGCCCGCCCGCCGTGCCAATAGATAATCCGCCTCACAATCGACAACCCCAGGCCATGCCCGCCCGAGGCACGGGTGCGACTGTCGTCCAGGCGCAGAAAGGGCGTGAAGATGCGCTCCCAGGCGCTTTCCGGCACGCCGGGGCCGTCGTCTTCCACGTCGATGCGGCAGCGCACCTGGCCCACCTGATAACTGATCAACACCTGGCCTTGGGCGTGGCGCATGGCATTGCTCACCAGGTTCTGCAGGGCACGGTGCAGGTAACGCGGTTCGGCGTCGACCCAGGCGTCGTCCCAATGCGCCGAAGACAAGCAAATCCCTCGGGCCACAGTCACTTGCGGACGCAGTGGCGATAATTCGCCGATCACCTGGTCGAGCAGCGCATCGAGGTCGACGCGCTGGAAATTCAGCTCCGGCGAGCCTTGTTCCAGGCGCGCATAAGTGAGCATTTCATCCACCAGGCCATCGAGGTCCTGGATGTCGTTGTCCATGCCTTCCAGGTATTTACGCCGAGCCTCGACGGTAGTGGCGTCGCCAACCATCTCCAGGCCGAAACGCAGGCGTGCCACCGGCGTGCGCAGCTCGTGGGACACAGCGCGCACCAGTTCACGCTGGATAGCAAGCAGCTGTTGCAAATGCTCGGCCATGCCATTAAACGCTGCCGCCAGCCGCCCCACCGAATCGGCGCCACGGGCCGGCACGCGGACTTCCAGGTTGCCCTTGGCGATGCGGGTGGCGGCGGCCTCCAGGCCGCGCAGCCGACGCTCAAGCTGGCGCACCAACAGATAGACGATCAGCCCGATCAGGGTCAGGCCGATCAAGGCGATCAGGATCAGCCATTGCGCCGGGTAAGGGTTCATCTGATACAACGGGCCGATCTCCAGCACCCACGGTGTACCGACCATACCGGCAAACACGCGGATCGAATCGCCGCCCTTGCCCAGGGCCATCACCGTGTCGCCTTCCGAAACCCGCCGACGCTGGTCTTCATCCATATCGGCCTGGTCGAGTGGCATCAGGTGCATATCAAAGCCAAAGCCCTTGGCTTCCTTTATATCTGCCAGGCGCTGCGGCTGTTCGGCCACCGGGAAGCGCACCAGCTCATCGGCCAGCAGGTAGATGGTCGCGCGGGCCAGTTGTTCGCTGATCTGCTGAACCTCGCCTGTAAGAACAAGCTGCTCCTGTTCGCTGACCAAACGCAGCACCCGCGCGGCATGCGGCCCGGTCTGCTCCACCAGCACCTGGCCGCGTTGCAGGCGATTGCGCTGGCTCAAGTCCAGTTGCGCATCGGCCAGCGGGCGCAACTCCAGCGGAATCCCCAGCAAACGCTCCCACACCGCCAGGGCGCGCTGGCGCTCGATGGCGCTCATGGGTTGCAGGTTGTCACCCATCAAGGCGAAGGTGCCATGGGCCAGGCGCTCGCGGTACTGGCCGCTGCGCACCTCGTTGAGCAGGTGCAGGGCCAGTACGCCGAGCAGCGCCACCAGGATCAGCGCCGCGCACATGCCGCCGTATATGCGCAGGAAGATCGAGTTCACAGCGGCATGTCGGCGGCGGCTTCGGGGACGAACAGGTAGCCTTTGCTGCGAATGGTCTTGATCAGGCGCGGGTGGATCGGGTCGTCACCTATCTTGGGGCGTATGCGAGAGATACGCACGTCGATGGAGCGATCCTGACCGTCGTAGCCGATGCCGCGCAGGGCAATGAAGATTTCTTCGCGGGAAAGAATGCGCCCGGCATTCGCCACCAGCAGCCACAGCAGGTCGAACTCGGCGCTGGTCAGTTCGATGCCCTCATTATTCAGCCAGGCCTCGCGCAGTGCGTTGTCCACCACCAGAGGGCCGAATTGCAGGCGGCGCTGGATCTCCACAGCGGCTGGCTCCGTCGCTTCGCTGCGCCGCAGCAGGGCCTGGATGCGCGCCAGCAACAGGCGCGGGCGCACGGGCTTGCACACATAATCGTCGGCGCCCATGTCCAGGCCCAGCACCTGGTCCATATCGTCGGTGCGCGCGGTGAGCATCAGGATCACGCCGTCATAGCGCTCACGCACCTTGCGGCAGATGCTCAGGCCGTCTTCGCCGGGCAGCATCAGGTCGAGGATCACCAGGTCGGGCTGTTCGGCGATGATCCGCGCCGCCGCCCGGCCACCATCGCTCTCCACCGAGACCCGCAGGCCGTTGCTCTCCAGGTACTCACGGGTCAATTCGGCCAGTCGCTGGTCATCTTCGACTATCAATACCTGCCAGGCTTCTTGCTCCACGGGTGACCTCAATGTCTGTCATAAAAGGCGGGCATGATGTGGGTCGCTTCTTAGCCCGAGGCAGGCGATTGTAGCCATGGGCCAGCCCTCAAACACAAGCCGGGAAATCCATTCGGTGATCGCGTTTTTTTGTGATAGGGTTCGCGCCCTTCGAAAATGGGCTGCTTGTTTTGAGGCCGAAACATTTAATGACAAACGGCTTAATCCAGCAGCAATGCGGCCTACACGGCTGTTCTACCTTTCTTACACATTTTACTCACAGCGTTATCCACAGGTTACTGCGTTGCTAACCCCTCGAAAACGCATTATCTTGTACCTCGGCACTACAGAAGACCCTACATGTGGGGTTTTCGAAGAAATCGCCCAACCACACAAGTGGCTCGAAATTCAAGCGTTTTATTGCTAGCGCAGCATGGAACCAACCGATTTTCAGTAGACCAAACCGCTCACGCGGATGGCAGCTGTTTCCCATCCCCGATATGGAAAACGGTACGGGTGTTGCAGGAAGAGCCTGGCACTCGCAATCAAATATAGAACGTGGAGACAACCCCCCATGCAAACCGACACAACTCGCGAGAACCCGCAAGGCTCCGTGCCGCAGGCCGCTGATTCGAACCTGGATCTGTCCGCCACCGCACCTGGCCAACTGCGTGTGATCAAGCGTAACGGCACTGTCGTTCCTTACACCGATGACAAAATCACCGTCGCCATCACCAAAGCGTTTCTTGCAGTTGAAGGCGGCACCGCTGCCGCTTCGTCGCGCATCCACGACACCGTTGCCCGCCTGACCGAACAGGTCACCGCGACTTTCAAGCGTCGCATGCCGTCGGGCGGCACCATCCACATCGAAGAAATCCAGGACCAGGTCGAACTGGCCCTGATGCGTGCCGGCGAGCAGAAAGTCGCCCGCGACTACGTGATCTACCGTGATTCGCGTGCCAAGGAACGTGCGGTACGCTCCCCGGCCGAAGAAG
This sequence comes from Pseudomonas sp. NFPP28, assembly GCF_900115535.1. Taxonomy (NCBI): domain Bacteria; kingdom Pseudomonadati; phylum Pseudomonadota; class Gammaproteobacteria; order Pseudomonadales; family Pseudomonadaceae; genus Pseudomonas; species Pseudomonas sp. NFPP28. The sequence goes on along the minus strand of NZ_FOWT01000013.1, from coordinate 48,446 downwards.
CCGCCGTGCAAGCGCATCCGTCGATCCGTATCACCCTGGCCGACGGCAGCTTTGCACCGCTGGACCTGGGCCGCCTGAACACCATCATCACCGAGGCCTGCGAAGGCCTGGAAGAAGTCGACGGTGACCTGATCCAGCGCGAAACCCTGAAGAACCTGTACGACGGCGTGGCCCTGACCGACGTCAACACCGCCCTGGTGATGACCGCCCGCACCCTGGTTGAACGTGAGCCGAACTACTCGTTCGTGACCGCGCGCCTGCTGATGGACACCCTGCGTGCCGAAGGCCTGGGCTTCCTGAAAGTCGCCGACAGCGCCACCCACCACGAGATGGCTGACCTGTACGCCAAGGCCCTGCCGGCCTACATCGCCAAGGGTATCGAATTCGAATTGCTGAACCCGGTCCTGGCCACCTTCGACCTGGAAAAACTCGGCAAGGCGATCAACCACGAGCGTGACCAGCAGTTCACCTACCTGGGCCTGCAGACCCTGTACGACCGTTACTTCATCCACAAGGACGGTATCCGCTTCGAACTGCCGCAAGTGTTCTTCATGCGCGTGGCCATGGGCCTGGCGATCGAAGAGAAGCAGAAAGAAGACCGTGCCATCGAGTTCTACAACCTGCTGTCGTCCTTCGACTACATGTCGTCGACCCCGACCCTGTTCAACGCCGGCACCCTGCGTCCACAGCTGTCCAGCTGCTACCTGACCACCGTGCCAGATGACCTGTCGGGCATCTACCATGCGATCCACGACAACGCCATGCTGTCCAAATTCGCCGGCGGCCTGGGCAACGACTGGACCCCGGTGCGTGCATTGGGTTCGTACATCAAGGGCACCAACGGCAAGTCCCAGGGCGTCGTGCCGTTCCTGAAAGTGGTGAACGACACCGCCGTCGCCGTAAACCAGGGTGGCAAGCGCAAAGGCGCGGTGTGTGCCTACCTGGAAACCTGGCACATGGACATTGAAGAGTTCATCGAGCTGCGCAAGAACACCGGTGATGACCGTCGTCGTACCCACGACATGAACACCGCCAACTGGATCCCTGACCTGTTCATGAAGCGTGTCTTCGATGACGGCAAGTGGACCCTGTTCTCGCCATCCGAAGTCCCGGACCTGCACGACCTGACCGGCAAAGCCTTCGAAGAGCGCTACGAGTACTACGAAGCCCTCACCGAGTACCCAGGCAAGGTCAAGCTGTTCAAGACCATCCAGGCCAAAGACCTGTGGCGCAAAATGCTGTCCATGCTGTTTGAAACCGGCCACCCATGGCTGACCTTCAAAGACCCGTGCAACCTGCGCAGCCCGCAGCAGCACGTGGGCGTGGTCCACAGCTCGAACCTGTGCACCGAGATCACCTTGAACACCAACAAGGACGAGATCGCCGTTTGCAACCTGGGCTCGATCAACCTGCCGAACCACATCGTCAACGGCAAGCTGGATACCGCCAAGCTGGAACGCACCGTCAACACCGCTGTTCGCATGCTCGATAACGTCATCGACATCAACTACTACTCGGTGCCACAGGCGCAGAACTCCAACTTCAAGCACCGCCCGGTCGGCCTCGGCATCATGGGCTTCCAGGACGCGCTGTACCTGCAGCACATTCCTTACGGTTCGGATGCTGCGGTCGAGTTCGCCGACAAGTCCATGGAAGCGGTGAGCTACTACGCGATCCAGGCGTCCTGCGACCTGGCCGACGAGCGCGGCGCCTACGAGACGTTCCAGGGTTCGCTGTGGTCCAAGGGCATCCTGCCGCTGGATTCGCAACAGATCCTGATCGAAGCCCGTGGCCAGAAGTACATCGACGTCGACCTGAACGAATCCCTGGACTGGGCTCCGGTACGTGCCCGTGTGCAGAAAGGCATTCGTAACTCCAACATCATGGCTATCGCACCGACCGCCACCATCGCCAACATCACCGGCGTGTCGCAGTCGATCGAACCGACCTACCAGAACCTGTATGTGAAATCGAACCTCTCGGGCGAATTCACCGTGATCAACCCGTACCTGGTTCGCGACCTCAAGGCCCGCGGCCTGTGGGACTCGGTCATGATCAACGACCTGAAGTACTACGACGGTTCCGTGCAACAGATCGAGCGCATCCCGCAAGAACTCAAAGAGCTCTACGCGACCGCCTTCGAAGTAGACACCAAGTGGATCGTTGACGCGGCCAGCCGTCGCCAGAAGTGGATCGACCAGGCTCAGTCGCTGAACCTGTACATCGCCGGCGCATCGGGCAAGAAGCTGGACGTGACCTACCGCATGGCCTGGTACCGTGGCCTGAAAACCACTTACTACCTCCGTGCCCTGGCCGCGACCAGCACCGAGAAGTCGACCATCAACACCGGTAAGCTGAACGCTGTTTCCAGCGGCGGCAACCACGGTGATGATTCGGTGCTTGCTGCGCCAGCCGGCCCGGCGCCAGTGCCAAAAGCCTGCGCGATTGACGAGCCGGATTGCGAAGCTTGCCAGTAAGCTGAGCCTGCCTTGGGTTTAACCCAAGGTTGAAAGCCCCCGATAGACCTTTGGTGTATCGGGGGCTTTCTTTTGCCCGGAAACAAAGCGTATTCGACCTAAAACAACACGGTCGCTATACCCGACCGAGGCGCGCCACCGCGCCGGCCCCACAACTCGACCCGGCCGTTGATCACCGCCATCGAATGGTTGCCGTACTCCACCGTCCCCACTTTGCTGCTTCTCAAATCAGCGTCTGTCGCCGGCCTGTAATGGCCTCTCAAGCCCAAACGGTCCAGCCCTTCACGCGCGAACTCACCATCATTGAGGCTGTTCATTGCCGCCTGGAAACTGCGCCCGGCCCAACCGTCGTTGTTTTCTATCTGCGCCCGCTTGGCACTCGCGGCATACATGAAATTGGCGTCCGTCATCATCGCCGGATCATCGCCCCTGAAGCGCGCGTGAGTAGCAGCCTGTCTCAACTCATCTTTGGTCAAGGAAAGCTTGAAACCGTCTCGCATCATCACTTCATAGCCGTTGCTCGTTTCCTTAACCTCCTTGAACACATCGGTAGGTTTCTGGCCGAACTGCATCATTGCGGCTTTTATCGCCGAAACGGTGATGCAGTTTCCATCCGGCCCCTGACTGAAGCCGCTCCAGATATTGTCCGGTTTTCTACCTGGGTCACTGTTGTCTGGTTTGTAATTGAAATAGTTAGCCCCCTCGGTAATGGGCTTGTTGCTCATGGCTTCGGAGGGGCCAAAGTCTTGCGGATTGACTCTAACGCCACCTGTGCCGCGCGGAGAAGGTGCCTGCGAGGGAGGCGCGGGAGGACGCTCATCGGGAAACAGGCCCGGAAACATTGCCTTCAACCACTCCCACCAGGCGTCAGTCCTGCCTTTCTTCAGCTCCTCGAGGATCTCCTTGAATTTCTCATCGCCAAGTTCTTCTCGTATTTTATTGAGCTTGTCACGCAGATCCCGAACGGTCTGGTTCTTCGACGTTTTCTCGGCATCTTCAAGTTCCTTGAGCAACTGACTGATCGTTTGCTTATTGAAGCCTGTGTCTTGCGCTGCACTCTGCGAACGGTTCACATCTACCGGGTAATACCGATCCCAGGCCACACTATGACGCGCACCTCCAGCCTCTTGGGCAGATGCTGACGACCCCCACATACCTAGCGCTCCCCCTGTATGATCCAAAATGTCTTACGTCTGGATAAGTGGAAAGAACGGAGTGATCGGTTCCTGTTGGAAAGATCGGGATATAGAACTGCACGCAAAAAAAAGCCCCTCTCTCGAGGGGCTTTCCTGGGCTGGAACGTCAGGCCAACAGCATCACGTCATCTGAATGATGGTCTGCATGATGGTGCTCTGGGTGGAGATGGTCTTGGCGTTCGCCTGGTAGTTGCTCTGGGCCTTGATCAGGTCCACCAGCTCGTTGGTCAGGTTGACGTTGGAGTTCTCCAGGGAGTTGGCCACGATCGAACCCAGGGTACCGGCTTGCGGGGTGTCGTAACCCGGCTGGCCGGAGGCGAAGGTCTCTCTCCAGGTAGTACCGCCGGCTGGCTGCAGGCCCTGCTCGTTGTTGAAGCTGGCCAGGGAGATCTGGCCGATGGCCTTGCTCTGCTGGTTGCTGAACGTGGCGAACAACACGCCGCTGCCGTCGATTTTCAGCCCGGTGATCTGGCCGGTGGCGTAGCCATCGGTGACCGGTGGGTTGCGGTAGGTGGCCGAGTTGTACTGGGTAATGTTGGCCATGTTGACGGCGATACCTGTTGGGTTCGCATCCGCACCGTTGGCCTTCCACACACCATTGGTCACGGTGCCAGGAACCCAACCGGTAATGGTCAGGGTCTTATCGGAGACACCACCGGTGACCACACTGGTGAGCTTGCCGGCGCCGTCAAAGGTCAAGGTCGATGGCACAGGTGGAGTCGATGGGGTGCCGGTTGGCGCCGAACCGTCGGGGTTGCGACCATCGATCAGGGTATAGGCATTCCACTTGTTACCGTCGGTTTTCACCAGGTATTGCACCATCGGGTGCGCGTTGCCCTGGGAGTCGTACAAGGTGGTGCTGTACTGGGTGGTAAAGGTGCTGGTGTCGTTCGGGTTGAACGGCTTGGCCACCTGGTCGATCACCGGCTCCGAGGAGTTCAGGTTACTGGTGGAATCCACTTTGGTGGAGGCCTTGGGCGGCAGGTTCGACAGGTTCAGTTGCAGGTCGGTCAGGCCGCCCTTGATGATCTTGCCATCCGCATCTGCCGCGTAGCCTTGCAGGCGCGAAGTGCCGGTGTTGTTGGTGATGTAGCCGTCTTTGTCGGCACGAAAGGCACCGCTGCGGGTGTACTCCAGCGAACCGTCGCTGCCCTTCTGCACGAAGAAGCCGCCACCCTGGATCGCCATGTCCAGGATCCCGCCGCTGCCGTTGACGTCACCTTGGGTGAACTGCTGCGACACGGCCGCCAGGTTCACACCGTTGCCGATGCTGTTCTGGCCGGTGCCCAGCTTGGACGCGGCGTAGATGTCGGCGAATTCCGCACGGGACGACTTGAAGCCCGTGGTCGCGACGTTGGCGATGTTGTTGCCGGTCACGTCCAGTTGTTTGTTGGCCGCATAGAGGCCGCTAAGGCCGATGTTAAAAGACATGTTTCTCTCCCTCTGCCGTATTTAGCCGGCTCTATGTACCGATAGTCTGAATTTGCGACAGCTTGACGCTGCCCATGCCGCCCGCCAGGTTCAGCAGCATTTCGCCGCCGGTCTTGCTCAGGGTCACGCTCGTTACCGTCGCGGGCAGCGAAGTGGCCAGGGCAACGGAGTCACCCTTGTCGTTCTTGGTGGTGGCGTTGAAGGTGTAAGTGCCCGCCGGGGCAACCTCGCCCTTGTCGTTCTTGCCATCCCAGATGAAGCTCTGGGTGCCGGCACTCTGGGCCCCCATGTCGATGGTGCGCACCACGTTGCCGTCTTTGTCGGTGATCTTGACGGAGACGTTGCCCACCGCCGAGGTCACCGCCACCGAACCGGTCATGCTCTTGCTCGTATCCACCATGGCCTTGTCGGTCTGGATGATGATCGAGCGCCCGACCAGCGACGAGGCCTGCAACGCCTGCGACGAGCTGAAGTTGGTGGAGATCGCATTCACCGAGTCGTTCAGGGTGTTGATGCCTTCCAGGCTGCTGAACTGCGCCAGTTGCGCCACGAACGCGCCGTTGTCTTGCGGCGACAGCGGGTTCTGGTTTTTCAGCTGGGTTACCAGCAGTTGCAGGAACGCATCCTTGCCCAACGCCTGCTTGCCCGTCGCCGACTTGGCGGCGTCGCCAACGCTGCTGTTGTCTTGCGCGGTCTTGACCTTCGAATTGAAAAGGTCCTGGACCGGCGTGTTGTTTGATGTATCAACGATGGCCATTATTTGGCGCCCCTTATCACTGACCCAGGGTCAGGACCTTCTGCATCATGGTTTTGGCGGTGTTCATCATTTCCGCATTGGTCTGGAACGAGCGGCTGGCGGAAATCATGTCAGCCATTTCCTCGACCACGTTGACGTTGGGGTAGTAGACATAACCCTTTTCGTTCGCGGCGGGATGGTTGGGTTCGTAGCGCGCTTCAAGGTTGCTCTGATCTTCAACCACACCGAGCACCTGCACGCCGGAGCCGGCGGCACCCTGGTCCTGGAACAGCGAATCACTGCCACCGTTCTGGCCAGCCTGGAACATGGTGGCGAACACCGGGTGACGGGCGCGGTAGGTCTGGTCAATGCTCGAAGACACGGTCTCGGCGTTGGCGATGTTACTGGCGACGGTGTTCAAACGCGTGGTCTGCGCGCTCATGCCACTGCCGGCAATATTGAAAACACTGGACAGGGACATGGCTTACTCTCCACGCAGGGCTGACATCAGCCCTTTGAATTTGCTGTTGAGCAGGGTAAAGCTGGCTTGGAAGTTCACCGAGTTCTCGGCGTAGGCCGATTGCTCCAACTGGGCGTCGACGGTGTTCTGGTCGATCGACGGCTGCATCGGCGTGCGATACAGCAACGACTCGTCGCCATTGCTCAAGCCTTGCGCTTCGATATGACGGCTGTTGGTCATGTTCAAGGCGAAGGTGCCGTTCTTGGTCTTGTCTTGCTGTGCGGCGAGCACGGCGGAGAAGTCCAGGTCCCGAGCCTTGTAGTTCGGGGTGTCGGCGTTGGCAATGTTGTTGGCCAGGACTTCGGCACGCTGGGCGCGGAAGCCCAGGGCTTGTTCGTGGATACCGAGCGCTTTATCGAAGCTGATGCTCATGGCGGAAACCTTCAAGGGCTGACCTGCTTTTCGTTACCAGGGTTATAGCAAGGTGCATGCCAACCTGGCGAAGGCCCGTATATCAAGGGTTCTGGAGGAGGTTGCCAGCGGCAATGCCAGAAAAGCGGCAAGCGGTTTCCGCGTGGCGCCAGTAAAGCGGCAATGAGGGTTGCCGCTTTACTTGGGTTTGCCGCAAACAAATGTGGGAGGGGGCTTGCCCCGATGGCAGCGGTTCAGTTGATACATCGATCACTGACACACCGGCATCGGGGGCAAGCCCCCTCCCACATTTTTTTACCGCGTCAGCCTTACTTGGCCTGGTAGATGATCCCCGGGCTGCATTGCACCATCTGGAAATGGTCCGGCAGACCGTTCAGCGCCTCAGAAGCGCCAAGGAACAGATAACCACCGCGCTTGAGCGTGCCGTGGATGCGCAGCAGGATGTCTTTCTTCACTTCGGCCGAGAAGTAGATCAGCACGTTGCGGCAGAACACCATGTCGAACTTGCCCAGGCTGGCATAGCTGTCGAGCAGGTTGAAGGAGCGGAACTCCACACGGTTCTTGATCGGCGCCTTGACCGCCCAGCGTCCCGCCCCTTTCGGGTCGAAGTAACGCTGCAGGCGTTCCTGGGACAAACCACGCCCCAAGGCCAGGCTGTCGTACTCGCCGGTCTTGCAGTTGGTGAGCATGGTGCCGGACAGGTCGGTGGCCACGATTTGCGCCCCGGCCTTCAACTGGCCCATGTTGGTCCGCTCGAACTCATCGATGGACATCGAAATAGAGTACGGTTCCTGCCCCGAGGAACAGGCGGCCGACCAGATACGCAGGCGCTGGCCCGGGCTGGCCTTGATGGCCTCCGGCAGCACTTTGCTCTTGAGCACTTCAAACGGGTAGGTATCGCGAAACCACAGGGTTTCGTTGGTGGTCATGGCATCGACCACCATCTCCTTGAGCCCGCTGCGCGGCTGGCCCTGGATGCGCTGGACCAGCTCACCCAACGACTTGATACCCTGCTGCTCCATCAGTTTGTTGAGACGGCTGGATACCAGGTACTGCTTGTTTTCACCGAGCAATATGCCACAGGCTTTTTCCAGGAAGACCCGGAACTGTTCAAAATCCAAATTACCTGTAGACACTGATACCGCCTCTAAAATCGTATGACCGCCAAGGGAAACACCTTAGCTGTGATCTGCTGCCTTGATCCGGTCGACAACCCGGGATGCCAGGTCATCAGGACGGAATTTGGCCAAAAAGTCATCGGCACCGACCTTCTTGACCATCGCCTGGTTGAATACACCCGACAACGAAGTATGCAGGATGATATGCAATTTTTGCATGCGTGGATCGTTGCGGATCTCGGCCGTGAGGGTATAGCCGTCCATTTCCGGCATCTCGATGTCGGAGATCATCATCAAGAATTCTTCCTCCGGCTTCTTGCCGTCGTCCACCAGCTTGCGCAGGTAGTCCAACGCCTGGCGACCATCATTGAGGGCGACCACTTCAACCCCGACGGTTTGCAGGCAACGGGTCACCTGCTTGCGCGCCACGGACGAGTCGTCCACCGTGAGCACGCGCAGTGAGACTGCCTTGTGCGCGGTTTCGGCGTCCACCACACCCACGGAGATCGACTCAGAGGTAGGCGCCACTTCGGCGAGGATTTTCTCGACGTCGATGATTTCCACCAGCTGGTTGTCGACCCGCGTCACCGCCGTTAGGTAGTGATCGCGACCGGTGCCCTTGGGTGGCGGATGGATCTCTTCCCAGTTCATGTTGACGATGCGCTCCACCGAGCGCACCAGGAAACCCTGGGTCTTGGTGTTGTACTCGGTAATGATCACGAACGGGTTTTCGCGGTCCTGCAACCCGGCGGAACCGGTGGCCAGGGCCAGATCAAGAATCGGGATCGTCGCGCCACGTATGTTGGCAACGCCACACACCACCGGGCTGGACTTGGGCATGATCGTCAGCTTGGGGCATTGCAGCACTTCCCGCACCTTGAACACGTTGATGCCATACAACTGCTTGCCATCCAGGCGAAAAAGCAACAACTCCAGGCGATTCTGCCCCACCAGCTGTGTGCGCTGGTTTACTGAATCCATTACTCCTGCCATGCCTTGACTCCCACGCTAAAACCTTCGGCCATACCTATAAGGGCAGTGACGCGCACCCAACACTAAACGGCACGAGCTTTGCTATTTATTGGTCATGGATATTAAAACGACAGTTTCCCGACGCCTCCACCTGACACGGTATTGCAGACTGCTCTGCGCGCCGCTGGCACTGCTTGCCTTGGGCCTGGGCGCCACGGCCCGCGCAGATAACGTCACCTTGCCTGATCTACTTATCGGCGTCACCCAGGGCTTTCTTGAGTTCACTGTAGAAGATTATCTGGCGACCACACAGACGCCGGGGCGTTACGAAATCCAGGTCAACCAGTTGGACCCGCGCCTGCGCATGCCAATGTGCGACAAGGAATTGACAGCCACCCTGGAAAGCCCCGCCCAGCCCATCGGTCGTGTAACGGTCAAGGTGCGTTGCGACGGCGCCTCACCCTGGACGGTGTTCGTGCCCGCTCAGGTCAAATTATTCCGCGATGTGGTGGTGGTTGCCCGTCCACTTAAACGCACGGGGATTATCGGTTTCGAGGACGTGGTGTTGCGCGAGCGCGACATCAGCATGATCAGCCAGGGCTACCTGACCTCCCTCGACCAGGCCGTCGGGCAGAAACTGACCCGACCAGTGGTCACCGATCAGGTCATCACCCTGGTGCAGTTGGAGCAGGCCGAGGTGATTCGCAAAGGCGACCAGGTAGTGATTTCCGCCAGCAGTGGCGCGCTGCAGGTCAAAATGCCGGGGGAGGCCTTGTCCAACGGCGGCATGAGCGAACAGATCCGCGTGAAGAATCTCAACTCCAACCGGGTGATCAAGGCGCGGGTCACGGCCCCCGGCCAAGTGGAGGTGGCTTTATAGACCACTGGTATCAGACGCCAGCTTTTCCTACACTGTCGGTTGGATGCCGGCCTGTGCAGTTTATTGTCATTCGAGCCTAAAGTTTGTCCAGATATGGCCGAAAACATGGCAAGCGTCCAAATACCCAGAGGTTTTTTGATCATGGTCATCGATTTCAGCCGTTTGAATAACACCCCGACGACGTCGGCCCCTACGCGCACTGCCGGCACCAAGGACAGCGTAGAAGCCAAGGCCCAGCCAGTGCCCGTCAAGGCAGAACAGGCCAGCGCCAGCCAGAGCGGGGAATCCGTACACCTGAGCAATGAGGCTCAACAGTTGCAGAAGGTCACTGACTCGCTGCGCGATCAACCGGTGGTCAATAAAGCCCGTGTGGCCGAATTGAAACAGGCAATCGCCGATGGCAGCTATAAAGTCGACAGCAACCGTGTAGCCAGCAAGCTGCTTAATTTCGAAGCCGAGCGCTAGGCAAAGGCCTGCGCCGGGCTTTTGGACGCTTAAACCCCAAGGCCAGCCATGCATCACGACGAAACCCTGCTTCAACTGATCATTGATGATCTAGCACCGACGCAATTGCTGCTGGAGCTGCTCAGGGAAGAATCCCTGGCCCTTTACGGCCGGGACATGCCCCTGCTGGAAGAAATTCTGGCGCGCAAGCAATCGCTGATTGTCCTGCTGGAACAGCACGGCAAAAAACGCAGCGAGATCCTCGTCAGCCTGGGCCTGCCGGCCGACCATGATGGGCTCGCGCAGCTGGCCAGCCACTCCTCGGTCGGCGATCAACTACTGGCCCAGAGCAAAGCACTCAACCAATTGCTCACCCAGTGCCAGGAAGCCAACCAGCTCAACGGTCAGTCGATCCAGCTTCAGCAAGCCACGACCGCCAACCAGTTGCGTATACTTCACGGCGGAGAGCCTCCAGCGCTTTACAACGCTCAGGGTTCCACCTCGCGCCTGGTCAAGCCAAGCACCCGCAGCCAAGCCTGACGCCGGTTTACAGCGCAGCCTATCCAAGGCGCGCCACATACTGGCAGAATGCCTGCTCTTGCGTGTAGTCGTATTTTGTCTGGAGATGGAAGAACCGTGTTCAACGCCCTTAATGCGGAAGATGCCCCGCAGCCACCCAAGGTCCTCACCACGCCTCTGGAAATCGCCAGTACCTTGCGCATGCTGCAAGAAAGCCATGACCCGCTGATCATCACCTTCCATGAACGCAGCCAGCGCTTTCAGAGCTACCTGGTAGACGTCAATCGGGACAGCGGCACGTTGGCCCTGGATGAAATGATTCCTCGCGATGGCGAACGCCACCTTGAAAACGGCGAACCCTTCCGTATCGAAGGTTTCCACGACGGCGTGCGTGTCGCCTGGGAAAGCAATGGCAACCTGAGCATCAGCGAAAAGGACGGCCACCGCATCTACACCGGTAGCCTGCCCAGCGAAGTGGTCTACCACCAGCGTCGCAATGCCTTTCGCGCGGCATTGAAACTGGCGCAACTGGTGAACATCGAGCTGGGTGGCGAGAAGCTCAAGGCCCCGGTCAGCGGCAAGCTGCTGGATATTTCCGCCACAGGTTGCAAATTGCGCTTCGAAGGAGACATCTCCGAGCGCCTGCAACTGGGCCAGGTCTACGACCGCTTCATCGCCGCCCTGCCCTTTGGCAGCATGACCACTTCGGTCGAACTGCGTTACCTGCATTTCGAAGAAAAGATCAACACCACGTTTGCCGGCGTGCGCTTCCACAATATGAGTGGTTTGGTGCAGCGCCAGGTCGAGCGCTTTGTGTACCAACTGCAACGCGAAGCACGGCGTTTCGACAAAGACGACGATTTTTAAACTCAAAGATCGCAGCAAAAAAACGGGCAGCCCCTGATGGGATCTGCCCGTTTTTTTTGCATTCAGGGGCGCGCCCTGCTCAAGTCGTGAGGATGCTCGTCCGGGCCCGGCGGCTCAGGCGGCCCCTCAAAAAGCGGCTCGTCGACCGGCGTGACCGTTTCCGGCTCGGGTTCCGGCGTGGCGGTTTGCATTTGCTCCTGCACCACCGCCTCGTCCACCCGCGGATCGAGGCAGGCGACCAACGGCGAGCTGGACATGCTGTCGGGCATCGCCACGTGGTGCAACGGCGCGTCATCCACCTGATGCAGGTTAGTCACGGCTTTCGGCCGAATTCGCCACACCAGGATCAGCGCACACAGACTGAAAAACGCATACAGCATGTGACTGCCAAACATCTTCATCACCACACCGGCCAGCAACGGCCCGATACTCGCGCCGACACCGTAGGTCACCAGCAGCATGGCGGTAAGCGAGACACGACGGTCGCCTTCCACATGATCGTTGGAGAACGCCACCGCCAGCGGGTACAAACAGAACTGCACCAGGGAACACAAGAAGCCCGCCACGAACAGCACTTCAAGTGGCACTTTGGTCAGTATCGCCAGCGGTAGCGCCGCCACCGCCAGGCACAGGGCAAAGCAACGAATCAGCAGCGCGCGATCATAGCGGTCCGACAACCAGCCCAACGGCCACTGCACCAACAGGCCGGCAAAAATGCAGCTACCCATGAAAAGACCCACCTGCTCGGTAGTAAGGCCCTGCTGGGAGGCATAAAGCGGCGCCAGGCCGTAGAACGAGCCCACGATCACCCCTGCGCCCAGCACGGTACTCAACGACTGCGGCACGCGCTTTATGAAGAAGCGTGGCTCCATCGGCGCCGGATGCAGGGGCGCCGGGTGAATACGGCGAGTCATGGCCACCGGCACCAGGCACAGCGCAAAGCACAGCGCGACCAGCATCAGCAATTCGAGGCCGAGCTGAGGGTGCATGACCAGGATCAACTGGCCGAGCACCAGCCCCAGGTAGGACGCGATCATATAGCCGCTGAACACCACGCCGCGCTGCTTGGCGTCGGCCTGTTCATTGAGCCAGCTCTCGATGACCATGTACTGGCACATCATCCCCAGGCCCACGATGATCCGCAGCACGATCCAGGCTGGCAGCCAGTCGACCAGGCCATGGCCCAGCACCGCCGCGCCGACAATGCCGGCGCAGGTTGCATAAGCACGTATATGCCCGACCCGGGCGATCAGACGGTGGCCGATCTTGCCGCCCAGCACCAGGCCGAAATAGTTGGCCGCCATCAGCGCACCGACCCACAGGCTGTCCACCTGGTCGGCCGCCAGGCGCAAGGCCAGGTAGGTACTGAGCAGGCCGGAGCCGATCAGCATCATCAAGGAGGCGAAATAAAGGGCTCGAAAAGATTTCCAGATCTGGCGCATCGGCGTTCCGAGCGGCTCCTTGCAGTGAGAGACAGGGCTATCGGCATGATAGTCCGGGGTGGCCGGGTCCGGACAGGCGGTATGCGCTGTTTCCGGGGGATTATTTGCTACAAGACTCAGACGCAGTCCGGCTGCTCGTGGGATACACGAATCGCTATAAATACACGATGCCAGTGGTGTGAACCTAGAACCCTGGCAAGGTTCGACCCATCTTCGGAAAACGCCCACAAAAAAGCCCCGCCAGACGAATCTGTACGAGGCCTCGAATCTGGTGTCCCAGGGCCGGTTCGAACGGCCAACCTTCCCCTTAGGAGGGGGATGCTCTATCCAATTGAGCTACTGGGACAAATGACAGGCGCCGCGCCTGGCAAGCGGCGACGGACGGCGTGCATGTTAACGGCCAGGGTAGGTTTTGTCATGTCGTCCGTAGGCTTTTTGAGTGTAGGCCGATACTTGCCGGGTGGACCGTGTCTTGACCCCGTCGATACAGGCGCAAGAACCGCATCGTGCAAAATGCACTCCCGCGAAATGCCATCATTGCAAATTGCAACCTGAAAGTCTCTCAAATCAGACTTAAGCCTCTGATTTTATTGAAATAATACATTGGCATGACACCTGCAATACTTCTCCTACAAACCCTAACAAACCACGGCGTTAAGCGGAGAACATAATCATGAACAGTGCCCTTCTGTTAGCCCTCAACACCGTAGCCCTGGCGGCACTGCTCATGTTCCATTTTCAATCGAGCAACAGTCACGACCCCGCGCAGATCACCCAGGCCGTCCCTCATCACTTGCAACAACGTCCGCAACTGGCGGTGATGGCACCGAACGTGCAATCGCCCATACGCCTGACCCAGGATACCCAAGTGGCACCTGCATCTGAACACTGGGTATTCTGAGGAAGCCCCTGATGACCAAATATGCCTGGCTATTCCTTTGCCTGACCGTTGTCACAGCGGTTCTAGGCTTGGGTGAAGACTCTCAAGACGGCGCCACCACCGCTTTCATCGCCTGTGGTGTATTCGCCACTCTCTTGTTGCTGACGCTCATCGTGGGTCGTCGTATCAAATTCGACCCCGTCCTGCGCTGATCCCCGCCACGCCCGACCTTATGTCGCCTGGTCCTCGCATATCGGCAAATTGCCACTAGTCTTAAAACCAAGGGCAAAAGGCCACTTTGCTATAGCATGTACGGCCTGAAACCCTGTGGTGGCCTGGGCTTGCGGAAGTTCCCCCGTGGATTCACACGGTGAAAAATTTTCCAACCAGTCCGCAAAAATGTAAATGAGTGCTGGCATAAAGCCTTTAGGCAGTTCAATATTTGTCACAGAATTGACGCCAAGGAACTGTCAAATCTGAGGCATGATGCGGCCTCTTTGCAATTCAGGTTGAACTTTGGTCGTGAGCCTTGTCTTAACACTCATCTTGCGGCCAATTCCAAAAACCGCTCCCCTGAACTAACCGGTTAAATATATGCGCCCATTGAAACAGGCAATTTATTCCAGCCGTACGGCTGACAAGTTCGTCGTACGTCTGCCAGACGGAATGCGTGAACGCATTGCCGAGGTGGCTCGCAATCATCACCGCAGCATGAACTCCGAAATCATCGCTCGCCTGGAACAAAGCCTCATTCAGGAAGGTGCGCTGGGCGACGAGTTGAGCATGCGCCTGGACAGCCCAGAGCTGTCGTTGCACGAACGCGAACTGCTGCAGCGTTTTCGTCAACTCTCCCACCGCCAGCAAAATGCTCTCGTTTCGCTTATCGCGCACGACGTTGAGGCGGCCGCAGAAGCCAATTGATCCGCAACTGAAAGCCGAAGCCAGCCAAGTGCTGGCTTTTTTTTGCCTGGGATTTGGGAAGATAATGCAAAGCGGGGGCAGATGTGCCCCCGCAGGATGGAGTCAGAGCAGGAAAATCGTTGCCAAGCCCAAGAAGATGAAGAAACCGCCGCTGTCGGTCATGGCCGTGATCATCACGCTGGCACCCATGGCAGGGTCGCGCCCAAGGCGAGCCAGGGTCATCGGGATCAATACCCCCATCAACGCCGCCAGTAAGAGGTTGAGAGTCATCGCAGCCGTCATCACCACACCAAGCGACCAACTGCCATACAGCAAGTAAGCCACCACACCGATCACCCCACCCCACACCAGGCCATTGATCAGGCCCACCGCCAACTCTTTGCGCAGCAGGCGCGACGAGTTGGCCGTACTGACCTGATCCAGCGCCATGGCGCGCACAATCATGGTAATCGTCTGGTTACCCGAGTTTCCGCCGATCCCGGCCACAATCGGCATCAGCGCTGCAAGCGCCACCAACTTCTCGATCGACCCTTCGAACAAGCCGATAACCCGCGACGCGATAAAGGCTGTGATCAGGTTAATGGCCAACCACGCCCAACGGTTATGCAGCGAGCGCCAAACCGAGGCAAAGATGTCTTCCTCTTCACGCAGACCCGCCATGTTGAGGACTTCGGTCTCGCTTTCTTCACGAATCAAGTCGACGATTTCATCGATGGTCAGACGACCGATCAGCTTGCCGTTCTTGTCGACGACCGGCGCCGAGATCAGGTCATAGCGCTCGAATGCCTGGGCTGCTTCATAGGCATCCTCGTCCGGATGAAAGCTCACGGTGTCACTGGCCATCAGGTCGGCAACTTTCTTCTCCGGATCATTCACCAGCAGGCGCTTGATCGGCAGCACACCCTTGAGAATGCCTTCGTAATCCACCACGAACAATTTGTCGGTGTGACCTGGCAGCTCTTTGAGTCGGCGCAGGTAACGCAGGACCACTTCCAGGCTGACGTCTTCGCGGATGGTGACCATCTCGAAGTCCATCAGGGCGCCGACCTGGTCCTCGTCATAGGAAAGCGCGGAGCGCACACGCTCACGCTGCTGAGTGTCCAACGCTTCCATGAGCTCATGGACAACATCACGAGGCAGCTCAGGGGCAAGGTCAGCCAGTTCGTCGGCGTCCATCTCCTTGGCTGCAGCCAGGAGCTCATGATCGTCCATGTCGGCGATCAGGGTTTCACGAACCGAGTCGGATACTTCGAGGAGGATGTCGCCGTCGCGGTCGGCCTTGACCAACTGCCATAGGGTCAGTCGATCATCCAGCGGCAAGGCTTCGAGAATATAGGCGACGTCGGCGGAGTGCAGGTCGTCAAGCTTGCGCTGCAACTCGACGAGGTTTTGCCGGTGAACCAGGTTTTCAACCAGGTTGTTATTCGGGCCATCCTGGCGGTGCGTAAGGTCTTCGACCACGCGCTGGCGCTGCAGTAGCTCGATGACTTGAGCCAGGCGATCCTGCAGGCTTTCTTGCGTTTTCTTTACTTCTACTTCGGTCATAGGCGAACTCCACTCCCAGCAGCGGGGCACGCCGGAAGGATCAATCAGTCAATTCATGATTGGTAAAACGGGGTACTGAGTAACTACTGGGTAAGTCCATGGAGGTATTCCACAAGCCCCGGCGGGGCTGACGGGCGCAATGATACACCGCCCGGCCACTTTAAACGTCAAAAAACTGGAAAGAACAAGCGCTTGCGAGCCAAAGCTGAGCAAAGGCCGCATCTATGAACTGCGACGACGCAGCGGATGAGGAAAACACATGAAAGCGAGGGAAAAAGAAGAAATCCTACACAAACCCCAGACGGCAAAAAGCCCGCACTAGGCGGGCTTTTTGTTTGTATGGTGCACTCGACAGGATTCGAACCTGTGACCGCTCGGTTCGTAGCCGAGTACTCTATCCAGCTGAGCTACGAGTGCAGATTGTGTTTTTAGACCAGATCACAACTGGCTGTAACCGAATCACCTGCATGACTGCAACTGACTCTTAAATGGTGCACTCGACAGGATTCGAACCTGTGACCGCTCGGTTCGTAGCCGAGTACTCTATCCAGCTGAGCTACGAGTGCATTTGTTGCCGCGCATTATAGGCCGTTCAATCTCTATGTAAAGCTATTTTTTCGAGTAATTTCAACAACTTACCGAAAAAACCAGATTGCAACGTACTAAGCAAATAATGGCGGAGAACGGGGGATTCGAACCCCCGACACCCTTTTGAGGTGTACTCCCTTAGCAGGGGAGCGCCTTCGGCCACTCGGCCAGCTCTCCGCAACACGGGGCGTATATTAACCACGTTCATCCCCGTTTGCAAACATAAAAAACGATAAAAATTAAAGGCTTGGTTCTTCGTCCTTCTCTTTCTTGATCCGCAGGTAAATTTCCTCGCGGTGCACCGCTACCTCTTTCGGAGCGTTAACCCCGATACGTACTTGATTGCCTTTGACGCCGAGCACGGTCACGGTGATTTCGCCATCACCGATAATCAGGCTTTCTGCGCAACGACGAGTCAGAATCAGCATACCTTTCTCCTCACGCATTTCAGTTCAGGAACAACAGTCTGCAAAAAAAAGGCCTTCGACCTACAACCCAAAGGCCATAGCCCTACCGCCTAAGTATTGTCGAGCGCGCGCAAAAGAACATGCGCCCGACAAAAAAAGGAAAGGCGCGGTAAACCGCGCCTTCCAGGCACTGCGTCACTCGCCCTGTCGGGCCGGAGCGTCCAGCTCAAAAGCGGTATGCAGAGCGCGTACAGCCAGCTCCAGGTATTTCTCTTCGATCACCACCGAGACTTTGATTTCCGAGGTGGAGATCATCTGGATGTTGATGCTTTCCTTGGCCAGTGCCTCGAACATGCGGCTGGCAACGCCGGCGTGGGAACGCATGCCCACGCCCACGATCGACACCTTGGCAATCTTGGTATCGCCGACCACTTCACGGGCGCCGATTTCCTTGGCAGTGTTCTGCAAGATCCGCTCGGCCGCATCGTACTCGTTGCGGTGCACAGTGAAGGTGAAGTCGGTGGTGTTATCGTGCGAAACGTTCTGCACGATCATGTCGACTTCGATGTTCGCACCGCTGATAGGACCCAGGATCTTGAACGCCACGCCCGGGGTATCCGGCACGCCACGGATAGTCAGCTTGGCTTCATCACGGTTGAAAGCGATACCGGAAATGATCGGCTGTTCCATGGATTCCTCTTCATCAATAGTAATGAGGGTGCCCGGACCCTCTTTGAAGCTGTGCAATACGCGCAGCGGAACGTTGTACTTGCCGGCGAATTCCACCGCACGGATCTGCAACACCTTGGAACCAAGGCTGGCCATTTCCAGCATCTCTTCAAAGGTGATCTTGTCCAGGCGCTGGGCCACGGACACCACACGCGGGTCGGTGGTGTAGACGCCATCCACATCGGTGTAGATCTGGCATTCATCAGCCTTGAGGGCCGCTGCCAGCGCCACGCCGGTGGTGTCCGAACCGCCACGCCCGAGGGTGGTGATGTTGCCCTGCTCGTCCACACCCTGGAAGCCTGCTACAACTACCACGCGCCCGGCTTTCAGGTCCGTACGGATTTTCTGATCGTCAATCTGCAGGATACGCGCCTTGGTATGCGCGCTGTCGGTGAGGATGCGCACCTGGCTGCCAGTGTAGGACACCGCCGGTACACCGCGCTTATTCAACGCCATGGCCAGCAACGCGATGGTCACCTGCTCGCCGGTGGACACGATCACATCCAGCTCACGCGGCAGCGGCTGTTGGTCACCGCTGACTGCCTTGGCCAGATCGATCAGGCGATTGGTCTCGCCGCTCATGGCCGACAGCACCACCACCAGGTCGTCGCCGGCATCGCGGAACTTCTTAACCTTGTCGGCCACCTGCTCGATTCTTTCGACAGAGCCGACCGAGGTGCCTCCAAATTTCTGTACGATCAAAGCCATTTCTAAGCCGCCTCAGCCCGTAAAGGGGCGCCTAATATCCAATCAACCAGCACCACACCGGCCCGTGACTAGACCACGGGCAGGTTAACAGTGCCTTAAATACCTGCCTCGACAAACGGCACGGTCAGGGCCAGGGCCGCGTCCAGGGCACCGGCGTCTACACCACCGCCTTGCGCCATGTCCGGACGACCACCACCCTTCCCGCCCACTGCCGCAGCGGCTTGCTTCATCAAATCACCGGCTTTGAGTTGGCCAGTCAGGTCCTTGGTCACACCCGCAACCAGAACGACCTTTTCCTCATGGACACCGCCGAGCAGGATCACTGCGCGGCCGAGCTTGTTCTTCAACTGATCGACCAAGGCCAACAGCGCCTTGCCGTCCTGGCCGTCCAGGCGTGCAGCCAGGACTTTCACATCCTTGACGTCCACCGCCGAAGCCGACAGGTCGTCGCCAGCCGCACTGGCCGCCTTGGCCTGCAACTGCTCCAGCTGTTTCTCCAGGGCGCGGTTGCGCTCCAGCACAGCGGACAGCTTGTCGATCAGGTTGTCGCGGCTGCCCTTGACCAGGCTGGCCGCTTCCTTGAGTTGTTCTTCCGCCGCATTCAGGTAGGCCAGGGCCGCAGCGCCGGTCACCGCTTCGATACGACGCACGCCGGAGGCTACGCCGCCTTCGCTGATGATTTTCAGCAGGGCGATGTCACCGGTCCGGTTGGCGTGGATACCGCCACACAGTTCCACCGAGAAGTCGCCGCCCATGCTCAGTACGCGCACGCTGTCGCCGTACTTCTCGCCGAACAGCGCCATGGCGCCCTTGGCCTTGGCGGTCTCGATATCGGTTTCTTCGGTTTCTACCGCCGTGTTCTTGCGAATCTCGGCGTTGACGATGTCTTCCAGGGCCTTGATCTGCTCAGGCTTGATCGCTTCAAAGTGGCTGAAGTCGAAACGCAGGCGCTGGCTGTCCACCAACGACCCCTTCTGCTGCACGTGCTCGCCAAGAACCTGACGCAGCGCGGCGTGCAACAAGTGCGTGGCCGAGTGGTTCAGCGATGTGGCGTGGCGCACGTCGGCGTCCACCTGGGTTTCGACCGACGAACCGACAGTCAGGCTGCCCGACGCCAACACACCGTGGTGCAGGAACGCACCGCCGGTCTTGGTGGTATCACGCACATCAAAACGACCCGAAGTCGCCTTGAGGAAACCGCAGTCGCCAATCTGGCCACCGGATTCGGCGTAGAACGGGGTCTGGTCCAGAACCACAACACCGTCATCGCCTTCATTCAGTACATCAACCGACTGGCCGTCCTTATAAAGGGCAACCACTTTGGCCGAACCGCTGGTGGCCTTGTAGCCGGTGAATTCAGTGGCTACGTCAACCTTGACCAGGCTGTTGTAGTCCATGCCGAACGAGCTGGCCGACCGTGCGCGCACGCGCTGGGCTTCCATCTCACGCTCGAAACCTTCCTCGTCAAGGGTCAGGTTGCGCTCACGGGCGATGTCGCCGGTCAGGTCCATCGGGAAACCGTAGGTATCGTAGAGCTTGAACACCACGTCGCCCGGCACCACGGAGTCTTGCAGGTTGGCGAGGTCTTGCTCGAGGATCTTCAGGCCCTGCTCCAGGGTCTTGGCGAACTGCTCTTCTTCAGCCTTGAGCACGCGCTCGATATGCGCCTGGTTCTGCTTGAGCTCCGGGAAGGCTTCGCCCATCTCGGCGACCAGCGCCGCGACGATCTGATAGAAGAAACTGCCGTTGGCGCCCAGCTTGTTACCGTGACGGCAGGCACGACGGATGATGCGACGCAGCACGTAGCCACGGCCTTCGTTGGACGGCAGCACGCCGTCGGCAATCAGGAAGCCACAGGAACGGATGTGGTCAGCCACTACCTTGAGCGAGGCCTGGTCTTCATTGGTGCAACCAATGGCCTTGGCCGCAGCGGCCAGCAGGCTCTGGAACAGGTCGATCTCGTAGTTGGAGTGCACGTGCTGCATCACCGCACTGATCCGCTCCAGGCCCATGCCGGTATCCACCGACGGCGCTGGCAACGGATGCAACACGCCATCGGCGGTGCGGTTGAACTGCATGAACACGTTGTTCCAGATCTCGATGTAACGGTCGCCGTCTTCTTCCGGCGAGCCCGGTGGGCCGCCCCAGATGTCAGCGCCGTGGTCATAGAAGATCTCGGTGCAAGGGCCGCACGGGCCGGTATCGCCCATGGTCCAGAAGTTGTCGGACGCGTACGGCGCGCCTTTGTTGTCGCCGATGCGCACCATGCGCTCAGCCGGCACGCCGACTTCCTTGGTCCAGATGTCATACGCTTCGTCATCGCTGGCGTAGACGGTGACCCAGAGTTTTTCCTTCGGCAGCTTCAGCACGCCCGTCAGGAAGGTCCAGGCGAAGTTGATCGCGTCTTGCTTGAAATAATCGCCAAAGCTGAAGTTGCCGAGCATTTCGAAAAAGGTGTGGTGACGAGCGGTGTAGCCGACGTTTTCCAGGTCGTTGTGCTTGCCACCGGCGCGTACGCATTTCTGGCTGCTGACGGCGCGGGTGTAGGCGCGCTTTTCCTGGCCCAGGAAGCAGTCCTTGAACTGGTTCATCCCCGCGTTAGTGAACAGCAGGGTAGGGTCATTGCCTGGGATCAAGGAGCTGGAGGAGACACGGGTGTGACCTTGCTCTTCGAAGAAGCGAAGGAAGGCTTCACGGATTTCTGCGCTTTTCATTAGGTTCTTCCACGGAGGCTGCGGCCAAAGGCCAGTGCGCAACATCATCAGACGGAGCGACGGCAAAGGGCCGCATTATATCGGCCCTTTGCCGGTGGTACAGCGTGTTTATGCGATAGAGAGGCTCAATTAGACGGTCTGCACAGTCATTTGCGCGAAAATTCGACGAATGTCGCGAGCACTTGCTCGACCTGCGCCCGGCTCACATCCAAATGAGTGACCATGCGCAAGCGTGGTGCGGCGCTCAGCTTGATCCCGCGTTCGGCGGCAAACGCCTTCAAGGCCTGGGCCTGGTCGCCGATCTGCACATAGACCATGTTGGTCTGCACCGGCTCCACCTCGTAACCCGCCTTGCGCAACTCATCCCCAAGCCATTGCGCATTGGCATGGTCGTCGGCCAGGCGCTGCACCTGATGATCCAGAGCGTACAGCCCCGCTGCTGCCAGGGATCCGGCCTGACGCATGCCGCCGCCGACCATCTTGCGCAAACGCCGGGCCTTGGCGATCAGCGCCGTTGAACCGCACAGCACCGAGCCGATCGGCGCGCCGAGGCCCTTGGACAGGCACACCGACACAGAATCGAAATGCCGGGCAATCTCCCGTGCGTCCACCCCCAGCTTCACCGCTGCGTTGTAGAGCCGTGCGCCATCCAAATGCAGGGCCAGGCCATGCTCCCGGGTAAACGCGCGGGCTCTGGCCAGGTACTCCAGCGGCAACACCTTGCCCTGCATGGTGTTTTCCAGCGCCAACAGACGGGTACGGGCAAAGTGGAAGTCGTCAGGCTTGATCGCCGCCAGCACCTGGTCCAGGTCCAGCGAGCCGTCCGCCTGGACTTCCAGCGGCTGCGGCTGGATCGAACCGAGCACGGCTGCCCCGCCACCTTCGTATTTGTAGGTGTGGGCCTGTTGGCCGACGATGTATTCCTCGCCGCGCTCACAGTGGGCCATCAACGCCAGCAAATTGCTCATGGTGCCGGTGGGCACGAACAACGCGGCGGCGAAGCCCAGGCGCTTGGCGAGTTCGGCCTCCAGCCGGTTGACGCTGGGGTCTTCGCCATACACGTCGTCACCGCTGGCGGCAGTGGCCATCGCGTCGAGCATGCCGGGGGTGGGTTGGGTCACGGTGTCGCTGCGCAGGTCGATCACAGACATGAAACAAGCCTCTCGAGGGTTCAGTAAGGTCCTTTTGTGAGTGATTACTGCGGGCAACGCCACGCAATATCAAGCCCCAACTGCATTCAATCGAATACCAACCAAACAAACCGATATAGCTTATCGATATCGCGGTCGTGCAGTTTTCGAAAAACCGTGTTAAAAACTCTCCGCCGCCAGGGTTCTGGTGGCAACGTTCTCAGGGCGGGGTGCAATTCCCCACCGGCGGTAATTACACGCAATGTGTATAGCCCGCGAGCGCTTGGCGCCTCGAACTGCTCACGCAGGACGGCGACAAGGTCAGCAGACCCGGTGTGATCCCGGGGCCGACGGTCATAGTCCGGATGAAGAGAGAACGGGATTGGCACCTGAGGGCCGCGCACGATGTGTGCTTGCGTACCCTTAAATCCCATTCGATTCATAACGCCCTGTTTTTTTCTTAAACAGGAGTCAGAACATGCAACCCACCGCAATCGACAGCAAAGCCAAGCACCATCACGGCGAACGTATCGCGTTTATCCAGGCTTGCTGGCACAAGGAAATTGTCGACCAGAGCCGTAAAGGCTTCCTCGCCGAGATCATCGCCCAGGGCTACCAGGAATCGGATATCGACTTCTTCGAAGTCGGCGGCGCCTTTGAAATGCCGCTGCACGCCAAGCTGCTGGCCAAGACCGGCCGTTACGCCGGTATCGTCGCCGCCGCGCTGGTGGTGGACGGTGGCATCTACCGCCACGAATTCGTCGCCCAATCGGTGGTCAGCGGCCTGATGCAGGTGCAGCTGGAAACCGAAGTGCCGGTGTTCTCGGTGTCCCTGACCCCGCATCACTTCCACGCCGGCAGCGAACACCAGACCTTCTTCTACGAGCACTTCGTGCACAAGGGCCAGGAAGCTGCACGTACGTGCGCCGACACGCTGAAGAAAGTCCGCGCGATCCGTCGCAGTGAAGAGCCGCAGAAACTGGCGGTCTGACGTTGTTCCAAACGCCCCGTTCTTTAGTGCGGGGCGTTTTGATCTAGATAAGTACCGCCCCGCGCCAGGGCACATGCGGTCTAGTGAGGCATCCCCTTACTAAAGAGCATTACCGCATGACCACGCATCCGTTCCATACCTTTGATACTGCTGGCTACGTCCGAATCAATGGCAGTACCCAGCCAAGCACGCCACATGAGTTAATCCATGACGGTGACGGCATCGAAATTTTCCGGCAATCGAACCATGCAACCCTGCGTGACCAACTCGTGTTCGTCATATCCGGACCGAGCAAAGTCGACGTATTCGTCGACGAGCACGACGCCGACGCCCAGGTAACGCAGACCCTGATCGTCAGAATCAACGATGAACAGGGCTTTATCGTCAAGCCCGCTTCAAACACTCAGGTAATGACGTTCCTTACCAGCGAGGGAAACGACGAGATAGGTCTCGGCCCACATATTGTGAACCCATGCGTCGTCCATGCCGGCGGCGGCCATGACGAGATCGACAGCTCTGCCCATCACGCGTCTATCTTCGGCGGTGAAGGGGATGATCATATTACCGTCATCGAAGGCAAGTGCTACGCCGACGGTGAAGAAGGCGACGACCATCTTTACTCAATGAACGACACCCCTGTCACCTTCCATGGCGGACCCGGCAACGACACGCTCGAAGGCAGCCGGCATACCGCTCTCTCGTTTATTGATGGCGGCGAGGGGGATGACGTGCTGATTGGCGGTGGCGGACCGAATGTACTGGTTGGCGGCCCGGGTGATGACCGGATCGAGGCAGGTGACGGCCACAACGTGATCTACACCGGTGATGGCTATAACCAAGTGGAAAAACTCAAACCCACCGACATCACTTACCACAATGTCAAAAGTGACCTGACGGTTGACCACACGAAGATAAGCTACGAAGAGCTGGATAAATTTCCACAGGGAGAGCTGGCATCCCGCGCTATCCATGTTGAACCGCGGCCGCTCAACCCGGCAGCCTTCACCTTCTCAGGCAGCACCGAGTTTATTGAGCGCACCAAAGATGACATGCGGCTGCTGCTCGCCTCCCCCACTGGGCAAAGGTTACTGAATCAATTGGAAAATGCGGCATTGGCCAGCGGTAAACCCATCGAAATCAGTGAGCTACTTTCATACACAGACGCGCACTTCATTCCAGGAGACGCCGCCGGTGCAGCCGGCGCGTACATCAACAACGGCCAGACCGGCACACCGTGCTACGGAGGCAGCATCAGCTACAGCCATCTGGATGTGGCAGGGGACACGCCAAGCGTCGTCACCCTGTTCCATGAACTGTGCCACGCCTATAACTACATGACCGGCACCTTGCTGCCGGGCACCAGCGCACAATTCATACCCGGCAGTCTGCTGCCCCCTACCCAAGTGCCGAACACCGAGCTGCAAGCAGTTGGTCTACCGACAACTGCAGCGCCGTTCGACTTCGACGGCGACCCAGGCACACCGCCCACCAGCACCAACCCGCAGGCCTTCAGCGAGAACGGCCTGCGCATCGAGCTGGGCCTGCCGCCACGCACCCGCTATTAAGCGAGGCCTTCCTCGCCACAGGGCACAATCAGAATCCCCGCCCGAAGACCATTCTTCACCTTCGGGTTGGGGAAGATAATGCGCGCGCCCTCCTCCTCGATCACCCAGCGGGTCTTGGCCACGTCTTCGGCCAGCAGGTAGCCCTGGGCCAACGGCGAGAAGTTTTCCACGTCTGCCGGCAGGTGCAGCAGGAAGGCGTCGCTGTGCTTGATGACTTCACGGGAGACGGCAAACAATTGCAGGCCGTCGAGGCTGTCAGTCGTCGGCTCGGTGCCTTCGATGATTTGCTTGAGGCGTGTTTCCAGGCGGGACACGTCCACGCCCTGGTTTTGCCCGAACGGCCGCGCCTTGCCCAATTCCAGGGTGAACGCCTCGGCATCGAGTTGTTCGTAGGTAAACGCGGTGAACGTGATTGAGGTCTTGTTCTGCAGCAGCACTGCTTGCATGCCGGCAGCGTTCAGGCGCGCCAGCTCATGGCGTGAATGCTGGCGACCTTCTTTCCACGGGTACAGGGCAAACTGCTCGATCTTCGAACCACGAATGGCCGTGTGCAGGTCGTAATGCAGGCGTGAGCGGCCCGGCAGGCTGAAAAAGCTGCGGGCCAGTTGCTCCAGCTCGGCGGCGCGCATGGCCTCCGGGCCGATGTTTTTTTCATGCCGGCCGTTGAACAGCCGGTTGACGTCCAGCTCGAGGTAACGCTCGCCGCGGCGCATGGCCTCGGGGTTGCCGAACAGGAACAGAATACGGGTACGGGGCTTGATCTCCCCACGGGCAATACCATGCAACAGGCGGTCGAGCAGTTCGATCGGCGCGGTTTCGTTGCCATGGATGCCGGACGACAGCAGCAGGTCGCTGCCGTTGTCCTTCGCTTCAGGCGGGCGCACTTCGAGTGCGCCCTCGCTGAGCCAGCGCATCTGCACGCCGTCGACAGTCAGTTGAATTTTTTGCGCCGGTTCACGACCGGCGAGGGTCAGTTCAAGCAGTTTGCCAAGGGCGAGCATACGCAGCTTCCTTAGTGGTTGCAGCCTGGGCCATGGACGTGATCGTCGTCATCACCTTCAACATCGGCCGGTTCCATTTCAAGTTGCAGGCTCATCAGGTTGGTGGCCAATGGGCGCATCAGCAGGTTGGCGTATTCGGCGTCGCCCTCTTCCACGTCCACGCCGATCAGCAGTTGGCCACGGCCGTCGTGCTGGATCCAGATTTCCTTGCCCTGCCAGACTACGGCGACGCGGGTGCAGGAAGTTTCCAGCTGGGTGCCGTCGGTGTCTTCAAGAATCAGTTTCAGGGTGTCGGTGGTCATAATAGATAGTTCTCAGCCGTACGGCGTTAATTGATCTGGAAAGGATAAACCGCGCCCAGTTTAAGGATTTGCGTCAGTTCATCCAGTGCCGTCCGGCACTCAAGCAGCAATTGTGGATCAGCCAGGTCGCTTTCGCGCAGGCTGTCACGGTAGTGCTTGCCGACCCACTGGGTCAGGGTGTCGTACAACGGCGCGGTCATGATAACGCCTGGATTCACCGCCGCCAGCTCCGTTTCGTTCAAGGCCACGCGCAACCGCAGGCACGCCGGGCCACCGCCGTTCTGCATGCTTTGCTTGAGGTCGAACACCTTCACTTCGCGGATCAGGCCGCCGGCAGCGGTCAGGTTTTGCAGGTACTGCCAGACGCGTTCGTTGGCGCGGCATTCTTCCGGCACGATCAGCAGCATCGAACCATCGGCGCGGCTCAGCAGCTGGCTGTTGAACAGGTAGGAACGCACCGCGTCCTCGACACTGACCTGGGCGCGGGGCACGCACACCGACTGGAAGTTGCCGCCCAGCCTGGCCAGTTTGCCTTGCAGCTCGCCGAGCATCTGTTCGGTATGGAGGAACGCGTCCTCGTGATAGAACAGCACTTCGCCGTTACCCACCGCGATCACGTCGTTGTGGAACACGCCGGCATCGATCACCGCCGGGTTCTGCTGGGCGTAGACCACGCCGTCATCCTTCAAACCGTGCAAGCGCGCGACGGCCTGGGAGGCTTCGAGGGTCTGGCGCGCCGGGTACTTCTGCGGCGCCGGGTAGCGGGGGTCGAACGCGCTGCGACCAAACACGAAAAACTCGACGCCCGCCTCTGCGTACTCACGGCAGAAACGCGTGTGGTTAGCCGCACCTTCATCGCCAAACTGCGCCACGGCGGGCAACGCGGCGTGGTGGGCGAAGTGCTTCTGATCGGCAAACATCGCCCCCAGCACACGACTGGTGGTCGGGTGTTCGATGCTGCGGTGGTACTTGCAATTGAGGTTGGCGGCAGTGAAATGCACACGACCATCCGCCGTATCGGCACTCGGGCTGACGGTGGCGGCGTTGGCCACCCACATGCTCGACGCGGAGCAACTCGCGACCAGCAACGGCATCGCGTCTTTGGCCGCCTGTTGGATCACTTGCGCGTCGGTGCCGCTGAAACCCAGGTTGCGCAAGGCGGCCACGTCAGGACGTTCCTGGGGCGCCAACACACCTTGTACAAAGCCCATGTCCATCAGGGCTTTCATTTTCTGCAGGCCCTGCAACGCAGCTTCCTTCGGGTTGGAATGCTGCTGGCTGTTGCTCTGGGACGCGACGTTGCCGAAGGACAAACCGCCGTAGTTATGGGTCGGCCCCACTAGACCGTCAAAATTGACTTCATAGGATTTCATCGGCGAGGCTCCACGAACATCTGTTTTTATAGGCAATCTTCAGTACTACAGAGATCCAAAATGGGGGGCCAGCCCCCTGCCACATCAGATCAGTGTGATGCCGGGGGTCAGCGTGGCAGGCACCACCAGGCTCGGGGTCTCAAGCGAGGCCACCGGGTACGCACAATAATCCGCAGCGTAGTAGGCACTGGCACGGTGGTTACCCGACGCCCCTACCCCACCAAACGGTGCCGTACTGGCGGCGCCGGTCAGCTGTTTGTTCCAATTGACGATACCGGCGCGGCTTTCCAGCCAGAACTGCTGGTAACGCGCTTCGGAATCCGACAACAAGCCCGCGGCCAGGCCGTACTGGGTGTTGTTGGCCTCGGCAATCGCCGCTTCGAAGTCAGCGTAGCGGATCACCTGCAACAAGGGGCCGAACAGCTCCTCGTCTTCGCGCTCGGTCACACCGGTCACGTCGATGATGCCCGGCGTGAGCAACGCGGCCTGGTCCTGTGGCTGGGTCATCTCCAGCAGCGCTACGGCGCCATTGGCCAACATCAATTCCTGGGCGTCCATCAAGGCTTTGGCGGCGCCAAGGGAAATCACCGAGCCCATGAACGGCGCCGGTTGCTGGTCGAACGCACCGACTTCGATCGTCGCGCTGACCGCCACCAGACGCGCCAGCAACGCATCGCCCCAGGCGCCTTCCGGCACCAACAGGCGACGGGCACAGGTGCAACGCTGGCCAGCCGAGATAAAGGCTGACTGGATGATGGTGTAGACCGCCGCATCCACGTCGGCCACCTCGTCGACCACCAGCGGGTTATTGCCGCCCATTTCCAAGGCGAGGATCTTGTCCGGGCGGCCGGAGAACTGCTGGTGCAGATGATTGCCGGTGCGGCTGGAGCCGGTGAAGAACAACCCGTCGATGCCGGGGTTGGCCGCCAGGGCGATGCCGGTTTCCCGCGCGCCTTGCAGCAGGTTCAGCACGCCCGCCGGCAGGCCGGCTTCAATCCAGCACTGCACAGTCAGCTCAGCGACTTTAGGGGTCAGTTCGCTCGGTTTAAACAGCACGGTGTTACCCGCCAGCAAGGCCGGGACGATATGCCCGTTCGGCAGGTGACCAGGGAAGTTGTAAGGGCCGAACACAGCCACCACACCATGGGGTTTGTGACGCAATACGGCGGTGGCATCGCCCAGCGGGCCGCTCTTCTCGCCGGTCCGCTCGCGGTAGCTTTGTACCGAGATGGCGATCTTGTTGGCCATGCTGGTGACTTCGGTGGCCGACTCCCACAGTGGCTTGCCGGTTTCCTCGCCGATGCAGCGGGCGATTTCGTCGGCGCGGCGTTTCAGGGTGGCGGCGAAGGTTTCCAGCACGTGGATGCGCCCTTCCAGCGGGCGCCTGGCCCAGGCCGGGAATGCCTGGCGCGCGGCCTGCACGGCGGATTCGACCTGCTCGGCGGTGGCGCCATTGCCGGCCCACAGCACCTGCTGGGTCACCGGGTTGCGCGACTCAAACAGCTCACCCTGGCCAGCCAGCCAGCTACCTGCGATATACAGCGAATTCATTATTTCGACTCCCGAGCAGCGGACAACGGTACGGCACGCACTTGATCACCCACCACCAAGCGCAGACGCTTGGCGGTCTGTGGGTCGACCACCAGGGTTCCGGCTGCCAGGCGGGCCGGGGCAGCGGTGATGCGGCAATCTTCGCGTTTGCGGTTATGGATCAGGAACGGCGTAGCGTCGTCACCTGGGGTGCCGATCGCCAAGACCAGTGTTTCGCTGTCGCGAACGGCACGGATCTTCTGGGTCTCACACTCCACCGCAGGTCCCGCATCAAAGATGTCGACGTAGCCCTGGTAGCTGAAGCCTTCGCTCTTGAGCATGCTCAGCGCCGGTTCGGTGTCCGGGTGGACCTTGCCTATCACGTTGCGCGCATCTTCGGAGAGGAAGCAGCTGTACAGCGGAAACTTCGGCATCAGCTCGGCGATGAATGCCTTGTTGCCCACGCCGGTCAGGTAGTCGGCCTGGCTGAACTCCATCTTGAAGAAGTGGCGACCCAGGCTTTCCCAGAATGGCGAACGCCCGGCGTCGTTGGACACCCCGCGCATCTCGGCGATGATCTTGTTGCCGAACAATTGCGGGAATTCCGCGATGAACAGCAGGCGCGCCTTGGCCAACATGCGACCGTTGAGGCCGCTGCGATAATCGGCGTGCAGGAACAACGAGCACAGTTCGGAATTGCCGGTGAGGTCGTTGGCCAGGAACAGCGTCGGAATTTCGCGATAGATGTTCAGCTCCTGGGAAGCGCTGACGGTCAGCCCGACCCGGAAGTTGTACCAGGGCTCACGCAGGCCGACGGCACCGGCAATGGCGGAAATGCCCACCACACGGCCTTCGTCGTTTTCCAGCACGAACAGGTAGTCGGCATCGCCGCGCCCGGCGTCGCCGCGAAAGGTTTTTTCCGCCCAGCCCACGCGGTGGGTCAGGCGCTCTTCGTTGGCCGGCAAGGTGGTGAGGCCGGTGCCGGTGCTGCGCGCCAGATCAATCAGGGCCGGTAAATCGCTGCTGCGTACGGGACGAACGATCATGCTATCTCCTCGAACGGGCCGCTGTTGTCAGCCACCCGCGAAACTCTCTTTTTAAACCGCAACCAGGCGCACGCTCGCGCCTTCGCCAACACCCAGGGCTTCGGCCGCTGCCAGGTCCAACGTCACCGGTTTACCCGGCGCATAGTCCAGCTCCAGCATCACCGCACGGTAGTCCTGCAATTGCGCGTTGCTCACCAGGTACTGGCGGCCGACGCCCTTGGCCATCTCGCCGATCTTCACCGGCACCACGCGGCTCTGGGCAATCGAGCGAATGCCCGAGACCCGTGCGTGCAGCGTCGGGCCACCGTCGAAGATGTCGATGTAGTGGTCGGTCTCGAAGCCTTCGCGCATCAAGATGTCGAAGGTGATCTGCGCACGCGGGTGCACCTGGCCCATGGCTTCCTGGGCTTCGTCCGGCAGCAGCGGCACGTAGATCGGGTAATGCGGCATCAGCTCGGCGAGGAAGGTGCGGCTTTTCAGCCCGCACAGACGCTCGGCGGCGGCGTAGTTGAGGTCGAAGAAGTTGCGGCCGATGGCGTCCCAGAACGGCGAGTCACCGTTCTCGTCGCTGTAGCCGACGATCTCGGTCACCACCGAGTCGGCAAAGCGCTCGGGGTGGCTGGCGACGAACAGCAGGCGGCCACGGGAATTGAGTTCCGACCACGGCGAACCGACCAGCTCGGGCACCACGTAGAAACTGGTGAGCAGGCTGTTGCCGGTGAGGTCGTGGCACTGGGAAAGCACATGGATCTTGTTGTGGATCTTCAGCTCGCGGGAGGCGTGCACGAAGGTCTCGTTACGGAAGCTGTAGAACGGCTCGGAGTAACCGGCCGACGCGACAATGGCCGAGCAACCGGCGAGCTTGCCGGTCTCGGTGTCTTCAAGCACGAAGAAATAGCTTTCTTCACCGTTGAAGCTCACCTCGGCGGCGAAGGACGCTTCGCTCGCGGCGATCTTGTCGCTCAGGCGTTCCACATCGTCCGGCAAGGAGGTGACACCAATCGGGCTGTCCGCAGCCAGACGCTGTACCTCGCCCAGATCAGCCATTTGCGCGGGGCGCATCACCAGCATGGTGTCACTCCTTAACTCGAAAAACTCATAGGAAAAAATACCGGACAGTTGCTGATTCAACGCAGGTCAAATGTGGGAGGGGGCTCGCCCCCGATAGCAGTCTGTCAGTTGATAAATCAGGTGGCTGACCCATCGCTATCGGGGGCAAGCCCCCTCCCACATGACACGGTCCGGCAAATAAGTGTGTATCAGGCTTGAGTCAGCGTTTTCACTGCACGTTCAAAACGGTCCAGGCCTTCCTGGATATCCGCGTCTTCCACCACCAGGCTCGGCGCAAAACGCACCACGTCCGGGCCGGCTTGCAGGATCATCAGGTTTTCCTTCTCGGCCGCGTTGAACACGTCCTTGGCCTTGCCTTTGAACTCGTCGCTCAACACGCAACCGAGCAACAGGCCCATGCCGCGCACTTCGGTGAAGATCCCGTATTGCTTGCCGATCTGCTCCAGGCGCGCCTTGAACAGGTCGTGCTTGGCGTTCACGCCAGCCAGCACTTCAGGGGTGTTGATCACGTCGATCACCGCCTCGGCCACCGCGCACGCCAGCGGGTTGCCGCCGTAGGTGGTGCCGTGGGTACCGACCACCAGGTGCTTGGCCAGGTCTTCACGGGTGAGCATGGCCGCAATCGGGAAACCGCCGCCCAGGCTCTTGGCGCTGGTGAGGATGTCCGGCGTCACGCCGTAGTGCTGGTAGGCGAACAGGTGACCGCTTCGGCCCATGCCGGTCTGTACTTCGTCAAATACCAGCAAGGCGTTATTCGCGTCGCACAGCTCGCGGGCGCCTTGCAGGTAGGCCAGTTCGGCCGGCAGTACGCCGCCTTCGCCCTGGATCGGCTCCAGCACCACAGCGCAGGTCTTGTCCGACACGGCGGCTTTCAGCGCAGCCAGGTCGTTATAAGGAACGTGGGTGATGCCGGTGATTTTAGGCCCGAAGCCATCGGAGTACTTGGACTGGCCACCGACGTTGACGGTGAACAGGGTGCGGCCGTGGAAGCTGTTCAGCGCGGCGATGATCTCGTACTTCTCGGTGCCGAAACGGTCGAACGCGACGCGACGGGCCAGCTTGAACGCGGCCTCGTTGGCTTCGGCGCCGGAGTTGCAGAAGAACACGCGCTCGGCAAAGGTGGCGTCGATCAGCTTGTGCGCCAGGCGCAGCGCCGGCTCATTGGTGAACACATTGGATACGTGCCACAGCTTGTTGGCCTGTTCGGTCAGCGCGCCAACCAGCGCCGGATGGGCATGGCCCAATACGTTGACCG
Source organism: Pseudomonas sp. NFPP28 (assembly GCF_900115535.1). NCBI lineage: Bacteria > Pseudomonadati > Pseudomonadota > Gammaproteobacteria > Pseudomonadales > Pseudomonadaceae > Pseudomonas > Pseudomonas sp. NFPP28. The sequence continues at coordinate 15,716 of NZ_FOWT01000013.1, read as the reverse complement.
CGATGCCGCCGGCAAAGTCGATCAGCTCACGACCGGCCTGGTCCCACACGCGGGAACCTGCGCCACGCACGGGGATGAAGGCGGCAGGTGCGTAGTTGGGAACCATGACCTGGTCGAAATCGGCACGTTGCACCGGGGCTTGCTCAACGGACATCGGAGTCTCCTGAAGAGGAACGCCTGCCTGAAACTGGCGGGCGATGCAGGGATTGTAAGGACAGTTTTCAGTAGGGCCTTGTCGCCAAGCGACAACTTCTTATAGCGCCAACCCGCGTTTTACGTGGGTTTACGCCAATGCGACAAATAGCATCGCAATGGCGCAGTTTAAACGCTGTCGCACAATTACGTGAGACCTGCGCGCACGCTCGGCATAACTATCTAAAGGCCGGTGCGCGCAGGTGACTGATTAACTCGTGGTTTTCAAGCCCTCCATGGATGTGAGCATGACGACCCCAACGCCCCCGGCACCCGCAATCACCCAAAGCAGCCATCCCGATCGCCACTACGAACCCTTGACCCGCGCACTGCCGGCCTGGCTCGGCAACGCGTCCGCCAGCAAGCGCTCCGCCCTCAAAAACGCCACGCCCCTGCCCCTGCCCGCCACCGACGCTGCGCAACAGGCAACCCTCAAGCAGCTCAATGGCGCCCACTGGCACGCCCAGAACCGCGTCGACCAGGCCCTCAAGGACCTCCAGGACGCCAGGACCTACTCCATCCCCTTGCTCAAAGACGCCTTGAAACGTCAATCCGGCCTTGAACTGGATGTGGAAACCACGTTTATCCGCCTCTACATCCCCCAGACCATCCCCTGGTTTACGGTACGTTCCGGCGGGGCGCGCGCCTGGACCGTGTCCCTGCTGGACGCCGCGCTGCATAACTTCGAACACAAAGAGACCCTGGCGGATGCCTATGAGCCGGACTCCACCTACATCACTCAACCCGATGCCAACGGCCAGTTCGACACATTGCCCGCCATCAAGCTCCGCCTGCCCATCGCGGCGTTCGCCCAACTGTGTCGCGACCTCGACCTAGGCGCGCGCTATATGGGCTACCTGCGCGAGCAACTCGGCGTCGACCACCCGGTCGCCGGCGCGGTGCTGCAAGCCAAGGTCGACGCCAGCCAAAAAGCCGCTCTACGTGCGGCGGTACAATTGGCGCGAATCCGGGGCGACATCCAGGAAGACTATGCACGGTTGATCGAAGGCCTGATCGACGGGCTTTCCGGCATGCGCCTTGGCTCAAGCGCCGTGCACATACATGACTTCAGCATGATGGAGGCCCCCCTCACCGGCATCCTGCTCTTCGCCCCGGACCTCGAAAACACCCGCACGGTGCAACGAATGGTGGCCTATGTGCCGGACGACCCGGAACATCCGCTCAAGGAGTACCCCTCCCCCCTGGCCTTCAAGCAGGAACTGACCCGACAACTGCGCGCCGCCGATTACCAGGTGTTTTTCAGCCGATTCGTCGCCCACGAGCACCGCGGCGCGTTTTTCGCCGACCTGGGCCAACGCCTGGAAAAAATCACCTGGCATCCCAGTGAATACGGCAGCGGCCTGGCGCCCTGGCGCGCCGACCCCACCGACGATCCGTCATTGCAGTTCACCGCCAGCCCGATTCTCATCGCCCCCTGGGACTACCTCTACCAGTCCAGGCTCAACCAGTTGCTCAACGACGCCCGCACCCTCGCCGTCGCCACCGCGACCGTGGATCGCAATGCGCGATGGGCCTTGTGGGACAGCTTCGTCAACGTCGCTTCGTCCATCGTGAATGCAGCGTTGCTGGTGGTCGCACCGTTTATTCCGGGGCTGGGGGAATTGATGCTCGCGTACATGGCCTATCAACTGCTCGACGACGTGTTCGAAGGCATTGTCGACTGGGCCGAAGGACTTGACCGCGAGGCCTTCGCACACCTGATGAACCTGCTGGAGAGTGCGGTTCAACTGGGGTTGTTCACGGCGGGCGGGCAGATCGGCGTACCCGAGTTGCGCAAGCTGATGTCGCCACAGACCCTGGCCTTCATCGATCGCTTCAAACCAGTCACCCTCGCCAGCGGTGCCCGCCGTTACTGGAAACCCGACCTGGCCCCCTATGCGCAAAACCTGCAGTTGCCGCCGAACCTGGGCATCGACGAACTGGGCCTGCATGCCGTGCGCAAGGAATCGATCCTGCCGCTGGAAGGCTCGTTGTACGCCGTGCAGAAGTCTCCTGGAGACGGACAGTACCGGCTCAAGCACCCGAGCCGGGCCGACGCCTATCAACCGCTGCTGATCCATAACCAGGCGGGCACCTGGCGTACCGAACTCGACCAGCCGTTGCAGTGGCAAGGCCCGGATTTGCTCGGCCGTCTCGGCCATCGTGCGCAAGGCCTCAGTGACGCCGACCGGCAACTGGCCATGACCCTGAGCGGTACCGACGAAGCCATCCTGCGCAAGATGCACCACAACAGCGAGCCGCTGCCGCCGCTGTTGGATGATGCCCTGGCGCGACTCAGGATCGAGCGGGAACTGGACACCTTGATCGAACGCCTGAGCAGCGATGACCCGGAACTCTACAACCGCATCGCCGCCCAGGACCTGCTGCAATTGCTCACCGCCAATGGCGCCTGGCCGCACACCCGGGGCTTGCGCTTTCTGGATGATCAGGGCCGCGTGGTCTGGACCTTTGGCGACCAGACCAAGCCACTGGTACAAATACACGAAGCGCAACTGAGCAACGGCGATCTGCTCAAGACCGTGTTGCAGACACTGACCCCGGAAGAGATCCGTGCACAATTCGGCGAGCGTGCCAGCGACCCGCAACTGAGCCTGGAAACCCGCACACGCAACCTGAGAAAAACCCTTGCCGGGATCGCCCGCAAGCATCGCGTCGCACTTTTCGACTCACGCTACGGGCCCTTGCAGCACGCCGAACACCCCCAAGCCCGACAGTTGGCCGATGAAGCCCCCGGCTTGCCGGCCACCGTCGCCGAGCGATTGCTGAGCCAGGCCACCGGTGAAGAGCTGCTTGAGCTACAAGCCGAGCGCACACCGCCACGCCTGGCGCAGTTGGCCCAAGCGGCGCTCACCGAAGTCCGCCTGAACCGCGCCTACGAAGGGCAGCACCTGGACTCACAGGTCAACCTCGACACCGACCTGCTGGCCTTGAGCGCATTGCGGGTGCTGCCAGGCTGGTCCACGGAGATCAACCTGCAAGCCCTGCACCAGTCCATCGACGGCGAGGCCTGGCACAGCGTCGGCCCTGACGACGCACCGATCCGCCGCAGCCTGGTGCGCCTGGACAGCGGTCGCTACGTGGCCTACGACGAAAAAGGCCCCCTGTGCGGCGAGACCGACCTGTACTCGGCCATTCTCCATGCCCTGCCTGACGCCCAGCGTGAGCAGCTGAACATCGACATTCATCAAGGCCACGAACTGCGCGAGCGCCTGCGCCAACGCCCGCCGCCGCGCGACGAAATGCGCGTGCTGCTGGGGGGCGACACTCCCGAACCGGCCACCGAGACCCTGCAACTGCTCGGTCACGATGCCGGCTACGCCCACCAACCCGCCATCGAGGGTGGTCCGGCGAGTCTGCATCAGCGCGCACGCAGCCTGTACCCAAGCCTGGACGACAGCCAGTTGCACGCGCTCATCCAAGACTGGCAGGCACACCCCGGCGGAGCGGCAGCCAAGCTCGCGCAACTGGCCGAGGAATATGCGCGACTGGACAGCGACTTGCAGGCCTGGCAAGCCGATGTCCCTCACCATCACCCGGTGACGGGACAAACCTTGTACCGGTGGGAGCGCCAGTTGGAAAAACAGAATCGCACCGCGATGGCCCATCGGCTCAAAGCGGCCTGGCGGCGTGAAACAGTGATCGACAACTACTACGAAGACCCGGCGCGGGACGGCCACACGCTCAAGCTCAATGGCAACATCCTGGGCGAGATGCCACGACTGCAAGCCAATTTCGATCATGTCTCTCTGCTGTCCCTCAACGGATCAGCCAACTTGCACGGGGTGTCCTCGTTCCTGGGCCACTTTCCCAAACTGCGCCAACTCAGTGTCATCAACACGCCTCTACGGGGCCTGCCTCAGGAGATCACGTCGATGCCGGACCTGAACGCCCTGCAACTGAACACCTGCCAGATCGCCCTCACCCCGCAAAGCCAGGCGCAGTTGGCCGCCATGCACCAGATGCGCTCGCTAGACCTGCACGGCAATCCGTTGGGTCTTGTCCCCAGCGTCGAAACAATGCCCGACCTGGTCGCCCTGGACTTGTCGCGCACCAATATCGACCGCCTGCCGGCCGGCGTGCTCAGCCATCCGGAGCTGCAAGTCGCCCTGTTGAGCAACAACCGGATCAATCACTTGCCAGATGGCATTTTCCAGCTTGCGCCTGAATCCAGCTTGCGCTTCGACCTCTCGCGCAACCCGCTGAACCGCGAAACCCTTGAAAGGATCAAGGCCTATCACCAGCGGCACGGCACCCGCTTCGAGGCCAGCGCCTTGCAGGCCGACCGGCGCGACGCCAAGCTATTGTTTCCGAAATTCAGCGAAGAGCAGATCAACCGATTCATCTTCAACCTGCCCGGCGATATCGAAGCGGGACGACGGGAGCTGGCACGGCTGGCAGGCGACTACCAGACGCTCACGGGCGAGTTGCAGGCCTGGGCCCAGGCACCGGCGCTTCCCGAGCTGGAAACGGCGCGCAGGGCGGCGCTCAAAGACCTGCTGGAACGAAGCTGGCGGCGCGAAACCCCGCAGCAGACCCAGGTAGGCTCCCTGGAAATTCCCGCCACCCTGGCAGGCGAACTGCCGCAACTGAGCATCACGTTCGACCACATCGGCGGGCTTCGCATACAAGGCAACCAACGGCCCCTGCACCTGGATCAGTTCCTGCGCAGCTTTCCCAATGTTCACGCGCTCTCCATACAGGACGCACCGCTGGGGGACCTGCCGGCCTCGTTGCTCAGCCTGCAACACCTGGAATTCCTGAGCCTGCCCGGATGTTCGATCATGTTGTCGGCCTCATCCGCGCAAGGCCTGGAAGGCATGAAGGGGCTGACGTTCCTGGACCTGAACCATAACTCCTTGGCGCACACACCCGACTTCAGCCAATTGCCCAGCCTGCGCCGGGTGCTGTTGCGCAATACCGGCCTGCGCGAGGTGCCGGCGGGTCTGCTGCGCAGCGATCAGCACGTCACGGTGGACCTGAGCAACAATGCGATCAAAAACCTGCCCCCGACCGCCTTCACATTGCCCAGCACTGCGGTGCGAGGCATTGATCTGTCGGGAAATCCGTTGTCCAAGCCGACGCTGGAACAGGTCAAGACCTATTGCCAACGCACCGGCGAGTTCTTCAAGGCAGAAGCCAACCCTGGCGAGCGCGAACGTATCCAACAGCTTTACCCCACCTTCGTCGACAGCGAAATCAATCGGTTCATCTTCAAACTGCCTGGCGACATGGACGCCGTTACCAACCAAATCAGCCTGCTCGAAGAGGAATACCGGCAATTGGGCACCGACCTCAACGAATGGGTGTTGGATGTCCCGACCCATCACCCGATTCTCGGCACGCTGATGGATGAACAGGCACGCGCCGAACAACAGTTGATCCGGCAGGATTTCAAGACCCTGCTCGAGCAAGCCTGGCGTTTTGAGAGCATCGAAGACGAAGAGAGCCTGGACGAAGAGGTGACCCACAGTTTGATACTCGATACCCCAATACTCGGGGCCCTGCCGCAACTGCGTGCGCGCTTTAATCACGTGTCCACTTTCGAACTGATCGGCGACGGCATCACGACCCAGGTCGATGGCACACTCGGCAGCTTCCCCCAGCTGGAGACACTGGCCCTCAACAAGTGCTCACTGCAAACCCTGCCCACCTCGATATTCAACATGCCCAAGCTGTCCTCTCTGGACCTGTCCGAATGCAACATTGCGCTTTCACCGCAAAGTGCCCGCGCACTCGGGGACTTGAAAGATATTGAGTTCATCGACCTGAGCAACAACCCCCTCGGCCACGCACCGGATGTGAGCCAGCTTCGTCAATTGAGCTCACTGCACCTGCGCAATGCTCAACTGCATCACGTCCCCGAAGGTGTGTTCCAGGAGTCGTCGGTGTTGCGCACCCTGGACCTGAGCAACAACCACATCGAACAGTTGCCGGCGTCTCTCCTGGAAATTTCATACTCCCTCGACAGCGATTCGGACCTGCGCGGCAACCCGTTGTCGCCACACAGCCTGGCGTTGCTCAGGGAGTACTACCGGCGTACAGGGTTTGCTTTCCATGTCGAGGCCGCCAGGCAGGACGCCGAGGGCAACCCACTGACCCCACCCTTGGGTCGGGAAGAAGAGTGAAGCCTGTATTCAGCCGCGTTCCGACGGCACCGACGACAGCTCGAACGGGCTGCTACTGCGCCGCTGGTTGCGGTCTTCACGGGGGGTGGCGCCGAAGAAGTTGCGGTAGGCGCTGGAGAAATGCGGCCCCGAGGAGAAGCCGCACGACAGGCCGATCTGGATGATCGACTTGCTGGTTTGCATGAGCATCTGGCGGGCCTTGTTCAGGCGCAGTTCCAGGTAGTACTGGCTGGGGACGCGGTTGAGGTATTGCTTGAAGATGCGCTCGAGTTGTCGTCGCGACACGCACACGTGCTGGGCAATTTCGTCGGTGGTCAGCGGTTCCTCGATGTTGGCTTCCATCAGCAACACCGCCTGGGTCAGCTTCGGATGGCTGGAGCCCAGGCGGTTCTGCAGCGGGATGCGCTGGCGCTCGCCGCCTTCGCGGATGCGCTCCACCACCAGTTCTTCGGAGACCGCGCCGGCCAGTTCGGCGCCGTGGTCACGGGCCAGCACCGCCAGCAGCAGGTCGAGCACCGACATGCCCCCGCAGGCGGTGAGACGGTCGCGGTCCCAGTCGAACAGATGGCTGGTGGCGATGACCTTGGGGAAACGCTCGGCAAAATCATCCTGCCAACGCCAGTGCACGGCGGCGCGGTAGCCGTCGAGCAGGCCGAGCTGGGCAAGCGGATAGACACCGGCCGACAGACCACCGATCACACACCCGGCCCGCACCAACTGCTTGAGCGCCGTGCTCAGTTGCGAGGCAATGACGGTGGGTGGTTCATCCGCCAGCAGGAACAGCTTCTGGAAACCTTCGAGCTTGCCAGCCCACGGCTCGCCCGGCAGTTGCCAGGCATTGCCAGTGGGAGGTTCGGCCTGCAGGAACGACAGCTCGTAGACCACCTCCGGATGCACCCGCTGGGCAACGCGCAAGGCCTCCTCAGCCAGCGCAAGCGTCAGGGCTATTGTGCTGGGCCAAATCAGGAAACCAATTTTGTGGGCGGTCATGGGAGTGCTATCCGAAGCCAGTAACAGTAATGAAGACAAGGGCCAATGCTAGCCCGTAATCGAGTACAAATCTCAAAAACGATGCATATCCAATGTGAGAGGGGGCTTGCCCCCGATGGCGGTGTGTCAGATAAACACGTCTAACTGATATACCGCTATCGGGGGCAAGCCCCCTCTCACAGGGGTTACCTATTCACAGGAGGTCATTATTTCAGGCTGCCGGACAGGAACTGTTGAAGGCGCTCGGACTGCGGGTTCACCAGCACTTCCCGCGGGTTGCCACGCTCTTCGACGATGCCTTTGTGCAAGAACACCAACTGGTTCGACACCTCACGGGCAAAGCCCATTTCGTGGGTCACCACCACCATGGTGCGGCCTTCCTGGGCCAGGTCCTGCATCACCTTGAGCACTTCACCGACCAGTTCCGGGTCCAGTGCCGAGGTGGGTTCGTCGAACAGCATCACCTCCGGCTCCATCGCCAGGGCGCGGGCGATGGCCACGCGTTGCTGCTCGCCGCCGGACATGTGGCCGGGGAACGCATCCTTGCGATGGCCCACGCCGACCTTGGCCAGGTAGTGTTCGGCTTTTTCACGGGCGTCTTTCTTCGACATGCCCAGCACGTGCACCGGCGCTTCCATCACGTTTTCAAGCGCGGTCATGTGCGACCACAGGTTGAAATGCTGGAACACCATGGACAGGCGCGAACGCATGCGCTGCAACTGTTTAGGATCGGCAGCCTTCATGGCGCCGTCCTTGTTGGCCACCAGCTTCAACTCTTCGTTGTTGAGCAGGATCTTGCCGGCGTGGGGTTGCTCCAGCAGGTTGATGCAGCGCAAAAAGGTACTTTTGCCCGAACCACTGGAACCGATGATGCTGATCACATCACCGGCCGCAGCGGCCAGGGACACACCTTTGAGCACTTCATGACTGCCATAGCGTTTATGCAGGTCTTGGACTTCAAGTTTGTACATGCGGTCGGTTCTCACAAAAACAGGTGGTCAGTCGTTGAGCAAGCGCCCGTGACGCAGCGCTTCGCGCCCCGCCACCTTGGCCAGCCAGAAACCCGCTTGGGCATAACGTAGCCGTTCAACGGCAAACAGCACCCCCGAGGTGCCCGCGCAGATCGTGCTGACGCGGTCTTCCAGAGGGTCAATCACTTCAAAAATCGGCTCGCCTTTTTCGACCACATCACCGGCTTTACGCAGGTAACTGATCACCCCGGCATGGGGCGCGAACAACAATTCGGTGCCTTCAAACGGCAGGCCTTCACAGGGCTCGAACTGTGGCGCGGGCCACTCCCCCTTGATCAAGCCCTGCTCAGCGAGGAACGCGAGAATACCTTCGGCGTGAAAGATCGCCTCGTTACGCCCGGTATCGGCCTGACCGCCCAGCTCCAGCGTAGTCGCCAGGCAGGCCAACGGGATTTGCGACTCAGGAAACGCCTGAGACAAACGCAACCACGGCAGCGAACAGGCCTCATCGAACGAACTGCCGCCGGAGTCTTCCGCCAGCAGGCCGACCTTCACATTCAAATGCGCCGACAGCGAACGCCACTGCGGCCAGTGCTGCGGCAGTGCATACATGTGCAGTGCGGCTTCGGCATCACAATGCAGGTCGAGCACCACATCAGCGGTGCAGGCGTGGCTCAGCAAGATGCGCTGCATGCCTTGCAACTGGCTGCTTGGCTCGGGCAACGCGCGGAGTACATCGCTCATCGCCTGACGGATCAAACGCACATTGGCGTGGGGGTCATCACCCAGCTTGCCTTCGAGCAACGCGGCAACCGGCTCGCTCAACTCGACAAAATCACGGTTGAAGTTCTTGCCGCTGCCCACCTCGAAACGCCCCTGGTGGTTGCCTTGCAGCAGTTGGCCCAGGCCCATCGGGTTGGCGACTGGCACCAGCTCGATCACGCCATTGAGCGCACCTTGCTGTTCCAGTTCGACGAGGCGCTTTTTCAGCTCCCACGCGGCGCGCATGCCGGGCAATTCGTCGGCGTGCAGGCTGGCCTGGATATAGGCCTTGCGCTCGCCCTTGCCGAAACGGAACACGCTCAGTTGGCGCTCGCAGCCCAGGTGACCCCAGGGCAACCGGTGATCGATACGTTGCATATCAGTGCTTCCGTGGCGCCAGGTAGCTCAGCCAGCGGCGCTCGGCCAACTTGAACAGGCGCACCAGGATGAAGGTCAGGCACAGGTAGAACACGCCTGCGGTGATATAGGCCTCGAACGGCAAGTAGAACTGCGCGTTCACCGTGCGCGCTGCGCCGGTGATGTCGATCAGGGTGACGATGGAGGCCAGGCTGGTGGTCTGCAGCATCATGATCACTTCGTTGCTGTACTGCGGCAGCGCACGGCGCAGGGCCGACGGCAGCAGGATGCGGCGGTACAGCTTGTAGCGCGACATGCCCATGGCCTTGGCCGCTTCGATTTCGCCATTGGGCGTGGCCTTGAGGCTGCCGGCAATGATCTCGGCGGTGTAGGCGCTGGTGTTGATGGCGAAGGCCAGGCACGCGCAGAAGGTGGCGCTGGACAGCAGCGGCCACAGGAAGCTTTCGCGCACGGCGTCAAACTGGGCCAGGCCGTAGTAGATCAAGAACAGCTGCACCAGCATCGGCGTGCCGCGGATCACATAGGTATAGAGCCACGCCGCGCCGTTGACGATCGGCTGCTTGGACACGCGCATCAGGCCCAGGGGCACGGCGGCGAGCAGGCCGAAGAACAGCGAGATGGCGAGCAGTTTGAGGGTGGTCACCAGGCCGCCGAGGTACAGCGGCATGGCCTCCCAGATGACGTTGTAGTCGAAGATCATAGATCAGCCGCCCTTACGCCTACCGAGTAGCGCTTCTCAAGATGACGCAGGGCCAGCAACGACACGCTGGTGATCACCAGGTACATCGCCGCCACCGCGAGGAAGAAGGTAAAAGGCTCGCGGGTGGCGTCTGCCGCCTGCTTGGCCTTGAACATCATGTCTTGCAGGCCCACCACCGAAATCAGCGCAGTGGCCTTGGTGAGAACCAGCCAGTTGTTGGTGAACCCGGGGATTGCCAGCCGGATCATCTGCGGCACCATCACCCGGAAGAACACCTGGAAGCTACTCATGCCATACGCCAGGCCGGCCTCGGCCTGGCCCTTGGGAATGGCCATGAAGGCGCCACGGAAGGTTTCCGACAGGTAGGCGCCAAAGATGAAACCCAGGGTGCCGATACCGGCGGCCAAGGGGTTCAAGTCGATATAGTCGTCGTAGCCCAGCATCGGCGCGACGCGGTTGAGCAGGTCCTGACCGCCGTAGAAAATCAGCAGGATCAGCACCAGGTCGGGGATCCCGCGGATCACCGTGGAGTACAAGTCACCCAGCCAAGCCAACCAGCGCACCGGCGACAGGCGTAACGCGACCCCGATCAGACCCAGAACAATGGCCAGGGCCATGGACGACAAGGCGAGCTGAAGCGTCAACCATGCGCCATCGAGGATGACGGCCCCGTAGCCTTTCAACATGATTCAGGTCCTCGAAAAGGGGGATGAAAAAATGGCGCAAACCGCAGGAATTCTGTTGCTTGCGCCATTTGGGACAGACCGCTGCGACGAGTTACTTGGCGTCAGCGCCGTAGATATCGAAGTCGAAGTACTTGTCCTGGATTTTCTTGTACTCACCGTTGGCACGGATCGCGGCAATAGCTGCGTTGATGCGGTCCAGGTTTTCCTTGTCGCCCTTGCGTACCGCGATACCGACGCCGTCGCCGAAGTACTTGACGTCGGTGAACGCCGGGCCCACGAACGCGTAACCTTTGCCAGCAGGGGTTTTCAGGAAACCGTCCTGCAGCAGGGTAGCGTCAGCCACGGTGCCATCGAGGCGACCGGCTTCCACGTCCAGGTAGATTTCGTTCTGCGAGCTGTAAGGCACCACGGTGGCGCCTTTCGGAGCCAGGACTTCCTTGGCGAAACGATCGTGGATCGAACCGCGCTGCACACCGATTTTCTTGCCCTTCAATTCATCCAGGCTGTCGCTGACGGTAGTGCCTTCCTTCAACACCAGGCGCGCCGGGGTCAGGTAGTAGCGGGTGGTGAAGTCCACGGACTTCTTGCGGTCCTCAGTGATGGACATGGACGACAGGATCGCGTCGATCTTGCGCACTTTCAGCGCCGGGATCAGGCCGTCGAACTCCTGCTCGACCCAGGTGCACTTGACCTTCATCTCTGCGCACAGGGCGTTGCCGATGTCGTAGTCAAAACCGACGATGCTGCCATCCGGCGCCTTCGAGGCAAACGGAGGGTAAGCCGCTTCGATACCAATCTTCAGGGGCTTTTCATCAGCGAAAGCCTGCATGGACAGCACGGACAGCGCCAGGGCGCCCAACAGCACGAGTTTCTTCATCTTGGGACTCCATCGGTATAGGGCAAAACAGCAGTATGAGCCATGGCCCACGATGCGGCGTAAGGGAAACCGAATAGCGGTGCTGCGTCTTACACCGATTCAACACCGGAGACGACGAGCGAGTGATCGGCATTCTAACGACAGGCTGGAAGCCGATATTTCCTCAATGCGACAACAATTTACAGAAGCACCGAGAAAGCGGTTCCAGCTCATTGACAGCCTCTGGATTTTATGCAGAGACAAAAGACATTAAACCTGTAGACGCTGCAAATTGCGGGCCTATTATTCGCAAACCCTTCTGGCACGGCAAGTCTGGCGTTTAATCTTATTTCCAGGGGTGTCTGGAATGGGGTTTTTCGGGGCAGAGGCGTAGCGCATTGCCTCAGGTTTGGGCGCGAGGTTACACATTCAGGGCTCGCGGTAACATTCAGAAACGCCCTACACGAAAAACCGATATTTATTGATCTGCCGCAGATCCCATGTGGGAGGGGGCTTGCCCCGATAGCGGTGGATCAGCGCCAAATATGTCTACTGACACACTGCCATCGGGGGCAAGCCCCCTCCCACATTTGATCTCCATTGGTTTCAAGATCCCACAAAAAAGCCCCACCCGGCTTACACCGGGTGGGGCTTTATCCGACTATCCCGCCTTACGCGACGTTCATGGTCTTGTGGGTCTCGATCAGATGCGCCACCACACCCGGGTCCGCCAGCGTGGAGATATCCCCCAGCCCGTCGTACTCAGCCGTGGCAATCTTGCGCAGGATGCGCCGCATGATTTTCCCCGAACGGGTCTTCGGCAAGCCCGGCGCCCACTGGATCACGTCCGGCGAAGCAATCGGCCCGATTTCCTTGCGTACCCAGTTTTTCAGCTCCAGGCGCAGCGCTTCGTTCGGTTCTTCACCATTTTTGAGGGTGACATACACATAGATGCCCTGCCCCTTGATGTCGTGCGGCACACCCACCACCGCCGCTTCGGCGACTTTGGGGTGAGCAACCATGGCACTTTCGATCTCGGCAGTGCCCATGCGGTGGCCGGACACGTTCAACACGTCGTCCACACGGCCGGTAATCCAGTAGTAACCGTCCTCGTCACGGCGCGCACCGTCACCGGTGAAGTACATGCCACGGAAGGTCTTGAAATAGGTGTCGACAAAGCGGTCATGGTCGCCGTACAGGGTACGCGCCTGGCCTGGCCACGAATCGAGGATCACCAGGTTGCCTTCGGCCGCGCCTTCGATCAGGTTGCCGAGGTTGTCCACCAATGCCGGCACCACGCCGAAGAACGGCCGTGCCGCCGAACCCGGCTTGAGCGCATGGGCCCCCGGCAGCGGGCTCATCATGTTGCCGCCGGTTTCGGTCTGCCACCAGGTATCAACAATCGGGCAACGGGATTGGCCGACGTTCTTGTAGTACCAGTCCCAGGCTTCCGGGTTGATTGGCTCGCCCACCGAACCGAGCAGGCGCAGGCTGCTGCCATCGGCGCCTTCCACGGCAGCGGTGCCGGAGGCCATCATGGCGCGGATCGCGGTTGGAGCGGTGTAGAGGATGTTGACCTTGTGCTTGTCGACGATCTTCGCCACCCGGGTGATGTCCGGGTAGTTTGGCACGCCCTCGAACAGCACGGTGGTCGCGCCGTTGGACAGCGGGCCATAGACAATATAAGTGTGGCCGGTGACCCAGCCGACGTCGGCGGTGCACCAGTAGATTTCGCCCGGGCGGTAGTCGAACACGCGCTCGTGGGTCAGGCCGGCGTACAACAGGTAGCCGCCGGTGGTGTGCTGCACGCCCTTGGGCTTGCCGGTGGAACCGGAGGTGTAGAGGATGAACAGCGCTTCTTCCGCGCCCATCTCTTTGGGCGCACACACCGTGCCCGCCACTTTCATCAGGTCTTCGTACCAGATGTCGCGGTGCTGGTTCCACTTGATCTGGCCGTTGGTGCGCTTGCACACGATGACTTTCTGGATGCTGCTGGTTTCCGGGTTGGTCAGGGCGTCGTCGACGTTGGCCTTCAGCGGAATCTTCTTACCGGCACGGATGCCCTCGTCAGCAGTGATCACCACCTTCGACTTACAGTCGATGATGCGACCGGCCAGGGCCTCCGGCGAGAAACCGCCAAACACCACGGAGTGAATCGCACCGATGCGGGTACAGGCCAGCATGGCCACCACGGCTTCGGGGATCATCGGCATATAGATAGTCACCACGTCGCCACGGTGCACATCCTGGCCACGCAGGGCGTTGGCGAACTTGCAGACTTCTTCGTGCAGCTCGCGGTAAGTGATGTTGCGGCTCTCGGCAGGGTCGTCGCCCTCCCAGATGATCGCGATCTGGTCGCCACGCTCGGCGAGGTGACGGTCCAGGCAGTTGTAGGAAACGTTCAGGGTGCCATCGGCGAACCACTTGATGTCGACGTGGTGATCGTCGAAAGAGGTCTGCTTCACCGTGGTGAAAGGCTTGATCCAGTCAAGACGCTTGGCTTGCTCGCGCCAGAAGCCATCGGGGTTGACCACCGACTGCTGGTACATGGCCTTGTAGGTCGCCTCGTCGGTCAGCGTGTTGGCTGCTACTTCGGGGCGAACGGGGTACAGGGAAGCCGCACTCATCTTTCTTACCTCGGTGACATAGTTGTTTTTGTATGGCCCTGTTGTAGCCGGGGCAGCCCTATAGAACCATTCGACGATGGTAGTAACAAGCCCCTACAAATTGCCCTGATATCTTCGTTTGCGGCTCTGGCCCGCGGGCTGTGGCGCTTTGCGGCGTTGTGAAAAAAGCTTTACCACCGGATTGTTACAAAAACCGCCAATAGTGTTTATCAAAAGCACGGGTATATGAATATAACCCGGGAGCCTAAAATCACTTCCGCCAACACGGCACTTTAGTTAAATACAGCAGTGATTAACAACGCAACAGCCCCCACGAAGGCAACGTTAATCCGAACTTCCCAACTCTTGAGTTACACACGTGGCCTCACAAGGGCCCCGTGACCCCTTTCGTCCTGAAGAAGGTAAATAGAGAAATGAAAGCTTTAGTAGTTATGGCCCTCAGCAGCTTGTGCGCCACCGCCGCCCTGGCCGACGAAGCCCCGACTGACGTAGCTGGCAGCAACCCTCCGATCGTTGAAGACTACACTTACAGCACCCATCTGGACGTGGCAAAAGTACTGTCCATGAGCAGTATTCCGGAAGTGTGCGAAGTTGTACCGGTGAAGATGGAATATGAAGACTCGCAGGGTCAGCGGCATATTCTTAATTACCACGTGATGGGCAATGGTTGTTCTAACGGCTAATCACTTGGTTAGTTTGAACGTATTCGCCGCAAGAAATCGTTCTTGCGGCAAAGCACCGACCCCGCCCAAATGTGGGAGGGGGCTTGCCCCCGATAGCGCTAGCTGCCACACCGCACCTATAAAAGCCTGACGCACCACGCCGCTCCTCCCCTCACAAAAAACATCCCACCGCCCGTCAAAAAAATCCAACCCCAGCAAAGCCTTATAAACCCGCACTCTGGCCGAAAAACACGTCATTCTGGCCGGTCTCCGTGACCATCCGCCTCAACACAAACCGGTTTTTTTCCCCTACAATGCGCGGGTAAATCGGGCCTGCAATATCCCTTTACACAGGGATGAAGAGCCAGACCTGAGGCATCCCGCAGGAGCAAGCAACCACCGCTCCGCACCTCAAGCCTCACGCAGAGCACCCGTAAGCCTATTCCGTTTAATGCGTGCGCTAGCTGCAACAAACGATTCCTTAAGATCCACCGCGGCCTCAGGGCCGTGTGAACACCCAACCATCCGGTTTCACACGGGCACCTTTGAGCCCTCACGCAGGAGACGACACGTCATGCTGAGCTGGGACGAATTCGACAAAGAAGAAGAAGGCGAAGTAGCCACCAAAGGCGCCAACACCGGCCACGCCACCGAAGCCAACATGGACCGCCTCGACGGTGCCGGCGCCGCGGCTGCGCTGGAAGCCCGTAACGTGACCGCCAACGACTCCGCCGCCATCGTCCGCG
>NZ_FOWT01000012.1:0-201972 GCF_900115535.1 Pseudomonas sp. NFPP28 | reverse complement strand
CGCTGCACCAGCCGCGCCCGCTGGTCATGCACGTAGACTTCCTGGCTGCCATCGGCGTTAAACACCGAGACCTGGCCGTTGTCATCCCAGGCATAACGCGTGTCCATCTGCGAGAAACTGGCCCAGTGCCGGATGCACCGCGCCGCCTTGCCAGCTCGTTGCCACTCCCAGAAGAAACTTGCCCCACCGGCCAAGCCACGTTCAAGGATGACGTGCTGTTCGTCGTAGCGATAAACCTCGCTTTCACCGACCGCGTTGGTCGCTGAAACCAGTCGTCCCAAGCCGTCATAGGCGTAGGAAACAACCGTTTGCTCCGTCACCCACACAAACGGACCGTCATCCACAACGCGATGAATCTGGTAATCCACCGCCACGATGCGGCCCGACGCATAACGCAAGAACAGCGAGCGCCCGACGCCGTTATCCACCCGCTCAATGCGCCCCAGAAAATCCCGGGAAATGCGCAGGCGGTTGTCATACGCGTCGCTGATCGCTGTCAGCACACCGTCGCGGAAGTGGTAGAAACGTGACGCCTGGGCCAGCACCAGTTCATCAGGCACAGCACCCAAATAGATTGCGGCTTCGGCCAGGCTGTTGGTGATCGCAGGTCGAGAGGCAGTCGGCAAGGGCAGGGTAGTGGAGCGGTTTTCATGATCGGTCCACACCACCGCGTCACCCACAACCACCAGCCGATGCGCCAGCGCGTGACTCCAACCAAACCCCAGCCCGACATCCACTTCCACGGCACTGGTGCGATACAACCGCGTCCACTCAAACGGCAAGATCCCGTCCAGCGTCCCATCGGTGAGGGTCAGGAGTTCCTCGCCAGTGACCATCGACACCGGGCAGCCGTTGGTGGCGGTCTTGTCCGAAGATGCCGCCGCATCCCCATTCGGGTTGCGAGCAGAAACCGGCACGTCATCCACATGCTCTTTCTGCTTCAGCACCGCGTTCTGCCGCGCCTTCCAGCGTATCTGCATCGTGCCTTGCTTGAGCCCGCCGACTACCCCGCGAACCGCCACCGCCTTGTAGCGATCCACCGCCTGCATGAATTTGGTCAGAATCGCCAACAGGCCCTTAACAAAACCCACCGCCGCCTCAAGAATCGCCGCTCCATACTTGACCAACCGCAAGCTCAGATACGCCACACCCGCCGCCGGCAAGGCGATGGTCAACACGGCGCCAATCACCAGGTCAATCAGCAGCGACACCACTAACCCTGCCGCTACCTCGGCCATTTCACTGGGCGGTAATGCGTCCAGCCAGAGCATCGCCGTGCGTACCATCAGGTACAGCGCCGCCTCGTCACTGGCCAGCAACATGGCCTGCTCCATGACCTTTGGCGTATCGGTGGCGATTTGTGCCAACTTGGCGGCTTGATCACCTAACTGGTCGGCGAACTGCAGCGGGTCTTCAAGAATCGCCTGTACCAGCTTGATGCTGTCCCACACGTCGTGAATTGCCGCCCAACTGCCCGCCAACAGACCGCTGCCAATCGCACTGGCGGTCGAGCGCTCCCAGTGCGGTTTAAAGCCAGACCACTGCTCCCGAAGCCACTGCTGCAGATCCCCCATCAACCCGTCGTAGGAGGCAAACAACGCGTCGACTTGCTCGCTGGAAACACCGCCCTGCACCCGCACCTGATAGCGCCCACCCGCCGCGCAGTGGTGTGAGCCCTTACCCTGTTCATCCAGCATGATTACGCTGGAACTGCCGTCATCCAGGCCGATGACCTCAACCGGGATATTGCCGATCGGCACGTCATATACCGACTCGAACTTGCTCTCGATCTTCAGTTCACCGCCCATCGGGCAGCGGGTCACGGTCGAAAGGTCAGTGTCGGAAAGACTCACCGAACGCTGCGAATCGCCAACCCGCAATACCCGGTCCATCCCCAGCAACGACGGCATGTCAGCCGCATGGCTCACTGAATCCAGTGCGCGCGAATACCAGGCGTTCATCTGCTGGCGATAAATCACCAGGCTCTGATGAAAGCCATCCAGCTCAAATTCGATCAGGGCAATGTGGGCAGCGTGGGTCATCCGTGACGTCTCGGCAAAGGGCAAGGCGTCGGAGCATGCCGCAGCAAAATGCGGCTGGATGAACGGTTGGAAAATTCAGAAAGAGCCCACTACGCAGGGGGAAAAACCGCGAAAAGTCAGCTCGAAGTGCTACACCGAAAAGCGATAAACCTGATTGCAAAATTGCCCGCCAAATAAAAATCGCTCGCATCCTTGCCCGATTTCCCGACATGGCCGTCATGGTTAATAGAACCTCCCTTACGCAGGATTTCCCATGTCGCGCCTTGCTCGTCCCTTGCACCCACTGGCTCTGTCAGTGGCGATGGCTTTTGCCGCCGTGCCGTTGCTGACCGTTCAGTCTTCCTATGCCGAAGAGAGCAGCAGCGCGCTGCGCCGTTTCTCGATTCCTGCGGGTGACTTGAGCCAGGCACTCAATAGCCTGGCCGAGCAGGCGGGTCTGGTGCTGGCCTTCGATGCGGGCCTGACCCGGGGCAAGCGCAGCAAGGGTTTGAGCGGGCAATACGACACCGACGTGGCACTGAGCCAATTGCTCGCCGGCAGCGGCCTGCAAGCCTTGAAGATTTCCGCCGACCGCTACCGCCTCGAAGCCATCCCGGATAACGGTGGCGCCATGGAACTCCAGGCCACCACCATCAGCGGCGCGTACCAGGCCGAAAGCCCGACCGGGCCGGTGGCCGGCTATGTGGCCACGCGCAGCTTGTCGGGTACCAAGACCGACACCGCGCTGATCGAAACCCCGCAGTCGATTTCCATCGTCACCAAAGACCAGATGCGTGCGCAGAACGCCGAGAGCCTCAACCAGATCCTGCGCTACAGCGCCGCCGTCATCCCGGAAACCCGTGGCGCCACCGCATCGCGTCTCGATCAACTGACCATCCGCGGTTTCTCCCCGGCCACCTACCTCGATGGCCTGCGCATGCCGTCGAGCCGTGACGCCTTGCCGCAGAAAGATGCCTTCGACCTGGAACGCGTGGAAGTGCTGCGCGGCCCTGCGTCGGTGCTGTACGGGCAGGGCACGCCGAGCGGGGTAATCAACATGGTCAGCAAGCGCCCGCTGGACACGCCGTTTCATGAAGTGGGCGTGGAATACGGCACCTTCAACAAGAAGCGCACCACCTTCGACTTGAGTGGCCCCCTGGATGATCAGGGCGTGTATTCCTACCGTGTGGCCGGGCTTTTCGACGATGCCGATGGGCAGGTGGAGCACACCGAGACGCGCCGTCAGTCATTGTCCAGCGCCTTTACCTGGCGTCCGGACGATGCCACTTCTCTGACCCTGCTCGGGCATTTCCAGAAGGACCCCAAGGGGGCTTCCTACGGCTCGGTGCCGGCCTGGGGTTCGGTGCTGCACAGCCCGACTGGACGCAGCATCGATGTGGATTTCTACGATGGCGAGAAGAACTTCGAGAAAAGCGACCGCGAGTACTACTCGATCGGCTGGGCGTTCGAGCATCACTTCGATGACGTGTGGACTGTGCGCCAGAATGCGCGTTACCTGCGCAGCGAAGGCCAGTACCGCAGCCTGTACAGCAACTACCTGATGGCGGATTACCGCACCATTCGCCGTTCGACCATCGCCAGCGATGTCGACCTGGATGCCTACACCCTCGACAACCAGCTACAGGCCAAATTCGACACCGGCCCGTTGCAGCACACCTTGTTGATGGGGCTCGACTACCAGAACACCAGCACCGACACCAAGTCCGGCTCCGGCGTGTACACCGCAGGTCCGACCCTGGATATTTTCAACCCGGTCTACGGCGCAGCCGTCCCGGTGCCGGCCTACACCACTGATGGCACCTCGCGCAGCGAACAGACCGGCGTGTATCTGCAAGAGCAGATGAAGTGGGACAAATGGGTGCTCTTGCTGGGCGGTCGCTATGACTGGGCCAGCACCGACAGCAGCACCAAGACCCTGCGCACCGGCGCCAAATCCGAGTCGTCCCTGGACAGCAAGGCGTTTACCGGTCGTATCGGCCTGGTCTATCTCTTCGATAATGGCCTGGCGCCGTATGCCAGTTATGCGGAGTCGTTCAACCCGCAATCGGGTACCGGTTACGGCGGTTCGGTGTTCAAGCCGACGGAAGGCAAGCAGTATGAAATCGGCATCAAATACCAGCCGCCGGGCAGCAACAGCTTCATCACTGCGGCCATCTTCGACCTGCGCCAGACCAACGTGCTGACCACCGACCCGGACCCCACCCACCTGTGCGGCACCGGGCGCTGCCAGAGCCAGGACGGCGAAGTGCAATCCCGTGGCTTCGAGCTGGAAGGCAAGGCCAGCCTCAACGACAACCTCGACATCACGGCGGCCTACGCGTACCTGGACAACCGCATCAGCAAATCCAACAACACCGTGCGGTACGCGCCCATCAGCGATATCGGCGTAGGTCCGGCCATCCCCGCCGAAGGCACCACCACCTACGGCGTGCCGCGCCACACCGCCTCGGCGTGGGCCGACTACACCTTCCATGACGGTCAACTCAAAGGCTTCGGCGCCGGCGCAGGAGCGCGTTATGTCGGGTCTTCGTGGGGCGATACCGCCAACACCCTCAAGGTGCCGGGCTACACCTTGTTCGATGCCGCCGTGCACTACGACATCCCCAACATCACCAGCCTCAAGGACAACCTGCGCCTGGCGCTCAATGCCACTAACCTGGCGAATAAAGAGTATGTCGCGTCCTGCTACTCCTATTCGTGGTGCTGGTATGGCTCGCAGCGTACCGTGCAGGCGAGCGCAACCTATCAGTGGTGATAAGGCAATTTAATGGCCCCTTTGTAACTAAATCCTCGCCAGAATCGCTTTTATTTTCAGGTGGTTAGGTGGGGATGCAAATGCGCACTGTTGGAATCATGCTGATCGCCTGCTCCCTGGCCGGCGGCGCGGCAGCCGTGCAGGCTCGGGAGCTGCGCGAGGGTGACAAGTACATGTGCAGTTGGGGCGCCGGCACCGCGGCCAGGGCCCAGGAGTTGAAACTGTCGGGGGTGTCGCTGTACGCGGCGCGGCAGAAGATCCAGAGCATGAAGTTCAACAAATCCTGGATGCGCATGATGGCCATGGGCATCACCGAACAGACCTACGACAGCCGTTCGCGGCTCAAGCCCGAGGCGATTCGCCAGGGTTTCTATCAGGATTGCGTGCGCTACAAGGTCGCACGCAAATGATCGAGCAAGCACCGCCCCGTGCAAAATCTGCGTAAGCCTGTCCAACTTTCCCTCGGCGCCCCTGGCCATACTGGCGCCAGGCAAATCCAGAGGCACAGGCCATGACTGACTACGTATTCATCCCCGCACCAACCCCATCCCTCGCAGTACAGGGCAGCGATGCGCGCTTCCCGCTGCGCCGTGTGTTCTGCGTGGGCCGCAACTACAGTGAGCATGCGCGTGAGATGGGTCACGACCCGGACCGCGAGCCGCCCTTTTTCTTTATGAAACCGGCGGATGCCGTGGTGCCCGCCGAAGGTGTGATCGCCTACCCACCGCTGACCGCCGACCTGCACCATGAAGTGGAACTGGTGGTGGCCATCGGCAAGGACGGCGTGGATATCAGTCCGGAACAGGCGGTTTCCCACATCTGGGGGTATGGCGTCGGCGTCGATCTGACCCGCCGCGACCTGCAAGCCCATGCGAAAAAACTCTCGCGGCCGTGGGAGTGGGCCAAGGCGTTTGATGCGTCTGCGCCGAGTACCGCATTGCGCCCGGTGAGCGCGGTAGGGCATCCGTCCAGCGGAAAAATCTGGCTTGATGTCAATGGCGAACAGCGCCAGGTGGGCGACCTGGCCGACCAGATCTGGTCGGTCAGCGAAGTGATCAGCCATGCCTCAAGGTCTGTCGCGCTGAAGGCGGGCGACCTGATCTTCACCGGCACCCCCGCAGGTGTCGGTGCCTTGCAGCCGGGCGATGTGGTCACGGCGGGCATCGAGGGCATCGGCGAGTTGCAGTTCACCCTCGGCCAGGCTTGAGGCTAAAGTGGTGACCCGGCCACCCGAGAGACCGTTATGCCAGGCACCCGCGTTACCACCTACGGCATGCAGCAGCGCAGCGACCGCCCCGACTTCTACATCCGCGACAAGCGCGGGCGGGCGGCGCTGACCAGCCCGCATCGGCATGAATACTTCCAGATCCAGGTCAACCTCGGCGGCGACACTGTGCAGCACATTGGCGGCGCTGTGCGGCCGTTCCCGCGCAAGGCCCTTGCCTTTATCCTGCCCCATCGCCTGCATGTGATCCCCCACCCCGAAGACGGCGAGTTCATGCTGATCAACTTCAGCCAGGGGTTTCTCCTGCCGCAACTGACCTGCGACCCCCTCGACCTGGAAGACATTCCCATCGGCCAGGCGCCGGAGCTTTCGCCGTTTCGCTTCCAGGAACACCTGGACTTCATCCTCGATGATGCGGCGTTTGAGCAGGTGCAAAGCTGGCTCGCTCACATGCGCGAACTGGATGCCCGCCGTTCCTTTGGCGCCCGCGAGCGCCTCAAGGGCTACCTGTTTCAACTGATCGGCCTGGTCTGCGGACAGTATGCCGAGCCGTTGCAGGCGTACGCCGCCAACAACGCCACCCGGCGCGGGCGCAAGGATGCGTTGGCGCGGGTGCAACGCTACATCCGCGAGCATCTGCACGAGCCGACCCTCAACCTTACTGACGCGGCGGCGGCGGCGTTCCTGTCACCCAACTACCTCACGCACCTGTTGCGCAAGGAGACTGGCAAGCCGTTTTCGCAACTGGTGCTCGACCGCCGCCTGCAGTTGGCGCGCACCTTGTTGCTCAACAGTGCGCAGATGATCGGTCCCATTGCGCACCGCTGCGGGTTTACCGATGAAGCGTACTTCTCCCGCTGCTTCCGCAAGGCCCATGGCCTGGCCCCAGGGCAATTCCGTCGCCAGCAACATGGCCAGGCCTTGTAGGGCGGCGGTTTTACAAATCCACGACAATCGCTGTGTTTCAATTTACATACAATTGGGTCCTTCATTGGGAGGCCAGTATGCAAACGCTTATCCGCGCGGCGACGCAGGACGATGTCGACACGCTCTTCACCCTTCGCACCTCGGTGGTGCAAAACCATCTGAGTATGAGAAGAGCAGGGCGCAGTGAGCCATGAGTCCATCCGAGCCGCCGTCCAACAACTTTCGCTACTTCGTGATCGGAGTGCTTTGCGCGGCGGTGTTGCTGGGGGTCTATTTTGTGCAGCTCAATGCCCAGGTCGACCGCGAGCGGGATGCGACCAATGAGCGCTTGGCGCTGTGCCGACAGGTGGAAAGTGTGGCGCGCTCGGTGTTGCCCAATAGCCTCGATACACAAGATGCCTGCGAACAGTTGAGCGAGCGTATATCGGAAAGTGTGAAGTCGCCTTAACTCAATAACCCTTTCTTATCAGTGGAAATAGCACCAGAAGTTGCACCAAAAAGTGGCACTTATAGGGTTGGCTACCTTAAAAAATGTGTGGTTATTGAATGACTTACAGCGCTTTTAATCCGACGAAAGGATTAAAATAATCTTGTTACAGCTTTTTACAATCGTTACTATAGCCGGGCGTTCACCTCCCACGGTTTATGCATTTTTAAATCCCAAGTTTCCATCAGCTACTTGGGATTTTTTTTGCCCGGGATTTGACCTTCGCGTCAAACTTCACTGTCGCCGAACTCCGCGCGCATCCGTCCATTGCGTTTGGCCTGGTACAGCAACTTGTCGACCTCTTCGACGAACCCCAGCATCGGCGTATCAGGTTTGACGATACGTGTACCCACGCCCAGGCTCAGGCTCAGCAGGCTCGATACCGCCGAATGACCATGCTCGATCTGCTGCTGGCGGATCAGGTGCAGACAGCGTTGCGCCACCTGCCTGGCCGATTGCGCATCGGTTTCCGGCAGCAACCACACGAACTCTTCGCCGCCGATGCGCGCAATGAAATCCCGTGGCCGATTGGCCGCCTGGGACAAGGTGTGTGCGACCTGGCGCAGGCACTCATCGCCCTTGATATGGCCGTAGTGGTCGTTGTACTGCTTGAAAAAATCGATATCCAGAATGATCAACGACAGTGGCAACTGGCTGCGCTGGGCGCTGGCCCACTCCCGTTCCAGCACGGTGTCGAACATGCGGCGGTTGGCGATACCGGTCAGGCCATCCTGGTATGAATATTCCTCGAGTTGTTTCTGCAAGCGCACCAGGTGCTCTTCGGTCTTCTTGCGCTCGCTGATATCGAACATGAAACCGATCAGCGCCTCGACCTCGCCGTCCTTGCGCACCACGTGCACCACATCGCGGATCCACACGTAGTCGCCATTCACCGTCAGCGCGCGGTAATCCGCTTCGTGATCGACCCCGGCGCGGGACTGCGATACGCAGAAATCCACCACATATTCACGGTCGTCCGGGTGCATGCGCTCGACCCAGTCGTCCACGCTGACCCAGCTTTGCGGGGTCCAGCCGAGCAACTCCTCGATCTGCGGGCCGATATAGCTGAAGGTCATGCTCTGCCAATCAATACGCCAGGGGATGGCCTTGGTCGACTCCAGCAAGGTCTTGTACACATCGCTGTCGGGCTGGCTCGGAGGGTCGATGCTCATGGGGCGGCTGCTCTGGATGATGGCGAAAAGCCAAGAGCGTCTTTCGATCGGGGCGCCGAGTCAAGCCTTCGGCGGCGCAGCAGACGAGAGGTCGCCGGACGGGGCGACCCTCTGTTGACCGGGGTATCCGGTGTACTGCGCTGGGTCAGGCATCGACGGTGTGGCTCGGGGCATCGAGCGCGCCGTAGTAGCGCCAGCAGCAATGGCGATGTTCCGGCAGGATCACGCAGCCACTGAGGCTGACGATCAGCAGTGCGGCAACCAGCATGTAAAGTCGGCGATACATGGTGTTTCCTCTTGGGTTGATCAGCGTCAATCCTTCAACGCGGCCACCGGCATAAATCCGTCGCAAAGCTTTCAAACATTTCATCAAGCCCTGCCACCCCCTGCGCAATACTGCGCAAAAAATCTGCGACGGATTTTCCGGCCCCCGCCGTTCAACCCATCAGCACCCGCACTTTCGCGTGTTGCATGAAGGAGTTGCCATGAGACCCCTGGCCAAATTGCGCTATGCCTTGCTTGCTCCGCTGGTCCTTGCCGCGCTTGTCAGCACCCCTGTGTTTGCCCAGACCGAAATCATCATCCGCCAGGCACCGCCACCGGAACGCGTGGAAGTGATCCCCGTGGAGCGCCCGGGTTACGCCTGGGACCGCGGCCACTGGCGCTGGGAAGGGCACGGCTATGGGTGGGTGCCTGGGCACTGGCAGCCGGTGATGCGCAATGCGCGTTGGGAACCGGGCCATTGGGAGGCTCACGGCCCCAATTGGTACTGGCGTGAAGGGCATTGGATCCGCTGACCGAGAATTGCCCGATTGAAAGACACTGATCCGGACGTTGAACTGCTGGCGCGCATCGGTAACAACGAACCAGCGGCCGTCAACGAAATGGTGACGCGCAAACTGCCGCGTCTGCTGGCGCTCGCCGGCCGGATCCTGGGGGATGCCGACGAAGCCAGGGACGTGGCCCAGGAAAGCTTCCTGCGCATCTGGCGCCACGCCGCCAGTTGGCGCAGTGGCGAGGCGCGCTTCGACACCTGGCTGCACCGGGTGGCGCTCAACCTGTGCCACGACCGTCTGCGCCGGCGCAAGGAGCGCCCGTTGGAGGACGAGGAAGCGTTGGCGCTGACAGACAGCGCACTGACGCCGGATGAACAGCTGGAAGCCGCCGATCGCAGCGCCCGGATGGCTGCCGCCCTGGCGGCGCTGCCCGAGCGTCAGCGCGAAGCGATTGTGTTGCAGTACTACCAGGAGCTGTCGAACATCGACGCCGCGGCCCTGATGAACATCAGCGTCGAGGCACTGGAGAGCCTGCTGTCGCGGGCCCGACGCCAGTTGCGCAGCCAACTTGCCGACACACCCGGGCTTGCCCGCCCAGGAAGGGGAAAACCATGACACCCGAACGTTTTGCTTACCTGGCCGACGCCTATGGCGCCGACCTGCACCGCTGGCCCCGCGCCGAACAGCCCGCAGCCCAGGCTTTGCTGGACAGCGGCAATGTGCTTGCGCATGAGGCCCAGCAACAGGCGCGCTGGCTCGACGGTCAACTGGACAGCCATCAACTGGCCTACGTCGATCCTTCGCTGGCGCGGCAGATTCAGCTGTCGGCCCCGCGCGGCCATTCGTTCTGGTCGCGCTATGCCCGCTGGTTGTCGCCGGCCGGCCTGGTAGGCGTGGGTGTTGCGGGCATCGTCACCGGGATGCTGGTGGCATCCCTGAGCGTGCCGCTGCCGATGCTGTCGTCCGAGGTGTTGCCCAGCGTCTTCGATCAAGGCGATGCGCAAGTCATCTTTACCGTCAATGCCGAGGACACCGAGCAATGAGCCTGAAGTCCCTCAAACCCTGGCTGCTGGCCTCGGCCTTGCTCAACGTGTTCCTGATCGGCGGCGTCGGCGGTGGCCTCTACCACTGGATGGCCAGTGCAAAGCCCGCGGAGGCGGTGGTCAATCAGCACGGCTTGCGCCAGGCGATGATCAAGCTGCCGCCGGAGCGCCGCCGGGAATTGCGCCAACTGCTGCGGCACAACCGGGCCGACAGCCAGCCGCTGATCATGGCCGGGCGTGAAGCGCGCATGGGCGTGATCAAGCAATTGGAAGCGCCGACCCTGGATCGGGATGTGCTGGTGGCGGAACTGGCCAAGGCCCGTGAAGCCGATATGGCGCTGCGTGCGTTGGTGGACACGACGTTGGCGCAGTTCGCCAGCACCCTGCCTCGGGAGGAGCGGCAGAAGTTAGTGGAGGCGTTGTATCTGCGGGGGCAGGCGGCAGGCCGCAAGCCTCAGTCCTGAACGTGGCGCTTGTAGGTCTGCGCCCGGAGCGCTGAACTACAGGCGACGCAGGAAGGATTTGACGATGTGGCGGGTGGCATCGGTGGTGTCCAACTCGTCCATGGCGCCATAGGGGTGCCACTGGCAATCGACTATTTCATTGCAAGGTTTCGCATCGGCGACGTTCACCACCGACGCTTCGAACACGTGGTGCACGGTGTCGCGGGCCTTGAGTTCCTGCAAATACAGCAAGCCGTCCACGTTCAATCCGGTTTCTTCTTCCAGCTCGCGTTCGGCCGCGCCGACCGGGCGCTCGTTGCGTTCGACCTTGCCTCCCGGCAATGCCCATTTGGATCTGGCCTTGCGCACGAAGAGGATATGCCCCTCGTGTTCGCAAATGACCGTTGCACGTATTTTCATCGTCTGTGCCCCGCAGCGGGATGAGTGTCATAAAAGTGTAATGCAATTGTCATGCTAAGTGCTTATGGCGCTGACGTGTGGGGATGTGGATACTGCCCGATTGATCAAAACGCACGAGGAGGGCAGATGAGCACCGTACGCTGGGGCATGATCGGCTGTGGCAGTGTCACTGAATTGAAGAGTGGACCGGCTTTCTACAAAGCGCCAGGTTCTGCGCTGGTGGCCGTGATGGGGCGCCGCGAAGCGGCGGTGCGTGATTATGCGGCACGCCATGGCATTGCGCGTTTCTACACCGACGCCCAGGCGCTGATCAACGACCCCGAGGTGGACGCGGTGTACATCGCCACGCCGCCGGACAGCCATCTCGAATATAGCCTGATGGTCGCGGCGGCCGGCAAGCATTGCTGCGTCGAGAAGCCCATGTCGCTCAACGCCGAGCAGAGCGCGTTGATGCAGCGCACCTTCGAGCGTGCCGGGCTGCATCTGTTTGTATCCTATTACCGCCGTTCACTGCCGCGTTTCCAGCAAGTGCGCGACTGGTTGCGAGATGGGCGCATCGGCGAACTGCGCCACCTGACCTGGACCTTGTGCAAGCCACCGGGTGCCGACGACGCCAGCCCCGCCAACTGGCGCACCGACCCGACCATCGCTGGCGGTGGTTACTTCGCCGACCTGGCCAGCCATGGTTTCGACCTGTTCCAGTACCTGGCCGGGGATATCGTTGAGGTCACAGGGTTTACCGCGCGACAAGCCGGGAGGTATGCGGCCGAGGATGCAGTGACGGCGTGCTGGACGTTCAGTTCGGGGGCACTGGGCATGGGCTGCTGGAATTTTGTCGCGGACCGTCGCGAGGACCGGGTGGAACTGATCGGCAGCCGTGGGCGCATCCGATTCTCGGTCTTCGAAGACCAGCCGCTGCACCTTGAGGGTGAATCGTGCGAAGTGCTGGAAGTGCCGTGCCATGCGCATATCCAGTGGCACCACGTGTTGGCGATGAACGCACATATCCGTGGCGAAGCCGAGCACCCATCGCTGGGCATCGAAGCGTTGAAGACCGATCGGATCCTGGACAAGGTGCTACAACGTAACCCCCATCGTCCTGAGTAGGCGCGTTAGGGTGGTCTTTTTTCCAAGGAACAGACAAATGAAATACTGGATGGCGATGTGGCTGGTGCTGGCCACCAGTGCGATGGCGGCTCCGCGCAGCCAAGGCACACCGGGGGAGTTTGATTTTTATGTGCTGTCGTTGTCGTGGTCGCCGACTTTTTGCCTGACCCACCCGGACAATGAACAGTGCTCCGGTAAAGGCTACGGTTTTGTATTGCATGGCCTGTGGCCGCAATATGCGCGTGGCGGCTGGCCGGCATCCTGTGCGCCGCAGTCGCCGTTGAGTCGTGAAGAAATCGAGAAGGGCGCAACACTGTTTCCGACCCGTGCATTGCTCAAGCATGAATGGTCCAAGCATGGCACCTGCAGTGGCCTGGAACCGTCGGCCTACCTGGAAAAAACCGACCAGGCGCTGGGGGTGGTGAGCATTCCGCAGCAACTGCAGCCGTTCAATACGCCGCCGGCGTTGCAGGCCAGTGAGATCGAGGCGTTGTTCCGTGAAAGCAACCCGCGCATGGGCAATCATGGGCTGGCAGTCATCTGCAAAGGCAAAGTGCTGTCCGAGGTGCGGGTATGCCTGACCAAGGACCTGGCCTTTGCTGGTTGCCCGCGCAGTGTGAAAACCCAGTGCCGCGATGGCGACGTGCGGATTCCCGCGCAGCGGTGATAAGCCGCTGGCGGGCATCGGGTTGATCAGTTGTTGAGGTAGACCGGGCTGTCAGTGGACAACGAGGCCTTCACGGCCAGGGTCATGTCGGTGATCAGCACTTCCTCGCGGTCTTCGCTCAGGGCCTTGAGGGTGATGGCGACCACGTCCTGGGGCGTGCTCTTCGGCGCCTGCACGTCGGCCACCATATCGGTGTCGATGTAGGCGGGGTGCACGCCGATCACCAGGGTCTTCTGTTCGCGCAGTTCGCCGCGCAGTCCATTGGTCAGGCCCCACTGGGCGGACTTGGAGGCGCTGTAGCCGCCAGTGCCGGGCGGGCTGAGCCAGCTCAATACCGACAGTACATTGATCAGCGCGCCGCCGCCTTGCCTGGCCAGGATCGGCGCAAAGGCGCGGCTGACGCGCAGGGTGCCGAAGGTGTTCACGTCAAAGTGCTGTTGCAGGTTTTCGACGCTGTCTTCAGCCAGCAGCGCGCCGTATTTCAGGAACCCCGCGTTGTTGATCACCACGTCTACATCGGTGCACTGCTCCGCGGCGCGCTGCACGCTGGCCTGGTCGGTGATGTCCAGGGCAATCGGCGTGCTGCCGGGGATGTTCACGCTGCCTGGATCGCGTGCGCCGGCGTAGACCTTGGCCGCGCCGGCTTCCAGCAAGGCAATGACGAATGCTTTACCCAGGCCGCGATTGGCGCCGGTGACCAGTACCACTTTTCCACGAATATCCATGATGCGCTCCAGACAGTTAGTTAGGTTTAATAATGAAACCGTTTTTATCCTGAGCCTGTTGGTCCTATAATGCAACCTCATTTTGCAAGTGCCCGGAGGCCCGACGATGAAACGCAAATGCCTGGAAGGCGATGGCTGCCCGGTGGCCCGCGCCCTGGACGTGGTGGGCGACTGGTGGACGTTGTTGATCATCCGCGACGCCTTTGCCGGAGTAACGCGTTTCGGTGATTTTCAAAAACACCTGGGCGTGGCGAAAAACATCCTCGCCACACGGCTCAAGGACATGGTCGAGCAAGGCCTGTTGCAGACCAGCGAAGTCGGCGCACGCAGCGAATACCAACTCACCGACAAGGGCCGTGCGCTGATGCCGGTGCTGGTGACGCTGGCGCAGTGGGGCCAGGCCTATACCGAGCCGGAGGAGGTCGGCGCGCAAGTCTTGGATGCGCGCTCGCTCAAGCCACTGCGCAAGGTCGAGATCCTCGCCGAGGATGGCCGGGTGTTGGGCATCGGCGACATCGTCACCCAGATGCCCGGCGCTTGAGGCGGTGCCTATTTGCCGTCGAGGAAGCCCAGCAGGGCTGCGTTGAACAACGCCGGGTCTTGCAGGAACGCAAAGTGGCTGGTGTTCGGCAGGATCAGCAGGCCGGCGCCGGGGATGGTTGCGGCCATGTACTCGGTGTGTTCGCGCTTGATCGCTTCGTCATGGTCGCCGTCGGCAATCAGGATCGGCGTCTTGATGCTTTGCAATTGTGCGTCAGTCCAGTTCGGCTGGCTGGCCCACATATGGCTGATCTGCTCGACAAACGCGTCGTACTCTTTCGGCGTCGGCGACAGCTTGGCGTACTCCTTGCCGGCGCGCTCGATGAAGGCGGCGAAGGTCGGGTTCTTCTCGACGCCTTCCTTCACCCCGGCGGTCTGGGTGTTGGCGGCGAAGGCGAAGACTTTGCCGAGGCGGTCCGGGTGACGCAGGGCCAGGTCGATGCCGATGATGGCGCCGTCGCTCCACCCGACGATATCGGCGCGGGGGATTTTCAGGTGGTCGAGCACGGCCACCACGTCATCGGCCATCAAGTCATAACCATAGGGTTTTTCATCCCGCGAACTGCGCCCGTGGCCGCGGCTGTCGATACTGATCACCGTGTGCCTGGCTGCCAGGGCCTTGACCTGATTACCCCAGTAATCGGCGTTGGACAGGCCGCCATGCAGCAGCACCACCGGCGAGCCATGGCCGGTACGGGTGTAGTAGACCTTGATGCCGTTGACGGCGGCATAGCCGGTCTTGGCACCGGCCACGGGGGCGGGTGTTGGCGGCAGCGTTTCCCAGCGCTCAGCGGCTTGGGCGGCGGAAAAACACAACATCAGGCAGGCGGCTGCCAGCAGGCGACGTGACATGGCGGTTCCTTTTTTTGATCAGTAGGAATTGAACTCTAGCATCGGCCCCCGCACGGCAAATACGCATTTTTGCCTATCAAAATCGCCAGTGCGAAAGAAAAAAATACAGTTATATCAATGGAATAAAAGCATCTAAGTGAGCGAGGGGCATTTTCTTCAATACCTCGACCGAGCGGCCCCTTTACCGTGGTCCCATCGTCACTCGCTCGAATAAAAAGGAACTGCAATGAGTCTGATCATTTCCATGGCTGCCTTCGCACTCGCCACGTCTATCACCCCCGGCCCGGTGAATGTGGTTGCACTGAGTACGGGGGCGCGTTTCGGTTTTGTCGCCAGCCAGAAACATGTCCTGGGGGCCGCCGTGGGCTTCACCTTGCTGTTGGTGTTGATTGGCCTGGGGTTGCATGAGGTGCTGATACGTTGGCCGATACTGACCCAGTTGATCCAGTGGGGCGGGGTAGCTTTTCTGCTGTACATGGCCTGGAAGCTGGCGGTGGACGATGGTCGGTTGGACGCCGATGGCAGTGCCACGGCGCCGTCGATGCTGTACGGCGCGATCATGCAGTGGCTCAACCCCAAGGCTTGGCTGGCGTGTGTGGCCGGGATGGGGTTGTTCGTCGCTGATGGCGATGCACGGCAGGTGTGGTTGTTTGCCGGACTCTACCTGGTGATCTGCTATCTGTCGGTGGCGTGCTGGGCCTATGCCGGCACGTTTCTGCGGCGCTACCTGGGCAACCCCCAGGGCGTGCGCGTATTCAACCGTTCAATGGCCGCGTTGCTGGTGGCCAGTGTGGGTTATTTGCTGATGGCTTGAGCACGTCGCGGTATTGCCCTGGCGTTGCGGCGAAATGCTGTTTGAACGCGCGCTGGAAATGCGCCTGGTCGGCAAACCCCGCCGCCAGCGCCACGTCGGCGATGGGCGCGCCCTGACGCAATCGGGCGCGAGCGAACTGGATGCGCTGGTTGACCAGGAAGGCATGGGGTGTCAGCCCGTAATATTGCTTGAAGGCGCGGATCAGGTAAGACGGCGACAGTTCGGCCGCCAGGCAGATGTCTTCCAGCTTCACCCCTTCGGTGCAGTGCGTGCGGATGTACTCGGCGGCCCGCTCCAGCTTGTGGTTGACCTCGCGCAGCGGGGTGCCGGCTGGGTTGAGGCGCTGTTGTACGTCGCTGAAGTAACTCACCAGCGCGTCCTGTTTCTGCAAGTGCTCGGCCTGTTCATCGACCAGGATGCGGTACAACTCCAGCAAGCCACGGTACAGCACGGCGTCCTGGGTATGGGGCGTATTGAACGGTCGGTAACCCTGGTCGGTGCTGAAGCCCAACTGATGCTGCAACTCCGTCAGCCAGGGCGTGTCGATGTACAGCATCTGGTAGGACCACGGTTCATTGTCGATGGGGTTGCAGGCGTGCACATCGCCCGGATTCATCAACACCACCGTGCCGGCGCTGATCTGGAATGTCTCGCTGCCATAGTGGTAATAGCTGCGCCCGGTGGTGATCGCACCGATGGAAAAATGCTCGTGGGCATGCCGGCTGTAGGTGACCTTGCGCCCATCGGCGATGGTCCGCGCCTCGATAAAGGCCAGCGCGGGGTCACGCCAGAAATACGGAGCAGTGGCAGCAGTCATGGGCGGGCGCTTCCTCGCAGCAGTTCAACGGGCAGGCGAGCAGCGTCAGCTAAAACTCGCCATTGTTCAAGCCCTGACGTACCGGCGGTGCACAGCGGCGCAGGTAGTCGGCCCATGGATCGTAACCGGCCACGGCCTCAGCCAGGGTGACCGGTTGCCGGGCCTTTTCCCGCAGGGCCTCGCCGTCATGCAGCATATGCCGCTCGACGATGACACTCATCAAGGCGCGGCTGCGTGGTGAGTCGAAGGTGCGCGGCACCCTGCGTCCGAAGAGGTCCGGGGCGGGGATTTCGGCGGGTGCGAAGTTGTCGAGCTGATGGATGACCAGGTCTGTCGCCGCCGTGGTCAGCGCCACCTCGGCAGGTCGGGTGCCTTGCGCGTAGGCCGGCCAGTCGAAACGCATCCAGGCACCGCTGGCGCCGTCCTTGGCCGCCTGCATGACCCGCTTGTAGTCAAGGTCTGGACGTGGACGAACCAACAGGTGCCGGGGAAAAACTTCATAGAACTTTCTGTCGCTGTAATGCGAGACATACATCAGTACACCGAACCGGCCGACGTCGCCGTGCCTCTGGGTGAGACCGAAAAAAAGCACCAGGCCGTATTCCAGGGCTTCACGACTGGGCAGGGTCAGGTGCGACAAGCCGTAACGGAGCGCGGTCCCGTAGGCTTCTTTCAACTGCCCGAGCTTGCGATCAAAGGTGTCGAAAAAAAGCCGATTGATCGGAGTGAGCAAGTGGAATTGCCGAGCCAATTCCCGATATTTGACCCCAGCGTTTGCCGAGTGCCAGCGTTTCGAGGTGACATCCAGGGCACCGGCACTGTGCAGGTCGACGAACGAGTACAGAGGGCCCGTATACACGCCCTCGAAGCGGCCGTCTTCGGAAAACGGCGAATGCTCCGGCAGCCACATCAGCACTGGCTCTTCAAGCAAGGTGTTGTCGGCATACACTCGGCGCAGATCGTCCAGCGCGGTCTGGCGCAAGGTCACCACAGGCTGTGCAAACGTCTCGACGGCGTCGGCCAGGCTGGCACGCTGTCGATTGAGGCCTTCCAGTGCCGTATTGATCGCCAGCACATCGTAACGCGGTCGAGGGTCCAGCATGCCGTTGACCACGGCCCATTCCAGCACCGGCGGCGTTGCTTCGCTGCTTTCGAGGAAGCGCTTCCAGCTGCCGTGTGGCGCCAGCCCGGCCAGGAACATGATCTGGTTGTAAGTCAATTGACGGGAAGACCCCGGCATGACCTTTTCCATGTACATGACGTAT
Organism: Pseudomonas sp. NFPP28; assembly: GCF_900115535.1. NCBI lineage: Bacteria > Pseudomonadati > Pseudomonadota > Gammaproteobacteria > Pseudomonadales > Pseudomonadaceae > Pseudomonas > Pseudomonas sp. NFPP28. The sequence goes on along the minus strand of NZ_FOWT01000012.1, from coordinate 183,895 downwards.
TGATGATACAGCACCCAGGTCTGGGCGCTCAGGCAAGGCGTGGCGTCGGGTATGTCGCGTACGAGCAAATGTGGACCCTTTTCGCTCAGCAACAGGTGCGCGGCCAGTGCTGCGGTAGCTGGGTGGAGCCCGGCCAGGCTGCTGTCGATGCACTGGCGTATGAACGGCACGTGCTCACCCCAGAAGTAATCGTCGTGCCAGTCGACCAGATTGATCCGGTTCGGGTACGCATCGGGCTCGGGGTCCAGGCTCAGGATCAGTGCTGCCAGTATCAGTGCACTGCGGCTGCCACTTTCCGTGCGCTCGCCGGCGTGGCCGCCATGCCAGTGCAGGGCGTTCGACAAAGCGTCTGCCAGTTGCTGGGCCAAGGGTGTTGCGAGCAGGCGGACCATGAGGAAATCCGCTTCCGCCCGCACATCGGCTATCGACTTGCCGGCGACGATGGGCTGGCCGAGGTACTCGAACAGCGGCACGTCCTGGTCGGCCGTGAAGCGCTCGATGATGCGCATGATTTGCGTGCGATCGAGCACCGACAGTTTCCAGGCTGAGGGTTGTGAACCAGACAGCGGCTTGAGCGCTCGCCAGTAGTGGCCCTGACGCGTCGGCAGGGGTTGGCTGACGGTCAGTTGCTGCAACGTCAGGCGTGCCTCGTGCAGTGTGTGGGGGCGTACAAGGTGGTAGAGGTTCAGTGCCTGGCTGAGCGTCACCTTGAAATGACTGCGCAAGTACCCGCCTGTCTTGGCCGCTACCAGCTTCAGGCGCGACACCAGAGGGGCAAGTTCAACATTGCTCATCACTGGGTCGGTCAGGGTTTTCCAGGTGCCGTCCAGGCCATTGGCGCCAACGCTACCCTCGGCAGTGAGCAATACGTGGCTGGCAGGGTCGACGCGTTCCCGGGTGCGGATGGCCAGGAAGTCAGGGTGGTCGGTCAGCACGTGGATCTGGGCGTAGGCTTTTTTAACGGTTGCCTGGAGTGTGTCCGGGTCAACGCTGGCGCCTACCTCAAACCGATCGGCATCATTCAGGTTCCCGCCAGCGATCACCGTCGACAAGGCGTTGCGCAGTACGTGGCGATCATTGAGCAGACCGATGTACTGCCGATAGCGGTACAGTTCGCCGAACGACCGGGCGCTGTTCAATATCACCGGCACCGCAGGCGCCGGCCAGTCGCGCAGGCGCTGGCTCAGGAGGCTGACCTCCGTCCTGCTCAGCGGGCGCTCGATGGCATACGCCTGCAAAGCCCCGACCATACTGATGCGCTGGTCGGTATAGACATGGCTGCCCAGTTGTTCGCCGAGTGTGGCCAACCGGTTCCAACGCTCATCGGGTGCCTTTGGCACCAAGGTGTTTATTTCGCGCCCGCTGTCCGGGTTCAGCACACACAACACTTGCCGCTGGTAATCGAAGTAAGCGGGCGCTGGCGCGTCGTCCGTGCTGCCCAGGTCGTTGCTATTGATGATTGCCTGCAACAGGCCCGCCGCCTCCTTGAGGTTTCTGGACAACCGCGAATCGGATGTCAGATACAGCACAGTGCGGTAGATATCCAACGCGTCAAAGCTGTTCTCGTCCTTGACCAACCGTTGCAGGGCCTCTGCCAGCTGTCGATAGTCGAGCATCTGCTGGCTCGACTCGGCGTAGCTCATCGACTTGCTGCGCCCGTTATCGTCAAAGCCGGGAAAACCCTTCAAGGCGTCGAGCTCTTCGACAATGGTCTGCGCCTGCAGGCGGTTGGCAGGCATCGGCAAACCATGGAACGCCAGCGTCAGGTTCAAGGGAAAGGTGCGCGCACCGGCGGGAGGCACAGGTGCGATATACGGCATGCCCAGTTCGGTCGGGTCCAGGAGTTGGCTGATGTAGATGATCGGGTTGGCCAATGTCCACCAGGCGGACGAGTCGGCCAGGGAATAGACCCTGGGCTGCCCGTGAGCCGTCACGCTCAGCCGGCTGTTGTGCACGCGTAGCGTGGCCAGATCAAACCCTTCGGCGTTGGCCCAGTCAATGAAGTCTTTCTGATTGATGGCCTTGCAAAAGGCTTCGCACCATTGGCCCAACTGAGAATGCGCGACCATTGGCACGGGATGCGTGGGAGGCGGTAATGATTGGTTCGAAGCGATGGCCAGCAGGCGGCTCAAGTGGCCGATCAGGGTCGTGTCGCCTTCGCTGCGCAGGGATTGGCGTTCGTTCAGGTAGGCGATAGAAGGGCTGAGACTGAGTGGCAGCGGCGTGTCGCCGGGGAGGCTGTCCCAGGTCAGGGCAAGGGCGTGAATGTCATCCATGAGGTCGGTTCCGGCTGATGAAACCCCGGATCATCCGCCACGAGGAGGGGGCCTCTGTAGCAGGTGTTTCCTGCAAGGCCGTGGCTTGCGTCAGCCACGGTCGCAAGGTTAAGGCCTGCGGGCGGCAAGCCTCCTCTCAGACTTTTTCAAGGTTGTGTCAGGCGGGAACCAGGAAAGCGGCTTCCAGCAACTGGCGGGTATAGGCATGCTGCGGATCCGCAAAGATCGCCTGCGCATCCCCTTGCTCCACCACCTGCCCATGCTTGACCACCATCAATTGGTGACTCAGCGCCTTCACCACCGCCAAGTCATGGCTGATGAACAGGTAGGTCAGGTTGTACTTGGCCTGCAGGCTGCGCAGCAGTTCCACCACCTGGCGTTGCACCGTGCGGTCGAGGGCCGAGGTGGGCTCGTCGAGCAGGATCAGACGTGGCTTGAGCACCAGCGCGCGGGCGATGGCAATGCGTTGGCGCTGCCCACCGGAGAACTCGTGAGGGTAGCGATGCCGGGATTCCGGGTCCAGGCCCACTTCCTTGAGCGCCGCGATAATCGCCGCTTCCTGTTCGGCCGGCGTGCCCATCTTGTGGATGCGCAAGCCTTCGCCGACGATCTCGCTGACGCACATGCGCGGGCTCAGGCTGCCGAACGGGTCCTGGAACACCACCTGCATTTCCCGGCGCAACGGGCGTACCTGTTGTTGGCTGAGCTTGTCCAGTTGCTGGCCTTCGAAACGAATACCGCCCTTGCTGGCGATCAACCGCAGGATCGCCAGGCCCAGGGTGGACTTGCCCGAGCCGCTTTCACCGACGATGCCCAGGGTCTGCCCCTGGGGCAGGCTGAAGTTGATACCGTCCACCGCCTTGACGTAGTCAACGGTGTTGCGCAAAAAGCCCTTCTTGATCGGGAACCACACTTTCAGGTCATCGACCTCCAGCAACGGTGGGCCAACATCGTTGGTCGCCGGGCCGCCGCTGGGTTCTGCCGCCAACAACTCCTGGGTGTACGGGTGCCGGGGTGACTGGAACAGCGTCTCGCACTCCGCCTGCTCGACGATGCAACCCTTTTGCATCACGCACACGCGGTGGGCAATCCGGCGCACCAGGTTGAGGTCATGGCTGATCAGCAACAGCGCCATGCCCAGGCGCGCCTGCAGTTCCTTGAGCAATTCCAGGATCTTCAATTGCACCGTCACGTCGAGTGCGGTGGTCGGCTCATCGGCGATCAGCAATTCGGGCTCATTGGCCAGGGCCATGGCGATCATCACCCGCTGGCGCTGACCACCGGACAGTTCATGGGGCAGGGCCTTGAGGCGCTTGTGCGGCTCAGGAATACCCACCAGCTCCAGCAGCTCCAGGGTGCGCTGGGTGGCGACCTTGCCTTGCAACCCTTTGTGCAGGCCCAGCACTTCGTTGATCTGCTTCTCTATGGTGTGCAACGGGTTCAAGGAGGTCATCGGCTCCTGGAAGATCATCGCAATGCGGTTACCGCGAATGTGGCGGATGGTTTTTTCCTTGAGGGTCAGCAGGTCCTGGCCGGCATACTCGATGGTGCCGGAGGGATGGCGCGCCAGCGGGTAGGGCAGCAGGCGCAGGATCGAGTGGGCGGTTACCGATTTGCCCGAGCCGCTTTCACCCACCAGTGCGATGGTTTCACCGCGCTTGATATCGAAGCTGACATGGTTCACCACGCGGTGGTGGTGTTCGCCCGTGACGAACTCGACGCAGAGGTCGCGGACTTCGATCAGATTGTCCTGATTCATCTCATTTCCTCGGGTCGAAGGCATCGCGAGCGGACTCGCCGATAAACACCAGCAAACTCAACATGATCGCCAGCACGGCAAAGGCACTCATGCCCAGCCACGGCGCTTGCAGGTTGGATTTGCCCTGGGCCACCAGTTCACCCAGCGACGGCGAACCGGCGGGCAAACCGAAGCCGAGGAAGTCCAGGGCGGTAAGCGTACCGATGGCGCCGGTGAGAATGAACGGCATGAAGGTCATGGTCGACACCATCGCGTTGGGCAAGATATGGCGGAACATGATCGCGCCGTTCTGCATGCCCAGCGCCCGCGCCGCCCGCACATATTCCAGGTTACGCCCACGCAGGAACTCGGCGCGCACCACGTCCACCAGGCTCATCCACGAGAACAGCAGCATGATCCCCAGCAGCCACCAGAAGTTGGGCTGCACGAAACTGGCGAGGATGATCAGCAGGTACAGCACCGGTAACCCGGACCAGATCTCCAGGAAACGCTGCCCGGCCAGGTCGACCCAGCCGCCATAGAAGCCCTGCAGGGCCCCGGCGATCACGCCGATGATCGAGCTGAGCACGGTGAGGGTCAGGGCAAACAGCACCGACACGCGGAAGCCGTAGATGACCCGCGCCAGCACGTCGCGGCCCTGGTCATCGGTGCCCAGCAGGTTGACGCTGGAAGGCGGCGCGGGGGCCGGCACCTTGAGGTCGTAGTTGATGCTCTGGTAGCTGAACGGGATCGGCGCCCACAACGTCCAGGCGTCCTTGGCCTTGAGCAGTTCCTGGATGTACGGGCTCTTGTAGTTGGCCTCCAGAGGGAATTCGCCGCCGAATGTGGTCTCCGGGTAGCGCTTGAGCGCCGGGAAGTACCAGCCGCCGTCGTAGTGCACGGCCAGGGGTTTGTCGTTGGCGATCAGCTCGGCGCCCAGGCTCAGCACGAACAGGATCAGGAACAGCCACAGCGACCACCAGCCACGCTTGTTGGCCTTGAACCGTTCGAACCGGCGGCGATTGAGGGGGGACAGGTTCATCTCAATGCTCCCGGCTGGCAAAGTCGATCCGCGGATCGACCAGGGTGTAGGTAAGGTCGCCGATCAGCTTCACGATCAACCCCAGCAGGGTGAAGATGAACAGCGTGCCGAACACCACCGGGTAGTCGCGGTTGATCGCCGCTTCAAAGCTCATCAGGCCCAGGCCGTCGAGGGAGAAGATCACTTCCACCAGCAATGAGCCGGTGAAGAAGATCCCGATGAAGGCCGAGGGGAAACCGGCGATCACCAGCAGCATCGCGTTGCGGAACACGTGGCCGTAGAGCACGCGGTGGTTGGTCAGGCCCTTGGCTTTGGCGGTGATCACATACTGCTTGTTGATCTCGTCAAGGAAGCTGTTCTTGGTCAGCAGGGTCATGGTGGCGAAGTTGCCGATCACCAGGGCCGTGATGGGCAGCGCGAGGTGCCAGAAGTAATCGAGGATCTTGCCGCCCCAGCTCAGTTCATCGAAGTTGTTGGAGGTGAGCCCGCGCAGGGGGAACCAGTCCAGGTAACTGCCGCCGGCAAACACCACGATCAGCAGGATCGCAAACAGGAAGGCCGGGATCGCGTAGCCGACGATGATCGCCGAGCTGGTCCACACGTCGAAATGGCTGCCGTGCCGCGTGGCCTTGGCGATCCCCAGGGGGATCGACACCAGGTACATGATCAGCGTGCTCCATAACCCGAGGGAAATGGACACCGGCATCTTTTCCTTGATCAGGTCGATGACCTTGGCGTCGCGGAAGAAGCTGTCGCCAAAATCCAGCTGGGCGTAGTTCTTGACCATGATCCACAGACGTTCCGGCGCCGACTTGTCGAAGCCGTACATTTTCTCGATTTCCTTGATCAGCGCCGGGTCCAGGCCCTGAGCGCCGCGGTAGCTGCTGGAGCCGGCCACCGATACCTCGGCGCCGCCGCCGGCAATGCGGCTGGTGGCGCCTTCAAAGCCTTCGAGCTTGGCGATCATCTGCTCCACCGGGCCACCGGGGGCGGCCTGGATGATGACGAAGTTGATCAGCAGGATCCCGAACAGCGTCGGGATAATCAGCAACAGGCGGCGAAAGATATAGGCCAGCATTTAATCGCCTCCGCTCGCCGGATCGGCGCTCGTGTTAGTGTCCGGGATGACGGCCGGTTTGACGTCGGGCTTGGCCCACCAGGTGGCCGTGCCGACGTCGTAGCGCGGTGGGACTTTCGGGTGGCCCAGGTGATCCCAGTACGCCACGCGGAAAGTCTTGATGTGCCAGTTGGGGATCACGTAGTAGCCAAATTGCAACACGCGGTCCAGGGCCTTGGCATGGGCCACCAGGCTTTTGCGTGAATCGGCGTCGATCAACTCTTCCACCAACTGGTCGATGGCCGGGTCCTTGAGACCCATGTAGTTGCGGCTGCCGGGTTTGTCGGCGCTGGACGATTTCCAGAACTCGCGCTGTTCGTTGCCCGGTGAAGTGGACTGCGGGAAGCTGCCCACCAGCATGTCGAAGTCCCGCGAGCGGATACGGTTGATGAACTGCGACACGTCGACCCGGCGGATCACCAGGTCGATGCCCAGGTCGGCCAGGTTGCGCTTGAACGGCAGCAGGATGCGTTCGAATTCGGTCTGGGCCAGCAGGAATTCGATGGTTACCGGTTTGCCAGTGGTGTCGACCATCTTGTCATCGACGATGCGCCAGCCGGCTTCCTGCAGCAGTTGGTAGGCCTCGCGTTGCTGGGCGCGGATCATGCCGCTGCCGTCGGTCCTGGAGGGTTCGAAGGCCTGGGTGAAGACTTCGGGCGGGATCTTGTCGCGCAGGGGCTCGAGAATCGCCAGTTCATCCGGGCCGGGCAGGCCGGTGGCGGCCATTTCCGAGTTTTCGAAGTAACTGCGCGTACGGGTATAGGCGCCGTTGAACAGCTGCTTGTTGCTCCACTCGAAGTCCAGCAACAGGCTGATGGCCTTGCGCACGCGCACATCCTGGAACATCGGCTTGCGCATGTTGAACACAAACCCCTGCATCCCGGTGGGGTTACCGTTGGGGATTTCTTCCTTGATCAGCCGGCCCTGGGCAACAGCGGGGATGTTGTAGGCGTTGGCCCAGTTCTTCGCGCTGAATTCCAGCCAGTAGTCGAACTGCCCGGCCTTCAAGGCTTCCAGGGACACGGTGCTGTCGCGGTAGTAGTCGGTGATGCGGTTGTCGAAATTGTAGAAACCCTTGGTGATCGGCAGGTCCTTGGCCCAGTAATCCTTGACCCGCTCGTAGCGGATCATGCGTCCGGCCTTGACCTCGGCGACCTTGTACGGCCCGCTGCCCAGCGGTATTTCCAGATTGCCCCTGGCGAAGTCGCGGGTGGCCCACCAATGCTTGGGCAATACCGGCAGTTGTCCGAGGATCAGCGGCAATTCGCGGTTGTTGGTGCGCTTGAACTTGAACAGAACCTTGAGCGGGTCTTCGGCGATGACTTCGTCGACGTCGGCGTAATAAGTGCGGTAGATCGGTGAACCTTCCTTGATCAGTTCCTGGAAGGTAAATACCACGTCCTCGGCGCGGATCGGGTGGCCATCATGGAAGCGTGCTTCCGGGCGCAGGTAGAAGCGCACCCAGCTGTTGTCCGGGGCTTTTTCGATCTTGCCGGCCACCAGGCCGTATTCGGTGATGGGCTCGTCCAGGCTTTGCATGGCCAGGGTGTCGTAGATCAGGCCCAGATTGTCGGCCGGTACACCTTTGCTGATATAGGGGTTGAGGCTGTCGAAGCCGCCCATGGCCGACTCGCGGAACGTGCCACCCTTGGGCGCGTCCGGGTTGACGTAGTCGAAGTGCTTGAAGTCGGCGGGGTATTTCGGCGGTTCGTTGTACAGCGTCAACGCATGTTGCGGGGCGGCCTGGGCCGCAGTGCACAGCAGCAGGCTGCCGAGCAGGGCAGTACGCAAAGATATCATTGGGCTTTCTCCGAAGCTTTCAGCCACCACGCGCTCAGGCCCAGGCTGTAGGGCGGCGTGGTGACAAAGGCGAACCGGTTGCGGTACGCCAGGCGATGATAGTTGAGGTACCAGTTGGGAATACTGTAGTGCTGCCACAGCAGCACCCGGTCGAGGGCACGGCCGGCGGCCAGTTGCTCTTCGCGGGTCTTGGCGGCCAGCAGTTGTTCCAGCAGGTGATCGACAATCGGATTGTTGATGCCTGCGTAGTTCTTGCTGCCCTTGATCGCGGCCTGGCTGGAGTGGAAGTACTGCCACTGCTCAAGGCCCGGACTCAAGGTCTGGTTGAGGGTGATCAGGATCATGTCGAAGTCGAATTGGTCCAGGCGCTGCTTGTACTGGGCACGGTCGACGGTACGCAGGCGCGCGTCGACGCCGATGCTGATCAGGTTCTCGACATAGGGCTGCAGGATGCGCTCCAGGTTCGGGTTGACCAGCAGGATCTCGAAACGCAGCGGCTGGCCATCCTTGTTGACCAGGCGCTGCCCGGACAGCTTCCAGCCAGCCTCGCCGAGCAGGGCCAGCGCGCGGCGCATGGTCTCGCGAGGGATGCCGCGCCCGTCGGTCTGGGGCAGGCTGAAGGCTTGCGTGAACAGGTTGGCCGGCAACTGCTCGCGGTAGGGCGAGAGCATCAGCCATTCACGGCCGGTGGGTACGCCGGTGGCGGCGAATTCGCTGTTGGGGTAGTAGCTCAAGGTGCGCTTGTACGCGCTGCTGAACAGGGTGCGGTTGGTCCACTCGAAGTCGAACATCAGCCCCAGGGCTTCGCGCACCTTGGTTTGGCTGAATGTGGGCCGCCGCGTGTTCATGAACAGACCCTGGCTCTGTGTCGGGATTTGGTGGGCGATCTGCGCCTTGATCACGTCACCCCGGTTCACCGCCGGGAAGTTGTAGCCATTGGCCCAGTTCTTGGCCTGGTGCTCGATATAGATATCGAATTCACCGGCCTTGAAGGCTTCGAAGGCCACATCGCTGTCGCGGTAAAACTCCACCTCGACCTTGTCATAGTTATAGAAGCCCTGGTTGACCGGCAGGTCCTTGCCCCAGTAGTCCTTGACCCGTTCGAACACCAGTTGCCGTCCGGGCGTGACCTTGCTGATGCGGTAGGGACCGCTGCCCAGGGGTGGTTCGAAGGTGGTGGCCTTGAAGTCGCGGTTTTTCCAGTAGTGCTGGGGCAATACCGGCAACTCGCCCAGGCGCAGGATCAGCAAGGGGTTGCCGGCACGCTTGAACACAAAGCGGATGCGGTGGCGGTTGAGGATATCCACCCGCGCCACTTCCTGCAGGTTGGTGCGGTATTGCGGGTGCCCTTCGGTCAGCAAGGTGCGATAGGAAAACGCCACGTCATACGCCGTGATCGGCTTGCCATCGTGAAAGCGCGCTTCGGGACGCAGGTTGAACACCACCCAACTGCGGTCCTCGCTGTACTCGACCGATTGGGCGATCAGCCCATAGCTGGAGGTGGGTTCATCGCCGGAGGGCGCATACAGGCCGGTGCCGACCATCAAGGGCTCATTCAGCTCATTGACGCCATATTGCAGGAAGTTCGGCGTGGAAACCGGGCTGGAGCCCTTGAAGGTATAGGGGTTGAGGGTGTCGAAAGTGCCAAAGGCCATGACCCGCAATGTCCCGCCTTTCGGCGCTGCAGGGTTTACCCAATCGAAGTGGGTGAATTTGGCCGGGTACTTGAGGCTGCCGAACTGCGCATAACCGTGGCTCTCGGTAATCGTCGCGTTCGCTGCAAAGCTCAAGGCCAGACTTATTAGTAGAAGGAGGGGACGCTTCAAGTCAGAGATCCGATCCAGGCGGCTTGGGCTTTATGATCGGTACAGTAACAGCTTGTTCCGGTTGGAAAAAGGCCGTTGGATTGACGCAGAAACAATGTGGGAGGGGGCTTGCCCCCGATAGCAACACACCAGCCAACAGATTCATTGGCTGGCCTACCGCTATCGGGGGCAAGCCCCCTCCCACATGGGGTCCCCATTGTTCCAGAGGCCTTAGCGTGGCCCGGAGACCACCAGCATCTGCCCAGGCTTCAGGGCCTGGCCGGTACGCGGGTTCCAGCGCTTGAGGTGTTGCATCTCGACATTGAAGCGCTTGGCGACGATGTACAGCGAGTCGCCTTTCTTGACCTTGTATTGCACCGGTTTCTTGCTGTCGGCCTTGGCCACCAGCTTGCGCGTGTCCTGCATTACCAGGGTCTGGCCGACCTTGAGGGCCTGGCCGTTGAGCTTGTTCCAGCGTTGCAGGTCATGTACGTCGACCTTATTGGCCTTGGCGATCAGCGTCAGGTTGTCGCCGGTGCGTACCTTGTAGCTGCGAGTACGCCCGGCCACCCGTGCGGTCTCGACCTCGTCGAACACCTGCTTTTTCGGACGCATCGCCAGCAATTCTTCAGGCTTCATCGTCGAAAGGGTGCTGGTCAGCAGTTGCGCCTTGGAACTGGGCACCAGCAAATGCTGCGGGCCATCCAGGGTGGTGCGTTGTTTCAGCGCCGGGTTGAGCTGGAACAGTTCGTCTTCGTCGATCTCGGCCAGCGCGGCAACCCGTGACAGGTCCATGCTCTGCTTGACTTCCACCACTTCGAAGTAAGGTTGGTTGGCAATCGGGTTCAGGTTGACGCCGTAGGCCTCGGGTGCCAGCACCACCTGGGACAGCGCCAGGAACTTGGGCACGTAGTCCTTGGTTTCCTGGGGCAGGGGCAGGTTCCAGTAGTCGGTCGGCAGGCCGAGCTTCTCGTTGCGCTCGATGGCCCGGCTCACCGTGCCTTCGCCGGCGTTATAGGCGGCCAGGGCCAGCAGCCAGTCGCCGTTGAACATGTCATGCAGGCGGGTCAGGTAGTCGAGGGCGGCGGTGGTGGAGGCGGTGATGTCGCGACGGCCATCGTAGGCACGGGTCTGGCGCAGGTTGAAGTAGCGCCCGGTGGAGGGGATGAACTGCCAGAGGCCGACCGCATCGCTGCGCGAATAGGCCATCGGATTGTAGGCACTTTCAATCACTGGCAGCAGCGCCAGCTCCAGGGGCATGTTGCGTTCTTCGAGACGTTCGACGATGTAGTGAATGTAGAGGCTGCCGCGTTCTCCGGCATTCTCCAGGAAGGACGGGTTGCTGGCGAACCACAGGCGCTGTTGCTCGATACGCGGGTTGACACCTAGACCCTCCTGCAGTTGAAAGCCCCGGCGCATGCGTTCCCAAACATCCTGGGGTACGTCGGGAGCCGGTTTTTCTGAAAGCCAGATAACGGGTTTCTGTTTGATTTTGGCGGTGAGGTTTGGCTTGGGTTGCACGGTGGATTGTGCGGTGAAATTGCTTGATTGGCAGCCCGCCAGTGTGGCGGACACAGCCACCGCCACAGCTTGAGCCAGGCGGGTCAATGCGTCTGAATGGTTGGATTTACGAATAGATGACGACATTGGCTGGAAGTAAGTTCCGGGCAAAAATGTCGGGCGATTCTAGAAACCCGTTGGGTTCCGGTCAACCATTCAGAAATTGCGTATCAGATTGCTTCCCTTTAGAACTTATCTTTCCAAGCCCTCAAGCTAGCAAACACCTCGGCCCCAGAGCGGTTGTCACGGCCATTCCGTTCGTCCGCTTTTTGTTTAACGGATGTTTCAGAGGTACGCAGAAAGGGGTTGGTCAGCTTTTCCAGGGCCAGGTTGGAAGGCAGCGTGATCTCGCCTCTGGCCCGCAGTTGGCGTACGTTCTCCACTCGTTCGGCTATATCTGTGTTGTCCGGTTCCACAGCTTGGGCGAACTTGAGGTTACTCTGCGTGTATTCGTGGGTGCAGTACACCAGGGTATCGGCGGGCAGGGCGGCCAGGCGCTCGAGGGAGCTGTGCATCTGTTCCGGCGTGCCTTCGAACAGGCGCCCGCAACCGGCGGCGAACAGGGTGTCGCCACACAACAGCACGCCCGGGTGATAAAAGGCGATATGGCCCAGGGTATGGCCGGGAACGCTATAGATGTCGAAGTCCCAGCCGAGTACCGTGATGCGGTCGTTATCGTGCAACGCCACGTCCCGCGCCGGGATCTTCTCGTTGGCCGGGCCGTAGACCTTGGCGTCGGTCTCACGCTTGAGCTGTTCGACACCGCCGACGTGATCGTGGTGATGGTGGGTGATCAGGATGTCGCTGAGGCTCCAGCCAGGGTTCTGTTCGAGCCAGGCCAGCACGGGCGCGGCATCGCCGGGGTCGACCACGGCGCAGCGTTGGGTGCGAGGGTCCTGTAACAACCAGATGTAGTTATCGGTGAAGGCGGGCAGGGCACTGATCTGTATCATTCTTCGATTCGCCAAGCTGAACACATTGGTGCATCTTAGAACGTCTAGGCGAGTTGGAGAATGCAATGACTGATAAAGCGTTCGCCCAGGCCGATCCTGAGTGGCTGGCCCTGATCGGCGCGGCCCGCGAGTGGCTGTCCGGTCCCATCGGGCAATTTCTGCTGGACGAAGAACGGCGCATGCTCGAAGACGAGCTGGGCCGGTTCTTTGGTGGCTATCTGGTGCACTACGGCCCCTCGGCCGAAACGCCGCCCTGCGCGCCGCAGGTGCAACGCAATGTTCGCCTGGGGGCACCGTTGCCAGGCGTGGAGATCGTGTGCGAGGAACAGGCCTGGCCGTTGAGCGAGCATGCTGCCGATGTAGTGGTGTTGCAGCACGGGCTGGATTTCTGCCTGTCGCCCCACGGCTTGTTGCGCGAGGCGGCGAGCAGCGTACGGCCCGGTGGCCATTTGCTGATCGTGGGGATCAACCCCTGGAGCAGTTGGGGCCTGCGCCATGTGTTCGCCCATGACGGCCTGCGCCAGGCGCGCTGCATCTCGCCGCAGCGGGTGGGCGACTGGCTGAACCTGCTGGGCTTCGCGCTGGAGAAACGCCGCTTCGGGTGCTATCGTCCGCCGCTTGCGTCGACCAAGTGGCAGGGCCGCCTGGCCGGCTGGGAACGCCGGGCCGGCGCCTGGCAATTGTCCGGTGGCGGCTTTTACCTGCTGGTGGCGCGCAAGATCGCGGTCGGGCTGCGCCCGTTGCAGCAGGTGCGCCGCGAGCCGATGGGCAAGCTGGTGCCATTGCCGATGGCCAAGGTCAACCGCAAGCAAAGCGATGCGTAATCCTCTTTTTGAATTGATACCGAGCAACCGATGACCGATAGCGTAGAACTCTTCACCGATGGCGCCTGCAAGGGCAACCCGGGCCCCGGCGGCTGGGGCGCGTTGCTGGTGTGCAAGGGCGTGGAGAAGGAGTTGTGGGGCGGTGAGGCCAACACCACCAACAACCGCATGGAGCTGATGGGCGCCATTCGTGGCCTGGAAGAACTCAAGCGCCGCTGCAATGTGCTGCTGGTGACCGACTCGCAATACGTGATGAAGGGCATCAACGAGTGGATGGTCAACTGGAAGAAGCGCGGGTGGAAAACCGCCGCCAAGGAACCGGTGAAAAATGCCGACCTGTGGCAATTGCTCGATGAGCAATGCAATCGCCATGACATCACCTGGAAATGGGTACGCGGCCACATCGGCCATCCCGGCAACGAGCGTGCTGACCAGTTGGCCAACCGTGGCGTGGATGAAGTGCGGGGCTACAAGCAGAGTTGAAGGCGACTCACGTGGTAACATCGCGCCCTTTGAAATACACCAAACCGTTGAGAGCTGAACCCTGATGGCCATCCGATCTGTTGTACTCGATACCGAAACCACCGGCATGCCGGTGACCGACGGTCACCGGATCATTGAAATCGGCTGTGTCGAATTGATGGGGCGTCGCCTGACCGGCCGTCACTTCCACGTCTACCTGCAACCGGACCGCGACAGTGACGAAGGCGCAATCGCCGTCCACGGCATCACTGACGAATTTCTCAAGGGCAAGCCGCGCTTCGCCGAAGTCGCCGATGAGTTCTTCGAATTCATCAACGGTGCCCAGTTGATCATCCATAACGCGGCGTTTGACGTCGGCTTCATCAATAACGAGTTTGCCCTGATGGGGCAGACCGATCGCGCGGACATTTCCCGGCACTGCTCGATCCTCGATACCCTGATGATGGCCCGTGAGCGCCACCCGGGTCAGCGCAACAGCCTCGACGCCCTGTGCAAACGTTATGGCGTCGACAACTCCGGCCGTGAGCTCCACGGCGCCTTGCTCGACTCCGAGATTCTCGCTGACGTCTACCTGACCATGACCGGCGGGCAGACCAGCCTGTCCCTGGCGGGCAACGCCTCCGATGGCAGCGGTTCGGCGGAAGGCTCGGGCAACCGTCCTTCGGAAATCCGCCGACTGCCGGCTGATCGCAAGCCGACCACTATCATCCGCGCCAGCGAACAGGACCTCGCGGAACACGCGGCTCGGCTCGAAGCGATCGCCAAATCGGCGGGCGCGCCGGCATTATGGACCCAACTGACCCAGCAATAACCCCTGGCTGAACTCGATTGGAACTGTGGGGGGGGCTTGCTCCCGATAGGGGCAGGCCAGTCGAAACCTGTGTTGACTGATGTACCGTTATCGCGGGCAGGCCCCCTCCCACAATTGATTTCAATTGCCTGTCAATCTTCATTCGCGTCATGGCCGCCAAGCTTCTACCCTTGAGTGCATAGCCCTCAGGACGACAAGCACACATGTATAAAGACCTGAAGTTTCCCGTCCTGATCGTGCACCGCGACATCAAGGCCGACACCGTTGCCGGTGACCGGGTCCGAGGCATCGCCCGGGAGTTGGAGCAAGAGGGCTTTTCTATATTTTCCGCGGTGGACTACGCCGAAGGCAGGCTGGTGGCGTCTACCCATCATGGCCTGGCGTGCATGTTGATCGCCGCCGAAGGCGCTGGCGAAAACACCCACCTTCTACAGAACATGGTCGAGCTGATCCGCCTGGCGCGGCTGCGGGCGCCCAACCTGCCGATCTTTGCCCTGGGGGAGCAAGTCACCCTGGAAAACGCGCCTGCCGACGCCATGAGCGAACTCAACCAGTTACGCGGCATCCTGTATCTGTTCGAAGACACCGTGCCGTTTCTCGCCCGGCAAGTCGCCCGTGCGGCACGTACGTATCTGGATGGTCTGTTGCCGCCATTCTTCAAGGCGCTGGTGCAGCACACGGCTGATTCGAACTATTCCTGGCACACACCGGGCCATGGCGGCGGTGTGGCCTATCGCAAAAGCCCGGTGGGGCAAGCGTTCCACCAGTTCTTCGGGGAAAACACACTGCGCTCGGATCTATCGGTCTCGGTGCCCGAGCTGGGTTCGCTGCTGGATCACACCGGGCCGCTGGCCGAAGCCGAAGCCCGTGCTGCGCGTAACTTTGGCGCCGACCATACGTTCTTCGTCATCAACGGCACCTCCACCGCCAACAAAATCGTCTGGCATTCCATGGTCGGGCGCGATGACCTGGTGCTGGTGGACCGCAACTGTCACAAGTCGGTGCTGCATTCGATCATCATGACCGGCGCCATCCCGCTGTACCTGTGCCCGGAGCGCAACGAACTGGGGATCATCGGTCCGATTCCCCTGAGCGAGTTCAGCCCCGAGTCGATCCGCGCCAAGATCGACGCCAGTCCCTTGACCCGTGGCCGCCCGCCGAAAGTGAAAATGGCGGTGGTCACCAATTCCACCTACGACGGCCTGTGCTACAACGCCGAGCTGATCAAGCAGCAATTGGGTAACAGCGTCGAGGTGCTGCATTTTGACGAGGCCTGGTACGCCTACGCGGCGTTTCATGAGTTCTTCGCCGGGCGCTACGGCATGGGCACCTCGCGCACGGCGGACAGCCCGCTGGTGTTTACCACTCACTCCACCCACAAACTGCTGGCAGCTTTCAGCCAGGCTTCGATGATCCATGTGCAGGACGGCGGTGCCCGCCAACTGGACCGTGACCGTTTCAACGAGGCGTTCATGATGCATATCTCCACATCGCCGCAATACAGCATCATTGCCTCCCTGGACGTGGCTTCGGCAATGATGGAAGGCCCGGCCGGGCGTTCGCTGTTGCAGGAGATGTTTGATGAGGCGCTGAGCTTCCGCCGCGCCCTGGCCAATCTGCGCCAGCATATCGCCGCCGAGGACTGGTGGTTTTCCATCTGGCAGCCACCGTCGGTGGCGGGGATCGACAAGGTCGCCACCGCGGATTGGTTATTGCATCCCCAGGATGACTGGCATGGCTTCGGTGATGTAGCCGAGGACTACGTGCTGCTCGACCCGATCAAAGTGACCCTGGTAATGCCCGGTCTCAATGCCGGCGGTGCCTTGAGCGATTGCGGGATCCCGGCGGCGGTGGTCAGCAAGTTCCTCTGGGAGCGTGGCCTGGTAGTGGAAAAGACCGGGCTGTATTCCTTCCTCGTGCTGTTCTCCATGGGCATTACCAAAGGTAAATGGAGTACCTTGCTCACCGAATTGCTGGAATTCAAGCGCAGTTACGACGCCAATATCAGCCTGGCCAGTTGTTTGCCGTCGGTGTTTGCCCAAGGGCCGACGCGCTACCAAAGCCTGGGCTTGCGCGACCTGTGTGACCAGTTGCACAGCTGTTATCGCAGCAACGCCACGGCCAGGCATTTGAAGCGCATGTACACCGTATTGCCGGAAATCGCGATGAAGCCCGCCGACGCCTACGACCAATTGGTGAGGGGCGAAGTGGAGGCGGTTTCCATCGACGCCTTGCCAGGACGCATCGCAGCCGTGATGCTGGTGCCTTATCCGCCCGGCATTCCGTTGATCATGCCGGGCGAGCGCTTTACCGAGTCGACGCGCTCGATCATCGACTACCTGGCGTTTGCCCGGACGTTCGATAGCAGTTTCCCCGGTTTTGTCGCCGATGTTCATGGGTTGCAACACGAGGATGATGGCAGCGGTCGTTGTTACACCGTCGATTGCATCAAGGGTTAAGGATGTTTATGCAGGCTGTAATGAACCCGAAGTATCCCGGACTCAGTGTGCGGGTCGCAGATGAAGGCTTTGATGCCTATGTGTGGGGCAATGACTTCAGCTTTGAGGTCAGCGCCTACGGTGAGCCGCAGATGGGCAAGCGGGTCGATCAATGGCCCGTGGAGCGTATCTTGCCGTACCGCAAGTGCTACGGCATTGACCCTGAGGAGTTCGCCAGTTTCCGTGACGCGCCCGACAGTGCGATCTTCATGGCCTACCTGGACGACCGGGCGGTGGGGCACATCGTGGTCAGCACCAACTGGAACGGCTTTGCCCATGTCGACGAGTTGGCGGTGGCCTTGCCTGCGCGCCGCCACGGAGTAGCCAAGGCGTTGCTGGATGTGGCGCAGTTCTGGAGTCGCAAGAAAAACCTCCCCGGCATGATGCTCGAAACCCAGAACAACAACCTCGGTGCCTGCCGCTTGTACGAGCGTTGCGGCTATGTGATGGGCGGCATCGACCATCTGCGCTATCGCGGTATCGACCCGCAGACCCGCGAAGTGGCGATATTCTGGTATCGGTTGTTCAAGAGCGAAGCCGGCAACGCTTAACCCGCCAACAAACCCTCGGCCTTCTGCGTCACGATCTCCAGCAGCGCATTCAGCGCCGGGGAGGTCGGGCCATCCTTGAGGGTCAGCGCATACAGGCTGATCATGATCGGTGGCGACACCGGGCACGCATCCAGCCCGGCCTCGCGGGCTCCGAACGCGGTGAACGGGTCGACCACCGCCAGGCCTTCGCCTGCTTCCACCATGCTGCGCATCATCTGGTAGGTCTGCACCCGCGTCTGCACCACCGGCAGCGGGCGCAAGGCTTGCAGCTTGGCGTCCAGCAGGCGGCTGAGCGGGTCCTGGCCCTCCAGGCCGATCATCGATTGTCCGGCGAGGTCCTGCAGCGCAATGTACTTCTGCTTGGGTTTGAGCCAACCATGGGGGGCCAGCAGTTGCAGCTTGCCCTGGGCGAGTACGGTGCAGTGGATCTGCGGGTGCTCCGGGTCATGCAGGCTCAAACCCACGTCGGCTTCGTGCAGCAGCAGGCTCCTGATGATCTCCCGGGTGGGTTGGCTCGACAGGTTGCAGGGCGTGTCCTGGAAGCGTCGGCGCAGCACCGCAATACTGTGCGGCAACAGCTGATTGGCCAGCGGCGGTGTGCAGAGCACGCGCAGGGCAGGGGCATGATGGTTTTTCAGGCGGCTGGCCAGGCGTTGCACCGGCTCCAGGGCCTCATACACATGGGCAATTTCCGCCTGCAGTTCCAGGGTTTCCCGGGTAGCTTGCAAACGCCCGCGCACACTGGCGAACAACATGAAGCCGAGCTGTTGCTCGGCGTCCTTGAGCGCCGCGTCCACATCGCCCACGGGAAGTTGCAACCACTCGGCGGCCGTGCCGAGGTGTCCGGTCTGCAAGATGGCCTGAATCACTTCGATATGACGTAAACGCATCGCCGGAGTCTATGTGCAGCGCGCCGGGTATTCAATAGAATGGCTTCGCTGATCATTAACGACCAAAGCCGGCTGCCGGCATTAACAACAAAAACAGGTCTGGTCTCACATGCCTCTACCCTCGATATTCCTCGGGGTAACGGTCAAGCAACTGCTGGTCCTGGTGACCGTAGGGTGCGTGGCTGCTTATCTCTTCAACAGTCAAAACGAAACCGCGCCGGAAAACCTGGCACTTGAAGCGTTTATCCGTTCCCAGGAACAGGTCATCGAACAGGTGGGGGCGGTGTTGGGTATTGAACTGCTCAGGCAGGTGGTGGCGCACCCAGGCTACAACACGGCGGGCTACCAGCGTTCCATGTTCGCGGTGGAGGGTGAGCGGGGGCGATTGGTGGTGACCGTGAAGAAGGTCGAGGGCGAGCAGGGCATTGAAGTCACCGAGATCCGTCGCCCGTGATCACCCCAGCCCAGTCAACGCCGTCAATGGCCAGGACTGAGCAGGTGGATAAGGCGGGATCTTATGACGCGAGGGTGGTTTGCGATTCGCGCACGAGAATGGTGCCCGACTGGATCAGCTTGAATTCGTCGCCTTCCAGTTTCTCTACACGGTCGCCAATGGCCAGCTTGTAGGTAATGGTAGGTGCCGAGCCAGCCAGGTCGCCTTGCGCCGGGTTGGATTCCTGGAACTCATGCACCGAATACACGCGTCCCTCTGCGTCTCTGGCATGAAACTGTCCGACTAGTACTGCTGCCATCTGTTTAGAACCTCTGGAGATAAACACTCGATTTGCGGTTCTGTAGACCGTCATGGAGCTGGGTAGTTTACTTACGGAATAAAAATACTATTCGCCGATGTTTTCAGATGCTTCCTACATGATGCTGCGCAATGCAGGTGCCCGCAGGATTATCAAAAACCTTCTGGTGAACCCATCGCGAAGACTTTATAACTACAAGCTCCTTTAGTCAGACGTCGGGAAGCCCCAATGAGCAAGGTCTACACCATCGCCGTCGTGGTCGGCAGCTTGAGAAAAGACTCGATCAACCGCAAGGTTGCCCTGGCATTGGCTGAACTGGCCCCTGCCAACCTGAAGTTGAACATTGTGGAAATTGGCGATTTGCCGCTCTACAACGAAGACATTGACGGAGCATCACCGCCGGCAGCCTACAGTACTTTCCGCAAACAGGTGAGCTCATCCGACGCGGTGTTATTCGTGACCCCGGAATACAACCGCTCCGTCCCGGCCCCGTTGAAGAATGCCATCGACGTGGGTTCCCGGCCGTACGGGCAGAGCGCCTGGAGTGGCAAGCCGGGGGCGATCATCAGCGTATCGCCGGGTGCGATTGGCGGGTTTGGCGCCAACCATCACCTGCGCCAGTCCCTGGTATTCCTCGATGTGCCGTGCATGCAGCAGCCGGAGGCCTACCTGGGCGGCGCGGGCAGTGTGTTCGATGAGGCGGGCAAGGTGTCCGAGAAGACCAGACCGTTCCTGCAGGCCTTCATCGATGCCTACGGTACATGGGTCGAAAAACAGCTCGCTTGATCGGGCAATCAGGTCCAGCAGTGGGAGCAAGCTCCCACGCTGGGTTCAGCGCAGCCAGTTGGTGCGTGCCAGTTCGATCACCTCATCGCCACGCCCACTCATCACCGCCTTGAGCATGTACAGGCTGAACCCCTTGGCCTGTTCCAGCTTGATCGTCGGCGGCATCACCAATTCCTGAGTGGCGGTGACCACATCCACCAGCACCGGGCCGTCATGGGCCAGGGCGCGGCGCAGGGCCGGTTCCAGGTCTTCGGATTGCTCCACGCGAATGCCTAGGATGCCCATGGCGTTGGACATGGCGGCGAAATCCGGGTTTTTCAGCTCGGTGCCGGCGTCCAGGTAGCCCGCCGCCTTCATTTCCATGGCGACAAAGCCCAGGGACGAGTTATCGAATACGATGACTTTGACTGGCAGCTTCAGTTGCGCCAGCGAGATAAAGTCGCCCATCAGCATGGCGAAACCGCCGTCACCCGACATCGAGATCACCTGGCGATTCGGGAATGCCGCCTGCGCACCAATGGCCTGGGGCATGGCATTGGCCATCGAACCATGGTTGAACGAACCGATCAGGCGGCGCTTGCCGTTCATCTTCAAATAGCGCGCTGCCCACACGGTGGGAGAGCCGACATCGGCGGTGAAGATCGCATCGTCATCCGCCAACTCACTGAGCAGGCGTGCCACGTACTGTGGGTGAATCGGCCGGTTGGCTTTCGACGGCTGGGCCAGGTCGTCCAGCCCTTGACGGGCTTTTTCATAATGCTTCAAGGACGTTTCGAGAAAGCTGCGATCAGTCTTGCGCGTTAACCTTGGCAGCAGCGCCGCGACGGTTTCGCTGACGTCGGCGGCAATACCCAGGTCCAGCGTGGCACGTCGACCGAGTGCCTGTGGGTTGCGGTCGACCTGGATGATCTTGGCGTCGGTGGGGTAGAACTGGCGGTAAGGGAAATCGGTGCCGAGCATGATCAGCGTGTCGCAGTCGAGCATGGCGTGGTAGCCGGAGCTGAAACCGATCAGGCCGGTCATGCCGACGTCGAACGGGTTATCCCACTCCACATGCTCCTTGCCACGTAGCGCGTGTACCACGGGGGCGCCCAGTGCGTCGGCGAGGGCGACCACTTGATCATGGGCTCCGGCACACCCACTGCCGCACAGCAGGGTGACCTTGCGGCTGTTTTCGAGGATATCGGTGAGGCGTTGCAGGTCCTGTTCCGCTGGCAGCGTACGCGGTGCATGCAGGGCGGGCCACGGCTTGAGTTTGTCCTCGACCTCCAGCAGCGATACATCGCCCGGTATGACCACCACGGCCACGCCGCGATTGAGGATCGCCGAACGCATGGCGCGATGCAGTACCTGGGGCATCTGCTCGGGGTTGGTGACCAGCTCGATAAAGTGGCTGCATTCCTTGAACAGTTCCTGGGGATGGGTTTCCTGGAAGTAGTTCAGGCCAATCTCTGAAGATGGAATTTGCGCGGCAATCGCCAGCACCGGCACATGGTTGCGATGGCAATCGAACAGTCCGTTGATCAAATGCAGGTTGCCCGGCCCGCAACTGCCAGCGCACACCGTCAGCTCGCCAGTAGCAGCCGCTTCGGCACCGGCGGCGAACGCCGCCACTTCTTCGTGGCGCACGTGCATCCACTCGATGCTGTCCATGGTGCGCAGCGCGTCGGTGAGGCCGTTGAGGCTGTCGCCGGTCAGGCCCCAGATGCGCTTGATGCCCGCCTGTTCAAGGGTGGTCGCCAATTGCTGGGCCAGGTTGATTTTCGCCATGAAGAACTCCAATCGTCAGTGAGGTTAAAAACTGCTGATCAATAGGGGACAGTTCGATCACGGCGAATGCTCCGCCTTTAATGTGAAGATTGCGTCATGGCCGCGCGGTATTGCCGGGTGCGCCGGGCCAGAAACCATTGGTCACGCACCAGCGCCATGCAAGGTGCGACGTGGGTCTTGGGCAGATGGCCGCGGCTGAGGCGGCGCATCTGGTAGCGCACCACGGCGAGAATGGCCAGGGATGCCAGGGGCTTGCGCTTCCAGTCGATGGGTTTGAGTTGCGGGTTGGGGTCGCGGCCTTCGCGCCAGTGCTGGATCAGTTGCGGTTCCAGCGTCAGGGCGGTGGCGATGCCGGCCATGGCGATACCGCTGTCGAGCACTTGTTGCACGATGGGCAGGCGACGGATGCCGCCGGTGACCATGACGGGCATCTGGGCAATGGCGGCGACTTCGCTGGCGAATTCGAGGAAATACGCCTCCCGGGCCAGGGTCCGGCCGTCCCGTGCTTCGCCTTGCATGGCCGGTGCTTCATAGCTGCCGCCGGACAATTCCAGCAGGTCGATGGACAGCGGATTGAGCATCTCGACCACGGCGCGTGCATCCGCTTCTTCGAACCCACCGCGCTGGAAATCAGCGGAGTTGAGTTTGACCGACACACAAAACGACGGGCTGACACTGGTGCGGACCGCACGGATCACGTCCAGGAGCAGGCGTGCACGGTTCTCCAGTGAACCGCCCCAGCGATCCGTACGTTGGTTGCTCAACGGCGACAGGAATTGGCTGAGCAAGTAGCCGTGTGCGCCGTGGATCTGTACGCCGGTAAAACCGGCTTTCTCGGCCAGGCGGGCGCTGGTGGCGAAGCGCTGGATCACGTCCTGGATGTCGGCCTCGGTCATGGCCTTGGGCGTGGCAAACATCTTCGAGAAACCGCCGAGGTCGAGCGCCACGGCGGACGGTGCAATGGCCTGCTGGCGCAGGTTGGCGGGTGTCTGGCGCCCAGGATGGCTGAGTTGCACCCAGAAGTGCACGTTCTTGCGCCGCGCCACGTCGGCCCATTCGCGAAAGCGCTGCAGTTGCTGCTCGTCCTCAAGGGCAACGCCGCCGGGGCCGGTCATGGCGCGGCGGTCGACCATCACGTTGCCGCTGATCAACAGGCCCGGCTCGCCATCGGCCCAGGCCGTGTAGAGCTGCTTCAGCTCGGGGGAGGGCGCTTGCCGGGCGTCCGCCATGTTCTCTTCCATCGCCGCCTTGGCGATACGGTTGGAAAGGACTTGGCCATTGGGCAGTTGCAGGGTTTCAAAGGGCGACATGAGTTGACTCCTGAGCAGGGGAAGCCTCAGGCTAAGCTTAAAGGTAACTTTAAGGTCAAGCAGGTAGTTCGATGAATATTGGAGAACTGGCAAAACAGAGTGGGCTGGCGGCGTCGCGTATCCGGTTCTATGAGGCGCAGGGCCTGATCAGCCAAGTGGGGCGGCAGGCCAATGGCTATCGACGCTATGCACCCGAAGCATTGCAGACCCTGCAATTGATCCAGAGCGCGCAACAGGCCGGGTTCACCTTGCAGGAACTCAAGGCGTTGATGCCCGCGCCAGGGGAGCACAAGCGTGAGGCGTTGCTTGAAGCGCTGGAGCGCAAGGTGGAGCAGATTGAGGCCATGCAGGCGCAGTTGGCCCACAGCAAGGCGCAACTACTGGGTGTGATCGAGGCAGTGCAGGCGCAGCCGGAAGGGGTGCCGTGTTCGATGGGGCAGAAGCAGGTGCTGGCGTCGATCAAGACCGGTCTACAGAGCAAGTAGATGCCAATGTGGGAGGGGGCTTGCCCCCGATAGCAGAGGGCCAGTCAACAGATTCATTGACTGATCCACCGCCATCGGAGGCAAGCCCCCTCCCACCTTTGATACTCAGCGCCGGCGGAACAACGGCAACGGCTCATCCGTTGCCGCCTGGTACGTCACCGAGAAGTCCTTGAGGCTCTCCAGTGCTTCGTACGGGTCTTTATCGGCGCGCAGGGCGAAGGCATCGAACCCGCAGCGGCGCAGGTAGAACAGCTGGTCGCGCAGCACGTCGCCAATCGCACGCAACTCCCCCTTGTAACCGTAGCGGTCACGCAGCAGGCGCGCATTGGAGTAGTTGCGACCGTCGGTGAAGGCCGGGAAGTTCAGGGCGATGACCTGGAAGTGTTCCACGTCGTCGCCGATCTCCTCGGCTTCTTCATCGGCGTCCAGCCACACACCCAGGCCGCCGTCGCGGGCCTTGAGGGCGTGGCCGTGTTCGCGCCACAGGGCCAACGGCACGATCAGGTCGTCGCAGTTGGAAATGCCGTCGAAGCTCGCGTCCTTGGGCAGCAGGTGCCAGGTTTCGTCGAGGACTTCGTTGTTCTTAATGATTCGCTGCATAGACGCGCTCCTTGAACAGGTCGATGCCGATGCGCTGGTAGGTGTCGATGAAGCGCTCATCTTCGGTGCGCTGTTCGATGTACACGTCGATCAGCTTGCCGATCACCTCGGGCATGGCTTCCTGGGCGAAGGATGGGCCAAGGATCTTACCCAGACTCGCATCGCGGCTGGCGCTGCCACCCAGGGACACTTGGTAGAATTCTTCGCCTTTCTTGTCCACGCCCAGGATGCCGATGTGGCCGACGTGGTGGTGACCACAGGCGTTCATGCAGCCGGAGATGTTCAGGTCCAGCTCGCCGATGTCGAACAGGTAGTCCAGGTCGTCGAAACGGCGCTGGATCGATTCGGCGATCGGGATCGACTTGGCGTTGGCCAGGGAGCAGAAATCGCCGCCCGGGCAGCAGATGATGTCGGTCAGCAGGCCAATGTTCGGCGTGGCGAAACCGCCTTCGCGCAGCTCGCCCCACAGAGTGAACAACTGGCTCTGCTCAACGTCCGCGAGAATGATGTTCTGCTCGTGGGAGGTGCGCAGTTGACCGAAGCTGTAGCGCTCGGCCAGGTCGGCGACGGCGTCCAGCTGTTTGTCGGTAATATCGCCCGGCGCTACGCCGGTAGGTTTCAACGACAAGGTCACCGCCACATAACCCGGCTTTTTGTGCGCCAGAGTATTGCGGGCACGCCAGCGGGCGAAGCCTGGATGTTCTTTATCCAGCGCGGCGAACTCGGCGTCCTGATTGCTCAAGACCTTGTACTCAGGGTCGACGAAGTGCTTGGCCACACGATGCACTTCAGCTTCGGTCAGGGTGGTCTGGCCGCCGCGCAGGTGTTCCATCTCGGCATCGACTTTCTGGGCGAAGACCTCTGGGGTCAGCGCCTTGACCAGGATCTTGATCCGGGCCTTGTACTTGTTGTCTCGACGGCCGTAGCGGTTGTAGACCCGCAGGATCGCGTCGAGGTAGCTCAACAGGTCCTGCCATGGCAGGAATTCATTGATAAATGCGCCGACCACCGGGGTACGGCCGAGGCCGCCGCCCACCAGTACGCGGAAGCCCAGCTCGCCGGCCGCGTTGTACACCGGCTCCAGGCCGATATCGTGCACTTCGATGGCCGCGCGGTCTGAGGTCGAGCCATTGATGGCGATCTTGAACTTGCGCGGCAGGTAGGCGAATTCGGGGTGGAAGGTGGTCCACTGACGCACGATTTCACACCACGGGCGTGGGTCGATCAGCTCGTCGGCGGCGACACCGGCGAATTGGTCGGTGGTCACGTTGCGCAGGCAGTTACCGCTGGTCTGAATGGCGTGCATCTGCACGGTGGCCAGCTCGGCCAGGATATCCGGCACGTCTTCCAGGGCCGGCCAGTTGAACTGTACGTTCTGGCGGGTACTGATGTGGGCGTAGCCTTTGTCGTAGTCGCGGGCAATCTTGGCCATCATGCGTACCTGGCGCGACGTCAGTTGGCCATAAGGCACGGCCACCCGCAGCATCGGCGCAAAGCGCTGAACATAAAGGCCATTTTGCAGGCGCAGAGGGCGGAACTCTTCTTCGCTCAGTTCACCTGCCAGATAGCGTCGGGTCTGATCACGGAACTGCTTGACGCGGTCCTCGATGATGCGCTGATCGTATTCGTCGTATACGTACATATAGGTCCTGTTCTCGGCAAATCTGCGCGCACGGCCGCGCACTCCCAACGGAGCCGGCGCACGATACCAGTTTGCGTTTATGCGCAAAAGTGATGTTTGAGTATATGCAAATAACCAAATTGACTAATGAGAACCGTTATCGCCATACCCACATTTGTCATGCGGGCAATCGTCGACTTTACTGTGAGCGTGTTTAAGCGTTATCTCCTATAAAACCGACAAGAGGCGATGCGATGAGCAATCCGACAAAAGCCCGTAAACCTGACAGTACCGTTGATGCCTGGGCCATTCTGTTTCTGATCATCCTGGTGGTGGGAACCGCCGTATTCTGGGTGAGTCACCAGTAAAGCGCCTCGATTGACTGTCGCCTTGCCACTATCCATGGCGGTCAATGTTCAAGGCTTGATAACCCTATCGAAGGTGCTGATTGCGTGTGTGTGGTTGCTGGGATCGGCGTATGGGGCCATGGCCCATGCCACGTCGGTGGTGTTTCTCAACCCGGGCATGTCGACGGAAACCTTCCGGGTCAGCTACGCGCAATTCATGCAGGCCGGTGCCAAGGACCTCGGCCTGCATCTGCGCGTGCGCTATGGATCGCCAGCATGGTCAGCGATGATGAACAGGCCGGCTACCTGATGCTCACAGGTCTGCTACGTCTGCACGGTCCCGTTGCCGCAGGCCAATCCATCGAACTGCTGGCGTTCTCCGGCACCAAGACCACTCCGGCTGCGCAGTTGCGTGAACAGGGCCTGCGCCGCGCTTGGCCGAGCACCTCGAGGTGCGCCTGCGTCATTTGGTCTATGGCGATGCAGGCCTTTCAACAGAGCGGGCGAGTGCCTGGCAAGGACGTACTGTTCAGCGCCGTCAACAGCTCGCCGGCTATCTTGCAGGCACGCTTGGATGGTCGCCTGAGTACGCTGGTCGCAGGCCATTTCACCCTGGGTGGTTGGGCGATGGTGTTGATCAACGATGATGCCAAGGGCGTGAATATCGACGCCCATGGCGGGCGTGACTGCCAGGAGGCGTTGTTCCAACTGATCGATGCGACCCAGGCGCAACGCCTGCTCGGTCCGTTGGCGCCGGTGGATTTCCGCGCACTGTCAGCCGTCGGCAAGCCGGCGTCCTACCGTTACCCCTTCAGCCTGCAACTGCTGCTGCGCTAGACGCCGGCCAGGTGCAGCACCAGCTTGACGATGCCGAACAGCGTCAAGGCAAACACCGCCGTGAACAGAATGCCCAGCACCACAAAGTGGCTGGGCTTGCCGTGGGTGAAGTCGCGGGCGCGGTTCTTGCCGCTCTGCACGCCAAACGCGGCCGCCACGACGCTGTGTAGCATCTGCCAGAAGGTAGGGGGTTTGTTGTTGACTGGATCGTCCATACATCCCTCGACACAAGGTGTGTGAGGGAGAGCATAGACAATCCAGCCGGGCTTAGTTGTCGTACCCCAGGTTCGGCGCCAGCCAACGCTCGGTCACGCTCAGGTCCTGGCCTTTACGCGCGGTGTAGCTGGTCACCTGGTCCTTGTCGACCTTGCCCACGGCAAAGTACTGCGCCTGCGGGTGGGCGAAGTACCAGCCGCTGACGGCAGCCGCCGGGAACATTGCGTAGTGTTCAGTGAGGAACACACCGCTGCGGCCGGCCTGCATCTCGCGGGCCTCGGGGTCGAGCAACTGGAACAACTGGGCTTTCTCGGTGTGATCCGGGCACGCCGGGTAGCCCGGGGCAGGGCGGATGCCGCTGTATTGCTCCTTGATGAGCGCCTCGTTGTCCAGTTGCTCGTCCTTGGCATACCCCCAGTGCTCTTTACGCACCTGCTGGTGCAGCCATTCGGCGCAGGCCTCGGCCAGGCGGTCGGCCAGGGCCTTGACCATGATCGAGTTGTAGTCGTCGCCCGCGTCCTGGTAGGCCTTGGCGACTTCTTCAGCACCGATGCCGGCGGTGGTGATGAAGCCGCCGATGTAGTCGGTCACGCCGCTGTCCTTGGGCGCCACGAAGTCGGCCAGGGAGAAGTTCGGCTTGCCGTCGGTCTTGATGGTCTGCTGGCGCAGGTGGTGCAACCGGGCAATCGGCTGGCCGTCATCGCCGTAGACTTCCAGGTCATCGTCCTGCACCTGGTTGGTCGGCCAGAAGCCGAACACCGCACGGGCGCTGATGAGTTTTTCGTCGATCAGCTTCTTGAGCATCTCCTGGGCGTCGGCGTACAGCGCAGTGGCCGCTTCACCGACCACTTCATCGTCGAGGATGCGCGGGAACTTGCCGGCCAGGTCCCAGGAGATAAAGAACGGTGTCCAGTCGATGTACTCGGCCAGCACCTTGAGGTCGATATTGTCCAGCACCTTGGCGCCGGTAAAGGTCGGCACCACCGGCGTGTAGCTGCTCCAGTCGAACTGCGGCTTCTTGGCGATGGCGGCCGGGTAGCTCAGGCGTTCGGTGCGGGCGCTGCGGTTCGACGTGCGTTCGCGCACTTCCACGTACTCTTCGCGGGTGCGCTCGACAAAGCCGGCCTTGAGTTCCTTGGACAGCAACTGCGTGGCCACGCCGACCGCACGCGAAGCGTCGGTCACGTACACCACCGCATCATTGCTGTACTTGGGCTCGATCTTCACCGCCGTGTGCGCCTTGGAGGTGGTCGCACCGCCGATCATCAGCGGCAGGTGGAAGTCCTGGCGCTGCATTTCGCGGGCCACGTGCACCATCTCGTCCAGGGACGGGGTGATCAGGCCGGACAGCCCGATGATGTCGCATTTCTGCTCCTTGGCCACCTGCAGGATCTTCTCCGCCGGCACCATCACGCCGAGGTCGACGATGTCATAGCCGTTGCAACCCAGCACCACGCCGACAATGTTCTTGCCGATGTCATGCACGTCGCCCTTCACGGTGGCCATCAGGATCTTGCCCTTGGCTTCCGGCTTGTCGCCTTTTTCCAGCTCGATGAACGGGATCAAGTGGGCCACGGCCTGTTTCATGACGCGGGCGGACTTCACCACCTGGGGCAGGAACATTTTGCCCGCGCCGAACAGGTCGCCAACGATGTTCATGCCGGACATCAGCGGGCCTTCGATCACTTCAATCGGACGCGCGAACGACAGCCGGGATTCTTCGGTGTCTTCAACGATATGCGTGGTGATGCCCTTGACCAAGGCGTGTTCCAGGCGCTTGTTCACGTCCCAGCCGCGCCATTCCTCGGTCTCGGCTTCCTTGACGCTGCCGTCGCCCTTGTACTTGTCGGCGATGGCGAGGAGGGCGTCGGTGCCGTCCGGGGTGCGGTTGAGCACCACGTCTTCCACGGCGTCGCGCAGCTCGACCGGGATCTGGTCGTAGATCTCCAGTTGGCCGGCGTTGACAATACCCATGGTCAGGCCGCTGCGGATCGCATACAGCAGGAACACCGAGTGGATCGCCTCGCGCACCGGGTTGTTGCCACGGAACGAGAACGATACGTTGGACACGCCGCCGGAGGTCAGCGCGTAGGGCAGTTCGTCACGGATATAAGCGCAGGCGTTGATGAAGTCGACGGCGTAGTTGTTGTGCTCTTCGATACCGGTGGCGACCGCGAAGATGTTCGGGTCGAAGATGATGTCTTCCGGCGGGAAGCCGACTTCATTCACCAGGATGTCGTAGGAGCGTTTGCAGATCTCTTTCTTGCGCGCTTCGGTGTCGGCCTGGCCGGCTTCGTCGAAGGCCATCACCACCACGGCCGCGCCGTAGCGCTTGCACAACCTGGCGTGGTGGATGAACTGCTCGACGCCTTCCTTCATGCTGATGGAGTTGACGATCCCCTTGCCCTGGATGCACTTCAGGCCCGCCTCGATCACGTCCCACTTGGAGGAGTCGATCATGATCGGCACGCGGGAGATGTCCGGCTCACCGGCAATCAGGTTGAGGAAGGTCACCATGGCCTTCTTCGAATCGAGCATGCCCTCGTCCATGTTGATGTCGATCACCTGGGCGCCGGCTTCCACCTGCTGCAGGGCGACTTCGAGGGCCTCGGTGTAGTTGTCTTCACGGATCAGCCGGGCAAACTTGGCGGAGCCGGTGATGTTGGTGCGCTCGCCGACGTTGACGAACAGCGAACTGCGATCAATCGTGAACGGCTCCAGGCCCGACAGGCGGCACGCCTTGGGGATGTCCGGGATCACGCGTGGCGCATAACCGGCCACGGCCTTGGCGATGGCCTCGATATGGCCTGGCGTGGTGCCGCAGCAGCCGCCGACAATATTGAGGAAGCCGCTCTGGGCGAACTCTTCGATGACCTTGGCGGTTTGCGAAGGCAGTTCGTCGTACTCGCCGAATTCGTTGGGCAGGCCGGCGTTGGGGTGCGCGGACACGTGGGTGTTGGCCTTGTTCGACAACTCTTCCAGGTACGGACGCAGTTCGCTGGCGCCCAGGGCGCAGTTCAGGCCCACCGAAATCGGCTTGGCGTGGGCGACCGAGTTCCAGAACGCTTCGGTGGTCTGGCCCGACAGGGTACGACCGGAGGCGTCGGTGATAGTGCCGGAGATCATGATCGGCAGTTCGGTATTGAGCTCCTCGAACACACCTTGCACGGCGAAGATCGCGGCCTTGGCGTTGAGGGTGTCGAAAATGGTTTCGATCAGGATCAGGTCGGCGCCGCCTTCGATCAGGCCTTTGGTGGCCTCGGTGTAGTTTTCCACCAGTTCATCGAAGGTCACGTTGCGGTAACCGGGATTGTTCACGTCTGGTGACAACGAGCAGGTCCGGCTGGTCGGGCCGAGCACGCCGGCGACGAAGCGTGGCTTGGCCGGGTTCTCCAGGGTCTTGGCGTCGGCGATCTTGCGCGCCAGGCGTGCGCCTTCTACGTTCAGCTCGTAGGCCAGCTCTTCCATACCGTAGTCGGCCATGGAGATGCGGGTGGCGTTGAAGGTGTTGGTTTCGAGGATGTCGGCACCGGCATCCAGGTAGGCTTTTTCAATGCCGCCGATCACGTCCGGGCGAGTGATCACCAGCAGGTCGTTGTTACCCTTGACGTCGCTCGGCCAGTCGGCGAAACGTTTGCCACGGTAGTCTTCTTCTTCGAGCTTGTAGCTCTGGATCATCGTGCCCATACCACCGTCGAGGATCAGGATACGTTCCTTGAGGGCTTGATGAAGGGCTTGCAGACGAACGCTACGATCGGACATGGGACTACTCTGGTCAGGCATCACGGAGGGCGTGGATCATAACAAACCTGTGCGGTTTTGCAGTATGCCCGGTTTTTAGATGAATATCGCTCATGTTGCAGGGCCGTATGGCCCGGTAGAATCACCGGCAATTTTCCAGCGCACGCATTGAATCGGGACCGGATACATGTCACTTCGCCTCATCACCAGCGCCGTCCTGGCACTGGTCGCCTGCATCGCACAGGCCGACGGAGCCGCCCCGGCGATTTCGTACACCCGCGACATTCAACCGATCTTCACCGAGAAATGCGTGGCCTGCCATGCCTGCTACGACTCCGCCTGCCAGCTCAACCTGGGCAGTGCCGAGGGCGCGGCGCGTGGCGCGAGCAAAGTGCCGGTCTACGATGGCGAACGCAGCCAGGCCACGCCGACCACCCGCTTGTTCTATGACGCCTTCGGCAAACAGGCCTGGCAGCAGAAGGGCTTCTATTCGGTGCTGGACGCCCAGGGCAGCCAGGCCGCGCTGATGGCGCGCATGCTGGAGCTGGGCCACAACGCGCCGTTGCAACCCAACGCCAAGCTGCCCGAAGACATCGTGCTGGGCCTGAACCGCGAGAACATGTGCGCCATGCCCGGCGAGTTCAATGCCTATGCCGGCGCCCACCCCAGGGAAGGCATGCCGCTGGCGGTCACTGGCCTGACGGACCAGCAGTACCAGACCCTGCAACGCTGGCTTGCCTCCGGCGCGCCGATTGATGAACAAGGCCTGGCGCCCAGCGCGAAAGAAGCCCTGCAAGTGCAGCAGTGGGAAAACCTGTTCAACCAGCCCGGCGCCCGCGAAAGCCTGGTGGCGCGCTGGTTGTTCGAGCATTTATTCCTCGCGCACATCTACTTCGAGAATGGCGAGCCGGGGCATTTCTTCCAGTGGGTGCGTTCGCGCACGCCGAGTGGCCAACCGATTGACCTGATCGCTACGCGCCGTCCCAATGATGACCCCGGCACCCGCGTGTATTACCGCCTGTGGCCGGTGCAGGGCGTGATCGTGCATAAAACCCACATTACGTACCCGTTCAGCGCCGAGAAGATGGCCCGCATCAAAGAGCTGTTCTACGCCGGCAATTGGCAGGTCAACGCCTTGCCGGGCTACGGTCCGGGCCGCCGTGCCAACCCTTTTGAAACCTTCGAAGCCATCCCGGCCAAGGCGCGCTACCAGTTCATGCTGGATAACGCCGAATACTTCGTGCGTACCTTTATCCGTGGGCCGGTGTGCCGTGGGCAGATCGCCACGGATGTGATCCGCGACAATTTCTGGACCCTGTTCCAGGACCCGGACCACGACCTGTACATCACCGATGCGCGCTATCGCGGCCAGGCCACGCCGCTGCTGGCCATGCCGGGACAAAACGATGACGTGGGCAGCGTGCTCAGCCTGTGGTTGGCCTACCGCGATAAGCGCAACGAATACGAGGCGCTGCGCCGCGACAGCTACGCCGACCTGCCGCCGCCGAGTTGGTCGAGCCTGTGGGCAGGCAATGACAATGCCTTGCTGAGCATCTTCCGCCACTTCGACAGTGCCGCGGTCAACAAAGGCCTGATCGGCGAGGTGCCGCAAACGATGTGGCTGTTCGACTATCCACTGCTGGAGCGCACCTATTACCAATTGGCGGTGAATTTCGACGTGTTCGGCAATGTGTCGCACCAGGCCCAGACCCGGCTGTATTTCGACCTGATCCGCAATGGTGCCGAGCAGAACTTTTTGCGCCTGATGCCGGCCGATTCGCGTGATGGTTTCCTCGACGATTGGTACCAGAACAGCGGCAAGCTCAAGCTGTGGCTGGATTACGAGGCGATCGATGACGACAAACCCACTGGTCTGCACCTGAACAAAAACGATCCGAAGCGCGACTTTGCCAACCAGTTGCTCACCCGTTACGGCGATTTGAACGCCAGCCCGGACCCGATCAACCGCTGCAGCGGCGCCTATTGCTCTCGCGATGGGATCGACCCGGCCTTGCAGGATGCGGAGCAGGCCCTGAGCCGCCTGACCTCACGCCCAGCTGCCGGGCTCAAGGTGATTGATCAATTGCCTGAAGCGACGATGCTGCGGGTTGAAACCGCCGGTGGCAAGCGTGTGGTCTATAGCATGCTGCGCAATCGTGCCCACAGTAATGTGGCGTTTTTGCTGGGGGAGGCTTATCGCTACCAGCCGGGCCTGGATACGGTGACGATTTATCCGGGTGTGCTGAGCAGCTACCCGAACTTCATGTTCAATATTCCAGCCCAGGACGTGCCTGAGTTCGTGGCTGAAATGGAGCAGGCCAAGGATCCCAAGGGTTTCGAGAAGATTGTGGATCGGTGGGGTGTGCGGCGCAGTCATCCGTTGTTCTGGCAGTATTTCCATGATCTGTCGCGGTACATTCGTGAGACTACGCCGGTGGAAGAGGGTGTATTGGACATGAACCGCTATGAGAACCTATAACTAATGACAGTGATCCAGTCATCTCTCTGAGCGGGTGCTGAAGCGGTCGGATATCTATCTTGCGGGAATGGAACAGGTATTCCGATCATGTTGATTTCAGTGCAAGCGCTACGTGCCTTGGCGGCGTGGATGGTGGTGGGTGTTCACTTCGTACAGTTGTTTTTCGACTTTGAGGCGCATAACTGGCTGGAGGACCTGTTGGTCGAAACAGGCGGGGTCAGGGTCGATATATTTTTTGTTATCAGCGGGTTTGTGATTTTTCTTTCGACTGCGGACAAAACCCTGACACCTTGGCGTTTCATGCTCATGCGTGTGGCAAGAATCGTTCCGGCGTATTGGTTTTATACCCTGCTCATGATGCTGCTGGTTGCGACTGTGCCTGCGATGTTTCCGTACGAGAATATCGAGCCGGGCTATGTGTTGATGTCGCTGCTGTTCATTGCCGCCCCGAGCCCGCCGGGTGTGGAGGTTTACCCTCTGCTGGGCGTCGGGTGGACCCTGAACTTCTTGATGCTGTTTTATCTGCTGTTTTCCTTCTCTTTGTTCGTTCGGCAATCCTATCGGCTGTGGGTTGTCGCGGCACTGCTTTATCTTGTGTGTTACATCGGCCCCGCCCTGGGTCTAGCCAGCGGTTTTTACAGGAATGACATTATTCTCGACTTTCTGATGGGTATTGCCATCGGCATGCTGTACCGATGTGGCCTGTGCCGGTCCGGCTCATGGTTGCCGTTATTGGGTATCCTGGTCTCGTCAGTGGCGATTTATCACGGGGCAAATCTACCGCGTTCGTTGGAGTGGGGGGTGCCAAGCGCTGTGTTGGTGATCAGTTGTGTGGCGTTGGAACCCTACTTTCAGGGCTCCCGCCTTTTGAAGATGCTGGGAGACTGCTCTTACTCGGTTTACTTGATCCACGTGCCGGTACTCGCTGCTGGGCTATTGATTGCCAAGAGTATGGGAATAGATCCCTACGCGATGCTGCTGGTGTGCATCGCAGCAATAGCGTTGGGCTCATATTGGAGCTACCAATGGCTTGAAAAGGGAACCTATCGCGCCCTCAGGCGCTGGCTTGACATAGAGGGGCCGGAATCTATTGCCCGACAAAAATACTAGGACTTTGTACCTGCGTAATATTTTGGCGTAAACTGCCGGCAAGCCTGTGAGGAGTTTCCATGACTGCCATAACCATTACCGACGCCGCCCACGATTACCTGGCCGACCTGCTGTCCAAGCAGAACACCCCGGGTATCGGCATCCGCGTCTTTATCACCCAGCCCGGCACCCAATACGCCGAGACATGCATTGCCTACTGCAAGCCTGGCGAAGAGAAGCCTGAAGACACCGCCCTGGGGCTGAAAAGCTTCACCGCGTACATCGATGCCTTCAGCGAAGCTTTCCTTGACGATGCCGTGGTCGATTACGCCACCGACCGCATGGGCGGCCAATTGACCATCAAGGCACCGAACGCCAAGGTGCCGAACGTCAACGCTGACAGCCCGGTCAACGAGCGTATCAACTACTACCTGCAGACCGAGATCAACCCGGGTCTGGCCAGTCACGGCGGTCAGGTCAGCCTGATCGACGTGGTTGAAGACGGTATTGCCGTGCTCAAGTTCGGCGGTGGCTGCCAGGGTTGTGGCCAGGCGGACGTGACCCTGCGCGAAGGCATCGAGCGCACCTTGCTCGAGCGTATTCCGGAGCTCAAGGGCGTACGTGACGTGACCGACCACACGCAGAAAGAAAACGCCTACTACTGAGTAAGGCGTTCGCTGCGGACATAAAAACGGCGCCCCGTGAGCGCCGTTTTTTTTGCTTTAAATTCAATAGATTACGCTATCTATCTAATGTTGAGTGTTCATTGCGAAAGCTGGGCTGTCAGATTTTTTTAATAAATTTACTCAATAAAATCAATATGTTGTAAATGTTTTGTGATGTTGAATATCAAGATCGATAAAGATGCGCATGCCCCGCCCGATACAACGATGACTCACTGAAACTGTCACTCGCCAACACCCGACCCACCACAATCAACGCCGTACGCCGAAACCCTTTGGTCGCCACTTTTGCAGCGATGTCACTGAGGGTTCCGACCGCCCAATCCTGATCGGGCCACGTCGCCCGGTGCACCACGGCAACCGGACAATCCGCGCCATAATGGGGCAGCAGTTCGGCGACGATCCTGTCCAGGTGGTTGACCCCCAGATGAATCGCCATGGTGGTGCCATGTCGCGCCAGGCTGTCGAAGTCCTCACCGGCCGGCATGCTGGTTTTATCCGCGTAGCGGGTCAGAATCACGCTCTGGGCAATGTCGGGCAGGGTCAGCTCGGTTTCCAGCAGGGCCGCGCAAGCGGCCACCGCCGTAACGCCAGGGATGATCTGGAACGGGATGCCCAGGTCGCGCAAATGGCGGATCTGCTCGCCGATCGCGCCATACAGGCTGGGGTCGCCGGAGTGCACGCGTGCCACATCCTGGCCCTTGGCATGGGCGGCCTTGATCAGGTCGATGATCTGTTCCAGGTGCAGTTCGGCGCTGTTGGTCACCGTTTCTGCCTGATGACCTTCCAGTACCGCCGCCGGCACCAGCGAGCCGGCATAGATGATCACCGGGCAACTGCGGATCAGCCGTTGGCCTTTGACGGTGATCAATTCCGGGTCGCC
Organism: Pseudomonas sp. NFPP28; assembly: GCF_900115535.1. Classification (NCBI taxonomy): domain Bacteria; kingdom Pseudomonadati; phylum Pseudomonadota; class Gammaproteobacteria; order Pseudomonadales; family Pseudomonadaceae; genus Pseudomonas; species Pseudomonas sp. NFPP28. The sequence goes on along the minus strand of NZ_FOWT01000012.1, from coordinate 147,948 downwards.
GGGGCCTGCGCCGATGAAGTAGACGGTCATGGGAAATCCTGATGAAAAACGGGCGAGCATGAAATCTGCTCATGATCGAAAGGGGCGATTATCGGGTTTTCAGTCGGCGCACGCCAATGCAAAGGTGGCCAGGGCGGTTTTCTGGCGGGTGATCAGCAGGTGCGCAGGGGCGTTGGCGAGCTGTTCGGCCAGGGCCAGGGCGGCGCTTTCGGCGATGCCGTAACAGCCGGTGTGGGCAAAAGCCACGTCCGATTTATGGCTCAGCCGGTCGGCATAAATCGCCAGTCGTTCAGCGTTGAAACACTGCAACGGCAGGTTCAGCAGCGCGGCCAAGGCCAGTAGCCCGGGTTCTTCCTGTTTGCGATCAAGACTGGCCAGCGCAGTGATACGGTGGCGCTCGATACCGCCCTCGACGAGGGCGGCGTCAAACAAGGCCAGCAGAGTGTGGACATCACAGCCCTCCCGGCAGCCCAGGCCGACGACCAGTTTCACGCCGAGTATCGATCGTCACGGTTGCGGCGGAACAGCCAGGCGCTGATCAGGCCCAGGGCCAGCCAGAACGCCACGTTGGTCAGCTGCGAAGCAATCTTGAATTGCGCTTCCAGTGCTTCCGGGGCCAGCATCGAATGCACTTGCGGTTGTGGCGCGCCGATCACGTGCGGCACCACCAGGATTGCCGCGCCCAGCGCCTTGAGCAGCCAGTTGCGACCGAACACGATCAGCGCGATACCAACTGCAGTAGACGCGGCAGTACCGATCCACCAGATCTGCCGTTGGGCCAGGTCAGCGGCGGCGGTGCCCGGCAGCTCGGGCGGCAGGCCCAGGGTAGGCGCCAGTACAAAGGTCGCATAACCCGCCAGGCCCCAGAGCAGGCCTTGGGCGGTACGGGTTGGTGCACGCAGGGTGTACAGGCCGGCCAGCATCAGGGCGAAGCCAACGGCGACCACCAGGTTTCCACCCGTGGTGGACAGCACGCGCTGCCAGCCGTCTTCAGGCTCCCAGGCTTCGGCGTCATGGGTATGTGCAGTTGCGCCGTCGGCGTGTTCGTGCAGTTCAGTCGCTGCCGGGGCCTTTTCAAAGGTCTCCGCCTGCAGAATCAGCGGGGCGACCCAGAAACTTTGCAGCAAAGTCAGCAACAGGGCAGCCAGAAGGCCGGTGAAACCTGCGGTTTGCGCAATACGCTTGATCATGTCGGCAAGCCTCAGTGGCACGGGAACGCGGCGCTGTGGCGGGTATCGTGGGCAGCGTTGTGTACCGCCTCGATATGCGAGAAGCCGGCGAAATACACCAGGCACGCGCCGAGGATCGACGCACCGATGGCGGCGGTCAGGCGTTGGCCCAAGGTAGAGGTGCTGCTGGTGGCGTGCGAAGTGCTACTGATGATCGACATGGCGCGTCCCTTTCAGGTGTCAGGGTGAAACGAGCGCATGAAAGCCCCGCGAGCCAGGCACGCAGGGCTTTGAACAGCGCCCGCCCACCGCGGGTTTGTTATCTGATTTTTTCGGGCCGGTCTCCGGGCTTGCGAGGGGCTCAATGCCTGAAAACGTCGCCTTCCCATGCCGACTGGCACAGTGGATATGACGTTTCGCTCGCTTACCGTTGCGGGGGCAGCACCGGACTGTCATGCGTGTGTGCATGAGTCACCGGTTTCCCGTTTCACCCTTTGCAGGGCACCCGAAACAAGATGTGTAGGAGAGCATGGGGGTGGGAGGGGAGTCAATTGGGGATGTGCGTTCTGGGGGCATGTCCGTTACCGCAGCAATGGATATGTACTCAAGCCAACCCAACCCCATCATTGACCATCCCCCAAGCACTGCGTAGCCTTGCACCCTCGAGGTTCTTCGGCCCAGGCCGAAGCTAAGAAGGGAACGCGGTCCAAGCCGCGGCTGCCCCCGCAACTGTAAAGGGTTCAGCTGACTGCCACGCCACTGCCGACAAGGCGGGAAGGCGCAGCCAGCGCCGGTCGCAAGACCCGCAAGCCCCAAGCCAGGAGACCTGCCTCGCAACCGATTTTCTACTTCAACCGGGCGGGGTGATCCGGTGACGAAATCCGCTGCTGCGCGCCGTCGCAGCGCCAATCGTCCCATATGCCCGCCCCCAAGGGCATCCGATGAAAACACTGGCCAAACTTCCCGTCACCATCGTCACCGGCTTCCTCGGCTCGGGTAAGACCACCTTGCTGCGCCACATGCTCGACAACGCCCAGGGCCGTCGCATCGCGGTGATCGTCAATGAATTCGGCGAGCTGGGCATCGACGGTGAAATCCTCAAGCAGTGCTCCATCGGTTGCACCGAAGAAGAAGCCAACGGCCGCGTCTACGAATTGGCCAATGGCTGCCTGTGCTGCACCGTGCAGGAAGAATTCTTCCCGGTGATGCGCGAATTGGTCGCCCGTCGCGGCGATCTCGACCATATCCTCATTGAAACTTCCGGCCTGGCATTGCCCAAGCCATTGGTGCAAGCCTTCCAGTGGCCGGAAATCCGCAGTGCCTGCACCGTGGATGCGGTGATCACCGTGGTCGACAGCCCGGCCGTCGCCGCCGGCACCTTCGCTGCCTTCCCGGACCAGGTGGACGCCCAGCGCAAACTCGACCCGAACCTGGACCACGAATCGCCGTTGCACGAGTTGTTCGCCGATCAACTGGCGAGCGCCGACCTGGTGATCCTCAACAAGGCCGACCTGATCAACGCCGAAGACCTGGCCCGCGTGCGCCTGGAAGTCGCCGAGGAGCTGCCGGCGGCGGTGAAGATCGTCGAAGCCAGCAGCGGCCGCTTGCCCCTGGACGTATTGATCGGCCTGGGCGCCGGTTCCGAAGAGCATATCGACGGCCGCCACAGCCACCACGATCATCACCACGAAGGTGAAGACGACCACGACCACGATGCGTTTGACTCGATTTCCATCGACTTGCCGCAAGCCGATGAAGCACTGCTGCTCGATGCCCTGACGCAACTGGTGGTGCAACACGGCATCCTGCGCGTCAAAGGTTTCGCCGCCATCCCGAACAAACCGATGCGCCTGCTGATCCAGGGTGTGGGCACGCGGTTCGACAAACACTTCGACCGTGCCTGGGGCGCTGAAGAAGCACGCACCACGCGCCTGGTGCTGATCGGCCAGGAACTGGACGCGGCGGGCCTCGAAGCGCAACTGCGCGCCGCCCTCAGCGTCTGACCCATGCACCTGCTCAGGACCCAGCCCGGTGGTTTCGTCTCGGACGACAATATTGCCGACCTTGGCCAAACCCCCGCTGACCTGGTGATCCTGTGCAGCGGCGATTCCAGCCTGGCGCTGCTGGCCGAAGCGGCCCGGCAGTTGCCCGACGACTACCCGAGCCTGCGCCTGGCCAACCCGATGCAGGTGCAGAACCATGCCTCGGTCGACTTGTACGTCGATGAGGTGCTGCGCCACGCCAAAGTCATCCTGATTTCGCTGCATGGCGGTATCGGTTACTGGCGCTACGGCATCGAGCGTCTGGTGGAGTTGGCCGAGCGCGGTGTGCAGCTGATCCTGGTGCCGGGGGATGATCGCCCGGACCCGGAACTCAGCGGGCTGAGCACCGTCGGTGCCGAAGCGCGTGATCGGCTGTGGCACTTCCTGCGTCAGGGCGGCCTGGGCAATGCCCTGGATTTCTATCGCTGCCTGGCCAGCGCCTACCTGGGCCGCGACTATGCCTGGGCCGAGCCCCAAACCCTGCCACGCACGGCGATCTATCACCCGCACCACGCCAGCGCCCGCCTGAACCATTGGCAGGCAGACTGGAACGCCGACTGGCCGGTGGCGGCGGTGTTGTTCTACCGCTCCCATTTGCAGGCGGCCAATACCGGTTTTATCGATGTGTTCTGCCAGCGCCTGCACGCAGCGGGGCTTAACCCGTTGCCGATGGCGGTGGCCAGCTTGAAAGAGCCCGGCTGCCTGGCGGTGGTCGAAGACCTGCTGGATGAGGTCGGCGCGGCGGTGATCCTCAATACCACCGGCTTCGCCCAATCCAGCCCCGAGGCGCCGCATTTGCGCCCGTTTCGCCGCAATATCCCGGTGATCCAGGCCATTTGTGCCCAAGACAACCAGCCCGGCTGGGAGGCCAGCGAACAGGGCCTCGGCCCCCGCGACCTGGCGATGCACATCGCGTTGCCGGAGCTGGATGGGCGCATCATCAGCCGGCCCATCAGCTTCAAGGACCTGGCCTGGCGCAGCGAACGCAGCCAGTCGGACGTGGTGTGCTACCGCGCTGCGCCGGAACGCATGGAATTTGTCGCCGAGCTGGCGCGGCGTTGGGTCGAGTTGGCGAGGGTGCCGAATGCGGAGAAACGCATTGCGCTGATCCTCGCCAACTACCCGACCCGCGACGGTCGCATCGGCAACGGCGTGGGCCTGGATACACCGGCGGCGGCGCTGAACATCCTGCGTGCCTTGCAAGCCGAAGGCTATGCGCTGCCGGACGTATTGCCGGAGTGTGGCACGGCGTTGATCCACGAGTTGCTCGGCGGCGTCACCAACGACCTGCACAGCCTCGACCTGCGCCCTTGCCATCAAAGCCTGGGCCTGGACGAGTACGAGGCGATGTTTCAGTGCCTGCCCGAAGCCAATCGCCAGGCGGTGCTGGAGCGCTGGGGCGCGCCGCAGAACGATCCGATGTGCCGCGACGGTCGCCTGATGATCGCCGGCCTGCGCCTGGGCCTGACGTTTATCGGCATCCAGCCGGCGCGGGGTTACCAGGTGGACGCCAGCGCCGTGTACCACGACCCGGACCTGGTGCCGCCCCACGCGTACCTGGCGTTCTACTTCTGGCTGCGCCACACCTACGGCGCCCACGGCGTGATCCATGTGGGCAAGCACGGCAACCTGGAGTGGCTGCCGGGCAAGGGCGTGGGCCTGTCGGAAAACTGCTGGCCCGATGCGTTGCTGGGGCCGCTGCCGAATATATATCCGTTTATTGTCAATGACCCGGGCGAGGGCGCCCAGGCCAAGCGGCGCACCCAGGCAGTCATCATCGACCACCTGATGCCGCCGCTGACCCGTGCCGAAACCTACGGCCCGCTGCGTAACCTGGAGCTGCTGGCGGACGAATATTACGAAGCGCAGTTGCTCGATCCGCGCCGCGCCCTGGAGCTGCAGAAGGACATTCTCAAGCTGGTGCGCGAAACCCGCATCGACCAGGAGCTTGAGCTGGAGAGCGACGCCGATGCTGCCGTGTGGTTGCCGCGCCTGGACACCTACCTGTGCGACTTGAAGGAATCGCAGATCCGCGACGGCCTGCATATTTTTGGCGAGTCACCCGAGGGTCGTCTGCGTATCGATACCTTGCTGGCGCTGCTGCGCATCCCGCGTGGCGATGGCCGTGGCCCGCAGTCGAGCTTGCTGCGCGTGCTGGCCAAGGCCTTCGAGCTGGGCTTCGACCCGCTGGACTGCGCCCTGGCTGAACCCTGGACTGGACGCCGGCCGCTGGTGCTACAGAAGATCGACGGGCAGTTGTGGCGTACCGCCGGCGATACCCGTGAACGCTTGGAGCTTTACGCGGCGCGATTGATCGAGCAAGCCCTGGAAGGGCCACTTGAGCAATTGGAAGAGCCCGGTTGGGAAGACGTGAAGGCCGTGATCGAAAGCCTGCGTATTGTCGTGGCGCCTCGGCTGGATGCTTGTGGCCCGGCAGAAATGCGCGGTTTGCTGGATGCCTTGAGCGGCCGTTTCGTACCCGCTGGCCCCAGTGGTGCGCCGAGTCGTGGGCGTTTGGATGTGTTGCCGACCGGGCGCAACTTCTTCACCGTCGATGTGCGCAACCTGCCTACCACCACCGCCTGGCGCATCGGTTTCCAATCCGCCAACCTGATTCTGGAGCGGCACCTGCAAGACCATGGCGACCACCTGCGCCAACTCGGCTTGTCGGTTTGGGGGACCGCGACCATGCGCACCGGCGGCGATGACATCGCCCAGGCCATGGCGCTGATGGGCGTGCGCCCTGTATGGGCGACGGGCAGTCAGCGCGTGGATGACTTTGAAATCCTGCCCGTCAGCCTGCTCGATCGTCCGCGCGTTGATGTGACGTTGCGCGTGTCCGGTTTCTTCCGGGATGCCTTTGCCAACCTGATCCGCCTGTTCGATGCGGCGGTGCAGGCGGTGGCTGCGCTGGACGAACCGGACGAGCTGAACCCGCTGGCCGCCAAGGTGCGCAGTGAGCGTGAAGCGTTGCTGGCTTCGGGCCTGGACGCAGAGGCCGCGGCAAAACAGGCCGGCTGGCGCATCTTTGGTGCCAAGCCCGGCGCCTACGGTGCGGGCGTGCAGGGCGCGATCGACGGGCGTCTCTGGCAAAGCCGTGAAGACTTGGCCGAGGTTTACCTGAACTGGGGCGGCTACGCCTATGGCGGTTCCGACGAAGGTACTGCCGCCCGCGGGCAATTCGCCCAGCGCCTGAGCCAGGTGCAGGCCGTTTTGCAGAACCAGGACAACCGCGAGCACGACCTGCTCGATTCCAACGATTACTACCAATTCCAGGGTGGCATGCTCGCTGCCGTGGAAACCCTGAGCGGCGACAAGGCCGCCAGCTACCACGGTGACCATAGCCAGCCTGACCTGCCGAAGATCCGCACGTTGAAGGAAGAGCTGAACCGGGTGATCCGTTCCCGCGCCGCCAACCCCAAGTGGATCGAAGGCGTGAAGCGCCATGGCTATAAAGGTGCGTTTGAAATGGCCGCGACGGTGGACAATCTGTTCGCCTTCGACGCCACCACCGCACTGATTGACGATCACCAATACGCACTGTTGGCCGACGCCTACTTGCTCGACCCCGACACCCGGGCCTTTGTGCAACAGCACAACCCCGATGCACTGCGCGACATGACCGAGCGCATGCTGGAAGCGCAGCAGCGGGGCATGTGGCAGGAACCGGGGGCATACCGCGAGGCGTTGGAAAACCTGTTGCTGGATATAGAAGAAGACAGCTGATGACTGATATTCCCCATTTCCCGCTGTCCGCCGTGGTCGGCGCCGATGATCTGAAACTGGCGCTGTGCCTGACCGCTATCGACCCGAAGATTGGCGGTGTGCTGATCGAAGGCCCGCGCGGCATGGCCAAGTCTACCCTGGCGCGTGGTCTGGCCGACCTGCTGGCCAGTGGTCAGTTCGTGACCTTGCCCTTGGGCGCCACTGAAGAGCGCCTGGTCGGCACGCTGGACCTGGACGCCGCATTGGGCGAAGGCCGGGCGCAATTCTCCCCCGGTGTATTGGCCAAGGCCGACGGCGGCGTGCTCTACGTCGATGAAGTCAATTTGCTGCCCGACCATCTGGTGGACCTGCTGCTGGATGTGGCCGCCAGCGGCACCAACCTGATCGAGCGCGATGGCATTTCCCATCGCCATTCGGCGCGCTTCGTGCTGATCGGCACCATGAACCCGGAGGAGGGCGAGTTGCGCCCGCAACTGCTCGATCGCTTCGGTTTCAACGTGGCCTTGAGCGGGCAGACCTTGCCGGCCGAGCGTGGGCAGATCATCCGGCGTCGCCTGGATTTCGACAGCGACCCTGTTGCCTTTTGCACGCAGTGGGACGTGCCACAAGCGGCATTGCGCGAGCGTTGCACCCAGGCACGGGCGCGGCTCGACAGCATTGCACTGGATGACCTGGCGCTGGCGCAGATCACCGAGCGATGCTTTGCGGCGGGGGTCGATGGCCTGCGTGCGGACCTTGTCTGGTTGCGCGGTGCCAGGGCTCATGCCGCTTGGCGGGGAGCCAGTGCCATTGCCGAGGAAGATATCCAAGCGGTTGCTGAATTCGCTCTTCGCCATCGCCGTCAGGAACAGTCTCCTCCACCGGCCAGCCCGCCGAGTGAAGGGCCGTCGCCGAAACCCTCCGGCTCCTCTCCCGGTCAAGGCCAATGGGGCGATATGCCCGCACCGGCCCTGCCCACGGGCGCACGCCGGGAAGTGCCCGCCTGGCCAAAAAAGCCCTAGGCATTCGCCCTCGACCTGACGCGGGGGCGGATGCGCGACCCAAGGCAGGGCGACTAGGCAACGGCAGGCAAGGCAAGGCACGCAGCGCGAAGCAGGGCGCGATCAACTGGCCGGGCACCTTGCTCGGCGGTCGGCCGCAAACGCGAGAGGACTTGCTGTTTCACCTGCGCAGTCGTGCGGCCCATGAGCTGTGGTTGGTGATTGTCGATGCGTCGGCATCCACCCGACGGCATCGAGCGCTCTCCGACGCCAAGGGCTTGTTGGCGCAGTTGTTTGACGACGCCTACCGCCAGCGGTCGCGCCTGGCACTGTTGACGGCCAGCGGGCAGGCGCCGAAGTGGCAGGTGCAGGGGTTGAAAGCGGCCAAGGGTCTGGCGGGTTGGCTGGCGCAGTTGGGCGCGGGCGGCGGTACGCCATTGCTGGCGGCGCTTGTCGAGGCCGGAAATTGGCTGGCATTGCGGCGCAAGCGCTATCCGGCGGAGCAGCAGCGGCTGTTAGTGATTACCGATGGGCGGCTTAAGGAGATTGGCGGGTTGCCGGTGTTGGATTGCACTGGGTTGCTGGTGGATATCGAGCGGGGGCCGATCAGGTTGGGCAGGGCTCAGGAGTTCGCTTTTGGGTTGCAGCTGGAGTATCGGCATATCGACCAGTTGTAGTGCCTGCACCGGCCCTATCGGGGGCAAGCCCCCTCCCACATTGGATTGGGTTCACACATTTGTATTTGTGAATAGAGTCAAGTGTGGGAGGGGGCTTGCCCCCGATGAGGCCCTAAAAGACAGGGCAAAACTGTCAGCCCGCCCCCGGCACATTTGGCCAAAGATCCGCCACCAGAAACAACCGCTCGGCTTCCTCCCAATCCTCACCCACCTGTACCAGCCGCACCAGCAGCTGCGCCGAAGCCATCGGGTCCAGGTCGGCCAGCCAGCCGTGCATCTGTTGTTCGCTCCACACTTCTTCCGTGGGGTAGTGCGCCGGCGCCAGCCAGGCATGCCGGGGCAGGGGCTGCCAACGGCCCGGTTGGCTGAGGCTGACAAACGCCTGCCAGTCACGCTGATGCAACCAGCGCCCACGCAAATGCTGCGGATGCGCGCCACTGGGAGCCATGGCCTGGCCGGGCCAGGGGTAGAGCAGGTAGCCCCCCAACCATAAATGCGCATCAAACTGTTGGACATCCAACGCGGCCAGCACTTCACGGCTTTCCGCCCGTGACGATATCGGCAACTGATGCTGGGCCAGATGCGCCAGCTTGCGGTCCAGTCGATCATGACAGCCCGGGCCGAGCCATTGCGCAGTGTCCTGGCCGTTGCCGTCCTGCGGGCCCAGATACAGCTTGATCGCCAGTTCCAGGTGATGCACGCCATCGCGGTCGCGCAGCAACATGTCCAGCTCGCCGAGGGTGTGCCCGGCACGGCGGATCGGCAGGTTGGCGGCCAGCAATTCCACGCCCGGCGCATGCTGCACCGCAAACTGCCACAGGCGTTCGTAATACAGGCCCAGGCGGCGCGTACGTGACAGGCTCAGCCACTGCTGCAAGGCGCTGCTGTCCTGGTCCAGTTGGCGTAGCCAGCGTTCCAGCAGATGCGGCGCCTGCACCCAGTCGCTGCCGGCCAGCGGGTGACGTTGTGGCCATGGCGTTTGCGCGAGCATCGGCGGGGCGAGCATCACCCACGCCAGGTCGCGCACCTCGGGGTGGCGCAGCTGGCGGGGCAGGTTGTGCAGATCGGGGAACACAGTCATGGTCCGAGCATAGCCTTTTAACGGCGCTGAAGGTGGCTGAGAACCGTTGTCATCAAGGCTTCACGGCGACAAAGGATTTTGCCTGAGACGGCCTTTCGCCCATAATCGTTCTTTTTTGCCACACTCCACATCCCGCAGGAGCCCCATGGAGCAATTTCGCAATATCGGCATTATCGGTCGCCTGGGCAGTACCCAGGTGTTGGACACCGTCCGCCGGCTGAAAAAATTCCTGCTGGAGCGTCACCTGCATGTGATCCTCGAAGACACCATCGCTGAAATCCTGCCGGGCCACGGCCTGCAGACCTCGTCGCGCAAGATGCTCGGTGAAGTCTGCGACATGGTCATCGTGGTCGGCGGCGACGGCAGCCTGCTCGGCGCGGCCCGTGCCCTGGCGCGGCATAACGTGCCGGTGCTGGGGATCAACCGGGGCAGCCTGGGGTTCCTCACCGATATCCGCCCGGATGAGCTGGAAGTCGAAGTGGCCAAGGTGCTCGACGGTCATTACCTGGTGGAGAACCGCTTCCTGCTGCAGGCAGAAGTGCGCCGCCACGGCGAAGCCATCGGCCAGGGCGATGCGCTCAATGACGTGGTGCTGCACCCCGGCAAGTCCACGCGGATGATCGAGTTCGAACTGTATATCGACGGCCAGTTCGTGTGCAGCCAGAAGGCCGACGGCCTGATCGTTGCCACGCCTACCGGCTCCACCGCCTACGCGCTGTCGGCGGGTGGCCCGATCATGCATCCCAAGCTGGATGCCATTGTGATCGTGCCGATGTATCCCCATATGTTGTCGAGCAGGCCGATTGTGGTCGACGGCAACAGTGAACTGAAAATCGTGGTGTCCAAAGATATGCAGATCTACCCGCAGGTCTCGTGTGACGGGCAGAACCATTTCACCTGCGCCCCCGGTGACACCATCACCGTGAGCAAGAAGGCACAGAAGTTGCGGTTGATCCACCCGCTGGACCACAACTACTACGAAGTGTGCCGCACCAAGCTGGGCTGGGGCAGCCGCTTGGGGGGTGGAGGCGACTGATGCTCGATCCCGCGCGTAGCTACGACCTGATTGGTGACGTGCACGGTTGCGCCCATACCCTTGAGCACTTGCTCGACCTGTTGGGCTACCACAAGCAGGGCGGCACCTGGCGCCATCCAACGCGTATGGCGGTGTTCCTCGGCGATATCATCGACCGTGGCCCGCGCATCCGCGAGGCGCTGCATATCGTCCACGACATGACCGAGGCCGGCCAGGCGCTGTGCATCATGGGCAACCACGAGTTCAACGCCCTGGGCTGGACCACACCGGCACCGCCGGGCAGTGGCAGGCAGTTCGTGCGTGAGCACAACCCACGGCATGCACGGTTGATCCACGAGACCCTGACCCAGTTCGAACATCACCCGGCCGACTGGCACGACTTCCTCGGCTGGTTCTATGACATGCCGCTGTTTGTCGACGCCGGGCGCTTTCGCGTGGTGCATGCGTGCTGGGATGATGGCTTTATCCAGCCGCTGCGTGGCACCTTCCCGGACGGCTGCATCGACCAGCACTTCCTGCAGGCCGCCGCCGTGCCGGGCAGTTTTGCCTGCAATGCGTTCGACCGCCTGTTGCGCGGCACCGACATGCGTTTGCCGGACGGCCTCACGTTGACCGGTGGCGATGGCCTGACGCGCTCGTTCTTCCGCACCAAGTTCTGGGAAGACGACCCCAAGACCTACGGCGATATCGTGTTCCAGCCCGATGCACTGCCCGAGCCGGTGGCGCGTACACCGTTGTCGTCCACCGAAAAGAATTCCCTGCTGCGCTACGGCGTCGATGAACCGCTGTTGTTCGTCGGGCATTACTGGCGCAGTGGCAAACCGGCGCCGATCCGCCCGAACCTGGCCTGCCTGGACTACAGCGCGGTGCTGTACGGCAAGCTGGTGGCGTACCGCCTGGATCAGGAAACGCGGCTGGACCCGAATAAATTCGTCTGGGTCGACGTTGAGCGGCCCGAGGTCATCCAATGAGTACCGTGGCCGTATTGCGCCTGCCACTGAGTGTGGACCTGGGCGGCTTTATCCAATTGCTGCAACGCATGCAGGTGCCCCATCGCGTCAGTGAAGAGGCCGGGGAGCAAGTGTTATGGGTACCCGAGACCATCAGCGACGACGTGCGCGTGCTGTACCAGCGCTTTCCCGCCGGTGACCCGGACCGGCAACTGGATATTCCCGAACAGGCAGCGAACAGGCGCCCTGGATTTGTCCAGCAACTGCGGCACAGCCCATTGACCGCTCTGGTGTTGCTGGCAAGCATCGTCGTCGGCGCGTTGACCTTGCTCGGTGAAAACCTGCAAGCCATGAGCTGGCTGACATTCCTGCAGTTTCGCATTATCGGCGAGTACATCCAGTTCACGCCGCTGGCCGATAGCCTGGCGGCAGGGCAGTGGTGGCGGCTGGTCACGCCGATGCTGATCCACTTCGGCATCCTGCACCTGGCCATGAACGGCATGTGGTACTGGGAGCTGGGCCGGCGCATCGAATCGCGTCAGGGCAGCATCAACCTGCTGGGGCTGACCCTGTTGTTCAGCCTGGTCTCCAACTACGCTCAATACGCTTATGGTGGCCCCGGTCTGTTCGGTGGGTTGTCCGGCGTGTTGTATGGCCTGCTCGGGCATTGCTGGATTTTTCAACTGCTGTCGCCCAACCCGGCCTATCGCCTGCCCCGTGGGGTACTGGTGATGATGCTGGTCTGGCTGCTGCTCTGCCTGTCGGGGCTGGTCTCGATGATCGGTTTCGGCGAAATCGCCAACGCGGCCCATGTCGGCGGCTTGGTCATCGGTTGCCTGACAGGTTTGCTGGGCGGGCTGTACAGCCGTCGCAAATCGTCTATTTGATAAGGAAGAGCCTCATGTCCTCTTTTGCTGAAATGATCGAAAACATCACCCCGGATATCTACGAGAGCCTCAAGCTCGCCGTGGAAATCGGCAAGTGGTCCGATGGCCGCAAGCTCACTGCCGAACAGCGCGAGCTGTCGTTGCAGGCGGTGATTGCCTGGGAAATCCAGAACCTGCCGGAAGACCAGCGCACCGGCTACATGGGCCCGCAGGAATGCCAGTCGAAGTCGACCACCGTGCCGAACATCCTGTTCAAGTCGGATGCGATCCATTGATTGAAATCGGTCGCGGTGCAGTCAGCAAGATGTCGGCGCAACTCGGTGAGCCGACCGTTCAATACGCGTTTCGACTGGGCGACGCCGAGGTGCCGGTCAACCCGTTGATCGGCACCCATGTGCGCCTGGAATACCTCGGTGCCATCCATTGCAGCCATTGCGGCCGCAAGACCAAGACCAGCTTCAGCCAGGGGTATTGCTACCCGTGCATGACCAAGCTGGCCCAGTGTGACCTGTGCATCATGAGCCCCGAGCGTTGCCATTACGACGCCGGCACCTGCCGCGATCCAGGCTGGGGCGAGAAATTCTGCATGACCGACCATGTGGTGTACCTGGCGAACTCGTCAGGGATCAAGGTCGGCATCACCCGTGCCACCCAGTTGCCGACGCGCTGGCTCGACCAGGGCGCGAGCCAGGCGCTGCCGATCATGCGCGTGGCTACCCGCCAGCAGTCAGGTTTTGTCGAAGACCTGTTCCGCAGCCAAGTGGCCGACAAGACCAACTGGCGTGCGCTGCTCAAGGGCGACGCCCAGTCCGTCGACCTCAAGCAGGTGCGTGACCAACTGTTCGCCGCCTGTGCTGACGGCCTGCTGGGTTTGCAGGAACGCTTTGGCCTGCAGGCCATCCAACCGGTCACCGACATCGAGCCGCTCGAAATCCGCTACCCGGTGGAGCAGTATCCGGCGAAGATCGTCAGCTTCAACCTGGACAAGAATCCGATTGCCGAAGGCACGCTGCTGGGGATCAAGGGCCAGTACCTGATCTTCGATACCGGCGTGATCAATATTCGTAAGTACACGGCCTACCAGCTCGCCGTGCATCAGTAGAAGGATGCCACCCATGCGCACCGAACAACCGAAGATGATTTACCTCAAGGACTATCAGGCGCCGGACTACCTGATCGACGAGACCCACCTGACCTTCGAGTTGTTCGAGGACCACAGCCTGGTCCACGCGCAACTGGTGATGCGCCGCAATCCCGAGCGTGGCGCCGGTTTGCCGCCGTTGGTGCTGGACGGCCAGCAGCTGGAGCTGTTGAGCGTGAACCTGGCCGATCAGGCACTGAGCGCTGGTGACTACGAGCTGACCGACAGCCACCTGACGGTGCATCCGCAAAGCGCGACGTTTACCCTGGATACCACGGTAAAAATCCATCCGGAAACCAACACTGCCCTGGAAGGCCTGTACAAGTCCGGCAGCATGTTCTGCACCCAGTGCGAGGCCGAGGGCTTTCGCAAGATCACCTATTACCTCGATCGCCCGGATGTGATGAGCACCTTCACCACCACGGTGATCGCCGAGCAACACCGCTACCCGATTCTGCTGTCCAACGGCAACCCGATCGCCAGCGGTCCGGGTGAGGACGGCCGCCATTGGGCAACCTGGGAAGATCCGTTCAAGAAACCGGCTTACCTGTTCGCCCTGGTGGCCGGCGACCTGTGGTGTGTCGAAGATACCTTCACCACCATGACCGACCGCACCGTGGCGCTGCGCATCTACGTCGAGCCGGAAAACATCGACAAGTGCCAGCACGCCATGACCAGCCTGAAAAAGTCCATGCGCTGGGACGAAGAAACCTATGGCCGTGAGTACGACCTCGACATCTTCATGATCGTCGCGGTGAACGATTTCAACATGGGCGCCATGGAAAACAAGGGCCTCAACATCTTCAACTCCAGCGCCGTGCTGGCCCGCGCCGAAACCGCCACCGACGCCGCGCACCAGCGGGTCGAGGCGATCGTTGCCCATGAATACTTCCATAACTGGTCGGGCAACCGCGTGACCTGCCGCGACTGGTTCCAGCTGTCGCTCAAGGAAGGCTTCACCGTTTACCGTGACTCGCAATTCTCCGCCGACATGAACTCGGCCACGGTCAAGCGCATCCAGGACGTGGCGTACCTGCGTACCCATCAGTTCGCCGAAGACGCCGGTCCGATGGCCCACGCGGTGCGCCCGGACAGCTTCATCGAGATCTCCAACTTCTACACCCTGACCGTGTACGAAAAGGGCTCGGAAGTGGTCGGCATGATCCACACCTTGCTCGGCGCCGAAGGCTTCCGCAAGGGCAGCGACCTGTACTTTGAACGCCATGACGGCCAGGCCGTGACCTGCGACGACTTCATCAAGGCTATGGAGGACGCCAACGGCGCCGACCTGACCCAGTTCAAGCGCTGGTACAGCCAGGCCGGTACGCCGCGCCTGGCGGTGAGCGAGTCCTACGATGCGACGGCGAAAACCTACAGCCTGACCTTCCGCCAGAGCTGCCCGCAAACCCCGGACAAGGTGGAAAAACTGCCGTTCGTGATTCCGGTGGAGCTGGGCTTGCTGGACGGGAAGGGCGCTGGCATTGCCTTGCGCCTGGCCGGTGAGAAGGCTGCGGGAGGCACGTCGCGGGTGATTTCGGTGACCGAGGCCGAGCAGACGTTTACCTTCGTTGATATCGCCGAACAGCCGTTGCCTTCGCTGCTGCGCGGGTTCTCGGCGCCGGTGAAGCTGAGCTTCCCGTACAGCCGCGACCAACTGATGTTCCTGATGCAGCATGACAGTGACGGTTTCAACCGTTGGGACGCCGGCCAGCAGTTGTCGGTGCAGGTGCTGCAGGAGTTGATTGAGCAGCATCAACAGGGCCAGGCCTTGAAGATGGATCAGCGCTTGATCACTGCGCTGCGCAGCGTGCTGAGTGATGAAAGCCTGGATCAGGCGATGGTCGCGGAAATGCTGTCGTTGCCGGGTGAAGCCTACCTGACCGAAATCAGCGACGTGGCGGATGTGGATGCCATCCACGCCGCCCGTGAGTTTGCGCGCAAGCAACTGGCGGACAACCTGCACGAGGCGCTGTGGTTGCGTTACCAGGCCAATCGCGAGCTGTCCAGACAAACGCCGTACGTGGCGGCCGCGGAGCACTTCGCCCGTCGTGCGTTGCAGAACATCGCGCTGTCGTACCTGATGCTCAGCGGTAAGCCAGAGGTGTTGGCGGCGACCATCGAGCAATTCGACACGGCCGACAACATGACCGAGCGCCTGACCGCGCTGGCGGTGCTGGTGAATTCGCCGTTCGAGGCAGAGAAAGCCCAGGCGCTGGCGGTGTTTGCCGAGAACTTCAAGGACAACCCGCTGGTCATGGACCAGTGGTTCAGCGTGCAGGCTGGCAGCACGTTGCCGGGCGGGCTGGCGCGGGTCAAGGCGTTGATGGAGCACCCGGCGTTCACCCTCAAGAACCCGAACAAGGTACGCGCCTTGATCGGTGCGTTTGCCGGGCAGAACCTGATCAACTTCCACGCGGCGGACGGTTCGGGCTATCGCTTCCTGGCGGACCTGGTGATCCAGTTGAATGGCTTGAACCCGCAGATCGCTTCGCGCCAGTTGGCGCCGCTGACCCGCTGGCGTAAATACGACAGCGCGCGCCAGGCGTTGATGAAAGCCGAGCTGGAGCGCATTCTGGCGTCCGGTGAGTTGTCGAGTGATGTGTTCGAGGTGGTCAGTAAGAGCCTTGCCTGAGTTGCATCGTTGAATAAAAAACGGCCTGTTCGACAGGCCGTTTTTTTTCGCCTCAGATAACCGGTGGTCGCGGGGTGTCCAGGCCGTTATCGACGGGGAAGCGCTCTGCGATGATCCCGTGCGGCACGCCCAGCGGGATGGCACTGGCGGTGTCAAGGCGGGTGACTTGCTCGGCCGACAGATGCACATTCAACGCGCCGAGGGTGCTGTCCAGCTGGGCGCGGGTGCGCGAGCCGAGGATCGGGACCAGCGCGGTGGTCGAGCGCCGGGCCTTGTCCCGCAGCCAGGCGATGGCGACGTGGGTCGGTGTGGCGTCGATTTCACCGGCAACCGCCAGCAGCGTATCGAGCACTGCGGTTTCACGCGCAGTGTGTTCGGCGTGCACCAGGATCCCGAGTTTGTTGCCGCGGTTGTCGTCCTGGGTGTTGCGGTACTTGCCGGTCAGGAAGCCACCGCCCAGGGGCGACCACAGCGTAGCGGCCAGCCCCAATGCTTCGGCCATTGGTAGCAGCTCGCGGTCGGCGCTGCGCTCGACCAGGCTGTATTCCACCTGGATGCCGATGATCGGCGCGAAACTGCGTACCTCGGCCAACAGGTCAGCGCGGGCAATGCGCCAGGCGGGGAAGTTGGACAGGCCGGCGTAGTGGATCTTGCCGGCGCGCACCAGATCATCGAGACCGCGCAGGATCTCTTCCATGGGCGTGACGTTGTCGCTCATGTGCGCCCAGAGCAGGTCGATGCGGTCGGTGTTCAGGCGCTTGAGGCTTTCTTCCACCGAGTGCACCAGGTTCTTGCGGTTGTTACCGAGCCGGATCGTGCCTTCATCGGACGGTTCGGTGCGCAGGGTGTACTTGGTGGCCACCACCAGGTTGTCGCGTTCCGAGGCGATAAATTCCCCCAGTAGCTTTTCGGCCTGACCGAACTGGTAGCCATTGGCGGTATCGAGGAAATTGCCCCCGGCTTCGAGGTACCCGTCAAAAATCGCCTTGGCTTCGTCGCGTTCGGCGCCATGGCCCCAGCCCGTACCGAAATTACCGGTGCCCAAGGCCAGTTCGGATACCTGCAGGCCGCTGCGGCGGCCAAAGACTTTATTGCGCATACAAGGACTCCTGAGGCAGTGATTTTCTTACATGTTTAGTAACATGTATTTAATATGATCTTGGTAATGTATTCGGTCAAGGGGGCTTTTTTACTGCTGACGTTTTCTGACAGGGGGCTCTGTTAAGCTGCGTCACTTTTCTATTCTCGGCAGGCGTTCCTGTGTCGCGAACCACTCGTCTACTGACTTTGCTCCAGGCCCTGCGGGGCAAGAAACGTCCCGTGACCGCTGCCGTGCTGGCGGCGCAGTTGGAGGTGTCCGAGCGCACGCTGTATCGCGATATCGCCGAATTGACTGCCTTGGGCGCGCCGATTTTTGGTGAGGCGGGGGTAGGGTATGTGTTGCGCAGTGGCTTGTTTCTGCCACCCTTGATGTTGAACGCCGAGGAAACCGAAGCCATCGTGCTCGGCCTGCGTTATGTCGACCAGCGTGGCGACGAGGTGCTCAGTCGCGCTGCGGCCAATGCTCTGGCGAAGATCGCCGATGTACTCGACCCCGCCGCCCAGGAAGCCTTGCGCAACCCGACACTGCTGCCTGGCCCGCCGGGGTTTGGTTACCCGGAAAACCGCGTGCCGCTCAATGTGTTCCGCGAGGCCATTCGCAACCAGGCCAAGCTGCAGATCGATTACGCCGACGCCAGCCAGACCCAGAGCCAACGGCTGATCTGGCCCCTGGCCCTGGGCTTTCTGAATGAAGTGCGGGTGATCGTGGCCTGGTGTGAGTTGCGCGGTGCCTATCGCACCTTTCGCACCGACCGCGTGGCGAGTGCCGAGGTGCCCGGTGAACGTTACCCGGGCCGGCGCAGCGATTGGCTGCGGGCCTGGCGCAAGCTGATGGAACAGAATGAATCCGGTCCCTTCACTCCTGACAAAAACTGACACGATCCTGGCTTAGCATGGCACTACAAATCACCAAGAAAGGAGCTGTGCCATGTCTATCCCTGAGTTGGCGCCGGCCATCGTGGCCTATATCGCAGCGGCCAATACCCGTGACACCTCGGCTATCGCCCAGTGTTTTGCCGAGGATGCCAATGTGTTCGATGAAGGCCAGCACCAGGTGGGCGCCGCCGCCATAGCACGCTGGATGGAAGACACCGGGCGTCGTTATCAGCCGCGGGTCGAAGTGCTCAAGGTGCAACACCGTACCGGCAAGGTGTTGGTCAGCAATATCGTGTCCGGCAATTTTCCGGGCAGCCCATTGGAGCTGCGCTACACCTTTCGCTTGAACGAGCAGGGCAAGATTTCGCGGCTGGATATTTCGCTGTAGTTCATACTGGCGGGCATGACTTTCGACACGCCCCTCGCTGCCTACCAACACGCCGTTGCCCAACAGGGTTTCGTCGCCGACGCTGCCCAGCGCCGCGCGGTGGACGCTCTGCAAGCCTGCCACCAAGCCCTGCACCACGGCCATGCGCCGATCACTGGCGTGTACCTGTGGGGCCCGGTGGGGCGGGGCAAGACCTGGCTGATGGACCAGTTCCATCAAAGCCTGCGAGTGCCCGCGCGGCGCCAGCATTTCCATCACTTCATGCAGTGGGTGCATCAGCGTCTGTTCCAACTGACCGGCACCCACGACCCCTTGCAGGCCCTGGCCCGGGAACTGAGCCAGGCAGTGCGTGTGCTGTGCTTCGACGAATTGTTCGTCAATGACATCGGTGACGCGATTATCCTCGGGCGGCTGTTCCAGGTGATGTTCGAAGAAGGCGTCGTGATGGTCTGCACCTCCAACCAACCACCTGACCAGCTGTATGCCGATGGCTTCAACCGCGAGCGCTTTTTGCCGGGCATTGCAGCGATCAAGCAGCACATGCATGTGGTTGCGGTGGATGGGGGAGAGGATCACCGGTTGCATCCGGGTGTAGGACTCCAGCGCTACTGGGTCAATCAACCCGAGGCGCTGGCGGGCGTGTTCCAGCGCTTGGCCCAGGGCGAGCCAACCCGCAGCGGGCCGATTGTCGTGGGGCATCGCGCCATCGTCGCCGTGCAGTCCAGCGACACCGTGCTCTGGTGCCGTTACGCCGACCTGTGCGAACAACCGCTGGCGGCCATGGATTTCATGCTGCTGTGCGATCGCTTCAAGGCCATCCTGATTGGCCAGGTCCCCAACCTCAGCGCGCAACAGCGTCCTGGCCGGATTGCCCGTGGCACCGAGGATGGCGTTCAGCGTGTAGTAGCCGGCGACCGTGAGTTGCCGGCGCTGTCGGTGCTCGATGACAGCGTGCGTCGGTTTATCGCTCTGGTGGATGAGTGCTACGACCGTAAAGTACCGCTGTTCATCGAGGCCCAGGTGCCGCTGGAGCGACTTTATACCGAGGGCTACCTGGCGTTTCCCTTTCGCAGGACACTCAGCCGGCTGCAAGAAATGCAGTTGCAGCGTTTTGGCTGACGCCCGTACGAAAAAATCCAGGAATCGTCTGATTGCGCTTTTTCAACCACGCAACGTTCGCGTATTCATGCGCATATTTGTAGTTAATCTCCTTCATCTGGCGCTCGCTCCACGCTTACAATCGTGCCCCTCACAGGGAGCCGAATCCCTTGTAATCGTGATCGAGGAAGGACATGGACACCCCAGACATCCTGGTGCTGCAAGCCAGCTACACCAACCCCGTGCATGCCGACGCCATCGGCCGCGTGCTCAACCATTATGCCGAAGACCCGATGGGCGGTGGTCACAGCCTGCCCGCCGACCTCCTGGAGCAACTGCCGGGCGAGCTGGCCAAACGGCCCCATGCGTTCAGCGTGCTGGCGTTTGTGGGGGGAGAACCGGCGGGTCTGGTCAATTGTTTTGAAGGGTTTTCCACATTTGTCTGCCGTCCTTTGGTCAATGTCCACGACGTGGTGGTGATGGATGCATTCCGTGGTTTGGGGCTGAGCCAGAAAATGCTGCAAAAGGTCGAGGAAATCGCCCGTCAGCGTGGCTGCTGCAAGATCACCCTGGAGGTACTGGAGGGTAATGCGGTGGCTCAAGCGGCGTATCGCAAGTTTGGTTTTGATGACTCGAAGTTTGATCCGGCCCACGGGCGCATGTTGTTCTGGAGCAAACCGCTTTAATAAATAACAGGCAAAAAAAGGCGCCATTGAATGGCGCCAAAGTTGACCTTGGCCAAAGGAGCGGGATGGCAAAGGGTATTACGGTTACATCAAGTGTTTGGTTGTTGCTCGGCAGCGGACTTGTCAGCGGTTTCTTTCTTCACGCTCTTTCCATCGGCCAGCGCGGTTTGTTCAGCGGTGCCGTGGGTTTGTTGCTGCACGAAGGTAAAGTCCTTGTAGAACGCCTTGGAACGCTCCGAGCCACCTTCGGCGAAGGCGGCGGCGGAGGTCAAGGTCATCAGGCTGGCAACTATCAGGGTAGAAAGTTTCATGGCAGTGTTTCCGGTAAGTGTGATCGGTATCCGCTCTGTCCTTGATCAGATTCATGGGGCGAGTGTGGAGAGAGTTTATTAAGTAGGAATTAACGCCAGAAAAACCAAAAGCTAACAATTTCGTTAACTTTTGGTTAAAAAATCCTACAGCTTCCAGTCCAAAGCCAAGGTGACCGAGCGTGGGTCACCCCAATACACGCCGTTATAAAAGCCAACGCGCTCGTAATACTTTTTATCAAATAGATTGTTGACGTTAAGCGATGCCGTAACATGTTCGTCGAACTGGTAGCGGGACATCAGGTTGACCACGCTGTAGGCCTGCTGGGTGATCTTGGCCCGTGTGGTGATTCGATTTCCCTCGCTGTCACGAGCCCCCGTTGGCCGGTTGCCGAATTCATGGATATCGCTCTGCCAGTTCACGGCACCGCCTACCGTCAGGTTGCGCCATGCACCGGGTAACCGGTAGGAACTGGAAACCTTCAGCAGGTTCAGCGGTTGGCCAGTGTTGTTGCGTTTGTCCGTGCCATTCACCGAGTGGGTATAGGTGTAGCCGGCCGTGAGATTCCAGTCCGGCATCACCTCGCCGGCCACCTCAAGCTCGAAGCCGCTTACTTTGTTACCCTTGCCGCCTGACTTGTAGTACTCCTCGCCCGTGATCGGGTTCGGCGGTACGGAGTCATCCCGTTCCGCGACGTTGTCCTGCTTGCTCCAGAAATAGGCGGCCGCTACGTTCAAGCGCTCCTGCAACAAGCTCCCCTTGAGCCCCACTTCATAGTTGCTGCCCACCACGGGCTCCAGGTATTTGTTGCTGACGTCCTTGAGGCTCTGCGGCTTGAAGATGTCGGTGTAGCTGGCGTAGGCGGTGTACTCCGGGGTGATGTCGTAGAGCAGCCCGGCGTAGGGCGTCCACATATCATTGTGGGTCTGGCGGGTCTTGTTGGCCCTGAGTAATTGGTCATTGGCCGTGTATTCAGGCGCCGCGCTTTCCAGCTCCCAGCTGCCATAACGGCTGCCGAGTACCGCATGCAGGCGCTCGGTCAGGCTCAGGCGCGTGGCCAGGTAGCCGGCTTTCTGTTGCTTGCTGCTGTGCTCACCCTTGAGGCCGGTCACGGTGTCGGGAAACTTGCCGATCCCGCCCATGTATTTCCAGTCTTCGATGCTGTAGTAGCCGTCCGGGATGTTGTCGCGCATCACTGGCGAGACGTCCCGCTGTGTGGCTTCGCCATAACCCACCATCAGTTCATGCTCGCGGCCCAGCAGCGCATAGCTGCCGGCCAGGTTGAGATCTACCGCCTCCATTCTCGAGGTGCCGCGCATATGGCTGGCCCAGGCCGTCATGCCACTGCGGTCGTCGTTGGGGAACCCCGCGCCGCCGTAGTAGACCTTGCCGTCCGTGTCGCTCTGGCGATGGGTGTAGGCCGCCTTCAAGTGCCAGTCGCCGCCCAGGCGGTGGTCGAGGCTGGCAAAGGTGGTCTTGTCGATCAGCGGCCAGGAACTCCAGTGCGCTGCCATATTGGTGGAACGTGACAGTCCGGCCTTGCCACCCTGGCTGTTCCAGTAGGGCACGGTGCCCCAGGAAGTGCCCTGTACCTTTTTGTCCTGGTAATCAAAACCGACCGCCAGCACGGTGTCGTCCGACAGGTCGCCTTCGAGGATGCCGTAGCCGACTGCCCGCTGCAGCGCGTAGTTGTCACGGAAGGATTGGCTGTCGCGATAGGCCAGCACTGTACGCCCGCGCAGCTTGCCGTCGTACGCCAACGGGCCGCCGACATCCACGAAGCTGTAGTAGTTGTCATGGCTGCCACCGCTCACCCCGGTTTTCGCCTGCCACTGGGCGGTGGGGCGCTTGCGTACCATATTGACCGTGGCCGAGGGGTCGCCGGCGCCGGTGGTCAAGCCGGTAGCACCGCGAACCACCTCGATGCGGTCGTAGATGATGGTGTCGGAATCGGACTTCATGTAGCCGAACGTGTTGAGCATCCCATCAATCTGGAAGTTGTTGATGCCGTAGCCACGAGAGGAATAGGACACGCGGTCGGAGTCGTTGTGCTGGACGTTGACCCCGGTGGTCTGGCGCAGCACTTCGGTCAAGGTATTGAGATTGAAATCATCCATCTGCTGGCGAGTGATCACCGAGATCGATTGCGGGGTTTCCTTGACCGACAGGTTCAGCCGCGTGGCGGTGCTCATCGAGCCGGTGGTGTAGGCCCCGGTGTGTTCGGTGGTGGCACCCAGGCCTTCGGCGGTGATGCTGGTGGACCGCAGCTCGAGGGCTTTGTTTTCGGGGTCGGTTTCAGCCAGTAGGTCGGGGCTTGCCACCACGCTGAAGAGGCCGATGGTGAGCGTCATGGAACGGGTGAAAGGCGCGAACATCGCGGAAGACTCCTTGTCGTCTTTGCGGCCTTTCCGGTCGGAATGGCCTTGGTTCAAAGACGAAAGGAGAGGGGAATCTTTAAGCTTAAACGAGAATGATTGTTATCTTTCTGTTACAAGGCCGGTTTTTCCTGGAGCACCACGTCGGTCGGGCTGGCCTTTTTCGGCTTGATCAGACTGAAGTCGATCAGGGGCTTCTGTTGGCGCTCGTAAGGGTTGCCAATCATCCGTGGGCGCGGCGTGAAGCTGTCACTCACCAGGCTTTTTGTACGGTCGAGTTCATTGAAGCTAAGACCGGCCATATCAGCCCAGGTGTGAATCAACTGCGAGCTGGAGTAGGGCCGTTGCAAGTCACCGGCGAAGCTCCAGTCGTGGGTTTCGCGCCATTTCGGTGAGGCATAGGCCATGAACGGAATGGTGTACATCGGCGCTGTCGGCTTGCCTTCGTTACGTCCCAGGGTGGTGTGGCCAATCGAGTCGAAGACATCCTCGCCATGGTCCGACAGGTACAGCAGGAAGCCGTTGGGATCGGTCTTGGCGTAGTCCTTGATCAGGCTCGACACCACGAAGTCGTTGTACAGCACCGCATTGTCATAGCTGTTGTAGGTCGGCAACTGATCGTCGCTGATGCCCGCCGGCACGCCCTGGCGGTCGGTGAATTTGTCGAAGGTCGGCGGGTAGCGATACTGGTAGCTCATGTGGGTGCCCAGCAAGTGCACCACAATGAACTTGCGCTCGGCCGGATCGGCCAGGGCCTTGGAAAACGGCGCCAGCACGTCGCCGTCGTATTGGCGGGCGTTCTGGTTACGGTTGTTGTTCAGGTACACCTGTTCGTCGGCCTGTTCGGAAAAGGTCGTGAGCATGGTGTTGCGCTTGGTCATGGTCTGCTGGTTGGTGATCCAGTAGGTCTTGTAGCCGGCCTGTTTCATCACGCTGACGATGGACGGCGTCTTGAGGTACAGGTCCGGGTTTTCTTCGTCGGCGAAGGTCAGCACCTGTTGCAGCGCCTCGATGGTGTAGGGCCGCGGGGTAATGACGTTGTCGAACACCGCCAGTTGGTCGCGCAGTTTGTCCAGCTCCGGCGTGGTGTTGCGCGGGTAGCCGTAAAGGCTCATGCGCTGGCGGTTGGTGGACTCGCCGATCACCAGCACCAGGGTCGACGGTTGGCCGGCCATGGTGTCCTTGAGGTTGGTCAGGGGCGGGATCTGGCTGGCGCTGTCGAGCATGCCTTGCATGTTGTCCAACTGCTCGGTGTAGCGGCGGTAGGCGACGATCATCTGCCACGGCACCGCTGGTTCAATACGGGTTTCAAAACGATCGATGGCTTGTTCCATGTTGTCGCTGGTGGCGATCTGCTTGACCAGCGGATAACCCACCACCGCCAGCACAATCGCTGCCGCCGCCAGTATCGACTGGCCGCGAGGCAGGTAGACCGGGCGCAGCCGCGTCCACAGGAATACCGCGAAGGCGGTATGGGCGATGAACGCCAGCACGATCCACCAGGCAAAATACTGGGTGGCGTATTCGCCGGCTTCCGAGATGTTCGACTCGAACATGATGAAGATGACGCTTTGGGAGAATTCCTGCTGGTAGATGAAGAAATAACCCAGGCTGGCCATGGAGCACGCCCACAGTACTGCGCCGATCAAGGCGGCGAGCAGTCGTGTACGGCTGGGGAACAACAGCATGGGCGCAAGCCACAGCGTACTCATGAAAAAGGCTTGGCGAAAACCACTGAAACCGGAAGTTCCGGTCAACTGGATCAGCAGTTGGGTAATGCCCGAGAAGTACCAGAAAAACAAGAACAGCCAGCCAAGGCCGGCCCAATCAAAGCCTTTCGCAGACGTGGTGCTGCGTTTGAACATCGCCATCCAGCGCTCCAACCCGATGATTTTCCAGTTGACGCGCAGGGCTGCACGCAACGGAGGCCACCCTTGCATGGGGTGGCCCTTGGGGGCTGGAGTATCGGGAGAGGCATGTGAAAACTTTGTGAGATTTTTGTAGCGGTTATCTTACAAAGCGATGACGGGGCTCAGATGACGGGGCTCAGCAGAGCGCGGGTTGCGCACCGGCGGGCTGGTCCAATTGGGCCTGGATGATATGGGCACGCAGGCGCAGGACTTCCTGCTGCAGCTGTTCGCGCTCGTCTTTCAACTGGCGCAACTCGTCGCGACGGATAGTGACGTAGAGGGTCTGTGGCGGACGTGTCATCTGTGCAGTGCTCATTGCTTACCTCGCAAATAGCCGGTGTGTCGCGGTGTGCCAGAACGCTTGAGTCGAGGTTCTCGGCAGCAGTCGGAGACAATTCTGAATTCTTTTTGCGGGCAATGGAACTTTTTTATTTTTGATGGTCGTGTGACTTTTTGTGCCGTGATGCTGAAATGATGGCAACTTTTTTCCATGAAACTAGCGGTATCCGCGCTGGACTAACCCTCATTAGCCGCATTGCGCTATAAACTATGTCACACATTTTTTAGTAGTTAGGAGCATCAGCACATGCAACTGGGGATTATCGGACTAGGCCGCATGGGCGGGAATATTGCACGGCGCCTGATGCTCAATGGGCATACCACCGTTGTTTACGACCGTAACGAAACATTTGTAAAAGGCCTGAGCGAAGAGGGCGCCACCGGCGTTTCCGACCTCAAGGCGCTGGTTGACGGGCTGCAAAAGCCGCGCACCGTGTGGGTCATGTTGCCGGCGGGCGCGCCCACCGAAGACACCATCAACGCATTGAGCACGCTGCTCGAAGACGGTGATGCAATCATCGACGGCGGCAACACCAACTACAAGGACGACGTGCGCCGGGCCAAGGCCCTGGCGGAAAAGGGCCTGCACTATGTCGACGTCGGCACCTCCGGCGGCGTGTGGGGTCTGGAGCGTGGCTATTGCATGATGATCGGTGGCGACGCCGAGACCGTGCAGCGCCTTGATCCTATCTTCAAGAGCCTGGCCCCGGGCCTGGGCAATATCCCGCGTACCAAGGATCGTTCCTCCAGCGCCGACCCGCGTGCCGAGCAGGGTTACATTCATGCAGGCCCCGCCGGTTCCGGGCACTTCGTCAAGATGATCCATAACGGTATCGAGTACGGGATGATGCAGGCGTTTGCCGAAGGCTTCGACATTCTCAAGACCAAGAACTCGGAAAACCTGCCCGAAGACCAGCGTTTCGACCTGAACGTCGCCGACATCGCCGAAGTCTGGCGCCGTGGCAGTGTGGTCTCGTCCTGGCTGCTGGACCTGACCGCCGATGCCCTGGCCACCGACCCGAAACTCGACGGCTACTCCGGCTCCGTGGCCGACAGTGGCGAAGGCCGCTGGACCATCGAAGCCGCCATGGAACAAGCCGTGCCGGTGCCAGTATTGTCCACTTCGCTGTTCGCCCGCTTCCGTTCGCGCCAGCAGAGCACTTACGGTGACAAAATGCTCTCTGCCATGCGCTTCGGCTTTGGTGGTCACGTGGAGACTTCCAAAAAATGACCGCCAACGGCAAGAAACCCAAGGCCGAACCCGCTCCGCCCACCACCCTGTTTCTGTTTGGTGCCCATGGTGACCTGGTAAAGCGCCTGCTGATGCCGGCGCTGTACAACCTCAGCCGTGATGGCCTGCTGGGCGATGGCTTGCGCATTGTCGGCGTGGATCACAACGCCATCAGCGATGCCGACTTCGCCAAGAAACTCGAAGACTTCATCCGCACCGAAGCGGCGAGCAAGGTCAAGGGCAATGCCGACAACGCATTGGACCCCGCCTTGTGGGCGCAGTTAGCCAAGGGCATCAGCTACGTCGAGGGCGACTTCCTCGACGACAGCACCTACGCCGACATTGGCCGCAAGATTGCCGACAGCGGTACCGGCAACGCGGTGTTCTACCTGGCCACCGCGCCGCGCTTCTTCAGTGAAGTGGTGCAACGCCTGGGCAGTGCCGGCCTGTTGACGGAAACCGACGACAGCTTCCGTCGCGTGGTCATCGAAAAGCCCTTCGGCTCCGACCTGGCCACCGCCGAGGCGCTGAACGCCAGCCTGCTCAAGGTGATGAGCGAGAAGCAGATCTATCGCATCGACCATTACCTGGGCAAGGAAACGGTGCAGAACATCCTGATCAGCCGTTTCTCCAACGTGCTGTTCGAAGCGTTCTGGAACAACCATTACATCGACCACGTGCAAATCACCGCCGCCGAAACCGTCGGCGTTGAAACCCGGGGCAACTTCTTCGAAAAGACCGGTACCCTGCGCGACATGGTGCCCAACCACCTGTTCCAGTTGCTGGCGATGGTGGCCATGGAGCCGCCCGCAGCCTTTGGTGCCGATGCGGTACGCGGTGAAAAGGCCAAGGTGATCGGTGCAGTGCGCCCCTGGTCCCTGGAGGATGCGCGGGCCAACTCGGTACGCGGGCAGTACACCGCCGGCGAAATCGGCGGCAAGCCACTGCCGGGCTACCGTGAAGAAGCCAACGTTGCGCCTGACAGCAGCACCGAGACCTTCGTCGCCCTCAAAGTGATGATCGACAACTGGCGCTGGGTCGGCGTGCCGTTCTACCTGCGCACAGGCAAGCGCATGAGCGTGCGCGACACTGAAATCGTGATCTGCTTCAAGCCGGCCCCGTATGCGCAGTTCCGAGACACCGAGGTGGACGAACTCAAGCCCACCTACCTGAAAATCCAGATCCAGCCGAACGAAGGCATGTGGTTCGACCTGTTGGCGAAGAAGCCCGGGCCAACCCTGGATATGGCCAATATCCAGTTGGGTTTCGCCTACAAGGACTTCTTCGAAATGCAACCGTCGACCGGGTACGAAACCCTGATCTATGACTGCATGACCGGCGACCAGACTTTGTTCCAGCGTGCCGATAACATCGAAAATGGCTGGCGCGCCGTGCAGCCGTTTCTTGATGCTTGGAAGGAAGACGACGGCATCCAGGCCTACAAGGCCGGTGAAGACGGCCCGGCCGCCGCCGACGCGCTCCTGGCCCGCGATGGCCGCACCTGGCACCGCCTCGGATGAGTGATGCAGCGATTCATCCCATCCGTTTTATCCTCAGTGACGTGGACGGCACCTTGCTCCACCCCGACCACAGCCTCAGCCAGCGCACCGTCGACACGGTGCATGCGCTGCGTGACGCCGGGGTGTTTTTCAGCCTGGCCAGTGGGCGTCCGCCCAAGGCCATGCTGCATCTGATCGAAACGTTCGGTATCGATGTGCCTGTGGCAGGCTTCAACGGTGGCACGCTGATCAACCCCGATGGCAGCATCCTGGTTGCCCACCATTTGCCGGCGGAAGCGGCGCTGGTCACCCTGGCGCTGTTTTCCGGCGAGCCGGACGTGGAAGTGTGGGTGTTTGCCGACGGTGACTGGCTGCGCCGCGACCCGCCCGGGCCGATGGTACAGCGCGAAGCCGATGGCCTGGGCTACGGGCCGGTGGTGGTGGAGAGTTTCGAGCCCTACCTGGATCGGATCGACAAGATCGTCGCCGCGAGCAACAACACCTCGTTGCTGGTCGAGCTGGAAGCGCAGTTGCAGCCCAAGGTACAGGGGCTGGCCCAGGTGTCGCGTTCACAACCGGTTTACCTGGATGTGACGGCGATGCTGGCCAACAAGGGCGAAGCCTTGAAGGCCCTGGCCGCACACCTGGGTATACCGCTGGAGCAGACTGCAGCGATCGGCGATGGCGGTAACGACCCGGCGATGTTCCAGGTGGCCGGGTTGTCGATTGCCATGGGGCAGGCGGAAGAAACCGTCAAGCGCCAGGCCAGTGTGGTCACCGGTAGTAACCTCGATGAGGGCGCCGCCGAGGCGATCGAGCGGTTTATCCTGGCAGGCTGGGAAGGCACCGACGTCGTGCGATAGACAGATACAGCAATGAGGCGGGGCACTGCGCCGACAATGGAAGCTGACTTAATGCGCCCGCTATGGCAGGGCGCTTCATCAGCAAGGAATGTCCCATGGCCGCCCTGTCTACTCCTCCCTGTCGCGAGCGTTGCGCGGCGCTTGCGCAGAACATCCTCCAACATTTTGCCGAGCCCCCTTCGTTGCGGGATGTTGCGTTGCGCGTGCTGCAACACCACCTGGGCACGCAGTATCCCTGGCTGCCCATCAATCACACCGAGCCGATATTGTTGCGACCGGTGTATCGCTACGACAACGGCAGTTACACCATTGAACGCCATGACGCACAAAACCTGCCGGATGCGCTGATCGAGCGTTGCGCGACGGGTCGGTTCGTCGATTTTGCCCAGGACCATTCCATCGTGCGCGACGTCGAGGGTTTGCCGCTGCCGTTGAACGTCGATATCGGTTATGTCGAGCGAATGCTCAATCAGCAGGGCCCGGTGTTGCTCGAGCGCTATCAGGAAGCGCTGGTGGATTACTGGATGAGCCGGGGAGAGGGCCAGGTCGTTCGCTACATAGGCCTGGCCGACATTCTCAGGAATGCGTTGATGGACGCGGCGACCCATGCAGCCTTGGCCGGGACTGAGTTGGATCTGGTGATGAGCCTGATCAGCCGCTCACAGCAGACTTCGCACCTGGAGCCGGCCAACGGGCAGGCCTACATCGTTGACCAATGGGGCGAAACCGGGGCAATCAACCTTGAGATGCTGCGCGGGCTGGTGCTGGTCAAGCAGCAGGGCGAACGTACGACGGTGTTGCTCTTCACCCTGTCCAAGGGCATTCAACGCTTTGATTCCCTGGCGCAATTGGGCGAATGGCTGGTCAACCTGTTGAGCGCAATAGCGTCCGGCCATTCGATGCAATGGCGTTTGTACCAGCCTGCTGGCAATATCTTCTACAGTTTCAGCCTGACCTTCCTGGCCAAACAACTGGCAGATATCAACGCCGTCCTGTCTTTGGTCCGAACATTTCCCGAACCACAATATGTACTGGAACGTGCAATGGAGGTCATCACCGCTGACTTTGACAGCACTGCCCTCGAATCCCCGCTCTTGGAGCGTCTGCGTAACGCACTGCCGGGATGGTTGATACAGGCACCCAATGACCTGCAATTGCAAATGAGCCGCCATGTCCTGGACCTGGCCAGACAGGTCCGGCAGCCGGACTGGCGAGCCTTTGACGAAGGCGTGCCGTCGTTGCTTGATTACGCGCGCCAGGGGCTGTCGGCGCAATTGGCCAAGGACCACCCCGGCGAACCGGTGCTCGACCCCGACCGCATCAAGGTGATGATCGAACTTGATGAGCGTGACCTGCAAACGCAGCCCGCGCTGTTGTGGCAGTTGCCGCCGTTATACAACCATGGCAGCTGGACCCTGAGCGAGTTTGCATGGTTGCCGTTGACGGCCGTCGATCCTGCACGACTTACGCTCACGGCGGCCCCTGGCGACCCTGATGTATCGCTCACACGCGCTCAAGCGCTGGCCGTGGTCGCGCGGGCTGATGTTCGCGGCGGCTACCATCGGTTGATCCGGGAAAAGTTCAAGGACAACGAGAGTGAGCGGCGCTGGCGCCAGGCCCAGTTCATCCGGCAAGTGCGCCTGCAAATACCCATGCTGGCGCTGGAATACCACCTCAAGTACCCCCAGGCGTTTTCCCGGAAAGCCTACACCAGCGTGGTCGCCGTATTTCAGCCGCGCGCCGCCGCCAAGACCGAGGCGATCGTGCTACGCCCTTTGGCATTCAACGCCCAGGTAGGCGAACAACCCGATACTGTTCGCAACACGTTCATCATCGGCCCGCGCAACCTCAACGCAGGCCCGCAAATACTGTATCGGCCAATGTGTGCAGTGAAATTCATCGAGTTTGCCACGGCCGACGCACTGATGGCGGCCATCGCCAGTCCCGGGCAATTGCAGTACCAAGTGTTGGCCTGGTTGCCGGAGACGGCAAGGTCGCGTTATTTGGTACCGGGCGTGACGGCTCCCAGCCCCGCGGCGTTCGAGGCGGTCGACTTCAATCAGTCGCTGTGGTCGGGCGACGGCATTGTCCTGGCTGACAGGGAGGTCGACGGCGACTATATGGAGGCGCTGTTCAGCAGCAGCGTCGACACGATGTTAAGCCTGACAGAACCGGTAGAGCCGACCGCGCTGGAGGTGTTCTGGGACTGGATCAAGCGCTTTCTCGGCGTAGGCCTGTTTCTGCTCCTGACCTTCTATGGGGGGGCGGTTGGCCGGGCATTGGGGTGGCTGTACCTGGCGTGGTCGGTGGTGCAGGACGTTCGCGTGATTGGCCAGGAGCACGCCGAAGACAAGGCTTCCAGCGTGGCCGACCTGTTGTTGAATATCGGTTTGCTCCTGCTCAGCCGTGGTCGTATTTCCACCAAGGCGGGAGTGCGATCGAAAACTGATGATTTGCTGGACCTGGCCCAGGGCGCGGATCTGGAGCAAAGCATTGAAATGAGCTGGAGCGAGGCAGCGGAACATCCGTCCGAAGGTGGCCAGACCAGTCGCATCCAGACGCCGACGGTTCAATTGCCGACGGTGCAGGGGCCTGAAGAGCTGGTGCGGGGGGCGGGGGACCTGGAGCGGTTATGGAGCGGTCTGTTCCAGCGGCTGTCGGTTATTCGCCTGGCCGAACTGGCGCTGTACAAGGTCAGGCCGCTGCCGTATGCCGAGCGCATCAGCAGCGGTCAGCAACGTGGCTTGTTCCGTGCCGGCGGAGCCGTATACGCAAGTATCGATGGGGACATGTACAAGGTCGAGCAGCACCAGGGGGCCACGCGCGTGGTCAGCGACGACCTGGTGAACCGTTTCGGCCCCCAAGTGGTGGCCGGTGAACACGGGCAATGGTTGTTTTCCCCTGGGCCGGTCGTGCCCCACGACTTCCAGGAAGCCCTCGCGCTGGAGAAACAGCGCCTGGCGCAATTGAAAAGTGCCGAGCAACGACGCAAGGCCCTCGATGATGAATACAACCAATTGGTGCTGAAGTTTGCGGGCCTGGTCTATCCCGCCGACGATACGCTGCAGGTGCTGACCCAGCGCAGTGACGAGCCCGGCACGCTGGCACTGATCGAGGAGGAGTTGGCCAATGCGAGCACCGCGCTTTGGTGTTCCAGCGCGCTGATGGAGGCGCTCACCCGGCGTCGGGAAATGATGTTGATCAGGGAGTTCAGTGCGTTGTACAACCGGTTCGCCGCCGGAGCAGTCAAGGCGCGGCGCAATCAGACATTGTTGCTTGCCAGCAAACGCCAGGTCATGCTCCATGACGATCTTTTCAACGCTGCGTGGTTCGATGCACAGAGTCTGAGCAAACGGGTCCTGGATACTCGAACCTGGGGTGGGATCGCCGCAAGGCTGCCCGATTACGCAGCGCTGGAACTGGAGGCTATCGAGGCTTGCCTGGACGCCGAACGGCGTTTTGAAGACATGAAGCGCTCGGGCAGGATTGGCGACACGGCTGTTGCCGCGCTGGATAACGCGGCCTGGGCCGGTGGTCGCATGTCCTTGAAATGGCAAGAATTACACCTGCGCACCCTGGCGTTGCAGTGTTTCAACGGGCGAGTGAGCACCTTCAGGGATGCGACGATGGACCTGATCGAAGAGCTCACCGCGTTATGCAGCCTGAAGCTGTTGACTTATCGGGAGCTATATACCACCGGCCGTTTTAACCTGGACCATCAACTGCGAGTCGCCAATGACGCACTGGATGGGGTGGTGCTGGCCTACCTGCGCGTGGCTTACCATCTGGCCCCTTTGCCTCCCTATATTGTCCCTCAAGCACTGGGCAACTTTCGAAGCCATGTCAGGCGGCTGCAGCTCAGGCTGGAAGAAGAACTGATCGAGCGCTATCGGCACTACCAGGATGCCAGCCTGGAAGCCATTTCCACAAAAGTTACCAGCATGCCCAAGCGACTGATTGATGACGGCATATTGGGAGCGGTGATCGGCAATCCACGCAGTGTGCTCGAGCAAAGTGTCACCCATGAATATGTGGATGTGCTGGAGCCTTTCGACCATCGCCCTGTCTTTACATTCGAGCGTCCGGGGGTTGAACAGGAGTCCTTGTGGAGAGCAGTGCCGAGGCTTGTAACGCCGCCCGACAACGATGATGCGCTCCAGTCGCTCGCTGACATCGGCAATGAGGCACTGCGCCTGTGGCGCAATGCACAGCGAGAGTACGACCTGCTTTGTGGCCTGGAGACCATCCAGAGGTTGTCGCCCCGCTTGGCGCGCGGCGAATGGTGGAAGTATGCCCAGCGTATGAGGACGCAACGGGAGTTACTCATCAAGGCACTCAACGCGCGACCGGACTCGCCCAGGCATCGGGACCTGCAAGACTTCTTCCGACATACCCCCAGTGCGCTGTATAACGAGATCTTGCGCTACATGGAGGAGGGCTCGGCAATGCGTGACCGTATGATCATGAAGTACTCGCCGACATCGGAAGGGCTGTTGCAACTGTACAAGGCCTGGAAGGTCGACGTAGTGGAAAGGCCATCTTCAGTCGAACTGATCCGCGAGTTCGAAGTGCGCGAAAAGTCCAGCGGCCGCCCGCTGTGGCTGGCCCGTTTCCACTATAGGACACGGGCGGCACGGGATATCGGCTACCACTTCATTCGCGGGTATCTCAAACGCTTTGTAGAGCGCAACATCAGCTATAAGAAGTTGACAGACTATGCGGCGAATAATCGACTGCAACTGATCAATGTCCTGCGCTCGAACATTGATCACGAAGTTGCCGAAACCGTGTTCTTCACCGAAGACGTCAGCTCAACGGTGCGTTGAATTACTTCGGCATGGCCCAGGTTTGCAATTGATAGCCGCTCTTGTCCAACTCGGCACGAGCCTGCAACAGCAAGTTTTCCAACTGAGTTGGATCGGAATAGACGTCGGCATCCAGTTGCTGGCTGCCGATGCGGGTATTGGTGCGGTCGATGACGCTCAGGCTGAGGGCGCCATTGCCGTCATGCCAGGCCACGCACTGAAAGGGTTGGAAAGCACGGTCTGCGATCAAAAGAGCTTCGTTGATGCGGAGCGGGGCGTTCATGTGGGTCGTCTCTCTAAATGCCCATTCAAGTGATTGCCGGCGGTTGGGCTGACCGTGCGGCGGGTTACTTGTACTGATGCACGATGGCGGGGTACGGGTCACATGTTAGAACAACTATTTTCGGATTTTAGTGATTGACGTCATGTAAGCGGCTGTTTTGAAAGCTGAATGAAAGTTTCCCAGGTTCGCAATTTTATTCGTTGAAAACACCGGCCAGTGGCTTTTTGCCCACACTTATAGCGAAATGGTACAAGCCGCGCGTCAAGATCTTGCTAGTGTTAGCCGCAGGCGTCACAAACCGTTGTTTCTAAATAACTTTAACAATTTTGACGCCAAGGAACAGTCATGGGTATGCCTCCCGTTCAACGTCGGTTGCTAGTGGTTGATCCCTGTGATGATTGCCACGACCTGTTGCCTGGATTGCGCGCAGCCGGCTGGGCGGTCGACAGTTGCCCGCTGGAAGGGGTCGGCGAGCGGTCCTGTGATGTCGGCCTGCTGCGCCTGCAACCCTCTCACCTGGAACGCCCTGAAGCGGTCAAGGAGTTGATTGGCCGCAGCGGCACCGAGTGGATTGCCGTGCTCAGCCCGGACGTACTGCGCCTGCAGAACGTCGGTGATTTTGTCTGCGAGTGGTTTTTCGACTTCCATACCTTGCCCTTCGACGTCGCCCGGGTGCAGGTCACCCTGGGCCGTGCCTTTGGCATGGCGCGCTTGCGCGGCAAGGGCCACACCCTGGTGGATGAGCCTGAGCATGAGCTGCTGGGCGACAGCCGGGCGATCCGTGAACTGCGTAAATTGCTGTCCAAGCTGGCGCCCACCGAGTCGCCGGTGTTGATCCGTGGCGACAGCGGCACGGGTAAGGAACTGGTGGCCAGGACGTTGCACCGCCAGTCCCAGCGCCATGCCAGGCCCTTTGTCGCGATCAACTGCGGGGCAATTCCGGAACACTTGATCCAGTCCGAATTGTTCGGCCATGAAAAGGGCGCGTTTACCGGCGCCCATCAGCGCAAGGTCGGGCGTATTGAAGCGGCCCACGGCGGCACGCTGTTCCTGGATGAGATCGGTGATTTGCCGATGGAACTGCAAGCCAACCTGCTGCGCTTTCTGCAGGAAAAACAGATCGAGCGCGTCGGTGGCAGCCAGCCCATTCTCGTGGATGTACGGGTGTTGGCCGCGACCCACGTCGACCTGGAGGCCGCAGTTGAAAGGGGCGCTTTTCGCGAAGACTTGTATTACCGGCTCAACGTCCTGCAAGTGGTGACGGCGCCGTTGCGCGAACGCCATGGCGACGTGGCGATGCTGGCCAACCATTTTTCGCGCTTTTACAGCCAGGAGACGGGCCGACGCCCGCGCAGTTTCAGCGAGAGTGCTCTGGTGGCCATGGCCAAGCACGCCTGGCCGGGCAATGTGCGCGAGCTGGCCAACCGCGTGCGCCGTGGCCTGGTGCTGGCTGAAGGGCGCCAGATCGAAGCCGTTGATCTGGGATTGCAGAGTGAACAGGCAATTTCACCGCCGATGGCTACACTGGAAGACTACAAGCACCGCGCCGAACGCCAGGCGCTGTGCGATGTGCTCGACCGGCACAGCGACAACCTGAGTGTCGCCGCCCGTGTGCTGGGGGTTTCCCGGCCAACGTTCTACCGGTTGCTGCACAAACACCAGATCCGCTAGGGCGGGTAAACCGAAAAGCCCCGCAACGACCCTTATCGTTGCGGGGCTTTTCCTTATGTACTGTGGCGAGCGGGCTTGCCCCGCGTTGGGCTGCGAAGCAGCCCCCCACCCCCGGCTCTCCCTAAAAGTAATACGGAAACTTCAAGCTGAACGTAAAGTCCGGCGCATCATCCGTCATCCCGATCGCCAGGTTCGGCACGATCGTCAGGTTATCCGACGCGGCAATGGTCATGCCCACGTTGAAGTAACCGGCGTTGGCATCGCTGGACACCACCGACTGCCAGTCCCCTCCGTCAGGCTTGAGCTTGCTCTTGCGCTGCACCAGATCGGAGACCGAGAACGACATACTCATCTTCTCGTTCAAGGCAAATGCGACGCCTACACCAAGTTGGAAACTGTCACCCAGGCTGACCTTGCCGCCGACTTTCTGGTTGACGTCGCTGCTGATGTCGTCAAACGACTCCTCGAAGTTATGGGTATAGGAGAACGAGCCAAACAGCACCGCAGGGTCGAAGGTCTTGACCAGCGAGATACCCGGGGTAATCGACCAGACACCATTACCGGTGGGCAGGTTTTCCGGTACATACAGGTTGTCGTTGGCGGTTGACCTGACCAGCTTGATGCCGAACGGTTCTTTGCCCGTTGGCGCCTTGACGCGCAGCGACACCACCGCATCCGGCAGGGTGGGGGTTTCGTCGAGGAACTTGTAGGCCACACCGAAGTTGACGTCGCCAATGGTCGGGTCACGGCTCACCGATTCTTCCGAGGTGGCGTTGGCATTGTTGCCGGCGCCGCCCGACTGGTAGGTCGACTCGCGGTACACCACCGGTACGTTCACATCGAACTGCCAGCGGTTGTCGACGTTGTAGCGCCCCGTCAGGTCCAGGGTCCAGTTATCCGACTTGATCCGGTCCAGATTGATATTGCCCAGGAAGATCGAATCCAGCGCCAGGAAGCCGTTTAGCGTCAGTTGACGTGCATCGTAGCGCGCATAAGTGATGCCGGTTTCAAAGCTGAATTTGCCATTGCCGAAGAAGCCGCTGGCCTCGTTATAGAGGTTGCTCACGCTTTGCGCAGGCGCCGAATCGTCCTTGAGCGACTGCCCATAGGAGCTGCCGCCACCGCCCGCACCGCCGGAGGCCGCCGCCGCTCCCGTGCCTGCCACGGTGGCACCGCTGGCCTTTTGAAAGTCCGCCGGGGATTTGGCCAGGCGCTTGGGCGCAGGTGTCGCCGGCGTGTCCTCGACCTGGCGCACCCGTTGCTCCAACACCGCCAGTGCCTTCTGTTGCACTTCGTACCGCTGCTTGAGCTCCAGAAGTTCCTGCTTGAGGGTTTCGATATCGGCGTCTGGCGCGGCATACAACACGGATGCGGGCAAGAGCGTACTTAAACAGACCACCGCACGTAGCGATAACGATCGATGCATGAAATAAGCCGTCCTTTTCTAATGCGTAAGTGTCGAGGGTCAGCGTAGTTCAATAACCGAGAGTGCGTAGGCCTTTGAGTTGATCCAGATTGCAGTTCAACGCCGGGTTGTTCAATGCGTTATTCATGACCACGTTGAGTTGGGTCATGTTGTTGACGAAGTTGCTGTTTCCAGTCAATACCGTGCCTTGCAGCACCTGGCCGCCACCAATCTGCTGGAGGCTGTTGCCTTGGTTATGATTGGCCTGGATCGCCATCTGCAAGCCGCCATTGTTGGCCGAGACGCTCACGCGACCTGCCGCGCTGTCGCCGGTCACGGTACCGCCGGCCACCAGCACCTGCCCCGATTGCGCGGCATTGGAAGGTGCAAAGCCGTTTTCAGTGACGTTGATCCCGACATTGTTGTAGGCGGTGTTTTTGTCGCCGGCAGCGCGCACGCTCTGGGTCACGCCTGTGCCGGTGCCCAGGCCGGCGCCTCCGGTGACGTTACCGGTGCCGGCGCTCGGGTTGGTGCCGTTCCCGGTCGAGCCGGTGGTCTGCACGTAGAACTGCGGTGTAATGGTCGATGAATCGATTTGCATGCTGGCCTTGCCGGTGAGGGTGTCGCCCACGGCATTGGTCCAGGTGCTGCTCATGACAATACCGAAGCTGATGATCCGCCCCGGCATTACATAACGACCGCGCAACTCGGCCATTTCCGAATCCTTGAGTTCGATCGGCTTGAATGCCGATGAAGCATAAGCGGGCATTGAGGCTGCCAGACACAAGACCGTCAGCCAACGGGGAGTGTTCATCTGCTGCTCCTGGAGCGTCCTGCCCCTTATTGCGCTTCTTAGAA
Organism: Pseudomonas sp. NFPP28; assembly: GCF_900115535.1. Taxonomy (NCBI): domain Bacteria; kingdom Pseudomonadati; phylum Pseudomonadota; class Gammaproteobacteria; order Pseudomonadales; family Pseudomonadaceae; genus Pseudomonas; species Pseudomonas sp. NFPP28. The sequence goes on along the minus strand of NZ_FOWT01000012.1, from coordinate 109,930 downwards.
GAAGTCGCTCTGGATGAAACCGAAATCCATCAGCTCGGCATCGCCTACGGGCCTGAACTCATTCAGTTGGTTCTTGGCGGTCAGCGGTGTGGGCGGGTCCAGCAAGGCATTGGCCTTGTCGTAGCCTTCACCCAGCACGGCGAACACGATGCCGTTCCAACCCTTGACGAAGTCGTCGCGCGAATAGCGCTTGTGGCCCAGCACCGGGTCGCCGATATAGACCCAGTCCTTGTCGGCGCGCTGCAACACCACAAAGTGCTTGTAGCCACGAATCTCCAGCAGCACCACTACGGGGATTTTCACGGTCACCAGGGTGTCCGGCGAAATCTTGTAGCCCCGGGCCCGCATGCCGATGCTTTCGAGGTAGCGCTTCATGTCCAGCATGGAAAAACCCTGGGTGCGAACCAGGTCCTGGTCGGCATTGACCAGCATGCCTTTGATCACGTGGTCTTCATCGACGTCGAGCCAATAGCCCTGGCGCAGGATGGTGGCGAGTGCCGCGGCACCGCAGCTGAAATCGGTTTTCTGTTCCACCAGGTTGGCGAATTTGCGTTCACGGATGCTCTCGACCTTCTTGTAGATGACTGCACCGCCAGGCATGGCGGAGATCGCCATGGTGCCTGCCCAGGTCGGGCCGGTGAGCAGCATCAGGAGGGAAAGGGTCGCGAGGCGCATGATCGTGTGACCTGCTGGACATTGGCAAAAGAAAGGGGCCTTGTTGCCAAGGCCCCGTTGGATCAGAAGCGCACGCCGCTGCCGCAAACGCTGCAGCCTTGGCCTACAGAGAGGCTGTTGCTGCCTTGGTTGCCGGCGCCGGATTGCAGGTTCACACCTACGTTGCCGGAGTTACGGTTAACCGAGTTGTCGAGGCTCGAGTTGTTGGAGACATACTGAGGTTTGCCGCCATAGCCATAGCCGTGGCTGGTAGCCGCCGTGTTGAGGTAGTTGTTGGCGAGCGAGTTTTGCTCGGTATTGGCGGCCGCTGCGATGTTTTTGCCATCAGCTGTGGTGATCGCCAGGTTGTTTTTGCCTTGGTTGCCTTGACCGGCTTGACCGTTGTAACCCACGTTGCCGGAGTTGCCGTTGATGCCGTTATCCACGGAGGCGTTGTTTTGAGTGCCCTTGTTGATGAAGTTGTTCAGCGCACTGTTTTGGTTGACATCGACTACCGCGAAAACGGTAGCAAAGTCGCCCTTGGCGCTGGAGATCGCGCCAGAGTTGTCAGCTTGGTTGCCGCTGCCGGATTGAACGTTAACGCCGACGTTACCGCTGTTGCCGTTCACTGAGTTGTCGTTAGACGCGTTATTTTCGGTCTTGGTGTCATCGAACTTGTTGCCGATGCTGTTTTGTACGTCCGTAACCACGGAGGCAACCACACCGGTAGGTTGAGGCGCTGGATGCCAGCCACCACCACCTGCTTGAGCTGCAGCAGCCATGAGTGCAGCGAGCGCGAAAACCATTGGTTTCAGAGCCATTTGAGGTTTCATGGTGTTTCTCCTTGCTTCTGATTAGTTGGTTAAGTGTTGGTACGGTCTAGCTAGTGCTACCAAGCCGTTACTTGATAGTGATGCCCAGGGTGTTAGCCACTCGGTTCCCCACCCCGGCACTCTGGTTCACCTGAATCACTCCTCGGCTGCCGGTGAAGGCCTGGTCGCTTGTCACGACCTGGCGGCTGCCAGTGGTGGGGGTGAGCCCTGAGTCGGTTGCCAGCGTCGTCGTGTTCTGTTGCAACAGGACGCTGTCGTCGATGGCTTGCGGGTCAGAATTGACGCTGATCCGCACGGCATTGACTGATTGGTTATTGGCCCCGGCGGACTGGTTGACGCCCAACATGCCGTTGCCATTGGTAAAAGAAGTGCCCTCGATCGCCGCCTTGGCGTTCAGGGAAGGGTCGACCTTGCCGTCCATCCTCTGGGTATTGCCGGTGGTGGCCTGGCCGCCCAGCGTGACGGCGCGGTTGTTTGCCGTTTGCTGCTGGTTGCCCGCCGCCTGGTTGATCATCAGGTTGCCGGTGTAGTCCTTGCCGCTGTTGTTGATCACGGCGGTGTTGTCGGCCATGGCCACGGCGCTGCCCAGCAGGGCCAGAATGAACAGGGCGCGTTTCATGGTTTGCCACCCAGCATGCCGCCCAGGTTGTTCAAGGGCGTCATGCCGCGCTGAATCGAATCGCTGATCTGCCCGCCCATGCTGCCGCTGCCGCCCGAGCGGCTGGCTGCTGCGCCGGCACCCAGCGTGGACATACCGTTTTGCGTGGCACTCAAACCGGTGAGGTTGCTGTTGGGCTGGAGGGCGCGGGTAATGCCCAGGCCGCTGCTGACGCTACCGAAGTCACGGTCGCTCAGCTCGCCCGACAGGGCGCTGTTGATTTCTCGGCTGGGATTGGCGTTGGCGGTCTGGGGATAAGGGTCAGGACCAAAGGAGGAACGGCCATACATGTGGCCCTGTACGTTGCGGCCCGTCACGATCACGCCGTCACCTGCCAGGGCTGGAAGACTGATACTGGCGCTGAGTACACAGCTGGCCAGCAGTACGTTCATCGAACCTTGAGTGAATGTGATCACGGCGGCATTCCTTATTCTCAACGCTGACCCTAAACAACGTTGTCAGGGAAAGAGCAGAAGCCGTGCCGCTTTTGATTTATTACTGTTTTTCAAAGGCTTGCGATAACTGCAAGGCAAAATGATGGCCGTGCTGTATCAGCCATGAGACAACCGCCCTCGAAGGCCCGGCTATCCAGCCAGTGCACAACCGCTTCACCCCCTTGTATCAGCGCCGTAACACCGTGCATGACGAAACGCTGAATCCGCTGCGCACGGGCGATCCAGGGACGGTGTGTGTAAAAAAAATGGACAGTGCGGGCGCAAGGATGCCTAAAGCACGACGCAACAGACTCAGCCTTTGGGGGCTTTACGCGGAATGGAATTGAGGACGGGATTGCCGTCCTGGTTCTGGGTCAGGTAGACCGGCAGAACCTTGGGCAGGGAGGGCACGAGGTTGTTGACCTCGTTGATGTTGTAGATACCGCCGATGCGAATCGTGCCGGTGTTGGCGTCGGCCAACATCACCGGTTTGCTGAGATAACGGTTGATCAGCGGCAATGCATCGGCCAGGGCCAGGTTGTCGAGGATCAGCTTGCCCTGGCGCCACGCCAGGGCCGAGTCATTGGGGCTGATTGCACGCACGCTCGGTGTGGCGTCGCCCTGTTGATAGCTGGCCTGCATGCCGTGGGTGAGGGGGACGCTGCCGTGCACCTGGTCGCTGCTGACCTGAACCGAGCCTTCCAGCAGCATCACCCGCACCTGGTCTTCATATTTCCAGACGTTGAACTGGGTGCCCGTGACGCGTACCTGGCCTGCGCCGGCGTGCACGATGAAAGGATGGGTACTGTCATGGCTGACCTTGAAAAACGCTTCGCCCTTGTTCAGCGTGACGCGGCGCTGGTCCTTGTAGTTGCTGTAGACCAGTTCGGTGCCCAGGTTGAGTTCCACCTGGCTGCCGTCGCCCAGGGTGACCTGGCGCAAGTCGTTGGCAGCCTCGAAGCGTTCATAGGAACTCGGCAGCCAGCCCGCTTCCCAGCCAGTGAAGGCGGCGAGGGGCAGGGCGGCCAGGCAGATGGCCGCTGCCACGGCATAGGTGCGCACCCGGCTGCGGGGTTTGGAGGGCACCGTTACCGGCGAGATGTCGCTGCGCGGCAGGTGGTCGGCGACGTCCCAGATCTCCAGCATCGCGGCGTATTCAAAGGCGTGCAGGGGGTGCGAATCATGCCATTGGGCAAAGGCCTGACGTTCGCCGGGCGTGCAATCGCTTGCATGCAGGCGCATGCACCAATGCGCGGCGGCGTCGGTGATGGCGTCATATTCGGCTTCTGAAAGGGACTTTTCGCTCATTTACTCATCCTGATTTCCCACATTCTAACCTCCCAAGGTGGACGGCGAGAACAGCCGTCATGGCGATTGCACATCAATTGGAACTTATTCTCGTTTGTTGCTACCTAAAAAAATATTCAGGACATTCCCACAATGGAGTACGACGATGCTGAAGAGAACCTTAGTCACCCTGTGTGCAACCACCGCCTTGCTCAGTGCAGGCGCTGCCCTGGCGGACAAGCCGGGCGCAGGCTGGATTACCATTGAAAAAGCCATCGAAGTGGCCAAGACCAAGGCCGGCTACGTCGAGGTCTATTCGGCAGAAGCCGACAACGACGGCTATTGGGAAGTCAAAGGCCGCAAGTCCGATGGCACCGTGTATGAAGCCCGTATCGACGGCGCATCAGGCAACGTTCTGCGTGACCAGAAAGACTGATACATCCTCCAGGGGCCTGTTCAGGCCCCTGGCTCCAAGCGCCTTCCCAGATGTGTAATCAGAAAGGTCACCGAGTCGGCATTTGCCAGGATGATGTCCATCCGAAGGTCCGCATTGCTCATGAATGTCTGCCGCGCCTCATCCAATGTCCTGGCGCCCGTGAGGTGCAGTACCCTGTCGCGCAGTTTGGTGGAGCCGGTCTTGCCGAAGTCTTCCCAGCGTTGTTCTAGTGCATCCCAGCTCTTGAACAGCATCGTTGCCGGCGTGAGCGCGGAGAGGGCAGTGCTTTGCAAAGTGGACAGGCTCGTGTGCTTGCGCAAGCCCTCGGCCGTACCGCGATGGATCAGGTCCACGAACGGGCGGATGGTGTCCATGTAGGCAATGTCTTCGGTGTTCGACGCCAAGTGACTGATCTCATGGATAAGGGTAGCAGCCCGTGCATGATCCTCGAGATCGAACGGTGCAGTGAGGTGCTCGCGGTATTGATCCATGCCGGTATTGAAAAAGCGATCCAGCAGATAGATTTTCCGCTCTGCATCCTCAGGAATCACAAAAGCGATTTCGTCGTCGATGGGCCAGCGTGAAGTGCCGGTGACAAATCGATTGGAGTCCAGGGTGAGTAGATCCTGCCGGGTCATCTCCTCCATGACTTCCATGACCCGGTTGCGGATTTTCTCCACTTGCCCGGGGTTGAAATTCAGCAGGCCGAACATCTCGCTCAAGAAGCGACCGACAGTGGATTCGGTAAGGCGCTGCAGTGCAAACTCCGCAAGGTTGCGCTGGCAGGTATTGGTGTAATACAGCGCAACGTTGAGTGCGCGGTCGATAGACAGCCCTTTGTCACGATCAAGCCCGCGAATGGCCGGCATGCCGACAGCCTCGATATTGATGGCGTCGCGTTCTGATAGATGGGTGCTGACCCGGTCCCTGATACGGGACACGGTTGGCCCGAAGCGCGGCTCGCGCATGGACAGATCGAACACCCACTGACCCTGTGCGTTGCGTTCGACAAAGGGCCCCAGTTCCCGAGCAAGGCTGACTCGCCATTGTGTGCCGCTGCGGGCGACCGGGTAGACTCGGCCGGCCACGGGCACATAGGTGCGGCTGTTGATCGGCTGGGTGTACACGTGGTTCTGGCGGTCGAGTGACAAATCGGTCAATGCCACCGTGACGTCTTCGAACCGCCGTAACCGAGTGCGCAATGGGTCTGTGATGTCCAGGGTTTCTACGGTGGTGGCAGGCACCGGGCCTTCCCAGGTCGTGGGTGGCTGCGTGTCAGTCTCAGCCGCGGTCACACCGTCGAGCTCTTTGCGCAGCGACGCCATTGAAGCCACGCCTTGGATAAACAGGCGCAGACCGGCGCCAAAGTGCTGCTCTTGCAAATTCTCGGCGGAGGCTTCAAACAGCCTGAAGCTACGCCAGACCACCAGCGGAAACTTGAGTTTGCCCGCAATGAATTGCAGTGCCATGGGAATGCCTTTACGTACAAGGCTGGTTACGCCCTCCCACAGATGCTTGCCCTCTTTGGTGAATTGGTTGGAAAGCATGTTGATCAACTGGAGGGCATTGTCATGAAACAGCAGTCGCAGCAGGTTGCCTCTGATCGGATTCGAAGCCAGGCTGATGTTTTCTTTTTCTTTTTCTTTTTCTTTTTCCTGCGAGGTCGACGCTTCGAACAGATTGCGCCATGTTGCCTGTTCGGGATCCCCCAACTGGCTGATGATCCAGGCCTGAAGTGGGCCTGGGCGGCTGATGTCATCCAGCAATTTTTCTTCGTCGCCGTATTCCTTCAAAACGCTCAACGGGGCATAGGGTGCATAGAGCACCAATGGCCCGCTTGTTCCGGCCCTCGCGCCTAACACATAAACGCCAGGCACCCTGGCCGGAGTCGCCCCGCGGGTGGCAATCAGTTCCAGCGGACGGATCATTGCGGTGGCGCCGCTGACAGCTTCCCGGGCAACGGCATCTGGCATATCGAAAATCTGTTGGATAAAACCCCACGCCGTCGTGCTCAGGCGTTCCGCCAGCTTTTCCTCGTGGGCATGCAGCAGTACTTGCCACGGAAGCTGCTGACAGAATAGCTCGCGGCGTTTGCGCGCATCCTCGGTGTCAGCTGTCAGGTGGGTGGTCAACAGGTCGCGGTAGATTTTCCCGATGTCCAATTGGCGTACCAATTGGACGATCGCTTCGCCATTCAATGCGGCGGGCAAGGGTGTTGTGCCGCGTGCGTGCGGTGTGAGGTTATCGGGCTGCAGGTCGGGCAAATGGCGCAGGGCAAACTCAGTCAGGCTTTGGGTGTGCCCATTGAGTGCCAAGCGTGCCGGGATCAGAATGTCGTCCGGGGACAATGCCTGGTGTGGGAAGCGCGCGTTGAGCAGGGCGGTCAATGTTTCAGCGACCTGTTCCTCCAGAAGCGGCAGGCTATGAAGGTAATCTTGGTTATCCGGGGCGCTGAGACGATATTGCTCGAGCAGTTCGGCATGCAGTAACTGATCCTTTGGCGACGCCATGCCCAGCCAGGCAGGCAGGCCTTGCTGTTGGATCATGGCATTGGCAATGGCTTTCGCCCTGCCGATATTTGACGGTGCCACACGGCCCATCTCGGCATCCAGGCAGTCCTGCAACTGGATCGGTTCCAGAGGCATGGCGAGCCAGTAGTCGAGGGTATCCAGATGATGCACCAGGTGGCTCTTTTGGCGGTTGAGTAAAAAATGCTCGTCGATACGCTGCAATGGGCCCAGTCGGTATCGCTGGTGCGGGGAGCGCAGGCTGATGGGCAAGTTCTGCAGCAGGGCGGTGCGTCGGCCAGGGTGTTCCAGGCGCTGTTGAAGCCGGTTGCGCAGGCTGGTCAGCGAGTCGAAGGCTTCATGGCCGCGCTGCGGCGTCCACAGCACGACTGCACCGGAGAGGCGCGGGTCCAGTCCGCCCCGTTCCGTCAGCACAAAACAGTTGGCCAGGGGGTGAACCGGCTTGTCACCGTTGATGCTGACCGTGACCTCGAAAACATCCGGCAAGAAACCGTGCAATCCATGGCGTTTATCGCGGGTCATGCTGTCGCGACGCAAGACCGTATCCAGCATCGCGTAAGGGGTTTGGCCCAAGGTGTTGTTGAGCCGCCGTAGCTCTGCCTCACTGCGCAGGCCGTGGAGGAGGCTTGCGATCATTTGATCACCATGGTTTTTCATGAATCGCCCGGGCAACGAACGTACGTCGCGTTTGACGAAGTAGGCGGTGGTCTGCGTGATCACTGCATTGAAAATATGGCTGTTGAGGTTGTTCAAGCTCAAGGCTGCGCCGTCGCGCCGCGCGCCGTAAAAACCGATGCGCGGTGAGCTGCCTATATCCGCGGCGGCGTTGGCCAGGCGCTTGATGAAGTGCTCGACCATGTTGACCGATGACTGCGGCAGTCGCTCTTCCCTGTCCTGCGCCTCGCTGGGGTAGGTATTGACGTAGACGTCGCTGGCATCCAGGCCCAGATGGCGCTTATTCATTTCCTCATTGAGGGCTTTGGTGGCCAGGCTACGCACCGTCGGGTGAGTGGCCCGTGCGGCCAGCAAGGCGTTTTCATCGGTCTGCAGTGCTTGGAGTTGCAGTTTGGCGCGTTCTGCCTGCACAGTGGATGGCCGGCCGTTTCCGCTGCTGACGGGGTGCATGCTCCAGCGTCCGCTGGCGTCGAGGTCCAGCAGGCGGCTGTCGAGCATCTGGCGGATGTCCAGGGAGCAATCGAGCAAAGCGGCCAGGTCCACGGTGCCCTCGCTGCGGCGGAATTGCGTCAGTGCATGCTCAAGGTTGCTCAGTTGCTTGTCTTGAATGTCTGTGAGCATCCCACCGAACACACTGCCCTGTGTCGCCCGCCCGCTAACCTGTACGCCACGCATGGCGAGGTAAATGCTGCGCTCCTCCAGGGAGAGGAAGTTCAACAATTCGTCTTGATGCCCGGCGGCCTTGAGCATGCTCAACAGCGTGTCGTTCAGGTCGTCGACATCCTTGAGCACCTGCAGCCCGCGTGATTGGGTGTACAGGTAGGCGTGCTCGTCACTGATCAACAATGTGGCGGCAAGCTCCACGTGATGTTGATAGGGCGCATGGATGCTGATTTTTTCGATGCGCAAGCCTTTTTGCCACGCGTTGCGCTCAGCCTCGTCGGGGAGGAAGACGGCGAGCAGGCGGTAGGCGTTGTCTGAGGACAAAATGTCGCTTTGTGACTGGCGCTTGAGCAGCATGTCCAGGCGGAACTTGTCGCTCATGATTTGAGTAAACAAATCCAGGCGTGACATGTTCTGGCTGATGGGGGCATTCCACCAGGTTTGCAGCAGGGCGCTCAGCAGCTTGGAGAAGATTGCGCTGGCTTGCTGAACCAGGCTTTCCCAGCGTTGCAGGTCTTGTTGATGCTGGGCCGCGCTGAACCGGCTGGTGTCATGCCTGGGGTTGACGAAAGTGCGTGTGCGCTGCGCCGGCCAATCGTGCCTGGCGTAGTACTGCAGCAAGGTTTCAGCCAGGGTGGCCGAAGCCACCCAGTGGGAAGTGCTCCCGGGAATGTCCGGGGTTGATGAGACGAAACTGTTGACCCGCGTGTCTTTGAGCTTGAGCCCTTGAAAGTGTGGGCTCGCTGCCCCGACAAGGTCGAGGACCGCTTCCAGCAGGTCGGGCAGCGTCGGCAGGGTTTGCAGTTCTTTCAACGCCCACTGCAGATCCTGGGTCTGGTTGGCGCGCAGGGTGTTTTGCTGGTCTTCGAATACCGCGTGTTCAACCGTGGCGGTGCTGAGCGTGAAGGGGCTGCCGGGGTTGAACTGGTTGCGCCATTCAATAGGTACAAACCTGATTAAATCAAGGTATGAGGTTGGGTCTTTGAGTCGCCGGGTTATCTCATCCAGGCAGTCCTTGCGCTGATTGAATACCTCGATACCGGCATAGGGGGTGTAGAGCGCAGTCTTTTTCTCTTCGGGGCTCGAACTCATCATGAACGCACCGGCGAGCGCGACTGCACGCTTGCCGCGCCTTTTCAACATCAGGGTTTCCACGGTCATCGGCGCGTCACGATTATAGCGCCCGACATGGGTGGCGCCGTACACCGTACTCAGCCAATTGACATCCTTGAGTGTCAAACCCAGCGCCCGCTCTCGGTCGGTTGGGTGTTTTCTCGAAACCGGACGCAGGTACTCATCAAAAAAATACGGGGGATCTACATGGGCCATGAGCTGCTCTCTGTAAGGGCCTGGGGATGGCAACGATGATGAGCAGCACGTTAGGGGCAAAGGGTGCGATGACTGCGGTACATAACTGATCGGAGACGGCCATGCCGATAAAGTCGATTGACAGCAGGCCGTCGGCGCGTTGTTTAATCATGGTCTTTCGTCTTGTTGCGCCTTCCAATCATAAAATCGGAGCTTCAGATGTCTACGCCGTCCAACGTCGTTGAGGGTTCCCGCGTCACGGTCGCTTTCGCTGAACTGGTCGCGCTGTTGCAAGAGGTGTTCGTACGGCACGGTACGTCCCTTGAAGTCGCGGCGATCCTCGCCCACAACTGTGCCAGTGCTGAACGCGATGGCGCCCACAGCCACGGCATTTTCCGTATTCCCGGCTACATCAGCACCCTGGCCAGTGGCTGGGTAAATGGCAAGGCCGTGCCCCAGGTGACCGATGTCGCCTCAGGGTTTGTGCGCGTGGACGCCGCCAACGGCTTTGCCCAGCCGGCGCTCGAAGCCGCACGTGCGCTGCTGGTGGAGAAAGCCCGCAGTGCCGGCATTGCCCTGCTGGCGATCCATAACTCCCACCACTTCGCCGCCCTGTGGCCGGATGTCGAGCCGTTCGCCGAAGAAGGCCTGGTGGCCCTTAGCGTGGTCAACAGCATGACCTGCGTGGTGCCCCATGGCGCCGACCGCCCGTTGTTCGGCACCAACCCCATCGCCTTTGCCGCGCCTCGCGCCGATGGCTTGCCGATTGTGTTTGACCTGGCCACCAGCGCCATCGCCCACGGTGATGTTCAGATCGCTGCGCGCAAATGCGAGCGCCTGCCGCCGGGCATGGGCGTCGACAGCCTGGGCCAGCCGACCCAGGACCCCAAGGCGATCCTCGAGGGCGGCGCACTCCTGCCGTTTGGCGGGCACAAAGGGTCGGCGTTATCGATGATGGTCGAACTGCTGGCAGCAGCGTTGACCGGCGGCAATTTCTCGTTCGAGTTCAATTGGGCCGATCATCCGGGGGCGCGCACACCCTGGACCGGCCAACTGTTGATCGTGATCGACCCGAGCAAGACCGCCGGGCAAGCGTTTGCCGAGCGCAGCCAGGAGCTGGTGCGGCAGATGCATGCGGTAGGGTTGCGGCGTTTACCGGGGGATCGGCGCCATCGCACACGGGCGAAGTCGCAGGAGCAGGGGATCGAAGTCGATCTCAAAGAGTTGGAGCACTTGCGGGAAATCGCGCAAGGTTGAACAGGGCTGCGCCGCTGGCGCAGCCCCTGTAGCCGCTTAGTTGCGACGACCGAGCAGCAGGCCGACCACCAGGCCGAAGCCTGCGGAAATCGCCACGGTCTGCCATGGGTGGCCACCGATGTAGGTTTCGGTGGCATCCACCACCGGCTTGCTGCGCTCGCGCACATTGGACACCGAGTCCAGGGCTTGCTTGAGCTTGATGGCGACCTGCTCGCGCAGGGTTTCGCCTTCTTCGCCTACCAGGGAAGCGCTGCTCTTGAGCAGTTTGTCCGATTCTTCGATCAGCGCGGTGAGTTCGCTGAAGGCTTGGTCCTTGATTTGGTCTTCGACGGCTTGGGCAGCGGTTTTGCGGGCCATTGTGTGACTCCTTGCGAGTGAATGTGGCAGTGAACAATGGAGTATTGGCCAGCGGCAAAAGTTGCAGTTTTTTTGCCGCTGCCTGTTCTTGAGCAAAATCCGAATCAGGAAATTTCGACCTACAGTGTAAGATGTCGCCTATTTGTGCAGCAGGTAATTCAACATGAGCTTCAATCTCGCCAACAAGACCCTCGCCGAACGCGCCGAGCTGGAAGATGAAAAGTCCCGCCTCTATGACCTGTGGCAGACCAACCTGGGCAAGGCCAAGGGCGAAGCTGCACGCTTGTTCGGTGAGCGCGCCAAGCGCAAGGGCAAGTGGGCCGAATGGGTTCGCGCAGAGCTTGACGGCATGTCGCCGCCGGAGTTTTCCAACATGGTGCGCAGCGAAGTCAACAAGCTGATGGCGGCCAACAAGTAAAGCCCGCCACGATGGCTTCACGCACTTTCAACAACAGCGGATCCAGCTGCGCCTGGGTGCGCCAGCCCAGCTCCACAGGGTAGCGCGGCAGTGCCAGCGGGCAGGGCAATACGCGCAGGCCGGTCATCTCGGCAATGGCCTGGGCCGCATGCCCTGGAATGGTCGCCACGGCTTGGCTGCCCTTGAGCAAAAAGGGCAGTGCGGCAAAGTGGCTGGTCGACGCGCACACCTGGCGGCTCAGGCCCTGCGCCGCCAGGCCTTCATCGGTGATGCCGATAAACCCGCCTGACGACACCAAAATATGCTCACGCGTGACAAACTCGTCCAGGCTGATGTGTGCCTGGTCCGAATCCACCAGGCAACGATAATCACCTTCCCCCAACACCTGGCGGCTCAGCCTGCCCTGGGCAAAACCGCCGGCGGTGATTGCCAGGTCAAGGGTGCGGTCGAGCAGGGCGCCGGCGACGATCTGGCTGTGGGTCTGACGGAAAATCACCCGCAGTTTGGGCGCACGTTGTGCAATCGCTTCGATCAATCGGCGGCCGTAGGCCACCTCGAAATCATCGGATAACCCAAGCACCACTGAGCGGCCCTGATACTGCTGGTTATCCGGGTTGACCATTGCCAGGCTCTGCCGACAGCGGTCCAACGCCTCACTGATCACCGGTTTCAACTGGTTGGCTCGCAACGTCGGCGCCAGGCCGCGCCCGGTACGCACGAACAATTGATCCCCGTACACCTCGCGCAAGCGCCGCAACCCCGCGCTGATCGCCGATTGCGTGACGCCCAGGCGCAAGGCTGCGCGACTGGCACTGGACTCGTCGTGCAACGCTTCGAAGGTTTTCAGCAGGTTGAGATCGACCTGGTCGATATTTGTTTGGCTCATATCATTCAGCACTGAAGTGGGCTTTATTCATGATCGAGGCTGGCGGGAGAATGGGCAACCCCCCTTTACCTGGAGTGATCGTGATGCCTGTTTCTACTGTGGCGGCCCTGCAAATCGGTTCCTTGCCCGGCGGCAAGGGTGAAACCCTGGCGCAAATCCTGAGTTATGAGGACCAGATCCTGCGCAGCGGCGCGCAATTGGTGGTGATGCCTGAAGCGCTGCTGGGTGGTTACCCCAAGGGCGAGGCGTTCGGCACACAGTTGGGTTACCGCCTGCCGGAAGGCCGCGAAGCCTTTGCCCGTTACTTTGCCAATGCCATCGATGTCCCAGGTGTGGAAACCGAGGCGCTGGCCGGCTTGTCCGCACGTACCGGCGCCAGTCTGGTGCTTGGCGTGATCGAGCGCAGTGGCAGCACCCTGTATTGCACCGTGCTGTACTTCGAGCCGGCGGGCGGCCTGGTGGCCAAGCACCGCAAGCTGATGCCCACCGGCACCGAACGGCTGATCTGGGGCAAGGGCGACGGTTCGACACTGCCGGTGATCGACACCGCAGTGGGCCGTGTCGGTGGCGCAGTGTGCTGGGAAAACATGATGCCGCTGCTGCGTACGGCGATGTATGCCAAGGGCGTGGAAGTGTGGTGCGCGCCGACGGTGGATGAGCGCGAGATGTGGCAGGTGAGCATGCGCCATGTGGCTCACGAAGGGCGTTGCTTTGTGGTGAGTGCCTGCCAGGTGCAGGCCTCGCCCGAGGCGTTGGGGATCGAGATCGCCAACTGGCCGGCAGACCGCCCGTTGATCGCGGGCGGCAGCGTGATTGTCGGGCCGATGGGCGACATTCTCGCCGGGCCGCTGCTGGGAGAAGCCGGGCTGCTGACGGCGCAAATCAATACGGATGACTTGGTACGCGCGCGGTATGACTATGACGTGGTGGGGCATTATGCCCGGCCGGATATCTTCGAGTTGGTGGTGGACGAGCGCGCCAAGCCCGGCGTGCGCTACCTGACGGATTGAGCAAAATCCTGTGGCGAGCGGGCTTGCCCCGCGTTGGGTGGCGAAGCCGCCCTGAAGCCAGCGACCGTTTTTGTCTGACACTGTGTGGAGCCTGGGCTGGGGCTGCTACGCAGCCCAACGCGGGGCACGCCCGCTCGCCACAAGTGAGCCGCGTCAATTACCAGGTGGCGGTATTGGGCAGGTCAAGCGTGCCACGGTCCACAAAGCGCATCGTGCCGAACAGCCCGCCCGCCAGTTTGCCCCGCAGCACGTACGGCAGGTTGTTCAGGCTCTGGGTCTGGCTCAGGCCCAGGGTCTGACGCAACACGGAAAACGCCGAAACACTCACCGGCACCCTCAGGACCGTCTCGGAAAATCGCGGGATGGAGCCGCTCTGGTCACTCACTCCCGACGCCAACGGTCGGCCATTGACCTCCAGGTCCAGGGCCACGCCGTTGTAGTCGATCGCCGTTTCATTGGGGTTCTGCACCCGCAGTTTCACGGCGAAGCGCACTTCCAGGTCCTGGCTTTGCAGGGGCTCGATGCCCACTACGTTGATGTTCACCGGATCACGGTCGGGGAACAGCGCACAGGCGCTCAAGGTCAGCAGCAACAGCGATAGAACCATGAGCCTGCGCATACAAAGGTGCTCCTATTTCGTGACGTCCGGGTCCTGCATCACTTTGAGGGTAGAGGACTCCGGATCAAATTCATCTTCTTCCAGCTCTATGAACTCTTCCGGCAGGAAAATGTTCAGCACGATTGCACAGAAAGCGCCCACGGTGATCGGCGACTCGAAGATGTTGTGCAGCGCCTTGGGCAGCTCGCGCAATACTTCCGGCACGGCAGCGACGCCCAGGCCCATGCCGAGGGAGATCGCCACGATCAGCACATTGCGCCGATGCAACCCGGCTTCGGCAAGGATCTTGATCCCAGCGACGGCCACGGTGCCGAACATGATCAGGGTGGCGCCGCCCAGTACCGGCTTGGGCATCAGTTGCAGCACCGCGCCGATCATCGGGAACAGCCCCAGCAGCACCAGCAGGCCGGCAATGAAGTACGCCACGTAGCGGCTGGCTACGCCGGTCAACTGGATCACCCCGTTGTTCTGGGCGAAGGTCACCATCGGCAGGCTGTTGAAGGTGGCGGCCATCGCCGAATTGAGACCGTCGGCCAGCAGGCCGGACTTGATGCGCTTGATATACAGCGGGCCCTTGACCGGCTGTTGGGAAATCATCGAGTTGGCCGTCAGGTCACCGGCTGCTTCCAGCGGCGAGATCAGGAAGATCACCGCCACCGGGATAAACGCCACCCAGTCGAACGAGAACCCGTACTTGAACGGCACCGGCACACTGATCAACGGCACCTCAGGCAGCGCCGCCGTGTCCACGCGGCCCAGCAGCCAGGCCACGACGAAGCCCAGGGTCAGGCCGATCACGATCGAACCCAGGCGCAGGAAGGGGTTATTGAAGCGGTTGAGCACCACGATGGTCAGCAGCACCAGCGCCGCCAGGCCCATGTTGCTCGCCGCGCCGAGGTCGCTGGCGCCAAACCCGCCGGCCATGTCAGTAACCGCCACCTTGATCAGCGACAAGCCCATCAGCGTGATGATGGTGCCGGTGACCACCGGGGTGATCAGCTTGCGCAGCTTGCCGATGAACTGGCTGAGCACCACCTCGATAAACGCGGCGAAAAAGCAGATGCCAAAGATCGTCGAGAGGATTTCGTCAGTGCCGCCGCCCCGGGCCTTGACCATGAAGCCCGCGCTGAGAATCACGCTGATAAACGAAAAACTGGTGCCCTGCAGGCACAACAGCCCCGAGCCGATCGGGCCGAAGGTGCGTGCCTGCACAAAGGTGCCGAGCCCCGACACGAACAGCGCCATGCTCACCAGGTATGGCACTTCGCTTTCCAGGCCCAGCACGCCGCCGACGATCAGGGTGGGGGTGATGATCCCGACGAAACTCGCCAGCACATGCTGCAGCGCGGCAAATAGGGCGGCGGTGAAGTGCGGGCGGTCTTCCAGGCCGTAGATCAGGTCGGATTTATAGCGGGGGCGCGGGGCTTGAGCGTCAGACAAAATGCGGGCTCGGGTCAGAAAATGGAGGCGCAGGATGCCAGAAACTGCCTGTCGTCAGAAGTGTAAAAAAATATTTATAAAGCCCCTGCGGGAAACCGCAGCGCCTGCCGATAGCGTGGTTAGGCCCACATACTAATGACAACGGTGGTGACCAAGGTCTGGGCAGTGCGTTGACGCTGACAGATCGTTTCGCGGCAGGGACGCGCGCAGACACTACTTTTGAGAGCTCCCCCATGTCCATCCGTAATCTGAATATCGCTCCTCGCGCTTCTCTCGGTTTCGCGTTTATTGCTGTGTTAGTGGTTGTATTGGGGGTATTTGCGGTCAACCGTATGACGCTGATCCGCCAGGCCTCGGTGGACATGAGTACCAATCAACTGCCAAGCGTGACGTCACTGTCGGTGATCACCGAAAACGTGCTGCGTATGCGCATCCTTTCGTTCCGCGTGCTGGTCAACCGTGAGCCTGCCGGCCTTCAGGAAGCTGAAGTGCGTATCGGCGTGCTGGCCGACAAGGTGAAGACTGCCCAGGCCAGTTACGCAGCCTTGCCTGCCGGGCCCGAGGAGGCCGCCCTGTACAAGGTATTCACGACCACCCTGGACAACTATCTCAAGGCTCAGGCCGAGATGCTGGCGCTGTCCAGGGAGAACAAGGTCGATGAAATGCGCACCCTGATCAATACGCGGATCAAGGACGGCACCGACCAGATGGGCGAACAGCTGAACAAGCTGATCGCCATCAACGCGGCGGATGCCAAGCAAGCCAACGAGGAAGCCGGGCAAAACTACAGCAGTGCCATCACTGGCGCTATTGTCGTTTCGGTTGCCGCCGCATTGCTCACGGTATTGCTGGCCTGGCTGCTGACCCGCAGCATCGTCGTCCCCTTGCGCAAAGCCGTGGAGGTGGCCGAAACCATTGCCGGTGGCAACCTGACCAAGACCATTGAAGACGACGGCAAGGACGAACCGGCGCGCTTGCTCAACGCCTTGTCTACCATGCAAGGCAACCTGCGCCAGACCATCCAGCACATTGCCGGGTCGGCCACCCAGCTGGCGTCTGCCGCTGAAGAGCTGAGTGCGGTCACCGAGGAAGCCTCCAAGGGCCTGCAACAACAGAATAATGAAATCGACCAGGCCGCTACGGCGGTCAACGAGATGACTGCGGCGGTGGAAGAAGTGGCGCGCAACGCGGTGTCCACCTCCGAGGCGTCGACCCAGTCCAACCAGGCGGCGCGGGAAGGGCGCGACCGCGTGGTGGAAACCGTCGGCGCGATCCAGACCATGACCCAGGACGTGCAGAACACTGCCGCGATGATCGAAGGCCTGGCCACCCAAGGCCGGGACATTGGCAAGGTGCTGGACGTGATCCGCGCGATTGCCGAACAGACCAACCTGCTGGCGCTTAACGCTGCCATCGAAGCGGCACGTGCCGGTGAGGCTGGGCGTGGCTTTGCGGTGGTGGCCGACGAAGTGCGGGCATTGGCCCACCGCACGGCGCAGTCGACCCAGGAGATCGAGAAAATGGTCGCCGGTATCCAGAACGGCACCGGTGAAGCCGTGCAGTCCATGCAGCAGAGCAACCAGCGCACCCAGGACACCCTGGAAATGGCCCGCGCCGCCGGGGTGGCCCTGGAGCAGATCACCCAGTCCATCAGCCTGATCAACGAACGCAACCTGGTGATCGCCAGCGCCTCGGAAGAACAGGCCCAGGTGTCCCGCGAAGTGGACCGCAACCTGGTCAATATCCGTGACCTGGCGACCCAGTCGGCGGCGGGTGCCAACCAGACCAGCGCGGCCAGCCATGAGCTGTCGCGGTTGGCGGTGGACCTGAATGGGATGGTGGCCAGGTTCGTTATTTAGCTGGCTGAAATGTGATTTAAATGTGGGAGGGGGCTTGCCCCCGATCTGGGTGGATCAGTTATAGATAAGTCGACTGATACACCGCCATCGGGGGCAAGCCCCCTCCCACATTTGTTTTGGGGTGGGTCAGGAACTACTGTTTCCACGCTGCTGCATTCACCAGGTTTTTCGGCCTTTGACCGGCCAGCGCCTGCAACAGATTCTCCACCGCACACGTCGCCATCGCCTCCCGCGTCTCATGGGTCGCCGAGCCGATATGCGGCGTGGCCACCACATTGTTCAGGCGCAGCAACGGCGAGGCATGATCCAGCGGCTCCTTCTCGAACACATCCAGCCCCGCCGCCCTGATCGTGCGCTGTTGCAATGCCTCCACCAGCGCGGCCTCATCCACCACTTTGCCCCGCGAGATATTGATAAAGATCGTCTCCGGGCCCATCAACGCAAACTGTTCGGCGCCGATGAGTTTCTCGGTTTCGGCGGTCAGTGGCAGCGTAAGGCAGACAAAGTCGGCCTGTTGCAGCAATTCGTTCAAGCTGCGGTACTGCGCGCCAAAACGGGCCTCCACCGCAGGCTTGGGCGAATGGCTGTGGTAGATCACCGGCATGCCGAAGCCAAAATGCCCGCGCTGGGCCAACGCTTCGCCGATGCGGCCCATGCCGATGATGCCGAGGGTCTTGCCATGCACGTCGCTGCCGAAATGCGCCGGGCCGATGTTTTTGCTCCACTGGCCTGCGCGCACCATGTCGGCCAGTTCGACCACACGGCGCGCGGTGGCCAGGATCAGCGCAAAACCGGTGTCGGCGGTGGTCTCGGTGAGCACATCCGGGGTGTTGCTGAGCAGGATGCCGCGCTCGGTGAGGTAGTCGATATCATAGTTGTCGACGCCCACCGACACGCTCGCCACCGCCTCCAGTCGTGGCGCCAGGTCCAGCAGCCTGGCGTCCAGGCGCAGGCTTGCGCCCAACAGGCCGTGGGCGCCGGGCAGGGCGGCGCGCAACTTGGCCAGGCCGGTCTCGTCCAACGCTTCGATCAGCGTGATCTCGGCCTGTTCATGCAGGCGGGCCATCAACGGTGCCGAGAGTTTCTTGTACAACACGACAGACTTTTTCATGCGGTCTTTACCTTCAATTCCGGGTTGGGCGCCGGCGTACGGTCACTGGCGCCGGGCTTGAGAAAAATCGTCAGCACCACCGACAGCAGCAACGCGCCGCTCATCAGCAGGTAAGAGGCGCCGGGCGAACCGGTGCTGCTATTGAGATAGCCCACCAGGTACGAGCCGCCGAATGAACCCAGGGCGCCCATGCTGTTGATCAGTGCCATGGCGCCCCCGGCGACGTTGGCCGGGAGAATTTCCGGGACGATGGCGAAAAACGGTCCGTACGGCGCATACATGCACGCGCCGGCAATGACCAGCAGGGTGTAGGACCACCAGAAGTGTTCGGCGCCGAGCACGTAGGACGCATAGAAAGCAATCGAAGCAATCAGCAACGGCGGCCATACGAAGCGCTTGCGTTTTTGCAGCTTGTCCGAGCCCCAGGACACCACCAGCATGCCGATCACCGCCGCCAGGTAAGGCAGCGCCGACAGCCAGCCGGCTTCGACCATGTCCATCTGCAAGCCTTGCTTGAGGATCGACGGCAGCCACAGTACAAAGCCATACACGCCGATGCTCCAGCAAAAGAACTGCAGCGCCAGGATGATCACCTTGGGCGAGCGGAACGCTTCGGCATAGTTCTTCACCGCCTTGATCCCGACTTGCTCGGCGGCCAGCGCGGTTTCCAGGTCCTGTTTCTCGGCGTCGCTCAGCCACTTGGCATCCTTTGGACGCTCATCGGCCAGCTTCCACCAGATAAACGCCCACAGCACGGCCGGCAGGCCTTCGATGATAAACATCCAGCGCCAGCTGAAATGCTGCACCAGATAGCCCGACACCACTGACATCCACAGCATGGTCACCGGGTTGCCGAGGATCAGGAACGTATTGGCGCGCGAGCGCTCGGCACGGGTGAACCAGTGGCACAGGTACACCAGCATCGCCGGCATCACGGCGGCTTCGACCACGCCGAGCATGAAGCGAATCACGATCAGCATGTAGGCGTTGGACACCACGCCGGTCAGGGTGGCCAGGCCGCCCCACAGGATCAGGCTGACGAAGATCAGCTTCTTGACGCTACGCTTCTGCGCATAGATCGCCCCCGGCACCTGGAAGAAAAAGTAGCCGAGGAAGAACAGCGCCCCCAGCAACGACGACATACCGGGGGTGATCATCAGGTCTTCGGCCATCCCGGAGGCGGCGGCGAAGCCATAGTTGGCGCGGTCCAGGTACGCCAGGCTGTAGGTGATAAAAACGATGGGCATGATGTACCACCAACGGCGGGTGGCGAGTTTCACGGTGTCCATGGGGTTGCTCCTGAGCTTGTTGTAGTTGTGGCAACAGGGAATGGGTCAGGCAACGGATCGAATCGGTAACTCTGAACGGGTGGGCAAGCCTTCCATATCGCCACGGCTCTGCACGGCGCGGCTGCCGATCCAGTTGCCGCGCTGCACCGCCTCGGGAAAGCTGAGGTTTTCCAGCAGGGCGCTGATCATGCCCACGGCAAAACCGTCGCCGGCGCCAACGGTGTCGACCACCTTGTCCACCCGCACGGCGGCGACGAAGCCCTGGTCCATCTGGGTGCGGTAATAGGCGCCGTCCGGGCCAAGCTTGATCGCCACGGCTTCGGCGCCCTGGTCGAGGTAGAACGCGGCGATATCGGCCGGGTCATCGAAGCCGGTCAGCAGGCGACCTTCGCCCAGACCCGGCAGGACCCAATCGGCCAGCCCAGCGAGGGCGTTGATTTCGCGGATCATCGTCTGCTGGTTGGCCCACAGCGATGGGCGCAGGTTGGGATCGAACGACACGCTGCGCCCGGCCTTGCGCATCTGGGTCATCAGCTCGGCGGACAACTCGCGGGTGGCGGCGGACAACGCTGGCGGAATGCCGGTGGCATGCAGATGGCGGGCTTGCAGCAGGGCAGGGCTGATGGCTGCGACGGACAAGTGGCTGGCTGCCGAGCCTTTGCGGAAATACTCGACCTGAGGGTCATCACCCGTTTCTTCACGGGACTTGAGCTGAAAGCCGGTGGGGTGCAACGGGTCGACCGCCACATGCCGGCAGTCCAGGCCTTCTTTGTTCAAGGTATCGACCACAAAGCGCCCAAGGGAGTCATTGCCGACCCGGCTCAGCCAGGCCACGTTGAAGCCCAGGCGTGACAGGCCAATGGCGACGTTGCTGTCCGCCCCGGCAATGCGCTTGTGAAACTGCGCCACTTGCGCCAGGTCGCCGGTCTGTTCGGCGACGAACATCGCCATGGTCTCACCAAACGACAGGATATCGATCTCAGACATGGGCATTCTCCACGCGCGGTTGGCCAAGGATGGCGAGGGCGGCAATGTGCCGGGTGGTGACCTCGACCAGGTCATCGCCTTGCAGCGGGAATTCCACCGCCCGGGTAATCCCTTGAGTCATATGCTTGAGCAGTTGTTCCCACAGATGCAGGTCGGTGGCGCCCGGCGGCACAGCGACCAGCTTGCCGTCCGGGCGCCGGGCCACGGCCTTGCAGTGCAGGTAATCCACATGCCGGCCCAGCAGGCGTGCAGCGGTTAGAGCGGATTGGTCTTGCCATTGCCAGTTGCCGATGTCGAAGGTCATCTTCACCGGCAGGCCCAGGCGTTCCACTTCGGTGAAGAAGCGCTGCAGGGGTTCGATGCGGCCGCCGTGCAGGGTCTGGTCGTTCTCTACCAACAGGCGGACCGGGTGGCGGTTGAGCAGGGCGTGCAGGCTTTCCAGGTCGTTGGTGTCGGTGAAGTAGCCGAGGGAGACTTTCAGCCAGCGTGAGCCAAACGCCTGCGCCCGATCCAGGGTGGCCGCGAGTTCGGCATTCGCTTGGGCGCGGCCGGCGACCCACAGTTCCAAAGGCGATGAGAACACCGACTTCAAATCCTGTTGCGCTGCTGCCTGGGCCAGTTCGGTGGGCTGTTCGTCCGTTAAAAGCTCTTCGCGCCACTCGATGCACTGGGCGCCGGCGGCGGCGAGGACTTCGACGAAACTAAGCTGGCCCTGCTGACGTACCAGCTCGGCGCCGTAGCTGGAAAGGCTGATGGAGACGGGGTATTTATGCATTGTTGTTTACCTCTGAAACCGGTTTCATTTTTGTTCAAAATTTTTTAGAGGTGCCGGGTCGAGCCACGGACGATCAGCTCGGGCAGGAAATCCAGGGTACGTGTTGGCTCGGTATCGCCGCGCAAGCGCTTGAGCAGGCAATCGAATGCCGTTGCACCGATGGATGCGGTCGGCTGGGCGAGGGCGGTAATACCCGTGCCTACCAGCGGGTACCAGTCCAGGTCATCCAGGGCGATCAGGCCGATGTCGTCGAACAGGTTGCAACCCAGGTTCTTCAATGCACGGGTGCAGGCCAGCGCCGCGACGCCGTTGGCACAGAACAGTGCCTTGGGGCCAGGTTTGGCAAGAAAGGTGTGCAGGTGTTGTTGCAGTGTTTCATCCAACGCCAGCACAGCGCCGGTCAATGCCGGGCGGCTGGCGATTTCAGCCTTGAAACTGTCCAGGCGCTCCAGGCGCGAACTGGTGCCATCGGTGGCTTCACTGACCATCAGCACATCGCGGTAACCCTGTCGCTCCAGATGTTCTACAGCCATACGCACCGCCGCCGGGTTGTCCAGGCCAACCAGGTCGCTGCGCAGCGGCTCGACCTTGCGGTCCACCAGCACCAGCGGCATTTCCCGTTGCAGTTCCAGCAACTGGTCCAAGTGATGGCCGAGGGTGTTCACGATCAGCCCTTCGATGTTGTACGAACGCAACGCTGCCAAGTGCTGGCGTTCTTGCTCGTCGTCACGGTCGGTGTTGCATACCACCAGGCTGTAGCCGTGTTGACGGCAAGCGGTTTCGACACCGTGCATCACGGCAATGGAATAGGGGTTGCGGATATCGGCCACCAGCATGCCGATCAGGCGCGTGCGCCCACGTTTCAGGCCACGGGCCATCTGGTTGGGGCGGTAGCCGAGGTGCTCGATGGCTTGCTCGATACGCAGGGCGATGGCATCGGAGAGCAGGGCACGGTCGTCGCCGATAAAGCGCGAGACGCTGGCTTTGGAGACGCCGGCGTGTTGGGCCACGTCGAGCATGGTCACGCGGCTGCGCTGGGCGGCGGAAAAAGTGTTCACGGTCATCGACCTTCTGTTTTTATTGGAATGACTGAAACCGGTTTCAGGAAAACACTAAACCAGCAAAGTCGTCAAGAAGATGCAGGGCAAGGCCAGATGATCGGTACGTTCAGACCAGCACACCCAACCAGGTCGCGGCCAATAGCAGCAGGGCCATACACTGGTTGAAACGTTGCATGGCCGTGGCCGAACGAAACACCCGTGAGGCGCCGGCCCCCAACAGAGCCCAAGTGCCCAGGCAAGGTATCGATATCAGGAAAAACACCAGGGACAACTGCACCACCTGGCTTTGGCGCTCGGCCCCCTGGCCGGCAAATATACTCACCACCGCGAGCGCCATCATCCAGGTTTTCGGGTTGATCAATTGCAGGCTGGCTGCGCCAATCAGGCCGAGGGGCTTTTCGCGGGTATTCACTTCGATGGCTTGAGCGGGTGCTCTGAAGATCTGCCAGGCCAAGTAGCTCAGCCAGGCGACGCCGGTCAATTGCATGGCCGTTTGCACCTTGGGCAAATGCACCAGGGATTGGCCCATGCCGGTTCCCACTAGCAATACAAGGCCGGCAGCCCCGGCGCAGGCGCCGAAAATAATGGGCAACGCGGCTCTCAAGCCATACTGCGCGCTGTTACTCAGCACCAGGATATTGGTAGGGCCTGGTGTGATCGAGGCGACCAAGGCAAACAACATGAACGGCAACATGGCAGGTGACTCCGACAAACCGAAAGATGGTGTCGATCTTCCCGGGCCGGTATGTCATCTGTCTGGAAGATTTGAGCAGCGTTTTCGGTAGGCGGCGGGCGTCAGACCGTAGGCACGCATGAACCAGCGGCCCAAGTGGCTCTGGTCGGCAAAGCCCAGGGCAATCGCGATATCGGCGGGTTGCTCGCCCTTGGCCAGCAAGTGCCGGGCGCGGGCCAGGCGCAGTTGCACCAGGTAGGCATGGGGCGGCAGGCCGAATGCGCTCTTGAACGCACGGGTCAGGCGGAAACGGTCGACGCCGCAGGCCAGGGCCAGTTCGTCCATGCCCACATCCACGTGCAGATGAGCGTGCAGGTATTCCCGCGCCTTGTGCGCAACCAGTGGCAATCGCGGGTCTTCGCGGTAGCGGATGCGCCAGTAGAGTTGGCCGGTGAGGCGCTCCAACAGATGGTCCATGGCGCGCTGGCGCACGATGCGCAGTTCGCCGGCGTGCAGGGTCTGGAAAGCTTGAGTGGTGGCGATGGCCAGGCGCGGGTCGCTGGTCAAGGTATTGGCGAAACTCAGTTGGCTATCGAGTGGTGCCTCTTCAAACACCGCGCTCACCTCCCGCGCCAACCACTGCGGGTCGAGATAGAGCATGTGGTAAGTGAAGCCGTCGGCAGTGGGCGCATCGCCATCATGCAGTTCCCCGGGCTCCACCAGGAACACCTGGCCGGGCACGCTGTTGTGGCGGGTACGGCGGCAGTTGAATTGCTGCACGCCTTGCTCGGTCACGCCGATCAGGTAGCTGTCGTGCCAATGCGGGTCGTACGCATGGCCTTCGAAATGCGCGCGCAGGGTCTCGATGCCGGTGTCGGCGTCCTGGGACAGGTCGATCCAATTGTGCGCGGCCATAAAACACCGAGGCGGAATAGGTGAGGTAATTAGCGCCCAGCTGGGCATAAGCGTCTAGAAGGTTTGTGCAGCCTCAACCGAATAAGCCAGCGGCGATATTGATCGAGAACCCCAGGATCGCCGTGTTGAACAGAAACCCGATCAATGATTGACCCAGCACTACCTTGCGCATGCCTCGGGTGGCAACCCCGACATCAGAGGTCTGCACCGCCACGCCGATGGTGAAGGAAAAATACAGGAAGTCCCAATAGTTGGGGGTCTGCAAACCTTCGGCAAAGCGCAGCGCCGGCTCCTTGCCGTCCCAGGTGTAATAAAGGCGCGCGTAATGCACGCTGAAGATCACCCCGATCAGCAACCACGAACCGATCACTGTCAGCCCGGTGAAACCGTAGTGCAGCAGGCGTTCCGAGGTGGCCAGGTCTTTGCTGCCCACCAGTTCGAAGGTGATGGTTGCCAGGCTGGCGAGAGCGGCGATGCACACCGTGAACAGCACCAGCCCGGCATTTTCATCTTCGATTTCGGCGATGCGCTTCACATCCTCGGCCTTGGCCCGCCGGGTCAGCCATAGCATCAGTACCAGGTAGGTCCAGACCCCGGCATTCCAGCCGATGAGGATTTTGCTGACGACGGTGTCTGCCGGCGCCAGGATGCCCACGGCAATACCCAGCACGGCGGCGGCGGAGAGGCGAGGGTGGGTGCGGGCGAGGAACGGCATGGCGGCTCACAATGAAATGTCTCTGCGAGCACCATAGCGCATTCTTTAGTCCCTGACTGACTGCGTCGAACACTCCTTTTTGTCAGTTGCACGTCCTGGCCATCAAACATGGCGGTTACAGCCGTGCTTATTCAACGTGACGGATGGCGCCGTCCCTGAGTTTGACTGCGGGGTAGTGCGCGACAGGAACCAAGATGGCTTCAAACGTCGCATCAAGCATTTTACGTGTAGGGTCCCACACGAAGGTTATGCTTCCGCTACCGGCATGGCGGGTAGGATAGCCGTACCGTTCGTAGGTGAGCTGCGAAGGGTTGCCAGGACCAACCGGTATGGCTGTTCCACCATTCCCAGGGTTATTGACCGTGATGATGAATTCTCCGGCTGAGTTTCCAGTGCCCGGTGCCTCAATACGCAGCAATTGGCTCGTATGGATTACTGTTAAGTCTTCGCTGACAAAAAAACTGTTTCCAATGCCTACCGCCAGGTACCCGTTGGAAAGCAGTAAGCCTGAGTGTTCGCTCATGGGAAGCTTCTCTTTACTGATCGTTCGGATTGAACAAAGGCACACTAAAACGAAAAAGAACCCTGCGAAACTGTCAACATTGACAGTTTGCAAGGGCTCTTTTCAGTGGGCTTGCGTCGGTTGACGTCAATCAGTCGCGGCGCTTTTTAACCAACTTCATCACCACCACAAAAAACACCGGCACAAACACCACCGCCAGTGTCGCGGTGATCATCCCGCCGATCACGCCGGTACCAATCGCTTGCTGGCTGGCGGAACTGGCGCCGGTGGCAATCGCCAACGGCACCACGCCGAGGATGAACGCCAGCGAGGTCATGATGATCGGGCGCAAGCGCAAGCGCGCAGCCTTCAGGGTGGCGCTCATCAGGTCTTCACCCTGGTCGTAGAGGTCCTTGGCGAATTCGATGATCAGGATCGCGTTCTTCGCCGACAGGCCGATGATGGTGATCAGGCCGACCTTGAAGAACACATCGTTGGGCATGCCCCGCAAGGCCACGGCCAGTACCGCGCCCAGCACACCCAGCGGCACCACCAGCAGCACCGAGGTCGGGATCGACCAGCTTTCATACAGCGCCGCCAGGCACAGGAACACGATCAGCAGCGACAAGCCCAGCAGTATCGGGGCCTGGGAGCCGGACAAGCGCTCCTGCAACGACAACCCGGTCCATTCCTGGCCCAGGCCGGCGGGCAATTGGCTGACCAGGCGCTGGATCTCGTCCATGGCCTCACCGGTACTGTGCCCTGGAGCGGCTTCGCCGGAAATCGCGATGGCCGGGTAGCCGTTGTAGCGGGTCAACTGGGTCGGGCCCTGGGTCCATCTGGCTTCGACAAAGGCGGACAGTGGCACCATCTTGCCGGCGTTGTTGCGCACGTTGATTTTCATCAAGTCCGCCACCTGGCTGCGTTGGTCACCTTCGGCCTGCACCACCACCCGCTGCATGCGGCCCTGGTTGGGGAAGTCGTTGATATAGGCCGAACCGACGGCCGAGGACAGCACATTGCCGACGTCGGCAAACGACACGCCCAACGCATTGGCCTGCTTGCGGTCCACTTCAAGCTGCACTTGCGGTGCCTCGGCCAGGGCGCTTTCGCGCACGTTGGCCAGGATCGGGCTTTTCGCGGCGGCGGCCAGCAACTCGGTACGCGCGGCCATCAACGCGGCATGGCCCACGCCACCGCGGTCCTGCAGGCGGAACTCGAAGCCGCTGGAGGTGCCCAGGCCGTCCACTGGCGGCGGCAGGATGGCGTAGGCGACCGCATCTTTCAGTTCGCTGAAGGCCATGTTGGCGCGGTCGGCAATCGACGATGCGGAGTCATCGCTGCTGCGCTGCGACCAATCCTTGAGCGTGGTAAACGCCAACGCTGCGTTCTGCCCCGAACCGGAGAAGCTGAAACCCATGATCATGGTGGTATCACCCACCCCAGGCTCTTCGGCGTTGTGCGCTTCGATCTGCTCGGCCACCTGCACCGTGCGATTCTTGCTCGCCCCCGGCGGCAACTGGATATCGGTGATGGTGTAGCCCTGGTCTTCCACCGGCAGGAACGAGGAGGGCAGGCGACTGAACATCCAGCCCAGGCCCACCAGCAATACCAGGTAGATCAGCAGGTAACGGCCACTGCGCTTGAGGGCATAGGCCACCCAGCCTTCATAGCGGTCGGTGAGGCTTTCAAAACGCTGGTTGAACCAGCCGAAGAAACCGCCCTTGGCATGGTGCTCGCCCTTGGGGATCGGCTTGAGCAAGGTGGCGCACAGGGCCGGGGTCAAGGTCAGGGCGAGAAACGCCGAGAACAGGATCGAGGTGGCCATCGACAGCGAGAATTGCTGGTAGATCACCCCCACCGAACCGGCCATGAACGCCATCGGCAGGAACACCGCCACCAGCACCAGGGTGATGCCGATGATGGCGCCGGTGATCTGGCCCATGGCCTTTTTCGTCGCTTCCTTGGGCGACAGGCCCTCGGTGGCCATGATGCGCTCGACGTTTTCCACCACCACAATCGCGTCGTCCACCAGGATGCCGATGGCCAGCACCATGCCGAACATGGTCAGCACGTTGATCGAAAAGCCCAGCAGCAACATGGTGGCGAAGGTGCCCATCAGCGCAATCGGCACCACCAGCGTCGGGATCAGCGTATAGCGCACGTTCTGCAGGAACAGGAACATCACCGCGAACACCAGCGCCATTGCCTCAAGCAGGGTGTAGACCACCTTGGTGATCGAAACCTTGACGAACGGCGAGGTGTCGTACGGAATCTTGTACTCCACATTGGCCGGGAAATAGCGCGACAGCTCGTCCATCTTCGCCCGCACCAGGGTGGCGGTGCTCAACGCGTTGGCGCCGGGCGACAGCTGTACGCTGACGGCGGTGGAGGGCTTGCCGTTGAGGCGCGTGGAGAACTGGTATTCCTGGCTGCCGACTTCCACCCGCGCCACATCGCCGATGCGCACGGTGGAGCCGTCCGGGTTGGCCTTGAGCACGATGTCGGCGAACTCGGCCGGCGTCGACAACTGGCCCTTGACCAGGATCGCCGCGGTGATTTCCTGGGTATTGGTACCCGGCAAGTCACCGATGCTGCCCGCCGAGACCTGGGCGTTCTGCGCGCTGATCGCCGCGTTCACATCGGCCGGCGTGAGGTTGAAACCGATCAGCTTCTGCGGGTCGATCCAGATCCGCATGGCACGCTCGGCGCCGTATAGCTGGGCCTTGCCCACACCGTCCAGGCGCTTGAGCTCGTTCATCACGTTACGCGCCAGGTAGTCGCTGAGCGCCACGTCATCGAGCTTGCCGTCGTTGGACGTGAGGGTCACCAGCAGCAGGAAGCCGGCGGAGACTTTCTCCACCTGCAAGCCTTGCTGGGTAACGGCTTGCGGCAGGCGCGGCTCGACCGCTTTGAGGCGGTTCTGCACATCGACCTGGGCCATTTCCGGGTTGGTGCCCGGTTGGAAGGTGGCGGTGATGGTGGCCGAACCCAGGCTGCTCTGGGATTCGAAATACAACAGGTGATCGGCGCCGTTGAGCTCCTGCTCGATCAGGCTCACCACGCTTTCGTCCAGGGTCTGCGCCGATGCACCGGGGTACACCGCGTAGATCTCTACTTTCGGCGGCGCGACGTTGGGGTACTGCGCCACCGGCAACTGCGGGATGGCCAGCAAGCCGGCCAGCAGGATAAACAGGGCGACCACCCAGGCGAAGATCGGGCGGTCAATAAAGAACTGCGGCATGGCGGGTTATTCCTTTACGAGCGGGCTGTCGTCCACTTCAACTTTTTCACCGGGGCGCGCGTGCTGCAGGCCTTCGACGATGATGCGGTCACCGGCTTTGAGACCGCTGCTGACGATCCAGCGATCGTTGACCACCGCGCCCAACTCCACCGGCTGCTGGCTCACGGTCTGCTCGGCGTCCAGCAGCAAGACCATCGGGATACCGGCGCTGTCACGGGTGATGGCGCGTTGCGGCACGCTGATGCCTTGCTTGTCGACGGCTTGCTCCAGGCGCACCCGTACAAAGCTGCCGGGCAGCAGGTCGAGGTCCGGGTTGGGGAACTCGCTGCGCAGGATGATCTGCCCGGTACCCGGGTCGACGCTGATCTCGGCGAACAGCAACTTGCCCGGCAGTGGGTACAGGCTGCCGTCGTCCTCGATCAGGGTGGCCTTGGCCTGGTCCTGGCCGACTTGCTTCAGGCTGCCGGCACGGAAGGCGCGGCGCAGGTCGTTCAGCTCGCGGTTGGACTGGGTCAGGTCGGCATGGATCGGGTCCAGTTGCTGGATGATCGCCAGCGGCGTGGCCTCGTTCTGCCCGACCAGCGCGCCTTCCGTCACCAGCGCCCGGCCGATGCGCCCGGAAATCGGCGCGGTCACAGTGGCGTAACCCAGGTTCAAGCGGGCGCGTTCCACGGCTGCCTTGTTGGCGGCGACTTCGGCGTTGGTCTGGCGTACGGCGGCGCGGGCGTTGTCGTAGTCCTGGCCGCTGATGGCGTTGCCTTCCACCAATTGGCTGTAGCGCTGCTCCTGCAGGCGCGCCTTGAACGCATCCGCCTCGGCCTTGCTCAGGTTGGCCTGGGCGCTGTCGAGGTCGGCCTTGAAGGGCGCGGGGTCGATGCGAAACAGCACGTCGCCCTGTTTCACGTCATGGCCTTCCTTGAACACCCGTTGCATCACCACGCCGGCGACCCTTGCGCGCACTTCGGCGATGCGCGGCGCGGCAATGCGCCCGCTCAGTTCGCTGCTGATCGACAGGGGTTTGGCTTCCAGGGTTTCGATGCGCACTTTGGCCAGGGGCATTTGCGGCGCTTCGGCGGCGGAGTCGCCACACGCGCTCAGGGCCAGGGTGAGGGCCAGCAGGCAAAATGGCGCAAACAGATTCTTCGACATGCTCTTATCCCAATATTGACTGGCGCATCCTAAAGTCACCTGCGCCGTGGTGCTGTGAAGCTGTGTAGCGGGTCTGTGAAGAAATGTAAGGTGCGGCGCGCGGGGCGCCGGGGGCGTATATCCTTGCACAATCCTGCAAACATGGAGATGCCATGTGGGAGGGGGCTTGCCCCCGATAGCGGTGTAGCAGTCGAAATACGCTTCACTGAGCCACCGCTATCGAGGGCAAGCCCCCTCCCACATGGGATTTGTGTACGACCAACAACTGTATTTTCTGGAAACACCTTTATGCCCAACATCCTCCTGGTGGAAGACGACGCCGCACTCTCCGAGCTGATTGCCAGCTACCTGGAACGCAATGGCTACCACGTCAATGTGCTCAGCCGTGGCGACCATGTCCGTGAACGCGCACGCCTGAACCCGCCGGACCTGGTGATCCTCGACCTGATGCTGCCCGGCCTCGACGGCCTGCAGGTGTGCCGCCTGCTGCGTGCCGACTCGGCGGGCCTGCCGATCCTGATGCTCACTGCCCGCGATGATAGCCACGACCAGGTGCTGGGCTTGGAAATGGGCGCCGACGACTACGTGACCAAGCCCTGCGAGCCACGTGTACTGCTCGCCCGCGTCCGCACCTTGCTGCGTCGCAGCAGCCTGTCCGAGCCCCAGGTGGCCAACGACCAGATCATCATGGGCAACCTGTGCATCGACCTGTCGGAGCGCACCGTGACCTGGCGCGATCAGGCGGTGGAGTTGTCCAGCGGCGAATACAACCTGCTGGTGGTGCTGGCGCGGCATGCCGGTGAAGTGCTCAGCCGCGACCAGATCCTGCAACGCCTGCGCGGCATCGAGTTCAACGGCACCGACCGCTCGGTGGACGTGGCCATCTCCAAGCTGCGTCGCAAGTTCGACGACAACGCCGGCGAGGCGCGCAAGATCAAGACGGTGTGGGGCAAGGGCTACCTGTTCAGCCGTTCCGAGTGGGAATGCTGAGCCATGTTTCGTGTATTGCTGCGCCTCTACCTGATCACCATCGTCACCTACAGCCTGGCGATCTATTTGATCCCTTCGTTGGTGATCCAGCTGTTCGAACACCGCTACATGAACTACAACATCGAGCAGACCCGCGGCCAGCAAAAGCTGATCGTCAAGCAATATCAGCGGGCGCCGGTAGAGCGTTGGTCACAGGTGACCGAGCAACTGGGCCGCGATTTTGCGCCGCTGAAAGTGCAATTGCTGTTGCGCCAGGACGCCAGCTACACCCCGGCGGAAGAACAGCTGCTGGAGCAGGGCAAGTCGGTGGTGCGCCTGGGCGAATGGGGCTGGATGGAGCAGATCAGCTCGCCGATCAATGAGCAATTCGTGGTCAAGCTGACCATTCCGCCCGACCCGATGGACATGAACGTGCTGTATTGGGCGATCAACGTGCTGATCGTCGCCGCGCTGCTGGCCTGCCTGCTCATATGGCTGCGTCCGCACTGGCGCGACCTGGAACGCCTGAAAAGCACCGCCGGGCAACTGGGCCAGGGTAACCTGGCTGAACGCACCGGTCTTCCGGCCAGTTCCAGCATCGGCAGCCTGGCATCGGTGTTCGACGCCATGGCCGACGACATCGAGCACCTGCTCAACCAACAGCGCGATCTACTCAACGCCGTTTCCCATGAACTGCGCACACCGCTCACGCGCCTGGATTTCGGCCTGGCCCTGGCGTTGTCCGAAGATTTGCCCGAGGCCAGCCGCGAACGCCTGCACGGCCTGGTGGCACATATCCGCGAGCTGGATGAACTGGTGTTGGAGCTACTGTCCTACAGCCGCCTGCAAAACCCGGCGCAACTGCCGGAGCGGGTCGAGGTGGTGCTCGATGAGTTTATCGACAGCGTGCTGGGCAGCGTCGACGACGAACTGGAAAATCCCGAGATCGTCATCGATGTCGCGCTCGACTGTGCCGTGGAGCGCTTCAGCCTCGACCCGCGCCTCACCGCCCGCGCTTTGCAAAACCTGCTGCGCAACGCCACACGTTACTGCGACAAGCGCATTCAGGTCGGCGTAAAGGTCTGCGCCAAGGGGTGTGAAATCTGGGTGGACGATGATGGCATCGGCATCCCGCTTGACCAGCGTGAACGCATCTTCGAACCGTTCTACCGCCTGGACCGCAGCCGTGATCGCGCCACCGGCGGTTTCGGCCTGGGCCTGGCCATCAGCCGGCGCGCCCTGGAAGCCCAGGGCGGCACCTTGACGGCGTTGGCGTCGCCATTGGGTGGTGCGCGGTTCCGGTTGTGGTTGCCCAGCGCCGGCTGATCAGAGCACCTTGACCGCACGGCCGATCGCCTGGATCGGCCCGGTGGGCTTGCCGGTCGGCGAGCCCTGTGAGTCTTCCAGGGTCAGTTCGAACAGCTGGTTCTGTGTCAGCGGCGGCAGTTGGTCCAGCGGCACCGACAGTGTCTGGCCCGGCTTGACCAGCCCCAGGGACACCGGCCCCTGCCAGCCATCACCTTTGGTCCAGAACTGCAGGGCCTTGTCGCCCGGCACGTCCATCACGCCCAATGGAATCAATTGGATCTGCTGGTCATTGCTGGCCTGGATCACCCAGCCCGGCGCCTGGCTTTGCGGGGCGACCAACACGACCACAAAGCTGGGTTCAAGGACAGGCGGACGCGTCAGCAGCAGCGCGGCGAGGACCAGCGTGGTGACCATCCCGGCACCGGCCAGGCTGCGCCATACGGCGAGCAGGTTCCACCAGGGGGTGCGGGCACTTGCCGTGTGGCGCTCGATGCGTCGCCATAATTCAGCGGAGGGGGGCACGGGCTCCGCCAAGGCGGTCAGCGGCAACAGACGCTGCTCCCAGGCGTCCACTGCGGCACGCAGTTCGGCGTCGTGCTGGAGACGTTGTTCCACCTCGGCGCGCTGTTCGCCGGGCAGGGTGCCCAGCACGTATTCGCCGGCCAGTTCGTCCAGAGGGTTGCTCATGCCATGCACTCCCGCAGCGCGGCGAGGCTACGTTTGATCCAGGCTTTGACGGTCCCCAGCGGGGCGTCCAGTTTCCGGGCGATTTCGCTGTGGGAAAAACCGTCGACATAGGCATGCAGGATGCACGTGCGACGGGTCGGGTCGAGCTGCTCCAGGCAGGTGTGGACTTGCCCGGAGCGTGTGCTGAATTCAACAGTGTCGGTGGCTGCGACCTGCTCGTATTCCTCGCCCAGCGGCACTTCACGGTAGTGGTTGCGAACCACATTGAGCGCCAGGTGCCGGGTCACGCTGAACACCCAGCCACGGGCCGAACCGCGGCTGGGGTCGAAACTGCCGGCACCACGCCAGATATTGATGAACGCGTCGTGCACGATGTCTTCGGCCAGCGCTTTTTCGCGCACGATGCGCAAAGCCACGCCGAGCAAGCGACTGCTGTCCTGCTCGTAGAGCTGGCGCAAGGCGCGTTGCTCGCCGCGGGCGCAGGCCCGCAGGCAAGCTTCGTAATCAAACACGTGGTGCTCCCCCCCAACGATCAGTATGGGGGGCAGCGTAGCCGACTTTGCTCAGTTGGCCGCCCAGAAGATGTAATCCGCCTGGTATTTCACCACTTCCTGCTTGCCTTTGCTGGCCGTGGTGCACGCGCTGCTCGGCGCCACGCCACCCTTGAGCGCCACGCGCTGGATGTAGCTCACGCCGCTCATTGCACCCTTGCCTTCGGCCGGGTTGGCCTTGACCAGTTGATACGGCAGGTTGCCCGCCCCCGCCGGTGCCACGGCCAACTGCGTGCCGGTGATTTTCGAGCCGTCCTCGGCCTGCCAGGTGGCCGGTGGGCCGAAGTAGGTGCCGACTGGTTTACCGCTGCGGTCGTTCAACACTGCCTTGGGCCCGACAAAAGTCCACTCGGTCTGGCCGGCGGCGTTGGCTTTGTCGCGACACTCGTAGGTGATTTCGCCAACGCCGGTGGTCTCCAGTGCCACTTTGTGGCCGTCCGGCACCTTGATGCTGTCGGGCAGGTCGGCCTGGGCAAAGGCGGCAGGCGCGGCGGCGAGCAGGGCGGTGAGGCAGAGCAGTGCTTTAGCGTTCATGGGTACTTCTCCATTTCAGTGAAACAGCGGGGTAACTGAGAGGACTACCCATGGCCGGCACGATTGGATGCAGCGATTAGAAAATAAACCTGAGAGGGCGCACACTGTGTCCCCCCGTTTTACCCGAGGAGAGATTGGCAATGACTGGTGTGCACACGTCTGCTCAACAAGGTTTTTCTGCCCAGGCTGTTACCTACGCCCAGGGGCGACCGGATTATCCGCGGCAACTCACCGGCTGGCTGGCCGACACGTTGCGCATCAGCGCGCAGTCCAGCGTGATTGACCTGGGCGCCGGCACTGGCAAGTTCACCCGCTTGCTCAGCGCCCTGGCACCGACCCTGATCGCGGTCGAGCCGGTGGCGGCGATGGGCGCGCAGTTGACCCGACTGATGCCGGATGTGCGTCTGCTCAATGGCACCGCTGAATCCATCCCATTGCCAGCCGCCAGCGCCGATGCAGTGGTGTGCGCCCAGGCCTTCCACTGGTTTTCCACCGAGGCGGCCCTGGCGGAAATCCATCGCGTGCTCAAGCCTGACGGCCGCCTTGGCCTGGTGTGGAATGTGCGAGACGAATCGGTGGATTGGGTCGCCGCGATCACCGACATCATCACCCCGTACGAGGGCGATACCCCGCGCTTTCATACCGGGCGTTGGCGTGACGCGTTCAGCGGCAAGTATTTTTCCCAGCCCGAAGTCACCTGTTTCCCCTATAGCCATGTCGGCAGTCCTCAAGAGGTGATCATGGATCGCTTTCTCTCGGTGAGCTTTATTGCCGCGCTGGACGATGAGCCCAAGGCCCGCGTTACCGCGCAATTGCAGGCGCTGATCGACACCCATCCGGCGTTGAAGGGGAAGGACACCGTGGCCTTTCCGTATAAGACCCAGGCTTATGTCTGTCATCGACTGGCCTAAAAGGCATAAAGTCAGATCATATTGGTATAAGTCGTTATAAGAAAAATCGCTATCCTGCGGCCAGAAATTTATAAGGCCGCAGGTAGCTGTAATGGATGTGGGTAATTTTGGTTTTGTGGTTGCCGGTCTGATCGTGGGTTTTATCGTGGGCATGACCGGTGTGGGCGGCGGTTCGTTGATGACGCCGATCCTGTTGTGGTTCGGCATCAACCCGGCCACTGCCGTGGGTACCGATCTGTTGTACGCCGCCATCACCAAGTCGGGTGGGGTGCTGGTACACAGCAAGAACAAGAATATCGACTGGACCATCACCGGCTGGCTGACCCTGGGCAGTGTGCCGGCGGTGTTGCTGACGCTGTGGTTTCTGGCCAGCCTGCATACTGACCCCAGCGCCATGAATGCAGTGATCAAGCAGGCGCTCGGTGTGGTGCTGCTGCTGACGGCGTTGGCGATTCTGTTCAAGAAAAGCCTGTTGGCGTTTGCCCAGCGGCATGCGGGCGACAGCTATCACATGAGCCCGCGCAACTTGAATGCGCTGACGGTGGTGACAGGGGCGATCCTCGGCACCATGGTGGCGCTGACCTCCATTGGCGCGGGTGCGCTGGGGACGGTGGCGTTGTTTATTCTTTATCCGTTTCTGGCCACGCGGCGGCTGGTGGGGACTGAGATTGCGCATGCCGTGCCGTTGACCCTGGTAGCCGGGTTGGGGCATGCCAGCATGGGGAATATGGATTGGCATCTGCTCGGGTTTTTGTTGATGGGGTCGTTGCCGGGGATCTATATCGGTAGTCATATGACGGGGAAGTTGCCGGATGGGGTGCTGCGGCCGTGTTTGGCGGTTATGCTCATGGCTATTGGCTATAAACTGGCTTTCTGATTGGGCGCATATCCGTTGTTCAGGTAACGGCCATTTAGGGTTCCGCCATCACCTAAATAACGGATATACACACAGTCAAAAACCTCAACCCACTACGCCAGGCCCATTCCCAATCTGCCAGACAAACGGCGGCTCAGCCCCATTGACCACCCAATCCCCCACAATCCGCGCCTTG
Organism: Pseudomonas sp. NFPP28; assembly: GCF_900115535.1. Classification (NCBI taxonomy): domain Bacteria; kingdom Pseudomonadati; phylum Pseudomonadota; class Gammaproteobacteria; order Pseudomonadales; family Pseudomonadaceae; genus Pseudomonas; species Pseudomonas sp. NFPP28. The sequence continues at coordinate 74,175 of NZ_FOWT01000012.1, read as the reverse complement.
TAAATCAGCGGATTATGCGACGACACCGTCCGCGCATTCCGCCAATGCCGATCCAGCGCCTTACCCTGGCGCACATCCGAAGCCCCCAGCGCATTAAACAACTCGCTGGTCGCCCGCTGAATCAACGACGACACCACCACCTGTGCGGTAGCCGACTCAATCTCGGCCGCCACATTGGCTTCGCGCTCTACCGCATCGTCGCCCCCGAATCGCGCCACATACGCCCGTTGCGCGGGCAGTGTCGCCTTCAGCGCGCTCGCTTCGGCGGCATACACCAGCGCCGCCACTTCACCCACCACCTGTTGAATCTGCGCATCCTGGCTGACATGCGCCGCATTGCCATGGCTGTAGATGCGCTTGCGGCTGCGCACCTGATGCGCCACATCGCGCAGTGCGGCACGGCCGATGCCCGCCAAGGTGGCCAGCAGCACCAGTTGGTAGAACGCGGTCTGGTATTTGAAGCGCGTGGCAAAGTCGATCACGTTGTCTGCCTCCACGACTGCATTGGTAAAGCGCGAAGTGCCGCTGCCGGTGGTGCGCTGGCCAAAGCCATCCCAGTCGTCACTGTGCTCCACGCCAGGCTGACGGGCGCGGGTCGCGGCGATCACGTCGCCACCGGTGTCGCTGCGTTGGGCGTACACATCGATCCAGTCGGCGAAGATGCTGCCGGTGCTATAGAACTTTTCTCCGTTGAGCTTCCACTGGTCGCCGTCGGGGCTGACCCGGGTCACCACGTCGCCAATGGCCACGTTGCCGATTTCGGTCCAGGCACAGCCGACGATATCGCCGTCCACGAAACGCTTGAACCACCGGTCGCGGCCGGCGCCGGGCGGTGCATTCAGGCGGTCTTCGGCAAAGGCGAAGTGCCCGCGCAGGGCCTGGGGCACGTTGGAGTCGGCTTCGGCCAGTTCGATCAGCAGTTCGAACAACTGCGGCAATGAAGCACCACCGCCGCCATACTCCACCGGCACGCGCACCGCGCCAAACCCCGCCTCCTTGAGCCATTGGATCGGCTCATGGGGCAGGGTGCGGCTGTGTTCGCGTGCTACGGCGCCTTCGGCGATGCGCTGGAAGATCGGGCGAAAGCGTGCCGCCAGCGTGGGGTAGTCGACGCCGGTGGACAGCGGGTTGATGACGTGATGTTCGGTCATGGCGAGGTTCCTGGGCAGTGATCGATGCAGAGGCGATTGCACAGTCCGTGCCGGGTGCCGGGGCGCGTATTTACGGGGACAAACGTCGAGTCACTGTTGCCCTGGCAACAGCGGATCGACAAACCCGTGCAATCCAGGACACTGGCGACGGCGCACGGTATTCAACGCAGCCCGCATGGCGCGGGCGTTTCCCAGCCTGGCACGCTTGCTGCTCAAGCCCTGGTACATCCCTTTTTGCGAGGTACCGTCCGATGACTCAACATGCCGTGAAATTTGCCTACTGGGTGCCCAACGTCAGCGGTGGGCTGGTGGTCAGCAAAATCGAGCAACGCACCCACTGGGGCATCGATTACAACCGCAAGCTGGCGCAATTGGCTGAGGCTGCCGGCTTCGAGTACGGCCTGACCCAGATCCGTTTCACCGCCGGCTACGGCGCCGAGAACCAGCATGAGTCCGTGGCATTCAGCCATGCGTTGCTGGCTGCAACCACCAAGCTCAAGGTGATCGCCGCGATCCTGCCCGGCCCGTGGCAGCCGGCGCTGGCGGCCAAGCAATTGGCAACCATCGACCAACTCACCAATGGTCGTATCGCGGTGAATATCGTCAGCGGTTGGTTCAGGGGTGAGTTCCAGGCCATTGGCGAACATTGGCTGGAGCACGACGAGCGTTATCGCCGCTCCGAAGAGTTCATCCGCGCCCTCAAAGGCATCTGGACCCAGGATGACTTCACCTTCAAGGGCGACTTCTACCGGTTCAACAATTACACCCTCAAGCCCAAGCCACTGGGCCAGCCGGAAGTGTTCCAGGGCGGCAGCTCGCGGGCGGCGCGGGACATGGCGGCGCGGGTGTCGGACTGGTACTTCACCAACGGCAACACCCCGGAAGGTATCAAGGCCCAGGTCGACGACATCCGTGCCAAGGCAGCAGCCAATAACCACTCGGTCAAAGTCGGCGTCAACGCCTTTGTGATCGCCCGCGACACCGAGGAAGAAGCGCGCGCCGTGCTGGCCGAGATCATCGACAAGGCCGACCCGGAAGCGGTGAATGCCTTCGGCGATGCGGCGAAACAGGCCGGCAAGGCGTCGCCGGAGGGAGAGGGCAACTGGGCCAAATCCAGCTTCGAGGACCTGGTGCAGTACAACGATGGCTTCAAGACCAACCTGATCGGCACGCCGCAGCAGATCGCCGAGCGCATCGTTGCGCTCAAGGCGGTGGGGGTGGACCTGGTACTCGCCGGGTTCCTGCACTTCCAGGAAGAAGTCGAATACTTCGGCAAGCGCGTGTTGCCGCTGGTGCGAGAGCTTGAAGCCAAGGCGGCAATCAAACAGGTGGCTTGATCCGTACGAGCTTGATCCGTGCAAGTAGTGAGCGGGCTTGCTACAGGTGTTTTTCCAGGCGCAGGGCGGGCGTGTGGTCTTCGTAGTAGTCGTTGATCAGGGCAAAGCGCCGATAACCGTGGCGCTCATAGAGGTTGAGGGCGCCGGGGTTGTCGGTGCGTACTTCCAGACGTATGCAGGTGTAGCCCTGTGCCACGGCGATAGCTTCCACGCCGTTCAGCAACTGCTTGCCCAAGCCAATGCCGCGTGCATGCTCGGCAATGGCAATCGAATACAGGCGCGCCGAGGAGGCGCCCCGACGAAACAACACCAGCGCATAGCCGAGTAACTGCCGGTCATTTTCCGCCACCAGCAACTGGCCGTGGGCGCGGCTGACCATCCACTGGAAACTGCGCGATGACAGCCGGTCGCTGCTGAAACAGCGCTGTTCCAGTGCCACCAGTTCAGACACATCGTTGGAGGTTGCAACGCGAAAGCAAAGAGCCATATGACCGCCGTAAAAGTTGCGTAACGAAACGGGACTTCTCTAAATGATCGTGCTTAATAGAAAAGGTCGAGTTCTCTACAGCGGATCAACTATTATGTCGGCGGTACAAGGTCATTGGCGTGAAGTATCGGAGCAAACAGTCGCGACGACAATAACTGACAAGGGTTATTTTCTCGCCCCCCTCAAAGGAACCCGTCAAGTCGTGATCATTGTCGAGCGCAAGGAAGATTGGGCCTCCTACTTCCCCAGCGAAGACATCGTCACCGCCCAGGAGTACCTGGAACAGACCCGGGAAACCGAGACTGGCAAGCGTGTGCAGGTGATCAACCTGTGTCGCGGCTACAAGTACCTGGGGCACGGTTATTACTGCTCGCTGCTGGCCGAAGCCCGCGGGCACAAGGTGATTCCGTCGGTGCGCACCATCAGCGAACTGACGAAGAAGTCGCTGTACGGGCTGGCCCTGGACGACCTGGATAAAACCCTCGATAAAGCCTTGAGTCATCATCTTTACAGCAATACCGAAGGCTTTACCCTGACACTTTACTTCGGCCGGACCAATATAGAACCGTTGCAGGACCTGGCCCGTCAGTTATTTGAAGCGTTCCCGTGTCCCATCCTGTTAGTTGATTTCAAAAGGAATAACGGCTGGCATATCGAAGGGATCAAGTCCGGTGTATTGCACAAGTTGCGCGATGACCAGGAAGATCAATTCGCCCATGCGCTGGACAACTTCAGCCGCAAGATCTGGCGCCAGCCGCGCTCACGTCGCCTGGCCCGTTATGACCTGGCCATCCTGCACGATCCCCAGGAACAGTTGCCGCCGTCCAACGCCAAGGCATTGGATAATTTCATCCGCGTAGGCAAGGGCCTGGGCATCGATGTGGAGTTGATCGAGCGCAAGGACTATTCGCGCCTGGCCGAGTACGACGCCTTGCTGATCCGCGAAACCACCAGTGTCGACAACCACACCTACCGTTTTGCCAAGAAAGCCGAAAGCGAAGGGCTGGTGGTGATGGACGATCCGGCGTCGATCCTGCGCTGTACCAACAAGGTCTACCTCACCGACTTGCTCAACAGCCACCAACTGGGCATGCCCGCCACCGAGATTCTGTACAAGGAACGACCGGAAGACTTCGAACGGGTCGGCGAGCGCCTGGGCTTCCCGCTGGTGCTGAAGATCCCTGACGGATGCTTTTCCCGAGGCGTGATCAAGGTCGAAAGCCAGGAGGCTTTGCTCAAGGCCACCGCCGAGTTGTTCGAGCATTCGGTGCTGTTGCTGGCCCAGGAGTTCTTCTACACCGAGTACGACTGGCGCATCGGCGTGCTCAACCGCAAGCCGATCTTTGCCTGCCAGTACTTCATGTCCAAGGGCCATTGGCAGATCTACAACCACAAGGCCATCGGCCAGGACATCAACGGTGAATGCCGCACCCTGGCGGTCCATGAAGCGCCCAGGGCAGTGGTGGAGCTGGCGGTGAAGACCGCCAACCTGATCGGAGATGGCCTCTACGGCGTCGACCTCAAGCAGTCCGGTGACAAGGTGGTGGTGATCGAGGTCAACGACAACCCCAACCTGGATGCGGGCATCGAGGATGCGTACTTGCAGGACGACTTGTATGGCCTGGTGCTGGAGGAATTCGTGCGGCGCCTGGAGTTGAAGCGCCAGGGCCAGGTCTGGTGACCCGGCGATGATCCAGCGTTTCGACCTGACTGATGGCAAGCTGCAGGGCGGGGAGAGTGACGCAGCCCCGGTCATGTTGTTCAACAACCCTGACCTGGCCGAACGTGAGTGGCTGCGCGACCACCACAAGCTGGACGAACACGCCCTGGCCTCGGCCCTGGACCCGGACGAAGTCTCGCGTATCGAATTTCACCCCGACAATCTGTTCCTGATCTGGAAGCGGCCGGAGAACTACTCCGGCGGCGGCAACCTGGTGTTCGAAGTGTCGTCCTGCGGCCTGCTGTTTTCCCCCAGCCGCCTGCTGGTGATCGCCACCGACGAAACCCCGCTCAACGGCCTGGGCAAGCGCCGTCCGCTGCACACGCCGCTGGATGTGCTGCTCGATCTGTTGCTCAACAACATCCACCATTACCTCGGCCACCTGAAGGTGATCAAGCTGGTCGCCCGCGAGTTGCAGCAGCAGTTCAATGCGTCCATGAGCAACCACCACCTGATGCAGATGTTCAACCTCAGCGAGAGCCTGATCTATTACATCAACGCGCTGCACAGCAACGGGGCGGTGTTGTCGCGGTTGCGCAACCACGCGGAAAAGGAACATTTCAGCGCCGAGATCATCGGGCTGATCGATGACCTGATCATCGAGAACCACCAGTGCTACAAGCAGGCGGAGATCTATTCCAACGTGTTCTCCGGCCTGATCGATGCGCGTGGCAACCTGATGAACAACAGCATGAACAACCTGTTGCGCAAGCTCACACTGATCAACGTGGTGTTCCTGCCGCTCAACCTGATTGCGAGCATTGGTGGCATGTCGGAGTTCAGCATGATGACGGCGGGGACGCCGTGGTGGGTGTCGTATCCGTTGTTCCTGCTGGTGATGGGGCTTGGGGCGGGGTTGATGGTGTTGGGGCTGAAGCGGATAGCGGGAGGCGCCAATGTGGTATGAACACCGGCTCCTACAGGGGGTGTGTCGTTCAGGCGCCGGGTTGCAAGGTCAAGACCTCGAACCCATCCGCCGTCACCGCCACGGTATGTTCCCACTGCGCCGACAGGCTGTTGTCCTTGGTGACCACCGTCCAGCCATCCTTGAGGCTGCGTACTTTCGAGCTGCCTTGGTTGAGCATCGGTTCCACGGTAAACACCATGCCTTCACGCAGTTCCAACCCGGTGCCGGGACGGCCGAAGTGCAGGACCTGCGGTTCTTCGTGCATCTGTCGGCCAATGCCGTGGCCGCAATACTCGCGCACCACGCTGTAGCCGTTGGCCTGCGCGTGGCTCTGGATCGCGTGGCCGATATCCCCCAGGCGTGCGCCGGGCTTGACCTGGCGGATGCCGGCCCACATCGCTTCAAAAGTCTGTTCCACCAGGCGCCGGGCCTTGGGTGCGACGGTACCGATCATGTACATCTTGCTGGAGTCGGCGATGTAGCCGCCTTTTTCCAGGGTGATGTCGATGTTGATGATGTCGCCGTCCTTGAGGATCTCCTTGGCGCTGGGCATGCCATGGCACACCACCTCATTGATCGAGGTGTTGATGCAGAAGGGGTAGTCGTACTGACCCAGGCTCGCCGGGCGGGCCTTGAGGTCATTGCGGATGAAGGCTTCGACGGCGGCGTCCAGCTCCAGGGTGGAGCGGCCGGCCGCGACGTACCCATCGAGCATGCTGAACACCTGGGCCAGCAGGCGGCCGGATTCACGCATCACCGCCAGTTGTGCGGCAGTCTTGATCATCAACTGCGCCCCCGGATCAGGTCGGGCTTGTCCAACAACAGTTTGTTGATCAGCTCGTTATAGGGCAGGTGAGGATTGAGTTCGGCAAGCAGCCCGATCTTGATCCAGAATTCGGCCTGGGCGTTGATGGAGCGGTCCATCGCGGCGCTGGCCAGGCGCAGTTGTTCGTGCAGTTGGTCGGTGATCTTGACGATGCCCATGGTGTTCACTGTGTGGTAGCAATATACAAAGCGTATATGTTTCGTATATCGATAGTAAACCCCTGGCCGCCAAATGGCGCTTGACCATTGACTTGCCCGCAGGCCGCCGGTTAGTTTCGTCACATGACATTTCAAGCCTTTCGTAGCCAGCCAAGCATTATTACCGCCATTCCTCATTTGGCGGGATAGCACACGGCTGTACCCAAACCCGCCCTAGAGGCGGGTTTTGTTTTTCCGTCTCCAGGGTTTCTGACAAAAAGCCAGGAGACACCCATGAGCACCTGCACCGCGCCTCACACCGCCGACCCGGGACTGCTTGAGCATTACGTGAAGAAGATTCTTGCCGCCCCGGTATACGACCTGGCGGTGCGCACGCCGTTGCAGGCGGCCCCGGCCCTGTCGGCGCTGCTGGGTAACCAGGTGTTGCTCAAACGCGAAGACCTGCAACCGACCTTTTCTTTCAAGATTCGCGGCGCCTACAACAAGCTGGTGCAGCTTACGCCTGAGCAAAAAGCCCGTGGCGTGGTGACCGCGTCGGCGGGTAACCACGCCCAGGGTGTGGCCCTGGCGGCACGGGAACTGGGGATCGAGGCACGCATTGTAATGCCCGCCAGCACCCCGGAACTCAAGGTGCTGGGCGTGCGTTCACGCGGCGCCGAAGCGGTGCTGCACGGCGCAAGCTTCCCGTTTGCCCTGGCCCACGCGCTGCAGTTGGCCGAGTGTTCCGGGTGCACCTTTGTTTCGCCCTTCGATGACCCGGACGTGATCGCCGGCCAAGGCACCGTCGCCATGGAGATCCTGCGCCAGCAGCAAGGGCCACTGGACGCGATCTTCGTGCCGGTGGGCGGTGGTGGCCTGATCGCCGGCGTCGCCGCCTACGTCAAATACCTGCGGCCCGAGGTGCGCATCATTGGCGTCGAGCCCGAAGGTTCCAGCTGCCTGCTGGCGGCACTGCGGGCCGGTGAACGGGTGATACTACCCAGCGTCGACGGGTTTGCCGACGGCACGGCAGTGGCGCAGGTCGGCGCGTATGGCTTTGAGATCTGCCGCGACTGGGTGGATGAAGTCATCACTGTCAGCAACGACGAACTGTGCAGCGCCATCAAGTTGATCTACGACGACACGCGGTCCATCACCGAGCCTTCCGGTGCGTTGGCGGTAGCGGGCATCCGCCACTACGTGGCCCGTCATCAATTCCGCGGACAGACCCTGGTGGCGATCAACTCCGGGGCGAACATCAACTTCGATAGTTTGCGACATGTTGCTGAAAGGGTGGCTGCACAGGGCGCCGTTTAACTTGAAGCCCAGGGTTAAACGATTAATCGCAGCGGTTCGACGACGATTCCGTCGACACTGTTCAACCTCTATAAGAATGCACAGTGCTTATGAGGAAAGGTTACAACGAGGGCCGTTTTTGCCGAGTAGGCTTGGGAGTTACAAGCGTCTGCCAGGGTCGGCAAGACGTGGCGGGCACGCGCCTGCCAGGTTCATGACAATCTGTTGGCAGTCTCAGAAAAGGAGAGGTTGACCATGCTTTCGGAACTAGAGCTTCGCAGCATCATTGAAGGAAGTTTCCTGCCTAAACGGTGCGAATGCACCAAAGCCGAAGATGCCTCGCTGACGATCAAGATCTATGACGACCGTGACCGTGACCGGGTGGATTTGGAAGTCAAAGGTATCAACGCCGACAAACTCGACAGCAGTCGAGCGATTTGCAACCTGATTGCCGGGTTGCGCGAAGACCTCAAGCACACCCATGCACCCGCCCTGCAACGCGCGGGAGGGCGCAGCTTCTATTAGCTTGACGCTTGAGTATGAGGGACCGAAGACCTGTGGGCCTGGATAAACGCCAGGCCCAATACGGTTTCTGTTGCCACCGCCAGCAGGATGCCTGGCCCCGCATTGCCCTTGATCCACTCACCAAACCCCAATAGCGCCAGCACCAGGCACCCGGTGATAAACCCTGTGGTCAGGGCGCGGCGCGTGTCTGAAGGAGGCGCGTGACGGGCGCGGTAGAACATGATGCCGATGCCCAGGAAGAGCGCGGCGTTGCGGCGCGACACCATCCCGGTGGCGTTGGAATACTCCACGCTCCACAACCACAGCAGCAGGTCGGGACGCAGGCCCCAGACCAGTGCGAGGGCGAAGCACAGCAGGGCGGTGAAGGTAGCGAGGGTACGGAAGTTCAAGCGCATGGCGAATCCTTTCAGCCTTATGACAAGCCCGCAAGCGTACGCCTATTAGTGCGGGCCTGGCTCTATTGTTTCAACGCCTCAGTTCTGGAAGTCGCAGGCTTCGGACATCTTCCGATAGCTCACGTCTTCCACCTTGCCTGCTTTATCCAGGAACTTGATATCCGCCTTGATGACCTTGCACTCATCGGTCGGGGTTTCGTTCATGGCCAGCACCTTGTCGATATTCATCGGCAGGCCGTAGTGGTAAGGCACGGGTTTGACGGCGGCTGTTTGATCGTCGGCCTGGGCCAGGCCAGACGCAGCCGCCAGTGCAAGGGTGGCACCGAGCATCAACGTGCGCAGTTTCATGGTGTTTCTCCGCAACAAGTGGGTACAACTTCACTCTCGGCTTGCGGGATTAACCATCGATTAAAGTTTGCCTGGCTGACAAAAGCTTCATCCAAGCTGATGACGATAGGGCAGGTCCGGCCCGGTCTTGCCGCAGGTCATCGCCGCGGCGCGAATGGCAAAGCCCAGCATGACGTCGATCTGTGCCCGCGTGAGCTGTTGCAGGCCCTCTACCGAGTCAAGCTGCTGCTCGGTCAGCCAGGCAATCAACGCCGCCTGGAAGGTGTCGCCGGCCCCCACCGTGTCGGCCATCACCACCTTGACTGCCGGTTGCGACCAGTTGCCGTGCTGGCGGCTGAACACACTGGCACCGTCGCCGCCACGGGTGAGGAACACCAATTGGCAACGGTGTTGCAGCCAGCCCTGCAGCACGCTTTCCGGTGACTGGTCCGGGTAGAGCAGGTGCAGGTCTTCGTCGCTGACCTTGATCAGGTCGGCATGCTTGACCAGCTCCGCCACGCGGTCGCGCCACAGCTGGATATCCGGCTGCGGGTTGAGGCGCACGTTGGGGTCGAGGCTGATCAGGCGCTTGCCGCTTTCACGCTTGACCAGGTTCAGCAGGGTGTCGCCAATCGGCTGCACCACCAGGGAAAACGAGCCGATATGCAGGCCGCGAATGTCAGCCCCCAACGCGGGCAGGTGGGCGACTTCCAGCAGGCGGTCGGCGCAGCCTTCGCCTCGGAAGTTGTACTGCGGTGAGCCATCGGCACCCACGGCGACCATCGACAGGGTGGTCGGTGCGGCGAACTCCACCAGGAACTGCTCGCTCACGCCTTCATCCTTGAGCACCTGCAATAAGCGGCGGCCAAGGAAGTCGGTGGACAAGCCGCTGAACAACCCGGCCTCGATACCCAGGCGGCGCAGGCCTACCGCCACGTTGAACGGCGAACCGCCGGCAATCGCCTTGTAGTTGACCTTGGAAGCCTGCCCGCTGGCGTCTTCCTCGCTGAAGAAATCAAACAGCGCTTCACCACACACCAGATACATAGTCGTTCGCTCTTAAAGGGTTGCCACGAGTTGTTGATAGCGCTCGTAAGCCTGCTGGTAGGCGCCTACGCTGGCCGCCACCGGCAGGGTCCGGCTGGCGGGGTCGACGCTGACGCATTTGTCGCACAGGCTGGCCAGCGCTTCGCCGGACTGGCACCACGCCGCCTGGATCGCTGCGCCCAGGGCCGCGGCTTCGCTTTGTTCGGTGCAGACCACCTCGGTGTTCATGATGTCGGCCACCATCTGCCGCCACACCGGGCTCTTCGAGCCGCCGCCGATCAGGCGGATGCTCTGGCTTTGCAGGCCGGTCTCGCGCAGCAGGTCGAGGCCGTAGCGCAGGCCGAAGGTGGTGCCTTCGACCACGGCGCGGCACAGGTTCGCGCGGGTCAGGTTGGTCATGGTCAGGCCGTGCAGGCTGCCGGTGGCGTGGGGCAGGGCGGGTACACGCTCACCGTTGAGGAATGGCAGCATGCTCAGGCCGTCGGCGCCGATGGGCGCCTGATCGACCAGGGTGTTGAACGCGGCCAGGTCGAGGTCGAACAGCTCGCGCATGACCCCGGTGGCGTTGGTCAGGTTCATGGTGCAGATCAATGGCAACCAGCCGCCGCTGGATGAGCAAAACGTCGCGACCGAAGCCTGGGGGCTGACGTTGGGTTGGTCGGCAAATGCATACACGGTGCCCGATGAACCCAGGCTCATGGTGATCACGCCGGTCGCGATATTACCGGTGCCAATGGCGCCCATCATGTTATCGCCGCCGCCGCTGGACACGATGGCGTTGGGGTTGATGCCCAGGCGTTCGGCGATGGCCGGCAGGATCGTGCCGACGCCTTGATTCGCATCGATCAACGCCGGCAGCGCCGCTTCAAGGCGGCCGCTGGGATCGATGTGCTTGAGCAGATCCACATCCCATTCACGGCTGCGCACATTGAAGTAGCCGGTGCCGGACGCATCGCCATACTCGGCGACGGCGCGGCCGGTGAGCCAGTAGTTGAGGTAGTCGTGGGGCAACAGGATATGCGCAATGCGTGCAAACAGGTCCGGGTGCTGTTCGCGGGTCCACAGTAGCTTGGACACGGTATAACCTGGTGCAATCGCCACGCCGAGGCGTTCCAGCGAGCCGTTCTCACCGCCCAGATAGGCCAGCAGGCGCTCGTTTTCAGGCGTGGTTTCGGTGTCGCACCACAGCTTGGCCGGGCGCAATACCTCACCGTGTTCATCCAGCAGCACCAGGCCATGTTGCTGGCCGGACACGCCGATACCGAGGATATCCTGGCCGTCCACGCCGGCCTGTTGCAGGGCGCGGTGGGTGGCCTCGGTGAAGGCGCCCAGCCATTCCTGGGTGTGCTGTTCGCGGCGGCCATTGGCGCCGCTGATCAGGGTGTGCGCCGCAGCGCCGAGGCCGAGTACCTTGCCGCTGGAGGCGTCGAGAACGATGGCCTTGGTGCCCTGGGTGCCGCAGTCGATGCCGAGAAACAGGTTTTGCTGGGTCATGAGGGTGTGCTCAGCAGTTTATTGTTCGAGTTGGCAATGCATTCCAATGTGCAAGGGGGCAAGCCCCCTCCCACATGTTCAAGTCGGTTTCTTCAGGAGGTGCTTCAGGGTTTCGGTCACGCCGTGATCACGCAAGCTTGCATAACACCGTTCGAACGCTGCCACAAACTCGGCCGACTTGGGAATAGCCGTGCCAAAAATCTCTTCCACCCCCAGCAGGCGCTTGCTGATCAGTGCATCGTCACTCACCAGTCCCTGGCAGAACTCGGCACGCGGGTCGGGGATCTTGTAGCTCACGCCATGTTCATCCACGCCTTTCAGGTACAACGCCCAGGCCGCTACCACCAGCGCCGCACGCTCCGTCTCGCGCCCATCGGCAATCAACCGATTGATGGTCGGCACGGTGAACTTGGGAAACTTCGACGAGCCATCCGAACACACGCGCTCCAGTTGATCGGCAATCGCCTGGTTGGAGAAGCGCTCGACCAATGTCTGCTTGTATTGCGTCAGGTCGATGCCCGGCACCGGCGCCAGGTTCGGCGTGACGTCCAGGTCCATATAGGCGCGCATGTAGGCCACGAACAGCGGGTCATTCATGGTCTCGTGCACAAACCGATAACCCTTGAGAAAGCCCAGGTAGGTCAACGCCAGGTGGCTGCCGTTGAGCAGGCCGATCTTCATTTCTTCATAGGGCGTGACGTCGTCGGTGAATTGCACACCGACCTTTTCCCAGGCCGGGCGACCGTTGACGAACTTGTCTTCCAGCACCCACTGCACAAAGGGTTCGCACACCACCGGCCAGGCGTCGTCGATACCGTGCTCGTCATGCAATTGCAGGCGGTGGGCGGTGCTGGTCATCGGTGTGATGCGGTCGACCATGGCATTCGGGAAGCTCACATTGGCCTTGATCCAGTCGTGCAACTCGGCATTGTGCAGCGCCGCGAACGCCAGCAGCGCCTTGCGCGTCACCGCGCCGTTGTGCGGCAGGTTATCGCAGGACATCACGGTAAACGCCGGGGTGCCGGCGGCGCGGCGCTGGGTCAACGCGGCGCAGATAAAGCCGAACACGGTTTTCGGTGCGCTCGGGTGCGCCAGGTCGTGGCGGATCTGCGGCAGGTGGGCCATGAACTCGCCGTTGCTGTCGTCGATGCAGTAGCCGCCTTCGGTGATGGTCAGTGAGACGATGCGAATGGCCGGGTCGGCCAGTTTGTCGATCAGCGCCTGGGCGCCGTCTTCGGCCAGCAGCATGTCGCTGATCGAGCCGATCACCCGCACCTCGGTGTCGTCGGTGTCGCCCAGTTCGTACAGGGTGAACAGGTAGTCCTGGCCCGCCAGGTCGTCGCGGGCCTTGCGGTCCTCGGCACGCAGGCCGACGCCGCAGATGCTCCAGTCCAACCCTTCGCCAGTGTTCATCAGCGCATCGGTGTAATACGCCTGGTGCGCACGGTGAAAACCGCCGACGCCGATATGGGCGATGCCCTGGGTGGTGCTGGCGATGGCATAGGTGGGCAGCTTCACTTGCGGTGCCAGCTGGGTGAGGTTGTGTTTATTCAGTTTCATCAGCTCAATCTCGCGAAATCAGGCGGCAGCGCGCAGTGGGCGGGCCACGGCCACGCCATCGGTGTCGAACAGATGGCAGTGCGCCGGGTCCAGGTGCAGGTGCAGCGTCTCGCCGTACTGGCTGGCCATGTCGCCACGGATGCGCATGGTCAGCGGTTCGCCATTGGCGGTGATGACGTGGCAGAAGGTGTCGCTGCCCAGGCGCTCGCCGACGTCGGCGGTGACGGTCAGGGTGGTTTGGCCGGGCGTGGCGATTTCCAGGTGCTCCGGGCGAATGCCCAGGGTCACCGCGCTGCCGGCGCTCAGGGTGGCGCTGCTCAACGGCAGGCTGATGGTGGTGCCGGCATCCAGTTGCACTTCACAGCCCTGGCCTTCGACGCGGGTTACCTTGCCTTTGAGGAAGCCCATCTTCGGCGTGCCGAGGAAACCCGCCACAAACAGGTTGGCCGGCTGGTGGTACAGCTCCAGCGGCGAGCCGACCTGCTCGATACGGCCACTGTTGAGTACTACCACTTTGTCGGCCAGGGTCATGGCTTCGACCTGGTCGTGGGTCACGTAGATCATGGTCGCTTGCAGTTCTTTATGCAGCCGCGCCAGTTCCAGGCGCATCTGCACGCGCAGGGCGGCGTCGAGGTTGGACAGCGGTTCGTCGAACAGGAAGATCTTCGGGTTACGCACAATCGCCCGGCCAATGGCCACACGCTGGCGCTGGCCGCCAGACAGTTGCTTGGGCTTGCGCTCCAGCAATGGCCCAAGTTCCAGGATGCGCGCCGCTTCGCTGACTTTGCTTTCCACCAGTTTCTTGTCGACACCGGCCAGGTCGAGGGCAAACGACATGTTCTTGCGCACGCTCATGTGCGGGTAGAGCGCATAGGTCTGGAAAACCATGGCCAGGTCGCGCTTGGCCGGGGTCACTTCGGTGATGTCGCGCCCGTCCAGCTCGATGGTGCCTTCGCTGACTTCTTCCAGGCCGGCGATCAGGCGCAGCAGCGTGGATTTACCGCAGCCCGAGGGGCCGACGAACACCACGAATTCCTTGTCGTTCACTTCCAGGTCGATGCCCTTGATGATGGAAAAGCCTTCGAAGCCTTTTTGCAGATTCTTGATTTTCAGGTTGGCCATGATGGGCCTCCGCTAGGAATTATTATTTAACGGCGCCGAAGGACAGACCGCGCACCAGCTGTTTCTGGCTGATCCAGCCAAAGATCAGGATCGGCGCGCAGGCCAGGGTCGACACGGCGGACAATTTGGCCCAGAACAGCCCTTCGGGGCTGGAGTAGGAGGCGATCAGCGCGGTCAGCGGCGCGGCGGCGGACGAGGTCAGGTTCAGCGACCAGAACGCCTCGTTCCAGCACAGGATCAGCGACAGCAACACGGTTGACGCCAGGCCACCCTTGGCAATCGGCAGCAGTACACGGACCATTTCCTGCCATAGGGTGGCGCCATCCAGGCGGGCGGCTTCGAGGATGTCCTTGGGGATGTCCTTGAAGTAGGTGTAAACCATCCAGACCACGATCGGCAGGTTGATCAGGGTGTAGATGATGATCAGCGCGATGCGTGTATCCAGCAGGCCGAAGCTCTTGGCCAGCAGGTAGATCGGCATCAGCACGCCCACCGGCGGCAGCATCTTGGTCGACAGCATCCACAGCAGCGTGCCTTTGGTGCGCTGGGTTTCGTAGAACGCCATGGAGTAGGCGGCCGGCACCGAGATCAGCAGGCACAGGGCGGTGGCGCTGAAGGAGATCAGCACCGAGTTCCACGCATAACTGAAGTAGTTGCTGCGCTCGTTGATGTGCAGGTAGTTCTCCAGCGTCGGCGTGAAGATGAACTGCGGCGGCGTGGCGAACGCGTCGATCTCGGTCTTGAAGCTGGTCAGCACCATCCAGAAGATCGGGAAGAAAATCAGGATCGCGATGGCCCAGGCCAGGGTGCCGAGCAACAGGCTTTGCAGGCGGCGGGATTGTTGAAGCGTCATGGCGCGGCCCTCAAGGCTTGTCAGTCAGGTTTTTGCCGATCATCCGCACCAGGATGATCGCCGCGATATTGGCGATGACCACGGCAATCAAGCCGCCGGCCGAGGCCATGCCCACGTCGAACTGCACCAGCGCCTGGTTGTAGATCAGGTACGCGAGGTTGGTCGAGGCGTAACCGGGGCCACCGTTGGTGGTGGTGAAGATTTCGGCGAACACCGAGAGCAGGAAGATCGTTTCGATCATCACCACCACGGCAATCGGCCGGGCCAGGTGGGGCAGGGTCAGGTGCCAGAAGATCGCGATGGCGCCGGCACCGTCCAGGCGCGCAGCTTCCTTTTGTTCCTGGTCGAGGGACTGCATGGCGGTCATCAGCAGCAGGATCGCAAAGGGCAGCCATTGCCACGACACGATGATGATGATCGACAGCAACGGGTAGTGCGCCAGCCAGTCCACCGGCTCGGCACCGAACAGCTTCCACACGGCAGCGAGAATCCCCGACACCGGGTGGAAAATCAGGTTCTTCCAGATCAGCGCGCCGACGGTAGGCATGATGAAGAACGGCGAGATCAGCAGCACCCGCACCAGGCCACGACCGAAAAACTCACTGGCTTCGAGCAGGGCACTGATCAACACACCGAACACCACACTGATCAGCAGCACGCTGCCCACCAGCAACAGGGTATTGGTGGCGCCGGGCAGGAAGCCCGAGTCGGTCACGAAGTAAGCGAAATTTTCCAACCCCACGAACTCGTTTTCACCGGGGTAGAGCAGGTTGTAGCGGATCAGCGAAAAGTACAGGGTCATGCCCAGCGGCACGATCATCCACAGCAGCAGCAAGGCCACCGAGGGGCTGACGAGGAACCAGCCGGGGTTAGCCAGGCGGTTTTTGGCGGGTGTATTCATTAGGGTCAAGACCAGTCAGATACGAATCGGAGCGCGGTCAATGTGGGTGGGGGCTTGCCCCCTCCCACATTTGACTGTGGGTGGGGCTGGGTTATTTGGGGTAACCCGCCCGCTTCATCTCACGCTCGGTGGTGGTCTGCGCGGCGGTCAAGGCTTGATCCACTGTCTGCTGACCGGTCAGCGCGCCCGAGAAGAACTTGCCGACCTGGGTGCCAATCGCCTGGAACTCAGGAATGGTCACCAACTGGATACCGATATACGGCACCGGCTTGAGCGTCGGTTTGGTCGGGTCCGCGACTTTCAACGATTCCAGCGTCACCTTGGCAAACGGTGCGGCTTTCATGTACTCGTCGCTGTAGGTCGACTTGCGCGTGCCTGGCGGTACGTTGGCGACGCCGTCGGTCTTGGCGACCAAGGCACCATATTCCTTGGAGGTGGCCCAGCTGGTGAACACCTTGGCGGCGTCCTTCGCCTTGGAACTGGTCGGGATCGCCAGGCTCCAGGAGTACAGCCACGACGTACCTTTGTCGGTCTTTTCATGAGGGGCAAAGGTGAAGCCGACATGGTCAGCCACTTTGCTCTGGGTCTTGTCGGTGACGAACGAGCCGGCCACGCTGGCATCCACCCAGATCGCGCACTTGCCGCTGTTGAACAGCGCCAGGTTTTCGTTGAAACCGTTGCTGGAAGCGCCCGGCGGGCCGGATTTCTTCATGTTGTCGACGTAGAAGTTCAGTGCGTCCTTCCATTCAGGGCCGTTGAATTCCGGCTGCCATTTCTCATCGAACCAGCGCGCTCCGTAGCCGTTGGCCAGGGTGGTGATCAGCGCCATGTTCTCGCCCCAACCGGCTTTGCCGCGCAGGCACAGGCCGTATTGCTCTTTGCTCTTGTCGGTGAGTTTGCTGGCGAATTCGCCGATCTGGGTCCAGGTCGGGTGCTCGGGCATGGTCAGCCCGGCGTCCTTGAACAGATCGGTGCGGTAATAGGTGATCGAGCTTTCGGCGTAGAACGGCAGGGCGTACAGCGAGCCTTTGACGGACAAACCGTCACGTACTGAAGGGAAGACATCGTCGAGGTCGTAGGACGCCGGCAGATCCTTCATCGGCTCCAGCCAACCCTTGGCGCCCCACAGTGCAGCTTCGTACATGCCGATGGTCAATACATCGAACTGCCCACCCTGGGTGGCGATGTCGGTGGTCAGGCGCTGGCGCAGTACGTTTTCTTCGAGCACCACCCAGTTCAGCTTGATCTCCGGATGCTCGGCCTCGAAGGTTTTCGAGAGCTTTTGCATGCGGATCATGTCGCTGTTGTTGACGGTGGCAATGGTCAGGGTCTGCGCGCCAAAGCTGACGGCGCTGAGGGTCATGCAGGTGGTCATGCAGGTAGAGACGAGCAGTGCTTTTGCTGTGAACTTCATCGCGCACTCCATTTCCATGCCCAGGGGGCTACGGAAGGACAGTTATTGTTGTTGTGTCTTCCTACAAGGAGTCAGGAAGAGTGTGCGTCGATTACAGCCTTGAAACGGCGATGTGACAAATCCTTGGGAGCACTAGGACTGATACTTTTTTGCACTTGAGTTCAGGTGGGGGCTTGACGCCGGCGGGCATCCGAAAACCTGGCGCCCTGAATAGCGCGGTGGGGCCAGGTCTTCGCAGGTTACGATGCTACGACTTAATAGGCTCTTTTTTCATGCGTGGTCAGCTCTTTGATCCACTGTGGGTCCACAGGCTTGCGCCATTGGCCACGGGTGTGAATTTTCAGGCCTTTTGCGTCCCACTCGGCCATCTTCTTCTTCACTGACTCGGTGTACTCGGATGCCCTGCATGAAATTTCGGCCCAGGGGTCGACGATCCAGGCGTCTTTCCATTCGGATTGTGAAAAATCAATGGTGGCTTTACCTCTCGAGGCCGGTCCGCCGACAACTGTGAATACGTGGTCGCCTCCTTCCACATACCATGTTTGGGCCTTTCCTCCGCTTTTTTCGATGATGTTTTCGGATAGCAAAGCCATTTCCCCACAGTTTCCAGCCCCGGACTTCACAATCAGGTTTGGATGGTTCAACGCCCCAGGCGGTACGGTGTTGCGCAACCAGTTAATCGTCATATCTGCGGCCTCAGTGCGGGCCAGGTCCGCTTTTGAGTGCATTTGGTTAGCAGGCCCCAGGCCGGTGGCTTTCATGGAACGGTTCACGCTGTCTTGCGCTTGTTGTGCGTAGAATTTGTTTTGCTGTTCAGCGGTCCACGATGTGAAGTTGGCGGGATGGTCCAGCGCGGTAACCTGGTTGGGTTGCAAGGCAATATCCGCTTTATCAATCGCTTTGGCCCGCTGTAGCTGATAGACAACCTCGCGTTGCTGTTCATCCGTCAGATTCTTGCACATTGCTTTTAACTCATCGATGTCCTCTTTCAAGTAGCCCGTGCGCTCCAGATCTTCAAAGGCAAATTTCAATTTTGGCAGCGCAATGAAATTGGCATCAAACGGTAAGTTGGCAGCACCTTGACGGATGCTGAATTTGTTCCGGTAAGCCCTCACCATCGGCAGCTCCCTACGCGTGCATTTATTGAACGTCAGCTGGCTGCCGGGTGTCTCCTCCAATCGTGCGTAGTAGAACTCGGCGGTATCCGCCTCGATCACCAGGTATTTGGCGGTACTGCCGTGTGCCTTGTCGTTAACGATCACCCCACGCAGTTCACGTTTATCGTCGACAGCATCAGTGATGCGGTTGAGCTTGACCACGCGTGTTTCTCGCTCCAGCCCCTCACTGTGTTGTGCGCTGAAAAAGCCGAATTCGGGTTCATTTTTGAGTGTGCCGGTGATTTTTGATTTGTAGACGATGGGCTTGGTCCCAGGCACCGGATGCAATTTTGGCCCCCTTTCGCCGTCGACCATTTTCCAGCGGCGGCGTTCGAAAATCACAAACTGGCCCTTGCGCAGGAACTTCGGCGCTGAGGGAAACAGGCGCACGTGCTCAAGCGCCTGAAGTTCCTGCTTCAATTCGCCGGATACCTCCTCGATGAACTTGGTAAAACAGACGTCGTTGGCACCGCGCTTGACGCGGCCGCCGATACTGGGGGCTGGGCACCAGGCTTCAAAGCTTTCCAGCGGCGTGTAGTGGTCGGCTGACTCCAGGTCTCGTAGCAAGCCTGGTTGGCGAGAGTCGTAGCGGTAAACCTTGCCCTCGTTGATCAAGTCGAAGCCATGGGTGCGCGTGACGGTATAGGCATCTGCGGCCAAAGGCTTTTCGGTGACCAGGGCTTTTGTGCCGTCGGAAAAGGTTTCTTGTTTCAGGACCGAGGATGTGTCAGACACAAAACCCTCAAGCGCAGGACCATAAGCGGCCATGGTCTTTGCGTCGTAGGCATACCACTCATTGCCCTGGCGTATGGCGGTGATGTTGGCCCGGTCCTGAGCCCCGGAAAGCCACACGCTGCCATTGGCCATGTCAGCTGTCTGCTCAGTTAGCTGGCCATCCTGAAGCCGGCTCAACGAGCGGATTGATTGCGTGGTAGTGGCAGCCGTGAAGTCCTTGAGCTCAATTGCTTCAACCTCTTTAACGCCAAACTTCTCGATAAACCCCGCGGATACCTTGGCAGCCGCCCAAGATGCAGCAGATTTGGCCAAGCCCCACAAATTGCTGGCGCCCTCTGTGGCAACAAGGATCGCGACATCAATGCCAAGGTCTACGCCTGCTTTCAGGAATTGGCCGTGATAAAGGTCTTCCAAGCTGCTGGTGCCGGGCAAGGAGTGCCATATGGCCTTGAAGAAGTCACGGGGTTGCGTGGCCGTTTCAAGTGTATTGCTGGACCAATTACGGTGAAGGTCGACAAAGTCGGATTTGTACAGGTATGTGGAGTCGACCATCACTTTGGCCAATTTCGATAGTCTTCCAGCCACATAATGGGGGGAGAACGCGTCATTTTCCTGGTGGGCAGGGAAGGACACCGGTAACGGCCAGGGTTCGTTATTGTCATCCAGGAGGCGTTGATCGGTGGCTCTCAAAACGACTTCTGATTTAACCCCCGATTTAGGTTCAGTGCCGGTCTTGAAAGCCTCGGCATCGATTTCCAGGCTGACTTTTTGGCCTAGGGGGGTATCCGGATCAATGTCGGCAATTCTTACAATCTGGCCCCACGTCGGGTAAACCGCAAAATCTCTTCTGGCCCCGTTGTAGATCGACGTGATCACCATGCCGCTGCCGGCGCCTTCAACGTTCAAAAACTCTACGTCGCCATAAAGCAGGCTCTTGCGCTCTTCGACAGGCAGCTTGTTGAGCATGTTCTCGAACAGTGTCGTGGTATGCCGCCTGCGAAGATTGAAATCCGCCTTTATAGCCTTGTCGAATTCATCGTTGATCACTGGAAAGCCAGGTTCCCCGGCCTTTTTACGCAGGCTGTCGAAATCCACATGATTGCCTTCCTGCCCCCAGCTTTCATCCAGCCTGCCTGCTTCATAGATTTCTGCCAGGCTATAGTGTCTCCCGCTGATCAAACCAGCGAGTTCGTTTTCAATCATAAAGCGTTTTTCATAGTCGATATGGCTGCCGAACTGTTCTCTTAGTACTTTCAGTGCCATGTCCCTTCTATTGGGCGCTTCAACTGTTCTCAGCCACTGGACGGCTTCGGCGGTGGCCTGGGTGGCTGCCTGGAGTTTCTGCTGGCTGTCTTTCAATTGCTCCAGGGTGTAGTTGTTCTTATCAACGTTGTTATGGATGGCCGCCCAATCCAATAACGGATTCATTTGCGCGTAGCTGTATATCTGCGCTTCCAGTGCTGAGATAGGCCGGATGTTATGAAGACTCATGATTTCCGGGTACGTCATGTTTGCGGTCGCGCCAGGCGCTGTCCATTCGATCCGGTTGACCGCAGTCGTAAACTCGACATCCTCCGGCGAGCCGAGCGTTACTTGTTTCGGTACATCCTTCACCAGTAATTGCGGTGCCGCCCCTTGTAGAAGCAAGTGCGCAACTGCCGGTGCAAGGTGACGAGGGATGCCTTTGTTCTCAATCAGGTGTTGCGTGAAGCGTTCGCGCCTGAGGTGAGTGCTGCGGCCAACGTTATCGTTGTCGGTCAAATCGGCTCCGGCAATGGTCTTGTGTTGAGTGCCGGCCGTTGGATCAACTTCCAGTATCAGGTACGTCAAAAGCAACTTCCTCAAGCTGGTTGAGGTTACAGCCACCTTAATGCGGGTTTGCAGATCGGTGGCGAGTTCAAGCGCATCACTGCAGGTAAGCAGTTGCTCCAGTGCCTGTTCAGGATCGGTACTGAGGTTGGTAACCCTACTGCTGAGGTAATTGAGGAGCGTGTTATTGGTGCCGATCCTTTTTTTCGCCTCTTCGACCAGCTCATCGCGTTGCGCGGCATTCAGCGGCAGTGGCGTCGACAGGAACCCCCAGCGATTGCCCAGCGGAGGAGAGTGGGGAGCCCGCGTCTGCAAGGCCTTCAGCAAATTGTCGTTGTCTGCTTTTGATGACACTGGGTACCAGTTGTTGTGCGAGATAAATTCGGCAACCGTTGTCACGCCCTTGGGTTGATGGGAAGAGTCTGGATCGACCACAAGGCGCCTGGAGCCGCTGTCCGGTGTCCAGTTTTCCAAGGCTTGGATCAGTCTGTAACGGTCGTTGCTGTCACCCACTGCGGTGTTTTGCCGGGCCAGCCAGCCCATTGTGTTTTCTGGGTTATCAGGTGGGTTGGGAAATTGTTGGGTGCGGCCCATCAAGGCAGCCTGTTGGTCAAATCTCGTGCTGCCGGGGGTGTCGCTGAGGCTATAAAAGTTGGCCACCCATTGGTAGGGAGCACCGTTGGATTCGGCGTGAAGCAGTGCAATGGGTTGTGTTTGATTCGCGAATGCCTGCGCTGCGGTTAGCACGGGCGCCAGCGCGTCAAAGTAATTGGGGTACTTTTGCGCGAACGCGGTGGCAGTGAAACGCTGTTCTTGCGCCCCAACCTTGCTAACCAGCGCGTTGTCCGTGGGGTCATAACGCAAGGAAGCCAGGTCAACCTTCTGCTCATGCGCCCACGCCTTGAAACCCTGGCTATTGAGGGCTTTGTGCAGGTAGGCCCGCCATTGACCGAACAGGCTGCTGGGCGGTATCAGTTGGATGATTTTCGATGCGGCTTGTTCGGGGGCGAGTTTCAGTTCAAGCATTGCACGATGAACAGTGGTGGCAAGCTCACCTTCGGCGCGCGCCAAAAGGTCTTCGGGGGTGTCCTCAGCTTCCACAAGCGCCGCCCGGCTGGCTTTGATGGCGGCGGCCAGTTTTTCAAGTGGCGAGGGGGAGAGCGGCGTAGAGGCCAGCATTTGCGTCACGGCCTGCTGGTTTTGCCGTACGGCGACAGACTGGGGATCGTTCAACGAGGTGTCGACCAGTGCGCTGAAGGTTTGATTTTGAACCAATGCTAAGCCACGATTTAGCAAGGTGTTCAGTTGGTGTTCTTTCCAGTCGGGTTGTCGGGTGTCTGGCTGAGGGGGCATTTGCTCATTGTAGAAACGCATCACCTCGTTCAGTGTTGCGGTGGGCGGAGCAGGGTAGTGCACATTGGCATGAGAGCCTGCGGCCATCTGCTGCACCGCCTGCTTTATCTCGAGCCAGACATTACTCCACTTTTCTGACACATCGTTCAGGGTGAACGTGGTTTCCACGCCTTTCACGTTGGCGGTCAGGGTGCCTGTGTCGGGGTTGATGCGGGCCGTCTTGGGATCAAGGCCTTGTTTCTGCGCAAAGTCGGTAAAAGTGGTGCTTGTGAACGCATTCAGAAGCTGCTGGCGAACTTGGTTGAAGGTTGAGTACTCGGGCACTTCATTGAGCATAGGTGGCGTATTGTCATTTCCACCATTCAGCGCTGGCAATTGTTTCAGCAGCGTCTCGCTGCACTGCCATGCCAGCGCCTCGTCGGCCTCCTGAACCCTTTGGGCTGCGGTCAACGGCGCATAGCGAGCGAGGCGTTGATCCAGTTGCTCCGCTGGCAGATCGACGATTTGTTGCTTGGCTTGCTGTTGACGTTGCTTGACGGGGGCATACTGTTGCTCGTAAAGCGGGTCGGAATGACGTAGCGAAGGAAATGTTCCCTCACGAATCAACTGCCCAATGTTGAATAACGTATCCTCATTGTAGTTTCGGGAGTAATCATGGGGCAGTGGCATGCCATAGAAGTTGGTAATCAGCTCAGGAAACGCCCGGTCTCGCCCGAAAAATCTGAAAGGTTCACGACTGGAGCCCGCCACTTTTGTGACCGCTTTGAAAACCGCCGATGTTGCCTTTGAAAAACTGTCTTTGCCGTACTGGCTGATATCAATGTCGTGGTCCTCCTGCTGCAGGAGGAGGCGCCCGGCGGGGTCGATCACCAACGATTCAATATCGATGTCATGGGTTTGGGCAAACGATTTGAAGGGTTCCGAGCGAAGCGCATCATCCAGCTCGGCAAGGGCCAGGCCAAAAGTGGAGTCGGGCTCGACGTGAACCGTGTATTGGGTGCCTTTTAGAGCCAGCTCTTTATCGTTAAGCAACGCGTTGATCAGGGTGTAGGCTGTATTGATCGCCAACTCCGCATCAGCCTTGTCAACCAACGTGTCGGCGAACTTGCGCAGCGAGGCGTTGCCTGTGTCCTGGCTGGGGGGCGCGTTCTGCAGATCTCGACGTAAGCGCGAAGAAACAGGACGAATTTTTGGCGCGCTGGGCACGGGACTATCAATGATTTCTTGAATCAACTGGTCGGTGTTTTTTTGCGGATCGAGCGCACTTGGCTGACCAAGAAGTTTCTCGACCTCTGCCCGTACTGCGGGAGCTGCCAGCGGATCAGGCGAACTCATCACGTGTTGCCTGATCTGCTCGAACAGGCTTGATTGTTCTTTTGTCGCTCTGAATCTGAGCAAGGATTCAATGCGCTGACGCGTGTGATCCGGCAGATCAACCGGCGGGGTGAAAGGTGTCTGGCGTTGGTCGATGGGGTTAGCGAAAAGTCCGATGACGATGGAGGTGACCGAGACGCGGAGCGGGCCAGCCGGTGGTTTCGGGTTATCACGCTGCGCAGTGGTTGTGCGGTGGTTTGAGACTGGAAGCCCGATCATAAGAAGTCCTCAACAGCAGCGGATATAGGCAGGAAATTCCGCGCAATGGAAAATGGAAGACACTTTTCTTACGTGGCAACCAGCGCTGTTAGGTTCCTTTTGAATTCCCCTATAGATCTATCTAGGGAGGCGTCGCTGTTTCAGGCGAGGTTCTGCTCAGTCAGTCGCTGCACCGCCAGGCGACGGTAGTGGGAAGGGGTCATGCCCTTGAGTTGCTGGAAGCGCCGGTTGAAGTTGGAGATATTGTTGAAGCCCGACTCGAAACACACATCCGTCACGGCTTTATCCCCATCGGCCAACAACTCGCAGGATTTGCTGATACGCAACCGGTTGACGAACTCGATGAATGTGCGCCCGGTGGCCTGTTTGAACACGCGAGAGAAGTAAGTGGGCTTCATGCCCAAGTATTCCGCCACTTCTTCGAGCGGCAACTCCCGCGCGTAGTGGGCGAAAATGTAGTCTACGGCGCGGTTGGTGCGGTCGATGCTGTGTTCATCGGCCAGTTGCGGCGTGGTCACACCGGAAAGCAGTTGGTAGTCCTCACAGGCGCTCAACACGTCCAGCAGGATAAAGAAGTGCCCCAGGCGCGCCATGCCTTGGGCGTCCTCGATGCGTTGCATCAAGGTCATGGCCTGGGCGATGGTCTTTTTGCAGCGAAACTCGATGCCGGACTGCGCCCGCTCCAGCAGCGGCGCCAGGCTTTTGAGTTCGGCGAAGATGTGGCTGCCGTGCTCGAACAGCTCATCGGTGAAGTTCACCAACATGTCGCGCTTGGGCACCACCTCGTCTTCCTCCACCTGGCTGATCCAGTTATGGGGCAGGTTGGGGCCGGTGAGGAACAGGCTTTCCGGGTAAAAGTTGCCGATGTAGTCACCGATAAACACCTTGCCGGAGCTGGCGACGATCAGGTGCAGCTCGTATTCCTTGTGGAAGTGCCAGCGCACCAGCGGGCAAGGGAAACCGTGTTGGCGATAAATAATGGACAGGCCGTTGTGGTCGTCCATCAGTTCGTAGGAAGGGTCGGTGATGCGCGTTGCTCGGGTCATGCTGCCGTCGCTTTATTGTGGTTGCTGCGTAGGATAATGCCCCCTTGCGCACGACCTCGCCAGCGTCGATGTTTATACGTTGCGGTTTTTTGCCTCGATCCACTGGGACATGTACTGCGTACTTTTGTGGGCATGGTGGCGCAGCATGCTGCCGGTGAAGTTATCGCGGCGATGGGCCGAAAGGCGCCCGCGGCACTGCTCCAGGCAGGCCACCAGCGCCGGGCCATGGATGTTCTGGTCATACCGTCTGGCCAGCAGTCGGCGACCGTCCTCCTGGGCCTGGTTCCAGCGTTCACAGTCTTGATACAGGGCCACCGCGGCTGCCGCGAGGGCCGGGGCGCTTTGTTCCACGGCACCAGGCCACGGCTGTTCATCCCCCATGGCCTCGGCACCGATCGGCGTGGTGACGTTTGGCGTGCCGCACAGCATCGCATCCGCCAGCTTGCCCTTGATCCCGGCGCCGAATCGCAAGGGTGCCAGGCAGATGCGCGCCGCGGACATCACTTGCAGGGCGTCTTCGGCCCAGTTCATTACATGAAAGCCCTGCGCCGGGTTGTGCAGGGCCGTGGCTTTGGGCGGGGTGTAGGCGCCATAAATGTGCAGTTGCGCTCCCGGGAGTTGCTGGCGGATCAGCGGCCACAGGCTGTTCTTCATCCACAGCACCGCATCCCAGTTGGGGGCGTGGCGGAAGTTGCCGATGCTGAGGAAATGGGCGCGGTCTTCAAATGGCGCGAAGGGCTCGGTCGGCGGTTCCAGCATCAGCGGGCACCAGTGGAGCAAGGCGGCGGGCACGTTGAACTGCTCGGTGAGCAGGCGCGCCTCTGCGTCGGAGATCATCAGGCTGATGTCACAGCGATAAATCGCGGCGATTTCGCGCTTGGCAATGTCAGTGTCGGCCATTAGCCGGAATTCTTCGTCCAGGGCCAAATTGAACAGGGCGCTGAAGTCGTTACTGTCTGGATGCGTCCTCAGGTGGTCCTTGAGGTGCTGGTGCCGGACATCGCGCAGGCTTTGCAGGTCGCTGGTTTCCAGGACGCGAAGGGCATCGGGGCATTGTTTCTCGACACGCCAGCCAAACTGCTCTTCCATCATGAAGCGGTCGAACAGCACGATATCCGGGGCGAGTTCGCGGATAAAATCATCGAAACTGCTGTTATTGAGTTCGATTAGGCATTCGGCGATGCCCAGCGCGGGCAAATCGGCCTTGTGCTCGCCGATGGTTGCGGGGCTGCTGAAGGTTATGTCCCAACCTTGTGTCAGAAAGCTCTCAAGAATCTGCATCATATGCCCGCCTGCGGCCGAGGAACGCGGCTCCGGCCAGACATAACCAATGACCAGGACTTTGGTGGCAGGCTGATTCATCAACAACAGGTTCCTTGAAGGGCAGGGCGATCGGCGCGCAATTAAACCATAACCGGCGGCATGAGAATTTATGTCTGGCGGTAGGTAGCCATCGCACTTTGTGGTTAACTTCCGCCTCTCGAATTCGTTTCATCAAACCCAGCATAAGGATTCTGTTCATGGCTCAAGTCACCCTTCGTGGTAATCCTGTCCAGGTTGAAGGCGAACTGCCGAAAACCGGCTCCACCGCTCCTGAATTCAGCCTGGTTGCTGTCGACCTGTCGCAAGCGACCCTGGAAACCTTCGCCGGCAAGCGCAAGGTTCTGAACATCTTCCCAAGCGTTGATACCCCGACCTGCGCGACCTCGGTACGCAAGTTCAACGCCCAGGCCAACGACCTGAGCAACACGGTCGTGCTGTGCATTTCCTCTGATCTGCCGTTTGCCCAGAAGCGTTTCTGCGGCACCGAAGGCCTGGACAATGTGCTGAGCCTGTCGGACTTCCGCAACGCCGACTTCGCTGTCGACTACGGCGTTTCCCTCGCCGACGGCCCACTGCAGGGCCTGACCGCCCGCGCCGTGGTGGTACTGGACGAGAACAACACTGTGCTGCACAGCGAGCTGGTTGCGGAAATCGGCCAGGAGCCGAACTACGAAGCAGCCCTGGCTGTTTTGAAGTAACTGTTTCGGTACGTTACTGTCGTTTTGCAGTAACACGCGTGATGCATGATTGCGGCCTGGCCTAGTCCAGGCCGTTTTTATTTGTGTCTCAACTGCTTAGCGAAATAGCGGGCAGACTAAGATCAGAAGTTAAAAGTTGTAAGCCCAAGGTAAATAGCCGGTAAAGGCGCTTTTCTAAATGCGCCCCAGTGCTTATCTTTCAGCCTCCCAAAGAAGAAGCTCTCGCGCCCAATGGTTGATCACTCCATGCAATCCTCCCCCCGTAAGTCCCGCCGCTGGCTGTTCGGCCTGCTTGTGCTGCTGGTTATCGCCGGCCTGTGCTGGAAGTTCTGGCCCGGCAGCCATAAGGATGGCGCCGAAAAGCCCGCGGGCCATGCCGGCAAGACGGGGATGATGCGCCCGGGGTTCGGCGGCTCCGCCGGCCCGGTACCGGTGCGCGTGGCGCCCGCCGTGCTGGGGGAGTTCCCGGTGTACTACAAGGCGCTGGGCACGGTGACCGCGCTCAACACCATCAATGTGCGCAGCCGGGTAGGCGGCGAGCTGGTGAAGATTGCCTTTGAGGAAGGCCAGATGGTCAAGGCCGGCGACCTGCTCGCCGAGATCGACCCGCGCAGCTACCAGAACGCCTTGCTCCAGGCCCAGGGCACGCTGATGCAGAACCAGGCTCAGTTGAAGAACGCCCAGGTCGATGTGCAGCGTTACCGCGACCTGTACGCCCAGGACAGCATCGCCAAGCAGACCCTGGACACCGCCGAAGCGCTGGTCCTGCAATACCAGGGCACGGTCAAGACCAACCAGGGCGCGGTGGATGACGCCAAGCTCAACCTCGAATTCACCAAGATCCGCGCACCGATCAGCGGCCGCGTGGGCCTGCGCCAGGTCGACGTAGGCAACCTGGTGGCGGCCAACGACACCACCTCACTCGCGGTGATCACCCAGACACAACCGATCAGCGTGGCCTTCACCCTGCCGGAAAACACCCTGGAAACCGTGCTCACCCGCTACCACGCCGGCAACAAGCTGCCTGTAGAGGCCTGGGACCGTGGCGACGTGAAGAAGCAGGCTACCGGCGTGCTGCAAAGCCTGGACAACCAGATAGACGTCACCACCGGCACCCTGAAGTTCAAGGCGCGTTTCGATAACAAGGACCAGGCGCTGTTCCCCAACCAGTTCGTCAATGTGCACTTGCTGGCCGATACCCTGCATAACGTGGTGCTGGCGCCGTCGGCGGCGATCCAGTTTGGCAACACCGGAACCTTCGTCTACGTGCTGGACGGTGACAAGAAGGTCAAGATGCAGCCCCTGGTGGTCGGTGATTCCGATGGCGACAACACGGTGATCAAAGAGGGCCTCAAGGCTGGCGACCGCGTGGTGTTGGAAGGCACCGACCGCTTGAAGGACGGCAGCGAGATCGAAGTGGTCAACGACAGCAGCGAAGTGCCGACCACCCCGACCGAACACCTGCAAGGCAAGCCTGCGGCTAAAGGGGAGACCGGTGCCACCGCCGGCAAGGCGCAAAAGGTCGGTTCATGAACCTGTCGCGGCTGTTTATCCTTCGCCCGGTCGCCACTACGCTGAGCATGCTGGCCATTGTCCTGGCCGGCATCATCGCGTACCGCTTGTTGCCGGTGTCGGCCTTGCCCCAGGTGGATTACCCGACGATCCGGGTGATGACCCTGTACCCCGGGGCCAGCCCGGACGTGATGACCAGTGCGGTCACCGCACCGCTGGAGCGCCAGTTCGGGCAAATGCCCGGCCTCACACAGATGGCCTCCACCAGTTCCGGCGGAGCGTCGGTGCTGACCCTGCGTTTCAACCTCGATATCAATATGGATGTCGCCGAGCAGCAGGTGCAGGCCGCGATCAACGCGGCCACCAACCTGCTGCCCAAGGATCTGCCGGCGCCGCCGGTGTACAACAAGGTCAACCCGGCGGACACCCCGGTGCTGACCCTGGCGATCACCTCCAAGACCATGCTGCTGCCCAAGCTCAATGATCTGGTGGATACGCGGATGGCGCAGAAAATCGCGCAGATCAGCGGCGTCGGCATGGTCAGCATCGCCGGCGGCCAGCGCCAGGCGGTGCGCATCAAGGTCAACCCCGAGGCCCTGGCGGCCAACGGCTTGAATCTGTCCGATGTGCGCACGCTGATCGCCGCGTCCAACGTCAACCAGCCCAAGGGCAACTTCGACGGGCCGACCCGTGTGTCGATGCTCGATGCCAACGACCAGTTGGTCTCGCCCGCGCAATATGCCGAACTGATCCTGGCCTACAACAACGGCGCGCCATTGCGCCTCAAGGACGTGGCGCAGATCGTCGACGGCGCTGAAAACGAACGCCTTGCCGCCTGGGCCAATGAAAACCAGGCGGTGCTGCTGAACATCCAGCGCCAGCCGGGTGCCAACGTGATCGAGGTGGTGGACCGCATCAAGGCATTGCTGCCCAGCATCACCGACAACCTGCCGGCCGGCCTCGATGTGACGGTGCTCACCGACCGTACCCAGACCATCCGCGCCTCGGTCAAGGATGTGCAACACGAATTGCTTATCGCCATCGCCCTGGTGGTCATGGTGACGTTCCTGTTCCTGCGCCGGGTCAGTGCCACGATCATCCCGTCCATCGCCGTGCCGCTGTCGCTGGTGGGCACCTTTGGCGTGATGTACCTGGCCGGATTCTCCATCAACAACCTGACGCTGATGGCGCTGACCATCGCCACCGGGTTCGTGGTGGATGACGCGATCGTGATGCTGGAGAACATTTCCCGCTATATCGAGGAAGGCGAAACACCATTGGCCGCCGCGCTCAAGGGCGCCAAGCAGATCGGTTTCACCCTGATTTCCCTGACGCTGTCGCTGATTGCGGTGTTGATCCCGCTGCTGTTCATGGCCGACGTGGTCGGGCGCCTGTTCCGTGAGTTCGCCATTACCCTGGCGGTGGCGATCCTGATTTCCCTGGTGGTGTCCCTGACCCTCACGCCGATGATGTGCGCACGCTTGCTCAAGCGTGAGCCAAAAGAGGAAGAGCAGGGGCGTTTCTACAAGGCCAGCGGTGCCTGGATCGATTGGTTGATTGCGCGTTACGGGAGCATGTTGCAGTGGGTGCTCAAGCACCAACCACTGACCCTGCTGGTGGCCATCGCCACCCTGGGCCTCACTGTATTCCTGTATCTGGTGGTGCCCAAGGGGTTCTTCCCGGTGCAGGATACCGGCGTGATCCAGGGCATTTCCGAAGCGCCGCAGTCGATTTCCTTCGCCGCCATGAGCCAGCGCCAGCAGGAGCTGGCCAAGATCATCCTGGCCGATCCAGCGGTGGAAAGCCTGTCGTCGTATATTGGTGTGGACGGCGATAACGCTACCCTCAACAGCGGGCGCCTGTTGATCAACCTCAAGGCCCACGGCCAGCGTGACTTGAGCGCAGCCCAGGTGATCACCCGTTTGCAGCCGGAGATCGACAAGCTGGTGGGCATCCGCCTGTTCATGCAGCCGGTGCAGGACCTGACCATAGAAGACCGTGTGAGCCGTACCCAGTACCAGTTCAGCATGTCCTCGCCGGACGCCGAGCTGCTGGCGCTGTGGAGCGACAAGCTGGTGCATGCGCTCAGCCAGTTGCCGGAACTCACTGATGTGGCCAGCGACCTGCAGGACAAAGGCCTGCAGGTGTACCTGGTGATCGACCGCGATGCGGCCTCGCGCCTGGGCGTGAGCGTATCGACCATCACCGACGCCCTGTACGACGCCTTCGGCCAGCGGCAGATTTCCACCATCTACACCCAGGCCAGCCAGTACCGCGTGGTGTTGCAGGCCCAGTCCGGCGAGACACTCGGGCCGGACGCGCTGAACCAGATCCACGTGAAAACCACCGATGGCGGCCAGGTGCGCTTGTCCAGCCTGGCCCATGTGGAACAGCGTCAGGCGCAGTTGGCGATTGCCCATATCGGCCAGTTCCCGGCGGTGATGATGTCGTTCAACCTGGCCCCCGGCGTCGCGCTGGGCAAAGGCGTGGAGCTGATCAACCAGACCCAGAAAGACATCGGCATGCCGGTGGGCGTGCAGACTCAGTTCCAGGGCGCAGCCCAGGCGTTCGAAGCGTCGCTGTCGAGCACCTTGCTGCTGATCCTGGCGGCGGTGGTCACCATGTACATCGTGCTCGGTGTGCTCTACGAGAGCTATATCCACCCGATCACCATTCTCTCGACCTTGCCATCGGCGGCGGTGGGAGCCTTGCTGGCCTTGCTGCTCAGCGGCAATGACCTGGGCATGATCGCGATCATCGGCATCATTCTGTTGATCGGTATCGTCAAGAAGAACGCGATCATGATGATCGACTTCGCCCTCGACGCTGAACGCAACCAGGGCCTCGACCCGCAGACCGCCATTTACCAGGCGGCGCTGCTGCGCTTCCGGCCGATCCTGATGACCACCCTGGCGGCGTTGTTCGGCGCGGTGCCGTTGATGCTGGCCACCGGTTCCGGCGCGGAATTGCGCCAACCGCTGGGCCTGGTGATGGTCGGCGGTCTGCTGGTGAGCCAGGTGTTGACGCTGTTCACCACCCCGGTGATCTACCTGTACTTCGATCGCCTTGGCCGCCGCTGGCGCAAAGAGCCGCAAAGCCTGGAGCCGGTTGAGTCATGAACCTGTCCGGACCTTTCATCCGCCGGCCGGTCGCGACCATGCTGCTGAGCCTGGCGATCCTGTTGCTCGGCGGTGTCAGCTTCAACCTGCTGCCGGTATCGCCACTGCCGCAGATCGATTTTCCGGTGATCGTGGTATCGGCCAGCTTGCCCGGCGCCAGCCCCGAAGTGATGGCGTCTACCGTGGCCACGCCGCTGGAGCGTTCGTTCGGCGCGATTGCCGGCATCACCACCATGAGCAGTTCGTCGAGCCAGGGCTCCACCCGGGTGATCCTCGCGTTCGATTCCGACCGCGACATCAACGGCGCGGCGCGGGAAGTGCAGGCGGCGATCAACGCCTCGCGCAACCTGCTGCCCAGCGGTATGCGCAGCATGCCCACCTACAAGAAGATCAACCCGTCCCAGGCGCCGATCATGGTGCTGTCGCTGACCTCGGACGTGTTGCAGAAGGGCCAGTTGTACGACCTGGCCTCGACCATTCTTTCCCAGAGCCTCTCGCAGGTTCCGGGTGTGGGCGAAGTGCAGATCGGCGGCAGCTCCCTGCCGGCCGTGCGCATCGAGCTGGAGCCCAAGGCTCTCGACCAGTACGGCGTGGCCCTCGATGATGTGCGCAACACCATCGCCAACGCCAACCAGCGCCGGCCCAAGGGCTCGCTGGAAGACAATGAGCGTAACTGGCAGATCCAGGCCAACGACCAGTTGGAAAAGGCCAAGGACTACGAGCCGCTGCTGATTCGCTACCAGAACGGCGCTGCCCTGCGCCTTGGGGATGTGGCCAAGATCAGCGACGGTGTGGAAGACCGCTATAACAGCGGCTTCTTCAATAACGACTCGGCGGTACTGCTGGTGATCAACCGCCAGTCCGGTGCCAACATCATCGAGACGGTGCGGCAGATCAAGGCGCAGCTGCCGGCGTTGCAGGCGGTGCTGCCGTCCAGCGTCAAGCTGAGCCTGGCCATGGACCGCTCGCCGGTGATCACCGCCACCTTGCATGAAGCCGAGATGACCTTGCTGATTGCCGTGGGGCTGGTGATCCTGGTGGTGTACCTGTTCCTGGGGAATTTCCGCGCCTCGCTGATCCCGACCCTGGCGGTGCCGGTGTCGCTGGTGGGCACCTTTGCGGTGATGTACCTGTACGGGTTCTCGTTGAACAACTTCTCGCTGATGGCGTTGATCCTGGCCACCGGCCTGGTGGTGGACGATGCCATCGTGGTGCTGGAGAACATCTCCCGGCACATCGACGAAGGCGTGCCGCCGATGAAGGCGGCGTATCTGGGCGCACAGGAAGTCGGCTTTACCTTGCTGTCGATGAACGTGTCGCTGGTGGCGGTGTTCCTGTCCATCCTGTTCATGGGCGGGATTGTCACCAACCTGTTCCGCGAGTTTTCCATCACCCTGTCGGCGGCGATCATTGTGTCGTTGATTGTCTCGCTGACCCTGACCCCGATGCTCTGCGCGCGCTGGCTGAAACCCCACGTCAAAACGCAGATGACCGGTTTGCAACGCTGGAGCCAGAAGATCAACGACCGCATGGTTGCCGGCTACGCCACCAGCCTGGACTGGGTGCTGCGCCATCGGCGCCTGACCCTGCTCAGCCTGTTGCTGACCATCGGCATGAACGTGGCGCTGTACGTGGTGGTGCCGAAAACCTTCATGCCCCAGCAGGACACCGGCCAATTGATCGGTTTTGTGCGCGGTGACGACGGCCTGTCCTTCAGCGTGATGCAGCCGAAAATGGAGACCTTCCGCAAGGCGGTGCTCAAGGACCCGGCGGTGCTCAGCGTGGCCGGCTTCATCGGCGGCAACAACGGCACCAACAACGCGGTGATGCTGGTCCGCCTCAAGCCCATCAGCGAGCGCAAGGTCTCTGCCCAGGCGGTGATCGAGCGTCTGCGCAAGGATGTGCCGCTGGTGCCGGGCGGGCGCCTGTTCCTGATGGCCGACCAGGACCTGCAATTCGGCGGTAGCCGCGACCAGACCAGTGCGCAGTATTCCTACATCCTGCAAAGCGGCGACCTGGCGGCATTGCGCCTGTGGTACCCGAAAGTGGTCGCGGCGCTGCGCGAGTTGCCGGAACTCACCGCCATCGACGCCCGTGAAGGTCGGGGCGCGGCGCAGGTCACGTTGATTGTCGACCGCGACCAGGCCAAGCGCCTGGGGATCGACATGAACATGGTCACCGCCGTACTGAACAACGCCTACAGCCAGCGGCAGATTTCGACCATCTACGACAGCCTCAACCAGTATCAGGTGGTGATGGAGGTCAACCCGAAATATGCCCAGGACCCGATCACCCTCAACCAGATGCAGGTGATCACGTCCACGGGCGCACGGGTGCCGTTGTCGACCATCGCCCATTATGAGAACAGCCTGGCCGACGACCGCGTCAGCCACGAAGGCCAGTTCGCCTCGGAAGACATCGCCTTCGACATGGCGCCCGGCGTGACGGTGGAGCAGGGTACGGCCGCCATCGAACGGGCGATTGCCAAGGTCGGCTTGCCGGAAGACGTGATTGCCAAGATGGCCGGTACCGCCGATGCCTTCGCGGCCACGCAGAAGGGCCAGCCGTTCATGATCCTCGGCGCGCTGGTGGCGGTGTACCTGGTGTTGGGCATTCTGTACGAAAGCTACATTCACCCGCTGACCATTCTCTCGACCTTACCCTCGGCGGGTGTCGGCGCCATGCTCGCCATTTACCTGACGGGAGGCGAGTTCAGCCTGATCTCCCTGCTGGGCCTGTTCCTGTTGATTGGGGTGGTGAAGAAAAACGCGATCCTGATGATCGACCTGGCGTTGCAGCTGGAGCGCAATGACCGCATGGGGCCGCTCGAATCGATTCGCAGTGCCTGCCTGCTGCGCTTGCGCCCGATCCTGATGACCACCCTGGCAGCAATCCTCGGCGCCTTGCCGTTGCTGCTGGGTGCGGGCGATGGCGCGGAAATGCGCCGTCCCCTGGGCCTGACCATTATCGGTGGCCTGGTGTTCAGCCAGGTCCTGACCCTTTACACCACCCCGGTGGTTTACCTTTATCTCGACCGCGCGCGCCACCGCTTCAACGCCTGGCGCGGCGTGCGTACCGATGCTGCCCTGGACACTGCGCTATGACCGATTCAACCTTTGCCCGATTGGCCCTGTTCCGTGGTTCCCGCGTGGCGAGCCTGGTGCTCTGCGGCGTGTTGCTCAGCGCCTGCGCCGTCGGCCCCGACTACAAACGCCCGGAAGTGGTCGAGCCGGCGCAATTCAAGGAAGCCAAGGGTTGGCGCCAGGCCACCCCCAGTGATTCCCTGGCCCGTGGTGCCTGGTGGGAGTTGTACGGCGACCGCCAGCTCAATGAGCTGGTGCTGCGCCTGAACAGTTCCAACCAGACCGTGGCCCAGGCCGAAGCGCGCTTTCGCCAGGCCCAGGCTTTGGTGCGCAGTTCCCGCGGGGCGTTTTACCCCACCGTCGACCTGAGCGCCGGGAAAACCCGCGCCAGCCAGGGCACCGGCAGCAGCAGCGCCAGCCTGAGCAGTTCCAGCAGCGGTATCCGCGACACCCTCAATGCGCAGTTGGGCGTGAGCTGGGAAGCGGACATCTGGGGCAAGCTGCGCCGGGGCCTGGAAGCCAATGAGGCCAGTGCCGAAGCCAGCTCGGCGGACCTGGCGGCGATGCGCCTGAGCCAGCAGTCGGAACTGGTGCAAAGCTACCTGCAACTGCGCGTCATGGATGAACAGACGCGCCTGCTGCAAGCGACCCTGGAGACTTATCAGCGCTCCCTGCAAATGACCGAAAACCAGTACCGCGCCGGTGTTTCCGGCAAGGACGCGGTGGCCCAGGCGCAGACCCAGCTCAAGACCACCCAGGCCAGCCTGATCGACCTGATCTGGCAGCGCGCCCAGCTGGAAAACGCGATTGCGGTACTGATTGGCGAGGCGCCGGCCAACTTCAACCTGGCGGTGAGCAAGGACATTCCGGCGCTGCCGCAGATCCCGGTGAGCCTGCCGTCGCAACTGCTTGAGCGTCGCCCGGACATCGCCTCGGCCGAACGCTCGGTGATCGCCGCCAACGCCAATATCGGCGTGGCCAAGGCCGCCTACTACCCGGACCTGACCCTGAGCCTGGCCGGTGGTTACTCCAGCAGCACCTACGCCGACTGGATCAGCCTGCCGAACCGCTTCTGGTCGGTGGGGCCAAAGCTGGCCATGACCCTGTTCGATGGCGGCCAACGTTCGGCTGAAGTCGACCGCACCGTGGCCTCCTATGACGAAACCGTCGCCAAGTACCGCCAGACGGTGCTGGATGGTTTCCGCGAAGTGGAAAACTACATGGTGCAGCTCAAGGTGCTGGAGGACGAGGCGGTGGTCAGCAACGAAGCGCTGGCGGCAGCGCGTGAGTCGCTGCGCCTGACCCAGAACCAGTACAAGGCCGGGCTGATTGCCTACCTGGATGTGGTCACTGTGCAGGCCACGGCCCTGAGCAACGAGCGCACGGTGCTGACCTTGCTGCAGACGCGCCTGGTGGCCAGTGTGCAATTGATCGCCGCGTTGGGCGGTGGCTGGGATGGACAGACACCGATCGCCGACAAAAACTGAAGATCAACTCGATCCAATGGGTGGGCTTGCTGTGATGAACAGGCGTGTTGAGGTTGGCGGGCCCGCTCACCGCAATAAGCCCGCTCACCAAGTCCCACTGCCATATTTGGCCTCAACAAATCCTCGTTTTGAGTCATCCGATTGGCGTCAAAATGCCACTAATGGCGCTCTGATAATTAATCAAGTACTCAAGAATTATTCTCGCTACAATCGCCCGCTTTGCCATTTCGCACGGGCCTTTCGGGCTCGCTGTGCACGAGAAGTCCCATGCTCATCGGTAGTTACTCGCCCTCGCTGGTCGTGATCTCACTGTTCGTTGCGATCCTCGCTTCTTACACCGCGCTGGACCTTTCTGGCCGCATCGCCACCGCCAAGGGGCGCGCCGTTTACTTATGGATCACTGGCGGATCCATGGCGATGGGGGTGGGGGTGTGGTCCATGCACTTCATCGGCATGCTGGCTTTGCGCTTGCCGTTTGCCCTGGGCTTCGACCTGGGGATTACCGCGCTGTCGTTGCTGATTGCGGTGCTGTCCAGCGGCTTTGCCTTGTGGCTGGTCAGCCAACCGCGCCTGCCGGCCTGGCAGCTGGGGTTGGGGGCGCTGATCATGGGCACCGGCATTGCCAGCATGCACTACACCGGCATGGCGGCGATGCGCATGACGCCGGGCATCGATTACGACCCGACGCTGTTCGGCGCTTCGTTATTGATCGCGGTGGTGGCCTCCGGTGCAGCGTTGTGGATCGCCCATAATCTGCGCCGCAATACGCCGTATGTGCGCCTGGCCCGGGGTGGGGCGGCGGTGGTGATGGGGTTTGCCATCGTCGGTATGCATTACACCGGCATGGCAGCCGCACGCTTTGCCGATGAGAGCTTCTGCGGCGCGGCACTGAACGGTTTGAGCGGCAAGGGCCTGGATAACCTGGTGCTGGTTACCACCCTGGCGGTGCTGGCCATCGCTTTGCTGACGTCGTTGCTCGACGCACGCCTGGAAGCGCGCACAGCGGTTCTCGCCGACTCCCTGAGCCAGGCCAACCAGGAACTGACCCACCTGGCCCTGCACGACATGCTCACCGGCCTGCCCAACCGCACCTTGCTCGCCGACCGCATCCAGCAAGCCATGCAGGCGGTAAAAGAGCAGGGCGGCTGTTTTGCGCTGATGTTTATCGACCTGGACGGCTTCAAGCCGGTCAACGATGCTTTTGGCCACCATATGGGCGACCAGTTGCTGCGCGAAGTCGGCCAGCGCCTGCACGAAGACTTGCGCAGTCACGACACCCTGGCGCGCATCGGCGGCGATGAGTTCGTATTGCTGGTGCAACTGACCCAGCCGGACGATGCCCTCGGCCTGGCCGAGCGCCAGGTGGTGCTGATCAACCGCGCCTTCCAGGTGGCCGAACATGAGTTGAAGATCTCCGCCAGCGTGGGCATCGCCGTGTTCCCGGGCAACGGCAATAACCCCCAGGAATTGCTGATGAACGCCGACGCCGCGATGTACCACGCCAAGGGCATGGGCAAGAACGGCTACAGCTTCTTTGATGCGTCGATGAACACCAACGCGCGCAAGCAATTGCAGTTGTTGCAGGACCTGCGCAATGCGGTGGAACAGCAACAATTTCGCTTGTACTACCAGCCCAAGTACGATGCGGCCAGTGGCATTGCGGTGGGGGCCGAAGCGCTGTTGCGCTGGGAGCATCCACAACAGGGCCTGTTGTTGCCGGCGACGTTTATCGAATTGGCGGAAAAGACCGGGTTGATCATCCCCATCGGCGAATGGGTACTCGATGAAGCCTGTCGCCAAATGAGCCTGTGGTACGCCCAGGGCTACGAAGATTGGCGTATCGCCGTGAACCTGTCGGCGCTGCAGTTCTGCCACGCCGGGCTGGTCAAGAGCGTGGCTCAAGCCCTTGAGCGTCATCGCTTGCCAGCCAACAGCCTGACCCTGGAAATCACCGAGACCACCGCCATGAGCGACGCCGATGCGAGCATGACGGTGTTGCAGCAGTTGTCGGACATGGGCGTCGATCTTTCCATCGATGACTTCGGCACGGGTTATTCCAGCCTGATGTACCTCAAGCGCCTGCCGGCCAACGAGTTGAAGATCGACCGTGGGTTTGTACGCGACCTGGAGCACGACAGCGATGATGCCGCCATCGTCTCGGCCATTGTCGCCCTCGGCCAGGCCCTGGGCCTGCGTATTGTTGCCGAAGGGGTGGAAACCGATGTGCAACAGACCTTTCTCACGCGCCTGGGGTGTAACTCCCTGCAAGGTTATCTGCTGGGCCATCCGTTGCCGGCGGAAGGGTTCATGGTCGACATCCAGCGTGCCGAAGACACCTTGGCGCCTGACAAAAGCCGTGCATGACGGGTATTCTTGGATCCAGCCCTAAACATCAGGTTGAATCAGGAGACCGCACGCATGGACAAAGTCGTCATCATCACCGGGGGCAGCCGTGGGATCGGCGCCGAGACGGCGTTGCTGGCCGCTCGCCAGGGTTATCGCATCTGCATCAACTATCAGTCTGACGAAGAGGCTGCCCACCGTGTGCTCGAACAAGTCCGCGCCCTGGGCGCCCAGGCGATTACCGTGCGCGCCGACGTGAGCATTGAAGATGAAGTGATTGCACTGTTTCATCGCGTCGACACCGAACTGGGCCGCGTCACCGCACTGGTCAACAACGCCGGTACCGTGGGGCACAAATCCCGTGTGGATGAGATGTCCGAGTTCCGTATCCTGAAAATCATGAAGACCAATGTGCTGGGGCCGATCCTGTGTGCCAAGCACGCGGTGCTGCGCATGTCGCCCAAGCATGGCGGGCAGGGCGGCAGCATTGTCAACGTGTCGTCGGTGGCGGCGCGCCTGGGGTCGCCCGGCGAGTATGTCGATTACGCTGCGTCAAAGGGCGCGCTCGACTCCTTCACCATTGGTCTGTCAAAGGAAGTGGCGGGTGAGGGCATTCGCGTCAACGCGGTGCGTCCTGGCTATATCTACACCGACTTCCATGCCCTGAGCGGCGACCCGGACCGGGTCAGCAAACTCGAATCCGGTATCCCCATGGCCCGTGGCGGGCGCCCGGATGAGGTGGCGGAAGCGATTATCTGGCTGCTGTCGGATAAGGCTTCGTATGCCACCGGGACGTTCCTTGATTTGGGCGGTGGCCGTTAGACGGCGGTGCTATCGGGTCCGCAAATGGCGCAGTGCGTCATAGCCCTTTAATGAAAACGCCTGGAGCAGGCTGGCTTCCGAATTGTAAACGGTGCTGTAGCCATCGCTGTTGAAACCATCGATCTGTCCATTGCGGCTATGGCTACCGTTTAGATAGCGATCGTCCAGGTTATCGAGAAACCGCAACACTTGGTCCAGATAGTAGAGCGCATTGGCCCTGGCTTCCGGGTGCGGGTTGGCTTCGGTGAAGTCACCCACCTGGCGTTTCAGGTCATCAATCAAGTGGTAATTGTCGCGATTGTCCAAAAAATTCTTAAGTACAGGGCTCTGTTCGATAATCCTGTCTGCAGAACGGTGATCGCCGGCAGGACGCCCCGTCGGGCCTGTCATCTCGCGTATTTGTTGCTGTTCTACTGCACGCATGTAATGGGGGGGGATCGGCAGTGGCTTGTCGGACATGCTCATGGGAAAGTTCCGGGTCAAAATGGGGTAAACGCATTCTCCCTTGTGAGAAACTTGCGCTTCTTTATGTGGTTCCTTGTTTTATCGGGTTCCCGTTCAAAACGACCGCACAATCCGCCCCAACGTCTCCATCGCCTTTTCCGACGCCTCGGTCCACGGGCTGCCATAGTTCAGGCGAATGCAGTTGCGAAAGCGCTGGGTCGCCGAGAAGATCGGCCCCGGCGCAATGCTGATGCCCTGCGCCAGGGCCATCTGGAACAGCTTCAGCGAGTCCGTCTGCTCCGGCAGTTCCAACCACAGGAAGTACCCGCCGGCCGGTTGGCTGACCCGCGTCTGTGCCGGAAAGTAGCGCGCGATGGCGGCCAGCATGGCGCTTTGCTGTTCTTCCAGGGCATAGCGCAATTTGCGCAGGTGCCGGTCGTAGCCGCCATGTTGCAGGTAATCGGCAATTGCGGCCTGGGCCGGCATTGAGGGGCATAGCGACGTCATCAGTTTCAAACGTTCGACCTTCTGCGCAAAACGCCCGGCCGCGACCCAGCCCACGCGATAGCCGGGGGCCAGGCTTTTGGCGAAGGAGCCGCAATGCATCACCAAACCTTCGGTGTCGAAGGCCTTGGCCGGCTTGGGTGCCTGCTGGCCATAATACAATTCGGCATACACATCGTCTTCGATCAGCGGCACCTGATGCTCGCGCAGCAGTTCCACCAGGGCCTGCTTCTTGGCTTCCGGCAGCGTCGCGCCCATGGGGTTCTGGAAGCTGGTCATGGTCCAGCAAGCCCTGATCGGGTAGCGCTGCAGGGATTGCGCCAGGGCGTTGAGGTCGATGCCGTCGCGCGGGTGCACGGGGATTTCCACGGCCTTGAGTTTCAAACGCTCCAACACTTGCAGGCACGCATAGAACGCCGGCGCTTCGATGGCCACCAGGTCACCCGGTTCGGTGACGGCTTGCAGGCACAGGTTGAGGGCTTCCAAGGCGCCATTGGTGATCAGCAGTTCCTCCATGGGCAGCATCAGGCCACCGACCATGTAGCGCAGGGCGATTTGCCGACGCAGTTGCGGGTTGCCCGGCGACATGTCGGTGACCACCAGGCGCGGGTCCATTTCGCGGCTGGCGCTGGCCAGGGACCGGGCCAGGCGCGGCAACGGGAACAGCATCGGGCTGGGGAACGCCGAGCCGAAGGGCACGGTGTTGGGGTCCTTGATCGAGTCGAGCACCGAGAACACCAGTTCGCTCACATCCACTTCGGTGGACTCATGCACCTGCTCGCTCACCACCGGCTCGGAAAACGGGCTGGGTGCGTGGGTGTTGACGAAGTAGCCGGAACGCGGCCGTGCCCGGATCAGGCCACGGCGTTCCAGCAGGTAGTAGGCCTGGAACACTGTCGACGGGCTGACGCCGTACGTCTGGCTGGCGTAGCGTACCGAAGGTACCCGCTGGCCGGGGCCGAGCACGCCGGAGCGGATCAGTTCTGCGATGTCGTCGGCGAATTTTTCGTAGCGTTTCATGGGGGCTCAATTAGCTTTTTACAGGTATTTTTCAGCGGTTCAGCGGCGCCACAAAGCGGCTGTCGGCAGCGCTATGGATCCACGGCTCATCCACATCCGAGACTTTGAAGCGCAAGGTCTGCGAGCTGCTCGTCGGTTTGTCCGCCAGCAATGCCACCGACACCGGCACATCGATGATTTCCCCCGGTGCCAGGCTGATCTCGGTCTTGCCCTGCAATTGGAAGCCGTCGGCGTCCACCAATTCCAGGCGGTAATCCTGGCGCTGCTGGGTCTTGTTGATCACCTTTAGGCTGTAGATGTTTTCAATCTGGCCCTGGGCGTTCTCGCGGAACATGCCACGGTCCTTGGTCACGTCCAGCGAGACCATGGGTCGTTCCACCAAGGCCACCACCAGGGCTGCGATCATCACCAGCAGCACCGTACTGTAGCCGATCAGGCGCGGGCGCAGCAGGTGGGTTTTGCCGCCTTGCAGTTGATGTTCGCTGGTATAGCTCACCAGGCCGCGCGCGTAGCCCATCTTGTCCATGATCGAATCGCAGGCGTCGATGCACGCTGCACAACCGATGCACTCCATTTGCAGACCATCGCGGATGTCGATACCGGTAGGGCAAACCTGCACGCACAGTTGGCAGTCGATGCAATCGCCCAGGCCGACGTCGGCGGGTTTCACTTCACGTTTGCGCGGGCCACGGCGTTCGCCGCGAGCCACGTCGTAGGAAATGGTCAGGGTGTCCTTGTCGAACATCACGCTCTGGAACCGCGCATACGGGCACATGTGCATGCACACTGCTTCGCGCAACCAGCCGGCGTTGATGTAGGTGGCACCGGTAAAGAACAGCACCCAGAACAGGCTGACGCCGCCCATCTGCCAGGTCAGCAGTTCGCTGGCCAGGGGGCGAATCGGCGTGAAATAGCCGACAAAGGTCAGCCCGGTCAGCACACTGATGCCCAGCCACAAGGCGTGCTTGGCCGAGCGCCGCGCCAGTTTGTCCAGGCTCCAGGGCGCGGCGTGCAGCTTGATGCGCTGGTTGCGTTCACCTTCGGTGACCTTTTCACACCACATGAACAGCCAGGTGAATGAACTCTGCGGGCAGGTGTAGCCGCACCACACACGGCCAGCGAACACGGTGATCGCAAACAGGCCGAAGGCGCAGATGATCAGCAAGGCCGACAGCAGGATGAAATCCTGGGGCCAGAAGGTCGCCCCGAAGATGTGGAATTTGCTTTCAGCCAAGTCCCACAGCACGGCTTGCCGGCCACCCCAGTTCAGCCACACGGTGCCGAAAAACGCCAGGAACAGAAAGCCTGCACCGCCTACGCGCAACGTGCGGAACAGGCCGGTGAAACTGCGGGTATGAATCAGGTTGTCGCTGGATTTGGCCTTCACCTTCTTCGGGTGTATGGGCTCAAAGGTTTCCACGGTGGGGATTCTTTCGCTCATGTCGTTCGCTCATCAGCCTCCATCAGGCCAATGAACTATGCGCGGGGGGCTGTTTGCATAACAGACTCAGGTAGTGTGATAAAAAGCGGATCAGATAGGCTGCGCGAGGTGTGCTGCGACAATGCGCTGCACCCCGTATCGCCTAGGGTGCAGCGCTATGACGGGTGTATTGATACAGATCAATCAAATCAGCGAACCAGGCTCTTCGGCCTTCACATGCTGGCGTCCATCGTGGGCTCCGGCGACCGTCAGCGCGTCGGCCTCGGCTTCAGTGATATAGATCCGCTCGGCGGCCAATTCCACGTAGGACATGGATTTTTCGGTGTCGGTCAGGACAGTGACCCGCGTCGCTGGCACGCTCTGTTCCTGGCGGTTGTCGTCGAGCATGAAGTAGCACAGTTGGTTGTCGATACGAATGGGCATGCCGATCTCCTTTCTCATGGGCTATGCAAGGTTAGGGGTAGGCAATGTGCAGGGGTTCCAGGCAACTGACTGGCGGTCGCCGCTGTCCATCCTTTACCAACAACGATAAAGGACGGCATCCATGGACGCCTGGTGGCATGAAGTGTGGCAAACCCTGCAGGCTGAATTCGCTGATATCGGCGACGCCAGGCAACTCACCCAGATCACCGTGCGCCTGCTGATCGCGGCGGTCCTGGGCGGCATCCTCGGCTTTGAGCGCGAGAGCAAGGGCAAGGCCGCCGGGGTGCGCACCCACATGCTGGTGGCGCTGGGTGCCGCGTTATTTGTGATGGTGCCGCAGATGTCCGGCAATCAGGCGGATGCAATGAGCAGGGTGGTCCAGGGTGTAATTGCCGGGATCGGTTTCCTGGGCGCGGGGACCATCATCAAGGGCAAGGACGATGAAGAAGGGCATGTCAAAGGCCTGACCACCGCCGCCGGCCTGTGGATGACCGCTGCGATTGGAGTCTCGGCCGGGTTGGGCCGGGAATCGACAGCGGTACTGAGTACGTTGCTGGCCTTGGCGGTGTTCAGCGTGATGCCCAGGCTTGTACGAATGGTGGAGAAGTAGGCATATGTTGGGCGGCCAGCCTCATAGCACTACATCGCTTGGTTTCAATTGGCCTCGTACTTCCACTTCAAGCGACGGTTGTCCAAACTTGTAAAAAATCATCAGCGTGCTGACGTTAGCTTTTGGGTCATAGTAAATGGCGCCTTCGCCTTCTTCCAGACCGCCTCCCGTCCCCAGCTCGAGGACGGACTCCTTCCAGCGTACAGGTTTACCACCGGTTACTGTGCGTATACCCGACACATCAATCTTGTCCTTGCCGCTTTCGAAATCCATGATGGTATCGACGCCGTTGAACATGCTCGAATCAGTCGGACTGCTGTAGACAAAGGTATCCGCGCCTTTCCCGCCCCACAGTTTGTCCCAGCCTCTGCCGCCATGAATAACGTCGTTACCGTCACCGCCTTCCAGGATGTTATTGGCGTCGTTACCCACGATCAAATCGTCGCCCTTGCCGCCTTTGGCGTTTTCGATGATGACGCCATTGGCGATAGAAAGGTTCCTGTCACGGCCATTGGCATTGGTGAAGGTGCCCGGCATCAGGCTGATCTTCTGGTCCTTTTTGTAACCGGAAAGATCCAGCGTGTCGTTGCCGCCGCCATCCCAGATGGTACCCCTGAGTTCATCCTTGTCGGACTTAAGCTTCAGGACGTCACGGTCGGCGTTCGAGTTGAAGCCGTAGACAGTGTCTCCCTTGCGCGTTTGATGGTTAGCGCCGTATCGGCTTTGAATCGCGGTGATGTCATCCATCAAGGGCATAGGTGTAGGGCTTCCATGTTCATATTTGCTCATGATGGTGTGTTTACGGGAGTCCTCCAAATAGCCAAGTTTGTTC
Source organism: Pseudomonas sp. NFPP28 (assembly GCF_900115535.1). Taxonomy (NCBI): domain Bacteria; kingdom Pseudomonadati; phylum Pseudomonadota; class Gammaproteobacteria; order Pseudomonadales; family Pseudomonadaceae; genus Pseudomonas; species Pseudomonas sp. NFPP28. Next base: position 29,322 of record NZ_FOWT01000012.1, on the reverse strand, counting down.
TGTTCATATTTTTTTCCGTAGTTGCGTCCCGGGTGGGTCAAGCCAAGCGTGTGGCCGGCTTCATGCACCAACGTCGTCATGCCGCCCGGGCCTGAACTTTCCTTTTCTGTGGTCCAGACCTGTGCGCTTTGCTTTTCTTTTTTCGGCTGAATGGCGTGGGGGTTGAAGGGCGCGTGTTCACCTCTCGGGTTGCGCATGGTCTTAAAGTTTCCGAACTCGATATGGCCTTCGCTTTGCTCATTTCTTGGTCCTTCGACAAACTTGACGTTCGTCACATCTGCCCACTGGTTGAGTGCGTCGCGGGTTTTAGCCTTATTTGCTTCGGACACATCATTCACGCCCTGGTAGCGGCCGTACTCTTTTTTAGGTTTATCGGAGCCGGGTATGAACGAGTAGGTGACAACCGTGACACCATCACCGTTCTTGTCACGCCAACCTAAATGCGGACTTATCAAGCGCGGGATAGCTTCCTGCGAGGTTTTTGACTTCAGGCCATTTTTTTCAATATGCCCACCGCGGTCATCGCGGTGCTTGAAGTCGTCGACCTGTTGGTAGGTGGCACTACCGTGGGGGGAAATGGCGCTGATCGGCATGGGGGTTCCTATTCAAAATCGTGAGCCCAGAGTTTGCTCGCGTTGAATAGGCTGCGTACTAAGCACTTTCCGAAAGTCGTGAGAGATGTTTACCGACATTTCTGTAGGGCGATGTGGCTGTGCAGTGCATTTGCGCACTGCACATGCTTGATTACACGATCACCGGTGGCATTGTCGTGGGGGGTTCCTCGACGGGCGGTGGCTGATGCTCCGGCGGTTCCTTTTCCGGAATCGGTTCCGGTTCGGTGGGTGGCAGGGTGGGGTTGTCGATATTCGGGTCCGGGGTTTCAGCCGGGATCGGGATATTCATCGGTGTGGCCTCCTTTGTGCTTTGCTCTATCGGTGGACAGCTGCCAGGGCGAATTGATTCCCCGCCCAATGGCAGCACATCCACCTGAACTTTTAACCAGCGTGCAGGCTCGGACCTATACGGCGCTGCTCAGGGAGAGCTCAGCCGTATCGCAATTTCGGATCAAGCAAAGAGCGTCCACAGGGCGTAAGGGGAAGATGCTCGATGACTGCTGAAACACAGGTTCCAGACACCTCCATATTGCCGCTGTCCCAGGCGCTGTTGCTGCCCCGGATCGCGATCGAAAGCACCACCCCCGTGATCGACGGCGGCGAATTTGCCGTCAAAGCCGTGGTCGGCCAGCGGGTCAACGTCACCAGCAAAGTGTTTGCCGACGGCCATGACAAGCTCGCCGTGCTGATCCGCTGGCGCCCGCTGCAGGACGAAAGCTGGCACAGCGTGGTCATGACCGACGTGGGCAACAACGGCTGGGAAGGCGCCTTTACCGTGACCCAGCAAGGCCCCCACGAATACTGCATCGAAGCCTGGATCGATACCTTCGCCAGCTTCTGTTACGAGCTGCGCAAGAAGCACGAGGCCGGCGTGCCGGTCAGCCTGGAGTTGCAGGAAGGCCGCAGCCTGGTGCTGCAGGCCGCCGAACGCAGTGACAATGAACTTCGCGACCGCCTGATGCTGCTGCATCATGAACTCTCTGGCCTGCTGGAAACCGAGCAGGTTGCGCAGTTCCTGCACGAAGACAGTGCACATTTGATGACACAGGCTGATCACCGTGCCTACCTGAGCATCAGCACGGTTTACCCGATCGATGTGGAACGTGAGGCGGCACTGTTCGCCAGTTGGTACGAGCTGTTCCCGCGCTCGATCACTGACGATCCCGCACGGCACGGCACGTTCAATGACGTGCATTCGCGCCTGTCGATGATCCATGACATGGGCTTCGACGTGCTCTATTTCCCGCCTATCCACCCCATCGGGCGCAGCCACCGCAAAGGCAAGAACAACTCGCTGACCGCCGGTCCCGATGATCCGGGCAGCCCGTATGCAATCGGCAGCGAAGAGGGCGGCCACGAAGCTATCCACCCGCAACTGGGCAGCCGCGACGACTTCCGCCGCCTGGTCCAGGCCGCCGCCGAACACGGCCTGGAAATCGCCCTGGACTTCGCCATCCAGTGTTCCCAGGACCATCCATGGCTCAAAGAGCATCCGGGCTGGTTCAACTGGCGCCCGGACGGCACGATCAAGTACGCGGAAAACCCGCCGAAAAAGTATCAGGACATCGTCAACGTCGACTTCTATGCGGCGGATGCCATCCCAGGCCTGTGGACCGAGCTGCGCGATATCGTGGTGGGCTGGGTGGAAGAGGGTGTGAAGACTTTTCGCGTCGACAACCCCCACACCAAGCCGCTGCCGTTCTGGCAATGGTTGATCAGCGACGTACGGTCCAGGTACCCGGAGGTGATCTTCCTCGCCGAGGCGTTCACCACGCCGGCGATGATGGCGCGCCTGGGCAAGGTCGGCTACTCCCAGAGCTACACCTACTTCACCTGGCGCAATACCAAGGCCGAATTGAGCGAATACCTGACGCAGTTGAATGAATCGCCATGGCGTGAGTGCTATCGGCCGAATTTCTTCGTCAACACGCCGGACATCAACCCTGGCTTCCTGCATGAGTCAGGACGCCCGGGCTTTTTGATCCGCGCCGCGCTGGCAACCATGGGCTCGGGCCTGTGGGGCATGTATTCGGGTTTCGAGCTGTGTGAAGCCGCCCCGGTGCCCGGCAAAGAGGAATACCTGGATTCGGAGAAATACGAAATCCGCCCACGGGATTTCACCGCCCCCGGCAACATCATCGCCGAGATCGCCCAGCTCAACCGCATTCGTCGGCAGAACCCGGCACTGCAAACGCATTTGGGGCTGAAGCTCTACAACGCCTGGAACGACAACATCCTGTATTTCGGCAAGCGCAGCGAGGATGGCAGCAACTTCATTCTGGTGGCGGTCAACCTCGACCCTTACAACGCCCAGGAGGCCAATTTCGAGTTGCCGCTGTGGGAGTTGGGGTTGCCGGACGATGCCCAGACCCAGGGCGAAGACTTGATGAATGGCCACCGCTGGACCTGGTATGGCAAGCACCAGTGGACGCGGCTGGAGCCGCAGATGCCGTTCGGGATCTGGCGTATCACCACCTCTTAAACCCTGCGCGGGACAAATGTGGGAGGGGGCTCGCCTCCGATAGCAGTGTGTCAGCCACCGCTTCATCAACTGACACACCTTCATCGGGTGCAGGTCGAATCTTCGCACCGCCTCTCCCACATTGACCGAGTGGTTCAAGTATTTCAGGAGCTTCCAATGGCGAAGAAACCCACCGCTGCCACCTTCATCAAAGACCCGCTCTGGTACAAGGACGCGGTGATCTACCAGGTTCACGTCAAATCCTATTTCGACTCCAACAATGACGGTATCGGCGACTTTCCCGGCCTGATCGCCAAGCTCGATTACATCGCCGACCTCGGCGTCAACACTATCTGGCTGCTGCCGTTCTACCCGTCGCCACGCCGCGACGATGGCTACGACATCGCAGAATACCGAGGCGTACACAGTGACTACGGCACCATGGCCGACGCCAAGCGCTTTATCGCCGAGGCGCACAAGCGCGGTCTGCGGGTGATCACCGAGCTGGTGATCAACCACACCTCCGACCAGCACCCCTGGTTCCAGCGCGCACGCAAGGCCAAGCCCGGTTCGGCGGCGCGGGACTTCTACGTGTGGTCGGATGACGACCAGAAATACGACGGCACGCGCATCATCTTCCTCGACACCGAAAAATCCAACTGGACGTGGGACCCGGTCGCCGGCCAATACTTCTGGCACCGTTTCTACTCGCACCAGCCCGACCTCAACTTCGACAACCCGCAGGTCATGAAAGCCGTGCTGTCGGTGATGCGTTACTGGCTGGACATGGGCATCGACGGCCTGCGCCTGGACGCGATCCCCTATTTGATCGAACGCGATGGGACCAACAACGAAAACCTGCCTGAGACTCACGACGTGCTCAAGCAGATCCGCGCCGAGATCGACGCCCATTACCCCGACCGCATGCTGCTGGCCGAAGCCAACCAGTGGCCGGAAGACACGCAACTCTACTTCGGTGACAAAAAGGGCGACGACGGCGACGAATGCCACATGGCCTTCCACTTTCCGTTGATGCCGCGCATGTACATGGCCCTGGCCCAGGAAGATCGCTTCCCGATCACCGATATCCTGCGCCAGACTCCGGAAATTCCCGCCAATTGCCAGTGGGCGATCTTCCTGCGCAACCATGATGAGCTGACCCTGGAAATGGTCACCGACAAAGAGCGCGACTACCTGTGGAACTACTACGCCGCCGACCGGCGTGCGCGGATCAACCTGGGCATTCGCCGGCGCCTGGCACCGTTGATGGAGCGCGATCGCCGCCGTGTCGAGTTGCTCAACAGTCTGTTGCTGTCGATGCCGGGCACGCCGACCTTGTACTACGGCGATGAAATCGGCATGGGCGATAACATCTACCTGGGTGACCGCGATGGGGTGCGCACGCCGATGCAGTGGTCCATCGACCGCAACGGCGGTTTCTCCCGCGCCGACCCGGCCAGCCTGGTACTGCCGCCGATCATGGACCCGCAATATGGCTATCAGTCGGTCAATGTGGAGACCCAGGCCCAGGACCCGCATTCGCTGCTGAACTGGACCCGGCGCATGTTGGCGGTGCGCAAGCAGTCCAAGGCCTTTGGCCGGGGCAGCCTGAAAATGCTCTCGCCGAGCAACCGGCGCATCCTGGCCTATACCCGCGAATTCACCGGGGAGGACGGGCGCAACGAGATCATTTTGTGCGTGGCCAACGTGTCGCGCAGTGCCCAGGCGGCAGAGCTGGACCTGTCGGCGTTTGCCGGCATGGTGCCGGTGGAAATGCTCGGCGGTAATGCCTTCCCGCCCATCGGCCAGCTGAATTTCCTGCTGACCCTGGCGCCCTACGGCTTCTATTGGTTTGTGCTGGCGCCGGAAAACCAGATGCCCAGCTGGCATGTGGAACCGGCCCAGAGCATGCCCGACTTCACCACACTGGTATTGAAAAAACGCATGGAAGAACTGCTTGAAGAACCTTGCCAAGCGTCCCTGGAACAGACCGCTCTGCCGGCGTGGTTGCCCAAGCGCCGCTGGTTTGCTGGCAAGGACACGGCCATCGACAGCGTGCGCATTGCCTACGGTGCGCGTTTTGGCGATCCGCAGCATCCGGTGTTGCTCAGCGAGGTCGAAGTGACGGCCGCAGGCCAGGTCAGCCGCTACCAGTTACCGTTCGGATTCCTCGGTGAAGACCAGTTCACCAGCGCCTTGCCCCAACAATTGGCGCTGGCCCGTGTACGTCGGGTGCGCCAGGTCGGGTTGGTGACCGATGCCTTCAGCCTTGAACACTTTATTCGTGCGGTGATCCAGGGCTTGCAGGCGGGCACCGTGCTGGAGACCAGTGACGGTGAGCTGCGCTTTGCGGCCACACCGCACTTGGACAGGTTGCAACTGACGGATGAGTCCGAGGTGCGTTACTTGTCGGCCGAGCAATCTAACAGCTCGGTGGTGGTCGGTGAGAGCCTGGTGCTCAAGCTGATCCGCAAAGTCGCCTCCGGCGTGCACCCGGAACTGGAGATGAGTGCCTATCTGACGGCCGCGGGCTACCCCAATATTTCGCCACTGCTGGGGTCGATGGTGCGCCACGACGCCGAGGGCCAGGACAACCTGCTGATGATTGCCCAGGGCTACCTGAGCAACCAGGGCGATGCCTGGAGCTGGACCCAGAACAACCTGGAGCGGGCGATCCGCGACGAACTGGCCGAGGCCATTTCCGAGCAGGAACAACACTACAACGCCCTGGGCGAGCTGGCGGATTTTGCCGGGCTGCTCGGCCAGCGCCTGGGCGAAATGCACCTGGTGCTCGGTGCAAATACCACCGACAAGGCCTTTAAACCCGAAATCACCACGGCCAAGGACACCCAGGCCTGGGCCAAGGACGTCGGCGCACAACTGGAGCGTGCGCTGCACTTGCTCAAACTTCATCAAAGCCAGTTGAACCCGGCGGATCAAGCGCTGGTCAGTGATTTGCTGGCGCAGAAAAAAGCCATCGCCAGCCATGTGCAGGCTTTGGCGAAAGCCACGGCGGGCGGGTTGCGCATTCGCGTGCATGGTGACTTGCACCTGGGTCAAGTGCTGGTGGTGAAGGGCGATGCTTACCTGATCGACTTCGAAGGGGAGCCGGCGCGGCCATTGCATGAGCGACGTGGCAAGCACAGCCCCTATAAAGATGTGAGCGGCGTATTGCGCTCATTCGACTATGCGGCGGCGATGGCCCTGAATGTTCAAGGGGTGGATCACTCGCCCGAGGCGGACCAGGCGCGCAGACGCGTAACGGAACGTTACCTCAAGGAAGCACGGCAGGCCTTTATCCGGGCTTATCAGGCAGCGACGGCTACACTGGCGCATGACTGGCAGGATGCCAGAGGCCAGGACGCCGCGCTGACGTTGTTCAGCCTGGAGAAGGCCGCGTACGAAGTGGCCTACGAAGCGGAAAACCGCCCGACCTGGTTGCCGGTGCCCCTGCAAGGGTTGCACGGTTTACTGAGCGGGATTGCTTCTATAAAGGAAGCACCTATATCGAACACTGTACGCGGTGGGGAGACGTCATGAGTTTTACACATAAAGAACCGCTGCAACCGAAACTGACTGCATTGCCGGCGTCCAGGGACGTCGAAGCGCTGGTCCGCGCCGAACACCACGACCCGTTCTCGGTGCTGGGGCCGCACGATGATGAACACGGCGGCCAGTTTATCCGCGCATTCCTGCCCGAGGCCTTGAGTGTGCAAGTGCTGGCACGTGATGGCGGCGAGCAGCTGGGCAGCCTGGACGCGAGCCAGGTGCCGGGCCTGTTTGTCGGCCAGTTCAAGACCCGTCAGCCGTACCTGTTGAAAATCCAGTGGGCCGGTGGCGAACAGATCACCGAAGACCCGTACAGCTTCCAGCAACTGCTGCTGGGTGAAATGGACCTTTACCTGTTTGCCGAAGGCAATCACCGCGACCTCGGCAGTTGCCTGGGCGCCCAGGTGACCAGCGTCGACGGCGTGGCGGGCGTGCGCTTTGCCGTGTGGGCACCGAATGCGCGGCGGGTGTCGGTGGTGGGCGACTTCAATATCTGGGACGGTCGTCGCCATCCGATGCGCTTGCGCCATCCTTCCGGGGTGTGGGAGATCTTTATCCCTCGCCTGCAACCGGGGGCGGCCTACAAGTACGAGATTCTAGGTGCCCATGGGATCCTGCCGCTCAAGGCCGATCCGGTGGCGCTGGCCACCCAGTTGCCGCCCGACACAGCCTCCAAGGTGGCCGAACCGTTGCAAGTGGACTGGCAGGACCACGCCTGGATGCAATCGCGGGTCGACAAGCAAAAGACCACGGCACCGCTGTCGATCTATGAGCTGCACGTCGGCTCCTGGCAGTGCGAGTTGGATGAGGCCGGCGAAGTGGCCCGCCAATATAACTGGCGTGAACTGGCCGAGCGCCTGATTCCCTACGTGCAGCAATTGGGCTTCACCCACGTCGAGCTGATGCCGATCATGGAGCACCCGTTCGGCGGCTCCTGGGGCTACCAGGCGCTGTCGCAATTTGCGCCGACGGCGCGGTTCGGCTCGCCGCAGGATTTCGCCTACTTCGTCGATGCGCTGCACCAGGCCGATATCGGCGTGATCCTTGACTGGGTGCCGGCGCATTTTCCCACCGATACCCACGGCCTCGCGCAATTCGACGGCACTGCGCTGTACGAATATGCCAACCCGCTGGAAGGCTTCCACCAGGATTGGGACACGCTGATCTACAACCTGGGCCGCACCGAGGTACACGGCTTCATGCTGGCTTCGGCGCTGCACTGGCTCAAACACTTCCACATCGACGGGCTGCGCGTGGATGCCGTGGCGTCCATGCTCTACCGCGACTATTCGCGCAAGGCCGGCGAGTGGGTGCCGAACCGCCATGGCGGCCGCGAGAACCTTGAAGCTATCGACTTCCTGCGCCATCTGAACGACGTGGTGGCCCAGGAAGCGCCGGGTGCGCTGGTGATTGCCGAGGAGTCCACCGCCTGGCCGGGTGTGAGCCAGCCGACCCAACAGGGCGGGCTGGGCTTCAACTACAAATGGAACATGGGCTGGATGCACGACTCCCTGCATTACATCCAGCAGGACCCGGTGTACCGTGCCCACCATCACAACGAGCTGAGTTTCGGCCTGGTGTATGCCTGGTCCGAGCGGTTCATCCTGCCGATCTCCCACGATGAGGTGGTACACGGCAAGCACTCGCTGATCGACAAGATGCCAGGCGACCGCTGGCAGAAATTCGCCAACCTGCGTGCCTACCTCGCGTTCATGTGGATGCACCCTGGCAAGAAACTGCTGTTCATGGGCTGCGAGTTCGGCCAATGGCGCGAGTGGAACCACGATCAGCAATTGGACTGGTACTTGCTGCAGTATGCCGAACACAAAGGCGTGCAAAAGCTGGTCGGCGACTTGAACCGTCTATACCGCGAAGAGCCGGCCTTGCATGAACAGGACGATGCGCCCCAGGGCTTCCAGTGGCTGATCGGCGATGACGCGATCAACAGCGTCTATGCCTGGCTGCGCTGGAGCAAGGAGGGTAAGCCGGTGCTGGTGGTGGCCAATTTCACCCCGGTGCCGCGTGAGGGTTACGCCGTCGGTGTTCCTTTTGCTGGACGCTGGAGCGAAGTGATCAACAGTGACGCCGATATGTACGCAGGTTCCAATTACGGTAACGGGGGCGAGGTATTTACCCAGGAAGAGCCCCGTCATGGGCAAGCGGTGTCACTGTCTTTGAATTTGCCGCCCCTGGGTGTGCTGATTCTGCGTCCGGAACCGCTTTAAAGGCTCTACCGTGCTGGATTCTGTTGTCCACGCTACTGGCAGGGTGCCACAATGGCGCCTTTGTCGTAGCGGCTGAATCGGGCGAATTTCATGAATGGCCTTGGGCGTGGGCAGGACCAGGATTGCTTTATAGAAGAGCAGGTGCGTACTGATCGTTTGCACCAGCTGTTCCGACAGTCGTTTGCCGCCATCTTCGGCAGCTACCTGGGCGCCATGATGCTCTGCTGGCTCTGCTGGGACCGGTTCGACCACCAGATCATCGTGGTTTGGCTAGTCATGTTGGCAGCCTCGACGTTACTGCGGCTCAAGATGTTCATGGAGTGGTTTCGCTGCCCCAACGCCGAGCGCACCCCGGATCGCTGGGAGCGCCGCTACTGGATCACGCTGATGCTGTCGGCCGGCATCTGGGGCTTCGGCGCGCTGGCGGTGATGCCCACCGATGACCGACTGTCCCAGGCCCTGGTGATGCTGTTTACCGTGGGTATGTCGGTGAGCGCAGTGTCTTGCTATTCGGCGTACCGCTATATGACGCTGGGGTCCATGGGCCTGGTTTTGTTCCCGTGCACACTCTGGCTGCTGTTCCAGCCTTCGCCGATGCAAGTCGGCGTGGCCATCGCGGTATTGGTGTTTTCCACCTTTGTGGTGAGTGCCACGCGCAAGCTGTCCGATGCCCTGGAAAAGGCCTTTCGCCTGACCCGGCAAATGGAACGTGCCCACAACATCTCCACCCGCGCCGCCCAGACCGATGAACTCACCGGCCTGATGAACCGCCGCGCCTTCTTCGAGCATGCCCAGGTGTTGTATGAACAATGCCGGCACAATCGTCAGCCGCTGTGTGCGCTGATGATGGACATGGACCACTTCAAGGAAATCAACGACACCTACGGCCACCAGGCCGGTGATCAGGTGTTGCGCCAGATTGGCGGAGTGATCAGCGCTTCGTTCCGCCAGGCCGATGTGTACGGGCGCCTGGGGGGGGAAGAGTTCGCGGTATTGCTGCCCAACACTTCGCTGGAAACCGCACGGGCTATCGCCGAGCAGTTGATCAAGGCGATCTCCGGCCTGTCTTCCGCGCCGGTGCATGGCTTGACCGCCAGCCTCGGTGTTGCCTCCACCCATGCCCAGGATCAAGACCTGCACGGCCTGATGAATACGGCCGACAAGGCGCTGTACCGGGCGAAAGCCCTGGGTCGTAATCAAGTGGCCGTGGCAGAGTAAGGTTTCAGGTCTCGCCTAGGGCATCGCCTTGGCCAATGCCCGGGCCACCTGGTCTGCGGAGTAGGGTTTGGCGAGGAACTCGAACCCTTCGTAGCCACTGTCGGCCAGTTCTTCGCTGTAGCCGGAGGTGAGCACCACCGGCAAGTCCGGGCGTCGCTGGCGCAGCACCTTGGCCATGGCCACACCGGTCATGCCGGGCATCACCACATCCGAGAACACCCCATCGAACCCCATGCCATCGGCACCGGCCAGGGCGAGTGCCTGTTCGGCATCGGTGGCCCAGGTGGTGCGGTAGCCCAGGTCCTGGAGGATCTGGTTGGCGAAGCGACCCACTTCCAGATTGTCCTCTACGATGAGGATATGGCGCGGCGTCGCAGTGTGGACCGGTGCAAGCTCCTCTGGGCGCTGCGCGAGAGGCATCGCGGGTGGGGCCACTTCCGGCAGATACAAGGTAAACACCGTGCCCTGGCCCACGCGGCTGGACACATCGACGTTGCCGCCGGACTGCTTGGCAAACCCGAATACCTGGGACAAGCCCAGGCCAGTGCCTTTGCCCACGGCCTTGGTGGTGAAAAACGGCTCGAAAATGTGCTCGAAGGTGTCTCCCGCAATACCGCTGCCGGTGTCGGTCAGGGAAACGCTCACAAACCCTTCGTGCACCGCTGCGTCGCCGCGAATACGCGGCATTGCATCCACCGTGGCGACACGCAGGACCAGCGTGCCCTGGCCGTCCATGGCATCCCGGGCATTGAGTGCGATATTGATCAGCGCAGTTTCGAACTGGCTGGAGTCGACGCGCACATGGCAAGGGGCATCAGGCAGTTCTACTTGCACGTGGATGCGTGCGCCGGTGACGCTTTCGAGCATCTCGCCGATGTTCTTGACCCGTTGGCCCGCATCGAAGACTTCCGGGTTCAGCGGTTGGCGGCGGGCGAAGGCGAGCAGTTGACTGGTGAGTTTGCTGGCCCGCTCTACGGTATCGGACACCGCGCCCATGTAGCGTTGGCGCCGTTCTTCGGACAACCCCGGCTGACGCAGGAAGTCCACCGAGGAGCGAATGATGGTCAGCAGGTTGTTGAAGTCGTGGGCCACGCCGCCGGTCAATTGGCCGATGGCTTCGAGTTTCTGTGACTGGCGCAGTGCGGCCTCGGCCTGGGTGAGGGCAGCGGTGCGTTCCTGTACCCGTTGTTCCAGCGAGGCGTTCAGCTCGGTGAAGGCTGCCAGGCCTTCGCGTACGGCGGCGTCGGCGCGTACGCGCTCGATATGGGCCCAGGAGCGCTCGGTGACTTCTCCTACCAGCGCCAGGTCATAGGGCGACCAGACCCGGGCCTTTTTGTCATGCACGGCCATCAAGGCGGTGAGGCGGCCGTGCTTGATCAATGGGAAACACACAGTGGCCAACGCGCCCAGTGCCTGATAGCTCGCGGCGTCCTCGGGGGCGAACTCGATGCGATTGTCCTGCACCACCAACGGTTCGCCGGCGCGCAGGCGCTGCACTGCCATTGCGCCGAACGAGGCCAGGCTGTAGTGACCCACGATGCTCGGCGAGCCGGGCGCTGCCCAGTTGCCGCGAATGGTAAAGCCGTCTTCGTCGGCATCCATGTCGGCATACGCGCAGTTGGACACCTGCATGTGCTGCGCCAGCAGGCGCGTGGTGGTGGCCATGATGTGTTCGGCATCGGTGGCGGTGGCGACCGCATTGCCGATGGTGTCCAGGGCCGCCAGGCGCTGGGTGAGAAATACGGTGGTGGTGGTTTCGGTGACCGTGTCGAGCATGCCGACGATCTTGCCATCGGGGTCGCGGATCGGGCTGTAGCAGAACGTGAAGTAGGCCTGCTCCGGCCCCGCACCACGCTCAATGACCAGGGGGAAATTCTCGATGTAGGTCGCGTGCCCCTCGAATGCCGCGTCGGCGATCGGGCTGATCTGGTCCCAGACTTCGTGCCAGATTTCGCTGAAAGGGCGGCCCAATGCGTCAGGTTTATCGCCCAGGATCGGAATAAACGCATCGTTGTAGAGCGTGATCAACTGCGGTCCCCAGATGATGGCCTGGGGAAAGCTTGAGGCGAAGCACAGTGCGGCCGTGGTCTTGAGCACATCCGGCCACTGTTCCAGCGGACCCAGGGGCGTATTCGCCCAATCATGCTGGCGAACCCGCTCAGCCATGTCGCTGCTACTCTGCAGCCAATTCATCATTGCAAGAACACCTTGTTTGCCGCGATCTGCGTAACGCCTTGAAGGGAGGGCCTGACAAGCAACAGACCGGAAACCCCGCTGGCAGTTCAGCGGGATTATCGCGGTGATAGCAATTTGATGCACTGTACATTCGTGGCGATCTGCAAACCGGCTTATTGCGCGCCGAAAACCGCCGTCCAATAAATCCCCGCGTCACTCTTCGGGTCCATCGCATAGGCCGCGCCCAGCTCGCGGAACTGCGGGTTCATCAGGTTGGCGCAATGGCCCGGGCTGGCGAGCCAGCCGTCGACCACCTTGCGCGGCGTGTCCAGGCCGGCGGCGATGTTTTCGCCGATGTTCTTCGCGATATACCCGGCCAGTTCCGCACGGTCGCCGGGGGTACGGCCGTCGTGGTCGAGGTGGTCGAAGAAATTGCCGTTGGCCATGTTTCGCGTGTGACTGTTGGCGGCGCCGGCCAGGTCGTCATTCCACGACAAGGGCGTGGTGGCGGTAAACGCCTGGGGGCCGCATTGCCTTGGCTGCGATCGCGCGGCGTTGATCAGGTTGAGCAGTTGCCTGCCTTCGGTCTGCCAATCGCCCAGGCCACTGGTCAGCAGCGGGCGGGCGAGCACGATGCGCCAGTCCTGGCCGCTGTTGCTTACGCCGATATCGACGAATTGCGGGTCCAGCACCACGCGGCAGAAGCTCTCGCGCACGGCCTTCATGGCCGCCTGGGCATCCTTGGGCCCGGACAGGCTGATGGCCTGCACGTTGACCATCGGGTACGCGGCGCGTGCCAGCGCTTGCTGCAAGTCGCCCACATTGGTGGCCGGCAGCACCAGCCGGGTGTCGCTGGCCAGCGGTGGCAGTTCCTGGGAACCCTGGTCGCCGCAACGTTGCACCTGGCTGCGGTATTGGTTGATCTGTTGTACCAACTGACTTTCTTCATTCGCCATCGCGCTGGCGCAGAACACCGTACTGGCGGCCAGCGTCGTGAGACCCATCATCAATGACAGAACGCGCATGGACGTTACCCTTGAGCTTGAAAGTGCCCATGATGCGCGATGTAACCCGGTCTGGCGCAACGCCTTTTTTGTTTTTTTGCCTCAATGGGTGTTCTGGAGGCTGTTACAAGCGCTGAAGCGGCGCCATGCCATCACACCCGCCAGCAGGATCAAACCCAGCGCCATGCTGAACGTTGGATGCAGGCCATAGGCCACGGATTGGGGCAGGGCGCGGGTCACGTCCGGGCTGGCCCAGGCAAACACTGCACCCAGTACGGACGTGCCGACGATCAACACACCACCCGTCAACGTGCAGGCCTGTACAGCTTTGCCGTGCCACTGACGTTGCCGGGCTTTACCGTGGCGATGCTCTGGCATCCCCGGCAAGATGCCGACCTTGCCCACCGTTGGTCGCGCGGGTGTTTGCGTGAGGTATGCGCCGAACAGGTACAATCAGCGCTGCCTTGACGCTGAACCCCCAGGAATTTGCATGTACAGCCTTACCCGCTACACCACACCGTGCCCCGAGCCGATCAACAGCCAGATCCTGCAGTTGGTGGTGGATAACCTCACCGACATCAGCAGCGTAGCGCTGCCGCCGAGCAACCTGCTGTACAACATCTACCAATATGCCACCGGCTTTGAAGTGCACCTGTACCTCGAAGCGCTCAACGGTGCCAAAGGCATTGCGGTCGAGTTGGTGGTGGCGATGGACGGGGACAAGCTGATTGGCTTTTGCCTGTACCTGCCCGTGAAGGATGATCCAGAGGCCTGCGGTGTTGCGTTCATGGCGGTGCAGGTCGGCTATCGGCGCCAGGGTGTGGCCCGCGCAATGATGCGTGACGTGTTGAGCCGTTATCCCCATGCTGAATTGGCCTGTTCGGTGGAGAAGGTGCCCGCCTTTGAGGGCATGGGCTTTCAAGTGCGTGGTGCGCGCGGCACCCAGGTGTTGATGAACACGCGGGACTACGGCACCGATGGCCTGATGGGCGTGCTGGATGTGGCGTCGATCTACCGCTCGCTGGAGGTGCGGCAGATTCATACGTACCTGCTGCAAAAGCATGGCAAGCGCGCCATGGTGGATGCGGAGAAGCAGCGTGACCGCCACCTCGATCAACTGGCGCGCAAGGTGCAGTTGTTTGTTGCCGGGCGTTGAGTGGATCTTTTTTGTGGCAAGCCCGCTCACTACCATGTGGCAATGTGAGCTGTCAGTTGCCGCCGCCGTGTAGGTTGTTGCATCGTCACCCAAAACTTTCTAGACGCGCCCACGATTGACCATCGCCAGGATGGTCGCCAGCAACTCCTGTTGCGCCTCTTCACGGCTGATCTCACCACTGGCCGCTGCCTGGGACAACGCTTCCGCAGCCCCCAGCATTGCCCTTAGACCCGGCTGGGAAATCCGGCCGAAGGGCGACAGCGCATCGCGGCATTTAGCGAGAAAGATTGCCTCGTACTGGCGCTTGAGCGTCTCCAGCTCCGGCGAGCTGCTGAGCGCGGCGATCACCCCCGGAATTTCCCGACCTTGCAACAGCACGCAGTCCACATAGGACGCGGCGATCACCCAGGCACGATCCTCAAGCGTAGCGCTGCTGGCTTCGATGGCGTCGACAAACACCTGGTTCTGGCGCGCATCGAAGTCTTCATACAGCGCGGTCAGCAACCCGGCGCGGGTGACAAAATGGTCGTAAACCACCGGCTTGGTGACGCCCGCCAGTTCCGCCAGGCGGCCAAGGGTCAGGGCGTCTGTGCCTTCATCGCGCACCAGTTGCCAGGCCACATCAAGTAGTTGGCGCAGGCGATCTTCACGGGACAGGCGACGGCGTGGGGCAGGGGATGCGGGGCTTGACATGCTTATATACCAAAAGTAACTTACTGATCGTAACTTAAGCCCAGCCTAACCCTGAAGGGGAGTTTTGTCATGCATGCGTTGATTGTTGTTGCCCATCACGACCCGCAATCCCTTACCCACAGCGTCGCCGCGCAGGTGGTCGTCGGCCTCGGCGCATCCGGCCACACATTCGAGATCGCCGACCTTGCCGCCGAAGGGTTTGACCCGCGCTACAACGCCGCCGACCATGCGGTACACCGCAGCCGCGCCACGCCCCCGGCCGACGTACTGGCCGAACAGGCCCGCCTTGACCGCGCCGACGCGCTGGTGCTGGCGTTCCCGATCTATTGGTGGTCGCTGCCGGGCTTGCTCAAGGGCTGGATCGACCGTGTATTCGTCAACGGCTGGGCCATCGAGTACGGCCCGGATACCCCGATGGTGAAAAAACTGCGGCACCTGCAGGTCCACCTGCTGGCCCTGGGCGCGGCGGATGACGATGCCTTTGATCGGCACGGCTATGCCAAGGCGATGCGCACGCAGATCGACTACGGGATTTTTGATTACTGTGGCGCGCAGGTGGTGACGTCCGAATTGTTGCTGGAGTCGGAAAGCGGTGGGGCGCAGGCGCATCTGGACAAGGCCAGGGCCGTTGGTCGGGGAGTGTTTGAAACCGAGGCGGTTGCCGGTTGATTCAAACGTCGCGAAACAAGTCGTGGGCATCCAGCAGGCGGTAGGCGATTTCCGGACGTTTTTCCATGCCTCGGCGGATCGCGGCCGGGATCGATTGGCGGGTCTTGCGACACATCCCTGGCAAATCGTCGATGACGATCTGGATCCCGCGCATGCTCTTGACCTCGGTATGGCCAGGGGCGATATGCACGCGGATGCCCAGTTGCTGGTACATCAGCTGTTGCATGCGCTCCAGGTCCTGCAGGCTCTTGAGGTCTTCAAGCCGGTCGAGCAGTTTCTTCTCTTCCTGGCGCGTGAGCCGGAGGATGCGCTGGTCGGCACCCGGCGTCTGCAACAGTTGTTCGCGGTCGCAGACGCAGGCGCCGGGTGGGCAGGGTTGGCGAATGATCATGTGCAGAGCCTCCCCATTCCGACGCCGACGCCTTAATAGCTCAGCTGCACCCCGAGACTGCCCAGGGCCTTCCAGTACTCGGGATAGGTCTTGGCCACGCAATCCGGGTCCTGGATGCGAATACCCGAAACCTTCAGCCCGGCCAGGGCAAAGCACATGGCGATGCGGTGGTCGGCGTGGGTGTCGATCAGCGCGGTGCACGCGGTGCCGGCCAATGCGGGGTCGCTGGCTACCAGCAGGTCGTCGCCTTCGATGGTCGCCAGGCCCGGGCGGATTGCATTGAGGCCGTCATGCAGTGCCTGCACACGGTCGCACTCCTTGACCCGCAGGTTGGCCAACTCGGTGAAACGCACCGGCGTGTTGTTGAAAGCCGCGAGCACCGCCAGGGTCGGGATGGCGTCCTGCATCTGCGAGCCGACCACCGTGGCTTGCATGTGCGGGAACTGCGCGATCACGGCCTGGGCCTTGGCGTCCGGCTGGGTGAAATCCTGCGCGGCCACGCCGATGTCGATGCGCCCCCCGGTCAACACTTCAGCGGCCCACAGGTAAGTGGCGGCGGAGGCGTCGGGTTCGATCAGGTAGTCGTGGGCGATGTAGCCGGTCGGGGCCACGCACCAGGTGGTGTCGTCAACGGCTTCAACCTGGGCACCGAAGGCGCGCATGCAGTCCAGGGTCAGGTCGACATAGCCACGGGCACCGATGTCCTTGCCGGTCAGCGCCACTTCAATCGGCGCTTCGCCGCAGGCCGCGAGCATCAGCAGCGCCGACACGTACTGGCTGGACAGGCCGCCGTCGATCTCGAAGCGCTTGGCCTTGATCTTGCCCACGCCATGCACGGTGACCGGCGGGCAACCGGTCGGGCTGTCGACCTGGATGCCGTTCTGGCCGAGGGTCGCCAGCAACGGGCCGATCGGGCGTTTTTGCATGTAGTCGTCGCCGGTCAGCACCACGGTGCCTTCGACCGTGGCCACCGCAGCCGTGAGAAAGCGCATGGCAGTACCGGCATTGCCGAGGAACAGCGGTTGCGACGGCAGGTGCAGTTTGCCGTTGCCGGTGACAACGAAGGTGGTGTCGTCCGGCTCATCGATGGTCACGCCCATTTGGCGCAGGGCCACCGACATATGGCGGGTGTCGTCGCTCTTGAGCGCGCCGCTGAGACGGCTGGTGCCCTTGGCCAGGGCCGCCAGCAACAGGGCGCGGTTGGTAATGGATTTGGAGCCGGGGGGCGCGACCTTGCCATTGAGGGGGAAATTGGGCGGTGTAACGGTCACGGTTTTCTGCGAACTCAAGGGACAGGGCTCCTGATCAAGGCAAGGTGGCACGGAGTGGCCGACGGGCGGACTCGAATAATCGGGCATAGGTACAGTACTTGTCGAGCAGGGAACGCCGCCGGCCGGCATTTTCCGCAGGGTTGTCGATTATCGGGACGCGCTGTAGGTGGATTGCCCTTGGCAGGGTAGGCGTGCGCCCCAACAGGGGGCAGGACAAGCGCGTCCGGTCAATGAAATGCAGGAGTTGTGTAACTTTTCGTACGCGGCGCCTCGATGGACAAGCCGGGGCGATAGGGTAAGTTCAAAGCGCGTCCCATCCCCGGGGCGTTTTCAATCAAGGAGTGACTGAAATGAACAAACCCCAGACTCAACTCAGACATGGCCGCGTCGTGACCCCGGCCAGCCGTGGCTCGGTGGCTGTTGAACGCGGGCTGCTGGGCAACTGGCAAGTCAACGAAATGGAAGGCGGCAAGAACTTCCCGGCGCTGACTGCCGGGCCGTTCCCCGCACCCTATCAAACCGACGACCAGAGTGTGACGCCGCCGGCCGATGGACATATCTTGAGCGGCGGCAAAACCGACGAGCGCGATTGCATCAACTACACCGATGAGGAGATGAGCAAAAAGCTCAACACGTCGTTTACCTGGCCACTGCTGAATGTGGAGGCCGGACAAGTCTTCAAGGTGCAGTGGGAGTACACCGCCGCCCACGTTACCCGTGGTTACCGCTGGTTCATCACCAGGGATGGCTGGGACCCGAAACAGCGCATCAGTCGCGCTCAATTGGACACCCAGCCGTTCTTCGAGGATTTCTACACCCAAGTGCCGTACTACCAGCATGCCGACGAACTGAAAGCCAAGGTCGAGCATCAGGTGACATTGCCCAAGGGTAAGCAAGGCCGACATGTGGTGGTGCTGATGTGGATCGTCGCCAACACGGGCAACGCGTTCTACCAGGCGTTTGACCTGGACTTCAAATAAAGTCCGGTCAACGCTTGCTCAACCAGTAATCATGTAGCGCCCGCGCAGCCGGTTCGATTTCGCTGACCCGCTGTTGATGGGCGTCTACATCCAGGTCGGCCGGCAATTCGAAGTTGTCCTGTTCGGCGCACCAGGAAATATTCTCCAACTGCGCGGCCTGCTCGGCGGGCAATTCAGGCCAGTTACCGATGGCGGCGCCACGGATGTAGCCAAAGCACCATTCCTCGGCGAGGGTCACGGTGTGGCCCTGGTGTTCGGTATCGTCGAAGCGCGCCTTGAAACCCGTGGCGTCAGTGGCCAGTTGCCCGGCCAGGGTGTTGATATGGCGTACGCACAGTTCGAGGAAACTCTGCGCTTCATCCATGTTGTCCCATTCCGGGTTCTGGCCGCCCCAGATCGCCGGGAACCACTCGGCCACGTCCACCTGCACCGGGCTGGACACCAGCGCGGTGAAGTAGCCGTCGAGTTCGGCCAGGTTCAGCACCGAATGGTCATCGCCGTACTTGAGCAGGGTGTCTTCGATGAACTCGAATTCGGCGGCGGTGAGGGGTTGGGCGTGCATGGGCATATCCTTTAAACGTCGAGCGCCGCTGTCGGGGCGGCCTAAAGCGCGAAGGATGGCGCTTAGTCAGGCTTTTTTCCAGCAGTTTCCATGCGTTGGCACAGCTTGCCCACGCACACCGCGCCGACCACTGCGAGGATGATCGGCACCAGGAAGTCATGGTCGATGCGGGTGAATTCCGCCACCAGCACAATCGCGGTCAGGGGCATGTTCATGCTGGCGGCGAGGAACGCCGCCGCGCCGATGATTGCAAACGCTCCGAGGGGCACACCCGGCCACACCAGGCTCCAGGCGCCGCCGAGGATGATCGCCAGTAACGCGCCATTCGCCAGGCCGGGGGTGAGCAGGCCGCCTTCGGCCCCGGCGCGCAGGCTGCTGGTGGTGATCAGCACCTTGACCACCAGCAACAGTGCGGCCAGGCCAATGCTCAGCTCATTGTCGAAACCCAGTTGCGCCGGGCCTTTGCCGTTGCCGAGAATCTGCGGCAGCAACATTGCCAGCCCGCCGATGACGCTGAAGTTGATCAACGCCAATACCGGCAGGCGCCAGCCTCTGGCGGCGTTCGCCCGCGCAGCGCCGGTGAGGCGGGTGAAACCATAGGCGGCCAATCCAAACACTGGCCCACACACCACGGCCCAGGCGATCAGCACTGGGCTCAGCACAAAATGCGGCACCACGTATTGCGACTCCGCCCCCAGCCCGATCCACGCCACTGCTGCACCAATCGCCGAAGTTGCCAGCGCAATCAGCGCCGCCGGCCAACTGAATGCGCCCACCAGCACTTCCAGTACAAACACCGCGCCGCCCAACGGCACGTTGTACACCGCCGCCAGCCCGGCCCCCGCTCCGCAAGCCACGATCAGGCGGTGCATGGGCGGTTCGAGCCGGGCGTGTCGGGACAGCCAGGTGGCGGCCAGTGCACCGACCTCACGGGGCGCCACTTCACGCCCCAGCGGCGAGCCGAGAGCCACGGTGATGATCTGCAACAGCGCGTGGGCGAGGGTGGTCTTGGGCGGCATGATCGGCATGTGTTCCGACACCGCCCGCTTGATGCTCACCAGCGGGCGGCCGTAGCGATAGAGCGTCCACCAGCCCAACCCGGCAACCAGGCCGCATACCACCAGCACCCGCAAACGGCGCTCCGGCGCGGCGGCGGTCACGCCCCACAGAAAGGTTTCGTGGCTGACCAGGCTGTCGAGACTGTAACCGTACGCCAGGTGCTGAATACCGTGCAGCAGCAGGGCCAGGAGCATCCCGCCCAGGCCCGCGCCAACGCCGGTCAACACGACCACCAGGGCAAGAATCAGCGACGAACGCAACGTGGACGGCATAGACGGCTCCAGGCAAGGGCCCTGATTGTATAGCCGATAAGCCGGGCCTCCGGGATCAAATGTATCGGTGCTGCCTGAACCGTGCGCCCACAACATTCCATTACGTTTGCCCGTCCCGTTTTTGGCCGATGTGCCGTCACACACACTTGTTATAGTTCGGGCCTTATCACTCGCCAGTCAGGGATCACTGCCATGTCCGAATACCAAGCTTTCGTCGTCGAACTCACCGGCAACGTTGCCCATGTGCAGATCAACCGCCCGGAAAAGATCAACGCGATGAACGTCGCGTTCTGGACCGAAATCATCGACATCTTCCAGTGGGTCGAAGACACCGACGCCGTGCGCGCCGTGGTACTCAGCGGCGCCGGCAAGCATTTCTCCTCCGGCATCGACCTGATGATGCTGGCCTCGGTCGCCAACGACTTTGGCAAGGATGTCGGTCGCAACGCCCGCCTGCTGCGGCGCAAGATCCTCGAACTGCAAGCCTCGTTCAACGCCGTCGACAACTGCCGCAAGCCGGTGCTGGCGGCGATCCAGGGTTACTGCATCGGCGGCGCCATCGACCTGATCAGCGCTTGTGACATGCGCTACGCCGCCGAAGGCGCGCAATTCTCGATCAAGGAAATCGACATCGGCATGGCCGCCGACGTCGGCACCCTGCAGCGTCTGCCGCGCATCATCGGCGACGGCATGCTGCGCGAGCTGGCCTACACCGGTCGCCAGTTCGGCGCCGAGGAGGCGCGCAGCATCGGCCTGGTCAATCGCGTCTACGCCGATCAGGACAGCCTGTTGGCCGGCGTGATGGAGATTGCCCATGAAATCGCCGGCAAATCGCCGATTGCGGTCACCGGCACCAAGGCCATGATCAGCTACATGCGTGACCATACAGTCAATGACGGCCTGGAATACGTTGCCACCTGGAACTCGGCTATGTTGCAATCCAACGACCTGCGCGTGGCCATCGCGGCCCATATGAGCAAGCAGAAACCCGAATTCGTGGATTGACTGACATGACCCCAGGCTGGATTACCACAACGCTGCTGGACAACGACGCCCCTGGCGGCTGGGCCGTCGCCCGCAGCCGCGACGGCTTTTTGCACGACACCAATGGCCCGCTGTTCCCGAGGGAATGGCTCAAGCGCCAGGACCTGTCGGTGTTCGCCGAGCATGGCATCGGCCACCTCGATGGCGAGCCGGTGTACCTGCTGGAGCTCGACTCGGCGGCTGAAGTGCCGGGCTGCAGTTGGCAGGGCCTGCGCGGCTTCATGCTGCAAGGCGATCACACTTTGTACAAAGTGCTGGGCTATGCGGCGCAGATCGGTACTTGGGCACGGGAGCACAGGTTCTGTGGCAGTTGCGGCCAGGCCATGGTCCAGGTGCCACGGGAACGCGCGATGTACTGCCAGGCCTGCGACCTGCGCAGCTATCCGCGGATCTCGCCGAGCATGATCGTGCTGGTGACTCGTGGCGACGAGATCCTGCTGGCGCGTTCGCCACGCTTTGTCACGGGGGTCTACAGCACCCTGGCGGGGTTTGCCGAGCCGGGTGAGTCGGCCGAAGACTGCCTGGTCCGCGAGGTCCGCGAAGAGGTGCAGCTGGAGGTCAAGAACATCCAGTACATGGGCAGCCAGTGCTGGCCGTTCCCGCACTCGATGATGCTGGGCTTCCATGCCGAGTACGCCGGTGGCGACATCGTGCCCCAGGCCGATGAGATTGAGGACGCGCAGTGGTTCAACATCCACGACCTGCCGCCGTTGCCGGCGTCACGCTCGATTGCGCGTTACCTGATCGACCTGTACCTGGCCCGTCGACTAGGTCACGCTGAACCAGTGTTGCCAGGCTAGACGCACCGTCAGGCCGAGGACCACGGTGATAAACACCGGGCGAATGAATTTGGCGCCGCCGCTGATCGCGCTGCGTGCGCCAAAGAATGCGCCGCACATCACTGAAACGCCCATGGCCAGGCCGACGATCCAGTCCACCGAACCATTGACGATGAACACCGTCAGCGCCGCTGCGTTGCTGACAAAGTTCATGCTGCGCGCCACGCCGCTGGCCTTCACCAGGTCGATGGGGTGCAACAGCATCGTGCTCACCGTCCAGAACGCCCCGGTGCCCGGGCCTGCCACGCCATCGTAGAAGCCCAGGCCGAAGCCCTGGGTGGCTTGCCACTTCTTCTTGATCGGCGCGTCGGCATCCAGCGGCGCCTTGGGCGTGCCGCCGAACAGCAGGTACAGGCCACAGGCGAACACAATCACTGGCAGCATTTTGTTCAGGGTTTCGGCCGGTAAATAATGGGCGACCACGGCGCCACTCAGTGCGCCGACCAGCGTACCAACGATGGCGTGCACCCACTGGCGCGGGTGGAACAGTTTGCGGCGATAGAAGGTGAAACTGGCGGTGGCCGAGCCGAAGGTGGAACTGAGCTTGTTGGTGCCCAATACCAAATGCGGTGGCATGCCGGCGGTGAGCAGGGCGGGTGTGGTCAGCAGGCCGCCGCCACCGGCAATGGCGTCGATAAAACCGGCGATGAAGGCAACCACCGCCAGGATGGCGAGGGTGGTGAGGTCTACGCTGAGTTCGAAGGGCATGGGCAGGGCTTATTCTTGGCACGGCACTATGCGAAAGGCCGCCATCTTACTCGCGGGGAGTCTGCAAATCCAAATGTGGGAGGGGGCTTGCCCCCGATTGCGGTGTTCCAGCTAACTCATCTGTAGCTGATCCACCGCTATCGGGGGCAAGCCCCCTCTCACATTGTTACTGCGTCGACTTACGATCGATGTGTTTCGATCCACTCCAACGCCGTGCGCCAGATACAAATCCCGAGGAAATACGCCGACATCACCGACCACAACCCAAACGTCCACGGGTTGGTATTCGGGTAATCCACCACCATCAAGAAGCTGCACAGCAACCAGATCGTGGTCACCGCGATGTTGATCGGCATGAACCGCTTCACCCGGAACGGGTGCAGGAACTTCATCGGCGTCACGGTCAGCAGCGCCAAGCCAATCACGGTGAGCAAGGTGACCCAGGCTTCCGGCTGGATGATATACACGCACAGCGCCACCACGTTCCAGGCGGCGGGGAAGCCGACGAAGTAGTTGTCCTTGCTCTTCATGTTGACGTTGCAGAAGCAGAACAGCGACGACACCAGGATCACCGACACCGTGAACAGGTGGGTAAAGTCCGGCAGGTCGATATAGCGGTAGATAAACAGTGCGGGAATGAACACATAGGTGAGGTAATCGATCACCAGGTCCAGCACCGAGCCGTCAAAGCTTGGCAATACCGTGCTGACATTCACCCGGCGCGCGAGCGAGCCATCGACCCCGTCCACTACCAATGCCAGGCCAAGCCACAGCAGGCAGGCCTTCGGCGAGTTTTCCAGCAGCGCCAGGGTGGCCAGGAAGGCCAATACCACACCGGTGGCGGTGAAGCCGTGGGCGCCCCAGGCTTTGAGTCTGGCTACATGCAGGGTCGATATCACGGGCGGTTCTCCAAAAGGTGAAACGGGGCAGCCGACAACGTGACGCCGTCGAGTCTGGCCGAGGAATGCAGGTATCGACCGGGAAGGGGGTAAGAAGGTTCACCACCCCGGTGTATCACTTAGCGTAGCAAGCGTAAGACATTTCGGCATCAACCCTGGCGGAACACCAGTGCCTTCAGGCCACTTTGCGGGTCGATATCCGGAAACTCCGGCGGGTTTGCCAGGCGCTCCACAAAGTTCAGGCCCGGCGCTTCGCGGGTCACGCCGTCGATCAGGAAGTCTTCGCCGAAGGCCGGGTCGTTCATGCAGGCCAGCACGGTGCCCTGTGGCGTGAGTAAATCCGGCAGCCGGCGCAGCACACGTTGGTAGTCCTTGGTCAGCAGAAAGCTGCCTTTCTGGAACGAGGGCGGGTCGATGATCACCAGGTCGTAGGGGCCGCTGTTGGTAACCTTGGCCCAGGACTTGAACAGGTCATGGCCCAGGAAACTCACCTTGCTCAGGTCATGACCGTTGAGACGATGGTTGTCGCGGCCACGGCTCAAGGCGCCGCGGGCCATGTCCAGGTTCACCACATGCTCGGCGCCGCCTTCGATGGCCGCCACCGAAAACCCGCAGGTGTAGGCAAACAGGTTGAGCACACGCATGCCCCTGGCCTGTTCGCGCACCCAGTTGCGGCCATGACGCATGTCGAGGAACAGCCCGCTATTCTGTTTCTTGCCCAGGTCGATCAGGTAGCGCAGGCCGCCTTCGACGATGATCTGCTCTTCGACGGGCTCACCTACCAGCCATTCGGTGGTGCTTTGCGGCAGATAGCGGTGTTGCAGGGCCACGGTATAACGGTCGAACTGGCCGTGCAGCAGCTGTTTCAGGGCGTCCAGTTGTGCCGCGTCGGGCTCCTTGAACAACGACACCAGCACTACGCCTTGCAACCAGTCCACCGTCAGTTGCTCCAGGCCCGGCCAGCAACGACCACGGCCGTGGAACAGGCGGCGGGTTTCGCTCGGCGGAGTCTGCAGGGCAGCGAGCAAATGAGCGTGCAGGGTGGCGAGTGCTTCTGGGTTCATCGTTAAACGTCATTGATTGAGCGGGCGGCATTTTAAACACAGTTGCAGGGTTGCGGGTGGCTTGAGCACAACGTGCTGCAAAAAAGTGAGTTGGCAGTGATTCATGCTCAAAATGCTGAAATCAGCGCTTGAGAACAGGCAAAAAATCCTTCGGTGCCGACATAAACTGGAAAAAAAGCCTGGAGGTGCCCATGAACAGTTTCACGACAGCGGTGATTGACCAGCAAGAGCTGGATGAATGGCGCGACGCCCTCGCCTCACTGGTGGCGAACGCCGGCCCGGCACGGGCGCGGCAGATCCTCGATGTGCTGGCCCAGGATGCCAGTGCCCCGCACATTGACTGGAAACCGCGCCACGGCACGCCCTACATCAATAGCATCCGCGTCGAGCAGCAGCCGGCGTTTCCGGGCGATCTCGCCACCGAAGAACGCCTGGCTTCACTGGTGCGCTGGAACGCCCTGGCCATGGTGGTGCGCGCCAACCAGGCCTATGGCGAACTCGGCGGGCATATCGCCAGTTACGCCAGCGCGGCAGACTTGTTCGAGGTGGGTTTCAACCATTTCTTCCGTGCCCGCAGCGACAGCTTTGGCGGTGACCTGGTGTTCTATCAGCCGCATTCCGCGCCTGGCATTTATGCGCGGGCGTTCCTTGAAGGCCGCTTGAGTGAAGCCGACCTGGCCCACTATCGCCAGGAGATCGGCGGGCCCAAGGGAGGCGCACGCGGCCTGTCCAGCTATCCCCACCCCTGGCTGATGCCGGATTTCTGGCAGTTCCCCACCGGTTCCATGGGGATCGGCCCCATCAGTTCGATTTTCCAGGCGCGCTTCATGCGCTACTTGCAGCATCGCGGCTTGCTGGATACCACTGACCGCCACGTCTGGGGCGTGTTTGGCGACGGCGAGATGGACGAGCCGGAAAGCATGTCCGCCTTGACCCTGGCCGCCCGTGAAGGCCTGGACAACCTCACCTGGGTGGTCAATTGCAACCTGCAACGCCTCGACGGCCCGGTGCGCGGCAACGGGCGCATCATCGATGAACTGGAAGCCTTGTTTGCCGGCGCCGGTTGGAACGTTATCAAACTGGTGTGGGGCTCGGACTGGGATGCGTTGTTGGCCAAGGATG
This sequence comes from Pseudomonas sp. NFPP28, assembly GCF_900115535.1. Classification (NCBI taxonomy): domain Bacteria; kingdom Pseudomonadati; phylum Pseudomonadota; class Gammaproteobacteria; order Pseudomonadales; family Pseudomonadaceae; genus Pseudomonas; species Pseudomonas sp. NFPP28. The sequence continues at coordinate 3,347 of NZ_FOWT01000012.1, read as the reverse complement.
CCGACGGTTCGCTGGTCAACACCTTGTCCAGTACGGTTGACGGCCAATTCCAGACCTTTGCCGCCAAGGACGGCGCCTACAACCGCGAACACTTCTTTGGCCAGAGTGAATCCCTGGCCCGGCTGGTCGAGGGCCTGAGCGACGAACAGATCGACCGCCTCAAGCGTGGCGGCCACGACATGGTCAAGATTCACGCGGCCTACCACGCGGCGCGGCAGGTCAAGGGCAAGCCCACGGTGATCCTGGCCCAGACCAAGAAGGGCTTCGGCATGGGCGAAGCCGGGCAGGGCAAGATGACCACCCACCAGCAGAAGAAACTCGACCGCGATGCACTGATCGCCTTCCGCAATCGCTTCCAGTTGCCGCTGACCGATGAGCAGACCGAGTCCCTGAGCTTTTTCAAACCGGCAGACGACAGCGTCGAACTGCGCTACCTGCACCAGCGGCGCAACGCATTGGGCGGCTACGTGCCCAGTCGCAGCCAGGCCGCCGCGCCTGTCGCCGTGCCGGCGGTATCGGGCTACGCCGGTTTTGCCACGGCCGCCGACGGCAAGGAAATGTCCACCACCATGGCATTCGTGCGCATGCTCACCAACCTGCTCAAGGACAAAGCCCTGGGCCCGCGCATCGTGCCCATCGTCGCCGATGAAGCGCGCACCTTCGGCATGGCCAACCTGTTCAAGCAGATCGGCATCTATTCCAGCGTCGGCCAGCGCTACGAGCCGGAAGACATCGGCTCGATCCTCAGCTACCGCGAAGCCACCGATGGGCAGATCCTGGAGGAGGGCATCAGCGAAGCCAGCGCCATCAGCTCCTGGGTTGCCGCGGCCACCAGTTATTCAGTCCATGGCCTGCGCATGTTGCCGTTCTACATCTATTACTCGATGTTCGGCTTCCAGCGCGTCGGCGACCTGATCTGGGCCGCGGCCGACCAGCGCGCCCGTGGCTTCCTGCTCGGCGCCACGGCCGGGCGCACCACCCTCGGTGGCGAGGGCTTGCAGCACCAGGATGGCAGCAGCCACCTCACGGCGGCCACCGTGCCCAACTGCCGCGCCTACGACCCGGCGTTTGCCGGTGAATTCGCGGTGATCCTCGACCACGGTATGCGCCAGATGCTGGAGCACGATGTGGACGAGTTCTACTACGTGACCCTGATGAACGAAAACTACCCGCAGCCGAGCCTCCCGGAAGGCGTGGAGACGGCGATCATCAAGGGCATGTATCGCTTGCAAGGTACGGTCGATGCCAAGGTGCGCCTGTTGGGTTCCGGCACGCTGGTGCGCGAGGCGCAAGCGGCGGCGCAGTTGCTGGCGCAGGATTGGCAGGTGGCGAGCGAGGTGTTCAGCGTGACCAGTTTCAGCGAACTGGCGCGGGAAGCGCGGGAGGTGGAACGCTGGAATCGCTTGCATCCGCAGCAGAAGGCACGTGTCAGCCACTTGGCTGAATGCTTGCCCAAGGGCGCGCCGGTGGTGGCTGTGTCCGACTACGTGCGGGCTGTGCCGCAGATGATCGGTTCATATCTGGATTCCAGCTACACCGTGCTCGGTACTGACGGATTCGGGCGCAGTGATACACGGGCGGCGTTGCGCGATTTCTTTGAGGTGGATCGCCATCATCTCGTGCTGGCAGCGTTGACGGCGTTGGTGGAGCAGGGGCATCTGCAAGCGCGGGTGTGCCAGGAGGCTATCGAGCGTTACAACGTGCAGACTGAGCGCGGAGCCTCCTGGAACGGCTGAGTTAAAAGCTGGCTATCAGTGGAGGCCCAAAAGCCTCCCTGATAAACCCCGGCGCGATATACCGCTCGTAATGCGCCTCGGACAACAGGAAAAACTCCCGGTCAATCGCATCGCGCAGATCCGCCAGGCTGCGCTCGCGAAACTCCGGCAGCAACCCCACCCCATACGCCTCCAGTCTGGAAATCACTCTAGCCCCCCGCGCAATCAGCTGGTACGCCCAGCAATAGGGCGATTGGTGCGGCACAAAGCGGATCTTGCGATTCTCCAGTTGCTGGCGCAGCAGGTGCGCGTCGAGCACCTGCAGCTTGCTGGCCATTACCTGCACCAGCAGTTGCTCCAGGCGCAGCCACACCGCCTGTTTTTCCTCGGCGTTGTAGCCGTTCCACTGGATCACTTCGTGGTGATAGCGTTTGCAGCCGCGGCAGACCAGGTCTCCGTAGACGGTGGAACACAGGCCGACGCAAGGGGTCTTGATGGTTTGATTGGGCATAAGAAGGCAATTTGCAAAGATTTATCGCGCACCGCAACCGATGTGGGAGGGGGCTTGCCCCCGATTGCGGTGCATCAGTCACTGAAGCTTGAGCTGAACGAACGTCATCGGGGGCAAGCCCCCTCCCACATGTGGAGTCAGTCCCAGCTCAGCGCGCCGCCAGTCTGGTATTCGATCACACGGGTCTCGAAGAAGTTTTTCTCTTTCTTCAAGTCCATGATCTCGCTCATCCACGGGAACGGGTTGGTGGTACCTGGGTACTCTTCCTTCAACCCAATCTGCGACAGACGACGGTTAGCGATGAACTTGAGGTAATCCTCCATCATCGCTGCGTTCATGCCGAGTACCCCACGTGGCATAGTGTCGCGAGCATATTCAATCTCCAGCTGAGTCCCTTGCAGGATCATCTGGGTCGCTTCTTCCTTCATCTCGGCATCCCACAGGTGTGGGTTTTCGATCTTGATCTGGTTGATCACATCGATACCGAAGTTCAGGTGCATCGACTCATCGCGCAGGATGTACTGGAACTGCTCGGCCACGCCGGTCATTTTGTTGCGACGGCCCATGGACAGGATCTGGGTGAAGCCGCAGTAGAAGAAGATGCCTTCCAGGACGCAGTAGTAGGCGACCAGGTTGCGCAGCAGCTCTTTGTCGGTCTCGACGGTGCCGGTTTCGAACTTCGGATCGGAGATCGAGCGGGTGTACTTCAAACCCCAGGCGGCCTTTTTGGCGACCGATGGGATCTCGTGGTACATGTTGAAGATCTCGCCTTCATCCATGGCCAGCGATTCGATGCAGTACTGGTAGGCGTGGGTGTGGATCGCTTCTTCGAAGGCCTGGCGCAGGATGTACTGGCGGCACTCCGGGTTGGTGATCAGGCGGTACACGGCCAGCACCAGGTTGTTGGCGACCAGGGAGTCGGCGGTGGAGAAGAAGCCGAGGTTGCGCATGACGATGCGGCGTTCGTCGTCGGTCAGGCCTTCGGGGTTTTTCCACAGGGCGATGTCGGCGGTCATGTTGACCTCTTGCGGCATCCAGTGGTTGGCGCAGCCGTCGAGGTACTTCTGCCAGGCCCAGTCGTACTTGAACGGCACGAGTTGGTTGAGGTCGGCGCGGCAGTT
>NZ_FOWT01000011.1:0-230193 GCF_900115535.1 Pseudomonas sp. NFPP28 | reverse complement strand
TCAAGTGATTATTTTCAGAAGTTTTCGAAGATTTCTTCAACAACTTCAACCACTTGCGCTTCCGATCTCTCGTTAGCGGGAGGCGAATTCTACAGCGTTACACGCTGCTGTCAACACCTCTTTTTCTCCGCTTTCGACCGAGAAGATCGAAACGTTAATAGAGCCAGACAACACTGCCCTATCAACTGCTTCTGGGCCTCGATGAACTGAAGCAAGTCGCTGTCGAATTCTGCGTAACTCTTTGTTTACCAAGGAGTTTTCCGTTTCGACTGCGCCGGAAGTGGGGCGAATTATAGACTTCCAGAATCTGCCGTCAACCCTTAATTTGGTTTTTCTATCAAAGAGCCTGAAACACTCAAAGTCCGTCCTGTATAACGCATCAAAAAGGATAATTGAGCAATATATTGCTCATCACCAAACAGTTGAGCATCATAGCGCTCTTGCTTCTTTTATATGACTTCGGACGAATTCCCCAATGACCACCTCCCCCCGCAGCCTGGCCTCGACACTGTTCCCTGTCGGCCTGCTGTTGATCGCCATGGCCTCTATCCAGTCCGGCGCCTCGCTGGCCAAGAGCATGTTCCCTGTCGTTGGCGCACAAGGCACAACGGCACTGCGCCTGATTTTCGCCAGCGTGATCATGCTGCTTTTGTTGCGCCCGTGGCGCGCCAAACTGACCTCCAAGTCCTTACGTACCGTCATCGTCTACGGGATGGCGTTGGGTGGCATGAACTTTCTCTTCTATATGTCATTGCGCAGCGTGCCCCTGGGGATTGCGGTCGCCCTGGAATTCACCGGCCCCCTCGCGGTGGCCATTTACGCCTCTCGGCGCGCAGTCGACTTCCTGTGGATTGCCCTCGCCATCATCGGCCTTCTCTTGTTGATCCCGATGGGCGAGGCCAGCAGCGGCATCGACTTGCTGGGGGCAGCCTACGCGCTGGGAGCAGGCGTCTGCTGGGCACTCTACATTCTGTATGGTCAGAAAGCAGGGAATGACAACGGCGTCCAGACCGCCGCCCTCGGGGTGATGATCGCCGCATTGTTTGTTGCACCTATCGGCATCGTCCACGCAGGCAGCGCATTGCTGACTCCCGCACTGATCCCGATCGCCATCGGCGTCGCCATTCTGTCCACCGCCCTGCCCTACACCTTGGAAATGGTTGCACTGACGCGCCTCCCTGCCCGAACCTTCGGCACTCTTATGAGCATTGAGCCGGCTTTCGGCGCGCTTTCCGGCCTGTTATTCCTGCACGAGCACTTGTCCTTCGCCCAGTGGCTGGCAATCACTTGCATCATTTTGGCCTCCGTAGGTGCCACGGTGACGATGCGCAGCGAACCAAAGCCACTGGTTGCCTCGGATTGAAGTCTGATTGAATGTAGCTCTGGTATTTGCCGCACATTTAGGCCATGTTTAGGCCGTAAACGAATGTCATTCATGGAGAACTTCGACAAGGACAGCGCGAACGCTACACCCGAAAGCGAGTAGAGCCGGCCTCTGGCATTGCAAGGCGGCTATTAAGGATAGGAATGAAGCGAATTTTAATACTGTTAATGGTCATGGCCGTTGCTGGTTGTGCCGCGACCACCAAGACAGAAGTGAAACGTGGCAAAAAAGGGTTGCATATCAACTGTTCCGGCCTGTCTTCTTCCTGGGAGCAGTGCTACACCAGTGCGACCAACTCCTGTGGCGCCAAGGGCTACCGAGTAATCGCAAAGTCCGGTGACAATTCTGAGGAACCTGGGGACTACCCATTCGGCCTCAACCCTGCCGGCTACACCAGCCGCAGTATGATCGTCATCTGTAAATAATCGAATGAGCAGTCATCTCTGACTGCTCCTATCAAATCCGGATACAAATCCGGCCCTTCGCGACACGGCGTCTAAACTCCTGCTCGACCATCGAGCCAACGGAGTTCCCATGACACACAACAAAAAAATCGTATTGGTAGTGGGCGCCGGTGATGCAACCGGCGGCGCCATTGCCAGACGCTTCGCCCGCGAAGGCTATGTGGCCTGCGTCAGCCGCCGCAGCGCCGATAAGTTACAGCCGCTGGTGGACAGTATTAACGCAGTGGGCGGCGAAGCCCACGGGTTTACCTGTGATGCGCGTAAAGAAGAAGACGTCATCGCGCTGATCGAACAGATCGAAACTGAGCTGGGCCCGATTGAAGCCTTTGTGTTCAATATCGGCGCCAATGTGCCGTGCAGCATCCTGGAAGAAACCGCGCGCAAGTATTTCAAGATCTGGGAGATGGCCTGCTTCTCCGGTTTTCTGAACGCACGCGAAGTGGCCAAGCGCATGGTCACGCGCAATCGAGGCACCATCCTGTTTACCGGCGCCACCGCCGGATTGCGCGGCGGCGCAGGTTTTGCCGCCTTCGCCGGGGCCAAGCACGGGATTCGGGCCCTCGCGCAAAGCATGGCGCGGGAACTGGGTCCCAGGAACATCCATGTCGCCCATGTCGTGATCGATGGCGCCATTGACACCGACTTCATTCGCGACAATTTCCCGCAGAAATACGCACTCAAAGACCAGGACGGCATCCTCAGCCCCGAGCATATCGCCGATAACTATTGGCACCTCCACAGCCAGCCACGCGATGCCTGGACCTTTGAACTGGACCTGCGCCCCTGGAATGAACCCTGGTAAGCACGCCCCCATAACAATAAGCAGCGAGCATCGACCATGCGTAAAAACCTGGAATTCTTCTTTGACCTGGGCAGCCCCGCCACCTACCTGGCCTACACCCAGCTACCTGCATTGTGCGCGGCAACCGATACACAGCTTGTGTATAAACCCATGTTATTGGGCGGCGTGTTCAAGGCCACCGGTAACGCCTCTCCAATCACCGTTCCTGCAAAGGGTCGCTACATGCTCGATGACCTGGCGCGTTACGCCCGGCGCTACAACGTACCGCTCCGGTTCAACCCGCACTTCCCCATCAATACGCTGGTGTTGATGCGAGCGGTCACCGGCATCCAATTGCACCAGCCTGAGCGTTTCCTGGACTTCGTTGATTGCCTGTTCCATGCCCTTTGGGTCGAAGGCCGTCACTTGGGAGACCCCGCCGTCGTGGCTGCCGTACTCACTGAATACGGATTTGCCGCCAATGAAATCCTGAATTTGGCCAATGACGAAACCGTTAAGGCTGCCTTGAAGGACAACACCGAACAGGCCGTTCAACGCGGCGTGTTCGGTGCCCCCAGTATGTTTGTAGGCAACCAGCTGTTCTTCGGTCAGGACCGTCTGGAATTTGTGCGCGAAGCGTTGAGTTAGAGCTTGATGGCCAAAACGCCCTGGCACGTTACTGCCTGGCAGGTAATCAGATAGCCGCAGTGCGTACTTGCAACCACTCCAGCGCGGCACCGCTGAGCAATGGGCTCAAACGCTTGCGCACCTCAGTGTGGTAAGCGTTGAACCACTCACGCTCGTCTGCCGTGAGCAACGATGGCAACAGGCAGCGCGTGTCGATCGGGCACAAGGTCAGGGTTTCGAACTTGAGAAACTCACCGAACTCGGTCTTGCCCGCTTCGCGGTTCAACACCAGATTCTCGATACGCACGCCCCAACGGCCTGGACGGTAAGTACCCGGTTCAATGGAGGTGATCATCCCCGCTTGCATCGCCGTTTGCGGCGCGGTAGCCGCCTGGTAGGCAATCACTTGTGGGCCCTCATGCACGTTGAGGAAATAGCCTACACCGTGGCCAGTACCGTGGCCGTAGTCCACGCCTTCCGCCCAGATCGGCGCGCGGGCAATCGCATCCAGCAGCGGCGACAGGATCCCTTTCGGAAAGTGGGCACGGGACAAGGCAATCACGCCCTTGAGCACCCGGGTGCAGTCCCGCTTCTGCTCGTCACTCGGCGTGCCGATCGGCACCATCCGCGTGATATCCGTGGTGCCGCCCAGATACTGGCCACCCGAATCGATCAGCAGCAGGCCATCGCCTTCGATCAGCGCGTGCTCTTCTTCAGTGGCGTGGTAATGCGGCATCGCGCCGTTGGCGTTGTAGGCCGCAATGGTGTTGAAACTCAACGACACATAACCAGGGCGGCGGCTGCGTGCAGCGGTCAGGTGTTCGTCGATGGTCAACTCAGTGATGCGTTCACGGCCCAGCGCACTGTCCAGCCAGGCGAAAAACTCGCACAGCGCTGCGCCATCCTGCTCCATGGCTTGGCGGATATGTTCTGCGTCGGCCAGGCTCTTGCGGGACTTGGCCAATGTGGTCGGGTTGAGGCCTTCGACCAGCTTGACGCCGGCATCGAGATTCTCCAGCAAACCCGCGGTAACGCGCGCCGGGTCGACCTGCAGACTGGCGCCCGCCGGCACCGCGCGCAATGCATCCGCCACTTCGCTGTAGTCGCGCAGCGTCACGCCATCCTGCTCCAGCACAGCCCGCAACTCGGCGTCGACTTTGCTCAGTGCCACAAACAGCGTGGCCTGGTGTTGATTGATCAACGCAAAGGACACAAACACCGGGTTGAACGAAACGTCACCACCACGCAGGTTGAACAGCCAGGCAATGTCATCCAGGGTCGCGATGAAATGCCAGTCGGCGCCCTTCTCTTTCAAGGCAGCACGCAGCGAAGCGAGTTTTTCAATACGGCTGACAGTAGCCTGCGGTGGCAGGTGTTGATAGATCGGCTGGTTCGGCAATGCCGGACGGTCATGCCAGACTTCATCAAGCAGGTCGATATCGGTACGCAAGCGCGCGCCGCGCTCCGCCAGCTTACCGGCCAGGGTACGCGCCGAAGCCACGGCCATGACCGCACCATCCACCGCCACCACACCACCTTCCGGCGTTTGCTCGGCCAGCCACTCCAGCGGCCCGGGTTGGCCCGGCTGCAGCTTCACCAATTCGATGCCGCTGCCCTTGAGTTCCTTGGTCGCCTGTTCCCAGTAACGGCTATCGGCCCACACACCGGCGAAATCCGCAGTGACAATCAGCGTTCCCACCGAGCCATGAAACCCCGACAGCCATTGCCGCCCCTGCCAGTAACCCGGCAAGTACTCGGACAAATGCGGGTCGGCCGACGGCACCAGCAGGGCATGAATACCCTCGCGGCTCATCAGTTCACGGGTATGCGCCAGGCGCTGGGGAACCGTTCCATGGGTCAAGGGCTGCGTACTCATTGTGTCTCCTGCTAACCACGAATAATTGTTATGTGTCGCGATAAATGAATCAGACCGCCCAGAACGCCGGTGCGCTGGCGAGGGCCGCCTTGATCAGTTGCACCGCATGGTCGATATCCTGTTCAGTGGTAAACCGGCCGAGGCTCAAGCGAATGGTGCGGCTGGCGCTGCGTGCATCATGGCCCAGGGCGAGCAGCACATGGGACGGTGCATTGCTGGCCGAATTGCAGGCCGAGGTCGCAGAAAACGCGATCCCCGCGCTCAACGCCGCGGCGTTGAATTCGCCTTCACTGAACGTGAGGCTCAGGGTATGGGGAATACGCTGTGTAGCGCTGCCATTGAGGCGCACACCGGCCACCGACTCCAACTGGTCGAGCAGGCGCTGGCGCAGAGCCACAATCACCGCCTTTTCTTCAGAGAAAGACGCCGCCGCCAAGGCGAACGCGGTGCCCATGCCAGCAATCTGATGGGTCGCCAGGGTGCCGGAACGCAAGCCGCCCTCGTGGCCGCCACCGTGAATCTGCGCCAGGACCTTCTGCTGCGCCCGCGGACCGACGTACAAAGCGCCGATACCTTTGGGGCCATAGAGTTTGTGCGCGGAAAACGACATCAGATCCACCGGCCACTGCGCCAGATCGATCGCCACCTTACCCGCCCCTTGCGCCGCATCCACATGCAACAACGCGCCGTGTTCACGCACGCGGGCACCGATGGCAGGGATATCGTTGAGGGTGCCGAGCTCGTTGTTCACCAGCATCAACGACACCAGGAAGGTGTCCTCGCGCAAGGCTTCGCTGACGGCATCGGCGCTGATCAAGCCATCGGCGTCCGGCACCAGGTAGGTCACGGCCACGCCGGCTTCCTGCAATTGTCGCGCGGTATCCAGGGTGGCCTTGTGTTCGATCTGGCTGGTAATGATATGCCCACCCGCCACGCCCCGCGCCTGGGCCACGCCTTTGATCGCAAGGTTGTTGGATTCGGTGGCGCCGGAGGTCCAGACGATTTGCTCCGGGTTGGCACCGACCAGCCCGGCCACCTGACGACGCGCCTGTTCGACCGTCTGCCGGGCCGCCTGGCCGAACGCATGGGAACTGGACGCGGGGTTACCGAAATTGGCGTTGAAGCCCAGACACTCGACCATCACCTGGATGACCCGCTCGTCCACCGGGGTGGTGGCGGCATAGTCGAAATACAACGGACGTTTATTCATGACGTTAGAAACTCGCAGAGCAGGTTCCCGAGAGCAGCGTCTCAGGGGCACGGACCGGGACAGAGGTCGTCAGGTTTAACCGATCACACGCCATTAAAGAAGGACCACTTTATGTAAATGTGCGTAGGAACGCTCCTGAAATTCAGCTTAACAGGCTGAAGTCGCTCCATGGCAAACAAAAAGCCCGAGGATCCTTGTGGATAACCTCGGGCTTTTTGTCGCTGGGCGCGGGTTCAACTGGGACGACCATGCAGGGTCACGCTGCGTTCGGCATTCATTTCGCCCTTGCTATCAAAGTCGAAGGGTTTCTGTGGCTGGCCGGTCAGCGCGGCGCGCTGCTGTTGATATTCGTCAAACGACAAACCACGACGGCTCAATGCTTCAAGGGCCAACTGCTTGGTTTCTTCTGCGGTGTAAGGACGCAATTCAGGCGAAGGATGAGTCGCACATCCGGCAAGGACTGAGCTGACAATCAATAAGGAAACAGCGAGGAATCGGTTCATGGTGGTGGCCCTGCAAAGGAGGTTTCGAGTCAATGAACACAGGCTACTCCCGCCCCTTGATGGTGAAAAATCACCTGCCTTGATAGTTGCTATCAACCGCCAACGCACCTTCGATAGCAGCGCCTTTATATTTCCTTATGATCTATAAATATGGAAATACGTTCATTTACGGAATAAATACAACCCTCTATAACGGGACTACACCGCCTGGCACTGTTGCCCACGCAACTGTTGCCCTGGCAACAGCCAATCAACAAATCACCAGGCAGCCAACACCGGCATTTTTCAGCAGTGAGCCTGCAACCCGCGTCGATCAAGGCTTGCACCCGTTGGTACAGCTCTTGCTCAAGCGGTTGCACTCCACCTGCTATGAACCACTGTTGAAAAAGGAACTGTTCATGACCCGTCCCCTGAATGTTGTTGCCCTCTCCGGCGGAACCTGGCGCCCGTCCCGTACCCTGGTGTTGACCCAGGCGGTGCTGGCTGAGCTGGCTACCTTGCTGCCGATCCAGGCCACCCTGATCGAGCTGGGCGATATCGCCCGGCCGCTGGGCGGTGCGCTGTCCCGTGATGAACTGCCCGCAGAAGTCGAAGCGCAACTGTTGGCCATCGAACAGGCCGACTTGCTGATCGTCGCCGCGCCGGTCTATCGCGGTTCCTACCCGGGCCTGCTCAAGCACCTGTTCGACCTGGTCGGCCTCAATGCGCTGATCAACACCCCCGTGCTCCTGGCGGCAACCGGCGGCAGCGAACGCCACGCGCTGGTCCTCGACCACCAACTGCGTCCGCTGTTCAGCTTTTTCCAGGCGCTGACCCTGCCGATCGGTGTGTACGCCACCGAGGCCGACTTCACCGACTACCAAATAACCAGCGAATTACTGAAAGCCCGTATTCAACTGGCGGCAGAACGCGCAGCGCCTTTGTTCGCCGCGCACTCCCCCTCTCTGCTGAAAATCGCTTAAGGATTGGTCATGGATGTTTTCTGGTTTCTGCCAACGCACGGCGACGGTCATTACCTGGGCACCACCCAGGGTGCACGGCCGGTCACCCTCAATTATCTGAAACAAGTCGCCCAGGCAGCTGACAGCCTGGGCTACCACGGCGTGCTGATTCCTACCGGGCGCTCGTGCGAAGACTCCTGGGTCATCGCCTCGGCCTTGGTGCCGCTGACCGAACGCCTGCGTTACCTGGTGGCGATTCGTCCGGGCATCATTTCGCCGACTGTCTCGGCGCGCATGGCGGCGACCCTCGATCGCCTGTCCAATGGCCGCCTGCTGATCAACGTGGTGACCGGCGGCGACCCCGACGAAAACCGTGGCGACGGCAGTTTCCTCGACCACGCCGAACGCTACGAAGTCTCCGACGAATTCCTACGTATCTGGCGCCGTGTGTTGCAGGGCGAATCGGTGGATTTCGAAGGCAAGCACCTGCGCGTGCAAAACGCCAAGGCCCTTTACCCGCCGGTGCAGAAGCCTTACCCGCCGCTGTACTTCGGTGGATCCTCCGACGCCGCCCACGACCTCGCCGCCGAGCAGGTGGACGTGTACCTGACCTGGGGCGAACCACCCGCCGCCGTTGCGGAAAAACTCGCGGATGTGCGTGAGCGCGCCGCACGCCACGGGCGCACCGTGAAGTTCGGCATCCGCCTGCATGTGATCGTGCGCGAGACCGAAGAAGACGCCTGGAAAGCCGCCGACAAGCTGATCGAGCACATCAGCGACGAAACCATCGCCGCCGCGCAAAAATCCTTTTCGCGCTTTGATTCCGAAGGCCAACGCCGCATGGCCGCCCTGCACGACGGGCGCCGTGACAACCTGGAAATCGCCCCCAACCTGTGGGCCGGCGTCGGCCTGGTGCGCGGCGGGGCCGGCACCGCGCTGGTGGGCAACCCGCAACAAGTGGCCGAACGCATCAAGGAATACGCGGACCTGGGGATCGAGAGCTTCATTTTCTCCGGCTACCCGCACCTGGAAGAAGCCTATCGCTTCGCCGAGCTGGTGTTCCCGTTGCTACCGGAACCCTATGCCAGCCTTGCCGGCCACGGCATCACCAACCTCACGGGCCCCTTTGGCGAAATGATTGCCAACGATGTGTTGCCGACCAAAGCTTGAGATCAATGAGGAACACCGTGTGACCGCCAAACCCCACAGCGTCCTGCCGTCCCCCTTGCAGACCGCCAGACTGCTGGCCGCCGACTTCGCCCTCACCGCCGTCGAACGTGACGAACGCGGCGGCACGCCCAAGGCTGAACGCGACGCCCTGCGCCAGAGCGGCCTGCTGGCCCTGAGCATTCCCACCCAGTACGGTGGCCTCGGCGCACGCTGGAGCGACACCCTGGGTATCGTGCGTGAATTCGCCAAGGTCGACAGCTCCATCGCCCATGTCTTCGGTTTTCACCACCTGATGCTCGCTACCGTGCGCCTGTTTTCACGCCCGGACCAATGGCAACCCTGGTTCGAACAGACCGCGCGCAAAAACTGGTTCTGGGGCAACGCCCTCAACCCGCTGGACACGCGCACCGTGGTCAAGGATTTCGGCGGCTGGCGCGAGTTCTCCGGCAAAAAGAGCTTCTGCTCCGGCGCCAGCGACTCTGAAATGCTGATCGCTTCGGCGGTGGACGAATCCGCCGGTGGCAAACTGCTGATCGCAGCGATCCCCAGCGGGCGCAGCGGCATCACCTTGCACAATGATTGGAACAATATCGGCCAGCGCCAGACCGACAGCGGCAGCGCCAGCTTCGAACGGGTGCGCGTCGAAGAATCCGAGCTGCTGCTCGATCCGGGACCGCTGAGCACACCCTTCGCCTGCCTGCGCCCGTTGATCGCCCAACTGACGTTCACCCACATGTTTCTCGGCATTGCCGAAGGCGCCTTCGAGGAAGCGCGCAATTACACCCTCACCGAAACCCGCGCCTGGCATAAATCCTCGGCCGAAGATGTGCGCAGGGACCCTTACGTACTGCATCACTACGGCGAATTCTGGGTCGCACTGGAAGGCGTGCGCCTGCTGGTGGAGCGCGCTGCCGACCTGCTCGACCAGGCCTGGGCCAAAGGCCCGAACCTCAGCGAAACCGAACGCGGCCAGTTGGCCATTGCCATCGCCACCGCCAAGGTCGCCGCCACCCAGCAGGGCCTGGAGCTGTGCAGCCGCCTGTTCGAAGTCACCGGCGCGCGCTCCACGCACGCATCGCTGCGCCTGGACCGTCACTGGCGCAACCTGCGCACCCAGACCCTGCACGACCCGGTGGACTACAAACTCCACGAACTGGGGGACTGGGCGCTGAACCACTCCCTGCCGATTCCAACGTTCTATTCCTAAGAGAGGTGCCCATGCAGCTGTTGACCCTACCGCCCTCGCCCGCCCTCGCGACCTCGATCCGCGCCACGGCCCAGGTCTTCGAAGACCCCAAATCCCAGGCGTTGCTCGACCACATCCAGCAAGTGGCGCCCAGCGAAGCCAGCGTGCTGATCATCGGCGAGACCGGCACCGGTAAAGAGCTGGTGGCACGCCACATCCACAACCTCAGCGCACGGCGCAACCGGCCGTTCGTGGCGGTCAACTGCGGGGCGTTCTCCGAGTCCCTGGTGGAGGCCGAACTGTTCGGCCATGAAAAAGGCGCCTTCACCGGCGCCCTCAGCGCCAAGGCCGGCTGGTTCGAGGAGGCCGACGGCGGCACGTTGTTTCTCGATGAGATCGGCGATTTGCCGATGGCGATCCAGGTCAAACTGCTGCGGGTCCTGCAGGAACGAGAAGTCGTACGCCTGGGTTCGCGCAAGAGCATTCCGATTGATGTGCGCGTCTTGGCCGCAACCAACGTGCAGTTGGAAAAAGCCATCAACGCCGGGCATTTCCGCGAAGACCTCTATTACCGCCTCGACGTGGTCAGCCTGGAGCTCAGCCCGCTGCGCGAGCGCCCCGGCGATATCCTGCCGCTGACCCGACACTTTATCGAAGCCTACAGCCAGCGCCTGGGGTATGGCCCCATCACCATCAGCCGCGAGGCCGAGCACAAGCTTAAAAGCTACAGTTGGCCGGGCAACATCCGCGAGTTGGAAAACGTAATCCACCACACCCTGCTGATCTGCCGGAACGGCGTGATCGAGCGCGACGACCTGCGCCTGTCTAACATGCGCATCGAGCGCCAGGACGACAGCCAGCACGGCAGCGACAACAGCGCTGAAGCATTGCTTGCGCGGGCCTTCCAGAAACTGTTCGAGGAACAGGCCGGCGCCCTGCATGAAAAGGTCGAAGATGCCCTGCTACGGGCCGCCTACCGTTTCAGCCATTACAACCAGGTCCACACCGCCAACCTGCTCGGCCTGAGCCGCAACGTCACACGTACGCGCCTGATCAAGATCGGCGAGCTGGCGGTGAACAAGCGCCGGCCCGGAGAAAACGTGCAAGGCGAGCGCATGCTGCACCTATCCATTTAGGCGGCAGTGCAACGCGTTGTCGTGGCTGCGCTCGAAACTGCGCAGCACCTGGAACGAACCAAAGGTCACGGCCGTGGCCTGGTGGGCGCGAATCAATGTCCAGAAATCTTCCTCGCCATGCTCAAAACACTGGAAGGCCGCCTCGCCGTCTTCACGCGAGTGCCATTGCAGGTAATTGAGCACCCGCCGTCCGTCATCGCTGACCAGCACACTCGCATTGATAAAGCCGCCATGGCCCTGGGCCAGGCGTTCGCTCTGAAGGGTCAGGGCGGCCACCAGGGCAGATTGTTGCCGGGGTTCGATCTGAAACTCGATCAATTGAGTGAAGCTGCGATTCTTCTCTGATACCTGCATGAACACTCCCCTTCCTCTGTAGGCAGAATCTTGCGATTCGATGCCATGCAGGGTAAAACCTCTAGTTAAGTCAAGGTCAAGCGCTTATCTGGAGTTTTTCATGCTCAACAAGGAACTCACTGTCGGCCAACTGGCCGCCCGCAGTGGTGTGGCGGTCACGGCGCTGCACTTCTACGAAACCAAGGGGCTGATCAAGAGCAATCGCAACGCCGGTAATCAACGGCGTTACCCCCGGGATGTACTGCGGCGCGTGGTGGTGATCAAGATCGCCCAGCGCCTGGGCATTCCGCTGGCAACGATTGGCGAAGCCTTGCAGACATTGCCGGAGGGGCGCACGCCCAACGCCCAGGATTGGGAGCGTTTGTCGGCGCTGTGGCGGCAAGACCTGGATGAGCGCATCAACAAGCTGACGCTGCTGCGCGACAAGCTCAATGGCTGTATTGGCTGCGGATGTTTGTCGATGGAGGCGTGTCCATTGCGCAATCAGGATGACCAGCTTGGTGAGCGCGGGCCGGGGGCACAGTTGCTGGAACCGACACCCCCTGCATGACCTGCGGCCCCAACACTTCGTCGACTGCCCACAGGCCACACGGAACGTGGCCTATAGTGAAGAGGCCGTTTCTCTACAACCACAATCAAGGAGAGCGATATGAGCGTTGAACCTATTCCGGAGGGCTACGCCAGCATCACGCCTTATATGGGCATCGACAAAGCCAGTGAAGCCATCGAGTTCTACAAAAAAGCCTTCGGCGCCACCCAGGTCATGCGTCTGGACATGCCGGATGGCAAAGTC
Organism: Pseudomonas sp. NFPP28; assembly: GCF_900115535.1. Taxonomy (NCBI): domain Bacteria; kingdom Pseudomonadati; phylum Pseudomonadota; class Gammaproteobacteria; order Pseudomonadales; family Pseudomonadaceae; genus Pseudomonas; species Pseudomonas sp. NFPP28. The sequence goes on along the minus strand of NZ_FOWT01000011.1, from coordinate 217,768 downwards.
GGCCATGCCGAGCTGCGCATCGGCGATTCGGCCATCATGCTGGGCACGCCCTGCGACGAAATGGCCCTGCGCAACCCGGCCGAACACACCAGTGTCGGCTTGCATCTGTATGTGAGCGATGTCGACGCGCAGTTCAAGCAAGCCGTTGCGGCTGGCGCCAGCGTCGTGTCCGAGCCCAAGGACCAGTTCTATGGCGACCGCTCCGCCAGTGTGAAGGATCCGTTCGGTCATCTGTGGTTCCTGGCGACCCACAAGGAGGACCTGACCGAAGCACAGATCCGCGAACGTGCCGAGGCCCTGTTCAAACAAGGCTGACCCTTTGCAGGAGCGAGCAAGCCCGCTCCTGCATCACACTTCATGAACACCCCCTCCACGTTTTTGCCCTTGCCCCGAATGCCGCGTGATTCCAAGATGCAAGCATTCATCACAAGGAGTCATTCCATGTTCGCCGGATTCCAGAAAGACCAGTGCCACGTCAACGGCGTGGACATCAGCTACCGCAAAGGTGGTACAGGTCCCGGTCTGCTCCTGTTGCACGGGCATCCGCAAACCCACGTCATCTGGCACAAAGTCGCCGACCAACTGGCTGAACACTTCACCGTGGTGGCCGCCGACCTGCGCGGCTATGGCGACAGCAGCAAGCTGCCGGCCAATGACCATCACACCCATTATTCGAAACGGGAAATGGCCCGGGACAACGTCGAACTGATGCAGGCGCTGGGCTTCGACAGGTTCTCGGTGCTGGCCCACGACCGTGGTGCCCGCGTGGCCCACCGCCTGGCCCTGGACCACCCAGCGGCCGTGCAACGCATGGTGCTGCTGGACATTGCCCCGACCCTGTCGATGTACGCGCAGACCAACGAAGCCTTCGCCCGCGCCTACTGGCACTGGTTCTTCCTGATCCGTCCGGCGCCCTTGCCGGAAGCCTTGATCGAGGGCAACCCGGAGCTGTACCTGCGTAGCGTGATGGGCAGTCGCAGCGCCGGGCTCAAGCCGTTCACTCAGGAAGCCTTCGCCGAATACTTGCGTTGCCTGAAATTGCCGGGCGCCGCCACGGGCATCTGCGAGGACTACCGGGCTGCCGCCGGCATCGACCTTGAGCACGACCAGGCGGACATCGACGCCGGCCATCACCTGAGCCTGCCGTTACTGGTGATGTGGGGTGCCGAAGGCACTGTCGGGCGCTGCTTCGAGCCGCTCAAGGAATGGCAGAAAGTCGCCACCGACGTGCGTGGCAAGGCCCTGCCGGCCGGCCATTACATCGCCGAAGAAGCCCCTGAGTTGCTGCTGGGCGAAGTCCTGACCTTCCTTCGCTGAGCAGCGCTGTAACCCCGGTTCTTCCGCATCCTCGGCATTATCTGCCGGGAGGGCACCGATCGGCGCCTTCGCTGCTATCGCGTTCACCGCCGGCAAGCAACCGGGCCTGCCGAAAGGTCTGCCCAACCGGTGCTATTCTGGCGGCTCATGCCGCCAGCCCCGTTTGTGATGACTAACAAGAAAGATACCGTGCCCCTACCCGAAGACCTGCGGGTGTTCCTGACCGTGATCCGCAAGGCCGGTTTCGCTGCGGCGGCCGATGAGCTGGGCTTGTCGCCAGCGTATGTCAGCAAGCGCATCCAGATTCTCGAAACCACCTTGGCCACCCGCCTGTTGCACCGCACCAGCCGGCGCATTGCCCTGACCGAAGACGGTGAACGGGTGCAGCGCTGGGCGGTGCGCATCCTCGAAGATTTCCAGCAACTGTCCGATGAACTCTCCGACGCCCATGACCGCCCGCGTGGCCACCTGCATCTGTGCAGCAGCTTCGGTTTCGGTCGCAACCATGTGGCCCCCGCCGTATCGTTGCTGGCTGAGCAGTACCCGGACCTGGAAATCCGCCTGGACCTGTTCGACCGCGTGGTGGATATCGTCAGCGAAGGCTTCGACCTGGAGATCCGCGTGGGCGACGACATCCCCGGCCAGCACATCGGCCGTCGGCTGGTGAGCAACCGGCGCGTGCTGTGCGCCGCCCCGGCTTACCTGGAGCGGCGCGGCACACCGCAACAGTTGAGTGACCTGGAGCAGCACGACTGCCTGATACTCAAGGAGCGCGATAACGCGTTCGGCATCTGGAACCTGGAGCGCGACGGCATCCAGGAAAGCGTGCGCGTACGCGGGCCGCTGTCGTCGAACAATGGCGAAATTGTGTTGCAGTGGGCATTGGATGGGCGCGGTGTGCTGCTGCGCTCGATGTGGGATGTGAAGCCGCTGTTGGAGCAAGGCAAGCTCGTGCAGCTACTGCACGGTTATACCCAGAGCGCCAACGTGTGGGCGGTGTACCCGACACGGTTGGCGTATTCCGGGAAGCTGCGGGCCTGCGTGGAGTTTTTGCAGGAGCATTTCAAGGGATTGTCGATCTAGCTCAGCCAGGGGTTGGCTTGCAGGTGCCGGCGTTCGAAGGCCTTGATCTCCTCACTGCGCTGCAAGGTGCTGCCGATGGCATCCAGGCCCCGCAACAACGCAGTCTTGCGCAGGGTATCGATCTGGAACGGGATCACCTGGCCATCCGCCAAATGGATCTGCTGGGCTTCAAGGTCGACACTGATCTGCGCCTGGTCCGCCTGGCTGACGGTCTTGCCCAGCTGCTGCAACACCGCCTCATCCAAGGTGATCAACAACACCCCGTTGCGCTGGCAATTGTCATAGAAAATCCCCGCGAAGCTGCTGCCGATCAGCGCGCGGATGCCCATCTGCTTCAAGCCCCATACCGCGTGTTCCCGGCTGGAACCGCAGCCGAAGTTCGGCCCGACCACCATGAAACATGCGCCCTGCCAGGCCGGCAGGTTCAGCACGAACTCGGGGTTGGGCTCGCCGGACGGCAAGAAGCGCAGGTCGAAGAACAGCCCGCGGTCCAGGCCGCTGCGGTCAATACCCTTGAGAAACTGTTTGGGCATGATCACATCGGTATCGATGTTGGCCGCCAGCATCGGCGCGGCCTTGCCGGTGACCAGGGTGAAGGGTTGCAGGCTCATGGGTGCGCTCCAAAGTGGCGGATATCAGTGAGGCGGCCGGTAATGGCAGCGGCGGCGACCATCGCCGGGCTCATCAGGTGGGTGCGTGCGCCCGCGCCCTGGCGGCCTTCGAAGTTGCGGTTGGTGCTGGACGCACAGCGGTCGCCGGGGGCGAGCACATCGTCGTTCATCGCCAGGCACATCGAGCAACCCGACTGACGCCATTCAAAGCCGGCGTCGATAAAAATCGCTGCAAGGCCTTCGGCTTCGGCCTGGTCGCGCACTTCGGTGGAGCCCGGCACGATCATCGCCCGCACGTGTTCAGCGACGCGCTTGCCACGCACCACGCTGGCGGCGTCGCGCAGGTCTTCGATGCGGGCGTTGGTGCAGGAGCCGATGAACGCATGGCTGATGACGATCTCGCTCAACGGCATACCGGCTTCCAGGCCCATGTAGTTGAGGGCGCGGCGCATGTCCTGGCGCAGGATCGGGTCGCTGACGTCCTGCGGGTCGGGCACGCGGGCGCCGATGGGCGCGGCCTGGTCGGGGCTGGTGCCCCAGGTGACCATGGGTTCCAGGGTGCTGGCATCGAGGTGCACTTCCTGGTCGAACACCGCATCGGCATCCGAGTGCAGTTGGCGCCAGCCCACCAGCGCCTGGTCCCACAGCTCGCCTTTCGGCGCACGCGGCTTGCCCTTGAGGTAGGCGAAGACTTTTTCGTCCGGCGCCATGAACGCGCCGCGCGCGCCCGCTTCCACCGCCATGTTGCAGATGGTCATGCGCGCCTCGACGCTCAGCGCATCGATGGTGGAACCACGAAACTCAATGGCATAGCCCGTGGCACCGGAAGCGCCGATCTTGCCGATCAGCGCCATGATCACATCCTTGGACGTCAGGCCGGGTGCCAGGTCGCCCTCAACCGTGACCCGCAGGGTCTTCAGGCGCTTGTAGACCAGCGTCTGAGAGGCCAGCAGGTGTTCGATCTCCGAGGTGCCGATGCCGAAACCGAAGGCACCGAGGGCGCCGTAGGTGGTGGTGTGGCTGTCACCGGCGGCGATCACCATGCCTGGCAGGATAAAGCCCTGCTCCGGGGCGATTACGTGTTCGATGCCCTGGCGCTTGTCGAGGATGTCCAGCAGCTCGATGCCGAAGTCCCGGCAGTTCTCCGCCAGGTAGGACACCTGCCGCGCCCCGCCTGCATCGGGCATCGCCGCGACGCGCTTGGGCGTGGTGGGGTTCACATGGTCGACCACGGCCAGCGCCGTGCCTGGGCGCCACACGTTGCGCCCGGCCTCGCGCAAGCCGCTGAAGGCCTGGGGGCTGGTGTATTCGTTGATCACCTGGCGGTCGATATAAAGCAGCACATGGCCCTGGTCATCCAGGGGGCACACCGTGTGGGAATCGATGTGTTTGTCGTAGAGGGTTCGGGCAGTCATTTTTCTGGGCTCACTTTTGTCGGCGCTCAACGGTATGCGCCCATCCTACGCAGCCGCCTCGCCCCATCAATGGCGCCTGGGTGATGGCTTGGAACATGTTTCGTGTTCGATCAAGGCAATAAAACGCCCCGAATGTGAACCTGAAACATTTTCTTTCATATCCGCCTTAGGGATTTCTCATTCTCATCCGTCTTAACTTAGATACAGCCCGTCGCGTCAGCAAAAGCTACGACTGGCCTTTTCCGGGCCTCCATTGCCCTCCTCCGATCAAGACCCTCATTCACATGTCGAAGAAGTCACGCTCCAAACTCTGGTTTCTCGTACATAGCTGGCTGGCATTGCCTATCTGGTTCTTTGTACTGATCGTCTGCGTCACCGGCACCCTGGCGGTGGTCAGCCAGGAGATCGTCTGGCTGGCCAACCCGGATATCCGTGCGAGCAAGCCCTCGGACGATGCCGAACCGCTGAGCTATGACCAGGTGATCGCCGCCATCAAGCGCGATGAACCCCAGGTATATGTGCAGTCGATCAGCCGGCCCGACGAATCGCATTTTGCATTGAGCGTCGACCTCAGCTACCCCGACGGACGCTCGGTGGAGGTCTACGTCAACCCGTACACCGGGGCGATCCAGGGCATCAGCCCCTCCTTCAACTTCCAGCAGTTCACCCGCGCCCTGCATGGCTGGTGGCTGGTGCCGTTCACCAATGGCTACAGCTGGGGCTGGTACCTGGTGTCGGCACTCGGCATCCCGCTGCTGGCGTCGCTGGTCACCGGGCTGGTGGTGTACAAGCGGTTCTGGAAAGGCTTCCTGCGCCCGACTCTGCGGATCCGCCACGGCGCGCGGATTTTCTGGGGGGACTTCCACCGCTTGAGCGGTATCTGGTCGATCTGGTTCATAGCAGTCATCTCCGTTACCGGCATCTGGTTCCTGATCCGGGCGATTTTGGGCGACAACCAGATTTCGATTTCCACCGAACCGGTCATCCCGGTGATTGCCCGGGAGAAGGTGCCGATGTCGGCGCCCGGCGTGCCGGCCCCCATGATTCCGGTGGACGAGGCGATCAAGATCGCCACCCAGCGCATCCCTGGCCTGGAGGCAAGCTTCATCAGCCTGCCGCTCAATGCCTACAGTCACCTGCAGATCGGCGGGCGGGGCTGGTACCCGTTGATGTTCCAGACCGCGCAGATCAACCCCTATGACGGTGAAGTGGCTGCGGCGCACCTGCTGTCCGACCGTTCGAAGCTGGAGTTCGTCACCGAATCCATGCGCCCCCTGCACACCGGCGACTTCGGCGGCATCTGGATCAAGCTGATCTGGGCCTTCTTCGGCCTGATCATGAGCATGATGGTGTTGAGCGGCCTGCTGATCTGGACCAAGCGCACCGCCCTGGCCACCCTCAATGCCTTCAAGCGTGAAGTCAAGGCACAGCACAAACCGGTTTCCCTCCCCGCCCGGCAGGCGCAAACCTCGGAGGCCAACTCATGAGCAAGGTCGCTGCGGTAAAACCATCGCCTCTGCGGGCGCTCTGGCTGAAATGGCGTTTCCATCTCAATGTGCTGCTGTTGCTGGTGCCGCTGGGCTTCATGCCCAAGTACTTCGCCGATGCAGCGCTGTTTCGCGGCGACACCGGCATCGGCGAACGGGTGGCCGGCGACGTACAGGTCGGACCCTGGAGCCTGAAGCTTGCCGAGTTTCGCAATGAAGGCCCGCGCCCCGACCCGGCCGGCCCGATGAAATTCTTCAACGCCGCCCTGTGCGACAGCTGTGCCAACCAGGTCAAGGCCACCTACCTGCGCATCGGCAAGCCGCGCAGCCTGCGCGCTGCCGGGGTGATCTTCTTCGGTACGCCCTACCGCATGGGCGCCGGCCTGCCGATCCCGGAACGCACGCCCGTCGACGCCGAACTGTGGGTGACCATGGAAGGCTGGGACGGCAGCATGCATCAGGGTTCCATCCCGTTGAGCCAGGCTTCGCCTGCCACGATTGCCTGGCTGAACAAGCAAGGAGTTAAACCATGACTTTGATGCGACTGACCCGCGCCTGCGGCGTCCTGTTGATGGGTGCGGGGTTCAGTACCGTCGCCCTCGCCCACAACCCGATGTGCGAGTGCAAGGAAATCCCCGGTGAGCAGATCCAGTGCAAGGGCGGCTTCTCCGACGGCAGCGGTGCACCCGGCGTGACCCTGGACGTGATCGGCTACGACGAAACCATCCTGGTGCCCGGCAAGCTCGGCCAGGACTCGACCCTGACCTTCAAGAAACCGTCCGCCGAGTTCTACGTGCTGTTTGATGCCGGTCCCGGCCACGTGGTGGAAATCGACCAAGCGGATATCCAGCCGCAATGAGTACCACACAGGTTGTACGCCCGGCCGGTGCCGGTCACGAAACCCTCTACGTGCTGCTGTTGTGCCTGATCATCCTCGCGGTGGCCGGCTCGGTAATAGCGCTGCACGGTGAATCCCAGGAAGTCGCGGCGGTGCCCAGCCACCAATTGGACGCGCGCCGCGACCTGAGCGCCGCCGAGCAAGGCATTTACGCTGACCTGCGGGTGACCCTGGATGAAATCCAGCTGTTGCAGCAGGAACAAAGCGCGCTGCCCAGCCCGGCGCAACTGGCCGAAGAAGGCTTTGCGCCGTTTGCCCAGGACGCCAGTTCGGTCAGCCGCGGCGATCACCGCTGGCAACTGTTGGAACCCTCGGCCTACCTGGGCTTGAGCCAGGCGCCAGCGACCAGCGGTTCATTACTGATGCGCGTGCACGGTGCCGAGCCGGACATCTGGCTCAATCGCCAGGCCAACCTCGCCGCTCCCTCCGACCTCTCCGACCAGGCGCTGATCGCAGCCGGCTGGCGGCAGGTGGTCGCGCAATTCGATGCCGGCGTCACCCGCCAGCACCGTCACTGAACGAGAAGACCGATTGCCCATGTCTATTTCATCGCGCCTGTTGCTGGTTGGCCTGTTCAGCCTGATGCTCGCTCCCCTTGCCAATGCCGAGGCGGCCAAGCGCCTGCGTATCGGCATCACCCTGCACCCTTATTACAGCTACGTGGCCAATATCGTCGGCGACAAGGCCGAGGTGGTGCCGCTGATTCCGGCCGGTTTCAACCCGCATGCCTACGAGCCACGCGCCGAAGACATCAAGCGCATCGGCACCCTGGACGTGATCGTGCTCAACGGCGTCGGCCACGATGATTTCGCCGACCGCATGATCGCTACCAGCGAGCGCCCGGACATCCCGGTGATCGAAGCCAACGCCAATGTGCCATTGCTGGCCGCCACCGGTAACGCCGCACGCGGTGCGGGCAAGGTGGTCAACCCGCATACCTTCCTGTCGATCAGCGCATCGATTGCCCAGGTCAACAACATTGCCCGCGAACTGGGCAAGCTCGACCCGGACAACGCCAAGACCTACACCCAGAACGCCCGCGCCTACGGCAAGCGCCTGCGCCAGATGCGTGCCGATGCCCTGGCCAAATTGACCAGCGCACCCAACCCGGACCTGCGCGTGGCCACCGTGCATGCGGCCTACGACTATCTGCTGCGCGAGTTTGGCCTGGAAGTCACCGCCGTGGTCGAACCGGCCCACGGCATCGAGCCAAGCCCCAGCCAGTTGAAGAAAACCATCGACGAACTGCGCGCCCTGGACGTGAAGGTGATCTTCTCGGAGATGGACTTCCCGTCCACCTACGTCGACACCATCCAGCGTGAATCCGGGGTCAAGCTGTACCCGCTGTCGCATATTTCCTACGGCGAATACAGCGCCGAGAAGTACGAAGTGGAAATGACCGGTAACCTCAACACGGTGGTCCGGGCAATTCAGGAGTCCGGAGCATGACGGCGGCGGAACAGCTGAAGGCGGTCAGCGTCGGCCCGACGCTCGAGTTCGACAAGGTGTCGTTGACCCTGGGTCGCACCGCGATCCTTGATGCGGTGAGTTTCCAGGTACAGCCGGGCAGCGTCCATGCGCTGGTCGGCCCCAACGGCGGCGGCAAAAGCTCGCTGATCAAGACCCTGCTCGGGCAGACACCCCACCAGGGTCGGCTGAGCCTGCATTGGCCGGCCGCGCCCGGCACTATCGGCTATGTACCCCAGGCCCTGGAGTTTGACCGGGGCTTGCCGATGACCGTGGATGATTTCATGGCTGCCATGTGCCAACGGCGCCCGGCGTTCCTGGGCCTGTCCAGGCACTACGCCGGCGCGATCGGGGACGCACTGGAGCGCGTCGGCATGCAGGACAAACGCAAGCGGCGCATGGGCGCGCTGTCCGGCGGTGAACGCCAGCGTGTGCTGCTGGCCCAGGGGCTGATCCCGGCGCCGCACCTGCTGGTGCTGGATGAGCCGATGTCGGCCCTCGACGAAGCCGGTATCCAGGTGTTCGAGCGCCTGCTCAATGACTGGCGCCTGGCCGGGATCACCGTGCTGTGGATCGAGCATGACCTGGAAGCCGTGGGCCGCCTGGCCGACCGCGTCACCGGCCTGAACCGCCGCGTGCTGTTCGATGCCACGCCCAAGGAGGCGCTGACCCCGGATCGCCTGCTGACCCTGTTCTCCACCCACCCTCGGAGCCCGGCGCAATGAGTTATGAAGCCTTTCGCTTGATGGTCCAGGGCTGGGCCTCTTCCGGCTACCTGCCGGAGGCGCTGGCCTACGGTTTTGTGGTCAACGCCCTGCTCGCCGGTCTGCTGATCGGCCCGGTGCTGGGCGGCCTGGGCACGCTGGTGGTGGTCAAGCGCTTCGCATTTTTCTCCGAAGCGGTTGGCCATGCCGCGTTGACCGGCGTGGCAGTCGGGATCCTGCTGGGTGAACCCTACACCGGGCCGTATGGCGCACTGTTCGGCTACTGCCTGCTGTTCGGCATCCTGCTCAACTACCTGCGCAACCGCACGGGCCTGGCGCCGGACACCTTGATCGGGGTGTTCCTGTCGGTGTCCCTGGCGCTGGGGGCGAGCCTGTTGCTGATCCTGGCCGGCAAGATCAACGTGCATATCCTCGAGAACGTGCTGTTTGGCTCGGTGTTGACGGTCAACGGCAACGATCTGCTGGTGCTGGCGGTTGTCGGTGCGCTGGTAATGGCCCTGGCGCTGCCGCTGTACAACCGCATCATGCTGGCCAGCTTCAATCCGCAGTTGGCCGCTGTGCGCGGCGTCGCCGTGAAAACCCTGGACTACCTGTTCGTGATCCTGGTGACGCTGATCACCGTCGCGGCGGTCAAGGTCATCGGGGCGATCCTGGTGGGGGCGCTGCTGGTGATTCCGGCGGCTGCGGCGCGCCTGCTGAGCCAGTCGCTGAAGGGCTTCTTCTGGGTCTCGGTGGCGATTGCCACAGTCAGCACCCTGTGCGGGATCCTGCTGCCGATCATCTTCGACCTGCCCGTGCCGTCCGGCGCCGCCATCATCCTGGTCGCCGGTATCGCCTTCGCCCTGGCCGCCATCGCGCGCGGCACAGTGCCCAGCCTCAAAGGAAATCTTGGATAATGCGCCCTGTACTTCGTCCATTGGCTCTGGCCATCACGTGTTTCATCAGCACTTCGGCCCTGGCGGTCGACGGGGTAGAGCCCAAACCTCTCAAGATCCATCAGGGATTGGGCCACGTCGCACTGAGCAAGGCCACTTCGGTAAAACAGGTGAAGATCCTCGCTTCGCTGCCGATTACCTACGGCCTGGCCGAGGTGCTGCTCAAAGGCACCAACGTACAGCTTGAGCGCGCCGCGCCGGCCAACTTGCCAGGTTCACGCCAGGTGTCCTACTTCACCGGCCGTGGCGCGCCGGCCCTGAGCAAATTGGCGCTGGACGCCGACGCCGCCATCGGCCTGCGCTCATTGTGGGCCGATGACCCGCTGTACCCGGTGGCGCGGCGTAGCAATATCCGTATCGTCGAAGTCGACGCCGCCCGCCCGGTGGATGGTGGCTTGCCCGGCATCGCCGTACAGCCGGGCGTTGCCGATGGCCTGAACAGCCAGCCATGGCAGTCAAGCAACAATATGGGGCGCATGGCCGACGTACTGGCTGCCGACCTGAGCCGCCTGGCCCCGGGCGCCAAGCCGAAGATCGACGCCAACCTCGCCGCCCTCAAGCAGCGCCTGCTCAAACTCACCGCCGACAGCGAAGCGCGCCTGGCCAAGGCGGATAACCTGAGTGTGGTCAGCCTGAGCGATCACTTTGCTTATCTGATCAGCAGTTTGAACCTCGAAGCGCTCAGCACCGATGCACGGCCGGATGCCGACTGGACGCCCGAGGCGCTACAGAAACTCACGGCCGAGCTGAAGGACAACGATGTGGCGGTGGTGCTGCATCATCGCCAGCCGAGTGAGGCGGTGACGGCAGCGGTAACGGCAAGTGGCGCCAGGCTGCTGGTGCTGAACGTGGACGGTGCGGAACCGGTGGCGGAGCTGGAGACCAATGTGGACCAGGTGATCAAGGCGCTGACCCCATGACATCCACACCGACATGAATCGCATCATGCCGCCAGAACTCCAGGTCGCAGTCGATCAACCGCTGGTGCTGGTCATAATTGACCCGGGCGATACGCAAGCCCGGGCTGCCCACCGATACGCGCAACGCCGCAGCAGCCTCCACCGGCAGTGACGTCGGCACGATCTCGAAACGCACCCGCCCGTAGTGCAGGTCGTACTTGCGTGCGTACAGCTCGGTCATCGACTGATTCAAATCACACGCCAGGATCCCCGGGAAATACTGCGGGTTCAGGTAGTGCTCCACATACAACACCAGGCGTCCATCGATGCGCCGACCCCGGCAGATCTGGATCACGCTCGACAGTGCCGGCAGCTGCAACCAGGCGCACACCGCCGCCGACGCCGGTTGCAGCCGCGCGGAGATGACCTCGGTGGACGCCACCCGCCCCTGGTCGCTGACCATCGCGTGAAAGTGGCTGCGTTGCATCAGGTTGTAGGCCAACCGTGGCGGCGAGACAAACCAGCCGCGTCGCTCCTCGCGATAAATCTGACCCTGCGCTTCCAGTTGTAACAAGGCTTCCCGCACGGTAATCCGGGTGGTACCGAACAACTCGCTGAGCTTGCGCTCGGCCGGCAGTTTGCTGGCAGGCGGCAACAGGCCGTGGTCGATCTGCTCTTGCAGCGCCAGGCCGATGGATGTCACCGCCTTGATTGCCTCATCACGCATCAACGTTACCTATCTGGACTAGACCAGCACCGACAAGGTGCACAAACCGCTCCGTAAATGGGCTTGCACGGTTGAGTGCCAGCCTAGGTAGTACAGATGACCGACAGATGACAGTCCGTGTGCAGCCGTCGCAGCACACCCTGCAATACGTCGGCCAAGTCCCTTCCCCACGGGCACTTGAGCATGGTCTACGCTGACTCTGCGACAAGCGACATCAGCATTTTAAAAACGACATCGACATGAAACTGTCATCCATCGAGCCTAGATTGGCTCAGGTATTGCTCTGACCTAGACCAACAACACCGCAGAAACAACCGCCGCGTTGAAAACGCCCAAAGGAGCTTCGGATGAAACAGCTTTTCCTGGCATCACTGTTAGGCTCGACCATTGCCATGTGCACCGCCGCCATGGCCGCTGATACCGATCTAAAAACCCTGGAAGCTGCCGCCAAGGCAGAAGGCGCTGTCAACAGCGTCGGCATGCCCGATGACTGGGCCAACTGGAAAGGCACCTGGGAAGACCTGGCCAAGACCTACGGCCTCAAGCACATCGACACGGACATGAGCTCGGCCCAGGAAATCGCCAAGTTCAAGGCTGAGAAAGACAACGCCAGCGCCGACATCGGCGACGTGGGCGCGGCGTTCGGGCCGATTGCGGTGAAGCAGGACGTGACCCAGCCGTACAAACCGTCCACCTGGGCCCAGGTCCCGGATTGGGCGAAAGACAAGGACGGTCACTGGGCCCTGGCCTACACCGGCACCATCGCGTTTATCGTCAACAAGAAGCTGCTGCACGGTTCTGACGTGCCTACCAGTTGGGCTGACCTGCAAAATGGCAAATACAAGGTCTCCATCGGTGACGTAAGCACTGCGGCGCAAGCGGCCAACGGCGTACTGGCAGCCGCCATTGCCAATAAAGGCGACGAAAAGAACATCGCCCCCGGCCTGCAATTCTTCACCAAGATAGCCCAGCAAGGCCGCCTCTCACTGTCCAACCCGACTATCGCCACAATGGAAAAAGGTGAAGTCGAAGTGGGTGTGGTCTGGGACTTCAACGGCCTGAGCTACAAGGCCAAGATGGCCAACCCGGATGACTACGTGGTGTTAATCCCATCGGATGGCTCGGTGAAATCCGGCTACACCACCCTCATCAACAAATACGCCAAGCACCCGAACGCCGCCAAGCTGACCCGCGAGTACATTTTCAGCGACGCCGGCCAACTCAACCTGGCCAAAGGCAATGCGCGTCCGATCCGTGCTGAAACCGACCTGAAACTGCCGACCGAGATCGCCAAGAACCTGATCCCGGGCGAGCAGTACACCAAGGCCAACCCGCAGCCGATCAAGGATGCCGATGCCTGGGAAGCCACGTCCAAGAAGCTGCCTCAGCTGTGGAACGAGCAAGTCATCGTAGAGATGAAGTAAGCCTGCCACCCCACATTGGACTCCACTGGAGATCCAATGTGGGAGGGGGCTTGCCCCCGATGGCGGTGGATCAGTGACAGATATTCAAACTGACACACCGCTATCGGGGGCAAGCCCCCTCCCACACTTGAACCCAGATGCATCAGGAATATCGAGCCAAGTCCATCGTTGCGGAGCGCCTCCCCCCATGAAGCACAATGTCATCCTTGTCGTGCTCGACGGCCTGAACTTCGAGGTTGCGCGGCACGCCATGGGGCACTTGCAGGCCTATGTCGGCGCAGGACGCGCAGCCCTGTACAAACTGGAATGTGAACTGCCCGCCCTGTCCCGCCCGTTGTACGAATGCATTCTCACCGGTGTACCGCCGATCGATAGCGGCATCGTGCACAACAACGTCTCGCGCCTGTCCAACCAGCGCAGCATCTTCCATTACGCCACCGACGCCGGCCTCACTACCGCGGCGGCGGCTTATCACTGGGTCAGCGAGTTGTATAACCGCACGCCCTTTCTCGCCGCCCGCGACCGTCATACCGACGACCCGGCGCTGGCGATCCAGCACGGGCATTTCTACTGGAATGACCACTACCCGGATTCCCACCTGTTCGCCGACGCCGAAAGCCTGCGCCTCAAGCACGCGCCGAACGTCCTGCTGGTGCACCCGATGAACATCGACGACGCCGGCCACAAGCACGGCCTCGACACCCCGCAGTACCGCAACAGCGCACGCTCGGCCGACATCATCCTGGCCGATTACCTGCACACCTGGCTCGACGCCGGCTACCAGGTAATGGTGACCGCCGACCACGGCATGAACAACGACCGTTCCCACAACGGCCTGCTCCCCGAAGAACGCGAAGTGCCGCTGTTTGTGCTGGGGGCTGCGTTCAGCCAGGACAGCCGCGCCGCACCGAAACAGACCGAGCTGTGCGGCACCGTCTGTGAGCTGCTGGGCGTGCCTCACGACAAACCTGTATGCCGGGAGCTGTTGAAATGATCCGAGGCAAATGGCTGGCGCTGCTGTGCCTGGTGCCTTTCGCACTGTTCTTTATCGTGTTCGAAATCGCCCCGCTGGTATGGGTGCTGATCAACAGCCTGCAAACCGAAGAGGCTGGCTGGGGCCTGGAAAACTTCACGCGCATCTTCAGCTCGAAGTTCTACCTGCAAGCCATCCAGTTCAGCCTGGAGATCAGCTTCTACTCCAGCGTGTTCGGCATCATCATCGCCACCCTCGGCAGTTACTCCCTGCGTCGGGTGGATTCGCCGCTGCGCAACTTCGTCACCGCCTTTGCCAACATGACCAGCAACTTTGCCGGCGTGCCCCTGGCCTTCGCCTTCATCATCCTGTTGGGCTTCAACGGCAGCATTACGATCATGCTCAAGCAGGCGGGGATCATTCAGGACTTCAACCTGTATTCGAAGACCGGGTTGATCATTCTCTACACCTATTTCCAGATTCCCCTCGGTGTACTGCTGCTGTACCCGGCCTTCGATGCGCTGCGCGAGGACTGGCGTGAGTCGGCGTCGCTGCTGGGTGCCAACGGTTGGCAGTTCTGGCGACACATCGGCTTGCCGGTGCTCACCCCGGCCCTGCTCGGCACCTTCGTGATCCTGCTGGCCAACGCCCTTGGGGCCTATGCCACGGTGTATGCGCTGACCACCGGCAACTTCAACGTGCTGCCGATCCGCATCGCGGGCCTGGTCTCCGGTGACGTGTCCCTCGACCCGAACCTGGCCAGTGCCTTGGCCGTGGTGCTGGTGGCGCTGATGACCGTGGTCACCGTGGTCCATCAACTGCTGCTCAAGAGGAGCTACCATGTCTCGCGCTGAAGCCGGCCCGGCCTCCCTCTACCACCGCGCGGTGGTGTGCCTGTTGTTTGCGATCCTGGTGCTGCCGCTGATCGGCACCTTCGTCTATTCCATCGCCAGCAGTTGGTCGGCAACGATCCTGCCCGCTGGTTTCACGGTGAAATGGTATGTGCAGCTGTGGAGCGACCCGCGCTTCCTGATGGCCTTCGGGCAATCGTTGCTGGTGTGCGTGGGCGCCTTGGTGCTGTCGGTGGTGCTGATTTTGCCGCTGCTGTTCGTGGTGCATTACCACTTTCCCAAACTCGACGCGCTGATGAACATCCTGATCCTGCTGCCCTTCGCGGTGCCGCCCGTGGTGTCGTCGGTGGGCCTGCTGCAATTGTATGGCTCAGGTCCCTTTGCGATGGTGGGCACGCCGTGGATTTTGATCGGCTGCTACTTCACCGTGGCACTGCCGTTCATGTACCGGGCGATCACCAACAACCTGCAGGCGATCAACCTGCGCGACCTGATGGACGCCTCCCAGCTGCTTGGCGCCAGCACCTGGCAGGCGGCGATCCTGGTGGTGCTGCCCAACCTGCGCAAAGGCTTGATGGTGGCACTGTTGCTGTCGTTCTCGTTCCTGTTCGGTGAGTTCGTGTTCGCCAATATCCTCGTGGGTACGCGCTACGAAACCCTGCAGGTCTACCTGAACAACATGCGCAACAGCAGCGGCCACTTCACCAGTGCCGTCGTGATTTCCTACTTCTTCTTTGTGCTGGTGCTGACCTGGGCCGCCAATATCTTGAACAAGGACAAAAGCCAATGAGCTTCGTCAGCGTCCAACACCTGCAAAAAAGCTACGCCGGCACCCCGGTGTTCAGTGACATCAACTGCGAAATCGCCAAGGGCGAGTTCGTCACCCTGCTCGGCCCGTCCGGTTGCGGCAAGTCCACGCTGCTGCGCTGCATCGCCGGGCTGACCTCGGTGGACAGTGGCAAACTCCTGCTGGATGGCCAGGACATCGTCCCGCTGAGCCCGCAGAAACGCCATATCGGCATGGTGTTCCAGAGCTATGCGCTGTTCCCCAACATGACCGTGGAACAGAACGTCGCCTTCGGCCTGCGCATGCAGAAGGTCAACGCCGACGACAGCCACAAGCGCGTGCAGGAAGTCCTGCAACTGGTAGAACTCAAGGACCTCGCCGGTCGCTACCCGCACCAGATGTCCGGCGGCCAGTGCCAGCGCGTGGCCCTCGCCCGCTCATTGGTCACGCGCCCGCGCCTGTTGCTGCTGGATGAGCCGCTGTCGGCACTGGATGCGCGGATTCGCAAGCACCTGCGCGAGCAGATCCGCCAGATCCAGCGCGAGCTGGGGCTGACCACGATCTTTGTGACCCATGACCAGGAAGAAGCCCTGACCATGTCCGACCGGATCTTCCTGATGAACCAGGGCAAGATCGTGCAGAGCGGTGATGCCGAGACCCTCTACACCGCGCCAGTGGACGTATTCGCCGCCGGTTTCATCGGCAACTACAATCTGCTGGATGCCGACAAGGCCACCCAATTGCTGCAACGCCCGATCAACAGCCGTATCGCCATCCGCCCGGAAGCCATCGAGCTGAGCCGCAATGGCGAGTTGGACGCCTTGGTTCGCAGCCACAGCCTGCTGGGCAACGTGATTCGCTACCGCATCGAAGCGCGCGGCGTGGAACTGGTGGTGGACGTGCTCAACCGCTCGGCCGACGACTTGCACCCGGATGGGCAACGCCTGGCACTTTCCATCGACCCCAGCGCCCTGTGTGAAGTAGCCTGAGCAGCGACGATTATTGAGAGAGCGTGACGGATGGCATTGGTAATTTTTGATCTGGACGACACCCTGATCCATGGCGACTGCGCCACCCTGTGGAGCGAGCAGATGGGCCGCCTGGGCTGGGTCGACCCTGAGTCGTTCATGCGCAGGAACAACGAATTGATGGCCGCCTACAGCCAGGGCCAGCTGAAGATGGAAGACTTCATGGACTTCAGCCTGGAGCCGATGATCGGCCGCACGCCGGAGGAAATCGAGCACTTGGTGGAGCCGTGGGTCGAGGATGTGATCGAGCCGCTGATCTACAGCGACGCCACCAAGACCATCGCCCGCCACCGTGCGAATGGCGACCGGATCCTGGTGATCTCCGCCTCGGGCACGCACCTGGTTACGCCGATTGCGGCGCGGATCGGCATTGATGAGGTGCTGGGGATTGAGCTTGAAGTAAAGCACGGCGTGTACAGCGGCCATACTCAGGGTGTGTTGACCTACCGTGAAGGCAAGATCACGCGTTTACTGGAATGGCTGGCGCAGGAAGGTGAAACGCTGGACGGTGCGTATTTCTATTCGGATTCGCGCAATGATTTGCCGTTGTTGCTGAAGGTGGAGCATCCACAAGTGGTCAATCCGGACCCGGTGCTGCGCGAGCATGCCGAAAAAGCCGGCTGGCCGATCCATCACTGGATCTGATTGAACCGAGATCAACATCTGGGAGGGGCGGTGCGACGATTCGACTTGCCCCGATGGCAGTGTGTCAGATGAAGAATTCTTCACTGTCCCAGCGCTATCGTCGCATCGCCCCTCCCACATTGACCGCATTCAGCTCAAACTTGCGTCGATCACCAACACCAGCTTTCCGGAAATCCGGTTCGTCGCAAGCTCGGCAAACGCCGCTTCGGCATCCCTGATCGCAAAGGTCCTCGCCAGTTGCGGGCTCAGCCGCCCTTCAACAAACAGCGGCCATACATGCTGGCTCAAGTCGCTGAGCAGGTCGGCCTTGAACTGATCACTGCGGCTGCGCAAGGTCGAGCCCAGCAACTGAATGCGCTTGCCCAGTACCTGGGCCAGGTCCAGTTGCGCGTCACGCCCGCCCATCAAGCCGATCAACACCCAACGACCATCGAGGGCCAGCAGCTTGAGGTCCAGCGCCGCATAGTTGCCACCGACCGGGTCGAGGATCACATCGAACGGCCCGAAATCCCGCAACCCCTCGATGCCGTCGGTACGCACCACGCCGCCCTGTGCACCGAGCTCCTCGCAATAGGTCAGGCGCTCTGCCGAGCCGACGCTGACCCAGCACGGACTGCCAAACGCCTTGCACAACTGGATCGCCGCCGAGCCCACGCCGCTGGCGCCGGCATGCAGCAGTACCTTTTCACCGGGCTTGAGGCCCGCCAACTGGAACAGATTCAGCCACGCCGTGCTGTACACCTCGGGCAGCGCCGCCGCTTCGACCAGCGACAGGCCTTCCGGAACCGGCAGCACGTGGCGCGCATCCACCACCACTTCCTCGGCCATGCCGCCACCGGCGAGCAGTGCGCAAACCCGGTCACCGACTTGCCAGGACGAGCCGGCGCCCACTTCGCTGATCACCCCGGAACACTCCAGGCCCAGCACGTGGCTGGCACCCGGCGGCGGCGGATAGAGCCCCGCCCGCTGTAATAAATCGGCGCGATTGAGGCCCGCTGCCGCCACACGAATACGAACTTGCCCTACATCGCAAGTAGGACCGGGTTCTTCCAACCACTCCACATGACCGTCAACGCCTTGCAATGCTTTCACAGTGCCTCCATAGTGAGTCTGGACTGAGCCCGTAGCTGTATCGCCGGGCTTTTTGCATTATGCGACCGGACCATATGGAACCGGCTCCCTCAAAGACGGCCTAATATGCGTTATCAATTGCCCCCGCGTCGAATCAGCATGAAGCATCTGTTCCCCAGCACCGCCCTCGCTCTATTCATTGGTCTCGGCTTCGCGTCGATGTCGACCAATACGTTCGCAGCCAACAGCTGGGACAATCTTCAACCTGATCGCGATGAGGTGATTGCCAGCCTTAACGTCGTCGAGTTGCTCAAGCGCCATCACTACAGCAAGCCGCCGCTGGACGACGCTCGCTCAGTGATCATCTACGACAGCTACCTCAAGCTGCTGGACCCGTCGCGCAGCTACTTCCTGGCCAGCGATATCGCTGAGTTCGACAAGTGGAAGACCCAGTTCGACGACTTCCTCAAGAGCGGCGACCTGCAGCCCGCGTTCACCATCTACAAGCGTTACCTGGACCGCGTCAAAGCGCGTCTGGACTTCGCCCTGGGTGAGCTGGACAAAGGCGTCGACAAGCTCGACTTCACCCAGAAGGAAAACCTTCTGGTGGACCGCAAGGACGCACCTTGGCTGACCAGCACCGCCGCGCTTGACGACCTGTGGCGCAAACGCGTCAAGGACGAAGTGCTGCGCCTGAAGATCGCCGGCAAAGAGCCCAAGGCCATCCAGGAGCTGTTGACCAAGCGCTACAAGAATCAGTTGGCGCGCCTGGACCAGACCCGTGCCGAAGATATCTTCCAGGCCTACATCAACACCTTCGCGATGTCCTACGACCCGCACACCAATTATCTGTCGCCAGATAACGCGGAAAATTTTGATATCAACATGAGTCTATCGCTGGAAGGCATCGGTGCCGTCCTGCAAAGCGACAATGATCAGGTCAAGATCGTGCGCCTGGTACCGGCAGGCCCGGCCGACAAGACCAAGCAGGTCGCTCCGGCCGACAAGATCATCGGCGTGGCCCAGGGCGACAAAGAGATGGTCGACGTGGTCGGTTGGCGCCTGGACGAAGTGGTCAAGCTGATCCGTGGGCCGAAAGGCAGCGTGGTGCGCCTGGAAGTGATTCCGCACACCAATGCACCGAACGACCAGACCAGCAAGATCGTGTCCATCACCCGTGAAGCGGTGAAGCTCGAAGACCAGGCTGTGCAAAAGAAAATCCTCAACCTCAAGCAGGATGGCAAGGACTACAAGCTGGGCGTGATTGAGATCCCGGCCTTCTACCTGGACTTCAAGGCCTTCCGTGCCGGCGATCCGGACTACAAATCCACCACCCGCGACGTGAAGAAAATCCTCACCGAACTGCAGAAGGAAAAAGTCGACGGCGTGGTCATCGACCTGCGCAACAACGGCGGCGGCTCCCTGCAGGAAGCCACCGAGCTGACCAGCTTGTTTATCGACAAGGGCCCGACCGTGTTGGTACGCAACGCGGATGGCCGTGTCGACGTGCTGGAAGACGAGAACCCGGGCGCCTTCTACAAAGGCCCGATGGCCTTGCTGGTCAACCGCCTCTCGGCCTCGGCCTCGGAGATTTTCGCCGGCGCCATGCAGGACTACCACCGCGCCTTGATCATCGGCGGCCAGACCTTCGGCAAAGGCACCGTGCAGACCATCCAGCCGCTGAACCATGGCGAGCTGAAACTGACGCTGGCCAAGTTCTACCGGGTTTCCGGGCAGAGCACCCAGCACCAGGGCGTACTGCCGGACATCGATTTCCCGTCGATCATCGACACCAAGGAAATCGGCGAAAGCGCCCTGCCGGAAGCCATGCCGTGGGACACCATCCGCCCGGCGATCAAGCCGGCGTCGGATCCGTTCAAGCCGTTCCTGACGCAGTTGAAGGCTGACCACGACACCCGCTCCGCCAAGGATGCCGAGTTCGTGTTCATCCGCGACAAGCTGGCCCTGGCCAAGAAGTTGATGGAAGAAAAAACCGTCAGCCTCAACGAAGTGGACCGTCGCGCGCAGCATGCCGACATCGAAAACAAGCAACTCGTACTGGAAAACATCCGCCGCAAGGCCAAGGGTGAGGATCCACTCAAGGAGCTGAAGAAAGAAGACGAAGATGCGCTGCCGACCGAAGCGGAAAAAACCAAGCCGGAAGACGACGCCTACCTGGCCGAGACCGGCCGGATCCTGCTGGACTACCTGAAGATCAGCAAGCAGGTGGCCAAGCAGTAAATGATGGCGATTTAATGTGATCGCTCCTTGGAGTGTCATCATATAGACATCATTCTGTCGTGAAATGAAGGACCGCAGGTTTCAAGCCTGCGGTCCTTTTTTTTCGATCGAGATCGCCATGACCATGACCGAACAGCTGAATGCATTGGGCTCTATCTTGGCTCAAGGCAGTTTGCACAGCCTGTTCCAACCGATCATCTGCCTGTCTGAACGGCGCATTCTCGGCTACGAAGCCCTCAGCCGCGGCCCGTCCAACAGCCCGCTGCACTCCCCCGTCGCCCTGTTCTCCGTGGCCAGCCAGGCCGGACGCCTGAGTGAACTGGAGATCGCCTGCCGCGAAAGCGCGTGCCGGCGCTTCAGCGAGCAGAAGCTACCGGGCAAGCTGTTCCTCAACGTCTCGCCTCAATCCCTGATGGAAACCGCGCACCAACCGGGACGCACCCTGCAACTGCTGCATGACTACGGCATTCCACCGAGCCAGGTGGTGATCGAACTCACCGAACAAACCCCCACCAACGATATCGACCTGTTGCAAACCGCCCTGCATCACTACCGCAACATGGGCTTCTCGATTGCCCTGGATGACCTGGGCGCCGGTTATTCCAGCCTGCGCTTGTGGTCGGAGCTGCGTCCGGATTACGTGAAGATTGACCGGCACTTTATCGACGGTATCCATCAGGATGCGCTCAAGCGCGAGTTTGTCGGCTCCATCCTGCAGATCGCCAAGGCGTCGCGCGCCCAGGTGATTGCCGAAGGCATTGAGTTGCACGAGGAGTTGGCGGTGCTGACGGAAATGGGTGTGGACCTGGTCCAGGGCTACCTGCTCTGCCGACCGCAGGAGCAACCGCCGCAGGAAGCCCGCCTCATGCTGCCCAAGCCCGACAGTTCCAATGTGGCACTGAACGATGAAGGCAGCGACCTCAGCGCCCTGCTGAGCGAACAGCCGGCGGTGGACCAGGACACCGCCACCGCCCAGGTACTCGAAGCGTTCCGCCGCCAGGCCAACCTCAATTCCCTGGCGGTGCTGGACGGGCGTGGGCACCCGATCGGTATCGTGCACCGGCATTCGCTGTCGGATGCGCTGCTCAAGCCGTTCGCCACCGACCTGTTTGCACGCAAGCCCATCAGCCGCTTGATGAGCACCGACTTCCTGGCGGTGGAGTTGAGCCAGTCGCTGCAACAGGTCAGCCGCCTGCTCACCAGCCGTGCGCGGCAACGTATCGAAGAAGACTTCATCATCACCCTCAATGGCGATTACCTGGGTCTGGGCCGGGTGATCGATGTGCTCAAGCTGATCACCGAACGGAAAATCCAGCAGGCGCGCTACGCCAATCCACTGACTCTGCTACCCGGCAACGTGCCGATCCAGCAGTGCCTCACACGTCTTCTGCAACAGCAGCGCGAGTCGGTGATCTGCTACGTGGATATCGACAGTTTCAAGCCGTTCAACGACATCTACGGCTATGGGCGTGGGGATGAGGTGTTGCTGTGCCTGGCGCAGTGCCTGAACGACCGCGTCGATCCCAGCCGCGACTTTGTCGGGCATATCGGCGGTGATGACTTTTTGCTGGTGCTCGGCCCGCAGGACTGGCGCAAGCGGCTCAACCAGCTGCTGGATGACTTCCACACCCAATGCCGGCGCTTCTACCGCGCCGAGCATCTGGAGGCCGGCTGTTTCGTGGCGTTGAACCGCCAGGGCGTGCGCCAGGAGTTTGCACTGCTGTCGCTGTCCATCGGGGTGGTGCATTTGTATCCACAGGCCTGTGGACAACTCGATGCCAGCCAGTTGGCGGAGTTGGCGTCGCAAGCCAAACACCATGCCAAGGATATGGCCGGCTACAGCATCCATGTGATCGACAGCATGGACGCACTGCCCCAGGCGCTTTAAGCCTCGGCGGACTCGGGATACTCGTATTCAAACACGCGCACCACTTCCGAAGCGTGCCAGGAGGCGGCGGCCACGCCATCGGACGGCCCGCTGAAACGCCCCAGGCGCTCTACGCACTCGAAGAAACCGGTACGCGGCAAACGGCTGGCACCCTGGCTGATCACCAGCGAGCTGCGCAATGGCTGCTCGGCCTTGGCGTCCAGCGCTGCCAGGTGTTCCAGGGCAGCGGCCAGGGTTTGCATGGCCGGAGTGGGAAATTGCAGGCGCTCCAACAGCGCGCGGTAGGTCAGCAAATGGCGCTGGCGGCGCGCCTGGTCCAGTTCGTTGAGTAACCCATCCCAGTGTTGACGGCTGATACGTAGGCTCAAGATTCATCCCTCCAACCTGCAACGCCCAATTCCCAGGCCAGGCTGCGGCGGATCGCGGCATCCGGCTGGCGTTCACCACTTTCAATCAATCCAAGATATGACGGGCTGATGCCCACGGTGCGGGCCAGGGTCTCGATCGCCAGGCCTTTGGCTTCGCGCAAGCCGCGCAGGTCGGCGAGCAGGCGCAGATCCTGCGCAGGGGCGGCTTGGGCAGTCGATACGGAAGGAGGTGGCGTAGGCTGTTGCTGACCGGCCGCTTTTAGCAACGCCTGGTACTGATCCCATGGCAACACCGCGTATTCGGGTTCGCCATTGCGTGAAATTATCTGAATATCCATGACTGCCCCGTAGGATAGCTGCACTTACTAAGTAAGCTCTTTCCTTAGGAGTGTAATCCTAACAGCCACAAAGGTCGCAGGGGATAGCCAGGTCATGGGTTTTTTTGCGGGTTTTCCTGGGCCAGCAGCGCGGGCGTCGCAGGCAGCCGCTCAACCACGGCGAGCTTTTCCGGACGCTGGGCGTCGCGCCAGGCGCGAAACGCGCTCAGTTCGCCGTCCAGGGTTTTCATGACCCATGCCAGCACGGCAATGTCGTCGAGCATGCCGAACATGGGGATAAAGTCGGGGATCGCATCAATCGGGCTGAGGAAATACATCAGCCCCGCCACCACCGAGATCAGCGCCTTGGGGCTGATGGCCCGGTACTCACCGCGCCAGTAAGCCAGGCACAGGGCCTGGAGCAACCTGAGATCATCCTTGAGCTTGCCCAGGCGATTGCCTTGGTTCGAGCCCTTGGCAGCGACCGCGAACAATAGCGTAGGCAAGCGCCCGCGACCCAGAAGGCGTGCGGCCATGGGCAGGAAACGGGTGAAATTGAACGGTGGTTTCATTCGTCACTCCAGTTCCATATGACATAAAAGGTTATCCACACAAATTGTGGATAACCTTGTGAACAGAGCCTGTTTTCCGGGCTGAAAGCCACGTAGTACAAGGCTTGCAGTCAGATCGGGCGTTTTTTGCGCACTGAAAAAAAACCCAAGATTTCATTGACTTGGCGTTGATGTGCGGCTACCCGTACTCGAGTCTTATATCAGACTGTTGCAGGTTGCAGACGTTCGTTTGAATTCGCCAGGCTCTGATGTGGGAGAGGGCTTGCTGACCACAGAAACAACAACGCCCCGTCGAGACGGGGCGTTGTATGTTCAGGCGCCGATTACTTCTTGGCGGCTGGTGCAGCAGGCGCGTCAGCCTTGGCTGGGTCCTTGATGGCCAGCAGTTCCAGGTCGAAGACCAGCACGGAGTTGGCTGGAATCGCCGGGCTCGGGCTCTGTGCGCCGTAGGCCAGGTCGGAAGGAATGTACAACTCGACCTTCTCGCCCACGTGCATCAGTTGCAGGCCTTCGACCCAACCCGGGATCACACCGCTGACCGGCAGGTCAATCGGGCTGCCGCGATCCACGGAGCTGTCAAAGGTGGTGCCGTTGGTGAGCTTGCCGGTGTAGTGAACAGTCACCACGTCGGTCGGCTTGGGCTGGGCGCCATCGCCCTTCTTCACGATCTTGTACTGCAGACCGGAAGCGGTGGTGACGACGCCGTCTTTCTTGGCGTTATCTTCGAGGAATTTCTTGCCGGCGGCTGCCGACTCTTCGCTCATCTTGGTCATGCGTTCTTCAGCACGCTTCTGCAGTGCGGCAAACGCTTCAACCAGTTCGTCGTCTTTGAGCTTCTGCTCTTTTTTGCCGACCGCATCTTCGATGCCCTGGGCTACCGCTTTGGAATCCAGGTCATCCATGCCTTCTTGGGCAAGGCTCTTGCCCATGTTCAGGCCGATACCGTAGGAAGCTTTCTGCGCCGGGGTTTTCAGCTCTACGCTGGTCTGCGAATCACAACCCGCAAGTACCAGGCTAACCAGGGCCACCGCCGCCGCCAACCGATGCTGTTTCATGCTATTTCCTTGTTCATGCGCCAAAAGGGCATTCGAATAAAGTCGCGAGCTTATCAGGCGGCCACGACCAATGGCTACCGGCATGTGAGCAGGAAACTTCCGATAAGTTCACGTGTTTAAAAGCATTTTCATTCATGATGCAGGGCCGCGATGCATCGTGGAGCCACCTACTACCAGGCTCATGGCCACTTGCCGCCCTTGTGGCGTAGTGGCATAACAACGCGACCACTCGACAAGGCCGAGACAAGGATAGCCATCTTGCGCATTTTTTCCCGTGTTTTACTCCTGATATTCGCCCTGTTGGCCCTGGTGCTGGCCGTGGTGCTCTATTACACCATCAACCCCAAGCTGCCGGACTACGTGCCTGTGGAGCAGGTCCACTACCAGGACCAATGGAGTGCCGCCGACCGCCAGACCTATTACTTCACGCCCCAGGGCACGCAAGTGAAAGGCCTGCACTACGACTGGTTCACCGCCCTCGAACTGCCGTTTTCCGAGCGACGTTTTGCCACGCCCGACTACCTGGCGCGCTTCGGTTTCCTGGTCGACCCCAGGCAGGTGCCCACCGTGCAAAACCCCGGCAACTTGCCCGTGGGTTTCGCCCGGCATAAAAACGCCGGCAGCAACGTTGAATACCTGGATATCACCTGCGCCGCCTGCCATACCGGCGAGCTGCACTTCAAAGGCCAGGCCCTGCGCATCGACGGCGGCTCGGCCCAGCATGTACTGCCCTCCAGCGTTCCGACCCTGCGCGGCGGCAGTTTCGGCCAGGCGTTGGTCGCCAGCCTCGCCGCCACCTACTACAACCCGTGGAAGTTCGAGCGTTTTGCCCGCCAAGTGCTCGGCGATCGCTACGACGCCGAACACAAACAACTGCGCCAGGACTTCAAGCAATCGCTGAACCAGTTCCTCAAGGTGGCCTGGAATGACACCCATCGCGGCCTCTACCCCACCGAGGAAGGCCCGGGCCGCACCGACGCGTTTGGCCGTATCGCCAACGCCAGCTTTGGCGATGCGATTTCCCCCGACAATTATCGCGTCGCCAACGCGCCGGTGGACTACCCGCAGTTGTGGGACATCTGGACTTTCGATTGGGTGCAATGGAACGGTTCGGCCCAGCAACCCATGGCGCGCAATATCGGTGAGGCCCTGGGTGTCGGCGCCACGCTGAGCTTTTTCGACGCCGCCGGCCAGCCACTCCAGGGCGATGCGCGTTACCCGTCCAGCGTCCGCGTGCGTGACCTCAACCTCATCGAAGAAACCCTGCAACGCCTCAAGCCGCCGACCTGGCCCGAGGAGCTGTTCGGCGCCATCGACAAGCCCCTCGCCGCCCAGGGCCGTGCACTGTTCGCGGAAAACTGCGCCGGCTGCCATGTGCCCAGCGTCACCCAGGAACACGGCCGCCCGGTGCAGGCGCTTAAAATGCTGCCGGTGGACTACATCGGCACCGACCCCGGTACTGCCAGCAACATTGCCGACCAACGCTACGACCTCAGCGCCCTGCAATGGGACCCGGCGGAACTGGCCACACTCAACGTCGAGCTGCACCCGACGCCGACCGAACCGCTGGACCTGAAAAAGATGTCCGTGGCCAAGGGACTCGCCTACGTCACCGCGTTTGTCGAAGAGCATGCCTACCGTGCCGCCGGCGTGACCCCGGCCGAGCGTCCGCGCCTGGATGGCTACGGCTTGCCCATCGGCGTGCGCGAGCTGCGGGCCTATAAGGCGCGGCCATTGGCTGGCGTATGGGCTACGCCGCCGTTCCTGCACAACGGTTCGGTGCCGACGATCTACCAATTGCTCTCGCCTCAGGACGAGCGCAGCACCACCTTCTATAAAGGCACCTTCAACTACGATCCGCGTCATCTGGGCTTCGAAACCGGTGCGTTCAAGAACGCCTTCCTGTTCGATACCAAAATCACCGGCAACCACAACAGCGGCCACGAATTCCGTGCCGGGCAACGTGGCAATGGCGTGATCGGCCGTTACCTGCAACCGCAGGAACGCTGGGCGCTGCTGGAATACCTCAAAGTGCTGGGCGGCCCGCTGGAGCAACAACTGCCATGATGATTCGATCCCCCTACGACCGACCTTCCCTGCTCGCCCGCCTGTGGCTGCGCATGGGTGCGTTTCTCGGCAAGACCTTAGTCTGGCTGGTGGGCCTCGGCCTGCTCGGCTGGCTGGCCGCCACCGCCTGGTATGCCTGGCAGCACAGCGGGCCGGTGTCGCCGAATGAGCAGGTTCCGCCCGGCGAAGCGGCGATGACCCAGGGCATCATCCAGACGGCGGTGCGCATCGTCGACCAGCACCGCGAAGGGACGCGCTACCTGCGCGACGCCCACGCCAAGGCCCATGGCTGCGTGAAGGCCGAAGTCAGCGTAATGGCCGACCTCGATCCGGCGCTGCGCCAGGGCGTGTTTGCCGAGCCGGGCAAGACCTGGCAGGCGCTGATGCGGCTGTCCAACGGCAACGCCTACCCGCAGTTCGACAGCATCCGCGATGCACGGGGCATGGCGCTCAAGCTGTTGGACGTGCCGGGCAAGCAACTGCTGGCCGACCAGCAGACCCGCACCGAACAGGACTTCGTGATGTTCAGCCACCCGAACTTCTTTGTCAGTGATGTCGCGGAGTACGCACAGAACATCGGCGCCCAGGCGGATGGCAAGAAAGTCCTGGCGTTCTTCCCCAAGGTCGACCCGCGTACCTGGCAGGTCCGTCACCTGTTCATCGCCCTCGCCACCCTGGCGCCGGCACCGGCGAGCCCGACACAGACCACGTACTTTTCGGTCTCGCCCTACAAGTTCGGCGCGGCCAACGCCAAGTTCCGCGTGGCCCCCGACCCACAGAGTTGCCCGGAATACGCACTGCCCAAACAGAATCAGGACCTGCCGAATTTCCTGCGCAGTGCCTTGAGCCAGCAGTTGTCTACCGATCGCGTGCCGGCGTGTTTCGTGCTGCAGATCCAGCGGCAGAACCCGCAGAAATTCATGCCCATCGAAGACACCAGCATCGAGTGGAAGGAAAGCGACGCGCCGTATGAGACGGTGGCCAAGGTGCGGATCCCGGCGCAGGACTTCGATACCCCCGAGCAGAACCTGGCGTGCGACAACCAGTCGTTCAACCCCTGGTTCGGCGTAGCAGAGCATCGCCCCATCGGCGGCATCAACCGCTTGCGCAAGGCGGTGTATGAAGCGGTCAGCGATTACCGCCACAGCCGCAACGCCCCGTAAAAAGTGCGTAACAATAGGCCCGCCCGCATAAGGATTGCGTCGGGTCTATTGAGCCGCTTTCGCCCCGCCTCTACCGTGAAGTCCTACTCCATCACCTGTAGGAAACCACCGTGGAAAGCTCAACCCTCGGCATGCTCGTACTCACCCTGATTGCAGTGTTCGGCACCGCGTCTTTTTGTTTCGAGCACTTGGCGACGCGTCAGACCCGCAAGAAAAAAACCGGCCAACGTTGACCTTCAGCCAAATCACTCGACCTCGGCAGCCTTGGCCAGTAACCATTGACGAAAACTGCGCGCAGCCGACGGCGGGTTGCGGTGGTGGGGTTGCATCAGATGCAGGCGGCCCCGGCTGTGCATGGTATGAGGCAAGGCCATTTGCAGGCGCCCGGACGCCAGATCGTCTTCCAGCAGACTCTTCCAGCCCAGTGCGACGCCGTGGCCCATCACCGCCGACTGCATCAGCAGTTGATAGCTGTTGGTCCGCAACGCGTGGCGCGGGGTGTAATAGTCGGCACCGGCATCGGTGAACCAATCGGCCCAGGTCAGCCAATCGTGGTAGTGGTCCTCCACGATCAGCAAGGTGTGGGCATGCAGCAAATGGTGTATATCGCGAATCGGGCCGTGGTGTTCGAGGTAGACCGGGCTGCACACGGTGATGACCTGCTCGCTGTCGAACACCGGCGAGAGCTCGAGGCCATGGGGCGCGGCCAGTTCATCCAGGTGATAGAACAGGCCCAGGTCATATTCACTGACGTCCAGATGGCTGGGGCTTTCGCTGCACAGGATGCGAATGTCCAGGTCCGGGTGTTCGCGCTGGAATTGCGGTAACAGGCCGGCGAGCCAGATCGTACTGATGGTGGGGGTGCTGGCCAGGGTCAACTGGCGGTCGGCGCCACGCCGACGCAACTCGGCGGACTCGCGATCGAGCTCGCGCAACAGACGCTGGATGGTACGGAAGTAACGCACACCGGCGGGCGTCAGGCTCAGGCCCTGGGCCAGTCGATAAAACAGCGGGCGGGCCAGGTCCTCTTCAAGGCGCTTGACCTGACGGCTGACCGCGCTCTGGGTCAGGTTCAGTTCATGGGCGGCCTGGGTAAAGCTCAAATGGCGGGCAGCCGCTTCGAACGTCTGCAAGCAGTTGAGCGGTGGAAGATCGACGTTTCGGCGCGACATGAACAGTTCCATTGGCAATGGCGAGCCCGAGTTGCCCCAGGCCCGCAGCGATCACGATGGCAAGCATCCTGCCAGTTGCCCGCTTACAGCGCGACCCTCGCCACGCGCTTGCTCCATTGCCGACGATGTTCCAACTGGCCCTGTTCCCAGGCGGTCTGCTCCGCTTCGATGTAGAACCACTCGGCATCGGCGTGCACGCTCAAATGGCTTTCCACCTCCACGGTCCACTGGTCACGGCCGACGCGGTAGTGCCATTCGATATCCGCCCGCGTCGACAGCGGGTCCCAAGGCAAGGTGCGATATTGCTCGGTGCAACGCTGGTCCACCGACAAGCCGTGATCGGTAAACCGTACCGCGCCCAGGTCGTCTTCGATCTTCACGCAGACTTCGCCACTGCCCACATCTTCGATCAGGGTGCGTTTCGGCGCAGCGGCGCGTAGGACTTCCATCGCCACCGGCGTCGCCGATTGCGGCGCCTCGAACGGGCAGTCCACCGCCGCACCGATGAACACCGGCAGTTGCAGGCTTTGCAGGGCCGGCAGCAAGGTCAACGTCGTGAGCTCGCGACTCGGCCACAGCAAGGGGAAGCTCGCAGTGCTCAGGGCCAGGCGCAGACGGTAACCGGCCGGCAGGCGCATGCCGATGTGATCGAGGTTTAGATGCACATCCATCGGTTCATCCGGGACTACAGGTGTTACGCGGGAGAAGTCTTCACGCAGCGTGAGATTAAGCACGCCATAACTGATCTGCGTCACCTGCCCGTCCGGTGCCACGGCATTCAGCCGGGCGACCAATTGGCCGCAGGCCGTGTCACTCGCCAGGCGCAGCTTGAGGCGAGCATCGCCCAGCAACGCCAATGGCTCGGTCAGCGGTTGGGAATCGAAGCACAGCGAGTGGGCGTCATCACGGCGCTGATCCGTCGGGCCGTCCGGGCCAAACCAGATGGCGCAGTATTCGCCCTGGTGCAGGCCCGTGGTCAGCGGCGAGCAAATGCTGCGCGTCGTGACCAAAGGCTGTGCTCCAGGATTCAGGCCATGTTCGCCCAGGCTGAAATCGGTCCATTGCACCTGAGGGTCCGGCCAGCCGGCGGTCTGTACCCAGACGCCCGGCCGTTCGGCATAACTGCCCTTCGGCGGCAGAATATCCTGTAGGTAAAAGGTGCACGCCGCGTCATCCATCACGCCGTTATCCACACCTTTGAGCCAGTGATCCCACCAACGCTTGGCCTCCTGCAGAAAGCCGATGGCCGGATTGGGCACCGCGAAATGCGGGTATTTATGAATCCACGGGCCGAGCATGGCCTTCTTCGGCCCCGGCAGGTTTTCCATCAGGCGCGACACGGTATTGCGGTAGGCATCGCCCCAGCCGCCCACCGCATACACCGCAGCCTTGATTTGCGCATAGCCCTCGCACACCGAGCCATGGCGCCAGTAGTCATCGCGGGTCTGGTGCTGCAGCCAGGTTTCGGCGAGCAACGGCATGGCGTCCAGGCGTTGGTGCCAGAGGCTTTTCCAGTCCTCGACCAACAGCGGATCGGGCACCGCCGCGCTGAAGTTGAGCATGGTGGCGGCCCAACCGAAGTTCTCCATCAGCAGGTTGCCGCCCTTGTAGTGGATGTCGTCGGCAAAGCGGTCATCGGTGGAACACAGCGTGATGATCGCCTTCAGCGCCTCGGGTTGGCGTGCCGCGACTTGCAGGCCGTTGAAGCCGCCCCAGGAGATGCCCATCATGCCGACGTTGCCATCGCACCAAGGCTGCCGGCACAGCCAATCGATCACTTCAAGGGCGTCTTCCTGTTCCTGCAACAGATATTCATCGGCCATCAGGCCCTGGGACTCACCATTGCCGCGCATATCGACGCGTACACACACATAGCCCTGCCCCGCCATCCACGGGTGGGTCAACGCATCACGCACGGCGGTGCCATCGCGCTTGCGATATGGCAGGTATTCCAGGATCGCCGGGAAGGTCTGCGGGTCGGCGACTTCCGGCAGCCAGATGCGTGCGGCCAGTTGGGTGCCGTCCCTCAAGGGGATCAGGCAGTGCTCGATTTCGCGCACGGTGTAAGCAAATTCAGTAACGATTTCCATCAGTAACTCCAACAGCAGTTCAGTCGATCAGCGGGCGAAATCGGGCACAGGGCTGGCGCCACGCAGTTCCGTTTCAGGTGTCCGCTGAAGGCGTTTCACGTCCAGCAAGGCGGGGTTTTTCAACCAGAAGATCAGCGAGGTACTGGCCAGCAACACCAGGATCATGCCCGGCAAACCGCCGAGGTTAGAGAGCATCTTCACCCCGTCCACCCCGACAAACGCGACCATCACCCACGACACCGTCCCGATGATCAGGCCCCAGACAATCTTCAACAGTGGGTTGCCGTCGAGGTCGGAATCGGCAGTCACGCCCTTGCTGCACAGGTTGGCAATCACGTCGGTGCTGGAGTCTGCCGCGGTCACAAAGGAGATGAACGCCACGAACAGCAGGAACGCGATCATCAGGCCGCTGGCTGGCAGTTGCTGGAACATCTGGTACAGCACGTGTTCCACGCCCTGTTCGTTGAGCACACGGTTGAGGCTGCCGTCGCCCAGCGCATCGAAATACAGGCTGGTGCCGGAGAAGATGCAGATCCACACCGCCGTGAACAACGCCGGGTAGAGCATGTTGATGTGGATGAACTCGCGCACGGTATAGCCACGGCCGATCTTGCCGAGGAACAGCGCGCTCACCGGCGCCCAGGCAAACCACACCGACCAGTAGAACACCGTCCAACTGTGCGGCCAGGTGTCGCCACTGGCAGCACCGGTGAACAGGCTGCGGCTGAAGAAGGTGTCGAGGTAGACGCCGAGGGATTCGACGCCGAGGCTGAACATGTACAAGGTCGGCCCGCACAACAGCACGAACAGTCCCAGGGCCAGCATGATCCAGGTATTGAACGAAGACAGCATCACAATGCCTTTTTGCAAGCCACTGGCGGCCGAGGCGACAAAGGTGATGACGATGATTGCAATGATGATGGCCAGGCGGAACGGCGTGGTTTCACCGCCGATGTATTGGGCCAGGCCACCGGCCAGGGTCAGCGCGCCTGTGCCCAGGGACGAGGCCATACCGGCGACCAGGGCGAACATCGCCAGGGTGTCGATCAGCCCGGCATAGCGCCGAACACGCACTTCGCCGAGCAACGGCTCAAGCATGGCGCCGATGGAGAAACGGCTGCGGCGGTTGTAGAACACCAGGGCAAACACCAGCGAGGGCACCAGGTAGATCGCGTAGGGCGTGATGGTCCAGTGCAGGAACATCGTCGACATGGCAAAGCTCTTCGCCGCCGCGCTGCCGGGCTCAATCGGCAGGCTGGTGGGTGGGCCGTACAAGTGGTAGAGCGGTTCGGCGGTGGTCCAGAACAGCACACCCACCGCCAGCGTGGTGCACAACGCCACCATGAACCAGCGCCATTTGCTCAGCAAAGGCTGCGCATCTTCACCGCCGATACGCACCTTGCCCAGCGCGGAGAAGTAGACGATGGCGGTCAGCACCACCATGGCAAACGAGCCGGCGCTGAACAGCCAGGAAAAGTTTTTGAGGATCAGGTTGTTGAGCTGTTTGCTGATCGCCAGGAACGCATTCAGATCAATGTAGCTGGCGATCACCGCCGCCAGCAGGATCAGGAAAGTTGGCCAGAACACCAACGGACGCAGTGGATATTTCATCTAGAGCCATTCCCCTTGCAGACTATTTTTATGTTGGAGAGCGGGCACCGCAGCCTCCTGCTGCCGATGACTCGCCTGGAAGTCTTCGCGTGGCTATAGATAAACGTTTAAGCCGCAAGGGACGCAATCGACCAATGTGCATGGGGGTATTCCCTCACGTCATGACGCACCAGCACAGTTCAGGGCGAATAGGCAGTGCACAACGTCAAGGCAA
This sequence comes from Pseudomonas sp. NFPP28, assembly GCF_900115535.1. Taxonomy (NCBI): domain Bacteria; kingdom Pseudomonadati; phylum Pseudomonadota; class Gammaproteobacteria; order Pseudomonadales; family Pseudomonadaceae; genus Pseudomonas; species Pseudomonas sp. NFPP28. The sequence goes on along the minus strand of NZ_FOWT01000011.1, from coordinate 184,667 downwards.
GGGAGGTCAAATCGCGGACGAAAAAAAGCCCGCTCAATGAGCGGGCTTCCTGGGGTGACCTGGCGTTCAGTGTTCCAGGTGACCGAATATGGCGCAGCGGACGGGACTCGAACCCGCGACCCCCGGCGTGACAGGCCGGTATTCTAACCGACTGAACTACCGCTGCGCGTAACACATGAAGCGAATGGTGGGTGATGACGGGATCGAACCGCCGACATTCTGCTTGTAAGGCAGACGCTCTCCCAGCTGAGCTAATCACCCTTCGTTTCGGTGTGGCGCGCATTCTACGGAGCGACCTTAAGTCTGGCAAGCACTTTCTTAAATCTTTTTTTTGATAGCTTCCAATGGCTTAGGCAGGGTTGGCCTGGGACGTTATCAAGAGAATAATGCCCCCCTTTGTATAAAGGAGAGACTCACCCCATGTGGTTCAAGAACCTGCTTATCTATCGCCTGACCCAAGATCTGCCTGTTGATGCCGAGGCGTTGGAAGCGGCCATGGCCACCAAGCTGGCGCGCCCTTGTGCCAGCCAGGAGTTGACCACTTACGGTTTCGTCGCGCCGTTTGGTAAAGGTGAAGACGCTCCCCTGGTTCACGTCAGCGGCGACTTCCTGCTGATCGCCGCGCGCAAGGAAGAACGTATCCTGCCGGGCAGCGTGGTGCGTGACGCACTTAAAGAGAAAGTCGAAGAGATCGAGGCCGAGCAAATGCGCAAGGTCTACAAGAAGGAACGCGACCAGATCAAGGATGAAATCATCCAGGCCTTCCTGCCCCGCGCCTTCATCCGTCGTTCGTCGACCTTCGCCGCCATCGCGCCAAAGCAGGGCCTGATCCTGGTCAACTCCGCCAGCCCGAAACGCGCCGAAGACCTGCTGTCGACCCTGCGTGAAGTGATCGGCACCCTGCCGGTGCGTCCGCTGACCGTGAAGACAGCACCGACGGCGATCATGACCGACTGGGTCACCACCCAGAAGCCGGCCGATGACTTCTTCGTCCTCGACGAGTGCGAACTGCGCGACACCCACGAAGACGGCGGCATCGTGCGCTGCAAGCGCCAGGACCTGACTAGCGAAGAGATCCAGCTGCACCTGACCACCGGCAAAGTCGTGACCCAACTGTCCCTGGCCTGGCAGGACAAGCTGTCCTTCATGCTCGACGACAAGATGACTGTCAAGCGCCTGAAGTTCGAAGACCTGCTGCAAGACCAGGCGGAACAGGACGGCGGTGAAGAAGCCCTGGGCCAGCTGGACGCAAGCTTTACCCTGATGATGCTGACGTTCGGCGACTTCCTGCCGGCGCTGGTTGAAGCACTGGGTGGTGAAGAGACCCCGCAGGGTATCTAAACCGTGTGAAATTCAAAATGTGGGAGGGGGCTTGCCCCCGATAGCATTCTGTCAGTTAAAACACCTATGACTGACAGACTGCAATCGGGGCAAGCCCCCTCCCACATTTCATCGAATCCAACAAAAAAGGACATCCCATGCGCGCTCTCGCCGCCTTGAGCCGCTTCGTCGGCAATACCTTCGCCTATTGGGTGTTGATTTTCGCCGTCGTCGCTTTCCTCGAACCTGGTTGGTTCATCGGCCTGAAAAGCGCCATCGTCCCTCTGCTGGGCCTGGTGATGTTCGGCATGGGGCTGACCCTCAAACTCGATGACTTCGCCGAGGTCGCCCGCCATCCCTGGCGCGTCGCCCTGGGCGTGGTCGCGCACTTTGTGATCATGCCGGGTGTGGCATGGCTGCTGTGCCAGGCCTTCCACCTGCCACCGGAAATTGCCGTCGGCGTGATCCTCGTCGGTTGCTGCCCAAGCGGCACATCGTCCAACGTAATGACCTGGCTGGCCCGTGGCGACCTGGCGTTGTCGGTGGCCATCGCCGCCGTCACCACCCTCCTCGCCCCACTGCTGACGCCAGCATTGATCTGGCTGCTGGCGTCGGCCTGGCTGCCGGTGTCGTTCATGGAGTTGTTCTGGTCGATCCTGCAAGTGGTGCTGCTGCCGATCGTGCTCGGCGTACTGGCGCAACGCGTGCTCGGTGAGAGGGTCCGCCATGCGGTCGACGTGCTGCCACTGGTGTCGGTGGTGAGCATCGTGATCATCGTCGCGGCGGTGGTTGCCGCCAGCCAGGCGAAGATCGCCGAGTCGGGCCTGCTGATCATGGCGGTGGTGATGCTGCACAACAGCTTCGGTTACCTGCTGGGTTACTTCACCGGCCGTGTGTTCAAGTTGCCGTTGGCACAGCGCAAGTCGCTGGCGCTGGAAGTGGGCATGCAGAACTCCGGGCTGGGCGCCGCGCTGGCCAGTGCGCATTTTTCGCCGTTGGCGGCCGTGCCCAGTGCACTGTTCAGCGTCTGGCACAATATTTCCGGGGCGTTGCTGTCGACCTACTTCCGCCGCATGAGCGAAAAGGAAGACCGTCGCGTGCTGGAGAACACGCCGCAAACTTGATCAGCCGGGCACTTTTCGGCACTCTACCGAGCTTCGCGGGGACGACCCTGCGACGCTCCATAGCGCAGAATCCGGGGACGACCCCATCTATAGAAGGGGAATCACCATGTCCTGGATCATTCTGTTCTTTGCCGGGTTGTTCGAAGTCGGCTGGGCCGTCGGCCTGAAGTACACCGACGGTTTCAGCAAGCCGTTGCCCACCGCCCTGACGATTGCCGCCATGGCCATCAGCCTCGGCCTACTAGGGCTGGCCATGAAGGAACTGCCGCTGGGCACCGCCTATGCGATCTGGACCGGTGTGGGTGCCGTGGGCACTGTGATTGCGGGGATTATCCTGTTTGGTGAGTCCATGGCGTTGTTCCGCTTGGCCAGTGTGGCGTTGATCATCTGCGGGCTTATCGGCCTCAAGCTCAGCACCTGAGCCACTACCGCAATCGGGGGCAAGCCCCCTCCCACATGTTGACTGTGTTCACACATCAAAGGTGGGAGGGGGCTTGCCCCCGATAGGGCCGGTACAGCCAAAACCAAAACTACCTGACACTCCCCCGCAACCCGCCTACCACTTCCTGCAACCTCGCAGGCGTCGGCCCCTCCACCGGCTCCCCCGCCACCAACACCACTCGCGACCAGATCCGATGAAAGAAGCCCTTGTTCGGATCGCGGCTGAAAAAACTCCCCCACAACCCCTGCAACGCCATCGGAATCACCGGCACCACCGTCTCTTCCAGGATGCGCGTCACGCCACCGCGGAATTCGTTCATCTCGCCATCGGCCGTCAACTTGCCCTCCGGGAAGATGCACACCAATTCCCCTTCCTTCAGGTACTGCGCAATCCGCGTGAAGGCCTTTTCGTAGATCTGGATATCTTCGTGACGCCCCGCAATCGGAATCGCCCCGGCGGTACGAAAGATAAAGTTGAGCACCGGCAAGCGGTAGATCTTGTAGTACATGACAAAGCGAATCGGCCGACGCACCGCGCCGCCAATCAACAGCGCATCGACGAACGACACATGGTTGCACACCAGCAACGCCGCGCCTTCATCCGGAATCGCCTCCAGGTTGCGATGCTCCACACGGTACATGGAATGACTGAGCAGCCAGATCATGAAACGCATGGTGAACTCGGGGACGATCTTGAAGATGTAGGCGTTGACCGCGATGTTGAGCAACGACACCACCAGGAACAGCTCGGGAATCGACAGCTTGGCCACGCTGAGCAGCAGGATCGACACGATTGCCGAAACCACCATGAACAGCGCATTGAGAATGTTGTTGGCCGCGATGACGCGCGCGCGTTCGTTCTCGGCGGTGCGCGACTGGATCAGCGCATACAGCGGCACGATATAGAAGCCGCCGAACACGCCCAAACCGAGGATATCGAACAACACCCACCAGGCCTGGCCGTAGCTGAGCACGGCGAGCCAGTCGTTGGCCTGCACGTTCTGCGGGAAGCCGCCGGAGTGCCACCACAGCAACAGGCCGAACACCGTCAGGCCGAATGAACCGAACGGCACCAGGCCGATTTCCACCTTGCGCCCGGAAAGCTTTTCGCAAAGCATCGAGCCCAGTGCGATGCCGACAGAGAACACCGTCAGGATCAGCGTCACCACGGTCTCGTCGCCGTACAACCATTCCTTGGCGTAGGCCGGGATCTGCGTCAGGTAGATCGCACCGATAAACCAGAACCACGAGTTGCCGACAATGGAACGCGAAACGGCCGGCGTCTGCCCCAGGCCCAGGCGCAGGGTGGCCCAGGATTCGCTGAAAATGTTCCAGTTCAGGCGCAACCCCGGGGTCGACGCCGCCGCCCGGGGAATACTGCGACTGGCCAGGTAACCCAACACCGCCACGCCGACAATCGCCGCTGCCACCACCGGCGCATAATGGGTGGACGACATCATGATCCCGGCGCCAATGGTGCCGGCCAGGATCGCCAGGAACGTGCCCATTTCCACCAGGCCGTTGCCGCCCACCAGCTCATCTTCATGCAGGGCCTGGGGCATGATCGAGTACTTCACCGGCCCGAACAGCGCCGAGTGGGTCCCCATGGCAAACAGTGCCAGCAGCATCAATTCCAGGTGATTGAACAGGAAACCGGTGGCGCCCACGGCCATGATCACGATCTCGCCGATCTTGATCGCGCGGATCAACGCATCCTTGTTGAATTTCTCGCCAAACTGCCCGGCCAGCGCCGAGAACAGGAAGAACGGCAGGATAAACAGCAAGGCGCAAAGGTTGACCCAGATGGAACGGTCGCCGTCGATGGTGAGCTTGTAGAGAATGGCGAGGATCAGCGATTGCTTGAAGATGTTGTCGTTGAACGCGCCCAGCAACTGGGTGATGAAAAACGGCAGGAAACGCCGTGTGCGCAGCAAGGTGAATTGCGAGGGGTGGCTCATCGTCCGTGTTCCTGCGTGGCCTAATAGTTATCAGGCCACGACTTTACCTAACTCCGCTTACTTATTCCCTAGTCCCGCAATGCACGGCGAAACAAAAAGCTCACCTTTATAGGCACCCTGCACCGTGCGCTTGGCGACGATCAGCCACATCAGCGCCAGCGCCATCACCAGCACACTGCCGAAGACGCTGAAGAAACCCAGGTGCAACAGGCTCGCCAACTTCAACGTGGCCAGCGCGTACACCCCCAACGGAAAGGTGAAGCCCCACCAGCCCAGGTTGAACGGGATGCCTGCGCGCAGATAACGCAGGGTGATCAACACTGCGATCAGCATCCACCACAGGCCGAAGCCCCACAGGGTAATACCGGCCACCAGCCCCAGGCCGTTGGCCATTTCACCCACGCCCGGCAAGCCGTTGGCCGCGAAGATCGCCGGCGCATCGCCCCCCAGCAGCAGCATGCCCAGCGCACCGGTGCCGATGGGCCCCAGGGCCAGCCAACTCGACGCGGCCATATTGGCATGGGGCAGTTTATGCAAGGCCATGCGCAGCATCAGGATGGTCAGGATGCTGAACGCCACCGGCAGCGAAAACGCCCACAGCACGTAGCTGGTCACCAGCATCACCAGTTGCGAATGCGCATCTGCCAAGTGCGGCGCCAGCAGGCCACCGCTGGCGGCAGCGACTTCGGCGGCAACCACGGGCAGCAGCCACACGGCGGTCATCTGGTCGATGCTGTGTTCCTGGCGGGTAAACATCATGAACGGGATGAGTACGCCACAGGCCATGGCCATGGCCACGTCCAGCCACCACAAGGCCTCGGCCAGCGGTATCACGTCGCTGCCCCAACGCGGCAAGCCGAACAGCAGCAAACCATTGAGAATCGTCGCAAGGCCCATGGGAATCGTGCCGAAGAACATCGACACCGTGGAGTGCCCGAAAATCCGCCGCGCCTCGTGGAAGAACATTACCCAACGGGCCGCATACAGCACGCTGAACAACACGAACAGGCCGATGGTGAACAACCACAGCGCTTCGGCGATGGCGTGCAAACCTGGCAGGTTGACCGGCAGTTGCGCCAGAGCCAGCGCCAGTACGCCGGTGCCCATGGTCGCGGCAAACCAGTTGGGGGTGAACTGGCGAATCACTTCCCGTGGACGGGCCAAGTGACTGAAGGGTTTGTAGCTGAGGGTATTCGTGCAGGGCATGATGGCGTGCCTCTTTCTCGTATGAGGTTGAGGCCATCATAGAACCTGATCGAATATCTATATAACGGGTAATATCTCTAACTGTTATCTGTTTTACCAATATATGCGCAGTAACCATTACCGTCAGCTGTCCGTGGTCACCCGCACCCGCGCTGAATCCTGCCACAACAATGCGACGAGTGCGCCGAGCGCCAGCAGGATGAGGACCGCGCCGTAGCCGTCGGTGGTGGCGATCAGGCCAAAGCTGCGAATCAGGTTGCCTGCCAGCAATGAAGGCAAACAGAACGCCAGGTAGCTGAGCACATAAAACGCCGACATCAGCCCCGCACGTTCATGGGGCAAGGCCAGTGGCACCACACTGCGCAAGGCGCCGAGAAAACCCGCACCAAAGCCGCTGCCGGCGATCAGGGTAGCGATGAAGAACAGTGCCAGGCTGGCGCTGTGCACGGCGGTGAGGATCAGCGTCACGCCGATGGCGAGCAAGCCGGCGCCCAGACGCAGCACCTTGTCGGCCGCACGATTGCGCAGGGTAAAGATCATCAGTGCGCCGCTCAGGGTCAGCACGGCCACCAGGCCGCCACCGATCAGGTTGGAAGTGGAGCCGGTGGCCGCACGCACCAGCGATGGCGCAAGGGACAGGTAGAACCCGCCCATTGCCCAGACGGCGATATCCACCGGCAACGACAGCCACAATGCCCGGCGCGCCTGGGGCGGTACGTGCAACGTCGGGCGCAGCGACGCCAGCGCGCCGGGGATGCGGCTCACGGTCTCCGGCAAACGCCATACGTAGAGGGCCTGCAACAGCATCAAGGCCAGCAGCGCCCAGTAGATCAACTGGGTCGGCAACGGCGCGTACTCCACCAGCAGACTGCTACCCATCGCCCCGCAGGCCATGCCCAGAAGCGGCGCCACGCTGTTGACCAGCGGGCCCTGCTGGCGGTCGGTGTCGAGCAATGCCGCGCCCAGCACGGCGGTGGCCATGCCGGTGGCAAACCCTTGCAGGGTACGGGCGGCAATCAACCAGGTCACGCTGCCTTCATTGATAAACAGCAACATCGCCAACATATTCAGAAGCAGCGCAGCAAAAATCACCGGCTTGCGCCCCAGGTGGTCCGACAATGAGCCAACGGTCAGCAGTGCCGCCAGCAGGCTCAGGGCGTAGACCCCGAAGATCAGCGTGAGCATGCCTGCCGAAAAATGCAGGCCCTCCTGATACAGGTGATACAACGGCGTCGGCGCACTCGAAGCGGCCAGGAAGGTCAGCAAGGTGATCGCGAGGAACACCAGGCTGGAACGATGGGAAACAGGACTGGACATACGCACGCTCCGCTAAAGCTAATATTTTGCTTTTGCAGAGTGTGCTACCGGCCAGCGCTTAAAGCAAATTCTTTGTGTTAAGGTCACCAGCATGGCGATTAAAGAAGGCCTTCGCCCGGGGGGCCGCAGTGCCCGGGTCCAAGAATCAGTGCACAACGCGGTGCGCGAACTGCTGGAAACCCATGAGCGCTCCAGCGTCACCGTGCCGATGATTGCGGCGCGCGCGGGGGTTACGCCCTCCACCATCTACCGACGCTGGGGCGATCTGTCCGTGCTGTTGGCGGACGTGGCACTGGCACGCATGCGCCCCGACAGCGAGCCGGCCAACACCGGCAGCCTGCGCGGCGACCTGCAGGCCTGGGCCGAGCAGTACCTGGATGAAATGAGTTCGGAACCGGGTCGCAACATGATGCGCGACTTGCAGTGCTTGATCACGCCGGGGTACTGCGTGAGCATTCTGAGCGGGCAGTTCCAGGCGATTATCGAGCGCTATCCGGACGAGATGCCACCGAACGTGGACCATCTGATCAACCTGATCGCAGCGCCGACGGTGTTTCGCATTCTGTTCTCGAACGCGCCGCTGACGGTTGAAGAGCTGCACGGGCTGATCGAACTGGCACTGAAAGCCTGACATTACTCAAATACAAATGTGGGAGGGGGCAAACCCCCTCCCACATTTTTGACCGCGTTTACGTACGCATCCCGCGCCCACTCACCAGCAACCGTGCACAACCGATATACAGCACCACGGTGGCAATCAACATGAACGTGATCGCCACGCTGATCTTGATATCCGACACACCCAAAATGCCGTAGCGGAAGGCGTTGACCATGTGCAGCACCGGGTTGGCCAGCGACACGGTCTGCCAGAACGGCGGCAGCAAGGTGATGGAGTAGAACACCCCGCCCAGGTAGGTCAGCGGCGTGAGCACGAAGGTCGGGATGATCGAGATATCATCGAAGTTGCGCGCAAACACCGCGTTGATGAAGCCCAGCAGCGAGAAGATCGTCGCCGTCAGTACCACCACCAGGATGGTGACCCCAAGGTGATGCACCTGCAGGTGGGTGAAGAACAGCGACAGCAAAGTCACGATCACGCCGACCATCAGGCCCCGCAGCACACCGCCCAGGGTGTAGCCGATCAGGATGGTATGGGGCGACACCGGCGACACCATCAGTTCCTCGATGGAACGCTGGAACTTGCTGCCGAAGAAACTCGAGACCACGTTGCCGTAGGAGTTGGTGATCACCGACATCATGATCAGGCCCGGCACGATGTACTCCATGTAGGTGAAGCCACCCATGTCGCCGATCTGCCGGCCGATCAGGTTCCCGAAGATCACGAAGTACAGGACCATAGTGATCGCCGGCGGCAGCAGGGTCTGCGGCCAGATCCGGGTAAAGCGCTTCACTTCGCGGTAGACGATGGTTTGCAGTGCGACAAGGTTGGGTTGCAGTTCGGAACTCATACCGCCACCTTCGTCAGATTTTTCTCCACCAGGGACACGAACAGCTCCTCAAGGCGATTGGTTTTATTCCGCAGGCTCAGTACTTCGATGTTCTGGGTCGCCAACTGCGTGAACAACGCGGTGATGCCCACGGCCTTGTCCACCTGCACTTCCAGGGTGTGGCTGTCCACCAGGCGGCTCGGGTAGCCGAGCAACTGTGGCGCCACCGACAGGTTGTTCTTCAGGTCAAGCAAGAAGGTCTCCACATGCAACTGGCCCAGCAGGTTGCGCATGCTGGTGTTCTCGACGATGGTGCCGTGGTCGATGATGCCAATGTTGCGGCACAGTTGCTCAGCCTCTTCCAGGTAATGGGTGGTGAGGATGATGGTGATGCCCTTCTCGTTCAGCTCGGTGAGGAAGGTCCACATCGAGCGGCGCAGCTCGATGTCCACGCCCGCGGTGGGCTCATCGAGGATCAGCAGGCGCGGTTCATGCACCAGTGCGCGGGCGATCATCAGGCGACGCTTCATGCCACCGGAAAGTGAACGCGAAGGCACATCGCGCTTGTCCCACAGGCCCAGTTGGGTCAGGTACTGCTCGGCGCGTTCCTTGGCGATTTTCGCCGGGATGCCGTAGTAGCCCGCCTGGGTCACCACGATATCGAAGGTCTTTTCGAACTGGTTGAAGTTGAATTCCTGGGGCACCACGCCGATGGAGCGCTTGAGCGCCGCCGGGGATTTGTCCAGGTCGTGGCCGAAGATATTCACCGTGCCGCTGGTCTTGTTGACCAGGGTGGAGAGGATACCGATGGTGGTGGATTTGCCGGCACCGTTGGGGCCGAGCAAGGCGAAGAAGTCACCTTCGGCAACGTCCAGATCGATACCACTCAGGGCCTGGAAACCGTTGCCGTAGGTTTTGGTTAGCTGCCGGATGGACAGAGCGGAACTCATATCGGAATACGCACCAAAGAAGGGAATAGAAAGAGTAGATGGGGGCGCAGCCCAGGTAGTTCAACGGCGGCGCATGACAAGCATGGTGCTTGTCCGCGCCGCACAAGTACAGTCACCCGTATTAATAGTGGGTATTAAGTCAACGCGGTCATGACCGCTTTGCGGTAGGCCGGGCGTTGCTGCAGGCGCTGGTACCATGCCTCGAGATGGGGCATCGCAGGCCGTTCGATAGGCATTTCAAACCAGGCGTAAATAAAGCTGCCCAACGGAATATCGCCCATGCCGATCTCGTTGCCCGACAGATACGGCTGTGTGGCCAGGGCTTGATCAACGGTTTGGAGTACATCGATGCAGGCCTGGCGACCGGCGTGGATGTTGTCCCAGTTCTGTTTTTCCGCCGGGGTGCGCAACACGCCCCAGAACACGATCTTGAACGGTTCGGCGAAGGTGGAGGTGGTCCAGTCCATCCACTTTTCCGCATTGGCGCGAGCCTTCAGGTCGCTCGGGTACCAGCTGGAGGCCTGCCTGGCGCAGAGGTAGCGCACGATGGTGTTGGACTCCCACAGCACAAAGTCGCCGTCCTCGATCATCGGCACCCGACCGTTGGGGTTCAGCGCGCGGTACTGCGGCGTGTCGACCACGCCAAAAGCCCCGCCCGCATCAATTGCTTCATAGTCCAGGCCGAGTTCCTCGGCGCACCACAGTGCCTTCCTGACGTTTGATGAATTTTTACGACCCCAGATCTTCAGCATGACCGCGCCTTTATTGTTGATGAACATGGCTTGATGAAGGCAGCAGCATACGCCGGTTCACGCGCGGCTCAAATCGCTCTGCATATCACCCAGCAGGGGCGGCATTTCCTCGGCAAACAGGTGGGGGTAACACTGCTGGATATGCGCGAAGAAAAACGCCTCGGGCACGTCGGGAAATTGCCCATGGTCGACCACATACTCCATCGAGCGCAGGCCCTGGCGGTTGAACGCATGGAAGACGCTGTCGTGAATTCCATCGAAGTCCAGCGGCGGCACATCGAAGAGATCGCACAGCTGCTGGTTGAATGCGGGCGTGGCCTTGACCCAGCGATGGTTCAGGTAAAGCTCGGTGTAACCGTGCATGGCGAACACATCACTCTTGAGCAAGGCGATCAGGCGCGGTGTCGACAGGTGATTGCGTACATCCGCCAGGCCGATGCGCGCCGGGATGCCGCAGTGTCGGGCGCAAGCTGCGAGCAAGGTGGCCTTGGGCACGCAATAGCTTTCGCCGGTGCTCAACGCGAAGCTGGCACTCAAGGTGTCTGGATCACGGCTGAAGGTGTAGGGGTTGTAGCGAATCGCCTCACGCACGGCGTAGTAAAGGCTGACTGCCTGGTCACTTGGAGCCGCGTGGGTTCCGCGATGTTTTTCGGCGAACTCCACCACCGCAGGGTGGTCACTATCGATGAAGCGGCTGGGACTCAGGTACGTATCCATGAGCTTTATCTCCGAAGGAAGCCTGGAGTCTAACCACAGGTCTGCCGGGGAGATAACGACGAATCGGCCAAATCTCGTTACACCCTGATCACCCCGCTTGTTCGGATGCCGACTAAGCTCCCTGGTGGTTTCGCCCCTGGTTTCACGGAGGATTGAATATGCTGTTGTTGTGGATACTGGTGCTGGTGGTCGGCATTGCCTACCTCGCACACCGCCGCGTCGCCCCCCTGCCCGCCCTGGGCGTGGTCGCCGTCTACCTGCTGGCGATGGGCGCCTGGGGCCACGCACCGGGTTGGCTGCTGCTGGTCTTCTGGGTGCTGATCGCCGTGGTGGCCGCGCCCCTGCTGTTGCCTGACCTGCGCCGCCAATACTTCACCAAGCCACTGTTCAATTGGTTCCAGAAAGTCCTGCCGCCGATGTCCGAGACCGAGCGCGACGCCATCGACGCCGGCACTGTGTGGTGGGACGGCGAGCTGTTCAGCGGTCGCCCCGACTGGGACAAGTTGCTGGCCTATCCCAAGGCCCGACTGACCGAAGAAGAACAGGCCTTCATCGACGGCCCCACCGAAGAACTGTGCGCCATGGTCAGCGACTGGGAAATCGGCCAGGCCATGGACCTGCCGCCCGCCGCCTGGGAACACATCAAGACCCACGGTTTCTTCGCCTTGATCATTCCCAAGGAATACGGTGGCAAGGGATTCTCCGCCTATGCCCACTCCCAGGTCGCAATGAAGCTCGCCACCCGCAGCGGCGACCTGGCCTCCACCGTGATGGTGCCCAACTCCCTCGGCCCGGCCGAGCTGCTGTTGCACTATGGCACCGAAGAACAACGCAACTACTACCTGCCGCGCCTGGCGCGTGGCGATGATATCCCGTGCTTCGCGTTGACTGGCCCGCTGGCCGGCTCCGATGCTGGCGCGATGCCCGACACCGGCGTGATCTGCAAAGGTGAATGGGAAGGCAAGGAAACCCTCGGCCTGCGCCTGAACTGGGAAAAACGCTACATCACCCTTGGCCCGGTTGCGACCTTGCTCGGGCTGGCCTTCAAGGCCCATGACCCGGATCACCTGCTGGGTGACGAGGAAGACCTGGGCATCAGCCTGGCGCTGATCCCCACTGACACCCCAGGCGTGGAAATCGGCCGGCGCCACCTGCCCCTGGGCGCCGCGTTCATGAACGGTCCCAACTCCGGCAAGGACGTGTTCATACCCCTGGAGTTCCTGATCGGCGGCCAGGAAATGCTCGGCAAGGGCTGGATGATGTTGATGAACTGCCTCTCCGTGGGTCGTTCGATTTCCCTGCCGGCGGTCGGCACCGGCGCGGCCAAGTTCACCAGCCTGGTGACCGGCCAGTACGCCCAGGTGCGCGAACAATTCAACGTGCCACTGTCGGCCTTCGAAGGTATCCAGGAAGCCCTCGCCCGCATCGGCGGCAACGCCTGGCTGATGGACAGCGCGCGCATGCTGACCGCCAATGCGGTGGACCTGGGGGAAAAACCGTCGGTACTGTCGGCGATCCTCAAGTACCACCTCACCGAGCGCGGCCGCGAGTGCATCAGCCACGCCATGGACGTGCACGGCGGCAAGGGCATCATCATGGGCCCGAACAACTACCTGGGCCGCAACTGGCAAGGCGCGCCGATCTTCATCACCGTGGAAGGCGCGAATATTCTGTCGCGCAACCTGATGATCTTCGGCCAGGGCGCGATCCGCTGCCACCCATTCGTGCTCAAGGAAATGGCCCTGGCCGGTCGCGAAGACCATGACCAGGCGCTGAAGGAATTCGACGGCCTGCTGATGCAACACATCGGTTTTGCCGTGAGCAACGCCGCCAGCACCCTGGTGCTCAACCTCGGCGTCGGCCATTTCGAAAAAGCGCCAGGCAACCGTTTGAGCCAGGGTTATTTCCGCGCACTCAACCGCCAGGCCGCCGCGTTCGCACTGCTGGCCGACCTGAGCATGATGCTGCTGGGTGGCGAGTTGAAGCGTCGTGAACGCCTGTCGGCGCGCCTGGGTGATGTGTTGAGTCATATGTACCTGGCGTCGGCCGCACTGAAGCGTTACCACGACCTGGATTCGCCGGATCACCTGGAACCGCTGTTCGCCTGGGCCATGGAAGAAAGTCTGGGCGAATCGGAGCGCGCACTGGATGAGCTGCTGAGCAACTTCCCGAACAAGGTGCTGGGCTGCCTGCTGCGGGTGATCGTGTTCCCGTTCGGGCGTCGCCATACCGGGCCGTCCGATGCGCTGGACGCCGAAGTGGCCGCGGTGATCGGCCGCGCCAAAGGCGATCCGACCCTGGAAGAGTTGCTGGCCGGCTGCTACCGCCCGCAATCGGCGGAAGACCCGGTGGGTGCCCTGCAACATGCCTACGACCTGCTGGGCGCCAGCCATCCGCTGCAAAAGAAACTGCACACCGCGCTCAAGAGCGGCCAGATCAGACCTGCTGCCGGCGAGCATGCCATTGATGCGGCATTGCACGCCGGCGTGCTGCAACCCGCCGAAGCGCAGACCCTGCGTGACGCTGAAGCAGCGCGGCGCAAGGTGATCGACGTGGATGACTTCAGCAAGGAAGAGTTGACCCAGGCTGAGGGTAAAGTCCGCTGAGTCGAGTGGTCATATAAAAACGGGCGCGAGGGGCATATACTCTCGCGCCCGTTTTTGCTTTAGAGGACTTATCTCGTGTCCAACGTCGTTGCCGATCATCTCGTCTTGCTCGACCACTTGCGCAGCATCCTGGTTGCCGTCGGCGAAGCCGAACAGGTGCCCGAGGAAAGCCATTCCCTGTTCCTGGAGCGCTTCGACGAACTGCGCGCCCTGCTGCCAATCGACCCGATCGAAAGCCAGTACCTGGGCCAGGACCTGATGAGCCAGGTCATCCTGCGCTACCCACAGATCGCCCACCTGGTGCCACGCGACCTGCTGTGGTTCTTTGGCGGTGACTGCCTGCACTTCATGCCCGATGAAGAACTGGACCTGTACCAGGCCCTGGAAGAGCGCCGCTTCGAAGCCGAACAGAACGACGAACCGTTCGACTGGAACCAGGAAAAACAGCTGCTGGCCATGCCCGACGACCAAAGCAAGCACTGATCAGCGATCCGGAATGGGCCGTCGCAATGTCGGCTCCTTCGCCATGCACTCCACTAGATAATCAATAAACACCCGCAACTTCGGCGGAAGATAGCGCGTGGGCGAATGCAGCAACCACGCCTCGCCATGATAGGACGCGATAAAGTCCCACGCCGGCAACACCTGCACCAAACGCCCCTCCTCCAGCGCATGGCGCGCCGTAAAGTACGGCAGGCTGCCAATCCCCACATGCTGCAACACCGCATCCAACCGCACCCCGGTGTGGTTCGCCGCATACCGCCCGCGCACCACCACCGTCACCGCCTTGCCCGCCTGGCGGAATTTCCAGCGCGAGTCCCCTGGCGTTTCCCCCAGGTAGATACAGCTGTGTTCCAACAGATCATGGGGATGGCCCGGCACTCCATGCTCGGCCAGGTACTGCGGCGTCGCGCACAACAAATGCTCGATGGGCAGTAACTGCCGGCCAACCAACCCCGGCGGCGGGCTGTCGGTGATGCGGATGCTCAGGTCGACATTGTCATCAATCATGTCCACCTGCCGATCCTCCAGGAGCAACTGCACGTCGACCTTGGGATAGCGCCGCAGGAACTCCGGCATATGCGGGTGCACCACAAACCGCCCCACCGCCTTGGGCACGCTGACCCGCACCAGCCCTTCAGCTTCGTGGGTGAACTGGCCGCTGATCTCCATCACCGAACGCGCCGCGTTGACCATCTCCTGGCAACGCTTGAACACCTCTTCCCCGCCCTCGCTCAGACGCAATTTGCGCGTGGTGCGTTGCAACAAACGCGTGGCCAGGGCCTTTTCCAGGCGCGAGATGCTGCGGCTCACCGAGGACGGCGAAGCGCCCAGTTGCCGGGCGGCTTCGGAGAAGCTGCCGGTTTCCACCACTTTGACGAAGATCGCCATCTCGCCCAGCAGTGGCAACGGTAGATTGATGCTCATGGTGCACAGGTCCATTGATAATTGAGCGGATTATCACCCATCTGCGCACTATTTATACTGCCCGCAGAACCCTGATGCGGATGTAGATCATGACCGAACGCCTGTTTTTCACCCACGACCACCTGACTGCCGAACTGGAGGTGCTGAGTTGCACGCCCCACGAAGACCAGTTCGCGGTGATCCTGCAGTCGACGATTTTTCATCCACAGGGCGGCGGGCAACCTTTCGATACCGGTTGGCTCGGTGAAAGCAGCGTGCTGCGCGTGACCCAGGAAGCCGATCATGTGGTGCATTACGTCGACCGCCCGCTGGCGCCGGGCCCCGCCACCGCACGGGTCGATGAACAGCGCCGGGCGTTGCACACCCGTCTGCATTCCGCCGGGCACTTGATCGGCAACGTGGGCGAGACCCTGGGCTGGATGCCCATCAAGGCTCATCACTGGCCAGGCGAAGGCAAGATCACCTTTATCCGTGGTGAAGCCGCGCAGAGCATGGACGCCGAGACGATCCAGCAACAGGTCAACCAATGGATCGCCGCGGACTACCCGCGCCATATGAACCTGGAAGACGGTACCCGCCAGGTCGGCTTTGGCCAGTTGCCTGCGTATGCCTGTGGGGGTACTCATGTGCAGACCTTGGGTGAACTGGGTCGGGTCACCATCCTGGCGTTATCGGAGAAAAAGGGCGCGTTGTCGGTACGCTACGAAATCACCTGAACCAGCCGCATTCACCCTTGTGGCGAGCGGGCCTGTTGTGGCAAGCCCGCTCACCACAGAAAATCGGCTTGTCAGAACAAACTTCCCTACACCTCAACCGCCCCCGCCCGCCCCGACTCCACCACAAACGACTTCAGCGTCGACACCCTGGCCGCCGGATCACGCGGGTCGGTAATCACGCGCAAGTGCGTGAGCATCCTGCCCGCCTCCACCTCCACCGACACATACCCCCGCTGGCGACTGTCAAAGAATTTCACATGAGGGTTAAGCGGCAGGATCTTGCTGAACGCCTCAAATGGCGGCCCGTCGGACGTCACCGACGTACCGACGAACTCCGTGGCGACCACAGGCGAATCCGGGTTGTTGCCATCGGCATGCAAGTCCGTCACCCAGAACGAATGGATATCGCCGCCCCAGAACACCGGATTGTTGACCCGGTTGCGCTCGAGGGAAGCCAGCATCCGCGAACGATTGGCCATGTAGCCATCCCAGCCATCGGTCCAGCGCCCCGGCTTGTGGTTGGTCAGGTCGCGCTGGGTCAACGGCGCCACCAGCAAGTCCTGGGCGATGATGTCCCACTGTGCCTTCGATTGGGCAAAGCCCCGGTCCAGCCAGGCCTCCTGCTGCCAGCCGAGCAGGGTGCGGGCAGGGTCGCGCAAGTCGTGGCAGAGGTTATCGGCGATATGCCCCTGGTGGCTGCCATTGGCCAGGACGCACGGTTGTTCGGAGCGATACTGTCGGCCGTCCAGCACGTGGAAACGGGCCAACCGGCCGTAATCCATACGCCGATAAATGCGCATGTCCGGCCCTTTCGGCAAGCTGCTGGCACGCAGCGGCATGTGCTCATAAAAGGCCTGGTACGCCGCCGCCCGTTGCTGTAGAAACTGCCCCACCGGGATCTTCGGGTCCTGGGACCAGCGATTGGCGTAATCATTCTGCACTTCGTGATCGTCCCAGGTCGCCACGCTCGGTGCAGCAGCGTGAAGGGCCTGTAGATCAGGATCGGTTTTGTACAAGGCATAGCGGTTGCGGTAGTCGCTGAGGCTCACCGCGTTGCCGCTGCCATGGGGACGAATGATCTTGCCCGAGTCCGCTGCGTAGGAACTGTCGTAGATATAGTCCCCGAGAAAAAACACCAGGTCGGGTTGCTCCTGCGCCAGGTGGCGATACGCACTGAAATAGCCACGCTCCCAATGGGAGCACGAGACAAACCCCAAGCGTGCCGACACCATGGCATGCACCGCCGGTGCCGTGCGCGACTGCCCCACCGGACTTTGCGCGCCGAGCCCTTCGAACTGGTACCAGTACGACCTGCCCGGCTCCAGGCCCGCCACCTCCACATGCACCGAATGCCCCCAGCGCTCGCTGGCCATGACCTCGCCCTGGCGCACCACGCGGGTCATCGCCGCATCGTGGGCAACCCGCCAACGCACCGGCACCGGGCGGCTCAAGCCACCCCGGCCATCGCCAGCATTGAACAGCGGCGCCAGGCGCGTCCAGATCACAAACCCGTCAGGCAATGGATCGCCGGAGGCCACGCCCAAAGTGAACGGGTAGTCCACCCCGGCACTGCGCGCAAACGGGCTGAGGATCGAAAAGGTGGTGGCAACGGCCAGCCCGGCGAGGACCCGCCGCCGACCGTGATCGACGTCGCCGCTCACGGCCGAAACTCCCAATCCTCACGCAGGGTGGCGAACACCAGCATGTCTTCATGCACCCCATTCTTGAGGAACGCCCCGCGCAGGCAGCCTTCGTACTGCAGACCGATTTTCTCCATGACCCGCGCCGATTCCTTGTTGCGACTGAAACACTGGCTGCCCACACGGTGCAGGCCCAGTTCGCCAAAGCCGTAGTCCATCAGCGCGGTCGCCGCCTCGGTCGCATACCCCAGGTTACGTGCATCCGCCGCCGTCCAGCCGCCAAGGTGCCCATAGTGATGAGCCGCATTGATGCGCAGGCTGGCGATGCCGATCAGTTCGCCGCTGTCGCGCACATGCACGCCCAGGCTCAACAACCCCACCGAGCGAAATTTCTCCTGCATGCCGTCGATAAAATCCTGCGCCGTTTGCAGGGTATAGGGCGACGGAATGCTCGCCGTGTTATCGGCGATCTTCGGCCCGTTGGCGAGGGTGCACAACGTCTCGGCCTGGTGCTTTTCCAGTGCTTTCAATAGAAGTCGCGGAGTTGAAAGACATGGCAATTCGCTACTCATCTTTGGGGGCCCTCGATGTAAAGTTTTTGAGAATGCCCCTGTCGGGTTTCAATTCTGTTACGTCACAAAAATGACCCAAGAGTCGCCTGTAATACCCGTCCTAGAGGCCTCAAAACGTCAATTAAAGTTAACCAATCGGTCATTTTTGGTTGTTAGCGTGTCGCCCCTAATTCAATAACGGGGTAGCGGAATGAGAACCTGGGACGAACCGAAAAAACGCAAGGCGCACATCGAACTGATCCCGATGATCGACGTGATGATGTTCCTCCTGGTGTTTTTCGTACTCGTGAGCCTGAACGTGATTCCGGCCCTCGGCATGAAGACCCAACTGCCGAGCGCCAGCAGTTCGCAGCAGCTCAAGCCGCAGAACAAATTCATCCTGACCCTGGGCCTGGAAGGCCAGTTGCAACTGGATGGCAAGGACCTCACGGTCGATGGGCTGGTGCCGGCGTTGAAAGCGGCCGAAAAGCCTGACACCAAGTCGACCATCATCGTGAACAGCGACAAAGGCGTCGAGGTTTCGCGCCTGGTGGAGGTGATGGACACCCTGCGTCTGGGTGGCTTTACCTCCGTGTCCATTGCCACGCGTAAGTCCTGATCATGTACGTATTGTTTCGTGCGCGTCAGCTGCTGGGCAGCGTCCCGGCCCTGATCGCTCTGGTGCTGATTGCACTGGGTATCCAGTCCCAGACCTTGAAGGTCGAACCGGTGTATGACGAGTCCGCCGTCGAGTTGGCGCTGGTCGAACCGGAGCCGGAGGTGATCCCGGAACCGGTGGTGGAACAAGAGCCGCCACCGCCGGTGATCGAGGATGAAGAGGCCGAGCCGGCCCCGCCGCCGCCGCCGCCCAAGCCGCTGCCAAAACCCAAGCCTGAGCCCAAACCCAAGCCCGTGCCCAAACCCGTGGTGGCCAAGCCAACGCCTGCGCCGACGCCGCCACCGGTCGCCGCCAAACCGGCGCCTGCGGCCGTGGCCCAGGCCGCGCCGACACCCGCGCCGCCCGCCCCTCCCAAGGTCGACGGCCAAGCGCTGGAAGGCAGTTACCTCAAGGGGCTGCGCAACGAGTTGGACACCTACAAACAGTACCCCACCGGGCGCCAGGCCTCCCTCGAACGCCCGAGCGGCGAAGTGGTGGTCTGGTTGCTGGTCGACCGCCAGGGTCGGGTTCTCGACTCCGGCTTGCAAACCCAGGCCTCGAGCATGTTGCTCAACCGGGCCGCCACCAACAGCTTGCGTCGCATCAAGCAAGTCAAGCCGTTCCCCGAGCAAGCCTTCGGGGGCCGCAATGAGCAGCGCTTCACCGCCACCTTCAACTACAGCGTGCAATAAGCACCCGACACCAGGACGACAGAGATGAGGTTCACACGGATTCATCTGGCACTTGTTGCCGCAAGCATGGGCCATGGAATGGTCATGGCCGATACCAGTGACAGTGACGTCGGGACCATTGGGGTTCAGGGCAAGGCCACGGCAGGTGGCGGCTACATGGTGCAGGAAGAAAGCATCAAGGGCCGCTCCACCGTGACCAAGGAAGCGCTGGATAAACAGACCGCCACCGGCAACGCCGTGGACAAGCTCAAGTACACCCCGGGCTTGAACATTTCCAGCGAAGACAACACCGGTCTGTCGGGCTTTCGCTTTACCATGCGCGGCCTCAACTCCGACCAGGTGGGGATGTCGGTGGACGGCATGCCGATCAACGACTCCGGCAACTACGCGTTGTACTCCAACCTGCTGGGCGACCCGGAAAACATCGAGCAGATCTTCGTCACCCAGGGCTCTTCGGAAGCCGACGGCCCGCACATCGGCTCCAGCGGCGGCAACATCGGTATCGTGACCATTCGCCCGACCAAGGAAACCGGTGCGTTCGTCAAACAGATCATGGGCAGCAACGCCACCCGCAAGACCTTTGCCCGCCTCAACACCGGCGAGATCAACGGCCTGAGCAACTGGCTGTCGGCCTCCCATACCGAAGGCCAGATGTGGCGCGGTTCGGGTGCCGTGCGCGCGGACAAAGTCGAGTGGAACAGCTTCTTCGACGCCGGCGATGGCAACACCGCCAACCTGATCCTCAAATACCACGAGCAGGACAACAACAGTTACAGCCAACTGACCAAGGCCCAGTTCCAGCAGAACGGCCGCAAATACGACCCTTACCCCGCCACCCCCACCGTGGGCAGCAACGGCAAGTACAACAGCTACTACGCCCTGGCGCAGAACCCGTTCCAGACGTTTACCGCGGTGCTCAACACCCAGTTCAAACTGGCCGACAACCTCGCGCTGTCGGTGATCCCGTATTACTACTGGGGTAACGGCAGCGGCGTCGGCTCGTCCAGCTATGCCCTGAACCGCGGCTCGAACCAGGGCGGCGTGTTCGACCTGGGCAACCTGCCCACCGGCGCTCAATACAACGCCGACGGCACCCCGAACAGCGGCGTGTACTATCGCCCTTCACGCACCCAGACCTGGCGTCCGGGCATCACCACCAAGCTTAACTGGGACCTGGGCGATCACAGCCTGCAAGTGGGCTACTGGTACGAGCGCGCACGCCAGAGCCAGACCCAGCCGTTCATTCCGCTCAAGGCCAGTGGCAAGCCGGTCGACACCTGGCCGGACGCTAACGAGGCGGTGGTGGATGCCAATGGCAACACCATCCAGGGTCGCGACCGCTTCACCATCACCCCGGCGCAGAAGGTCTGGGCCCAGGACACCTGGTACATCAACTCGGACTGGACCCTGATCGGCGGCCTGGCCTATATGAACGTCAAGCGTGACGGCACCAACCATGGCAGCCTCACCGAGCAAGCAGAAAAACGTAACCAGACCTACAACAAACTGCTGCCCAACGCCGGCCTCAAATACCAGGTGGATGAACGCGACCAGGTGTTCTACAGCCTGTCGCGCAACATGCGCATCCCGCAGAACTACGTGCTGTACGACAAGGGCGCAGGCTCCATCGACGCCAAGCCGGAAACCAGCTGGAACCACGAACTGGGCTGGCGCTACACCGATGAAGACATGACCGTGGCCGCCACCTTGTTCTACATGCAGTTCAAGGATCGCCAGGTGTCGTCGCGCGATATCAACGGCGACTTCGCCGACATCAACGCCGGCTCCGTCAACAACAGCGGCCTGGAACTGGAGTGGAGCGGCCTGTTGCCCAATCACTTCAACTACTACACCTCCTACACCTACACCAAGGCCGAGCAGCAAGACGACTTGACCGTGTACAACGCTGGCAAAGCGATCGTACTGCCCACCAGCGGCAAGCAGTTCGCCAACGTGCCGAAAAACATGCTGGCCGCCAACATCGGCTACGACGACGGCCGCTTCTACGGCACCTTCGGCGGCAAGTACACCAGCAAGCTCTACGGCGATTTGACCAACGACGAAGCCATCTCCGGGCGCACCGTATTCAACGCCGGCGCCGGTATCTACCTGCCGGTGGACAAGAAAGTGGTCAAGGACGCGACGCTGCGCCTGAACGTCGACAACCTGTTCGACAAGAAGTACCTGGACGGCGTGTACACCACCAAGACCAACGCGGCCACCTACGGCGGTTTCCGTGACGGCGACCCGGCCTACATCGTGGGCCTGGAACGCACCGTGACGGTTTCCCTGGAAGCCAATTTCTAATTGCGAGGTAAGTGAACATGGACATGAACCTGCTCCACGACATCACCTTCTATGTGATGTATGCCGCGATGGCCATCGCGATCTTCATCACCATCGAGCGCGGGATTTATTTCGCGTATGTACGCCGCCAGGCCCATGCACTCACCGAAGTGCTCGGCGCCAACGTGCACAGCGAACGCGACCTGCCGGAGAGCCTGACCCGTCGTGACAGCCTGCCGTTGAGCATGGTGCTGCCGGTGCTGGCACAGAAGGCGTCGAACGGCTCGCGCAAGGACCTGGATGACGTCATCGAGACCCAGTACCTGACCACCCGCGCGCCGCTGGCCCGCAGCCTGTGGATCATCGAAACCATCACCACCGCCGCGCCGCTGTTGGGTTTGCTGGGTACCATCCTCGGCATCATCGACACCTTCAAGGCGTTGGCGACGGCAGGCGTGTCGGACCCGGGCCAGATCTCTGGTGGCATCGGTACGGCCCTGTTCGCCACCGGGTTGGGGATCGCCATTGCGCTGTTCTGCGTGGTGTTCCACAACTTCTTCCAGGACCGCCTGGAGCGCATCAACGACCAGCTGAAAATCCTGCTGATCTGCGCCGCCACCGGTGCCCGTGTGCAGAATGAAGTGCCGCACTTGGTACCGACGCCGCTGCACAGCCGCACCGCATAAACCTGTGGTGAGCGGGCTTGCCCCGCGTTGGGTGGCGCAGCCACCCCATATCCAGGCACCTCGGTCTTTCTGGGACAACGCGGTGGACTGTTTGGGGCGGCTGCGCCACCCAGCGCGGGGCAAGCCCGCTCACTACATCAGTGAAGAGAGTGTTATGTCCGTCTCCTTGAAATTGCGTATCGCCGGCCTTGCCGGCTTGCTCCTCAGTCCGCTGGCCCAGGCGGACTTTTCGATTCCGGGGTTTGAACTGGTACACACCGTACAGGTGGACACCGCCCTCGGCACCGACGACCTGCGCCAGCCCGGCCCGGTATGGAGCGAACTGTTCGACGGCGCCAAAAGCCGCATCGATATCGGCCAGTTCTACGCCGCCGATCACCCCGGCTCGGTGATGGACCGTGTGATCGAGCGCCTGGAAGCCGCCGGCAAACGCGGTGTGAAGATTCGCTTTTTGCTCGAAGAAAAAGGCATCAAGTTGTCGGAGGCCTCCACCCTGGAACGCCTGCGCGCGATCCCCAACCTGACCTTTCGCGTCTTGCCCTACGCCCGTGTAAGCGGCGGGATCATCCACGCCAAGTACCTGGTGGTGGATGGCAAGCAGGCGTTTGTCGGCAGCCAGAATTTCGATTGGCGCTCGCTGGAGCACATCCACGAAACCGGCCTGCGCATCACTGATCCGACGGTCGTGGGGCAGGTGCAGGCCATCTTCGAACAAGACTGGAAAGCCCAGCAGGCCTTGGCCGACAACCAGCCGGTGCCACTGCCCGTCGTGGGTAAAGAACCACCGCGCACCGGCAACTACCTGGTCGCCAGCCCGCAGCGCTACAACCCGCGCGGCGTGGGCGACTCGCAGCTGGAACTGCCGCGCTTGTTGAGTGAAGCCAAACAGGAAGTGCGCGTGCAACTGCTGGACTACGCACCGTTGTCCTACGGACCGGACAAGACCCGTCCGTACTACGCGGTGATCGACAACGCCGTGCGCGCGGCGGCGGCGCGTGGGGTGTCGATCAAGCTGATGGTGTCCAACTGGAACACCGACAAGCTGGAACTGCCCTACCTCAAGAGCCTGGCGGTGCTGCCCAACGTGCAGATCAAGATCGTCACCCTGCCCGAGGCCAGGCAGGGATTCATTCCTTATGCGCGGGTGATCCACAGCAAGACCATGGAGATCGACGGCCAGGTGGCGTGGGTCGGCACCAGCAATTGGCTGGGTGGCTACCTGGATAATTCGCGCAACCTGGAAGTGGTGATGCGCAACGAAGCGATGGCCAGGCGTGTCGGGGAGTTGCATGAGCAGCTGTGGGATGGGCCATATGCCAAGGCATTGGATGTGACAGCTGAATACGCGGCTGCGCACCCGGGTACTTTGTAATACACCATCAGTTGCGGACATTTGAATTCTTGAGATTGGCAGCTAGCCTTCTCAGGCTCCGGACGCAGCTTTAGCGGTGCTGCGGCTGGAGCCCACTGACATGAGAGCATTGCCATGAAAACCGCACCCTTTCGCACCTTGTGTACATTGCTTCTGCTTATTCCACTCAGCGCCTGCGTCAACAGCCCGCCAACACTCACTCTGGTGACCTTTGCCGACGGTACACGGGGCCTCAAGACGCCCGTGGATACTGGCGCACCGGGGCCTTCCCAAGGCGACCTGTTTGTCTTCGCTCAACCCCTGATGGATCAGGATCGCCAGGACATCGGACACAACAATGGCTATTGCGTCACCACGCAGCCTGGCGTTCACAGCCAATGCCAATGGACACTGATGTTCGTGGATACCGCCGGGCAGATCACGGGCACCCTTGTCGTCGGCGGACAGGAGTACGAAACCGGCTTATCCACCGTCGCACTCCTGGGCAGTACCGGCAAGTATGCCGGCTTCACTGGCCATATGACTTCCGAACCCATGCCCGACGGTACATTCAAGCAAACCTTGTATCTGACTCCTCGCTGAACCCGCAAAACGCCGCTCATCAACGCGCGGCGTTTTCTTATTGAAGTAGGACATTTCACTGATCCGCACCTCCCATCTCACGCCTTCACAGTGTTAGTGTGTGGAAATGTTTCTGACAGATCGATCAGAAACCTCCTACTTACTACCTGCAAAGGAATGCGTCTCTCCATGCACTTTCCACTCAAGCAATTGGCGGCTGCCACCCTGTTTGCGGCGAGCCTTTCGGCTGTTACCTGCCCCGCCTTCGCCAACATCACGCCCGAGCAAAGCACGGCGATTCTCAAGAACTTCAACGAAACGTCCGTCACCGATTTTCGCGGTTTCCTCGGCGCGCTGGCTAAAGGCGACCTGGGCAAGACCAGCGACGTCGGCCCGGCAATCAGTGCCTTTCTCGACAACAAAACCCTGAGCGCCGACCAGCAGAACGAAATCAATCGCCTGCTGGGCATCTACACCCGGGTGAAGTACGGCAAAGCCGCCCTCGAAACCCTGCGCGAGCTGGTGGAAATCCCGACCTTCAACGTGGATGGCCTGCCGCAGTACAAGAACCCGGAATTCATCAAGATCGCCGGCAAGCTCCAGGACCTGGCCAAGGCCTTTAACCTGAACTTCCGCAACATCGACAACCGCGTGTACGAAATTTCCCTGGAAGGCAGTGGCGACGAAGTCGTCGGTATCCACGCCCACGCCGATGTGGTGCCGGTGACGCCGGAAAATTGGGTGCTCAAAGATGGCACCAAACTCGACCCGTTCAAGGTCACCCTGATCGGCAACCGCATGTATGGCCGTGGCACCGAAGATGACAAGAACGGCATCGTCGTGGCGATGTATGCCATGAAGGTGATCAAGGAAGAAAAGCTGCCACTGGCGCGCAATTTCAAGCTGCTGGTCGACACCACCGAAGAAACTTCCGGCGACGCGACCCCCTACTACTTCGAAAAGAACCCGACACCGCAATACAACCTGGCGCTGGATGGCGGCTACCCGGTGGTGATTGCCGAGAAAGGCTACGGCACGGTGATGGCAACCTTCCCGCGCCGCAAGGGTGAAGGCAAAGGCGCGGAAATCATCGCGATGACCGGCGGCATGGCCACCAACCAGATTCCGTCGGCATCGGTGGCGACCTTCGTCAGCGACAAGCCTGCCGAGTTGGCCGCCAGCCTGCAAAAGGCCGGCAGCGAATACGCCAAGCGCAACGGCGGCGATTTTGCAGTGGCCGCCAAGGTCGACGGCAAAGACGTCAAGCTGACCGTCACCGGCGTGTCCGCTCACTCCTCCGAGCCGGAGTCCGGGGTCAACCCGGTGGCGCGCATGCTGGAGCTGATCCACAGCGTCGACGGCAAGATCGCCCTCAAGCACAACCACATCACAGACGCGGCGCGGTATGCCTCCGACAACTGGGGCCTGGACTACCTGGGCGGCAAGTTGGGCGTGGGCTTCTCCGACGAGTTCATGGGGCCACTGACTACCTCGCTGACTTTTGTCGGCCTGGATGAAAAAGCCTTCAAGCTGGCGGTGAACCTGCGGGTGCCGAAGGGCAAGTCGCCAGAGAAACTCAAGGCCGAGATCGCCGACAAGCTGAACGCCTGGGACAAGAAAGCCAAGGTCAAGGTGGACTTCGCCTACTCGGTGGCCGAGCCGATGTACCGCAACCCGGAAGGTGAATGGGTCAAGGCACTGCTGGCAGTCGCCACGGAAAACCTCGGCATGGAGCACAAGTTCGGCACCTCCGCCGGCGCAACCTCCGTGCATGAACTGCCCAACGGCGTGCAATTCGGCCTGGCGCGCCCGGAAGTCAAGTACACCGGGCACACCGACGGCGAGTTCAAGACCGTCGACCAGTTCCTGCTCGACCTGCAGATCGTCACCGAAATGATGGGCCGTATCGGTCAGCTGCCGAAGCTCTGAGCCCAAAGCACTGATGCAAAGGAGCCCGCCGCAACGGCGGGCTCTTCAGGCTTGCAGCCTCAACATATCCTCGAAAAAACCACCGACCGGTTCCGTGGGATGGCACAGCTGGATTTCCAGCACCCAGGCCATTTCACTCGGTGGGATGTCCAGATCCGCCAGTTCCTTGTTCTCGAACAACGCGTGGGGGAAATCCGCCAGGCGATGCCCCGCAAGGTTGCGCGCCAGCCTCCAGCCTTTTGCCACGGCGCTCTGCTCGGCGAAATCATACAGCTCTCGACCGGTGAGGCCTCGCAACCAGGCGTCGCGGGTCTCGTCGAACACCTCGTGCAGCGCGGTCGTGCAGGCCAGGTGCAACGGCGCGTCACCGAACACAAAGGTATCGCCGTAGTCGCCTTCATAGCCGTCCCACACCGGGCCCAAATCAACCACGACGATATCGCTGGCGCGCAGCCTGCGCTGGCGGTCGATCCCTTCGCGGGGTGGGCGGACCGTGTCGGCGCCAAAGCGGATATAGGTCGGGTGCCAGGTGTGCGATGCGCCCATGGCCTGCAGTTGTTCGGCGGCCATGTCGAGGGCTTCGCCGGTGGTCATGCCCACCCGCAGTCGGCTGGCAATGGCCGCCAGGGCGCGGATGGATTGGTCACGGGCCGCCAGCATGCCGTCAAACGAATAACGGGGGCCGACTTTTTCCCAGATCGGGTCGAACGCAGGTGTAGGCGCTTGCGTGCCTGCGCCACCACTGGGCACAAAGGCTTCGGCGACAAACCGGTGAGCCGGCAAGCCCGCGTCTAGGCACTGCTCGCGGACCTGGCGGATCATTGCGCCGTTGCCGCACGCGTACACCTGGGCAACTTGCCAACGATGCCCATGGCTCAGCGCAACGTCCTGCACGCGCCCCTGCGAAGCCAGCACCGGGTGCCAGTGAAAACGCGGGTGATCGATGACGGACTGGTCCAGGAACACGCGATCATAGAAGTCTGCCGGCTGCGCGCCGCCCCAGTACAACGTCACCTCGACATTGCGCTTCAAGGCGCTCAGCAGGATCGGTTTGATGCCGGCGTAGCCGGTGCCCGTAGCGAACAGGACCACAGGGCTGTCATCCACGTCCTGCCAGGTGCAGGCACCAAAAGGCCCCTCCAGTTGCAGCACGTCGCCGGCCTCCAGGTCGCCCAGAACAGCCTCAGAAAACAGCCCGCCGCGCACCTGGCGAATCTGAAAGACCAGGCGCCCGTCATCTTCGGCCGGCAGGTTGGCGATCGAGAAACACCGCGAGTCACCGTCGACCAGACGGAACTTGAGGTACTGGCCGGCACGCACCGCCAATGGCAGGTCCGGCATCAGCACCAGCTCAATGATGTCAGGGCTCAATGCGCACTTGCTCAGCACTTGCGCCTCGACACTCAGCGCGGGGGTGTCCAGGGACCAGCCGGGAATTTCCAGGCGCATATCGCCGCAAGCGTGGCTCTGGCACAACAACATTTCATTCGCCGCCAACGGATAGCACGGCGCGGGGGCGTTCGGCGCCAACTGCCTGGCCCGGTACTGCCCTTCTGCGACTACCACCTTGCACGATCCACAGGCACCGCGCCGACAGGAAAACGGCACGGACAGGCCACTGGCGAGCATCGCATCGAGCAACAGCTCATCACCGGCCTCAAAGGTTTTCCCCGAGGGGGACAGTTCGATGACATGACGTGTATTCATAACAACCTCGGGGGTGAGTGAGGCTTGATTGTTGCGCTAGACTAGGCCCATTAAAACCTCCAGTTTTGGATACTTCAGATGGTCCAGATGCGTAAATGGCGGCCGCTGCTCAAGCTGGACGAGAGCGCCAGCCAGGCGTCCTACCGCAAGATCGCCGAAGGCCTGGTGACGGCAATCGTCGAGGGTCGCTTGCCGCCCGGCACCTTGCTGCCGGGCACGCGGGAAATGGCGCAATTGCTCGACGTCAACCGCAAGACCGTGATCCTGGCCTACGAAGAAGCCATGACCAAAGGCTGGCTGGTCAGCGAGCCGCGACGCGGGACCTTCGTCAATGTGCAATTGGCGCCCAAGCCAGTGCCGAATCGCGCGCAACCGTCCTTCGCACCGCCCATCCTGGCCCAGGCGAACGCGCCGTACTTCACCCAGAACGCCCAGGCGATGGCACTGCAACATCGGCGTGGCGCACTGTTTTTCGACAACGGCACCAGTGACCACCGCCTGCTGCCCCAAGCCGTGCTGCACCGCCACTACCGCAATGCCCTGCGCAACAGCTTCGCCTCCAATACGGTGCGCTATGGCAGTGAGGGCACCGGCTATGAGTTGCGCTGCGCCCTGGCCGAAATGCTGCGCAACAACCGCGGGCTGACGGTCAGCGCCGAGAATATCTGCCTGACCCAAGGCACCCAGATGTCGCTGTACCTGAGCGCCAGCCTGCTGCTCAAACCTGGCGACGTGGTGCTGGTGGAACGCCTGAGCTACCCGCCGGCCTGGGAGATTTTCCGCAAGCTGGGCGCGCAGTTGGTCACCGTGGATGTCGACGACGAAGGCTGCCGCACGGACCAGATCGATCGTCTGTGCCGCGAGCACAAGGTGCGGATGATCTATCTCACGCCGCACCACCAATTCCCCACTACCGTGAGCCTGCACGCAGCGCGGCGGCAACAGTTGCTGGCATTGGCGGCACTGCATGAGTTCTGCATCATCGAAGAAGATTACGACCACGAATATCACTTCAACGGGCGACCTTACCTGCCGCTGGCCAGCGACCGTTCACAGCGC
Organism: Pseudomonas sp. NFPP28; assembly: GCF_900115535.1. NCBI lineage: Bacteria > Pseudomonadati > Pseudomonadota > Gammaproteobacteria > Pseudomonadales > Pseudomonadaceae > Pseudomonas > Pseudomonas sp. NFPP28. The sequence goes on along the minus strand of NZ_FOWT01000011.1, from coordinate 155,543 downwards.
CATGTGCTCTACGTCGGCTCGTTGTCCAAGGCGCTCGGCTCGACGTTTCGCTGCAGCTATGTGGTGGCTCCCACACCCGTCATTGAAGCCCTGCACGGCAACGCTGCGTTGATGCTGGGCGATGCCGACGCGGTGGCGCAGAAGATGCTCGCGGACCTGATCAACGCGGGTGAATTGAAGAAACACCTGCGTCGGGTATCCAAGGAATACCGCGCCCGCCGCGAAACCTTGCAGGGCTGTCTGCATGCGGCATTCGGTGATCGGATCATGGTGCGCGAACCCGAAGGCGGGCTGGCGCTGTGGGTGCGTTTTGAAGATCGGATAAACGTCGATCAGATGGTGGCCACCGCATTGGAGCATGGGCTGGTCGTACGCAGTGGTCGGCAGTTTTCGCCGATGGACCGGCCGGAAAATGCGTTGCGCCTGGGCTTTGCCTCACTCAATCAGGCGGAAATCGGTGAGGCCACGGTGCGCCTGGCCAAAGCGGTGAACCTGTGCGCACACAAAAATGCCGATCATCGCTGATCGGCATGGGGTTAGAGCGGCAACAGGAAGCGGGATTTCTCTTCGGCCCGGGCCAGTTCCGGGAACTCCAGCAGCAGCGCCCGGTTGCCCCGGCCAATATGCTCCATCACCGCCCGTGTAATGTACTCACGCACCATGCCGGTCGAGACGTAATACATGGCCCAGGCTTGTTCGGGCGTACAGTGGCCGATCTGTTCTTCGATTTGCGTGTACGCCTCGTCATCGTCCGACTTCACGTCGCGCTGATATTCCGCTTGGCCCATGATTGATCTCCTTCAACGGCACGCCTGCAACAGCCCGGCATGCCTGGTCATTCAGCCGGTCACGTGCCGCTCTTCACTTTGGTCCACACACGCGTGCGGATTCGCTCCAACTTCAAGGGCAGCGGTTCAAGGGGAACCAGTGTGGCAATGGTCTCTTTGGACGGATAAATCCAGGGGTTGTCGCGCAGCTTCTGCTCGACCAACTCGGTAGCGTCCTTGTTGGCGTTGGGGTAAAGCGTGTGGTTGGAACTCTTGGCAATCACTTGCGGCTCAAGCATGTAGTTGATAAACGCCAGACCCTGCCTGGCATGCGGCGCATCCTTGAGCAGCACGAAGTTTTCCGACCACACCAACCCGCCCTCGCGCGGCAGGCTGTAGGCAATCTTGCGCCCGGTGTTGTTTTTTTCATTGATGGCCTGTGCCGTCAGCGCCCCGCTCGCCCAGCCCACCACCACACAGATGTTGCCATCGGCAAAGTCGGCATCCGTCCTGGATGAATCAAAGTAAAGGACGTAAGGGCGGATCTTCAGCAGCAGCCCCTGGGCTTTCTGGTAATCCTCAGGGTTCTGGCTGTTGCTGGGCAGCCCGAGATAATGCAAGGCGATCGAAATGATTTCACTCGGGGAATCGAGCATCGCCACGCCACACGACTTGAGCTTGCTGATGTTCTCTTCCTTGAAGATCAGGTCCCAGCTGTCCACCGGGGCATTCTCGCCCAGGTCGGCCGGGACGCTGATCATGCAACTGAACCGACCGGCGTTCTGGAGCTCACTGGTTCGCGTGCTAAAGGAATACGTCCAGATCGACAACTGGGTCGTGCTGATCTTCAGCGACCACCAGGTACGGGTGGTCAGCGTGACTGAGGTCGCCGATGCGGACGAAGTGGACGCGTTGACCCAGCGCTACGTAAAAGGGCTGTACCTGCTCGACCCGTTCTACATTGCCAACCGCGAAAACCCGCAGAGCGGCTTTTTTCATCTGTCCGACATTGCGCCGGAGCACTTCCTGACCACCGAGTATTACCACCAGTATTTCGCCCAGTACATCAGCGTGGATGAGGTGCAGTACAACGTACAACTCGACGCCGACAGAACACTGTGCATTTCATTTGGCAGCAACGCGCGATACAGCCCGCAGCAGATCGCGACCCTGGACATTATCAAGCCATGGGTGATGGCGTTGATGCATCAACGCATGTGCTTTGAGACTGATGCGGAAAAAAGCCAGGACGAACCGCCACCCTGGTCAGAGGCCATCGTGCAACTGGGCACACAAATCACTGCGCGCGAAAAAGATGTGCTCAAGTTGCTGTTGAGCGGTTTTTCCAACAAAGAAATCGCCGGCAAGCTGAACCTGTCGGCAGAGACCATCAAAGTTCACCGTCGCAACCTCTACAACAAACTGAACATCAAGTCTCAGTCCGAGTTGTTTGCGCGTTTTTTCATGCCGGCGCAGGAGGCCCAGACGGCGCAGTGAACGCAGCCGCAGCGGGCCTGCGGCGGCTCTGCACAAATCACGCACAAACAAAAACGCCGATCATTGCTGATCGGCGTTTTTGTCGAATATGGAGCGGGAAACGAGACTCGAACTCGCGACCCCGACCTTGGCAAGGTCGTGCTCTACCAACTGAGCTATTCCCGCAAATGGCGTCCCCTAGGGGACTCGAACCCCTGTTACCGCCGTGAAAGGGCGGTGTCCTAGGCCACTAGACGAAGGGGACACACAACTGAAACACATGGTGTGCATTTCAGTGTCCAGGGATTAGATCCGAAGATCATGCCCTGGTTTCACTCAGTGCCGCCCGAGGGCCACACTGCTTAAATTGGAGCGGGAAACGAGACTCGAACTCGCGACCCCGACCTTGGCAAGGTCGTGCTCTACCAACTGAGCTATTCCCGCAAATGGCGTCCCCTAGGGGACTCGAACCCCTGTTACCGCCGTGAAAGGGCGGTGTCCTAGGCCACTAGACGAAGGGGACACACAACTGAAACACATGGTGTGCATTTCAGTGTCCAGGGATTAGATCCGAAGATCATGCCCTGGTTTCACTCAGTGCCGCCCGAGGGCCACACTGCTTAAATTGGAGCGGGAAACGAGACTCGAACTCGCGACCCCGACCTTGGCAAGGTCGTGCTCTACCAACTGAGCTATTCCCGCAAATGGCGTCCCCTAGGGGACTCGAACCCCTGTTACCGCCGTGAAAGGGCGGTGTCCTAGGCCACTAGACGAAGGGGACACACGTACAACATTCACTGCTTAACCGCGTTTTGCTGTGTGCTTTACGCGTTAAGTGGCGCGCATTCTATGGACGGATTGAAAGATCGTCAACCCCCAAGGATAAATTTATTAAAATCAATGACTTCCCCCAGCTTTTCGGGCTCATGGGGGGATTGTGCGCGTCCGGGCTTTGACGCCTATATTCTGGCGCCCGACAAGACGCTATAGTTCGCTCCAGCAAATGATGGCAATGTGCATCCATGCAGGGAGCGCCTATGCCTGTAGAAGCAAACTACCCGGGCAACTGGTCGATCAGTCCTATCCGCCGGATGGCCCAGTCACTACACTCCACTGTAAACCCTATAAAGAGGTCACACCGGTGACACCACTCATGATCACCCTGCTGGTAATAGCCGGGATCGCAATACTGATCGCCATTGGCTACATGAACCACGTGGTGGAAAACAACAAGCTGGAAAAGAAGCGCACCGAGATCGAGCTTAACGATCGCCTGCGCCGTTGCGGTGAAATCACCGAGACCTTCCCTGGCCAGTTGATGACCCCAGCGCTCAAGCTGTTGCTGACCCGCCTGGAACTCAACGTCAACCAGCGCCTGCTGAACCTGAATAAAGGCAGCATGGCGCTCAAGGCCCGCATCGCCGAGCTGAATACGCTGGTCGCCCAGGGCGAATCGATCCCGGTGAACAACCCGCCTGCGCCAATCCAGACCGAAGCCAAGGCCAAGGATGTGCGTTTCCTGCTCGAAGCTCTGCACGGCCAGGTCACCCGTGCGGCCCAGGATGGTTTCCTGCCGGCCAACGAGGCCAAGCACTGGATCCGCGAGATCCGCCATATCCTGGTGTTGCTGCATATCGAGTTCTTCAACAACCTCGGCCAGCACGCCCTGCAGCAAGGCCAGCCGGGCCAGGCGCGGCTGGCATTCGAGCGTGGCGTGCAGTACCTGCGCAAACAGCCGGAGCCGGTGATCTACAGCGCACAGCTGCAACACCTGGAGGCCCAACTGGGACGCGCCAACTCCACGGTGCTGACCAACAGTAAGCCGGCCGAAGACGAAGTCAACGAACTGACCGAAGGCCTCAAAGTGGTCGACGCCGACGCCGAGTGGAAGAAGAAAGTCATCTACGACTGATTCGCCGGCTGGAAGACTGGCCTGGCTTTTATTGCTGTGGTGAGCACGCTCACCACAGCAATAAAAGCCAGGCCAGTACAAACCACCTCGCTGCTTCACGAGATGCCATCACTTTGCATCTATCCCCCCGCCCCCGACTAGCGTAAAAAAGTGCCCCTCACTCCATGAAGTCAGAGGCCCGCTATGCCTGTCGCCGTCATTGATGGACAACCGCTGCACTACGTCGACCAGGGTTCCGGCCCCGTCGTCCTGCTGGGCTCAAGCTACCTGTGGGACCGCGACATGTGGGCGCCGCAGATCGAAGCCCTGTCGCAACAGTACCGGGTGATCGTGCCCGAGCTGTGGGGCCATGGCGAATCCGGCCCGCTGCCCGCACCAACCCGCTCCCTCGACGACCTCGCGCGCCAGGCCCTGGCCCTGCTGGACCAGTTGGATATTCCACAGATCAACCTGGTCGGCCTCTCGGTCGGCGGCATGTGGGGGGCACGCCTGGCGCTGCTGGCTCCCGAGCGCATCAACAGCCTGGTGCTGATGGACACCTACCTGGGTGCCGAGCCCGAAGCCACGCGCCAGTATTACTTCTCGCTGTTCAAGATGATCGAAGACGCCGGCGCTATCCCCGGGCCGTTGCTGGACGTGGTCGCGCCGATCTTCTTCCGCCCGGGTATCGACCGCGAATCCGCGCTGTATCAGGATTTCCGCAAGCAATTGCAGGGCTACTCCAAGGAGCGCCTGCTGCAGAGCATCGTGCCCCTGGGTCGCTTGATCTTCAGTCGCGAAGATGTGCTGGGACAGTTGCCCAAGCTGGACGCCGACACCACCCTGGTGATGTGCGGCGAACAGGACAAACCGCGCCCACCTGCCGAATCCGAGGAAATGGCCGGCCTGATCGGCTGCAGCCTGATCCTGATCCCGCAAGCCGGGCATATCAGCGCCAGGGAAAACCCGGACTTCGTCAACGAAGCCCTACTGACCTTCCTCGCCAACAACGCCTGACCGCCCTCCCCTGTGATCGCCGCATGAACGCTGCGATCACAGGCGGAAGTGCCCGACCATCCCCTTGAGTTCCGCGCCCAGCTGCGCCAGCTGAATGCTCGATGCGGCGTTGCCCTGCATGCTCAATGCCGACTGATCGGCACTGGCACGGATACTGGTGACACTGCGGTTGATCTCCTCGGCCACCGAGCTTTGCTCCTCGGCCGCCGCGGCAATCTGCTGGTTCATCTGCTGGATCAGCGACACCGCCACCGCGATGCTGCCCAAGGCGCTCTCGGTCTCCAAGGCATCGCTCACCGCCAGCTTCACCAGTTCGCCGCTTTGCTGGATCTGCTGCACCGAGGACTGGGCCGCGTTGCGCAACGTACTGACCAGCCGCTCGATTTCTTCGGTCGATTGCTGGGTACGCTTGGCCAACGCCCGCACTTCATCCGCCACCACCGCGAAACCACGGCCCTGCTCGCCGGCACGGGCGGCCTCGATAGCCGCGTTGAGGGCCAGCAGGTTGGTCTGTTCGGCCACGCTTTTGATCACACTCAACACAGTGCCGATGTTCTGGATCTCGGCGCTCAGGCTCTCGATGCTGGCGCTGGCACTGGTGCTGGAGGTGGCCAGCAATTCAATACGCTGCAAACTCTGGCGCACCACACGCTGGCCGCTGTCGACTTTGTCGTCCGCTGTCTGTGCGGCTTGCGCGGCTTCTTCGGCGTTGCGCGCCACGTCATGCACGGTAGCGGTCATCTGGTTCATCGCCGTGGCGACCTGCTCGGTTTCTTCTTTCTGGCTACTGACTTCGACATTGGTTTGTTCGGTGACGCTGGACAATGAGTGAGCCGAGCTGGCCAGTTGCTCGATACCGGCCTGCAGGCCGCTGACCATATGGCTCAGGCCATTGCCCATCTGCTGCATCGCCTGCATCAGTTGGCCGATCTCATCGCGGCGACTGACCTCCATGCGCCCGCTCAAATCGCCGGCCGCAATCTGCTGGGCAACCGCAATCACGCTGCGCAGCGGCGCGACGATCAAGCGGGTGATCACCCAGGCCGCGATCAACCCCACCAACAGCGCCAGGGCCGAAGAGCCGATGATCAGCATCGCGCTTTTCTTCAACTGTGCCTGCATCGACAGGTCTTCAGTGTCGTACGCCTGGTTGACCCGGCCGACCACTTGCTCGGCCCGATCATGCAACTGCTTGTAGACCACCTTCTCCTGGGCCAGCAGGCCGGTGTACTCGCCGAGTTTTTCACTGAACGAAGCAATATGCCCGGAGACCTCATTCAACACCGTCTGGTAACCGGGGTCCTTGACCGCGGTTTTCAGTGTTTCAACCTGGGCCAGCGCCTGGTCGGCCTGCTCGATCTTGCCTTGCTCGGCGTCATCGGCGTCTACCTTGCGGCTCTGGTCCAGACGTATGTGGGCTTCGTTCATGGCTTGCAACATCAGCCGTGAAACCTGGCTGACCTGCCCTGCCTGCTCGATAAACTCGGCGCCCTCCTTGCCCTGGCTTTCCTTGAGGCCATAGGCACCGTCGTCAGCCAGCCCGGCCTGCAGCACATCGAGATTATTGGCCACGCTGGACACTGACCAACTGGCCATTTCCAACGCCAGGTCCTTGGTCTGGGTCAATTCGACAAACTCATCGAACGCCTTGCGGTAGGCGGCCAGGGCCTGTTCGACATCCGTCATGACGGGCACGTTGGCCGCCGACTGGGCCTTGAGGCTCGCCGCGAGCGCGGCCAAGCCATCGACACTTTCATGCAGGGCGTCGACGGCCTTGGGGTCGGCATGCAACGCGTAGTCCTGCTCGATCAGGCGCACCTTGAGCAAGCCACTGTTGAGCGACGACATGGCCTTGAGGCCTTCGAAGCGCTGGCCAACGGATTGCAGGGACCACACGCCGATGGCCGCGACCAGGGCGGTCAACAGCAATACCAGGGTGAAGCCCAAGCCCAGTTTTTTTGCCATACCGAGGTTGGCGAAGCGTCGTTGCACGGCCGAAATCATTGCACTTGCATCCTCTTGCAATGGCAGATGCCATCAAGCCCGGTTTACACAGGCGAGATTGGCAACCACAAGGCACCGAACACAAGTCATTGGCGCCACAATAATGGCAAAAAGCTACACGCTCGTCGTTTTCAGAATGGTCGAGGTCGATCTTGCAGGTCCCATGGCGCGGAATAACGCCAGTGCCCGTTGATCATCAGCATAGGCCACATTGATTCGCAGCCACTCACTGGGCTCATCCGTTGGACTGAACAGTGCCCCCGGTGACAACAAAACCCCCAGCCGCCGGGCATACGCCTGCAACCGCGACCGATCCCCAACCCCTGGCCGCGCCCACACGAACATCCCGCCGGCAGGGTTGGCGAACACCTCCCATTCCTCATCTTCCAGCACCTGCAAGGTCGCAGCCATTTGCGCGCTCAGCCGCTTGCGCAGGCGCTGCACCCACTTGCGATAAGTGCCATTAGCCAGCAGCGTCGCCACTACGGCCTCGGCAAACCGCGAAGTGCCGAAGCCGGTCAGGGTCTTGAGGCTGGCCAATTGCTCGATGATCGCCGTGCTCGCACTGAGATAACCCACGCGCAAGGCACTGCTCAGGGTCTTGGAAAAGCTTGCGACGTAGATCACCCGGTCACCGTGGGGTAACGCCGAGAGCCGCGTGCAACTGGCGTGTTGCAGATCGCCAAACACGTCCTCTTCGATAATCAAAAAGTTCTCGCGGTGCGCCAGCTCCAACACACGCTCCGCCACGGTGCGGCTCAGGCTGGAACCGGTGGGGTTGTGATACAGGCTATGGATGAACAGGCATTTGGGCCGATGACGCTGCAGCAAGGCCTCAAGCGTCGCGATGTCCGGCCCGCCACGGGTGCGTGGCACCTGCAGCAGTTGCACACCATGAAAGACCAGTTGCCGATAAAGGTTGCCGTACCCCGGCGTTTCAACCATCACGCAATCGCCGGCCTTGAGCAGGGTGCGTATCAGCAGGTCCTGTGCATGGCTGGCGCCCGCCGTGGTGAGGATGCCGTCAAGGTGGGTGGGGATGTGGACCTGTGTCAGGCGCTTGAGCAATTGCTCACGCAATGCCGGAAGCCCCAATGGGGTGCTGTAGTTGAACAGCGCCGCCGTGTCGCAGCGGGTGACTTCGCGAATCGCGTAGCTGATGTCATCGCTTTCGCGCCAGGCATCAGGCAGCCAGCCGCAGCCCAGTTTCAGCTCGCCCAACGGGTTATCGGCAAAGGCGCCCCAATCTCGCTCGGCACCTTCATACCACTGGTTTTCGTGCACCGTCGGTGGCTGGGCCACGCAGAAACCCGACCCCTGTTTCGAAACCAGCACGCCCTGGGCGACCAACCGCTCGAATGCCTCGATCACACTGGACTGGCTGAGCAGGTTATCGAGGGCCACCTGGCGAACGGAGGGCAAGCGTGTACCAGGGCTCGCCCCACTCGTGCGAATCCATTGCGCCACCGCGCTGATGATTTGCTGCACCACCGGTACAAGGGCTTGTCGATCGATCCCTAAATCCATGCGCCACTCACTTCAACTGTCTGTAATTCAACCCGGGACAGTTAAGCACAGAAGCCCATGTCGGCCCCTCGCCAACTTTTATTAAATTATTGATTTTATTGAGTTATTTACCTGCTGATACACATTCTGACAAGGCACCGTGCCAGCTATGGAAAAACCTCACACCCTCCCAGGCCTTTTCGAATGGAGGGCGACCTGAGGTCCTAGATAGCCGTCGCGCCACCGTCCACTGCCAAGGCGTGACCGGTGGTAAAGGCCGCACCGTCGCTGCACAGGTACAGCACCGCGCTGGCGATTTCCTCGACCTTGCCGATGCGCCCCACCGGGTGCATGGCAGCGGCGAATTCGGCCTTGCGCGGGTCGGCTTCATAGGCACGCCGGAACATATCGGTGTCGATCACGGCCGGGCAGACCGCATTGACGCGAATGTTCTTCTTCGCATACTCGATGGCCGCCGACTTGGTCAGGCCGATTACCGCGTGTTTGGACGCGGCATAAATGCTCATCTTCGGCGCCGCGCCCAACCCCGCGACCGACGCGGTGTTGACAATCGCCCCGCCGCCCTGGGCCAACAGCAGTGGCAATTGATGCTTCATGCACAACCACACACCTTTGACGTTCACGCCCATGATGGCGTCAAACTCGTCCAGGGTCCCATCCGCCAGCTTGCCCTTCTCGATCTCGATCCCGGCATTATTGAAGGCGTAGTCCAGGCGGCCATAGGCGGCGAGGGTCTGGGCCATCAATTGCTGAACATCCGCCTCCAGCGTGACGTTGCAGCGCACAAACAGCGCTTCGCCGCCGGCCTGGCGGATCAGCGCGACGGTGCCTTCGCCGCCCGCAACGTCCAGGTCAGCGACCACCACCTTCAACCCTTCGGCGGCGAACGCCAGTGCGGTAGCGCGGCCGATACCGGCGGCGGCACCGGTCACCAGGGCGACCTGGCCGGAAAACGTCATGCTCATGAGGGATGTCCTGTGAGGGAAAGTCGTGGGTCGAGTCTAGCCAACGCCGCACCAGACGCGTCAGCACTATCAAAAGGCCGGTTGAAACTGCATGAATCGTAGTGATAACAGCCGCCGCCTGACTATCAGCAACACCTATCGACCGGCATTCGCACGCTCGGTGAACCTTGCTCCCAGCCCGTTCAAGGTCTATCACTTCAGGTTCATTTCCAGAAGAGTCGCTGCCATGACCGCCCAGACCAACCGCCAATTCCTGCTCGCCAAGCGCCCGGTCGGCGCGGCCACCCGGGACACCTTCACCTACCAGGAAGTCCCGGTGGGCACGCCCCGGGACGGCCAGGTGCTGGTGCGCAATGAATACCTGTCCCTCGACCCCGCCATGCGCGGCTGGATGAATGAAGGCAAGTCCTATATCCCGCCGGTCGGTATCGGTGAAGTAATGCGCGCCCTGGGCGTGGGCAAAGTGATTGCCTCGCACAACCCGGCATTCGCAGTCGGGGACTACGTCAACGGCGCCCTGGGCGTGCAGGATTACTTTCTGGGCGAGCCGCGGGGTTTCTACAAGGTCGATCCGAAACTGGCGCCCCTGCCCCGTTACCTGTCGGCACTCGGCATGACCGGCATGACCGCCTACTTCGCACTGCTGGACACCGGTGCGCCGAAGGCTGGCGAAACCGTGGTGATCTCCGGCGCGGCCGGTGCCGTGGGCAGCATTGCCGGGCAGATCGCCAAGCTCAAAGGCTGCCGTGTGGTGGGCATTGCCGGCGGCGCCGACAAGTGCAAGTTCCTGGTGGATGAACTGGGCTTCGATGCTGCTATCGATTACAAAAGCGAAGATGTGCCTGCCGCACTCAAGCGCGAGTGCCCCAAGGGCGTGGATGTGTATTTCGATAACGTCGGCGGCGATATCCTCGACGCCGTGCTCAGCCGCCTGGCGCTGAAGGCACGCGTAGTGATCTGCGGCGCCATCAGCCAATACAACAACAAGGAAGCCGTGAAAGGTCCGGCCAACTACTTGTCACTGCTGGTCAATCGCGCGCGCATGGAAGGGTTTGTCGTGATGGATCACGCCGTAGGCTTTGCCGCTGCCGGACAGGAAATGGCCGGCTGGATGGCCCAGGGCAAGCTCAAGAGCAAGGAAGATATCGTGGAGGGGCTGGAGACGTTCCCGGAAACGCTGATGAAGCTGTTCAACGGTGAGAACTTCGGGAAGTTGGTGCTCAAGGTCAGCTGACCACCCATAGATCTAAATGTTGGAGATCTGAATGTGGGAGGGGCAAGCCCGCTCCCACATTCGAAAATCAGGCGATTTCGGCGACGACTGCCGCCAATGCCTTGGCCGGATCGGCCGCCTGGCTGATCGGGCGACCGATCACCAGGTAATCGGAACCTGCATCCAACGCCTGGCGCGGGGTCAGGATACGGCGCTGGTCATCCTGGGCACTGCCCGCCGGACGAATACCCGGGGTCACCAGTTGCAACGACGGGTGCGCGGTTTTCAGGGCCTGGGCTTCCAGCGCCGAACACACCAGGCCATCCAGGCCGGCTTTTTGCGCCAGGGCAGCCAGGCGCAGTACCTGCTCCTGGGGCTCGATATCCAGGCCGATACCGGCCAGGTCTTCACGCTCCATGCTGGTGAGCACGGTCACACCGATCAACAACGGTTTAGGCCCGCTGCGCTGTTCCAGCACCTCACGGCAGGCACTCATCATGCGCAGGCCGCCGGAGCAGTGCACGTTGACCATCCACACGCCCATTTCGGCGGCGGCCTTGACCGCCATCGCGGTGGTGTTCGGAATATCGTGGAATTTCAGGTCGAGGAACACTTCGAAACCTTTGTCACGCAGCGTACCGACGATTTCCGCCGCGCAACTGGTGAACAATTCCTTGCCGACCTTGACCCGGCACAGCTTCGGGTCCAACTGGTCAGCCAGCTTCAGTGCGGCGTCACGAGTGGGGTAATCCAGGGCGACGATGATAGGAGTCTGGCAGACGGACATTGGAATGGGCTCTCAGGCAAGTCGAAATCGGCGCGGATTGTAGCGCAAGCGGCGGCGTTGCGGGATCCGATGATCGGTAAATACTGACCAAGCGCTATCGGGCAGGCATTTCAGGGAATTATTTCAAAGCCGATACATTCACGACATGCCCCCAACACGCCTCACGGCTAGCCTCGCTTGCACGACCCACCGACCAGCACTTCCAGCCATGGGGCTGGGCGCCTATGCTGAGCGCAACAACAGGGCAGATGATCGCACTATGCATACCCCTTCCGTCTCCATGAACGACGAGCAAAAAGGCGCGGTGATCGCCGACGACAAACGCTGGAACACCCGCGCGCTGATCGTTGACGACGATGTGCCGATCCGTGAACTGCTGATCGACTACCTGGCCCGCTTCGGCATTCTCGCCAGCGGCGTCACCGACGGTACGGCGATGCGCCAGGCCATGCAGGCCGAAACCTTCGACGTGGTGGTGCTCGACCTGATGCTGCCGGGCGAAGATGGCCTGTCGCTGTGCCGCTGGCTGCGCGCGGAATCGGATATCCCGATCCTGATGCTCACCGCCCGCTGCGAACCCACTGACCGCATCATCGGCCTGGAGCTGGGCGCCGACGATTACATGTCCAAGCCCTTCGAACCCCGCGAACTGGTAGCGCGCATCCAGACCATCCTGCGCCGTGTGCGTGACGACCGTACCGAACAACGCGCCAATATCCGCTTCGACAATTGGCGCCTCAACAGCGTGCTGCGCCAACTGGTCGCCGACGATGGCCTGGTGGTGCCGCTGTCCAACGCGGAATTTCGCCTGCTGTGGGTATTCATCGAACGTCCGCGCCGGGTGTTGAGCCGCGAACAACTGTTGGATGCCGCCCGTGGCCGCTCCATCGAAGCCTTTGATCGCAGCATCGATTTGCTGGTGTCGCGCCTGCGGCAAAAACTCGGGGATGATCCCAAGGCGCCCCAATTGATCAAGACCGTGCGGGGTGAAGGCTACCTGTTCGACGCCCGGGATATCGGTTGATGCGCAACGCCTTCAACACGCTGTTCGGTCGACTGTTTGGCGTGTTGCTGGTGGCGATTGTGCTGGCTCATGTGCTGGCCATTTCCTGGTTTCGCTATTACGGCCCGCCTCCGCCGCCGCCTCAGGAGACCTTTGTCGAGCAGCCGGACGGCACGATGAAACACCTGGCCAGGCACAAGCGACCATGGTTTGGTGGCCCGGTGGTGCCACTGACGTTCCAGTTCATCTCGTTGATCATCGCCGCCTGGTACGGTGCCAAGCTGCTGAGCCGGCCGATCCAGCGCCTGAGCGAAGCTGCCGAGCGCCTGAGCCTGGACCTCGACAGCCCGCCCCTCGACGAATCTGGCCCGCGTGAGGCACAGCAAGCGGCGTCGACTTTCAACCTGATGCAGCGACGCATCCGCGAGCAAGTCAGCCAACGCGCCCGTATGCTCGGCGCTGTCTCCCATGACCTGCGCACCCCGTTGTCACGCCTGAAGCTGCGCCTGGAACAGATCGAAGACACCCGGCTGCAAGGCCAGATGCGCCAGGACCTGGACGACATGATCGGCATGCTCGACGCGACCCTGAGCTACCTGCACGAACAACGCACCAGCGAAACCCGGCATTGGCTGGACGTGCAGGCGCTGGTCGAGTCGATGAGCGAAAACGCCCAGGACCAGGGTTCCGATGTGCAGTTCGGCGGGACCTGCGCACCGCTGCAAGTGCAGCCGATGGCCTTGCGATCGTGCCTCAACAACCTGATCGACAACGCCCTGCGGTACGCCGGTTCGGCGCGCATCGAGCTGACAGACAGCCGCGAGGCGCTGGTCATCCGTGTCATCGACCATGGCCCCGGGATTGCCGCCGACCAGCGTGAGGCGGTGTTCGAACCGTTCTATCGGCTGGAAGGCTCACGCAACCGCAACTCTGGCGGGGTCGGCCTGGGCATGACGATTTCCAGGGAAGCGGCGGAACGCCTCGGCGGTCGGCTGCACCTGGAAGAAACCCCCGGCGGTGGTTTGACCGCCGTGATGTGGTTACCACGCGTCTAGAGCGGCTTGTCTTCCCGCCGCCCCTGGGCCTGGGTTGCACTCCAGTCCATCAACAGGCTGTAGGCCACCGCCAGTAGGGTCGGGCCGATAAACAGGCCGATGAAACCAAAGGCAATCAAGCCGCCGAACACCCCGAGCAGCACGATGACCAACGGCAGGTTGCCGCCGCGGCTGATCAGGTAAGGCTTGAGCACGTTGTCCACGCCACTGATGATGAACGTGCCCCACACGCCGAGGAACACCGCGTAGGTGTAATCGCCCTTCCAGGCCAGCCACGCCGTGGCCGGGATCCACACCAGTGGCGGGCCCATGGGAATCAGGCTGAGCAGGAAGGTGACGATGCCCAGCACCAGCGCACCCGGCACCCCGGCGATCAGGAAACCGATCAGCGCCAACAGGGCCTGGGCGGCGGCCGTGCCGATCACGCCGTTGACCACGCGCTGCACGGTGCCGGCCACCAGTTCGATGTAATAGCCGGCACGCTCGCCGATCAAGCGCTCCAGCAGGCGGTGAACAAACATCGCCAGGCGCGGCCCGTCCCGGTAGAAAAAGAACACGAAGACCAGGCTCAGGGTCAGTTCTAGAATCCCACCACCGATTTGCGCACTGCGCGCCAACAACCAATTGCCGACCTGCCCCAGGTAGGGCTTGATGCTGACCATCAAGGCCGCGCCCTGTTGGTCAATGCTGTCCCACATGGCCACCAGCCGCTCACCGACTAAGGGGATCGAGCCGAGCCAGGCAGGTGCCTCCGGCAGGCCGTCAACCTGGATATCCTTGATCAACGCCGTCGCATCGCGCACGTGATCCGCGAGGTTGAAGCCCAGCCACACCAGCGGCAGCGCCACCAGCAGCATCCAACCCAACGTCAGGATGCCGGCGGCCAGGGATTCGCGCCCCCCCAGCCAGCGGGTGAGCAGGACCATCAACGGCCAACTGGCAAATGCCAGTACCGCGCCCCAGAACAGCGCCGACCAGAACGGCGCCATCACCCAGAAGCTGGCACCGAACAGCACCAGCAGCAGGATTTGCACCAGTAGGCGATCGTTATTGAGCATGGAGTATCTCTAGAAGAAGGCTATAGGAAGAGAGCTTAGGCGAACGGCGCGGGTCCGTTCGCCTTGTAACGGTCAGCGTATCAGATGCAGGTGCAGGCCTTTGGTTTCAGCGGAGCCGGTTTCCATGCGCGCAGCGCGCACACCTTTGTCGACCAGGGCCTGGCGCCAGGCTTCGGCGTTCGGGCCGGTAAGGCTGACGCGCAAGGTGGTATCAAGGTTCAACCCACGGGAAATCAGGGTCAGCCAGGTGTCGTCAGGGTCACCGCCCAGCGCGGGAAAATCCAGCTCGCCGGTGCTTTTCAGCTCTCGCAGCAGCGTTGCGGAGGTGGGCAGAAGTTCGGCCAGCGGCGCGTTGGCATCCAGTTGCTCCACGTGCAGATAGGCGCGACGGTTGCCACGGGTGATGCCATACAGCGCCACCAGGGAGTTTTCCTGGGGGGCTGCCAGGCGCAGCAGCAGGTATTCCTGCTGGCCGTCGGCGCCGACCAACTTGGCGTTGCCGAACACTTCATTGGCCCACAGGCTGCTTTCGCCGCAATCCCGGGCCTGGCACCAGAACAGCAACTGCGCGCCCTTCGCCTGCAATGCTTCGCGCGTCGCAGTAAATGCGGCACTGGAGCTGTGTTCGGCAGGTAATTCATAGGTGATGGCGGTGGCTTGGCCCCGTGCGGTGGCCTGGCCTTCATAACGCAGCTGGCCGCTGATCTTGCGGATGGCACCCATGGGGTAGATGCGTTCTTTTTCTTCGGTGGGACGGTAGTCGACGATTTGCGCGTCGACCTGGCGGGCCACGGTGGGTAGGTCCTGGCTACCCGGTATGTCGGCGGCAAATACCAGTGGGCTCAGCAGGCCCAAGCCCAGGATACGGATACATCCGTTACGCACGCTCATAGGATCAACGAGCCCTGGCCATCGGCGGTCACAGCGGTGTTGAAGTAGTTCATGGTTGACTCCCTTTCAATCCGCCCAGCCTCGGCAGTTGACCGCCCCAAGTCAAGGCGCGCAGAAGAACCGATTGAAACAGTCTGCAACAAGGACCGCGCCGGGCTCGTCATTCAGGTGTAAATGATGGCCGCCTGGCAGCGTGGTCACGGTAAAGGGTAGCTGGGAAAGCAATTCGGAATGTTTCGCCAGCATGCCATCAGCCGCGACCACCAACTGTGTAGGGCAACCCACACGCCGCACGAAAGCCATTGCCTGCTCATCGGTCAGACGCATCGGCGAAGCCAGGGTCAGGCGGTTGTCGGTGCGCCAGGTGTAACCGCCCGGCACTGGCATCAGACCGCGTTGGGCCAGCAGTTCCGCGGCTTCGCGACTGACCGCCACCACGCCTTTCATGCGCGCCTCGACCGCTCGATCCAGGGTGCTATAGACCGGCTTGCGTTTGTCCTGCAGGTTCAATTGCGCCTGCAACGCCATGCCCAAGCGTTCGGCGGCGTTGTCACCGCTGGCAGTGGGCGGGATCACCCCGTCGATCAATCCCAGGTGCGTCACCCGTTCCGGCAGCGCACCGGCCAGCACCAGGGAAACGATGGCGCCGAGGGAGTGGCCAAGTAATGCAAAACGTTTCCAACCCAGTTGCTCGGCGACGTGCAGCACGTCGTACACGTAATCCCACAAGGCGTAACCGGCGCCGATAGGACGATGCGCCGAATGCCCATGCCCGGCCATATCCAGTGCAACGATGCGCAAGCCCTGGAGTTTCGGCGCCAGTCGCGCAAAGCTGTTGGCATTGTCCAGCCAGCCATGCAGCGCGATCACCGGCAAACCGTCCTCGGGCCCGAACAGATGGGCCGCCAACTCGATATGCGGCAGGCTCAGGCGCACTTCTTCGACCGGTGTGCTCATGCGCAACTGCGCTCGCGGGCTTCCCAGCGGGAGAACAGGTTCTTGATCAAGGTCGCGGTGTCCTGGGGGCGTTCAAGGGGGAACATGTGGCCGCCGGGCATGGTGAGCATTTCGCCCATGGGCAGGCGACCGACGCCGCTGGCGTGGTGACGCATCACCACCCGGCTCTGCCGGCCGCGCACCACCGCCAGCGGCACCTTCATCTGGCGCACCTGACCGGGGCTGGTGTGGGGCACGCCCCGGTAGATGCTGATCTCGGTAGCCGGGTCGAAGCGCAGGCGCAGGCGGTCACCGACCTGGTGCAGGCCGTGTTGCAGGTAAGCGTCGAAGCATTCCGGGTCAAAGCCACGGAACAAGGTCTTGCCGGCGAAATAGCTGCGCGCGGCGTCCAGGTCGCTGAACTCTTCGCGGCGTCCCAGGGTGCGCCCGGCGGGGGTCAGGCGGTCAATAAAACCAAAGCGCTTGGCCGCGCGGATCACCCAGCGGTCGGCGCGGGTCAGCACCGGCGAATCGAGCATGACCACTCCGCGATATAACTGAGGGCAACGCATGGCTGCATGCAGATGCAAAACGCCACCGAGGGAATGCCCCACACCCCACACCGGTTCCGGCTGCCGCTCCAGGTGGTGGATCAGCTCATCCACCAGGTTCTGCCAGTTATCGTCCACCGGAAACCTGGGGTCGTGACCGTGCTGCGGCAGGTGCGCCACTGCATATTCCGGGGCCAGGGCGGCAAACAGCTTGCCGTAGGTGGCCGAGGGGAAACCATTGGCGTGGGCGAAAAACACATGCTGCGACATACCGGATCCATCGACAAAAACAGAGATTGATTGTCACCAGCCCCGACCGCCACAGCAATGACTGAAACTGCCAGGAATGATGACACTCACGCCACGCCTATCGCGCCGGCGGGTTCTCGCCCAGCGGCACCACCGCCATGGTCAGGCGCGACACGCAATTGGCCTTGCCATCGTCGCTGGTCAGGCGAATGTCCCACACCTGGGTGGTGCGGCCGATATGGATCGCCTTGGCCACCGCCGTCACCCGCCCACTGCGCACACCGCGCAGGTGGTTGGCGTTGATCTCCAGGCCCACGCAGTAGAACTTGCTCGCGTCGATGCAAAGATAGGCGGCCATGGAGCCGACGCTTTCGGCCAGGACCACCGATGCGCCGCCGTGCAACAAGCCGTAAGGCTGATGGGTGCGATGGTCGACCACCATGCTGGCGGTCAGCGATTCGTCATCGAAGCGTTCAAAACGGATATCCAGCAATTCACCGATTGTGTTCTTCTGGATCGCATTGAGTTGGTCAATATTCGGTTGAGTGCGCCACAGGCTCATACGGTTGTCCTTGTTGGTTTTATGATGGCCCTAATCCTGCCACAGAACGGTTTCGGAACGCTCGCTCCACGTCTGGAAATGTTCACCGTAGGTCGATTCGATCACATTGCGTTTGATCTTGAGCGTCGGGGTCAGAAAGCCGTTTTCCACCGCCCAGTTGTCTTTCACCACCACCAACTGTCGCAGGCGTTCATGTTTATCCAATGCTTGATTGACCTGCTCCAGCCAGCGTTCAAGGCTGCTGCGCAGCACATGCGGTTCTTCGCTCATTGCCGACAACACGCAAAGCCCCATCGGCGCGGTCAGGCCATCGCCCACCACGCACACCTGTTCGATGCGCGCATGTTCAGCCAGGCGGTTCTCAATCGGTGCCGGGGCCACGTACTTGCCTTTGCTGGTCTTGAAGATCTCCTTGAGGCGCCCGGTCAAGCGCAGCCGACCGTCGGCAGCCTGCTCGCCCTTGTCGCCGGTGCGCAGGAAGCCGTCGGCGGTGATGGTCTCAGCGGTTTTGTGCGGGTCCTTGTAGTAGCCGAGCATGGTCGCACCGCTGCGCACTTGCACTTCGCCCGCAGGATCGATGCGCACCTCGACACCAGGGCACGGCAGGCCGATCCAGCCGATGGACTGTTGCCCGGGGCGACACACATGGGAGTAGCCGCAGCTCTCGGTCATGCCGTACACCTCCAGTACGTCCAGGCCCAGGCGCTGATACCAGCGCAGCAGCGCCTCGGGCACCGGCGCCGCCCCGGACAGTGCGATGCGCAACGCATCCAGGCCCAGCCCGGCGAGCACCTTGTGGCCCACGCGCTTGCCGATGAAGGGTAGACGCAGCAGGGTGTCCAGGCGTTTTTCCGGGATTTTGGCGTAGACGCCCATCTGGAATTTGGTCCAGATACGCGGTACGCCAAACAGGGCGGTCGGACGTGCCCTGCGCAGGTCGGTCAGAAACGTCTCCAGGTTTTCGGCAAAAAACACTGTCTGCCCGGTGTAGATCGCCGCCATTTCCACAAACATGCGCTCGGCCACATGGCACAGCGGCAGGTAGGACAGCAGGCGGTCGCCCTCCCCCAACCCGAATAATTCGGTGCCACGGGTGGCGGCAAACCCCAGCGCGCCGAAGCTGTGCATCACGCCTTTGGGTAGGCCGGTGGTGCCAGAGGTGTAGATGATGGTGGCCAAGTCCCAGTCCGCAGGCGCCGGGTCATCCTGGATCGGCGAACAGGCTTGCAGGTCGGCCCAGCTGAAATCGAACGCGCCGGCTGGGCACAGCGGCAAGCTGATGGTCGGGACATTGGACGGCACGCCGGGCGCCATAGCGGGCCAGTCGTCGAGCTTGCCGATGAACGCCAGCGCCGCCTCGGAATGGGCGAGCACATGGGCCACGGAGTCGGCAGTGAGGTTGGGGTACAGCGGCACCGAGACATGCCCGGCCATCCAGATCGCCAGGTCGGCAATGATCCAGTGCGCACAGTTTTTCGAAATCAGGGCAATGTGCGAGCCTGGGGGCAGCTCGCGGGCGCGCAGCCAGCGCGGCACACCGGGCCTGTTGGCCGACATCGCCCCAGGTGAGGCGCTGCACCTCACCGCCGCCCACGGGCTGCACCAGAAAGGTCTGGCGCGGGTGCCGCGCTTCACGTTCGAAGAACACCTGCAACGGCAATCGAAATGCGACGGGCATGGGACGCGCTCCTTTGTGGTCCGACGATAGCCAACCAAGCACTTGCTTGGTTGACTATATAGCACACACAAAGCCGCGATAACGCCTACGGATTCTTCACGCTGACCAGGCTCATCAGCCCCGCCAGCGGGAAATCCCCTTCCAGTTCCGCCAGGCTGGCGGTGTGCATCGGCTGAGGCTGGCGCTGATGACCATGCTGCAGAAAGCTGATCAGGCTGCCCACCAGGGGCTGATGGCTGACCAGCAGCACATTGTCGTCGGTGTCGAGCTTTTCCAGCACCTGCAACGGGCTGCCATCGGGGGTCAGCCACGGCACCGTGCGAATCTGCGCCTCGAAGCCCAACGCATCACGCACCAGATGCGCGGTCTGCTGCGCCCGCACATAGGGGCTGGCGATGATCGCGCTGAGGGGCTGGCCGATCAGGTGCGCGGCACTGCGCAACACTTCGCCACGGCCATGCTCGGTGAGGTTGCGTTCGGCATCGGTGCGTGCATGCCCTTCGGCCTCGCCGTGGCGCAGTATCCACAACTTCATAGTTTCGGCTCTTCATCACGCACCGGGTGCGGCGCCGGCGGCACGCTGTGGGCGGCTTCGCCCTCGGGTGCGCGCGGGGTCGGCCAGTCGGCGAACGGCCACGGTTTTTGCTCGGTATGGAAGCTGCCGAAACGACCGATCTGCGCCAGGAACTGGCTGAGGCTGTCGCCGAAGTTCATCAGGCCCAGGTTCGGGGCGCCGTAGACCAGGCGGTAGATCAGTTGCACCACCACCAGCGCGCCGAGCAGGAACTGCGCCACTTGCCAAACCAGGGCAAACACCAGCATCCACAGGATGCGCAGGGCAATGGATTCGTACTTGGGGGCTGCTTGCGGATCGTTCATGACGCGTTCCTCAGTTGAAACCACTGGTGGAAATAAAGTCGACATCGGTCTTGGGCTCGGCGCGCATCAGCAACTCGATGACCTGGTTCAAGGTGCGCCCTTCAAACAGGATCGCGTGCAGCCCGGCGACCAACGGCATATACACGCCGACTTCCTGGGCCTTGGCCTTGAGCACCTTGAGGGTATTGACGCCCTCGGCCACTTCGCCCAGGCGCGTGACCGCGTCTTCCAGGCTCAGGCCCTGGCCGAGGGCGAACCCGACCTGATAGTTGCGGCTTTTCGGCGAGGAGCAAGTGACGATCAGGTCGCCCACGCCCGCCAGGCCGAGGAAGGTCATCGGGTTGGCCCCCTGGTTGACCGCAAAGCGGGTCATCTCGGCCAGGGCGCGGGTAATCAACATGCTTTTGGTGTTCTCACCCATGCCCAGCGCCACGGCCATGCCGGCGATGATCGCGTAGACGTTTTTCAGCGCACCGCCCAGCTCGACGCCAAAGCGGTCGCTGCTGGCGTAGACCCGGAAGGTACGGCCGTGCAATACAGCCTGGACCCGTTCGCACAGCTCTTCGTCTTCACTGGCGACTACGGTGGCGGTCAGCGCGTGCTCGGCGACCTCCCGCGCCAGGTTCGGCCCGGATAACACGCCAATGCGCGCCTGGGGCGCGATCTCTTCGAGAATTTCGCTCATCAGCTTGAAGGTCTGCGCCTCGATGCCCTTGGTCAGGCTGACCAGCAGCTTGCCCACCAGGCGTTCGGCGTGGGGTGCCAGCACCGAGCGCAAGGCGCTGGACGGCAGCGCGACGAAGCACAGGTCGCAGGCCGTGAGGGTGTCCAGCAGGTCGGTAACCGGCTCGACCGCCGGATGAATCTTGATGCCTTTGAGGTAACGCGGATTTTCCCGGTGCACCCGAATGGCCTCGGCCTGTTCGGGATCGCGCATCCACTGGCGCACAGCGTGACCGTTCTCGGCCAGCAGGTTAGCCACGGCGGTACCAAAACTTCCGCCTCCCAGGACCGCGATAGGGCGCTGTTCAGTCATATGCAATCCGTTAATCCATACCAGTGGCGATGGCGGCATTATACGGGCCGACCCGTCGGCAGCCAGCCCCCGTATCAATTCGTGCGCTTGTCGGAAAATGCCACACTTACATGAAGTAATTGCAAGTCCGGCGACTGGCAAATGGCCCCACCTCAGTTAACATGGGCGGCTATCCGTAATTATCAAGGCCGTGCCGTGTATTTGGGCCCTCCTCCCCGTTCATCTCTGTGGTTGATGCTGCTGTGCAGTGCGCCTGTCATGGCCGACGACCTGTTCCTCGACAGCCAGCCGCTGCCCCAGGTATTGACCGCCACGCGTCTCAAGCAATCGGCCGCCGCCGTGCCCGGCAGCATGACCGTGATCGACAGCGAGTTGATCAAGGCCAGCGGCGCGCGGGATATCAGCGAGTTGCTGCGCCTGGTGCCGGGGATGATGGTCGGCTACACCTCCGGCAACCAGGCGGCGGTGAACTACCACGGCACCAGCGCCAGCGATGCGCGGCGCATGCAGGTGCTGATCGACGGCCGCTCGGTGTACCGCGCCGGCCTGGCCACCGTGGACTGGAGCGACATTCCAGTAGCGATGGAAGATATCGAGCGCATCGAAGTCTTCCGCGGCCCCAACACCGTCAGCTACGGCGCCAATGCCTTGATGGCGGTGGTCAACATTCTCACGCGCTCGCCGGCTAACAGCCACGGCACCCGGGTCAAAGTGGTGCGTGGCGAGCGTGGCATCAATGACTTCTATGCCAGCCAGGGCATCGGCTGGGAAACCGGCGATTTGCGCCTGTCGCTGTCCGGCCAGCAGGACGATGGGTTCGACAGCGACGCCGCTGGCGCCGACCGCCGCGACGGGCGTCGTCTCAATCGCTTCAGCCTGGCGGTGAGCCAGACGTTGAACGCGCAGCAGAGCATCGACTGGCAACTGGATGCGAAGGAAGGCACCAACCAACGTCCGTATACCTACAGCCCGGTATTCGCCGGGATTACCGAAGGTGGCAACAACTCCGACGTCACGGCCAAGGACTACGCCGGCTCGCTGCGCTGGAATTTCGATTTCAACCCTGAACACAGCCTCTACATCCAGGGCTCGGCCCAGCAGTGGGACCGCCGGCAAATCTGGAAGGCCTGCGACGCCAAGGTGTCGTTCAGCCCGGAATTGACCCAGCTGTGGCAGATGAACCCCAACTACGCCGAGCTGCTGGCCCGCCACATGGACACCTACAGCCAGGGCAGCGCACCGCCGGGTAGCGCTGCCGAGCAAGCGCTGGCCAACCAGGTGTTGCAGCAGTGGCGCGACGGTGCCAGTCAAAGCGTGTGCGGCGACATCGACCAGAGCACCCGCGAAAGTCGCTATGACTTGGAAATCCAGGACACCCTCAGCCTGTCCGACAGCCTGCGCCTGGTCAGCGGCATGAACTACCGCTACGACCGCGCCGACTCCGATACCTACTTCAATGGCACCCTGGACGACACCACCTGGCGCCTGTTCGGCCAGTTGGAATGGCGCGCCAGCGAACATTGGCTGCTGCAAGGCGGCGCCATGTATGAAGACACGCACCTGAGCGGCAATTCGCTGACGCCACGGGTGGCGGTCAACTACCTGATCAACCCGCGCCATGGCTTGCGCGCGGTGTACTCCGAAGCCATCCGCTCCCCGGACATGTTCGAGAACAACGTCAACTGGAGTTATCGCGTCACCAACCTCAGCTCCCCGGCCTACGGTCAGACCACCGGGCAATACTTCGTAAAGACGCGGGGGCCGGGCAACCTCGATAAAGAGATGATGAAGTCGCGGGAACTGGGGTACAACGGCTTCTTTGCCGACATCGGGCTGAACATGGACGTGAAACTGTTCTACGACGAAATTACCGACATGATCAGTTCGCCGCTGCGCAATAACCAGTACATTGCCAGCAACGCCAACAGCGCACGCTTCACCGGTGCCGAAACCCAGTTCGACTGGCGCGTGAGCAACGCCGACCGCTTGCGGCTGACCTATGCTTATGTCGATGCCAGCGCCAGCAACCCGCTGGACAAGGCACAGACCGCACGCAACAGTGGCTCTGCCGGTTGGTTGCGTGAATGGGGCCAAGGCTGGTCCAGCGCGCTGTTCTACTACGGCGATGACGCACTCAACCAATATCGCTTCGAACGGGTCGACCTGCGGGTGGCCAAGCGCATTGCCCTGGGCAAAGCCAACGTGGAGCTGGCCGGCATGCTGCAAGAACGCCTGGATCACCAGCCCACCACCTGGGCCGATAACAATTATGACCATCGCCACGTGCTCTACTTCAGCGCAGAGTTAGAGTTCTGACATGGGCGACTCGTCACGGATGACCTGCTTTTTTATCCACACGCTCTGGCGACGCATTGTGCTGTTCGCTTGCCTGCTGTCTGCCGCGCCGGCCTGGAGTGCCGAGATCCTGCTGACCGCTGCCGAAGACAGCGCCGGCGTCCAGGCCTTCGCCCAGGCCCTGGCCCAGCAACGCCCCGAAGACCACATCACCTTCACCCCGCTCAAAAACCTGCCAGCCCCTGGTCGACTGCCGGCCAACACACGTCTGATCCTGCTCGACCTGCCCAGCCTCGACTGGCGCCTGCAGGAGACCCAAGGCCCGCCGACCCTGGTGCTGCGTATCAGTCGGTTGCAGGCCCATCAACGCCTGGGCACCACACCTCACCCGCACATCAGCCTGCTGTGGAGCGACCCACCGCTGGAACGCCAACTGCGCCTGATCGCCGCCATCCTGCCCCAGGCGCGGCGCATCGGCGTGCTCTACGGCGCCGACAGTGAGTTCCTGCTGCCCGAACTGCGCCAGCACGCCACACCCCTCGGCCTGGAAATCGTGCCACAGCTCTGGGACAACATTAATGACAGCCGCCCGCTGCAAAACCTGTTCAGGAGCAGTGACGTGCTGCTCGGCCTGGATGACCCGCAGTTGTACAACTCGAAAACCGCGAAGAACCTGTTGCTGAGCAGCTATGCCCAGCAATTGCCGCTGGTGGGCCCGAATGCAGGCTTTGTGCGGGCCGGCAGCCTGGCCAGCACCTACAGCGACCAGACCGACTGGCTGGCCGTGCTTGACCGTTTGCTAGACCACCCGCCGGCCAACTGGCCGCGCTCGCTGTACCCGGAACACTTCAAAGTCGTGGGCAACCCGCAAGTCGCGCGCTCACTGGGGATCGAACAGGTGGACGAAGCCGGCGTCGCGATCCGCCTGGCCGAAGGAGAAAAACGCCCATGACCTTGCGCCGTCGTTGGGACATCAACACCCGCACCCAGCTCATCACCCTGGGCCCGGCGCTGTTGCTGACGTTGCTGCTGATCAGCTTTTTCACCTTCGTGCGGATCCAGGACTTGCGCCAGGAACTGGACCACACCGGCCAGTTGATCGCCAACCAACTGGCGCCCGCCACCGAGTACGGGGTGATCTCCGGCAACAACGAAGTGCTCGACAGCCTGCTGCGCGCCACGCTCGCTACGCCCCATGTGCGGTTCCTGGAGATCCAGGACAGCAGCGAGAACATCCTGGTGTATGTCGAGCAGCCGTCGGAAAAACACGACCGCTCGTTGTCCGTCAAAGTGTTCCAGGCACCGATTCGCCTGCAACACATCCAGTTGGGCAATGATTTTTTCCAGGACAACCTCAACGAACCCAAGGCACCGCGGGCCGACTACCTGGGCCGGGTGATCGTCGGCATGTCCAACGACGCATTCAGCCAGCGCCAGCAGGAAATCCTGTTCAAGGCCGGCATCCTGGCGCTGTTCGCCCTGCTGTTTACCTTCCTGCTCGCGCGGCGCCTGGCCGCCAGCCTGTCTCAGCCGATCAGCGCCATGGGCCACGCGGTAAAAGCCATCCAGCAAGGTGACTACAAGACGCCGCTGCCGATCGTGGACGACTCGGAACTGGGCGACCTGTCGCGACACATCAATAACCTGGCCGAAGGCCTCAACCAGGCCAGTCGCGAACAGCAGCAGGCCATGGCCCAGTTGATCCAGACCCGCGAAGAGGCCGAGCGCGCCAACAACGCCAAGTCGGATTTCCTGGCGATGATGAGCCATGAACTGCGCACGCCCATGAACGGCGTGCTGGGCATGTTGCAGTTGCTGGAAACCACCGAGATGACCGAGGAGCAGACCGAGTACGCGGCGCTGGCCTCCGAATCCACCGAGCATTTGCTCAAGGTCATCAACGACATCCTCGACTTCTCGCGCATCGAACGCGCTGCCCTGGAACTGGAGCATATTCCGTTCAACCTGGCGGACCTGATCAACAGCTGCGCCCAGGCGTTCCAGCACAGCGCCCAGCAGCGCGGGCTGGCGTTGAAACTGTCGATACCACCGGGGTTGGACGCCTTGCGCGTGCAGGGCGACCCGACGCGAATCCGCCAGATCCTGGTGAACCTGATCGGCAACGCGCTGAAGTTCACCGAGCAGGGCAGCGTCAGCGTCGAACCCCATTGGCAGACCCTTGACCATGAACTGGTGTGGTTCACCTGCACCGTGCGCGACAGTGGCATCGGAATTTGCGCCGAACGCCTGGAGTTGATGTTCGACGCGTTCCAGCAGGCCGACAGTTCCATTTCAAGACGTTACGGCGGCACCGGCCTCGGCCTGCCCATCGCCCGTACCCTGGCCGAACGCATGGGCGGCACCCTGCGCGCGCAAAGTGAAGAAGGCCGCGGCTCGGTATTTACCCTGGAAATTCCCCTGGCCATCGACCAGCAGAGCGTGCCGGCCATCGCGCAAGGCGCCGACGGCAAAGCCAACGCCGGCGCTGGCCGCCATGTATTGCTGGTGGAGGACAACCCGGTCAACCGCACCGTGGTCGAAGCCATGTTGCGCAGCCTGGGCTTTGAAGTGAGCCTGGCCACCGACGGTGCCGAGGCGATCCGCAGTGCCGAGAGCCTGATTTTCACCGCGATCCTGATGGATTGCCGGCTGCCGCTGATCGACGGCTACGAGGCCACCCGCAAGATCCGTCAACTGCCGGGCTGCGCCGACCTGCCGATCATCGCCCTGACTGCCAACGCGTTGCAGGGCGACCGTGAAGCCTGCCTGGCAGCCGGAATGAACGATTACCTGGCCAAGCCGTTCAAACGTACGGATTTGCAGCAAATCCTGCAGCGCTGGGTGCAATAGCGCCGCGCCATCAGCCAACTCCGACTGGCGTGAAAGACGAAAGTGCGGCAGTCTTAGGCACCCGAACGGGCCCATAAACGGGCCCGGTTTAAAATTTCAGTGAACAAGTGTACATTCAGTACCTTGCCGCTGTGACTTTCACTACAACGCAATAGTCTACGTGTAGGCTGCCGACATGAGGCATGAACGCTTCATTCGGTTCGGGAAGATTTGCCCTACCCTGCCGCATGGGATTATTGAGGAGCTCGCATGACCAAACAAAACGCCTTTACTCGGGAAGATCTGCTGCGCTGCAGTCGCGGTGAGCTGTTCGGCCCAGGTAACGCGCAACTGCCCGCCCCGAACATGCTGATGGTGGATCGCATCACCCATATCAGCGAAGAGGGTGGCAAGTACGGCAAAGGTGAATTGGTCGCCGAGCTGGATATCACCCCGGACCTGTGGTTCTTCGCCTGCCATTTCGAAGGCGACCCTGTGATGCCGGGCTGCCTGGGCCTTGACGCCATGTGGCAGCTGGTCGGTTTCTTCCTGGGCTGGCAAGGCCTGCCGGGCCGCGGTCGCGCCCTGGGTTCGGGCGAAGTGAAGTTCTTTGGCCAGGTCCTGCCGACCGCCAGGAAAGTCACCTACAACATTCAGATCAAGCGCGTCCTCAAGGGCAAGCTGAACCTGGCCATCGCCGATGGTTCGGTGAGCGTCGACGGTCGCGAGATCTATACTGCCGAAGGCCTTCGGGTCGGCGTATTCACTTCCACTGACAACTTTTAAGGGTTATCCGCATGCGCCGCGTCGTTATCACTGGTCTGGGCATTGTTTCTTGCCTGGGCAATGACAAAGAGACCGTCACCGCTAACCTGCGTGCAAGTCGCCCTGGCATCCGCTTCAACCCGGAATATGCCGAAATGGGTCTGCGTAGCCAGGTTTCCGGCTCCATCGACCTGCCCCTCGAAGAACTGATCGATCGCAAGATCTATCGCTTCGTCGGCCACGCTGCCGCCTACGCCTACCTGGCGATGAAAGACGCGATCGCCGACTCCGGCCTGAGCGACGACCAGGTATCGAACGTACGCACCGGCCTGATCGCCGGCTCCGGCGGCGCATCGACCCTCAACCAGATGGAAGCGCTGGACATCCTGCGCGAAAAAGGCGTGAAGCGCGTTGGCCCGTACCGTGTCACACGGACCATGGGCAGCACCGTTTCGGCCTGTCTGGCCACGCCGTTCCAGATCAAGGGCGTGAACTACTCGATCTCCTCCGCGTGCGCCACCAGCGCTCACTGCATCGGGACTGCCGTTGAGCAGATCCAGCTGGGCAAGCAGGACATCGTGTTCGCCGGCGGCGGTGAAGAAGAACATTGGAGCCAGTCGTTCCTGTTCGACGCCATGGGTGCACTGTCCACCCAGTACAACGAAACCCCGGAAAAGGCCTCCCGCGCCTACGACGCCAAGCGTGACGGTTTCGTCATTGCCGGCGGTGGCGGCATGGTGGTGGTCGAGGAGCTGGAACACGCCCTGGCCCGTGGCGCCAAGATCTACGCGGAAATCGTCGGCTACGGCGCGACCTCCGACGGTTACGACATGGTTGCCCCAAGCGGTGAAGGCGCCATCCGTTGCATGCGGATGGCCATGTCCACCGTGGACACCCCAATCGACTACCTGAACACCCACGGCACCTCGACTCCGGTCGGCGATGCCAAGGAAATGGAAGGCGTGCGTGCGGTATTCGGCGACAAGGCCCCGGCCATCAGCTCTACCAAGAGCCTGTCCGGTCACTCCCTGGGCGCCGCCGGCGTTCACGAAGCGATCTACTGCCTGCTGATGATGGAAGGCAACTTCATGGCCGGCTCAGCCAACATCGACGAGATTGATCCGGTCGTGGCGGATATGCCAATCCTGACCAAGACTGTCGAGAATGCAAAAATCGACACCGTGATGAGCAACAGCTTCGGCTTCGGTGGCACCAACGCCACCCTGGTGCTGAAACGCTGGCAGGGTCAGTAAGACCTGTAGCTTGACCGCATGAAAAAGCCCCGACTGGTTCGGGGCTTTTTGCTTTCAGAGCTATAGGTTTCAAGCTATAGCCGCAAGAGAAGAGCACTCGAACCACTTGCAGCTTGTCGCTCAAGGCTTGCAACTGCCTGTGCCCTATACCGACGCAAGAGCAAAACGCGATATCAATCAGCGGCGCCATCGCGAGTCGACTCAGGCAGGATCGCCAGGAAGTTATCGCGGGCCACTTTGCGGGCGACCCCTTCGGAGAGTGCATCGAGGAACGGGTCGAAGCTGCGCATTTGCTTACCCAACTTGTTGAAGCGCCCTACGACGTCCGAGCCGAGCATAAAGCGCTCGGGAAAGCGCTCCACCAGTTTTACCCACTCGGGGCGAGGCTGGCCTGCATCATCCAGCAAGTAGGGCGTGAGCACGCTCCAGGACAGATCGATGTAAAGGTTGGGGTACGCCTCCAGCATGCGGCTCAAGGTGGGCAGCAAAAAGTCCATCTGTACCTGGTGACGATGGATCTCCTTGCTGGTGCCCGCATGGGCCCAGATAAAACGGGTGTGCGGATGGTTGCGCAGGGGTTCTTCGACCTCAGCCAGGTACAGCGGGTTGCGCTCGCGCTTGGAGGTGATGTTGGAGTGCAGCATCACCGGCAAGTCATTTTCCGCCGCCAGGTGATAGATGCGGGTCATGGCTTCGTTATTGGCCCGTGGTGTGTCACCAGCAGTGATGGCCGTGAGGTCGTCATGTCGGGTAAAAACCTCGCCGATGCCCTGCCACAGTCCTGGATTGAGATCGAGCATACGTTGGATATGGGCGGCCGAGTTCTTGTCGTTGGGGTTGAAGCCGGACAGGAACGGATGAAAGTGCTGGCGCTGCCCAGGGGTCAGCTTGTTGACCGCTGCGGCCACGATCACATCGGTGGCGCTGTACCAATAGGCATCCGCGTCGTCGCC
The DNA here is from genome assembly GCF_900115535.1 of Pseudomonas sp. NFPP28. Lineage (NCBI taxonomy): Bacteria > Pseudomonadati > Pseudomonadota > Gammaproteobacteria > Pseudomonadales > Pseudomonadaceae > Pseudomonas > Pseudomonas sp. NFPP28. The sequence continues at coordinate 125,903 of NZ_FOWT01000011.1, read as the reverse complement.
AGCGTAGTAGCGCGGTCGCTTGGGTTCGTCCTCGTGCCATTTCTTCGCAACGGGAATACCAGAAATCATCACGTGATCGATGCGATTGTCGGCCATCGCCTTGAGCAGCTTGTCCATGCCCGCCGTTTCCTGGAAGAAGTCCACGTAATGCAGGTGCGCATCGCTGTAGGCATAGTCGCGGGCCTGCGCGGCCAGGCTGCCGGCGGCGAACAACAGGGCAAGGGTCAGGCGAGTCCAGGGCACGGTAACACCTCGATAGGGGCTGATACGGGTAGACCTTGAACGCCTTGCCGGGGTTCATCCGGCAAAAACAAGGAACACCGAAGTGCCAGCATGCTCTATAACTGCATGACCTTCATCCTGCCACCCTGTGAGGTTTGCCATGCCTGTTACCGTAAACACCCTGAACCAGGACAACTTTCGCCATAGCCTCAATATCGACAACCACGAGTTGTTCACCGACCTGCCCAAAAGCCTGGGCGGTGACGATTCGGCGCCCTCCCCCCATGACTACTTCGACGCCGCCCTGGCCTCATGCAAAGCCCTGACCGTGAAGCTCTACGCCCAGAAAAAAGACATCCCGCTCACCGGCGTGACCGTGGAAGTCAGCCACGACGCCACCGAAGAACAAAAGGGCAAATACAGACTCAACGTCAAGCTCACGCTCAAGGGCGTACTCACTGACGAACAACGCGATGAGCTGCATCGCGTAGCGGATCGCTGCCCGGTGCACAAGCTGATGACTACCGCCGAGATCAGCATCGACACCAAGCTGTCGGAAGGCGCCTTCAGCCAATAGCGGCAACCTCCCGTCGAGCGGGTTATGCTCAGCAGCATCCAACCCGCTCAGACTGGGACGCACCATGACCACCCTCACCGTGATCCGCCCTCGCCCCGAAGATGTCGAAGGGCAACCGATCCTGCGCCCGTTGCCGTCGCGCGAATGCCGCAGCGTCGGGCCTTTTGTGTTTTTCGACCACATGCTGCTGACCCGCTATGCACCGGGCGATGGCATGAATATCCGCCAACACCCGCATATCGGGCTGTCCACCCTCACCTATCTGTTCGAAGGCGCGTTGCAGCACAAGGACAGCCTGGGCTCGGACCAGGTGGTGCAGGCCGGCGACGTCAGCTGGATGACCGCCGGCAGTGCCATCGCTCATGTCGAACGCACACCCGAAGCCCTCAGGGCCGAGGGTTTCAGCCTGCACGGGCTGCAAGTGTGGCTGGCCTCGCCCAAAGACCACGAGACCGGGCCGGGACATTACAGCCATCACCCGGCGGCGAGTCTGCCGGTGAGTGAGAACCTGGGCGTGCAGATACGCCTGATCGCAGGGGATGGGTTCTGTCTCAAGTCACCGGTGCCGGTGCTGTCGCCCACCCTGTATGCCGAGGTGCGGATGCAGACGGCTACGACCCTGCTGGTGCCTGAAGAGCATGAAGAACGTGCGGTGTATGTATTGGAGGGTGAAGCTCAGTTGGACAGCGTGGCGCTGGAAGTGCACAGCCTGGTGGTATTGCCGACCGGGCAGGAGATGACGTTGTTTGCGGACAGTGATTGCCACTTGGTGGTGTTTGGTGGCGCGCCGCTGGATGGGCCACGGCGGATCAATTGGAATTTTGTCGCGAGTGATCCGGCGGTGATTGAACAGGCCAGGCAGCGCTGGGCAGCCGGGGATTGGCCGACGGTGCCGGGTGAGTCTGAAAGAATTGAGTTGCCATTGAGATAGCCATCGGGGGCAAGCCCCCTCCCACATTTGATCAGTGATTGCATCCAAGTGTGGGAGGGGGCTTGCCCCCGATTAGGCCCGGACAGGCGCTGAAAAATCAGCCCTTGAACACTTCATCCAGCAAGTTATGCATCGACTGGAACGCCCGCTTGGCGGTCTTGGCGTCGTACATCATCTTGCCCGGCACATTGGCATGGGGGTCGGTGAAGGAATGCACCGCGCCGCCATAGCTCAGCAGTTGCCAATCCACGCCGGCTGCGTTCATTTCATCTTCGAACGCCGGCAGTTGTTCCTTCGGCACCAGCGGGTCGCAAGCGCCGTGCAGCACCAGCACTGAGCCCTTGATGTTCTTTGCGTACGCCGGGTTTGGCGTGTCGAGGGTGCCGTGGAACGAGATGGCCGCCTTGACCGGCGCACCGGTACGCGCCAGCTCCAGGGAGCAGCAACCACCGAAGCAGAAACCAAAGGTCGCCAGTTTCGACGTATCGACAGCGGCCTCGGTCTGTCCCTGCAACTGCTCGAAGGCCGCCTGCATACGCTTGTTCAACAACGCACGGTCGTTCTTCAGCGGCATCATCGCTGCGCCGGCTTCATCGCCATTCGACGGGCGTACGGTCTGCCCGTACAGGTCGGCAATCAGCACCACGTAGCCCTTGCCGGCCACGCTTTTGGCGATCTCTTCGGCACCCGCACTCACCCCCATCCAATTCGGAGCCATCAACAGCCCCGGCAGCGGGCCTTTATGATTGGCGTCGAACGCAAGGCGGCTTTCGTAGGACTGGCCATCAATCTGATAGACCACGGAACGTACAGTGACTTGGCTCATCATTTACTCCAGTTGAGGTGCGTTAGAACGAAAAAACCCGCCGAAGCGGGTTTTTCTACATCAGGGTCAAACCGACAGTTCAACCAACAGCTTGTTCAGGCGGCGCACATAGGCAGCCGGGTCTTTCAAGCTGTCGCCAGCGGCCAGGGCCGCCTGGTCGAACAGGATGTGCGACAGGTCGCCAAAACGCTCTTCGCTCTGCTCGCCATCGAGTTTCTCGATCAGCGGATGAGCCGGGTTGAATTCGAAGATCGGCTTGGAATCCGGCACCTTCTGCCCGCTGGCTTCGAGGATCTGGCGCATCTGCATGCCCAGGTCCTGCTCGCCGATGGCCAGGATCGCCGGGGAATCGGTCAGGCGGTGCGAGACACGCACTTCGCTGACGGCATCGCCCAAGGATGCCTTGATGCGCCCGACCAGGCCCTCTTTGGACTTGGCGACTTCTTCGGCTTTTTTCTTCTCTTCCTCGGAGTCCAGGTTACCCAGGTCCAGGTCACCACGGGCCACGTCGACAAAGGCCTTGCCGTCGAACTCGTTGAGGTAGCTCATCAGCCACTCATCGATACGGTCGATCAGCAGCAGCACTTCGATGCCTTTCTTGCGGAAGACTTCCAGGTGCGGGCTGTTCTTGACCTGGGCGTAGGTTTCGCCAGTGAGGTAGTAGATCTTGTCCTGACCTTCCTTGGCGCGCGCCAGGTACTCGGCCAGGGACACAACCTGCTCGCCGTCGTCGCCCTGGGTGGAAGCAAAACGCAGCAGGCCGGCGATTTTTTCCTTGTTGGCAAAGTCTTCCGCCGGGCCTTCTTTCATGACCTGGCCGAAGTTTTTCCAGAAGCCCTTGTATTGCTCAGGCTCGTTCTTCGCCAGTTTTTCCAGCATGTCGAGCACGCGCTTGGTCAGCGCCGACTTCATCGAGTCGATGATCGGGTCTTTCTGCAGGATTTCCCGCGACACGTTCAGCGACAGGTCGTTGGAATCGACCACACCCTTGATGAAGCGCAGGTACAGCGGCAGGAACGATTCCGCCTGGTCCATCACGAACACACGCTGCACGTAGAGTTTCAGGCCTCTTGGCGCTTCACGCTGGTACAGGTCGAACGGAGCACGGGCCGGCACGTACAGCAGCGAGCTGTATTCCAGATTGCCTTCGACCTTGTTGTGGCTCCAGCTCAGCGGGTTTTCGTAGTCGTGACCGATGTGCTTGTAGAACTCCTGGTATTCCTCGTCCTTGATCTCGGTACGCGGACGGGTCCACAGCGCGCTGGCACGGTTGACCACTTCCCATTCCTGGGCAGGGACCTCTTCGCCTTCAGCAGCCGCTTGTTCTTTCGGCAATTCGATCGGCAGGGCGATATGGTCGGAGTACTTCTTGACGATATTGCGCAGGCGCCAGCCATCGGCGAATTCGTCTTCACCGGATTTCAGGTGCAACACGATACGGGTGCCACGGTCAGCCTTGTCGACGGTGGCGATTTCGAACTCGCCCTCGCCTTTGGAGGACCAGTGTACGCCTTCGCTGGCGTCGAGGCCGGCACGGCGGCTGAATACTTCAACCTTGTCGGCAACGATGAAGGCCGAGTAGAAGCCCACGCCGAATTGGCCGATCAGGTGCGAATCTTTCTTCTGGTCGCCCGAGAGGTTCTTCATGAAATCGGCGGTGCCAGATTTGGCGATGGTGCCCAGGTGGGCGACCGCATCGTCACGGCTCATGCCGATACCGTTGTCTTCGATCGTGACGGTCTTGGCGTCCTTGTCGAAGCTCACACGGATCTTCAGTTCGGCGCCACCTTCCAGCAACTCAGGCTTGGACAGGGCTTCGAAACGTAATTTGTCGACAGCGTCAGAGGCGTTCGAGATCAATTCGCGAAGGAAGATTTCCTTGTTGGAATACAGCGAATGGATCATGAGGTGCAGCAGTTGCTTCACCTCGGTCTGGAAGCCCAGGGTTTCCTTTTGAGTTTCCACACTCATGGTCATCAAACTCCAATTGGATGGCAATGGCCGCGCCCTAGAGGGTTGGCGGCGGGTTGTCATCAAAGTTGGGGGCTAAGAGCAGGATTTCAAGGGCGACCTGGTTCCTCGATCTTGAAATGCGCGCGAGCCGTGGCAATGGGCTCGGCCGCGGTGCTCTGCCAGGCGGTGATCGCCACATTCGCCACCCGTCGGCCCTGGCGCCATACCTGGCATTTGGCGTAAGTGTCGCGAAATTGCCCGGCGCGCAGGTAATCCAGGGAAAAATCGATGATTTTCGGAATGCCCGGCGCGCCCGTGAACACCAGCAGGTGCAGCGCCGCCGACAGTTCCATGAAACCCGCGATCACCCCGCCGTGCAGCGCCGGCAATATGGGGTTACCAATATTGTCCTTGTTGGCCGGCAGGCGAAACAGCAGCTCATCCCCCAGCCGGGTGCATTCGATGCCAATCAGCCTGGCGTAGGGGATCAGGTTGAGCAGCGCTGCGTAATCGCCGCGCCCGTGGGCCTGCTCCAGGCGGGTCTTGAATCGGTGCGTCATGCCTGCTCCCCCTTGATCGTGCTGCCCAGTCCTTGCGTGCCCTTGAGGCGCTTGCCCATGCGCATGAATGTACCAACCACATGGGCGATGGGTTGCTGCGGGTCATCCTGGTAGGCGAAGCCACGGGTGAAGATCACGTCGGTGGTCACCCTGTAGCATTGGGCGAAGCCGTACACCGGTTTGTGTGGGGTAGCGGGATGCATGTAGTCGACGCGCAGGTCGAGGGTCGGACAAACCTCGAATTCCGGCAATACGCACAGGGTGGCCATGCCGCAGGCGGTGTCCATCAGGGAAGTGAGCGCACCGCCGTGGATCACCCCCGATTGGGGATCACCGACCAGATGGGGCGCATAAGGCATGATCAGCGTGATGCCCTCCTCGCTGGCCTGATGAGCGGTAATGCCCAGCACCTGACAGTGGCGCAAGGCCGATACAAAGCGCTTCGCACGCTCTAACAGGGGATTTTCGCTCATTCGTTCCAGACTCTTATTAGTGTTGATCCGCAGAATGGCCGCCAGGACAAAAGTTCCTGTTAGTCAGCGATTTATATATCTACCAAATAAAAGGAACTAATGCCGAAGCGCCATGCTCGAAAGGCCAGTAGATATCTTCAATAAGGAGAAACACCCATGCGCAAGACTTTAGCTATTTCCATGATGCTGGCCGCTGCCCTCGGTCTGGCTGCCTGCGACAAGAAATCCGAAGACAAAGCCCAAGACGCTGCAGCCCATTCTGAGCAAGCTCAGAAAGATATGGCCAAGGCTCAGGATAAAGTGAACGACGCTGCGAAAGAAAACGCCGAAGCTGCCAAAGCTCAGGCTGAATCGAACCAGGCCGCCGCAAAAGAAGCAGCACCTGCTACCGGTTCTTGAGACCGCGGCGTGTAACAGCTTCGCTGCAAAAAGAAAGCCCGCTTAGATAGCGGGCTTTACTTTGCCTGGTGTTTTTACTTGAAGGGTTGATCAAACTGCTTCTTTAACCGGTTCCGACGGCGGTGTATCCGTCTGGGTAAACACCATCACTTGCAGCACGTCGGAATGAAACTCCCGCCGATACAGCACCAACACCACCCCGGCGCTCATCAACATGAATAGCCAGGGGCTGACAAACCACGCCAGCATGGTCATGCCGAAGTAATAAGAGCGCAGGCCAAAGTTGAACTGGTTGGCTGCCATGGAGATGACTCGCGCCGCACGCAGAGCAAATGCCTTGCGCTCCTGCTCCGACACCTCCCGCTCGCCGATCATCGGCGCCGAGCCGACCAGTACCGCCGCGAAGTTGTACTGACGCATGCACCAACTGAACGTAAAGAACGCATAGACGAACACCAGCGCCAGGCACAGCAGCTTGATCTGCGACATGCCTTGGGACGCTTGTTGCACCATCGGTATGTCCGCCAGCAACGACACCGCCCGCTCTGAAGCACCCAACACCGTGAGAATGCCGGCGAGGATGATCAACGTGCTGGAGGCGAAGAACGAAGCATTGCGCTCCAGGTTGCCGATCACACTGGCGTCGGCGATGCGGTTGTCGCGCAGCAGCATGCGGCGCATCCAGTCTTCGCGGTACAGGTGCAGCACGCTGGCGAGGCAGGCCGTGTCGCGGGCCTTCCAAATGGCGTATCGGGTATAGCCACCCCAGCAAAGGGCGAACCATAGGGCGGCAAGCAGGTGGATCTGATTGGTTTCGATGAACGACATGCGGGTCCTTTGCAGAATGAGGGCTGAAAAGCATTTGCGTCAGTTCGACGTTAGCGCACATAAAAAGACACTGCCGTTCACCCATAAAAAATGCCCCGTATCGATTGATACGGGGCATTTCAGTACAGCGAGAAATGTGGGTTATGCGATAGCTTCGCTGCGCTTGCCGAGCATGCGATCGACCCCGAACGCCACGACCAGTGTCATCACTGACGGCACCAGCCACGCCAGGCCCTGCTCGCTCAATGGCAGGTTGGCCAATTGCGAAGGCATCCAGCCCGCCAGGCCAGCGCCCTTGAGCGCATCGATGCAGCCAAAGATGAACGACACCAGCATTACCGGGCCAACGATACGGCCCTGCTCCTGCCAGAAGTCTTTGCAGAAACTCAGCGCCACCAGCACGATGCACGGCGGATAGATCGCGGTCAGCACCGGGATCGAGAAGGCAATCAGCTTGGTCAGGCCCAGGTTCGAGACGAACAACGAGAACAGCGCCAGGATCACCACCAGGGTCTTGTAGGACAGCGGCAGGATCTTGCTGAAATACTCGGCGCAGGCACAGGTCAGGCCTACCGCGGTCACCAGGCACGCCAGGGAGATCAGCACGGCCAGGAAGCCACTGCCCAGGGAGCCGAAGGTGTGTTGCACATAGGCGTGCAGCACCGCAGCACCGTTAGTGGCACCGGCAGCCACTGCATGGCTGCCCGAACCCAGGCGGAACAGGCTGAAGTACACCAGGGCCAGGCCCACGCCGGCAATCAAGCCCGCAATGATGGCGTAACGGGTGATCAGCTTGGGCGACTCGACGCCACGGGAGCGGATGGCATTGACGATCACGATGCCAAACACCAGGGCACCCAGGGTATCCATGGTCAGGTAACCCTGGATAAAGCCTTGGGAAAACGGTGCGGCGACATATTCCGGGGTAGCGACGCCCACATCACCGGCCGGCAAGGCAAACGCGGCGATGCCGAGAATGGCCAGGGCGATGATCTTCAGCGGCGCCAGGAAACGCCCCACGGTGTCCAGCAGCCGACCGGGGTACAGGGAGACAAAGAACACCACGAGGAAGTACACCGAGCTATAGAGGAACAGCGCCAGCGGGCTTTCACCGGTCAGCGGCGCCAGGCCCACTTCGAAGGACACGGTCGCGGTACGCGGGGTGGCGAACAGCGGCCCTACCGCCAGATACGCCGCCGCCGCGAGCAGGCCACCGGCGATCTTGCCGATCGGGCTGCTCAACGCGTCCATGCCACCACCGACCTTGGCCAGGGCGATCACGGTGACCACCGGCAAGCCGACTGCGGTGATCAGGAAGCCCAGCGCTGCCATCCAGACGTGAGGCCCCGACTGCAGTCCAACGATAGGCGGGAAGATGATGTTGCCGGCGCCCACGAACAGGGCAAAGGTCATAAAGCCCAACGCCAGGATGTCCTGGCTTTTCAACACTTTCATTTCGGGAAATACCACACTACTGAATCGGAATTTAGAGAGGGATTCCCTGTGGATGAGGGAAATACTGCCGGCCCTTATGGGAGCCGACCGGTCTAGCGCGAGGCTTCCTTTTGGGAGGCGCACGCATAAAGAGGCGGCTAGGTTACAGAAATTGGCTGACGAACGCACTGTTGCGGGGCGTACTGTCCGATAAGCGACATCTGCATGTCGCATTTTCATACCTAATTTGGCAATACAGGCAAATGTGGGAGGGGGCAAGCCCCCTCCCACATTTTGATCTTTATTAAACCCCGGAAAGCACAAAGGCCACCCGAAGGTGACCTTTGTGTGGTGAAGCGTCAGCCAAGCACGAGGCTTACTTGACAGCCCAACCGGTCAGCTCGGCCAGGGCCTTGCCGATGTCTGCCAGCGAACGCACGGTTTTTACACCGGCGTCTTGCAGCGCAGCGAATTTCTCGTCTGCAGTGCCTTTGCCGCCAGAGATGATTGCGCCAGCATGGCCCATGCGCTTGCCCGCAGGGGCAGTCACACCAGCGATGTAGGAAACAACCGGCTTGGTCACGTGTGCCTTGATGTAGGCAGCCGCTTCTTCTTCAGCCGAACCGCCGATCTCACCGATCATCACGATCGCTTCGGTCTTCGGGTCTTCCTGGAACAGCTTCAGGATGTCGATGAAGTTGGAGCCCGGGATCGGGTCACCGCCGATGCCGACGCAAGTCGACTGACCGAAACCGGCGTCAGTGGTCTGCTTCACAGCTTCGTAGGTCAGAGTGCCGGAACGGGAAACGATACCGACCTTGCCTGGCAAGTGAATGTGACCTGGCATGATGCCGATCTTGCATTCGCCTGGAGTGATCACGCCTGGGCAGTTAGGGCCGATCAGGACTACGCCCAGCTCGTCGCACTTAACTTTAGCGTCCAGCATGTCCAGGGTAGGAATGCCTTCGGTGATGCAGACGATCAGCTTGATGCCGCCGAATGCCGCTTCCAGGATGGAGTCCTTGCAGAAAGGTGCTGGAACGTAGATCACGCTGGCGGTGGCGCCAGTGGCAGCTACAGCGTCTTTCACGGTGTTGAACACTGGCAGGCCCAGGTGCTCGGTGCCGCCTTTGCCCGGAGTTACGCCGCCAACCATCTTGGTGCCGTATTCGATGGCTTGCTGGGTGTGGAAACTACCTTGCGAACCGGTAATACCCTGGCAGATAACTTTGGTGTCTTTATTGATCAGGACGCTCATTATTTGCCCTCCGCAGCTTTGACAACTTGTTGAGCAGCGTCGGTCAGGCTGGTAGCCGCGATGATGTTCAAACCGCTTTCTGCCAGTACTTTAGCGCCCAGTTCAGCGTTGTTACCTTCAAGGCGAACAACAACCGGGATTTTAACGCCGACTTCTTTCACTGCACCGATGATGCCTTCGGCAATCATGTCGCAACGAACGATGCCGCCGAAGATGTTGACCAGTACTGCTGCGACGTTGGAGTCGGACAGGATGATCTTGAAGGCTTCGGTCACGCGTTCTTTGGTAGCACCACCGCCCACGTCGAGGAAGTTGGCTGGTTTGCCGCCATGCAGGTTGACGATGTCCATGGTACCCATGGCCAGGCCGGCACCGTTGACCATGCAGCCGATGTTGCCTTCCAGGGCTACGTAGTTCAGTTCAAACTTGGCAGCGTGCGCTTCGCGCGGATCGTCTTGCGACGGATCGTGGAAAGTCTTCAGCTTAGGCTGACGGTACATGGCGTTGGCGTCGATGTTGATCTTGGCGTCCAGGCAGTGCAGATCGCCGTCAGCCTTGATCACCAGCGGGTTCACTTCCAGCAGGGCCAGATCGTGATCCTGGAACAGTTTGGCCAGACCAACGAAGATCTTGGCGAACTGGGCAACTTGCTTGCCTTCCAGGCCCAGCTGGAAAGCCAGCTCGCGACCCTGGAATGGCTGAGCGCCAACCAGTGGGTCGATGGTGGCTTTCAGAATTTTTTCTGGGGTTTCGTGAGCGATCTTCTCGATGTCCACGCCACCTTCGGTGGAAGCCATGAACACGATGCGACGGCTCGAACGGTCAACGACAGCGCCCAGGTACAGCTCTTTAGCGATATCAGTGCACGATTCAACCAGGATCTTGGTGACTGGCTGGCCATTGGCATCAGTCTGGTAAGTCACCAGACGCTTGCCCAGCCACTGCTGTGCGAAGGCCTTGGCGTCTTCTTTGCTGCGAACCAGCTTAACGCCGCCCGCTTTACCGCGACCACCGGCGTGGACCTGGGCTTTGACAACCCACTCGCTGCCGCCGATTTTGTCGCAAGCTTCTGCTGCTGCTTCCGGGGTGTCTACTGCGTAGCCCTTGGAAACTGGCAGGCCGTATTCAGCGAACAGCTGCTTACCCTGATACTCGTGAAGATTCATGCTTTTTACCGTCTTCGTTAGGTACTGCGCATTCGGCGCTGCGCTCATTATGAGTGCCGCGCCACCTGTGACTGCTGCTTGCGCAACTTGCGGGGCTCAAGGCCCGTAAAGCTGCGCAAGGCTGCGTCCAGCGGATATTCCGCGGTGAGTCTTGCGCGCAAGGCTCACGACGGGCAACTCCGCCGTGGTTTCTTATTATCTCGCTTAGCGCTTCTTGCGGTTGGCGATGTGGATGGCGCCGCCATTCACTGCCAACGCTGCTTCGTGCAACGCTTCGGACAGGGTCGGATGGGAGAAGACCATCATGCCCAGGTCCTCGGCACTGGTGCCGAATTCCATACCGATCGCGCCTTGCTGAACCAGTTCTGCAGCGCTCGGGCCAATCACGTGGACGCCCAATACGCGGTCAGTCTTGGCATCAGCGATGACTTTGACAAAACCACCGGTGTCGTTGGCTGCCATGGCACGGCCAGAAGCGGCAAACGGGAAGGTGCCGACGTTAACTTCAACGCCTTCAGCTTTCAACTGCTGTTCGTTCTTGCCGACCCATGCAATTTCCGGGTGGGTGTAGATAACCGATGGGATCAGGTCGTAGTTCATCTGGGTTTTGTGACCCTTGATGCGCTCGACAACCATGATGCCTTCTTCGGAAGCCTTGTGCGCCAGCATCATGCCGCGAACCACGTCGCCGATGGCGTAGACGCCCGGCACGGTGGTCGCGCAGTGATCGTCAACGTGGATGAAACCACGCTCGTCGATGTTCACGCCACTGTCGGCAGCCAGCAGGTCGGTGGTCACTGGACGGCGACCCACGGCTACGATCAGCTTGTCGAAAGTGATGGTTTTTTCGCCATCCTTGTCGGTGTAGTTGACGACAACTTCTTCGCCGTTGACTTTCGAGCCGGTGACGCGAGCGCCCAGCTTGATGTCCAGACCTTGTTTGGTCAGGGTTTTCAGCGCTTCCTTGGAAACGGCGGTGTCGGCAGCCAGCAGGAACGTGTCCAGGGCTTCCAGCACGGTCACTTCAGCACCGAGGCGGGACCACACCGAACCCAGCTCCAGGCCGATCACGCCGGCGCCGATCACGCCCAGGCGCTTAGGCACAGCCTGGAATTCCAGGGCGCCGGTCGAATCAACGATCACGTTGTTGTCGACTGGAGCAGGCGGAATGTCGATTGGACGCGAACCTGGAGCCAGGATCACGTTCTCGGCTTCGATGATTTCGGTCGAGCCGTCTGGCTTGGTGATTTCAACTTTCTTGCCAGCCAGCAGCTTGCCGTGGCCTTGCAGGGAAGTGACGCCGTTGGCCTTGAACAAGGTGGCAACGCCGGAAGTCAGGCCCTTGACGATGTTGGCTTTACGGCTGACCATCGCTGGCACGTCCATGGTCACGCCAGCATGGTTGATGCCGTGGATCGCGAAGCCATCCTGGGCTTCGTGGAATTTCCAGGAGCTGTCCAGCAGCGCCTTGGAAGGAATGCAACCGACGTTCAGGCAAGTACCGCCCAGCGCCAGCTTGCCTTCCTTGTCGGTGTATTTTTCGATGCAAGCAGTCGAGAGGCCCAGTTGTGCAGCCTTGATCGCGGCAACGTAGCCGCCAGGACCTGCACCAATCACTACGACGTCAAATTTCTGTGTCATGAAAATAGATCCTCTATTTGCGACAAGCTTTTAGCCGCAAGCTGCAAGCCAAGCTGCTTTTTCTTACAGCTTGTAGCTCGCAACTTGCAGCTGCTTCAATCAGATATCCAGCAACAGACGAGCCGGGTCTTCCAGCAGGTTCTTGATGGTCACCAGGAAAGTCACGGCTTCTTTACCGTCGATCAGGCGGTGATCGTACGACAGCGCCAGGTACATCATCGGGCGGATCACGACCTGGCCGTTGATGGCCATCGGACGCTGGATGATGTTGTGCATGCCCAGGATCGCGGCTTGCGGCGGGTTGACGATCGGGGTCGACATCATCGAACCGAAGGTACCACCGTTGGTGATGGTGAAGGTACCGCCGGTCATCTCGTCGATGGTCAGCTTGCCGTCACGGGCTTTCTTGCCGAAGGTGGCGATGCCGCCTTCGATTTCAGCCAGGCTCATCAGTTCGGCGTTACGCAGTACCGGAACCACCAGGCCACGGTCGCTGGACACGGCAACGCCGATGTCTGCATAGCCATGGTAAACGATGTCGTTGCCGTCGATGGAAGCGTTGACTGCCGGGAAGCGTTTCAGCGCTTCGGTGGCCGCTTTCACGAAGAACGACATGAAGCCCAGGCGCACGCCGTTGTGGGACTTCTCGAACAGATCCTTGTACTTCGAGCGCAGCGCCATGACTTCGGTCATGTCGACTTCGTTGAAGGTGGTCAGCATCGCCATGTTCGACTGGGCTTCAACCAGACGCTTGGCCACGGTGGCACGTACGCGGGTCATCGGTACGCGCTTCTCGGTGCGGTCGCCGGCAGCGAACACAGGCGCAGCGGCAGCCGGGGCAGCCGCCTTGGCAGGTGCGGCAGCCGGAGCGTTTTTCTTGGCTTCAACAGCCGCAACCACGTCTTCCTTGGTCACACGGCCGTCTTTGCCGGTGCCTTTGACGGAAGCCAGGTTGATGCCGTTCTCTTCAGCCAGCTGACGGGCAGCCGGTGCAGCGATCGGGTCTTCAGCGCCAGCAGCCGGAGCGGCAGCAGGAGCAGCAGCGGCGGCGGCCGGTGCAGCAGCAGGCGCAGCGGCAGCAGCACTGCCCTCTTCGATCGAGCCCAGCACCTGGTTCGACAGAACGGTAGCGCCTTCTTCGGCAACGATTGCGCCCAGCACGCCGTCAGCTTCGGCCAACACTTCCAGCACGACTTTGTCGGTCTCGATGTCGACGATCAGGTCGTCACGCTTTACAGCGTCGCCTGGTTTCTTGTGCCAGGTGGCAACGGTGCCATCGGCAACCGATTCCGGGAATGACGGGGCTTTGATTTCGATAGCCATTATCTGTGGGTCCTTAAAATTCGGTTTCAGTCAGCGCGAAGGCGTTAAACAGTGAAAGCATCTTGCAGCAGTTTTTCCTGCTGCTCGGCGTGCATCGACGCATAACCACACGCAGGTGCAGCGGAAGCATCACGGCCGGCATATTCCAGGCCCAGGGCCTTGTTGTGGTTGCCGATGCTGCGACGCAGGTGATGCTGGCTGCTGTACCACGCGCCCTGGTTCATCGGTTCTTCCTGGCACCACACTACGTTAGTGAGGTTGGTGTAAGGCGCGATGGCCTCCATCAGGTCGTCTTCCGGGAACGGGTAAAGCTGCTCGATACGCACGATGGCGATGTCTTCGCGGCCTTCGGCACGACGTTTTTCCAGCAGGTCGTAGTAGACCTTGCCGCTGCACAGGACCAGGCGAGTCACCTTGGCCGCATCCAGCGCGTCGATTTCTGGAATAACGGTCTGGAACGAACCATCCGCCAGATCTTCCAGGGTCGAGATGGCCAGTTTATGACGCAGCAGCGACTTCGGTGTCAGTACTACCAGCGGCTTGCGCAGCGGGCGGATCACCTGGCGCCGCAGCAAGTGGTAGATCTGGGCCGGGGTCGTCGGCACGCACACCTGGATGTTGTGCTCGGCGCACAGCTGCAGGTAACGCTCCAGACGGGCCGAGGAGTGCTCAGGACCCTGGCCTTCATAACCGTGTGGCAGCAGCATGGTCAGACCGCACAGGCGACCCCACTTGTGCTCGCCGCTGGTGATGAACTGGTCGATAACCACTTGGGCACCGTTGGCGAAGTCACCGAACTGGGCTTCCCAGATCACCAGCGCGTTCGGCGTGGTGGTCGAGTAACCGTATTCGAACGCCAGCACGGCTTCTTCGGACAGGAACGAGTCGTACAGGTCGAAACGTGGCTGGCCTTCGTACAGGTGCTTCAACGGAACGTAGGTACTGGCGTCTTTCTGGTTGTGCAGGACCGCGTGACGGTGCGAGAACGTACCACGGCCGATGTCCTGGCCGGTCATGCGGATCGGGTGACCTTCGAACGCCAGGGTCGCGTACGCCATGGTTTCGGCGTAACCCCAGTTGATCGGCAGGCCGCCGGCTTGCATCTTCTGACGGTCTTCGTAGATCTTCGCAACCTGGCGCTGCACCACGAAGCCTTCCGGGATTTCCAGCAGCTTGGCGGACAGTTCCTGCAAGGTCTTCAGGTCGAACGAGGTGTCGTGACGCGCCGTCCAGGCGTGGCCCAGGTATGGACGCCAGTCAACGAACAGCTCTTTGTTCGGCTCTTTGACCAGGCTCTTCACTACATGCAGGCCGTTGTCCAGCGCGTTGCGGTATTCGTCGACTTTCGCCTGAACACGCGCATCGTCAACCACACCGGCCTTGGTCAGGCTCTCGGCGTACAGTTCACGAGTGGTGCGCTGCTTGGTGATCTGCTGGTACATCAGCGGCTGGGTGCCGCTTGGTTCGTCGGCTTCGTTGTGACCGCGACGGCGGTAGCAAACCAGGTCGATCACCACGTCACGCTTGAACTGCATGCGGTAGTCGACAGCCAGTTGGGTCACGAACAGCACGGCTTCCGGATCATCCCCATTCACATGGAGGATCGGCGCCTGGATCATCTTGGCAACGTCGGTGGCGTACTCGGTGGAGCGCGCATCCAGCGGGTTGCTGATGGTAAAGCCAACCTGGTTGTTGATGACGATGTGAACGGTACCGCCGGTCTTGAAGCCGCGGGTCTGCGACATCTGGAAGGTTTCCAGGACCACGCCTTGACCGGCGAATGCCGCGTCACCGTGGATGGAAATCGGCAGGACCTTTTCACCCGTGGTGTCGTTGCGACGATCCTGGCGGGCACGCACCGACCCCTCAACCACTGGAGAAACGATTTCCAGGTGGGATGGGTTGAAGGCCATGGCCAGGTGAACTTCACCGCCGGTGGTCATCACGTTGGACGAGAACCCTTGGTGGTATTTAACGTCACCGGAGCCCAGCTCGACCTTCTTCTTGCCTTCGAACTCGTCGAACAGCTCACGCGGGTTCTTGCCGAAGGTGTTGACCAACACGTTCAGGCGACCACGGTGGGCCATGCCGATCACGATTTCCTTGGTGCCGTAGGAACCGGAACGCTGGATCAGCTCGTCGAGCATCGGGATCAGGCTTTCGCCGCCTTCGAGGCCGAAACGCTTGGTGCCCGGGTATTTGGTACCCAGGTATTTTTCCAGGCCTTCGGCAGCGGTGACGCGCTCGAGCAGGTGGCTGCGTACATCGGCGGACAGCACCGGACGGCCACGCACACCTTCCAGGCGATGCTGGAACCATTGGCGTTGCTCGGAATCGGTGATGTGCGTGAACTCAGCGCCGATGGTGCGGCAATATGTCTGCTGCAACGCTTCGTGAATTTCGCGTAGGCTCGCTTCCTCTTTGCCGATGAACAGGTCGCCGGCACGGAAGGTCGTATCAAGATCGGCATTGGTCAAGCCGTAATGATTGATCGACAGGTCTGCAGGTGCAGGACGCTGCCAGAGCCCCAGCGGGTCAAGCTGGGCCGCCTGGTGGCCGCGCATCCGGTAGGCCTGGATCAGTCGCAATACTTCAACTTGCTTCTTCTCGTGCTCACTGCTCACGCTGCCGGCGGAAACCGGTTGGGCGCGGCGCTGGTTCTTTGCCAGCAGCACAAACTGATCGCGAATTGTTGCGTGCGATACATCGGTGGCAGCGTTGCCGTCTGAAGACAACGTCTGAAATTTGGTGCGCCATTCTTCTGGCACAGCGTTAGGGTCGTGCAGGTAGAGCTCATAAAGCTCTTCCACATAGGCAGCGTTACCACCTGAAAGATAGCCGCTGTTCCACATGCGCTGCATCACGCTTTCTTGCATGCTTGGTCACCCTCGATTTGGGGACACCACCGGCGAAAACACCGAGTTTGCTTGCAAAAGGCCAAGT
The DNA here is from genome assembly GCF_900115535.1 of Pseudomonas sp. NFPP28. NCBI lineage: Bacteria > Pseudomonadati > Pseudomonadota > Gammaproteobacteria > Pseudomonadales > Pseudomonadaceae > Pseudomonas > Pseudomonas sp. NFPP28. The sequence continues at coordinate 109,369 of NZ_FOWT01000011.1, read as the reverse complement.
GCAGCGACCAAAACAAGCCACTTAGGATCACGCTGATAGTTCGGGTACCAACCCGAATGCCCCTGCTTGTCTCATTTCTTCAAAATAAGAGCCGCGGCTTTGTAAGTCGCTGCTCAAGTTAAAACTACGGCGCCGGTTGAAGCCTGCGCCGTAGCATTTACGGGCACAACGGTCCTGCTTTTACTACAACGTCAGTTACACGCCGCTCTGCAGCAGCATGTTACGGATGTGACCAATGGCCTTAGTCGGGTTCAGGCCTTTGGGACATACGTTGACGCAGTTCATGATCCCGCGGCAGCGGAATACGCTGAACGGGTCATCCAGCGAAGCCAGACGCTCGGACGTCTTGGTGTCACGGCTGTCTGCCAGGAAGCGGTACGCTTGCAGCAGGGCAGCTGGGCCCAGGAACTTGTCCGGGTTCCACCAGAAGGACGGGCACGACGTCGAGCAGCAAGCGCACAGGATGCACTCGTACAGACCGTCGAGCTTCTCGCGCTCTTCCGGGGACTGCAGACGCTCGATGGCCGGAGCCGGCGTGTCGTTCTGCAGGAACGGCTTAACTTTCTCGTATTGCTTGTAGAAGATGCTCATATCAACGACCAGGTCACGGATAACCGGCAAACCTGGCAGAGGACGAACGATCAGCTTGTTGCCTTTGACCACGGCGGACAGCGGCGTGATACACGCCAGGCCGTTTTTGCCGTTGATGTTCATGCCGTCGGAACCGCATACACCTTCACGGCAAGAGCGACGATAGGAGAAACCTTCGTCCTGCTCTTTGATCAGTGCCAGTACATCCAGCACCATCAGGTCTTTACCACCGGTATCGACCTGGAATTCCTGCATGAACGGCGCAGCGTCCTGATCAGGGTTGTAGCGATAAACACTGACTTTCAACATGGCAGCCACCCTTAGTAAGTCCGAATCTTCGGTTCAAACGTCGGAACCGTCTTCGGCGAGAAGTTCACGGCACGCTTGGTTACGCGCTTGTCACCCGGGAAGTACAGGGTGTGGCACAACCAGTTTTCGTCGTCGCGATCTTCAAAGTCTTCACGGGCGTGGGCACCACGGGATTCCTTGCGAACCTCGGCAGCGATGGCAGTCGCTTCGGCCACTTCCAGCAGGTTCTGCAGTTCAAGGGCTTCGATACGAGCAGTGTTGAACGCCTGGCTCTTATCGTTGATCTTGACGTTGGCGATGCGCTTGCGCAGATCGGCCAGCTGGGCAATACCCTTCTGCATGTATTCGCCGGTACGGAACACACCGAAGTAGTTCTGCATGCAGCTTTGCAGCTCGCGACGCAGGGTTGCCACGTCTTCGCCATCGGTACGCTCGTTCAGAGCGTTCAGGCGTGCCAGGGCAGCCTCGATGTTGGCGTCGGTCGCGTCATCGTATTCGATGCCGTCGGTCAGCGCTTTTTCCAGGTGCAGGCCGGCAGCACGGCCGAAGACCACCAGGTCGAGCAGCGAGTTGCCACCCAGGCGGTTGGCACCGTGAACCGATACGCACGCCACTTCGCCTACGGCGAACAGACCGTGGATGATCTCGTCCTCGCCTTCGGCATTCTGGGTGATCGCCTGGCCATGGATGTTGGTCGGCACGCCGCCCATCATATAGTGGCAAGTCGGGACAACCGGAACCGGAGCAACCACCGGGTCAACGTGAGCAAAGGTCTTGGACAGCTCGCAGATACCTGGCAGGCGGCTGTGCAGTACTTCTTCGCCCAGGTGATCGAGTTTCAGCAGTACGTGGTCGCCATTCGGGCCACAGCCGTTGCCGGCGATGATCTCTTTAACCATCGAACGGGCCACAACGTCACGACCAGCAAGGTCTTTCGCGTTCGGCGCATAACGCTCCATGAAACGCTCGCCGTGCTTGTTGATCAGGTAGCCACCTTCACCACGGCAACCTTCGGTCACCAGTACGCCGGCGCCGGCGATACCGGTCGGGTGGAACTGCCACATTTCGATGTCTTGTACCGGCACGCCCGCACGCAGTGCCATGCCGACGCCGTCACCGGTGTTGATCAGGGCATTGGTGGTGGACGCGTAGATACGACCTGCACCGCCGGTCGCCAGCACGGTAGCCTTGGCGCGGATGTAGGTGGTTTCACCGGTTTCGATGCAGATCGCGATCACACCGACGAACTCGCCTTGTGCGTTCTTGACCAGATCAACGGCGTAGTACTCGTTCAGGAACGTGGTACCGGCTTTCAGGTTGCCCTGGTAAAGGGTGTGCAGCAGCGCGTGACCGGTACGGTCGGACGCGGCGCAGGTACGGGCAGCCTGCCCGCCTTTGCCGTAATCCTTCGACTGGCCGCCGAACGGACGCTGATAGATACGGCCTTGCTCGGTACGGGAGAACGGCAGACCCATGTGGTCCAGCTCGAACACTGCAGCCGGGCCTTCCTGACACATGTATTCGATCGCGTCCTGGTCACCGATGTAGTCGGAACCCTTGACGGTATCGTACATGTGCCAGCGCCAGTCATCGTTCGGGTCGGCGGAGGCGATGGCGCAGGTGATGCCACCCTGGGCCGATACAGTGTGGGAACGGGTCGGGAACACCTTGGTGATCACGGCAGTCTTGTGACCGCCCTGGGCCAGCTGCAGCGCAGCGCGCATGCCAGCGCCGCCGCCACCAATAATGATGGCGTCGAATGAAATAGTTGGAATGTTAGCCATGAATCAGATACCCCAAAGAATCTGCACACCCCAGACGAAGTAAGCGAACATCGCGACGCCGCAGACTGCCTGGAAGAGGAAACGTACTGCAGTCGCGGACTTGCCCAGCGCCATCGGCGTCAGGTAGTCGGTCGCGATGGTCCACATGCCTACCCAGGCGTGTGCGCCCAGGGCAACAAGGGCCAGCAGACTGAAGATTCGCATCGCATTGTGGGAAAACAGGCCGTGCCATTGCTCATAGCCAATGCCCGGATTTGCGACGAGGTATCCGATCAGGAAAATGAAATAAGCCGCGAGAACGACCGCAGACACACGCTGTGCCATCCAGTCATAGAGGCCCGAACGCGACAGATTCGTAACGCTGGTTACCATATCCAAACTCCTGCCAGAACGATCAGCACCACGGAAATGGCGATGATGATTTTCGAGCCCAGGCGGCCGCCTTCCAGCGTCTCACCGATGCCCATGTCCATGATCAAGTGGCGCACACCGGCTACCAGGTGATACAGCAGAGCGGACAGGAGGCCCCATGCTACGAACTTGGCCAGCGGGCTGGTCAAGCATGCCTTCACCTCGGCGTATCCTTCCTCGGAACCCAGGGATTTGCTCAATGCATAAAGCATGATGCCCAAGCCCAGGAACAGGATGATGCCGGAAACACGGTGCAGGAACGACGTAACGCCGGTGATGGGGAGTTTGATGGTCCTTAGGTCTAGGTTTACAGGTCGTTGGCTATTCACGGCTTTTTTTCACACTGAAGAGCCCCTAACAATCAGGGCAAAGTTGTTGGGGAGTGCGACTGGTCAGGTAAGCACCACCCAGGGAGTGCGACCCCCAATGAAAGCAAGCCCAAAAGCCCTTGGCGGTCGGTGGCCGAGTATAGACAGTTAGGTTACTAATGACAACGCGCACTCCTCACCCTAATAGCGGATTGCGCTGGGGGAATAAAAGGCGTAAATGGCAGGCAATTTCGAGGAAAAAGTACGGTTAAAGCCTTCTGGTGCAAGACTTTAGGCAAATTGACATCTGGATTTATATCAATATAGTGGTGCGGGCCCTGCGTGGGGGGTCTGTCTGATGATTTGAAGCATAAATAGGAGGCCACATGGCTGACAAAAAAGCGCAGTTGATCATCGAGGGCGCAGCCCCCGTCGAGCTGCCCATTTTAACCGGCACCGTTGGTCCCGATGTTATCGACGTACGGAACCTGACGGCCACGGGCCGTTTCACATTCGACCCAGGCTTCATGTCGACCGCCTCTTGCGAGTCGAAGATCACCTATATCGATGGCGACAATGGCATTTTGCTGCACCGCGGCTACCCGATCGAGCAACTGGCCGAGAAATCGGACTACCTGGAAACCTGCTACCTGCTGCTAAATGGCGAACTGCCAACAGCCGAGCAGAAAGCCCAGTTCGTCAGCACCGTGAAGAACCACACCATGGTTCACGAGCAGTTGAAGACCTTCTTCAACGGCTTCCGTCGCGACGCCCACCCGATGGCCGTCATGTGCGGTGTGGTCGGCGCCCTGTCGGCCTTCTATCACGACTCCCTCGACATCAATAACCCGCAGCATCGCGAAATCTCCGCGATCCGCCTGGTTGCCAAGATGCCGACCCTGGCCGCCATGGTCTACAAGTACTCCATGGGCCAACCCATGATGTATCCGCGCAACGACCTGACGTACGCGGAAAACTTCCTGCACATGATGTTCAACACGCCGTGCGAGATCAAACCGATCAGCCCGACGCTGGCCAAGGCCATGGACCGGATCTTCATCCTCCACGCCGACCACGAGCAGAACGCCTCTACCTCCACCGTACGCCTGGCCGGTTCTTCGGGTGCCAACCCGTTCGCCTGTATCGCCGCCGGTATCGCCGCACTGTGGGGCCCTGCCCACGGCGGTGCGAACGAAGCGGTATTGACCATGCTCGATGAAATCGGCGATGTGTCCAACATCGACAAGTTCATCGCAAAAGCCAAGGACAAGAACGATCCGTACAAGCTGATGGGCTTCGGTCACCGGGTCTACAAGAACCGCGACCCGCGCGCCACCGTGATGAAGCAGACCTGCGACGAAGTGTTGAAGGAGCTGGGCATCAAGAACGACCCGCAACTCGAACTGGCCATACGCCTGGAAGAGATCGCCCTGACCGACCCGTACTTCATCGAACGCTCGCTGTACCCGAACGTCGACTTCTACTCGGGGATCATCCTCAAGGCGATCGGCATTCCAACCAGCATGTTCACCGTGATCTTCGCCCTGGCGCGGACCGTGGGCTGGATCTCCCACTGGAAAGAAATGCTCTCCAGCCCGTACAAGATTGGCCGTCCGCGCCAGCTGTACAGGGGCTACAAGTCGCGTGACATCACCCAGTTGGAAGATCGCAAGTAAGCATCGCTGAGTTGCACCGAAGACGGCCTCCCCTAGTGGAGGCCGTTTTTGTTTGTGCCGACTGGGCGACCGCTATCGGGGGCAAGCCCCCTCCCACACTGGGCTCGGTTTACACATGTCTATTTGTGAATACAGTCAAATGTGGGAGGGGGCTCGCCCCCCGATGACGCGGGTACCCATAACGCAGAACACCAGGTAAAAAAATGCCCCGGCCTTTCGACCGGGGCATTTCCTTATCGGGCTACAACCTTAGTGATTCACCGCCCCACTCGCCCCCAGTCCAGTCTGCGAACGCACAAACTGCGGGAAGTACAGCGCACGCTCTTTCTCTGCCGCCGCCGACTTGTCGGTGATGGAGAAGAACCAGATGCCGACGAACGCAATGATCATCGAGAACAGCGCCGGGTATTCGTAAGGGAAGATGGCTTTTTCGTGGTGCAGGATCGAGACCCAGATGGTCGGGCCAAGGATCATCAGACCAACCGCACTGACCAGGCCCAGCCAGCCGCCGATCATCGCGCCACGGGTGGTGAGGTTTTTCCAGTACATGGAAAGCAGCAACACCGGGAAGTTACAGCTGGCGGCAATGGAGAACGCCAGGCCGACCATGAACGCGATGTTCTGGCTTTCGAACAGGATACCCAGGCCGATCGCCAATACGCCCAACGCGATGGTGGTGATCTTCGAGACGCGAATCTCATCCTTGTCGTTGGCCTTGCCTTTCTTGATCACACTGGCGTACAGGTCATGGGACACCGCCGACGCACCGGCCAGGGTCAGGCCTGCAACCACCGCAAGGATGGTGGCAAAGGCCACGGCCGAGATGAAGCCCAGGAAGATACTGCCGCCCACCGCGTTGGCCAGGTGCACCGCCGCCATGTTGTTGCCGCCAAGCAAGGCACCAGCCGCATCCTTGAACGCCGGGTTGGTGCTCACCAGCAGGATCGCGCCGAAACCGATGATGAAGGTCAGGATGTAGAAGTAGCCGATAAAGCCAGTTGCATACAGCACGCTCTTGCGCGCTTCCTTGGCGTCGCTCACGGTGAAGAAACGCATCAGGATGTGCGGCAGGCCGGCGGTACCGAACATCAGTGCCAGGCCCAGGGAGAATGCCGAGATCGGGTCTTTCACCAGGCCGCCAGGGCTCATGATCGCTTCACCTTTAGGGTGAACCTTGATCGCCTCGGAGAACAACATATTGAAGTCGAAGTTGACGTGCTTCATCACCATCAGCGCCATGAACGAGGCACCGGACAGCAACAGCACCGCCTTGATGATCTGCACCCAGGTGGTCGCCAGCATGCCGCCGAACAGCACGTACATGCACATCAGGATCCCCACCAGGATCACCGCTACATGATAGTCCAAGCCGAACAGCAGCTGGATCAACTTGCCCGCGCCCACCATCTGCGCGATCAGGTAGAACGCCACCACCACCAGCGAGCCACAGGCCGAGAGGCTGCGGATCTGGGTCTGGCCCAGGCGATAGGACGCCACGTCGGCAAAGGTGTACTTGCCCAGGTTACGCAGGCGCTCGGCGATCAGGAACAGAATGATCGGCCAGCCCACCAGGAAGCCGATCGAGTAGATCAGACCGTCATAGCCGGAGGTGTAGACCAGTGCGGAAATCCCCAGGAAGGACGCCGCCGACATGTAGTCGCCGGCAATGGCCAGGCCGTTCTGGAAACCGGTGATCTTGCCGCCGGCCGCATAGTAGTCGGCTGCCGACTTGTTGCGCTTGGAAGCCCAGTAGGTGATGCACAGGGTCGCACCGACAAACGCGATAAACATCACGATGGCCGATATGTTCAGGGGTTGCTTGTGCACTTCACCGGTCAATGCGTCTGCCGCCCAGACGGCCGGAGCAAAGAGCGAAGCGCCGAATATTGCCAGTAGACGACGGATCATTGCGCAGCCTCCTTGAGAATCGCATTGTTCAGGTCGTCAAACTCGCCATTGGCCCGGCGCACGTAGATGCCGGTCAGGATGAAGGCGGACACAATCAGCCCGACGCCCAGGGGAATGCCCCAGGTAATCGACGAACCAGGGCTGAGCTTGGCCCCCAGCACTTGTGGCCCGTAGGCGATCAACAGGATGAAAGCGGAGTAAAGCCCTAGCATGATCGCCGAGAGAATCCAGGCGAACCTTTCCCTTTTTCTCACCAGCTCCTTGAAACGCGGGCTGTTTTGAATCGAGAGGTAAATGCTGTCGTTCATTGTTTTTATCCTCGCAGCACAGCTTTTTTATTATTGGAACGTATCCACTGTATGCGGCTGCCGTAGAGGTTCCAGACGACCTTAGTCTTAGATCGAGTGTAGCGAGGGTTTGCGGGGGCGCAGGGAGATTTGCGGGAGGCAAAATTAATGTGGGAGGGGGCTTGCCCCCTCCCACAAGGGCATATCAGGGGCTGTTACTTACCGGTCCACTCGGCTACGCGCTCAGGGTGCTTGGCGACCCAATCCTTGGCCGCTGCATCAGGCTTGGCGCCTTCCTGGATAGCCAGCATGACTTCGCCGATTTCGTCCTTGGAGGCCCACTGGAATTTCTTCAGGAAGGCCGCGACTTCCGGCGCTTTCTTCTCCAGGCCCTTGCTGCCGATGCTGTTGACGGTTTCAGCAGCACCATAAATCCCTTTTGGATCGTCCAGGAAACGCAGTTTCCACTTGGCGAACATCCAGTGTGGCACCCAACCGGTGACCGCAATGGATTCCTGTTTGTCTTCGGCGCGGGTCAGCTCGGCGATCATCGCCGCACCCGAGCTGGCTTGCAGTTTGTAGTCGAGGCCGTACTGCTTGATGGCTTCGTCGGTCTTGAGCATCACGCCCGAGCCGGCGTCGATACCGACGATCTTGTTCTTGAAGGTGGTGTCGGTCTTGAGGTCTTCGATGGACTTGGCCTTGACGTACTCCGGCACGATCAGGCCGATCTTGGCATCCTTGAAGTTGGGGCCGTAGTCGACCACCTTGTCCTTGTTCTTGGCCCAATACTCACCGTGGGTCACCGGCAACCAGGCGGACAGCATGGCGTCGAGCTTGCCGGTGGCCACGCCCTGCCACATGATCCCGGTGGCTACCGCTTGCAGTTTCACGTCATAACCGAGCTTGGCCTTGATCACCTCTGCCGCCACGTGCGTGGTGGCAACGCTGTCGGACCAGCCGTCCACATAGCCGATGCTCAGGGTTTTGCTGTCGGCGCTGGCCAGTGTGGAGCTCATCGCAACTACCAGAGTGGCAGCTGCGCCCAAGAGTCGTCGCATCTTCATCGTACTTCCCCGAAAGTGCTGCGCCCGACGGATGCCGAGCGACGTCAACCTGTTGTTATGTGGTGCACCGCGCCCCCGTCACGCGCATCGATCCGGTGTCTGCGGCATCAGTGGAGTGCTGACAGTTCGATCATCAACCTGCCGCGCCCTTCGACCTGCTCTGTCAGCGACCTCATACAAGCAAGAAACGACATCACATAGCCAGCAGGGCATTTTGTAGGACTTGACGCCAAAATCCCGCCCGAACTTTGCATGTCAAAATTATGCGGCCCCACTGGGACGGCCCAAATCCGGGTAAGATGCGCGCCTTTGCTCTCCAGATAAGCCGACCATGCCCGCGACTGCCCGCTTCCCTGCCCTGCCCTATTTCTGCGCCCTGCTCCTCGGCCTACTGGCCCTGATCGGCTACTGGTATGGCCTCGGCCGCCCCGTAGTGCTGCCCGATGTCGCCAGCGCCACGCACAAGATGCAGTGCGCGTCCTACACGCCGTTCGATAAAGACCAATCCCCGTTTGACCAGCCCTTCACACTGCGCCCGGAACGCATGGACGCCGACCTGGCCCTGCTGGCTACCCGCTTCGAATGCATTCGCACCTACTCCATGACCGGCCTGGAAGCCTTGCCGGAGATGGCACGCAAGCATGGACTGAAGGTGATGGCCGGCGCCTGGGTCAGCAGTGACCCGGTGGCGACCGAGAAAGAAATCGAAGAGTTGATCGCCGCAGCAAACGCCAACCCTGACGTAGTGACCTCGGTGATCGTCGGCAACGAAGCGCTGCTGCGTAAAGAAGTCACCGCCAAACAGCTGGTGACGCTGATCCAGACCGTGAAAAGCCGGATCAAGCAGCCGGTGACCTATGCGGATGTGTGGGAATTCTGGCTGCAACACCCGGAAATCGCGCCGGCGGTGGACTTCCTGACCATCCACCTGCTGCCGTACTGGGAAGATGACCCTTCCGGCATCGACCAGGCGCTCAAGCACGTGGGCGATGTGCGCCAGACGTTCGGCAACAAATTCGCGCCCAAGGACATCCTGATCGGTGAAACCGGCTGGCCCAGCGAAGGTCGCCAGCGCGAAACCGCCGTGCCGAGCCGGGTCAACGAAGCCAGGTTCATGCGGGGTTTCGTGGCCATGGCCGAGGCGAATGGCTGGCGCTACAACCTGATCGAGGCCTTTGACCAGCCGTGGAAGCGTGCGAGTGAAGGTGCCGTCGGTGGTTATTGGGGCCTGTTCGATGCCAATCGGCAGGACAAGGGCATCCTCGCGGGGCCCGTGACCAATGTGCCGTACTGGCCGCTGTGGCTCGGCGTGGGCGGGATCATCCTGCTGGGCACCCTGGTTCTGGGTGGCCGTGTGCACAGCACGCGCACCGCGATCGCCCTGCCGTTGCTGGGCGCCGTGGCAGCCTGCTCCATCGGCACCTGGGCCGAGCTGACCCGCGTCACCGCGCGGTTCAACGATGAATGGGTGTGGGCAGGCTTGCTGGTGGTGTTGAACCTGCTGGTGCTGGCTCATGCCGCCCTGGCCTTGAGCGCACGGCAAGATTGGCGCGCACGCGCATTCAACTGGCTGGAGCAGCGCGCTGGCTGGCTGGTGGCGACTGCCGGTTTTGCGGGGGCGGTAATGATGCTGGCGCTGGTGTTTGACCCGCGCTACCGCAGCTTCCCGAGCGCCGCGCTGGTGTTGCCAGCCCTGGTGTACCTGGTGCGTCCGGTGACCGGACCGCGCCGGGAGATTGCCTTGCTGGCCTTCATCATCGGTGCGGGTATTGCGCCGCAGTTGTACCGTGAAGGGTTGTTGAACCAGCAGGCTTGGGGTTGGGCGGTAGTGAGCCTGCTCATGACGGCAGCCTTGTGGCGCTGCTTGCGAGTGCGCAAGGTCTAAAACCGCTATCGGGGGCAAGCTTCCTCCCACAGGTGAATGCATTACCAATGTGGGAGGGGGCTTGCCCCCGATGAGGCCCTATCAGGCAATGCGGGGCTTCCTGACCAACCGCAACCCCGCGATAACCACCGCAAACACCGCAAACGTGGTGTTATACAACGCCAATGCCGGCAACCCGAACGTCATCCCCAGCACCGCCACCCCCCAACCCACGCGGCCAGGCACAAAAAACGCCAGCACCGACGTGATCAGCGCGATCCAGCCCAGCACCTTGAAGTGGATCATCAGGCCAAGGTTCGAACGCAATTGGCATTCCCAGCGGCTGGCTTCATCCACGCAAATGCCCACCCACTGGCCGTCCTCCATAAAGCCATAGCGCGCACCGTAACTGGCAGCCAACCATAGTGGCAGGGCAATAAGCAGCAAAATCAACGGTAAACGACGGGACATGGGCCACTCCGATAGGCAAAAACGGCGCTCAGCTTAATGCTCCGACAGCCGTTAGCAAGGCGCATACACACAATTAGTATTCATCAAAGCGCGGCAAAGTGTATCTTCTCGCTACTATTACCCCGATTCCGACGTTATTTACCGACTTTTCGTGCCGAGTGCTGGCACTTCGGCGACGACGCGGTGGTCATAGCCTGCGAACTTCATTAAGCACGTTTCCTCCTAGGGATTAAGTCATGCTCCGTTCCTTGCGCTGTGCTGCCCTGCTGGGCAGCCTATTTCTGAGTGCGTCAGCACTGGCCGTCGATATTGACCAGGCCAGCTATGGCTACCCTTTGACCAACCCGTTTGAAGCGACCATCGCCACCACACCGCCCGATCTTCGGCCAAAGTTGCCGAGCGATGACGAGATCAACCAATCCGACTACACCCTGAACATGCGCCCCGAGCGCGAGTTCAGCCTGCCGGACAACTTCTGGGCGGTGAAGAAACTCACCTACCGCATCGCCAAGCAGGACCGAGCGGCGCCGCTGATCTTCCTGATCGCCGGTACTGGCGCGCGGTTTGACAGCAGCCTCAACGAATACCTGAAGAAACTGTATTACCAGGCCGGCTACCATGTGGTGCAACTGTCGTCGCCCACCAGCTTCGACTTCATCAGCGCCGCCTCGCGCTTCGCCACCCCCGGGATCACCCAGGAAGACGCGGAAGACATGTACCGCGTGATGCAAGCCGTGCGCGCGCAGAACGCCTCGTTGCCGGTCACCGACTTCTACCTCACCGGCTACAGCCTGGGCGGCCTGGATGCGGCGTTTGTGGCCAAGCTCGACGAGACCCGTCGCAGCTTCAACTTCAAGAAAGTCTTGCTGCTGAACCCGCCCGTCAACCTCTATACCTCGATCACCAACCTCGACAAGCTGGTACAGACCGAGGTCAAGGGCATCAACAACACCACCACCTTCTATGAGCTGGTGCTGAACAAGCTGACCCGTTACTTTCAGCAAAAGGGCTACATCGACCTCAACGACGCCCTGCTGTACGACTTCCAGCAGTCCAAGCAGCACTTGACCAACGAACAGATGGCCATGCTGATCGGCACCTCGTTCCGTTTTTCAGCGGCCGACATCGCCTTTACTTCGGACCTGATCAACCGCCGTGGCCTGATCATCCCGCCGAAGTACCCGATCACCGAAGGCACCAGCCTTACGCCGTTCCTCAAGCGTGCGCTGCAATGCGACTTCGATTGCTACCTCACCGAACAAGTGATCCCGATGTGGCGCGCGCGCTCCGATGGCGGCAGCCTGTTGCAACTGGTCGACCAGGTCAGCCTGTACGCCCTCAAGGACTACCTGCACAACAGCCCGAAAATCGCCGTCATGCATAACGCGGACGATGTGATCCTCGGCCCTGGCGACCTCGGTTTCCTGCGTAAAACCTTCGGCGATCGCTTGACCGTCTACCCGCTGGGCGGCCACTGCGGCAACCTCAATTACCGCGTCAACGCCGACGCCATGCTGGAGTTCTTCCGTGGCTAAATATCTTCTGCTGCTTGCCGCCTTGATGTGCGCAGGCGTGGCCAATGCCGACAACAGCAAGGCCCATGAGCCGGTCAACGTGGATGCCGACGGTTTCAAGGAACCGCTGAGCAAGCTCAAGTTCAACCCAGGCCTGGACCAGAGGGAGTTCGAGCGCTCATCGCTCACCGCACTCAACGTGTATGACCCGCTGGAGTCGTGGAACCGCCGCGTGTACCACTTCAACTACCGCTTCGACCAATGGGTGTTCCTGCCGGTGGTCAACGGCTACACCTATGTGACCCCCAGCTTCCTGCGTACCGGCGTCAGCAACTTCTTCAATAACCTGGGCGACGTGCCCAACCTGTTGAACAGCCTGCTGCAACTCAAGGGCCACCGCTCCCTGGAAACCACCGGGCGCCTGCTGGTCAACACCACCCTCGGTATTGCCGGCCTGTGGGACCCGGCCACCGCCATGGGCCTGCCGCGCCAGAGCGAAGACTTCGGCCAGACCCTGGGCTTCTACGGCGTGCCTGGCGGGGCGTATCTGGTGCTGCCGATCTTCGGTCCATCCAACCTGCGCGATACCACTGGCCTGATCGTCGACTACGGCGCGGAAACCCAGATCAACTTCCTCAACGTGTCGGAAGTCAGCTCCAACCACCCGGAAATATGGGCGTTGCGTGCGGTGGATAAACGCTATCAGACCAGCTTCCGGTACGGGCAGATGAACTCGCCGTTTGAATATGAGAAAGTGCGGTATATATATACTGAGTCTCGAAAGTTACAAATAGCCGAATAACATAAATTCAGCAAATACAGGGCTACCCGGTTATTCGGGGAGCCCTTTTTTATTGCCAAAGAATTTCAACATAACCAGTAAAAACCTCGCCTCGCGCCGTGCCGTTTTCATGGAACCGCCCAGCCATGCAACGCACTAATACTGCGCAACCGATACATTTTTCGGCCTCGCCAGAAAAACAGAAAATATACTTAATCAAATGGAGTTGTTTATTTATGACCACTATTAGAAACGACCACAGCGCATCCAGTTTTACCCCTCCACCTCCGGCTACGATTTCAACAGCCCCAGTTCATCTCGGGCATGTGACCAGTCATGACCAAGACACATTCCATCTTCGTCTCCTTAAACAGGTCCTTGAACACCCTCTTTTTTCAACTCTAGACAAAAGCGGAAAACCAGAGGGGGCTCACTTCCTGGACCTTAATAAATTTTATAAACAATTGGGTGGCAATTGGAACGACAAATCTCTAAGTCCGCTTCAGCGATTAAGCCTTGCGTTCAAGGCACTGGTTGTGCTTGAAAGTATTGACAGCATGGGCGGCGCTCACTCCAAGCAAAACGACAATAAAATCGATGGCGTCATGCGCAATCGACAGACGTTAGAGTCTCGCTATATTTCCAATACCGTACACGCAAATTCGGAATTCATGCGTTTATTGGATTATTGCGAAAGGGGAGAAGAAGCGTTGTCGGGAACGACGACACTCACTGAAATACCCCGCACGTCTGAAGAAATAAAAAATGGGTCTTATTACTCGTCAATCAAGCACCGTATGAACGAGGAAATCGAGTACATAGATCCTCAAACAAAGAAATTAACAATAATTCGTTTAATCGACGCGATTAAGGCGCGAATAGGTGACTGGGACGCGACGGGGCTCAGCAAGAAGGCGCAGGCGAAAATATTGGACCGATTTGAAAAAGAGATTCTTATCCCAATCGATAAAAAAGGCGGAACGTCTTCTACCGCAGGTAACCAAGAAATCGACTTCCCTCCTCCTAATAGACCAATAGACAGAATGATACGTCCCCACAGTATTGACGAACTGACCCTGCCGGGCTCAGAAGCAGATGTTCTTATGAGCTGGGCGATTTTTGGTGACCCTGTAAAGTAACGCCAGACGACTTCTTAACACCAATGGAGTTTTACTCTTTATTTGGCAGGTCCGGTTGTGAAGCTGAAAAACTCCTTGAATGGGTCCCCCACCAGGATTGAGCGCGTCCCGTCTTGATGAGTGGAAGCCTGCGCCAGCAACACCTGACGGGTTCAGCACGCCACTCAGAAAACCTGTCCGCCAAAAAGGCCATTCGATTGAATGGCCTTTTATTGCCCACGGATCAAGCCCTCGCGGCGTTCCAGAGCTTGCCCACTGCGCTGACCACCGCCAGCACCACCGCCCCCGCAACAATTCCCGCAATGCCGTTGAGCACCACCGGCACCAACCACGCCACCCCGCCCGCACCCTGGCTGACCGTTTCAATCCAGTGATGCACCACCGGCACGCCATGAGTAAGAATCCCACCGCCGACCAGGAACATCGCCGCCGTTCCGATCACCGACAGGCTTTTCATCATGTACGGTGCCGCTTGAAGGATGGCACCGCCGATACTGCGCGCCACCTGACCGGGCTTGCGGGTAAGCCACAGGCCCAGGTCATCCAGCTTGACGATACCGGCCACCAGTCCGTAGACGCCCACCGTCATGACGATGGCAATGCCGGACAGCACGATCACCTGCTGCATCAGCGGCGCATCGGCCACTGTGCCGAGGGTGATGGCGATGATTTCGGCGGAAAGGATGAAGTCGGTACGAATGGCACCCTTGATCTTGTCCTTTTCGAAGGCCACCAGGTCGGTTGCCGGATCGACCACGGCCTCGACCAACTGCGCATGTTCAGCCTGGTCCTGATCCTTGCTGTGCAGAAACTTGTGCGCGAGTTTCTCGAAACCTTCGAAACACAGGTAGGCACCGCCGAGCATCAATAAGGGCGTCACCGCCCACGGCGCGAACGCACTGATCAACAGCGCTGCGGGCACCAGGATCAACTTGTTGACGAAGGAGCCCTTGGCCACCGCCCACACCACGGGGATTTCCCGTTCGGCGCGCACGCCGGAGACCTGCTGGGCATTGAGCGCGAGGTCATCGCCCAGCACCCCGGCGGTCTTCTTCGCCGCCATCTTGGTCATCAGGGCAACGTCATCGAGTACCGCGGCGATATCGTCGATCAACACCAACAAGCTGCTTCCTGCCATGAATCGGGCTTCCGTAAGAGTGAGATGGCGCGAGCATAACGCGGCGCAAGGCCCGACGGGCAGATTGTTGAGGCGTGCGGATAGCCGGTGCTACCATGCGCAACCGCCAGTCTTGGCAAGGAAACTCCAGGTTTATGAGCACCATTCGCGAGCGCAACAAAGAAAAGATCCTGCGGGCGGCGAGCGAGGAGTTCGCCGACAAGGGCTTCGCCGCGACCAAAACCAGCGACATCGCCGCCAAGGCCGGGCTGCCCAAGCCCAACGTCTACTACTACTTCAAGTCCAAGGACAACCTCTACCGCGAGGTGCTCGAAAGCATCATCGAGCCGATCCTGGCCGCCTCCACGCCATTCAATCCGCAGGGCGACCCCAAGGAAGTCCTGAGCAACTACATCCGCTCGAAAATACGCATTTCCCGCGACCTGCCGTTTGCCTCCAAGGTGTTCGCCAGCGAAATCATGCACGGCGCGCCGCACCTGAGCGCTGATCAGGTCGAGCAACTGAATGCCCAGGCCAAACACAACATCGCGTGCATCCAGGATTGGGTGGATCGTGGCCTGATCGCGGCGATTGACCCCAATCACTTGATGTTCAGCATCTGGGCGGCCACACAGACCTACGCGGATTTCGACTGGCAGATCTCGGCAGTGACCGGCAAGGCCAAGTTGGATGAAGCGGATTACGAGGCGGCGGCGCAGACCATTATCCGGTTGGTGCTCAAGGGCTGTGAGCCGGACTGACACACCGTGTGTGTGTGCCAATCGGGGGCAAGTCAACACAAAATCAAGCTGACACCCCGGCATCCGCCATCAACCCCACCCCCTCGATCGCTGTGATCGCACACTGCTCATCAATATCCGACGTATCCCCGCTGATCCCGATCGCGCCCAGCACCACACCTTCCTGACTTCGAATCAACACCCCACCCGGCGCTGGCACCACACTGCCCTGCCCCAGGCTGTTCAATGCGGCGATAAAGGCCGGGCGTTGCTGCGCGTCCAGCGCCAGCAGGCGTGACCCCTTGCCCAGGGCAATCGCCCCCCAGGCCTTGCCAATGGCGATCTGCGGGCGCAGCAAGCTCGCGCCGTCCTCCCGTTGCAGGGCGATCAAGTGACCGCCGCTGTCGAGTACCGCGATGGTCAGCGGCGCCGCCGCAACACTGCGCCCTGCAGCAAGGGCCTGACTGGCCAGTTGGGTGGCAATTTTCAAGGTTAAAGCGCTCATGGTGCCGTCCTTCTTTTGTTATTGGGAACGCGGTGCAGGTCTGAATGATCAGATGCTCCACCCGGCAAATAGAACACAATGACTTTTATTTTTGTATACAATATTTTCGCACAAAAGCTCCATACGTCGAAAAAAGCCGTTCCGACGAACGCAAAGGCCAGTTTATAAAATGCATTGACCTGCGCAGCCCGCCGTGAATACACTTTGGACAGACACCACTTGTATACAATTACAAAACGCAAGAGGCACCAAAATAATGAGCAAAATGAGAGCAATCGAAGCCGCCGTCCTTGTCATGCGCCGTGAAGGCGTAGACACCGCCTTCGGTATCCCAGGCGCCGCGATCAACCCGCTGTATTCGGCCTTGCAGAAGGTGGGTGGCATCGATCACGTCCTTGCTCGCCACGTTGAAGGCGCCTCCCACATGGCCGAGGGCTACACCCGCACCAAGGCCGGCAACATCGGCGTGTGCATCGGCACGTCGGGCCCGGCGGGCACCGACATGGTCACGGGTCTTTACAGCGCCTCGGCCGATTCCATCCCGATCCTGTGCATCACCGGGCAAGCGCCCCGCGCCCGCATGCATAAGGAAGATTTCCAGGCCGTGGACATCACCAGCATCGTCAAGCCGGTGACCAAGTGGGCAACCACTGTCCTGGAACCCGGCCAAGTGCCGTATGCCTTTCAGAAAGCCTTCTATGAAATGCGCTCCGGCCGCCCCGGCCCGGTACTGATCGACCTGCCCTTCGACGTGCAGATGGCCGAGATCGAATTCGACATCGACGCCTACCAGCCGCTGCCCCTCGCCAAGCCTTTGGCCACCCGCTTGCAGGTGGAAAAAGCCCTGGCCCTGCTGGACCAGGCCGAGCGCCCGCTGCTGGTGAGTGGCGGTGGCGTGATCAACGCCGACGCCAGCGAGCTGCTGGTGGAATTCGCTGAGTTGACCGGCATCCCAGTGATCCCGACCCTGATGGGCTGGGGCACCATCCCTGACGATCATCCGCAGATGGTCGGCATGGTCGGCCTGCAAACCTCCCACCGGTATGGCAACGCGACGCTGCTCAAGTCGGACGTGGTGCTGGGCATCGGTAACCGCTGGGCCAACCGTCACACCGGTTCGGTGGAGGTGTACACCGAGGGCCGCACGTTCATTCACGTCGACATCGAGCCCACGCAGATTGGCCGCGTCTTCACCCCGGACCTGGGCATCGTCTCCGACGCCGGCTCCGCCCTGACAATGTTCATTGAAGTGGCCCGCGAGTGGAAAGCTGCCGGCAAACTCAAGGATCGCAGTGCCTGGCTGCACGACTGCCAGCAGCGCAAGGCCACCCTGCACCGCAAGACGCACTTCGACAACGTACCGGTCAAGCCACAACGTGTGTATGAAGAAATGAACCAGGTGTTCGGCAAAGACACCTGCTACGTCAGCACCATCGGCCTGTCGCAGATTGCCGGCGCGCAGTTCCTGCACGTGTACAAGCCACGCCACTGGATCAACTGCGGCCAGGCCGGCCCATTGGGCTGGACCATCCCCGCCGCCCTCGGCGTGGTCAAGGCCGACCCGAGCCGCAAGGTGGTGGCGCTGTCCGGCGACTACGACTTCCAGTTCATGATCGAAGAACTGGCCGTGGGCGCGCAGTTCAAGCTGCCGTATATCCACGTGGTGGTGAACAACTCCTACCTGGGCTTGATCCGCCAGGCCCAGCGTGGGTTTGAAATGGACTACTGCGTGCAGCTGTCCTTCGACAACCTCAACGCCCCGGAGCTCAACGGTTATGGCGTAGACCACGTGGCCGTCGCCGAAGGTCTGGGTTGCAAGGCCCTGCGCGTATTCGAGCCAGGCCAGATCGCGCCGGCACTGCGCCGCGCCGAGGCAATGATCGAAGAATTCAAGGTGCCGGTGATCGTTGAGATTATTCTGGAGCGCGTGACCAATATTTCCATGGGCACCGAGATCAACGCCGTCAATGAATTCGAAGATCTGGCGCTGGTCGGCAATGATGCGCCGACTGCCATTTCCCTGCTCGATTAAGGAGAACCCTATGCCGCGTTTCGCCGCCAACCTGTCCATGCTGTTTACCGAACAGGACTTCCTTGCCCGCTTCAAAGCGGCTGCCGATTCCGGTTTCCAAGGGGTCGAATACCTGTTCCCGTATGAATTCAGTTCCGCTGAAATCAAGGCGCAGCTCGACGCCAACGGCCTGACCCAGGTGCTGTTCAACCTGCCGGCCGGTGACTGGGCCAAGGGTGAACGCGGCCTGGCGTGTCACCCGGACCGCGTCGAAGAGTTTCGCGCCGGGGTCAAGCTGGCCATCGCCTACGCCCAGGTGCTGGGCAACACCCAGATCAACTGCCTGGCAGGCATCCGCCCACACGGCGTTGATGACGAAACCCTGGAAAAAACCTTCGTCGCCAACCTCAAGTACGCCGCTGAAAAACTGCAAGCGGTGGGCATCAAGCTGGTGATGGAAGCGATCAATACCCGCGACATCCCTGGCTTCTACCTGAACAACACGGCGCAGGCCCTGTCGATTCGCGAACAGGTCGGCAGCGACAACCTGTTCCTGCAGTACGACATCTACCACATGCAAATCATGGAAGGCGACCTGGCCCGCACCATGGCCGCGCACCTGGGCGAGATCAACCATATCCAGTTGGCGGACAACCCGGGGCGTAACGAGCCGGGCACCGGTGAGATCAACTACCGCTTCCTGTTCGAGCATCTGGACCGCATCGGCTACACGGGTTGGGTCGGCTGTGAATACAAGCCGTTGACCACCACCGAAGCGGGTTTGGGTTGGTTGAAAACCCATAACGCCATCTAATAAAAAGAGGATTCTTTCATGGCTAAAATCGGATTCATCGGCACCGGCATCATGGGCCAACCCATGGCCGCGAACCTGCAGAAAGCAGGCCACCAACTGTTCCTCTCCGAGCACCACGGCAAGGCCCCGCAAGCGCTGATCGACGCTGGCGCCGTGGCCCTGGCCAACCCGCAGCAGGTGGCGCAGGAAGCCGAGTTCATCATCGTGATGGTGCCGGATACACCTCAGGTGGATGACGTGCTGTTCCGCAAGGACGGCGTCGCCGCAGGCCTGTCGCCGAACAAGGTGGTGATCGACATGAGTTCGATCTCCCCCACTGCCACCAAGGCATTCGCCGCGAAGATCAACGAGACCGGCGCGCAGTACCTGGACGCGCCCGTGTCCGGTGGCGAAGTCGGCGCCAAGGCCGGCACCCTGAGCATCATGATCGGTGGCGAGCCGCAGACCTTCGAACGCGCCTTGCCGCTGTTCCAGGCCATGGGCAAGAACATCACGTTGGTGGGCGGCAATGGCGATGGCCAGACCGCCAAGGTCGCCAACCAGATCATCGTGGCGCTGAATATCCAGGCGGTGGCCGAAGCATTGTTATTCGCGTCCAGGAACGGTGCCGACCCGGCCAAGGTGCGTGAAGCCCTGATGGGCGGCTTTGCCTCGTCGAAAATCCTCGAAGTGCATGGCGAACGCATGATCAAGGGCACCTTTGATCCGGGCTTCCGTATCAACCTGCACCAGAAAGACCTCAACCTGGCACTGGCCGGGGCCAAGGAGCTGGGCATCAACCTGCCGAACACCGCCGGTACGCAACAGGTGTTCAGCACTTGCGCCGCGATTGGCGGCGGCAACTGGGACCATTCGGCGCTGATCAAGGGCCTGGAGCATATGGCGAACTTCTCGATTCGCGATAAATAACCCCTGATGAGCTGCAGTCAAATGTGGGAGGGGGCTTGCCCCCGATAGCGGTGTATCAACCGACAAAAATGTTGAATGAAAGAATGCCATCGGGGGCAAGCCCCCTCCCACCATTTGACCCCATTCCAAGCCTGAAATTGACGCACCTCTAATAACAAAAATCCCCGGGAGCCCGCTTATGTCGGTCGATCCGCAACACCTGCTTCGCGCGCTGTTTGCCACAGCCATCGACGCCGCCCACCCCCGGCAAGTCCTCGAACCCTACCTGCCCGCCGACCGCAGCGGCCGTGTGATCGTGATCGGCGCCGGCAAGGCGGCCGCCGCCATGGCGCTGGTCGTGGAGAACTGCTGGCAGGGCGACGTCAGCGGCCTGGTGGTCACCCGTTACGGCCACGGCGCACCCTGCAAAAAAATCGAAGTGGTCGAAGCCGCGCACCCGGTGCCCGATGCGGCGGGCCTCGCGGTGGCCAAGCGCGTTCTGGCATTGATCGGTAACCTCGGTGAAGACGACCGCGTGATCTTCCTGCTGTCCGGTGGCGGTTCCGCCTTGCTGGCACTGCCCGCCGAAGGCATCACCCTGGCCGACAAACAGGCCATCAACAAAGCCCTGCTCAAATCCGGCGCGACCATCGGCGAGATGAATTGCGTGCGCAAGCACCTCTCCGCAATCAAGGGCGGCCGCCTGGCGAAAGCCGCATGGCCGGCGACGGTCTACACCTATGCGATTTCCGACGTACCCGGCGATCAGGCCACGGTGATTGCCTCCGGGCCCACGGTGGGCGACCCGAGCACCTCGCAACAGGCCCTGGCGATCCTCAAGCGCTACCACATCGACGTTCCCGCCTCGGTGCGCAATTGGTTGCAAGACCCGGCCTCGGAAACCGTCAAGCCCGGCGACCCGGTGCTCTCGCGCAGCCACTTCCAATTGGTCGCCCGCCCGCAGCAATCTCTCGAAGCCGTGGCGGTGAAAGTGCGCCAGGCCGGGTTCAGCCCATTGATCCTCGGCGACCTGGAAGGCGAAGCGCGGGACGTGGCCAAGGTACACGCCGGCATTGCCCGGCAAATCGTGCAACACGGCCAGCCGCTGGCGGCGCCATGCGTGATTCTCTCCGGTGGCGAAACCACCGTCACCGTGCGCGGCACTGGCCGTGGCGGGCGCAACGCGGAGTTCCTGCTGAGCCTCACCGATAGCCTCAAGGGCCTGCCCGGCGTATACGCCCTGGCCGGTGATACCGACGGTATCGACGGCTCGGAAGACAACGCCGGCGCCATCATGACCCCCTGCAGTTACCGCCGCGCCGAAGCCCTCGGCCTGTCGGCCAGCGACGAATTGGACAACAACAACGGCTACGGCTATTTCGCCGCCCTCGACGGGTTGATCGTCACCGAGCCGACGCGCACCAACGTCAACGACTTCCGCGCCATCCTGATCCTTGAGACTGCCCAACATGACGCCTGACAAGAAGGTCAAAATCCTCGCCACCCTGGGCCCGGCCACCGACGGTATCGATGACATCCGCGAACTGGTGGAAGCCGGGGTGAATATCTTCCGGCTCAATTTCAGCCACGGCGACCATGCCGACCACGCCCAGCGCTACCAATGGATCCGCCAGGTCGAGCGCCAGCTGAATTACCCGTTGGGCATCCTCATGGATTTACAGGGGCCGAAGCTGCGAGTCGGGCGTTTTGCCGAGGGCAAGGTGCAACTGGTGCGCGGCCAGGCCCTGCGCCTTGACCTGGATCCGACGCCGGGCGACCAGCGCCGGGTCAACCTGCCCCACCCGGAAATCATCGCGGCGCTGGAGCCGGGCATGGACCTGCTGCTGGATGACGGCAAGCTGCGTCTGCGGGTCATCACCAAACATACTGACGCCATCGACACCACCGTGCTCAATGGTGGCGAACTGTCGGACCGCAAAGGCGTGAACGTCCCACAAGCCCTGTTGGAACTCAGCCCACTGACCGCCAAGGATCGGCGCGACCTGAGCTTCGGCCTGGAACTGGGCGTGGACTGGGTGGCGCTGTCGTTTGTGCAGCGCCCGGAGGATATCCGCGAAGCCCGCGAGCTGATCGGCGACAAGGCCTTCCTGATGGCCAAGATCGAAAAGCCCTCGGCTGTGCAGCACCTGCGAGAAATCGCCGAACTGAGCGACGCCATCATGGTGGCCCGGGGCGACCTGGGCGTGGAAGTGCCAGCCGAGAGCGTGCCGCAGATCCAGAAAGACATCATCCGTACCTGCCGCCAACTGGGCAAACCGGTGGTGGTGGCCACACAGATGCTGGAGTCGATGCGCTTCTCGCCGGCGCCGACCCGTGCCGAAGTCACCGATGTCGCCAACGCCGTGGCCGAAGGCGCGGACGCGGTGATGCTGTCGGCGGAAACGGCGTCCGGCGAGTACCCGCTGGAAGCCGTGCAGATGATGAGCAAGATCATCCGTCAGGTGGAAAACGGCCCGGACTACCAGACCCAGCTCGACGTCAACCGGCCCAAGGCGGATGCCACGGTGTCGGACGCACTCAGCTGTGCGATCCGCCGCATCAGCAGCATCCTGCCGGTGGCGGTGCTGGTGAACTACAGCGAGTCGGGCAGTTCCAGCCTGCGCGCGGCCAGGGAGCGGCCAGTGGCGCCGATCCTCAACCTTACGCCGAACCTGTCCACGGCGCGGCGCTTGAGCGTGGCGTGGGGCGTGCACTCGGTGGTCAATGACCGCCTGCGCCAAGTGGATGAGGTGTGCTCCACGGCACTGGAGATAGCCCAGGCACAGGGCATGGCGGAGCGTGGGGATACGTTGGTGATTACGGCGGGGGTGCCGTTCGGGCAGCCGGGGTCGACCAATTCGCTGCGTATCGAGACGCTGATTTAGCGTCTGTAAGGCCCTCATCGGGGGCAAGCCCCCTCCCACATTTGAATCTGTGAACCCAATCAAGTGTGGGAGGGGCTTGCCCCCGATGGGAACAACTCGGTCCCACTGATTAATCACCATGCACAACCCATCCTGCCCTGACTGGGCCGAAGCGCTGCTCAACGGCTTCAGCCAGATCTTCCTGCAGCGCCAGCCGCTGTGCGGCCTGCTGTGCCTGCTGGCGATCCTGATCGGCGCCCCGGCCTTGTTCGGCGGGGCGCTGCTGGGTGGCGTGGCGGGGTTGCTCACGGCCCAGCGTCGCGGTTATCCCAAGGCCGAACGCCAGGCCGGCCTTTACAGCTACAACGGCGTTCTGCTGGGCTTATTGATCAGCCAGCACTTTGCCTGGTCGGCGTTGTTGCCGCCGCTGATCCTGGCGTGCGGCGGACTGGCGGCGATGTTGACACGGCAATGGTTGAAACACGCCGACCAGCCCAATGACTTGCCCGCTTACACGGTGCCTTTTGTCGGCCTGGGCTGGTTGTTGCTGGGCACGGTGCCGCAGAACACGTTTGCCCTGGGCGAACCCGACACCTTGGCTATCCTCACGGCGCCTTTTACCGGGCTTGCGCAGATCATGCTGCTGGACCAACCAGTGGCGGGCGCGCTGATTGCACTGGGTCTGTGGCTGGCCAACCGCCGCGCCGCTGTATGGGCGCTGATCGGTGCCAGCGTCGGTGTGCTGCTTGCGCTGTGGCTGGACGAACCTGCGGGCGCCCTCCTCGGCCTGCACAGCTACAACCCGGCATTGGCGGCCATGGCATTGAGCCAGATGCGTCGCCAACCCTGGTTGCCGCTGCTCGGTATCCTGCTGGCGATCCTCCTCACACCGGGCTTTGCGGCCCTGCACCTGCCCGCGTTGACCGCGCCATTCATACTCGCCTGCTGGCTGATACGCGCAGGTGTTCGAGTGCTTCAGAAACCCCGCATGGACAGCCCCTTCGAATCCCCCTAGGCTTGCTCGATATTCGATTCAGGCGGGCTTTATGGACAGCAACAACGACTGGCGCCAACGGCTCTACGTCATGGTATTTCAAAGTGACACAGTCGCCGGGCGACGCTTCGATGGCATCCTGCTGCTGATCATCCTCGCCAGCCTGGTGATCGTGATGCTCGACAGCATTGACCAGATCCACCAGAACTACGCCGACGTGCTGGCGTACATCGAGTGGGGGTTTACCCTCATCTTCCTGATCGAGTACGGGCTGCGGCTGTACTGTTCGCCCAAACCCTTGCGCTACGCCTTCAGCTTTTATGGGTTGGTGGATTTGCTGGCCATCGTGCCCGGTATCCTTGCGCTGTATTACAGCGACGCGCAGTACCTGCTGATCGTCCGCATCATCAGGATGTTGCGGATCTTCCGCGTGCTCAAGCTCAGCCCCTACCTCAAGCAGGCCAACTACCTGATGGCGGCGCTGCGCGGCAGCAAGCAGAAGATCGTGGTGTTCCTGGTCAGCGTGTGCACCCTGGTGACGGTGTTCGGCACCCTGATGTACGTGATCGAAGGCCCGGAGCACGGCTTTACCAGTATTCCCAAGGGCATCTACTGGGCCATCGTGACCCTGACCACGGTGGGCTTTGGCGACATCGTGCCCAAGACCCCGCTGGGCCAGGTGATTTCGTCCCTGGTGATGATCACCGGTTACTCGATCATCGCCGTGCCCACCGGGATTTTCACCGCCGAACTGGCCAGTGCCATGCGCGGTGAACAATTGCAGCATGACTGCCCGGTGTGCAAGAAAGACAGTCATGAGCCAAACGCAGCGTTCTGCTCACGCTGTGGCAGTCATCTTTTCAAGAAAGTGGAATAAGCAAAGTTCGTTTTAATCTTTAAGCGTCTATGCGACGCCAGCTATAGTCGCTGGCAAATTGCCCCTACTCAATCAGCAACCTTCTCGAACAACAAGGAATGAGCAGTGAAAAAACTCCTTAGCGCCTCCCTTCTGGCCGCCGGCCTTGCCCTGGCGGGCGCCGTCCAGGCTGCCCCCGTCACACTGCTCAACGTCTCCTACGACGTGATGCGCGACTTCTACAAGGACTACAACGCCGCCTTCCAGAAACACTGGGAAGCCGAGCACCCGAACGACAAACTGACGCTGCAGATGTCCTTCGGTGGCTCCAGCAAGCAAGCACGCTCGGTCATCGACGGCCTGCCGGCCGATGTGATCACCATGAACATGGCCACCGACATCAACGCCCTGGTGGACAACGGCAAACTGGTGCCGGACAACTGGGTCACCCGCCTGCCGAACAACAGCGCGCCGTTCACCTCGGCCACCGTTTTCATCGTGCGCAAAGGCAACCCCAAAGCCCTGAAAGACTGGCCGGACCTGTTGAAGGATGGCGTTCAAGTGATCGTGCCCAACCCGAAAACCTCGGGTAATGGCCGCTACACCTACCTGTCGGCCTGGGGTTATGTGCTGAAGAACGGCGGTGACGAAAACAAGGCCAAGGCCTTTGTTGGCAAGCTGTTCAAGCAAGCGCCGGTACTGGACACCGGTGGCCGTGCCGCCACCACCACCTTCATGACCAACCAGATCGGCGACGTGCTGGTGACCTTCGAGAACGAAGCGGAAATGATCGCCCGCGAATTCGGCCGTGATCAGTTCGAAGTGATTTACCCGAGCGTCTCCGCCGAAGCCGAGCCGCCGGTGTCGGTGGTCGACAAAGTGGTCGAGAAGAAAGGCACCCGCGTGGCGGCCGAAGACTACCTGAAGTACCTGTGGTCGCCGGAAGGCCAGGAAATCGCGGCCAACAACTACCTGCGCCCGCGTGATCCGAAGGTGCTGGCCAAGTACACCGACCGGTTCCCGAAAGTCGACTTCCTGTCGGTGGAGAAGACCTTTGGTGACTGGCGTACCGTGCAGAAGACCCACTTCAATGATGGTGGGGTGTTCGACCAGATCTACAGCGGCCAGTAATTGATATGTGGGAGGGGCAAGCCCCCTCCCACATTTGGCTCTGTGTCTGGCCGTTACATCGGTGGTGTCACGCCATCCTTACCGGCGGAGATTGCCTGGGCCGTGATCGTCCCATCCGCGCCCTGCGCGGCAAACAGTACCACCTTCACGCCCGGCTTGAGCAGGCTGCGGTCACCCGGCTCCAGGTTCACGATCGGCACATCTTCCGGCACCACGATCTTCTGCTCGCCGCCTTTGTATTTCACCGTCAGCGTGCGCCCGTTGCTCACTACCAGGTCGCCGACGGTGCCGTTGGTCATGCTGCTGCCTTCTTTCAAATCAAACGCGCGGTGCCCGTCGCCGGTGCCGGCCATGGCTGGCGGGAACACGTGCACTTCGAGCGCGGTAAGGCTGCCATCGTCGTTGGGCATCGCGGCCGAGCCGATGTAGCTGCCCGGCTTGATCTCATCGATTTTGGCCAGGGTGACCGCGCGCACCTGGGTGTCTTTGGTCAAGTGCACGACCACCTCTTCGCCGCTGTTGACCTTGACGTGCATCGCATCGCCGTCCATCGCCGTGATGGCGCCGCGTACGCCCATGCGAGGTGTCTCGGCAGCCTGGGCCAGGCCCACGGCCATGGCAGCGGCCAGCGTGGAAGCCAGGAGCATCTTGTTCAACGTGATCTTCATTGCAATGGATTTCCTGTTTCAGCAGTGGTGCCTGAATGTATCATCAGCCTTCGCGCAGAAAGTTAACGATTCACTCATCATTACCGGGCATGAGTGTTATCACTGCCAGCGGCCTACCCGGGCTACGGTGTTGTCTTTAGGCTCGCCCCACTTCCTTCGCTTTTATGAGAACACCATGAACGCTACTTCCCACGCTACAAGCACCATGACCCGGAGCATGGTGATGCTGTTTGCGTTTTGCTGCGGCGCCATCGTTGCCAACATCTACTACGCGCAACCCATCATCGAGCTGATCGCGCCGGACATCGGCCTTACGCCGGCCATGGCCAGCCTGATCGTTTCACTGACGCAAATCGGCTACGCCCTGGGGCTGTTTTTCCTGGTACCCCTGGGCGACCTGTTGGAAAACCGCAAGCTGATGATCGCCACTACCGTGATCGCTATCGCCAGCCTGCTGGGCGCAGCGGTCACCGAGCAGCCGAACCTGTTCCTGCTGGTGTCGCTGCTGATCGGCTTCAGTTCGGTGTCGGTGCAGATCCTGATTCCGCTGGCCGCGCACCTGGCGCCCGCCGAATCCCGGGGCCGTGTGGTCGGCAGCATCATGGGTGGCCTGTTGCTGGGCATCCTGCTGGCGCGGCCGGTGTCCAGCGTGGTCGCGGACCACTTCGGCTGGCGGGCGATGTTCATGGCGGCGGCGGCGCTGATGGCGTTTATCAGTGTGGTGTTGATGCTGACCATTCCCAAGCGTCAGCCGGATCACTCTGCCAGCTATGGTCAACTGCTGCGCTCCCTCGGCACCTTGCTGCGTGAGCAACCGGTGCTGCGTCAACGGGCGTTCTACCAGGGCTGCATGTTTGCCACCTTCAGCCTGTTCTGGACCGCCGCCCCACTGGAACTGGCGCGTAACCATGGCCTGAGCCAAAGCGAGATCGCCCTGTTCGCCCTGGTCGGCGCACTGGGCGCCATAGCCGCACCCATCGCCGGTCGCCTGGCCGATGCCGGTCACACCCACCGCGCTTCGCTGCTGGCCATGTTGTTCGCCGCGTTGAGCTTCCTGCCGGCCTTCGTGCACCCGCTGTACAGCGTGATTGGCCTGGCCGTGACTGGCGTGGTCCTGGACTTCTGCGTGCAGATGAACATGGTGCTCGGCCAGCGCGCCATCTACGCCCTCGACGCCAACAGCCGCAGCCGCCTGAACGCGTTGTACATGACCAGCATCTTCATCGGCGGTGCCTTCGGCTCGGCGATTGCCAGCAGCGTGTATGAACACGGCGGCTGGATGGGTGTAATGCTGGTGGGCAGTGCGTTCCCCTTGATCGCGCTATTACGGTTCCTGAGCGCTTCACGCGAAGCCTCGGTGGCCACTGCCTGAGGCGCTTGTTTCGCTATGCCAAAGCCGTCCGCCAGCAATGACGGACGGCTTTGACTGGATGCCGTTTCAAACGGCGACGCGCCTTTTGCAAGACCATCAGTTACGTCGGGATAACTGCTGATCGTAGGCCTGGTTCACCTTCATACCCACCACGTCTGCGGCGCTTATCACGTTAGGGCTATTGACGACAAAATCACTGCATTTGTCCCCGTCCAGGTCAACGGCTACCCAGTACAGGCCATCACAGTCTGATTTCATGATGAATGCCTCACCGGCCTTTCCCGTGAACCTGTCTACCTGTGTCAGCGAAACACCCGACTTTTCAAGCATCCTGGATAAATCGATTTTATCCTTGCCACTGGTGAAATCCTCCAAGGTGTCGACCTTTTGGCAGTTCGATTCAGAAGCCGAACTGTAAGAGTGCGTTTTGCCGCCCCCCTGCTCTTTTGCTGCGTTCTCTCTTTTAGTCCTCGGCGGGCTGGGCTCTGGTTCCGGAGCTGTCGTCAAATCGGGCTCTGGTTCAATTGAGGTGGGAGGTTCAGGGTTGACCATCAAATCCTTGTAGTGGATTTTCCCGTTACAGCTCACCAGAAAATCAGGCTTCCCATTACCTGTCAGGTCAAGCGCCAGGCGTCCCTGCCCGTTGCTCGCGTCGTGGCTCAATACCGCCTCGCCCGCACGCCCGCTGAATCGGTCAACAATGTAGAGGACCTTCACAGCAGCGCGCTTCAATAGCGTGGAGATGTCGACTCTGTCAGTACCGCTGGCAAAATCCATGATCAAATCAGGGGACTCAGGCGTGGAGTCTGCGATGCTGTCATAGACAAACGTATCCGCACCGCCGCCGCCCTCGAGCTTGTCCGCCCCGCCACCGCCCTTGAGGCGGTTGCCGATAGGGTTACCGATCAGGCTGTCATCACTGAAACCACCCACCGCATTTTCCAACGTGACGCCCTTGGCGATGGAGACGTTGTTTTTCAGGCCGCCAACATCCGAAAAGGACTCAGCATTCAGATTGATTTTCTGTTTCTGGCGGAAACCGGAAAAGTCCAGGGTATCGGTTCCACCTGCATCCCAGACGCAAAAAACAGGTTTGTCCTTGGCGCTCTTCAGGCTGTAGAAATCTCGACCGGTGTTGGAGTTGAAGCCGTAGACCGTGTTGGTTTTTCGGGTGTGGGTGTTCGCCCCGTACAACCTCTGCGCAGCGGCGATATCGTGCATCATGGGGGCCGCGATTTTTTTGCCGCCGTAAGGATAATCGCCAAAGGATGAATCGTGGTAGCTCATGGCGGTGTAGGTGGTTGAGTCCTCTCGGTAAGCCGGACCGTCGTCGTGGGGATGCTCAAGACCGATGGAATGGCCAATTTCATGGACTGTTACCTTATCAAACAAAGTCCCGTGTTCCAGCTTTCCATCAGCCCCCTGAGTGCCGATGTCGACCGTACCGATCGAAAAGCTATTGGGCAGACTCGCTTCTCCCCCTGTATCGCCCGCTAAGGGTGAGATACGGAGGGAGGCATCGGCCCCCTTGGCATTTTCCTTGAACGACAGGTTGGTCACCTCCGCCCACGACCGAAGCCCCTCCTTGATCCGCGATTTCTGGTGAGGGGTGAATCTGGAATCCAAGGTATACGAAAGATCTATTTTCCCGTCGTTATTCCGATCTCGCCATTTGTAACCGCCTCGCGTGAGATGTTTCGCCGCTTGATCCGTCGTGTATGAAGTGAGATGACCATCTGTTTTTAAATTGTCAGAACCCATAATCCTGCTACTGCTCGCAACAGGGGAAACATTTGATATCTTCATGAGCAACTCGCTAGACTTTTAAAAAAGGAAACAACAACTAATACTCACACCAATTACTTGCAAACAAACAAACCATGAACACACAAGCAAAATCGCACAGAGAAGTACGCCAAGCAAGTACGTGAGTCATACCAACTGAAACGCCGTGCATGCGCCATAAACAAACCTATAAAAACTCACACTCCAATACTTGCAATTGACAACAGTTTCCAAGCGTTCACCGGAACCAGCTGAATATCCAGTTCGCGAAGCGCGAGACCCCTGAAACGATCTGTTTGCCCACCCGCGATCCAAACCAGGGTGTGGGCCCGGGCGTTGGAAGCGGATCCGGCTCTGAAGTCGAGTCAAGCACAGGATCCTGTTCAGGCTCCGGCTCGGGGTCAGTGGCTGGAGTGGACGTCACCGCCACGACCTCTCTCTCACCGCTCCAGATCACATCTTCCTGTTTGATTTGGCCTTGGCTGCTGATCAACAGATCTGCCGTGCCATCTCCCGTGGTATCCACCGCCAGTGTGGAGCGCCCGGTTGCCGTGTCATGCCTGAGCACCGCGTCGCCGGCACGACCACTGAAGCTATCCGTGAAGTTCAGCGACGTGAGCCCCGCCTCGCGCAGTACGCCGGCCACGTCGATTTTGTCGCTACCGCTGGTGAAGTCCTGAATAAAGTCGGGAGCCTGGGGCGTTGAGTCGCTGACGCGGTCGTATACAAAGGTGTCGGCGCCGGCACCGCCGCGCAGCGTGTCGCTGCCGCCAGCCCCTTTCAAGCGGTTATTGGCGCTGTTACCCGTCAACACATCGCTGTTGGAGCCCCCAATAGCGTTCTCAACGATCACGCCCTTGGCGATCGACACATTACCCCGCAGCCCCCCCACATCGGAAAACGCCTCGGCATTGAGGTTGATGTTTTGTTTATTGCCAAAGCCGGAAAAATCCAGGGTGTCCTCGCCTCCACCATCCCAGACGCAGAAGACGGGCTTGTCGCGGGCGCTCTTGAGGCTGTAGTGCGCACGATCGGTGTTGGAGTTGAACCCATACACGGTATCGGTGGCACGGGTGCGCGTATTCGCCCCGTATGAGCGCTGGAGCGCCGCGATATCGTCCATCATGGGCGCTGCGGGTTGTTGTTCGTTGAAGTCATGACCCGGTTGCTTGCGCTCCGACCAATAGCTCATGACACTGCGGGCCTTGGTGTCCTGCGTATAATCGGCATTGGCCTCGTAAGTGCCACCGCCGTCGTAACCGCCCGGATGTTGCAGGCCCAGGGTGTGCCCCAACTCATGGGCCAACAGGAACATGAAATGACTGCCCACTCCAGGATTGGCGCCCGCGCCTGCCGTCCCAACTTTCGCCGTTACGTTCGATTGGTATCGGTTGGGAAATTCTCCGTGGCCCGACCAGGAGCCTGGCATGCCTCTGATGACGATAGAGCCATCGACCTGGGCACCGTTTTCAACAAAGGAAATGTTGGCGACATCGGCATAAGCCTTCAATGCCTGCCTGGCGCGCTCTTTCTGGGCCGCAGTAAAGACGCCGGAAAAACTAAAGCCCACCACGACTTTATTGTCTCGATCTCGATCATGAAACTTGAAGTTACCTCGAGTGATATGTTTCGCTGCCTGCGCGGTGCTGAGCGACCTCTTTTTGCTGGTCCAGTACGAGGCGCCGTTATCGAACGCAGACAAAAGGGAATGCGACGAGTGAACAGGGGGTTGCTGTGAAGTTTGTCGGACAGGAAAGTGCATGATCATGAATACTCTGAACAGTGAACAGCCATTCGTCCATGTATGAGAAATATCAACGCTGACCAGTCCATTGGCAGCCCATTAAATTCTCAAATTGACGACTTCTTCACCAGCGCGAGTTCTTTTCAACAATACTTAATGAACACACCTGTAAAGTAAACACACAAAATCAGTTAACAGCCGACTATTCCCGACATACCAACAACACTATGAAGTTGATTTTTCTAGGCAAAAATCTTGTAAAACACCCCTTTAACTTAATCAAAATCTTAATTTAAAACATGAGGAAACTCACTCAAACATGCCTGAAAAAAGGCGGGCAGAAAAACCGTGCTCATCCGACAACGCACGCTTCCAACCCTGACACCGCCTGATAGCCCTAGGATCGCACCAGTTTTTCCAACGCCGCGTCCGCCAGGAATGACGAGCGGCTTTTGACCTTGTGCTCCCGCACATAGCGGTCGATGCGCTGGATGACATAACCGGGCAGGGTCACATTGACCTTCTCGGTCTTACCCAGGTAGGGCGTGACGTCCAACTCCAACATGCCCCAGCCCATCCCGGCGTAGTCCTCATGGGCATGATAACGGGCGACCGACGTTGGCATCGGAATCGTCCCACCTTCTGCGGCGATCTCTTGCAGCATGATGTGCGCAACTTCCACGGCGGCTTTGTAGGCCTCTTCAAAACTGTCCCCGGCGGTGACTGCACCGGGGATATCGGGGATCTGGATACCGGTGGCGGTGAAGTCATCGCCCCATTCGATACAGATTGGGTATTGCATGAATGCTCTCCTTGAAAATCAAACAGCCCGGCGCGTTTCCTGATGCTTCTGAGGGTGCCCAGTGGCAGGTCCTTCTTGGGGTGGGGTACCGGGATTGTGTACGGGCTATAACGATGGATAAAAATGTGATGACTGCCCGTTACCCGATCCAATACCCAACCCGCCTCTTGCAGTTCCTTGATCAATAGCCTGCTTTGCACCCCAGCCTCCTTGGCTTGGTCCGAATAAAAGTAACTCTAGAGTTATCTTTACTCAAGCACAAAATGCGCATGTCTGACTGACGGCTGTTTTACCGAATATTGAAAACTCAACGGCTCCCCACGGGAAACGCATGACACCGCTAGCCCAGCGCCTTAGGCTTGAGCGCCGCCCAGTCAACAGGAACATCCGATGGACCGTCTCACTGCCATGGAAACCTTCGTTCACGTCGTCGAGACCGGCTCCTTCTCGGCCGCCGCCAAACGACTGGGCGTAGGCCAGCCCGCCGTTTCCAAAAGCATCGCGCAGTTGGAAGCCCGCCTGGCCGTGCGGTTGTTACTGCGCTCGACCAGGGGCCTGACCCCTACCGAGGCAGGCCTGGCATTTTTCGAGAAAGCCAAGAGCGCCATTTTCGAAGCCGACGAAGCTGACGAGGCCGCCCGTGGCGCAGGCGCTGGCTTGACGGGCAACCTGCGGGTCAGCGCCGGCGTGACGTTCTCCCGCATGCGGATCATTCCCAACCTGGGACCGTTCCTGGACCAACACCCCGGCCTGAACATCGACGTGTTGCTTGACGACCGCCTCCTCAACCTGGTTGAAGACGGCATCGACGTTGCTCTGCGTATCGGCAACCTGAGCGATTCCGGCCTCACTGCTCGCCGGCTTGGCCAAAGCCCGAGCCGGGTGTTCGGTACACCGGCCTACTTCGAACGTTTCGGCGAGCCACAAAGCCCGGCGGATATCCTCAACCACCAGGCCGTGATCTACAGCCTCGGGGAAAGCCCGCTCTGGTCGTTCAAACAAGGCCCACACGAACACACCATTGCCGCTCGCGGGCGCTTGCGTGTCACCTCTTCCGAAGGCTTGCGCGCAGGCGTACTCGCCCACCATGGCCTGGCGATGACGTCCGAATGGATGTTCTCGCCGGAATTGGCCAGGGGGGAGGTGAAAGCTGTGTTGACCGATTGGGAACTGCCTCCCAAGGATCTCTGGGCGGTATTGCCGACGGGTCGGATGCCGAGTGCCAAGGCCAAGGCGTTTATCAGCTATGTTGAAGGGTTAATGACCTAGCGCCATCCGTAGGCCGGTGCAGCGCGAGGTCAAGCGCATGCCGAATGCCCGTGGTCGAGGCAGCACAGCAGGCGCTCGACCGTGTGGTCCAGCGGCCCGGAGTTATCCAGCACGAACAACCCCGCGCCATTACCGGCGATCAGCTCGGCGGTGAACCGCGCATTGCGTGCCAGGCGCGCTTCGATATCCGCCAACGCCTCACGGCCCCGTGCGATCAAGCGTTGGCGCAACACGGCCTGGTCCACCGTCAACAGCAACACCAGCGACGTCGGATAGCGCTCGCGGGTCTGCGCCAGGTGTGCACGGGAGCCGTTGACCAGTACGTCGTCCCCCGCTGCCAGCCAGTCGTCAATCACCCTGGGAATGCCGTAGGACAAGCCATTCGCCTGCCAACTGAGGGCAAACGCACCCTCGGCCTGCATCTGCGCAAACCGCTCCGGGCTCACCCCTTGCGCCGCTTCGCCCACCGACTCCGGCGAGCGAGTGATCACGCGGCGTACAATGCGGCAGCCGCGCTCGGCTAAACGTGGGCGTGCGGCATCCAGCAGGCTGTCCTTGCCCGAGCCCGAAGGCCCGATGAGATAGATCAACCTGCCTGGCATCAGAACACCCTCTTCGCTTGTCGTCATACGTATTGCGCTACAGGCGACCCTTCGCGGCTGCGGGCCTGGACCCGGTCTTCGCGCGGGCCGAGGGCAGTCTCGCCACGGTCCTTCAGCCCTGCCGCTAAGTATATCCAGCAAGCCCCCGGCCGCCAGCCCGGAGGCAGTCACATTACCGGAGAGCGACGCGTCGCGCACCACGTTCGGCGCCCCCCCTCGACACTTTCATGTTCAGCGTCTGGCAGCCCTTCGCCGCCTCAGGCGTAGTGGGGTGCCGCATTCTTTCCATCGGGGGCAAGCCCCCTCCCACCTTTCTTTGATCTCCAGTGTTTGAAAGAGCGGATTTCAAAGCGCAAAAAAAGGCGACCTGTGTAATAGGTCGCCTTTTGTCATTGCGCGTACTGCTTGCTCAACCCCGGCGGCACACCCTGCACATCGGTGTCTTCCCACGGCCCGTTCGGGCTGATCGAGCGGCTCCAGCCGTTGCTCCAGCGGTAATACGTGCGCTGGCGATAGAAGGTGTCGGGCTGGTCGTCCAGTACATACACCTGCATCTTGCCGTCCCAGTGGCTGGCAGCGCCTGGAGGTGGCGCAAACGTCGGCGACTTGGTCGGCACGGGCTTCGGCGGCGGGGTCACCGGGCCGGACGGTTTGGTGCTCGGTTGGGTCGACGGGGACGGTGGAATGGTCGGGCCGGTAGGTGCCGGAGGTGGGCGGTGGACCGCACAAGCGCTCAGGCCCAATACCAGGCTGAGCAGGGTGATGCGTGCAAATGCGGTCATGGGCGTTTCCTCGATTTACTGGTCCGGACTGTCGATGGTCAGCTGCTGCAAGGCAGTGGTACTGCTGGCCAGGGGTTGGCTGCGGCCGATCCACTCGCCAGTGGTCGGCTGACCGGCCCGGGATATGCGCGCAACCAGTTGGACTTCGGGGAAGTTGGACAGTTTCAATTGCGGCATCATCGCGTCGGCATCGCCCAGTTCGACGGTGATCGGCAGTTCGGCGACAGTGACGCGCTTGGCCGCCAAGGGGGCCGGCGGGCCACTGACGGCGCGAGCGAAGATGAACACGCTGTCGGTGGGCAGGGCTTTGGCCTTCGCCTCGGCGGACAGGTCCACGCGGACTTTCATCACGGTCTTTTGCGCAACCGTGCCGCCGCTTTCCTTGAGCTTCTCGGCCGCGCGGTCGATACCGCCTTGCAGGGCGGCGCGGGAGTTGTCTTGCGGTGGCAGTTGGGCCAGCAATCGATTCCAGTAGTCGATCGCCTCTTGATAACGCTGACCTTCAAAGGCGGCGATACCCAGCAGGCCGAGGCTGGTGACTTCCTTCGGATCGAGCTTCAAGGCTTCGTCGGTCAGGGCCTGGACCTTGGGCGACCACTGTTTGTTGTCGGCAAAGTACTGCGCCTGGGCCCACTGGCCGAGCAACTCCGGTTGACGCCCGGCCAGGGCCACGGTGCGCTCGAAGACTTTAGCGGCATCGGCGGAGCGGTCCTGGGCCATGTAGGCGCGACCGAGGAAGTACAGGCCTTCCGCCGAATCAGGCTGGGCAGCGGCGGCCCGCTCCAGGCGCTGGGTCATGTCTTCCATGGACACCGGCGGCTGGGAGAATTCGCGGGTCAGTTCGACCTTGTCGCTGGCCCCATAGTGCAAGTACAGGGCAACGCCAAGGACCGGCACCAGAAACGCCGCCAACAAGGGCAGCGGCTTGCCCAGGCGCGACTCACGGGGCTTTTCCACGCCTTCGGTATCGGCCAGCAATTCGCGGGCAGCTTCGGCGCGGCCGGTGTCGAGTTGCGCAGGATTCAATACGCCTTCGTCCTGCTGCACTTGCAGCTCGGCGACGCGTTCCTGGTACAGCGCCACGTTCAGCGCGGTGCGGTCCTCTTCACGTTGGGCACGGCGACCGCGCAGGACAGGGATCAACAGGAAACTCAGGGCAATCAGAAGCAGCAGGCCGGCTGCGAGCCAGAAATCAATCATCAGTCTTGGTGTCCAGCAATTGGTCGAGGCGTTTACGCTCATCCAGGGACAGCGCGTCGGAACCATCGGTTGGCGTGGCGCGGCGGCGGCGCACGATCACGGCCATTACGACAACGCCGGCCAGCAACAGCCCGGCAGGGCCGAACCAGAGCAGCGCGGTCTTGCCGGTGAGGGCCGGTTTGTAGCGCACGAAATCACCGTAGCGGTCGACCATGAAATCGATGATCTGCTGGTTGTCCTTGCCCTCCCCCAGCATGCGGAAAATCTCTTTGCGCAGGTCGGCGGCAATCGGCGCGTTGGAGTCGGCGATGTCCTGGTTCTGGCACTTGGGGCAGCGCAGTTCCTTGGTCAGGTCGCGAAAACGCTCGCGCTCGGCGTCGTTGGCGAATTCGTAGGTGTCGATGGCGGCGTGGGCCACACCGGCCAATCCGAGCGCCAGGACCGCAGCAGCTAACAGACGCTTCATGGCTTGGCCTCATCGACCAAGGCCTGGTACTTGGCGGCCAGTTGCTCGCGCCAGACCACCTCGTCGATCACGCCGACGTACTTGTCGCGGATCACGCCCTTGGCATCGATAAAGAAGGTTTCCGGAGCGCCGTAAACACCGAGGTTCAGACCGAGGTTGCCGTCTTCATCGCGGATATCCAACTGGTACGGGTTATGGAACTCCGCCAGCCATTTCAAGGCGGCGGCATTGTCGTCCTTGTAGTTGATGCCGTAGATCACCACGCCCTTCTCGGCCAGCTTGTTCAGCACCGGGTGTTCGACGCGGCAGGAGATGCACCAGGTGCCCCACACGTTGACCAGCGCCGGTTTGCCCAGCAGGTCGGCCTGGGTCAGGGTCTTGTCGCCCTGCACGGTCGGCAGGCTGAACGCCGGGAACTGTTTGCCGATCATCGCCGAAGGCAGCTCGGCCGGGTCCAGGTACAGCCCGCGATACAGGAATACCGCCACCACCAGAAACATCGCCAGCGGTACCACCATCAACCAACGCTTCATGCCGCCGCTCCTTGCAGGCCGAGAGCTTCACGCACCCGGCTTTTCACTTTGACCCGATAACGCCGGTCCAGCGCGGCGAGCAAACCACCAAAGCCCGTGAGCAAACCGCCGAACCAGATCCAGCGCACAAACGGCTTCACATGCACCCGCACGGCCCAGGCGCCGTCGCCCAGCGGTTCACCCAATGCGACGTAGAGGTCACGGGTGAAACCTGCGTCAATCCCGGCTTCGGTCATCATCGAGCTCTGCACGGTGTACAGGCGTTTTTCCGGGTGCAGCACCGCCACCTCCTTGCCGTTGCGCACGACGCGCACGGTGCCTTTGTCGGAGGTGAAGTTCGGCCCTTCGAAGTGCCTGGCGCCTTCGAAGATGAAGTGGTAACCGGCCAGGTCCATGGACTCGCCCGGCGCCAGGCGCAGGTCGCGTTCAGCGCTGTTCTGGCTGGACAGCACCACACCGAGGGCGCACACGGCGATGCCGATGTGGGCGACCTGCATGCCCCAGTAGCTGCGGGTCAGGGTTGGCAGGCCCTTGATCAGGCCTTTGTGACGGGTTTTGTCGAAGATATCGCGCACGCCGGCCAGCAACACCCAGGCGGCGAGCAGGAAGGTGGCGAGCACCGCCCAGTTGAAGTCGCCGTAGGCAACCCCGGCGATCACCGCCAGGGCCACACTGCCCAGCAGAACCGGCATCAGCATGCCGGCCAGCCATTTGACCGGGGTGTCTTTCCAGCGCACCAGCACGCCGACCGCCATTACCACCATCAGCAGGCCCATCAGTGGGATGAACAATGCGTTGAAGTACGGCGGGCCGACCGACAATTTGGCGCCACTCAGGGCATCCAGCACCAGCGGATACAAGGTGCCGAGCAGGATCATCGACGCGGCCACCACCAGCACCAGGTTATTGCCCAGCAGCAGGGTTTCCCGCGACCATAGGTTGAAGCCGACCTGGCTCTTGACCACCGGGGCGCGCAGGGCGAACAGGGTCAGGGAGCCGCCGACCACAAACAGCAGGAAGATCAGGATGAACACGCCGCGCTCCGGGTCGGACGCAAACGCATGCACCGACGTCAGCACCCCCGAACGCACGAGGAAGGTGCCGAGCAGGCTGAGGGAAAACGCGGCGATGGCCAACAACACGGTCCAGCTCTTGAACACGCCACGCTTCTCGGTGACGGCCAGC
Source organism: Pseudomonas sp. NFPP28 (assembly GCF_900115535.1). NCBI lineage: Bacteria > Pseudomonadati > Pseudomonadota > Gammaproteobacteria > Pseudomonadales > Pseudomonadaceae > Pseudomonas > Pseudomonas sp. NFPP28. Next base: position 70,931 of record NZ_FOWT01000011.1, on the reverse strand, counting down.
GAGTGAATCAGCGCCGTACCCACCAGCCATGGCATGAAGGAGGCGTTTTCCACCGGGTCCCAGAACCACCAACCGCCCCAGCCGAGTTCGTAGTAAGCCCACCACGAACCCAGGGTGATGCCGATCCCGAGGAACGCCCAGGCGACGATGGTCCAGGGCCGCGACCAGCGCGCCCAGGCCGCATCGAGGCGCCCACCCAGCAAGGCGGCAATGGCGAAGGCAAAAGCCACGGAGAAACCCACGTAGCCCATGTAGAGCATCGGCGGGTGCACGATCAGGCCGATGTCTTGCAGCAAAGGGTTGAGGTCATGCCCGTCCGCCGGGATCTGCGGCAGGATGCGGCTGAACGGGTTGGAGGTCATGATCAGGAACAACAGGAAGCCGATGCTGATCATGCCCATCACCGCCAGCACCCGGGCCAGCATCACTTGCGGCAGTTGGCGCGAGAACACCGACACGGCAAAGGTCCAGCCGCCGAGGATCAGCGCCCACAGCAGCAGCGAGCCTTCGTGGGCGCCCCACACGGCGCTGAACTTGAAGTACCAGGGCAACGCGCTGTTGGAGTTGTTGGCCACATAGGCGACGGAAAAGTCGTCGGTCATGAAGGCATAGGTCAGGCAGCCAAACGCGAACAGCAGGAAAGCAAACTGGCCCCAGGCCGCCGGCTGCGCCAGGCTCATCCACAAACGGTCGCCACGCCAGGCACCGAGCAACGGCACCACGGCCTGGACGATGGCAAAGCACAGCGCGAGGATCATCGCCAACTGGCCCAACTCCGGAATAAACAGTGCGGACGTCATGGCTTAGCCCTCCTTGGCAGGTGTTGGAGCCGACTGGCCGCTGTCTTTCAACGCCTTGGTGACTTCCGGCGGCATGTATTTCTCATCGTGCTTGGCCAGCACTTCATCAGCCACCACTACACCATCCGCGTTGAGCTTGCCCAGGGCGACGATGCCCTGGCCTTCGCGGAACAGGTCCGGGAGGATGCCGCGGTAGGTGATGGTCACGGCTTTATTGAAGTCGGTGACCACGAAGGTGACGTCGAGGGAGTCGGCAGAGCGTTTCAGCGAGCCCTTCTCCACCATGCCGCCGGCGCGAATCCGCGTGTCCACCGGCGCTTCGCCGTTGGCGATCTGAGTCGGGGTGTAGAACAGGTTGATGTTCTGTTGCAAGGCGCTCAAGGCAAGGCCCACGGCAATGCCGACGCCCACCAGGATGGCAAGGATGATCAACAGACGCTTTCTACGCAGCGGATTCACTTTTCGGTCTCCCGGCGCAGACGACGCGCCTCTTGTTGCAGGTAACGCTTGCGGGCCAGGATCGGCGCGGCGACGTTGAGGGCCAGCACCGCCAGGCAGATGCCATAGGCGGTCCAGACGTACAGGCCGTGATGGCCCATGGCGAGAAACTCGCTGAAAGAAGCAAAACTCATCCACGCGCTCCCAGGCTGCTTTGCACTTCGGCCTTGACCCAACTGGTACGGGCTTCACGCTTGAGCACTTCGAGGCGCATGCGCAGCAGCAGCACGGCGCCGAAGAAGCAGTAGAACCCCAGCACCATCAATAGCAGCGGCGCCCACATCTCTACCGGCATCGCCGGTTTTTCGGTGAGGGTGAAGGTGGCGCCCTGGTGCAGGGTGTTCCACCACTCCACCGAGTATTTGATGATCGGGATGTTGATCACGCCGACAATCGCCAGCACCGCGCAAGCCTTGGCGGCGCTGTCACGATTGCTGATCGCGTTGCCCAGGGCAATCAGACCGAAGTACAGGAACAGCAGGATCAACATGGACGTTAGTCGCGCATCCCACACCCACCACGAGCCCCAGGTGGGCTTGCCCCAGATCGCGCCGGTGACCAGCGCCACGGCGGTCATCCAGGCGCCGATGGGCGCGGCGCATTGCAGGGCCACATCCGCGAGCTTCATCTTCCACACCAGGCCGACGATGCCGCACACCGCCAGCATCACGTAGCAGGACTGGGCCAGCATCGCGGCAGGTACGTGGATATAAATGATGCGAAAGCTGTTGCCTTGCTGGTAATCCGGCGGCGCGAAGGCCAGGCCCCAGACCAGGCCGATGCCGATCAGCAACACGGCGGCTACGCTCAACCACGGCAACAGCTTGCCGCTGATGCCATAGAACCATTTGGGCGAGCCGAGCTTGTGAAACCAGGTCCAGTTCATTGCTGTTTCCATCACGGTTGCTTTTCGTCGTTGCGAAAAGCTTAGGGTCTTTACTGGTTAAGACAACGCTTAACCAGACCTCATTATTCGCCGACGCTGATCTTCAGGCCGGCCGCTATAGCAAAGGGTGTCAGGGTGACCGCCAGGGCGGTCAGGCTACCCAGCCACAACAGGTAACCGGTCGCTGGCATGCCCATGAGCGCGGCTTGCAAGGCACCGCTGCCCAGGATCAATACCGGGATGTACAAAGGCAGAATCAACAGGGCCAGCAGCAGGCCGCCCCGCTTCAAACCCACGGTCAATGCCGCGCCTACCGCGCCCAACAGGCTGAGCACCGGCGTACCGAGCAACAGGCTCAGCAGCAGGATCGGCAGGCATTCGGTGGGCAACCCGAGCATCATCGCCAGCAGCGGCGAGAGCAAGACTAGCGCGAGGCCGGAAAAAGCCCAGTGTGCCAGTACCTTGGCCAGAACCAGAAGTGGCAGGGGGTGCGACGAAAGGACCCACTGTTCCAGGGAACCGTCTTCGAAATCACTGCGAAACAGCCCGTCCAGCGAGAGCAGGACCGATAAAAGCGCGGCCACCCACACCAGTCCTGGGGACAAGGTTTGCAACAGTTTAGTCTCGGGGCCAACCGCCAGCGGGAACAGCGCGATGACAATCGCGAAGAACACCAGCGGATTGGCCAGTTCGGCGGGGCGACGGCAGAGCAAGCGTGCTTCGCGGGCAACCAACAGGCCGAATACGCTCATAGCGACCACCGCCCCAGGTCCAAGTCACGATAACCGGCGGGCACGCGATTAAGGGTGTGATGAGTGGTGAGAACGACCAGACCGCCCTGCTCGCAATGCCGGGCCAGGTGCTCTTCCAACTGGGCGACGCCCTGTTTATCGAGGGCGGTGAAGGGTTCGTCGAGAATCCACAGCGGCGGGCCGGGCAGATACAAACGCGCCAGGGCCACGCGGCGCTGCTGGCCGGCGGACAAGGTGTGACAGGGAACGTCCTCGAACCCCTTGAGGCCGACAGCGGCCAGGGCCTGCCAGATGGCATCGCGGGAAGCGGGATGATGCAGGGCGCTGAGCCAACTGAGGTTTTCCTCGGCGGTCAGTACGTCCTTGATGCCGGCGGCGTGGCCGATCCACACCAGGTTGCGGGCAAGTTCGCTGCGTTGTTCGTTGAGGGGCTTGCCGTTGAGTCGAACCTCACCGGCGGTCGGCTGCATCAGCCCGGCCAGCAGGCGCAGCAAACTGGTCTTGCCGCTGCCGTTGGGGCCGCTGATCTGCACCATGTCGCCGCCCTTGAGCCGCAGTTCGAGGTGCTCGAACAGCAGGCGCAGGTCGCGTTCACAGGCAAGCGCTACGGCTTCAAGAAGAGGGCTGGTCAAAAGATCGCGGGCCTTTACGGTTCAAGTCGGCGGTGCAGCGGCCGTTAAAGAGAAATGCACAATAACGGCTTTGGCGACCGATTTTAGAGAGCTGGATCAAATAGTTGTGAGGTTTTTACCGCTCTCGTTGCAGACGGGCGGCATTATACATGTGATGCCCTACTCTAAAGAGGGCAATTTCCCCAGAGACGACGCGCGCGATGACCGGTGAGATCAACCTTCCTACGCTTGCACCCGCCCCGACAGCCGGGCCTGGCCCCGCACCCGCGGCCGGCGAGCTGCTGAAACTGCTGGAGCCGCAGATCGGCCTGATCGACCCTGGCAAAACCGCGAACGCTGAAGTCATCGCCCTGAAACAAGGCGGGGAAGCCTTCCAGTTGCTGCTCAAATTGACCCTGGAAGGCGGCCGCCAGACCCTGGTACAGGCCAGCAGCCCCCAACCACTGCCGCTGGGCAGCAATGTGGCAGTGAGCCAGACGACTGCGGGCAACCTGACCCTCAGCCTGCAGCAGGCCTTGAGCGCCAATGTCGCCGCCCTCACCCGTATTGACACAAACCAGATGCCGGTAGGCACGCTGTTGCAGGCCAAGGTGCTGACCACCCAGATGCTGCCCCAGGGCACGGCGCAGCCGGCGATCTACCGCTCGCTGGTCACTGTGCTCAACAACGCCCTGGCGGGCGCGACCCTGACCGTGGAAAGCCCTCAGCCCCTGCGCGTCGGCAGCCTGCTCAGCGCCGTGGTGCAGAACGCGCAGACCCTGAGCTTTGTGCCGCTGAGCGGGCTCAAGGATCAACTGGCCGTCAGCCAGCAACTGTCGACCCAACAGAGTCGCCAGGGCTCGCTGGATGCAGTCGTCACCGCCCTGCAAAACCTGCCACGCGGCGACAGTACTTCCGCCGACCTGCGCGCCGCCGCCGACCGCCTGCTGGCCGCCCTGCCGGACCTGGCGCAGGTCAGTAACCCCAAGGTACTGGCGCAAGTCATCCAGAACAGCGGCGCCTTCCTTGAAGCCAAGCTGCTCGCCGGGCAGAACCCGCAAATTCCGCCGTTGGACATGAAGGGTGCGTTGCTGCGCCTGGTCGCGGACCTGTTGCCCGCCCTGCCCGCCAGCACCAACATGACAGCGATCCTCGCCGCCAACACCCTGGCCCAGGCGCTGCCCAACTTCGTGCGCAGCCCTTTGAATACCCTCGGCCAAGTCAGCGCCCGCCAGATACCTGCCAGCTTCCCGCTGCCCGAACGGCTGATGGCGAAACTGGAAGGCGAAGGCGACCTGGAAAACCTGCTGCGCCTGGCCGCCGGAGCCATCTCACGCCTGCAAAGCCATCAGCTGTCGAGCCTGGAACAGACCGGCACGACTGCCGACGGCCGCTTGCAAACCACCTGGCAACTGGAAATCCCCATGCGCACGTTGCAGGACATCGTGCCGTTGCAGGTCAAGTTCCAGCGCGAAGAACCGGCACCGGACAAGGACCAGCCCGAACGCAAGGAGAAAAAGGACGCCAAGCAGATGCTCTGGCGCGTCGAACTGGCTTTCGACATGGAGCCGCTCGGGCCATTGCAGGTCCAGGCACAATTGAGCCAGGGCAAACTCTCCAGCCAGCTGTGGGCCTCCCGCCCCTTCACCGCCAGCCTGATCGAAAGCCACCTGGGCACCCTGCGCGAACGCCTGGTGACCTCGGGCATCAACGTCGGCGACCTCGACTGCCACCTCGGCACCCCACCGCGCGGGCCGAAAACCGGACTGGAACAACGCTGGGTGGATGAAACCGCATGAAGAACCCGACACCGCCGCGCCAGGCGATTGCCCTCAAGTACGACGGCCAGCAGGCACCCACGCTGACGGCCAAGGGCGATGACGCCCTGGCCGAAGCAATCCTGAAGCTGGCGCGGGAAAATGAAGTACCGATCTACGAAAACGCCGAACTGGTCAAGCTGCTGGCACGGATGGAGCTGGGCGACAGTATTCCCGAGGAGCTGTACCGCACGATTGCCGAGATCATTGCGTTTGCCTGGACGTTGAAGGGCAAGTTCCCGGTGGGGTATGACCCGGATGCGGGGCAGGTGGAGCGCGACATCACCGAACGCGGCGACGATTACTGAGGCATATGAAGATCCAAATGTGGGAGGGGGCTTGCCCCCCTCCCACATTTGGATTGGGTCAGTTCAGGACTTCACTGAGCGGGATGAAGTTGACCCGATCGCCGATCGCCAGCGTCGTGCCTTCCAACACCTCGACAAACCCCTCCGCCCACGCCGCGCTGCGCAGCACACCGGAGCTCTGGTTGCGGTAGATGATCGCCTTGCCCTGTTCGATGCGACCACGCAGGTACTCGCGACGGTTGCCAGGTTTAGGCCAGGTGAAGCCCACCGGTACTTCGAAACGCAACGGCTCGACATCCTGCACACCTTGGCGGCGCAGCAGATAAGGCCGGGCCAACAGCGCAAAGGTCACCAGCGTCGACGCCGGATTGCCTGGCAGGCCGATCACCGGCACGCCACGAAAATGCCCGAACGTCAGCGGCTTGCCCGGTTTGATCGCCAGTTTCCACAGGGCCAGTTCGCCCTCTTCGCGCAGGGCAATGCCGAGGAAATCCGCCTCGCCCACCGACACGCCGCCGGTCGACAGGATCAGGTCGACACTGCCCAGGTCGCCCAGGCGCGTACGGGTTTGCTCAAGGTCGTCGGGCAGGATGCCGGCGTCGATCACTTCACAGCCAATACGGGTCAACCACGAGCACAGCACCCGCCGATTGCTGTTGTAGATCTGTCCCGGCCCCAGTGGCAGGCCCGGCTCGATCAATTCGTCACCGGTGGACAGCACCGCCACACGCGGGCGGCGCACCACGTCCAGGCGGTCACGACCCAGGGAGGCGGCAAGTCCGAGTTCAATCGGACCCAGGCGCGTACCTGCCGACAAAACCAGCTCGCCTGCAGTGGTTTCCTGGCCTTGTGGACGGATGTTCTGGTCGAGGTGCAGGGGTTCGGTGAAGCTCACGCGCTCGTCGGCATGGACCACAGCGTTTTCCTGCATCTCCACGCAGTCGGCGCCTTCGGGTACCGGGGCGCCGGTAAAGATGCGCGCGCAGGTGCCCGCAGCCAAGGGTTGCGGCGCCTGGCCTGCGAAGATGCGCTGACTGACCACCAGGGGCTCGCCGGTCCAGTCCGACAGACGCACGGCATAGCCGTCCATGGCGCTGTTCGGCCAGGGTGGCAGGTCGAGGGTGGAGACCAGGTCCAAGGCCAATACACGCCCGTCGCAGTGCGCAAGGGGCAAGGTTTCCTGCTCGCGGATCGGTGCGGCTTCGGCCATGGCCAGCAGTTGCGCCAACGCGTCCTCCACCGGCATCAGGGCGCCGGTCTTGCCCGGCTTACCCACGGGATTCACAAGGCTCGGCCTGTTTCAGGTGCGGGACGAAGTTGCATGGGCGGTGACGGTTGTCCAATTGCTCGGCGAGGATACCGTCCCAACCGGTGCGCACGGCATTGGTGGAACCTGGAAGGCAGCACACCAGGGTGCCATTGGCCAGGCCGGCCAGGGCGCGGGACTGCACCGTAGAGGTGCCGATGTCCGCCACGGAGATCTGGCGGAACAGTTCGCCAAAACCATCGACCTGCTTGTCCAGCAGGCAGCTCACGGCTTCGGGGGTGCTGTCACGGCCGGTAAAGCCGGTGCCGCCGGTGATCAGCACGACTTGCACCACGTCTTCGGCGATCCAGTGGGCGACCTGGGCGCGGATCTTGTAGAGGTCGTCCTTGAGCAGCACGCGTTCGGCCAGGTTATGGCCGGCAGCGGTGAGGCGGTCGACAAAGACCTGGCCGGAGGTATCGGTGTCGAGGGTGCGGGTGTCGCTGACGGTCAATACAGCGATATTCAGGGGTACGAAGGGCGCATCTGCCTTGGCTTTCATGGCACGGTCCGGTTGTCGAAGGAACAGCCCGATGTTATATCACAGCCCCCCCTTTTACTGCCGCTGCGGAACCGCCATGCCTATCGATTCATCATCACTCCCCTGTTCGGTCTTGCTGCTGTCCGGTGGGCGTGGCCAGCGTATGGGCGGCCAGGACAAAGGCCTGCTGGAATGGCATGGCCAGCCCTTGATCGCCCATCTGCAGCGCCTGGTGCGGCCGCTGACGGATGACCTGATCATCTCGTGCAACCGCAATCCGCAACGCTACGCCGCGTACGCCGACCAACTGGTGAACGACGACAGCCCGGACTTTCCCGGCCCGCTTGCCGGTATCCGCGCGGGACTCGCGGCAGCACATCACATGCACCTGCTGATATTGCCGTGCGATGTGCCGCATATCGACGCACGACTGATCAACGACCTGTGTGTGACCGCACGGCGCAACCCGCTGCTGCCGGTGATGGTGCGCCATGGTGAATTCTGGGAACCCCTGATCTGCATCCTCCCCACCGCCCTGCGGGACGCGGTGGAAAACGCCTGGCACGCCGGTGAACGCAGCCCGCGCAAGCTCTTCCTGCAACTGGGCGGCGTGGGCCTGGAGTGCCCGGCGGATGACCCGCGCCTGGCCAACCTTAATACGCCGGAGCTGTTACAGACGCGCCCGGGCGTGTCAGAATGAACCTCGCACCTGGAACTTTGTCGACGCCATGAGCGTCACAAGGTCAGCTATTCAAAAGAATTATCTCGGAGACAAACTCATGACTCAACGGACCATCGCCGCTCTCATGCTTGCACTGGGCCTCGCCACCCTCGCCGGTTGTGCCTCGCCGACAGTGATCACCCTGAATGACGGTCGCGAAATCCAGGCCGTCGACACCCCTAAATACAACGAAGATTCGGGTTTCTACGAATTCGAACAGCTTGACGGCAAGCGCACCCGCATCAACAAAGATCAGGTTCGCACCGTCAAAGACTTGTAAGTCTTAGCGTTTGCCATCAAGGCCCGCCTCGCGCGGGCCTTGTCGTTTCTGGCAGTTACCAGTCGAGGGTGATCTGGCTGCGCAAGTTGCGCTCGACACCTGTGACCGGGTCGATAAACCGTACGCCCTGGGCCAACAGTTTGAGGGGGTTGGCGTAATCGTCCACGGCGTCCTTGATCACGTCCGGGTAGAACGGGTCGTTGCAGATACTCGCACCGAGTGCGGTCATGTGCACACGCAACTGGTGTTTCTTGCCGGTTACGGGAAACAGGCCATAGCGCCATAGATCGCCGTTTTTTTCGCGCACTTCCACCGCCGTTTCGGTGTTACTCGCGCCAGGCCCTTCCTGCATGCGAAAGAACGGCTCGCCATCGACAAGGCGGCTTTTATGCACCAGGGGGAACGTCAGGTTCGGCAGGGCCGGAGCGATGGCTTCGTAGAACTTGTCGATCTGGCGTGTGGGAAACAGTTGCTGATACGCCGAGCGGCTGGCCGGGTTGGCCGAGAACAGCACCAGCCCCGCCGTATGCCGGTCGATGCGGTGCAGGGGCACCAGCGATGGGTTATCCAACTGGCGAATCAAGCGCCGCAGCAGCGTTTGCTCGACGTATTCACCGGCGGGGGTCACGGGCAGGAAGTGCGGTTTGTCAGCGACCACCAAGTGCTCGTCGGCGTACAGGATGGTTTCCTGCACCGGGATGACTTTCTCGTTGGGCACTTCGCGGAAGTAATAGATGCACAGGCCTTCCTTGTAGACCAAGTCCAGCCTGATGGGGCTGCCGTTGATGTCCAGCACCCTGCCACGGGCGATGCGGTCAAGCCACTGTCCACGGCCGATCGCCGGGAAGTGCTCGCAGAGGCAATCGAGCACCGTCGCCCAAGGACCGGGCGGCAAATACAGGGTGCTGGCTTGGTGCTCGGAGGCGATAAAAACGGAAGTGGACATGAAATGCTCGAAGCCTGGGAAAACCGGCGGGCATTATCCCGCATCGGGCGGGCTTGAGCCTAGGGCGGATCTCAAGCCTTGGCCAGCTCCGCCCGCAGAATCGGCGAGGCACTGGCGGCCTCGGTGAATTCCTTGAGCCAGCGCAGCACGTCCACCGCTTCCCAGCGGCCTGGATCGTACAACGCGTACAACAAGCCCTGGTAACCCACCACATCCAATTGCTTGTGGTAACCGGCACGCTGGAACAGCGCCTCGATCTCGGCAAAGCAGGTATTGAAATGCACCTTGTTAAAAGGCGTCTTGCCTTCTGTGACCAGGCCATCGAGGCGCAGCTCGTTCACCGCGTCGCGCACGACATCGGCGGACATGCGATTGACGCTGCTTTTCAGTTGTTCAACATTCACCACGGGCGTTCCCTCTACTCAATCGCTGTACAAACATACAGTAACTTAATATTTGGAAACCTGCCATCGCATAAACTCAACGAAGGAAGGCCACGACCTGTTGTGAGTCAAATGGCCAATCCAGTTCCGCCCCGGTGTCCACTCTGCGAAGTACCGGAATCCGCAGGCCGTAGGCTTCGGTCAGGTCGTCGGGGTCGGCGATATCCACCAGTTCCACCAACAACCCGTGTTCGACGAGCGGCATGATTTCGGCTTCGGCGATTTCACACAGATGGCAACCCAGGGTGCCGAATAGCTGGCATTCAGGAAGCATGACGAATGGACCTGATCAGAAAGTAGGCCAACATTCTAAGCCTGACGAAAATCTGTGGCGAGAAACCAGCCCCCAAAAACCCTGACCCAGGTCACCATGGCCTATAACTGTTTCAGCGATTCTCGCGGCTTTTTGCCTGCCCCCTTGCAACGGAGATGCGTGTGTTTGCCAACCTGCTGATCATTCTGGCCTCATCCCTGGTGGTGATTGCGCTGTTTCGCCGGCTGCAGCTGCCGCCGGTGCTGGGCTACCTCTGCGTCGGCCTGGCCGTAGGCCCCACCGCGCTGGACTGGGTGAATGACAGCGAAGAGCTGCCCGACCTCGCCGAACTGGGCGTGGTGTTCCTGCTGTTCTCCCTGGGCCTGGAGTTCTCCCTGACCAAGATGCTCGCCCTGCGCCGCGTGGTGTTTGGCCTGGGCAGTTTGCAGGTATTGGGCTGCGGGGCGCTGCTGGGCATCTTGTTGATGATCCTGGGTGTGGCGCCAGGCGTCGCGTTGTTACTGGGCGCAGGGCTGGCGCTGTCATCCACGGCCATCGTCAGCAAGGAGTTGACCAGCCTCGGTGAAATCTTCAGCAGCCATGGCCAGAACGCGATTGGCGTGTTGCTGTTCCAGGATGTGGTAGCGGTGCTGTTGCTGACCCTGGTGCCGGTGTTTGCCGGCACCGGTGAACAAGCCTGGTACTGGGCGCTGCCACTGACCCTGGGCAAGACCGTGGTGTTGTTTGTCGGCTTGCTGCTCGCCAGTCGCTGGTTGTTGCCGCGCTTGTTTCATGAAGTCGCCGCCTCCCATTCGGCCGAGTTGTTCGTACTGCTGGCGCTGGTGATTGTGTTGCTGACCGCCTGGCTCACCCACCTGCTGGGGCTCTCCCCTGCCCTCGGCGCGTTCCTGGCCGGCATGCTGTTGGGAGAAAGCCACTACCGCCATCAGATCGAGGCAGATATCCGTCCGTTTCGCGACATCCTGCTGGGGCTGTTTTTCGTCAGCATCGGTATGCTGATCGACCTGCAACTGTTCGTCAGCCACAGCCTGTTGATCCTCGCCCTGACCCTCACCCTGATGCTGGTCAAGGGCTGTGTGGTCGCCGCGCTGGTCAAGCTGCGCGGCAGCGACAGCGAAACCGCCTGGCGCAGCGGCCTGGCGCTGGCCCAGGGCGGCGAGTTCTGCTTTGCATTGATGGCACAGATGCAACAGAGCCGGTTGATCCCGGATGAATTCAACGGCTTGCTGCTCGCCGCCACCTTCTGCTCGATGCTACTGACGCCGCTGCTGCTGCGTGCCGCGCCGGGCATTGCCCTGCGCCTGCACCGCAAGCCCAACCAGCAAGTACAACTGGAAGCCATCACCGCGCTCAACGCCGAGCTGCACGGTCACGCGGTGATCTGCGGCTATGGTCGCGTCGGCCAATCCATCGGGCGCTTTCTGCGCCAGGAACAACAGGCATTCATCGCTCTGGATGACGACCCGGAACGGGTACAGGAAGCCGCCACCGAAGACAGCAGCGTGCACTACGGTGATTGCCGGCGTGGCGCCTTGCTCAGTGCGGTCGGCCTGGAACGCGCGCGGTTGGTGGTGATTGCGGTGGACAACACCGATGTCGCGCTGGTGGTGTTGAAGGAAGCACGCCGGATCAACACCGAAGTGCCGATCCTGGTGCGCACCCGCGATGACAGCCAACTGGCTGAACTGAAGGCCGCAGGCGCCAGCGAAGTGGTGCCCGAACTGTTGGAGTCAAGCCTGATGCTCGCCTCCCACGCCCTGATCCTGCTGGGCCTGCCGGACCAACAGGTGCAGGCGCGGGTTGACGATGTGCGACACAACCGCTACCGCCTGCTGCACGGTTTTTATCGCCAGGCAGACGAGCCGATCAATCCTGACTGACCGCGCCGATCTTGTGGATCGACAGGTCCGCGCCGTAATACTCCTCTTCCTGGCTCAGGCGCAGCCCGTGCACGCGCTTGATCACGCCGTACACCAGCAGGCCACCGACCAGCGCGACCAGCACACCAAGGGCAGTGCCGATCAGTTGGCTGACCAGGCTGACACCGCCCAGGCCCCCCAATGCCGTCTGGCCGAAGATGCCGCAGGCAATGCCACCCCACACGCCGCACAGGCCGTGCAGCGGCCACACGCCCAGCACGTCGTCGATCTTCCAGCGATCCTGGGCGGCGATAAAGAACCACACGAACAAACCACCGGCGACTGCGCCAGTGACCAGTGCGCCCACCGGGTGCATCAGGTCGGAACCCGCACAGATGGCCACCAGCCCGGCCAGCGGGCCGTTATGCAGGAAACCCGGATCGTTGCGGCCGATGATCAAAGCCGCGACGGTGCCGCCAACCATGGCCATCAGCGAGTTGACCGCCACCAGGCCACTGACGCCATTCAACGTTTGCGCACTCATCACGTTGAAACCAAACCAGCCGACAATCAGGATCCACGACCCCAATGCCAGGAACGGAATGCTCGACGGCGCGAACGCCACCAGGCGCCCTTCGCGGTAGCGCCCGTTGCGCGGGCCAAGCAGCAACACCGCCGCCAGCGCCAGCCAGCCGCCCATGGCGTGGACCACCACGGAGCCGGCGAAATCATGGAAGCTGGCGCCGAAGGTTGCGAGCAGCCAAGCCTGCAGGCCGAAATTGCCGTTCCACACCACGCCTTCGAAAAACGGGTAGATAAACGCCACGATCAACGCGGTTGCGCAGAGTTGCGGCGCAAACCGTGCACGCTCGGCAATCCCCCCGGAAATGATCGCCGGGATTGCTGCCGCGAAGGTCAGCAAGAAGAAGAACTTCACCAGGCCGTAGCCATGGTCGGCGCTGATCACCGCCGCCGGTTGCATGAAGCTCACCCCGTAGGAGATCCAATAGCCTATAAAGAAATAGGCCAAGGTGGAGATGGCGAAGTCGCTGAGGATCTTCGACAGGGCGTTGACCTGGTTCTTCTGGCGCACCGTGCCGACTTCGAGGAACGCGAAGCCAGCGTGCATGGCCAGGACCATGACCGCACCGATCAGGATAAACAGGGTGTTGGAGCTGTGGACAAGCGTGTCCACTGCACTTTGCACATTTTCCATGGAAGTTGGCAGGCCTGCAGTAGGGCAAAAAGCACCAAAGCGGTTCAAGCCCGGGTTGCGCGCACTAAATTGGCACCGCCGGTCCCGCCCCTCTGCAGAGGGCATGAACCGATTTAGCGCAGCGATCAACACAACAGGCCGTTGCCGACAGGGTTTTTCCGCGAGTTTCAGTTATTTAGGGTAAGGTTTTTCAAGGCTTCCTGCCCCACCGCCCGGATTCGGCGCAGGCCCCGGGGCCTGCGCACCAAGGCAAAGCAAAAGCTGTACCACACAATTGCACTGAACCTTCACCGACGCCGGTGACTCGAAACCACTAAGTACAAAACAGCCCATCACGGAGATAACCATGGCCAGAAGAACTGCAAAGACTGCTCAAGAAATATTGATGGCGGATTTTCAAACCCTGGTGACTGATACCGAAAGGTTGCTGGACGACACCAAAGTGCTCGCCGGTGACCAGGCTGATGAGCTACGGGCCAAGATCCACGATACCCTGCTCCAGGCCCGCGAAACCCTCAAGCAGACTGAAGACTCGCTGCGTGAACGCGGCCAGGCGGCGGTCACTGCGACTGAAGATTACGTGCAAGCCAACCCTTGGCAGTCGGTGGGCATTGCCGCCGGCGTGGGCTTTCTGATCGGCCTGCTGGCCACAAGGCGCTAATCATGTCTATCGGCGAAACCGGCTCGTCCACGGGGACGACTTCAAGGCGCCTGGGCGCAGCCGTGCTGGGCTTGCTGCACAGCCACGTCGAGTTGTTCGGCATCGAATTGCAGGAACAGAAGGCTCGCACCGTCAGCCTGCTGCTGTTTGCCGGCCTGGCGCTGGTGTTTGCACTCCTGTTGCTGGTGGGGTTGTCGACACTGGTGATGATCCTGGTCTGGGACACCGGCTACCGCCTGACCGGAATCATCTGCCTCTGCGTGTTCTACAGCCTGGCCGCAGCCTTTTGCGGGGTACGCTTGAAAGCGGCGGTGTTCGATGAATCCACGCCATTCCACGCCACCCTCGAAGAGCTGGCCAATGACCGGGAGCGTCTGCTGCCATGAGCCTGACTGAAATGCCAAAAAACACGTCACGGCGGGAAATGCGTAAAGCGTTGATCAGGCTGCGCATGGAAATGCACCGTCAGGAAATCCGCCACGAGTCCCAGCAACTGATGCTGCCGTTGAACAAGGTGCGCAACCTGGGCAGTAACTGGCAGGACAGCCTTGGCATCAAGCACGCGCCGCTGTGGGGCGTGGCTGCGGTGACGCTGATGGGCTTTTTCACCGGCAAAGGTGCCAAGGGCGGCGGTATCAGCAGCCTGACACGCCTGGTGCGTCTCGGTGCCGGGTTGATCCCGCTGATCAAATTGGCCATGCAGGGCACTTCGCGCAAAAGTTGAGCCTGGCTGGCTGCATTCTTGCTAACAGAATCGGCCCGGCCCTCGTTTTCGAGGGCCGGGCCTTTTTTCAGCCACCTCGCTTAAGGAGGCCCCGTGATCGACGGGCAACCGCTCGCCTGCTTCCAGCCTTTTATCGATACCGCCACCGGCCGCATCGCCGGTGTCGAGGCCCTCGGCCGCCTGCGCCAGGCCGACGGGCGCCTGCAATCGGTGGGGCCGCTGTTCGCCGACCCGCGCACCCCAGGCGTGACCTTGCGCCGTCTCGATCGGCAGATTCGCGACAATGCCCTGAGCCGCTTGCATGAAGCACCCGCCGACTGGTTCCTGAGCCTGAACATCTCGCCGCGCTGGATCAACCGCCTGCGTCCGGGCCAAGCCCTGCCGAGCCTGAAACAGATTCACAGCCATGGTGTCGACCCGCGACGGATCGTGTTCGAGATCACCGAACTGGGTGGCGACATCCAGCGCCTGGCTGACGTGGTCGCGCGTTACCGCGAGGCCGGTGCGCGTATCGCCATCGATGACTTCGGCGCCGGCTATTCCCAGCTCGACCGGGTGCTGGCATTGCAACCAGACATTCTCAAGCTGGACATGCGCCTGTTCCAGGAAGCCGCCCGCGGCGGGCCGAGCAGCGAAGTGGTGCGGGCGCTGGCGCAGATGGCCGAGAAAACCGGCTGCTGGATCATTGCCGAAGGCGTGGAAACCGAAGCACAGTTGAGCTTCGCCCTGGAGTGCGGCTCGCGTTATGTGCAGGGCTATCTGTTTGCCCAGGCACAGTTGGACTGGTTTGCCGCCGACGCCTTCGTGCCGCGTTTTGCAGAGTTGCGCACCGCCTACGTTCAGCAAAAACTGGCGGAACGCGGGCGCATCATGCAATTGCGCCAGCAATTGGCCGAGCTGATGAAAATCCTACAAACCTGGGCCCAGGCACAGGCGCCGCTGAGCCAATTGCCCCAACTGCCGGCGTTCCCCTGGCTGCTGCGCTTCTACCAATGCGACCGACACGGCACTCAGCTGACGCCCAATTTCGAATGGCGCCAGGACGCCTGGCAGGCCGACAGCCTTTATCTGGGCCATAACTGGTCGTGGCGCCCGTATTTCTATCACCTGTTGGCCGAAGGGTGGGACGAGCGTCGTCTGACCCTCTCCTCGACCTACCGCGACGCGACCACCAACCAGTATTGCCTCACCGCCGGACAGTTCTTTGATAACGGTCAGCGTTTGCTGTTAATCGATATCGACGCGGCCGGGCTGTAGATTTTCGCTTGCCCAGCCCGCGCTGAACCGGGAAGCTGGGAGGGTCATTCACCGCACGGAGAGTACCCGCCTTGGATTGGCCCACCCTGCTGACTCGCGAACGTCTAGGCAAACCGCTGCACAGCCCGGAAGAACTGGGCCGTAGCCCGTTCCACAAAGACCATGACCGTATTATCTTCTCTGGCGCATTTCGCCGCCTGGGCCGCAAGACCCAAGTGCACCCGGTCTCCAGCAACGACCACATTCACACCCGCCTGACCCATTCCCTGGAGGTGAGCTGCGTAGGCCGCTCCCTCGGCATGCGCGTCGGCGAAACGTTGCGCAGCGCCCTGCCCGACTGGTGCGACCCGAGCGACCTGGGCATGGTGGTGCAATCGGCCTGCCTGGCCCATGACATCGGCAACCCCCCGTTCGGGCACTCCGGCGAAGACGCCATCCGCCATTGGTTCCAGCAGGCCGCAGGCCGCGGTTGGCTGGATGACATGAGCAGCGCCGAGCGTAATGACTTCCTCAATTTCGAAGGCAACGCCCAAGGCTTCCGCGTGCTCACCCAGCTTGAATATCACCAGTTCGACGGTGGCACGCGGTTGACCTACGCCACCCTGGGCACTTACCTGAAATACCCTTGGACCGCCCGCCACGCCGACTCCCTGGGCTACAAGAAACACAAGTTCGGCTGTTACCAGAGCGAACTGCCGATCCTCGAGCAGATCGCCCACAAGCTCGGCCTGCCGCAACTCGAAGAACAGCGCTGGGCCCGGCATCCGCTGGTGTATCTGATGGAGGCAGCAGATGACATCTGCTACGCCCTGATCGACCTGGAAGACGGCCTGGAAATGGAGTTGCTGGAGTACACCGAGGTCGAGTCGCTGCTGCTGGACCTGGTAGGCGATGACCTGCCGCAGACCTATCGCCAACTCGGCGCGCAGGACTCCCGGCGGCGCAAGCTGGCGATCCTGCGGGGCAAGGCTATCGAACACCTGACCAACGCGGCCGCGCGGGCCTTTGTCGAACAACAGGATGCCTTGCTCGCCGGTACCCTGCCCGGCGACCTGGTGGAGCACATGCACGGCCCGGCCAAGCGTTGCGTGCTGGACGCCAAGGACATGGCGCGCAAGAAGATCTTCCAGGACAAGCGCAAGACATTGCATGAAATCGGCGCCTACACCACCTTGGAAATTCTGCTGAACGCCTTTTGCGGCGCAGCCCTGGAGCAGCATGGCGGGCGTACGCCGTCGTTCAAGAATCGGCGCATTCTCGACCTGCTGGGTAACAACGCGCCAAATCCCCAATGGCCTTTGCACGCCTCGTTCCTGCGCATGATCGACTTCATCGCCGGCATGACCGACAGCTATGCCACCGAAATGGCCCGGGAAATGACCGGGCGCTCCAGTCCCCAATGACGAGTACGATCAAGCCGCCTGTTATCCGAGAGGAATCGACCTACGAAGGGAACAGAGCGGCCTGATCGAATTCGCACAGGCACCTGCTGAATAATCACGCACGCTCCGGGCGACCCAGGCGAACAGTTCCTACGCGCCCTCCATCGACGCTTGACTCACCGTGTGCCCCCAATGCCCAGTTATCCGCTTCGTATCCTGCTGGTGGAGGATCATCCCTTTCAACTCCTCGCCACCCAGTGCCTGCTCAGAAGCTTCGGCTTTGCACGGGTAACCCCGGCCGAGAACGCCGAACAGGCTATCTGTTTGATGTCGCGGGCCGAGATACCCTTCGACATCATCCTGTGCGATCAATGCCTGCCCGACCTGCCGGGACTCGAGCTGATTGAAATCGCCAGTCGCCGACGCTTTACCACAACTGCCATCCTCCTGAGCGGACTGCCCGCGACAGAACTCGCGGCCCTGATCGCCCAAGCGGTGGACCGTGGCCTGCCATTGCTCGGCTATTTGTCAAAGCCGCTGAACAAAGATGAGCTGGCACGTTTGATCTGCCCATTACTCAGATCGCACATGTAGGATTTTAAACGTCAGGGCCCGAAGAAAAAGCTCTGTGCCGAGCCAGCTAATTCTATAGCGGCACCATTTAATTCATTCACCTCACAAGCGCAGGCATATCACTTCGCACAGCCTGAGCAACGTGTAGGTATTTACCTTTTTTAATGTAGGAACTTTCCTGTTTTATATCTACTCCCCCCTGAGCTCATGCTCCTGCCTCCCCTTCTGAGCTAATGTGCCCGCTTTATTTGCACTTGCACGGAATGTGATCATGAACTCAGTTTTTATTATCGATGACCACCCGGTTATACGGCTTGCCATCCGAATGTTGTTGGAACACGAAGGTTACAAAGTGGTGGGAGAAACAGACAACGGATGCGATGCCATACAAATGGTCCGCGAATGCTTGCCTGACCTCATCATCCTCGATATCAGCATCCCCAAGCTCGACGGGCTCGAGGTGCTCTGCCGGTTCAATGCCATGAACACGCAGATGAAAACCCTGATCCTGACGGCCCAATCCCCCACCTTGTTCGCCACACGCTGCATGCGCTCGGGCGCCGACGGCTACGTGTGCAAGGAAGGCGACCTGAGCGAATTGCTGAGTGCCATCCGCGCGGTGTTGTCCGGCTACAACTACTTCCCCAGCCAGGCGCTGAACAGCAGCGGTGCAGACGGCGTCGAGTCCCAGGAACTTGAACTGTTCAAGAACGTCAACGACCGCGAACTTATGGTTTTGCAACTTTTTGCACAAGGCCGCACCAACAAGGAAATTGCAAAAGGTATGTTTCTGAGCAACAAAACAGTAAGCACTTACAAAAAGAGGCTGATGCAAAAACTTCAAGCCAAATCCTTGGTAGAACTTATCGAGATGGCAAAACGAAACGCGCTAGTGTGAGAAAGCGGATGCCCAGGCGTATAAAGGACTATCTGATTATATTGAGTGCCGGTTTGTGCTTCAGCACCGCCGTGCTCGCGAACCATCAAACGGGCCCGGAACATTTCACCTTGTTGAGCCGTGCAGGCTCCGTTCAACTGGAAACAAACCTTAACAAGACCCAGCGCCAATGGCTGCAAAACAAGCGCGAACTGGTGTTGGGCACTGCGGCCCCTGACTATCCTCCATTCGACCTCACGTCCAGCGGTCGCGACTACGAAGGACTTACCGCTGATTACGCCGGCCTGTTGGCCAAGGCGCTGGCCTTGCCAGTGAAGGTACTGCGCTACCCTTCCCGTGAAGCGGCCATCCGTGCGCTCGAAATCGGGGATATCGATTTACTGGGCTCCTCCAACGGCTTCGAGGCGGCGAACCCGAATCTCACGCTGTCCGAACCCTATGCCGTCGACCAACCGGTGCTGGTCACCCGCGAAGGTGAAACCCGCAGCCTGAACGATGGCCTGGCCGGCATGCGCCTGGCCCTGGTCTACCACTACCTGCCCTTGGCGGAAGTGGAAAAGCTGTACCCCAAGGCAATCATCCGTGCCTACCCCTCTTATCAAAATGCCCTGAATGCGGTGGCGTTCGACCAGGCAGACGTCTTCCTTGGCGATACCATTTCCACCCATTACATGATCAACAAGGGTTACCTGAAGAACATCCGCATGGCCAACTTCGGTAAACACGAAGCCTACGGGTTCAGCTTCGCCATGTCCCAACATCAACGCACCCTCTTGAGTATTGTCGACGCGGTTCTGACCACCGTGCCCATGAACGAACGGGAAATGATCGCCAAGCGCTGGAGTGCCGGCAGCGACATCTTGCTGTCCGACCAGAAGCTGCAACTGACCCAACGTGAAGAGCGCTGGTTGAAAGACCATCCGGTAGTCAAGGTGGTCGTGAATGAAACCTTCGCACCACTGACCTTTTTCGATGCCGATGGCAACTTCCGCGGCATCACCGCCGACCTGCTGGAATTGGTCCGCCTGCGCACCGGGCTGCGCTTCGAGATCCAGCGCGAACGCGACGTCAACGCAATGATCGAGCAGGTGGACACCGGCAAGGCCGACATCATCGGTGCCATCGTGCCCAGCGCCGAGCGGGAGGCGCAACTGAACTTCAGCCGCCCCTACCTGGAAAACTCCTATGTCCTGCTGACACGCAAAGAACCCAATGCACCCTCGAACCTGGAGCAGATGGCCGGCAAACGCCTGGCAATCACGCCAGGCAATCCTCTGGAGGCTATTCTTCGTCGCGATTTTCCCCAGGTCCAACTGGTCAAAGCCAGCGACACCTTCAAGGCTTCGGAACTGTTGGCCCAGGGACACGTGGAAGGCGCGGTGAACTCCCTGGTAGTCGCCAACTACTTCCTGTCGTCCCAGGTGTTCCAGGACAAGCTGCAGATGAGCACGAGCATCGGCACCTTCCCGGCCACGTTTGCCCTGGCCACATCCCGTAGCGCCACCGAACTCAGCTCGATTCTCGACAAGGCCTTGTTGAGCATCGCTCCGGATGAACTGGGGGTGATCAACAGCCGCTGGCGGGGCTACACCGCCGCCTCCGACAGTTATTGGCGCAACTACCACCAACTGATAGCCCGTATCATCATCGGCACCGGGCTGCTACTGCTGATCTCCCTGGCCTGGAACGCCTACATGCGCCGTCAGATCAAGCACCGCAAGATGGCCGAGCGTGCCCTCAACGATCAGTTCGAATTCATGCGCGCGCTGGTCAATGAAACCCCGCACCCCATCTATGTGCGCGATCGTAAAGGCCTGCTGCAGACATGCAATGACAGCTACCTGCAAGTGTTCGAAGTCAAACGGGAGGACGTGATCGGCAAAAGTGCCCTGCAGATGAGCGAAGCCCTCGAGACGGACGCGGAGCAGTACCATGCCGACTACCAGCGGGTAATGGCCGAAGGTAACCCGCTGATCCTGGACCGCACCCTGCATATTCGCGGGAAGAAACTGACGATCTATCATTGGATTCTGCCCTACCGCGACTCTACCGGGGAGGTGCAGGGAATCATCGGTGGCTGGATTGACATCAGCGAGCGCCGCCAATTGTTCGATGAGATCCGCGCGGCCAAAGAGCGCGCCGACGAAGCCAATCGGGCCAAGAGCACCTTCCTCGCTACCATGAGCCATGAAATACGCACGCCGATGAACGCGGTGATCGGCATGCTGGAGCTGACCCTCAAACGCGCCGACCATGGCCACCTGGATCGCCCGGCCATCGAAGTTGCCTACAACTCGGCCAAGGATCTGCTGGAGCTGATCGGCGATATCCTGGACATCGCACGTATCGAATCCGGCCGCCTGAGCCTGGCGCCGGAACGGGTCAACCTGCGCGAGGTGATCGAGTCGGTGGTGCGTGTCTTCGACGGCCTGGCGCGCCAGAAAACCCTCAGCCTGTCCCTAGAGTTCAAGCCCGACCAGGACGACACCGAAGTCCTGATCGACCCGCTGCGCTTCAAGCAGGTGCTGTCGAACCTGATCAGCAATGCCATCAAGTTCACCGAACGTGGCCAGGTAAAAATCCGCGTCGAAGTATTGCGCACCGAACTGGCGCAACAGGTCGAGATGAAGCTGGTGGTGGAGGATACCGGGATAGGTATCAGCCGCGACGATCAGAAACGCCTGTTCGAACCCTTTGCCCAGGCCGACAATTCCGGGCAGCTCGCCAGGAGCGGCGCGGGCCTGGGGCTAGTGATCTGCCGCAGCCTGTGCGCAATGATGGGGGGAGAACTGAGCCTGAGCAGCGTGCCCATGGTGGGCACCCAGGTGCATGTCAACCTGCGAATGCCGCGACTGCTGCCGGAACAGGCAGCCGATGAACAGAAACCCGAGAAGCCCGCAACCACGCCGGTACTCAATGTGCTGGTGGTGGACGACCATCCCGCCAACCGCTTGCTGATGTGCCAGCAACTGGGCTACCTGGGCCACCAGTTCACGGCAGCCCAGAATGGCGCAGCCGGTTTCCAGGCCTGGCGCCAGGAACGCTTCGACCTGGTCATCGCCGACTGCAACATGCCTATCATGAATGGCTACGAGTTGAGTCGTTCGATCCGCGAATACGAACAGCGCGAGCAACTGCCACCGTGCGTGGTGCTTGGGTTTACCGCCAATGCACAGCCTGAAGAGAAACAACGCTGTGCTCAGGCCGGTATGAACGATTGCCTGTTCAAACCCATCAGCCTCACGACTCTGGAGCGACAACTGGCGCAGATCGCCCCTCAAACAGTGGAGTTGCACCTGGACCTTGGCAACTTCGAGGCCTTGACCGGCGGCGACCCACAGCTGAATAGGCGACTGCTGGAGGAGCTGTTGAGCAGCAGCCGGAACGATCGCCAGGCACTGACCGCACTGATAACCGCACACGCCCCGCTTCAGGAGATCATTGAGCAGGCCCACAAGATCAAGGGTGCAGCCCGTATTGTTCAGGCGGCCTCATTGGCCGGGCAGTGTGAAGCCCTCGAACAGGCGTGTGCCCGTGGCGATGACTGGACGTTAATCGAGGCGGGTGCGAAAACCCTGGAAAAGTTCATGTTGGAACTGGAAAGGTTGCTGCAAGTGCAGCTCCACAGCCTAGAGGGTCAGTAAGGGGCATTGCTGCCCCTTGCGTGATCAGCAGTCGGTCAGACGCAGGAAAATCGCCGCCAGCTGTTCAATGCCCGCCTGGTCCTGGAGCGTAAAGCGTGCAAGCGACGGGCTGTCGAGGTCAAGAACGCCAACCAGCTTGCCGTCCTTGACCAAAGGCACCACCAGCTCACTGTTCGATGCGCTGTCGCATGCAATGTGCCCGGGAAACGCATGCACATCCTCCACCCGCTGGGTTTGCCGCGTTACGGCCGCCGCCCCGCAGACCCCGCGACCGAAGGGAATGCGCACACAGGCGATCTGGCCCTGGAACGGTCCGAGCACCAGTTCTTCGTTGCGGTTGAGATAGAAGCCGGCCCAGTTCAAGTCGCCCAGCTGATTGAACAGAAACGCAGAAAACTGCGCACTGTTGGCGATGAAGTCGCGCTCATCGGCCAGCAGCGACTCCAGTTGCGCGCAGAGCATCGGATAGCCATCCAGGTCGGTGCCAGCGCTGTGTAGATTGATCATGGTTGAAGCTCCAACAATTTAAGGCCTACCCAGTAACGGGCAAATTGGTACGCGCAACGGCCGTTGCGGTTACCGCGTCCGGTCGCCCAGCGCACGGCGAGGATGTCGAGGGCTTCATCGCGCTGCCATTGCAAACCAGCCTTGCTCGCCAGCTCGCCGATCCAGTGCTCCACCACATCCAGGAAATGCTCCTGGGTAAACGGATAGAACGACAGCCACAGGCCAAAACGGTCGGACAAGGCAATTTTGTCTTCCACCGCTTCGCTGGGGTGCAACTCGCCATCCACGCGTTTCCAGTTGTCATTGTCGCTTTGGTTCTCCGGGACCAGGTGACGGCGGTTGGAAGTCGCGTACAGCAGTACGTTTTCCGGAGCCTGTTCGAGGGAGCCGTCCAGCACGCTTTTCAGCACGCGGTAATCGCCTTCGCCGGCCTCGAACGACAGGTCATCACAGAACAGGATAAAGCGCTGCGGCAACTTGATCAGTTGCTCGACCACACGCGGCAGATCAGCGAGATGATCACGCTCGATTTCGATCAGGCGCAGGCCCGCCTTGGCGTGCTGGGCCAGCAACGCGCGCACCATGGACGATTTACCCGTGCCGCGCGAACCCCACAGCAGTGCATGGTTGGCGGGCAGGCCATCGATAAATTGCTGGGTATTGCGCGCCAGTGTTTCACGTTGCTTGTCCACGCCAATCAGGTCGGACAGGCGCATGTCCAGGCTCACGTCCAGCGGCAACAGGAAACCACTGCGGCCTTCGCGCTGCCAGCGCGCCGCCAGGCACTGGTTCCAATCGATGGCCTGGCGCGGCGCGGGCAACAATGGCTCCAGGCGGGCGAGCACGGTTTCAGCCCGTTCAAGAAAGGCATTCAATCGAGAGTCCACGATTATTCCTCTGGCAAGTTCTTGCAAAAGATGGCGTATTGGCAACCCTGCGGCAGACCGCACGAGGCTGCGTAAAAAACGATTCATGCCGGGTAAGCCAGAGCTTGTGGATGTTCAGCTATGCTTGCCGGGCGAAGGGAAACGTGAAGTGGTTCAACACTCGATGGATATCAAGTTCGCCCACCGCTTGTCTTATAAACAAGCCAGATTGACTGTGCTGGTCGGTTTCGTCTTGGGAACCTTGCTCAGCCTGATCCAGATCGGTATTGATTATGCCAGCGAAGACGCATCCATCAACCGTGAAATTCGCTCGCTGATCGAAATCAGCCACAACCCCGCGTCACGCATCGCCTACAACATCGACGCCGAACTGGCCCAGGAACTGACCCTGGGCCTTTTGCACTCCCCCGCCATCGTTCACGCCCAGTTGATCGACAACAACGGCGTGGTGCTGGCCGATGTCGACCGACCGCGCAAAGAAAGCACCTACCGCCCTATCAGCGACTTCCTGTTCGGTGCCAACCGTCAGTTTGAGGACCGCCTGTTCCTCAGCCACATGCCCAACGAATCCCTTGGCGTGCTGCGCCTGGATGTGGATACCTACGCCTTTGGCAGCCGCTTTCTGCGCCGTGCCGAGATCACGCTACTCAACGGCTTCGCCCGCAGCCTGTTGCTGACCGGCATCCTGCTGGGCTTGTTCTACGTGATGTTGACCCAGCCTCTGGTGCGCATTATCCGCGAGCTGAGCAATCGCCGGCAGGCCCGCCTGGACTGCCCACCGGGCCACGAGCACGACGAAATCGGCGTGCTCGTGAACGTCGCCAACCAGCAGTTCGAAAACATGGAGACAGAGATCCAGCAACGCCGTCACGCTGAAGATCGGCTGACCGAATACCTGGGGCAACTGGAAGATATCGTCTCTGCCCGCACCCTGGAGCTCAAGGCCAGCAACCAGCGACTGAGCCAGTCCAACGACGAACTGGAAGCCGCAAAGATGCATGCACTGGGCATGGCCCAGGCGCGGGCGGCCTTCCTGGCCAACATGAGCCATGAGATTCGCACCCCGCTCAATGGCCTGCTGGGGATGATCGCGCTGTCGCTGGACAGCCCACTCAACGCCGAGCAACGCCAGCAACTGTCCATTGCCCATGACTCTGGCAAAGTGCTGGTGGAGCTGCTCAACGATATCCTCGACCTCTCCAAGTTCGACGCCGGCCAGTTGGAGCTGGAGCGCATCCCGTTCGATTTGGGCTCACTGGTGGAAGACACCGCCAACCTGTTGTCGCAGAACGCGGCGCCGAGCGTCGAACTGACCTGCCTGATCGACCCGCAGTTTCCCGCCCAGGTCTTGGGCGACCCGACCCGCGTGCGGCAAATCGTCAGTAACCTGCTGTCCAACGCCTTGAAATTCACCCGCTTCGGCCGTGTGGATGTTCGCCTCAGCGCGCAGGAGGGCCGGGTACGCATCGAGGTGTGTGATACCGGCATCGGCATTGCGCAGGAAGCTCAGGTGAAGATCTTCCAACCCTTCACCCAGGCCGGCGCCGGCATCACCCGCCAGTTTGGCGGCACGGGCCTGGGCCTGGCGTTGACGCACAACCTGTGTGAAGCGATGCAGGGCCGCTTGAGCATCAGCTCGGAGGTGGGCTTCGGCAGCCAGTTCTGCGCCGACCTGCCATTGCCGACCCATTTGCCTGCGGTGCAACCGACACCGCTCAAGGGGGAAGTCATCGCCATTACCAGTGCCGGCAGTGGCCTCACAGAGCTGCTCACCACCCTGCTGCCCCACTGGGGGCTGACACCGCACTGCTACACGCAAGACGATGACTTGAGCGGACAAGCCCCGGACCTGCTGATCACCGACTGCCC
This sequence comes from Pseudomonas sp. NFPP28, assembly GCF_900115535.1. Classification (NCBI taxonomy): domain Bacteria; kingdom Pseudomonadati; phylum Pseudomonadota; class Gammaproteobacteria; order Pseudomonadales; family Pseudomonadaceae; genus Pseudomonas; species Pseudomonas sp. NFPP28. The sequence continues at coordinate 45,331 of NZ_FOWT01000011.1, read as the reverse complement.
CGAATGCCTGTTCCGCCTGCGCCCCGCCATTAGCGCGCCGATCCTGCTGGTGACCGCCTATGGCAATTTCATGCCCAGCGAAGAAGTCGCGGCACTGGCGCCGTTGCAGCAACAGGCGCGCCCATTGAGCCGCAACGCGCTGTATCAGATCCTGCAACGCAACCTGCGCAGCGAAGCGCAACTGATCCTCGACCCGATCCAGATGGACGCCGCGCCGCTGATGCACCGGGCGCGCATCCTGCTGGTGGAGGACAACCCGGTCAACCAACTGGTGGCCAAGGGCATGCTCAGCAAACTGGGGTGTGAGGTGATCGTGGCCGCCCACGGTGGCGAAGCACTCAGGTTTCTTGAGGAACAACCCTTCGACATGGTGCTGATGGACTGCAATATGCCAGTGATGGATGGTTACGAGGCCAGCCGACAGATCCGTCGCAGCGGGCGCTGGCCGGACCTGCCGATTGTCGCACTGACCGCCAACGCCCTGTCGGAAGAACGCGAGCGTTGCCGGGCTGCAGGCATGAATGACTACCTGGCCAAGCCATTTCGCCGCGAGGAGCTCAGCGGCTTGCTGGATCTATGGGTGCCGAAGGCGACAAGTCTTTGATCTGCCGGAGCAACTGGTCCAGGCCATCGCGCAACGTGTCGGCCTGGTTCAGGTCGATGCCGCTGTCGCACAGCAGCCGGGTTTTCAGGCCATGGGCCTGGTCGCGCAATTGCACACCGCTTTCGCTCAGGCTCAGGTGCACTTCGCGCTCATCCCTGGCGCTGCGTTGACGCCTGACCCAGCCAAGCTGCTCAAGGCGCTTGAGCAGTGGCGTGAGCGTGCCAGAGTCGAGCATCAGGCGCTCGCCCAAGGCCTTGACCGTGGGTAGCGCCGGCGTTGCGGCGTGCCACTCCCATAGCACCAGCATCACCAGGTACTGCGGGTAGGTCAGGCCCAGTTGATCGAGCATCGGCTTGTAGGCTCGGGTCACCGCCCGGGAAGCTGCGTAGAGCTTGAAACACAGTTGATGGTCGAGCGCCAGGGAGACAGTCATTTGAGCAGGGCTTCGATCTCTTGGGTGAGGTCCTGGGGCTTGGTGGTCGGGGCAAAACGCTTGACCACCTGGCCGTCACGACCGATCAGGAACTTGGTGAAGTTCCACTTGATCCCCTTGGAACCCAGCAGACCCGGTGCCTGCTTTTTCAGCTGTACGAACAAAGGGTGGGCGTCGCTGCCATTCACGTCGATCTTTTTGAACAGCGGGAAGCTGACACCAAAATTCAGCTCGCAGAATTCGGAAATCGCGCCTTCGTTACCGGGCTCTTGCTTGCCGAACTGGTTGCAAGGAAAACCCAATACCACCAAACCCTGGTCCTTGTACTGCTGCCAGAGTTGCTCCAGGCCTTTGTACTGCGGGGTGAAGCCGCACTTGCTGGCGGTGTTGACCACGAGGATGGCCTTGCCGGCGAAATCGGCCAAGGTCTTTTGCTCACCCTTGATGGTGGTGCAAGGAATACTCAGCAGGTTGTTGCTCATGGCAGTGCCTCGGATAGCGGGGAAAGAAGGAAAAAGATAGTCGCCAATTAAATTGCGTGCAATTTAATTGGCGAAATTGATACCTCGCTATTACCCCTCCCTTGCAGGAGCCCGTCTTGCCGGGCTCCTGCAGGGTGCAGCGCGGTTCAATTCAACGCGGAACGAGGTCCAGGCACACCGAGTTGATGCAGTAACGCAAGCCGGTCGGCGGCGGGCCGTCCGGGAACACATGCCCCAGGTGCGCATCGCATTTGGCGCAGGTAACTTCGGTGCGGATCATGCCGTGGCTGACGTCGCGGATCTCGATCATCGCGCTCTCGGCAATCGGCTCGTAGAAGCTAGGCCAGCCACAGCCCGCATCGAACTTGGTGCTGGAATCGAACAGCGGTTCGTTGCAGCAAATGCAGTGGTACACGCCATCCGTGGTGGTGGCGTTGTACTTGCCGGAGAACGGGCGCTCAGTGCCCTTCAGTCGACAGACCTGATATTGCGCGGGGTCGAGCATCTCCCGCCATTCCTCCAGCGTTTTATCCAACTTTTCCATCGGTACACCTCGGCAACTGAAAAAGCCTGATCTGTGTCTTTTCCATGGATCAGGCGGCACGTATGATTGCGCCTCTTCAAAACGCCAGTCTGGCACCCGCGCTACCGGCATTCAAACGTATTTATGGGTGCGGCCTTCGCAGGATTCACAGTACGGTAGTGCCCACACCGTCTGGATCGTTCATTTTCAGGATCACATCGCCATGCAGGTCAGCAAATCGAACAAGCTCGCCAACGTCTGCTACGACATTCGCGGCCCAGTGCTCAAGCACGCCAAACGCCTGGAAGAGGAAGGCCATCGCATCCTCAAGCTGAACATTGGCAACCCGGCGCCCTTTGGTTTCGAAGCGCCGGACGAAATCCTCCAGGACGTGATCCGCAACCTGCCCACCGCCCAGGGCTACAGCGACTCCAAAGGCCTGTTCAGTGCGCGCAAGGCCGTGATGCAGTACTACCAGCAGAAGCAGGTCGAAGGTGTCGGCATCGAAGACATCTACCTGGGCAATGGCGTGTCCGAGCTGATCGTGATGTCCATGCAGGCCCTGCTCAACAATGGCGACGAAGTACTGGTACCGGCGCCGGACTACCCATTGTGGACCGCCGCCGTGACCCTGGCCGGTGGCCACCCGGTGCACTACCTGTGTGACGAAGGCGCCGACTGGTTCCCGGACCTGGCCGACATCAAGGCCAAGATCACCCCGAACACCAAGGCCCTGGTGATCATCAACCCGAACAACCCGACCGGCGCCGTGTATTCCAAGGAAGTGCTGCTGGGCATGCTCGAACTGGCACGCCAGCACAACCTGGTGGTGTTCTCCGACGAGATCTACGACAAGATCCTCTACGATGACGCCGTACACGTGTGCACCGCCTCCCTGGCGCCAGACCTGCTGTGCCTGACCTTCAACGGCCTGTCCAAGTCTTACCGCGTGGCGGGTTTCCGTTCCGGCTGGATCGCCATCTCTGGTCCCAAGCACAACGCCCAGAGTTATATCGAAGGCATCGACATGCTGGCCAACATGCGCCTGTGTGCCAACGTGCCGAGCCAGCACGCCATCCAGACCGCCCTGGGCGGCTACCAGAGCATCAATGATCTGGTATTGCCCCAAGGCCGCCTGCTGGAGCAGCGCAACCGTACTTGGGAACTGCTCAATGCAATCCCGGGCGTCAGTTGCGTGAAACCCATGGGGGCGTTGTACGCGTTCCCGCGGATCGACCCAAAGGTATGCCCGATCCTCAACGACGAAAAGTTCGTGCTCGACCTGTTGCTGTCGGAAAAACTGCTGGTGGTGCAAGGCACCGCGTTCAACTGGCCGTGGCCGGATCACTTCCGTGTGGTGACGTTGCCGCGCGTGGATGACCTGGACATGGCCATCGGTCGTATCGGCAACTTCCTCAAGTCCTATCGCCAGTAAGAGAAACGGCGCCGTACGACCGACAATCGGTCGTACGGCGAGTATCTGGCAACACTTCTCTTCCTCTCCCCTGCCCTGCCACTTCACCGACGCCGCAAAAACCACTCGCCCCCTAAATCAAAGGGCTTCAAGGCAACGATGAACCAATCGAACGATCTTTTCCCCGTCGGAAATTCCCTTCAAGCCTCTACATTCCGGCTGTAGGACACAGTTTGAAATAGTCGCTCGGTTGAATCACCCTATGCGGCACCTTATATACCCCGCAGTACGCGACATATTAAGCATGAGGAGAACTCTACAACCATGATGCGCATCCTGCTGTTCTTGGCCACTAACCTTGCGGTCGTGCTGATTGCCAGCATCACCTTGAGCCTTTTCGGCTTCAACGGGTTCATGGCGGCCAACGGGGTTGACCTGAACCTCAATCAGCTGCTGGTTTTCTGTGCGGTCTTTGGTTTCGCCGGCTCGCTGTTCTCGCTGTTCATCTCCAAGTGGATGGCGAAGATGAGCACCAGCACCCAGGTCATCACCCAGCCACGTACCCGGCATGAGCAATGGTTGCTGCAGACCGTCGAGGAGTTGTCCCGCGAGGCCGGCATCAAGATGCCTGAAGTCGGGATCTTCCCGGCCTATGAAGCCAACGCCTTTGCCACCGGCTGGAACAAGAACGACGCACTCGTTGCAGTCAGCCAGGGCATGCTGGAACGCTTCTCCTACGACGAAGTGAAAGCCGTGCTGGCCCACGAAATCGGCCACGTAGCCAATGGCGACATGGTCACCCTGGCGCTGGTCCAGGGTGTGGTGAACACCTTCGTGATGTTCTTCGCGCGGATCATCGGCAACTTTGTCGACAAGGTGATCTTCAAGAACGAAGGCGGCCGCGGCATTGCCTACTTCGTGGCGACCATCTTTGCCGAGCTGGTGCTGGGTTTCCTGGCCAGCGCAATCACCATGTGGTTTTCGCGCAAACGGGAGTTCCGTGCAGACGAAGCCGGTGCACGCCTGGCCGGTACAGGGGCAATGATCGCAGCGCTGCAACACCTGCGTTCCGAACAAGGCCTGCCGGTGCATATGCCGGACAGCCTGACCGCCTTCGGCATCAACGGCGGTATCAAGCAAGGCATGGCTCGCCTGTTCATGAGCCACCCGCCGCTGGAAGAGCGGATCGACGCGTTGCGTCGTCGGGGCTGACAGGCAACACAAAAAAGGGCGATCTGATCGCCCTTTTTTGCAGGTCTGAAGGCCTCATCGGGGGCAAGCCCCCTCCCACACTTAAAGGTTTTCACAGATCAAAATGTGGGAGGGGGCTTGCCCCCGATAGCGATGGAAAATTCAGCGCCTGGTCAACTGATACACCCGTTCATCCAGCCGCGTGACGCCGTCCTGCACGAACTTCCAGCTCTCGCCCAGGATGTCTTGTTCTTCCAGCACCTCCAAGGCCCAGTGCGCACCCAGCAACACCTTCACCTCGTCATCCGTTACTGCAAACGGTGGTCCGGCTTTTTGCGTCTGGTCGTAATCGAGGGTGATCAACAGCCCCTCGCAACCTGGACGCAACAGACTGTTCAGATGCTCGGCATACCGCACACGCATCAGCGGCGGCAAGGCGATGAGGGCGGCGCGGTCATAAAGCGCAGCGCAATCGGCCAGCGCCTCAGCATCAAGGGTGAAGAAGTCGCCACACCACACCTCGATCAAGCCCGCCTGATACACCGCAAAGGTGCCCCGTTGCGTGATACGGGGCACAAGGTCCTGTTCGTCGAAAAACGCCTCGACCGCCTGCTCCGACAGCTCCACACCCAATACTCGCAGCCCCTGGCTGGCCAGCCACATCAAGTCCAGGCTTTTGCCACACAAGGGCACCAACACCTGCGCGCCCTCGGCCAGGCCCAGTTGCGGCCAATGTCGTTGTAGATACGGATTGACCTTGGGTAGGTGAAAGCCGATCTGGTTGCTTGCCCAGCGGTCCTGCCAAAATTTAGGCTCCATAGATCACCCCGAAAATTCGATCAAAAGGCACTAAAACTTATATTAGATTTAGATCAATGATCTGATTGAAGATGGGCCCATGTTAACGCTCAGGACCCTCCTTATGTTGCCCAGCCTGTTTATCTCCCACGGGTCGCCCATGCTCGCCCTGCAACCCGGCGCCAGCGGCCCGGCGCTGCAACAGCTAGCGGCCGAGCTGCCCCGACCGAAGGCCATCGTGGTGGTGTCGGCGCACTGGGAAAGCCCTGAACTTCTGGTCAGCGGCAGCGCCGCGCCGGAAACCTGGCATGACTTCGGCGGCTTTCCCCGCGAGCTGTTTGCCGTGCAATACCCGGCCCCGGGCGACCCGCAGTTGGCCGGCAAGATTGTCGAGCTGCTGCACGCCGATGGCCTGAATGCGCGCATCGATGACCGTCGCCCCTTTGACCATGGCACCTGGGTCCCGCTGTCGCTGATGTACCCGGCGGCGGATATCCCGGTGGTGCAGGTGTCTTTGCCGAGCCGCATGGGCCCAGCCCTGCAGACCCGCGTCGGGCATGCTCTTGCGGGCCTGCGTGAGCAAGGCGTGTTGTTGATCGGCTCCGGCAGCATCACCCACAACCTGGGCGAGTTGGATTGGCATGCAGGCCCGGAGAGCATCGAGCCATGGGCGCGGAATTTCCGGGACTGGGTGGTGGACAAGCTGGCAGCCAACGATGAAACCGCGCTGCACGACTATCGCCGCCAGGCACCGAATGCCGTGCGTAGCCACCCCAGTGATGAACACTTGCTGCCCCTGTACTTTGCCCGTGGCGCCGGTGGCGAATTCAGCGTGGCGCACCAGGGATTCACCATGGGCGCGCTGGGGATGGACATCTACCGCTTCGGCTAAAGTAAATTTCAGGCAAAAAAAATCCCCGAACCAGTCGGGGATTTTTTATGTGCGATCAATCAGCCCAAGGGCGGATCAATCTTCGCGGTAGCGACGCAGTTTGAGCTGCTTACCGGCAACGCGAGTGTCTTTGAGCTTGGTCAGCAGTTTTTCCAGACCGTCTTCCGGCAGTTCCACCAGGGAGAAGCTGTCACGGACCTGGATGCGACCGATGGCTTCACGTGCCAGACCACCCTCATTGAGGATAGCGCCCAGCAGGTTCTTGGCAGCGATGCCATCACGCGCGCCCAGCGCGGTACGGCAACGCGCACGGCCTTCAGCCAATGGAACCGGAGCGCGACGCTCACGATCACCACGGTCTGGACGGTCGCCGGAACGCTCCGGACGATCACCGCGCGGTGCGCTGTTCGGCACCAGTGGACGTTCTTTCTCGATGGCCGCCAGGGTCAGGGCTTGACCGTTGGTTGCCTTGCGCAGCAGGGCTGCAGCCAGGGCACGCGGGGTGCAACCGATGTCGGCGGTCAGGCGGTCCAGCAGGTCGCCGTGGGTCGATTCAGCGTCAGCCACCAGTGGTGCCAGGCTGTTGGTCAGTTTCTTGATGCGGGCATCGAGGACTGCCTGGGCATCCGGCAGGCGCACTTCAGCGACTTTCTGACCGGTCACACGCTCGATCACTTGCAGCATGCGGCGCTCACGCGGCGTCACCAGCAGCAGTGCACGACCTTCGCGACCGGCACGGCCAGTACGGCCGATACGGTGCACGTAGGACTCCGGGTCGTACGGCATGTCAACGTTGAACACGTGGGTGATACGTGGAACGTCGAGGCCACGGGCAGCAACGTCGGTCGCTACAACGATGTCCAGGCGGCCATCCTTGAGGGAGTCGATCACGCGCTCACGCTGGTTCTGGGCGATGTCACCGTTCAGCGCAGCGGCTTTGTAGCCTTTGGCTTCCAGTGCACTGGCCAAGTCCAGGGTCGCTTGCTTGGTGCGCACGAACATGATCAGGGCGTCGAAGTCTTCGACTTCCAGCAGGCTCAATACAGCCGAGGTCTTCTGGTCAGCGTGAACCAACAGGTGAGCCTGTTCGATCGCGGTAACGGTCTGGGTCTTGGTCTGGATCTTCACGTGTTGCGGATCGCGCAGGTGGCGTTCGGCAATGGCACGGATCGACTGTGGCAGGGTGGCCGAGAACAGTACGGTCTGACGGGTTGGTGGCAGTGCCTTGAAGATGACTTCCAGGTCATCCATGAAGCCCAGCTTCAACATTTCGTCAGCTTCGTCCAGAACCAGGTGGTTCACGGTCGACAGGACTTTCTCGTCACGACGCAGGTGGTCGCACAGGCGGCCCGGGGTGGCGACAACGATCTGTGCGCCATTGCGGATTGCCTTGAGTTGCGGGCCCATAGGCGCGCCGCCGTAAACGGCCACAACGGTTACGCCTGGCATTTGCTTGGCGTAGGTTTCAAAAGCGGTTGCTACTTGCAGCGCCAACTCACGAGTTGGCGCCAGGATCAGGGCTTGCGGTTCGCGCTTGGCAGGATCGATGCAGTGCAGGATAGGCAGGGCGAACGCGGCGGTTTTACCGGTACCGGTTTGCGCCTGGCCAATCATGTCCTGGCCGGCCATGATGATCGGGATCGATTGCTGCTGAATCGCCGAAGGCTCTTCGTAGCCGGTCGCTGCGACGGCTGCAAGAATATTCGGGTTGAGATTAAAAGCGGCGAAGCCGCCGGTTTCCTGGGTCATGGGTCTGCCTCTAAGTGCATCCGCAAAGACCCATGCTCCAAAGCTGCGCATGCCGTGTTGAGACTCAAGAGTCGCCCTGGCTGCTTTGTCGGCGGGGATTTGCGAAAACGAATGAATGAAAAAGATTCGTCAAGGGAGAGTCCGCTGTGCGGACGTGCAGCCGAAGCTGACTTCGGGGAATTGCGCTACCTAAACGCGGCCCGGTTAAAGGCCGGCGCGCACTATACCGGAAATAGCTGAAAAAGGGAGCTTTTTTTATCGCCATGTACCGATAAACCGCGCTGTGTCACAGTCTTTGCAGATAACGCCGGCAGGGTCTATTTTCCAGAGGCCCGGCCCTGCTGGTCATAACGCTTAAACGGTTCACCTGAGCGTTGCGGCCCTTTGGTCCGAAACCTTTCCCCGCGCCCGAGGGCACACCCGATGAATCAAGCCAGCAGCAGCCGCGTCAGCCGTGAACTCCAGGGTCATGTCTTGCTTTTGGGTCTGGACCGGGTGGCCAAACGCAACGCGTTCGACCTCGACCTGCTCAATGAGCTGAGCCTGGCGTATGGCGAATTTGATCGAAATGATGACGCTCGGGTGGCCGTGGTGTTTGCCCATGGCGACCACTTTACCGCCGGGCTGGACCTGGCCAATGTCAGCGGCGTAATGGCCGGTGGCTGGCAGCCGCCTCTGGGCGGTTGTGATCCGTGGGGCGTATTTGCCGGCCCGCGCGTGAGCAAACCGGTGATCGTCGCAGCCCAGGGCTACTGTCTGACCATCGGTATCGAATTGATGCTGGCCGCCGATATCAACTTGTGCGCGAGCAACACGCGCTTTGCGCAGATGGAAGTGCAGCGTGGGATCTTTCCGTTCGGCGGCGCGACACTGCGCCTTCATCAGATCGCCGGCTGGGGCAACGCGATGCGCTGGCTGCTCACCGGCGACGAATTCGATGCCCATGAAGCCCTGCGCCTGGGCCTGGTGCAGGAAGTGATGGCCAGCGAGGACTTGCTGCCCCGCGCCGTCGAACTGGCCAACCGCATTGCGCGCCAGGCACCGCTGGGCGTGCAGGCCACGTTGATGTCGGCACGGCTGGCGCGCATGGAAGGCGAAGCCGTGGCGGCTGAGGCGTTGCCGCCGATGGTGGACAAATTGCTCAACAGTGAGGATGCCAAGGAAGGGGTGCTGGCGATGGTGGAGAAGCGGCCAGGGGTGTTCAAAGGTATTTAGTCGTCGTCAGTGATGGCCTCTTCGCGGGCAAGCCCGCTCCCACAGGGGAATACATTTCAACAGGGGAATGCAGTCCAAATGTGGGAGCGGGCTTGCCCGCGAAAGGGCCAGTTCAGGCAATCAAGTAGCCGGCCGGATCGCCTTGATCAACGCCTGCAACGAATACCCCAGGCGTGGCACCAATGCCTCGGCACGCGCCGTCAACGCTTGCATATCCAGCTCCTGATCCAACTCCGAAGGCACCAGCAAGATCACGTTGCCCTCCTTCACCGGCAGCTCCCAGTAATGCCGGTGATACAACCCGCGCAACAATGCCGCGCCCAACGGCTTGCCGTCATCGGTGGCCCATTGGTTGATCACCAGCCAGCCGCCGGGATTGAGTTTCTTCTGGCAGTTTTCCAGGAAGGTCCAGGCCAGGTGCCCGACGCCGGGACCGACGTCCGTATAGAGGTCCACGAAGATCAAGTCTGCCGATTCGGCGGTTTCCAGCAATTGGAGGGCATCACCAATGCGGATATACAACCGCGGGTCGTCATCCAGCCCCAGGTATTCGATGGCCAGGCGCGGCACGTCGGGGCGCAACTCGATGGCTTCCACATCTTCCAGCGGCAGGAACCTGAGGCACGCCTGCGTCAACGTCCCGGCACCCAGGCCAAGGAACAGCGCGCTCTCAGGCTGTTCATGACACAACGCACCGATCAGCATCGCACGGGTGTAGTCATACTCCAGCCAGCTCGGGTCAGCGGTGAACACGCAGCTCTGCTCGATGGCATCGCCAAACTCGAGAAAACGGTAATCGGCCACTTCGAGCACACGGATCATGCCGAATTCATCATGGACTTCGGCGAGCAGGCGCTCGACACGCTCCTCGGTCATCACAACTCCTAACGGGTTTGCTGCACGGCAAAGGCGCGATTGTCGGCCAACCGGCGGCAACAGGTCACGCACTAATTGCTGATAACATTGGCGCCCCACCGTCAATCAGCCAATCGAGTTCATGATGAGCCAACCCTGGAGCCCCGACAGCTGGCGCGCCCTGCCGATCCAGCAACAACCCCGGTACCCGGACGCTGCACACTTGCTGCAAGTGGAGCAGAACCTGGCCAGCTACCCGCCACTGGTGTTTGCCGGAGAAGCTCGCGAACTGCGCCGCCAGTTTGCCGAGGTGACCCAGGGCCGTGCGTTCCTGCTGCAAGGCGGCGATTGCGCCGAGAGTTTTGCCGAGTTCTCCGCCGCGAAAATCCGCGACACGTTCAAAGTGCTGCTGCAAATGGCTATCGTGATGACCTTCGCCGCCGGCTGCCCGGTGGTCAAGGTCGGGCGCATGGCGGGCCAGTTCGCCAAGCCGCGTTCGGCCAATGATGAAACCATCGACGGTGTCACCCTGCCCGCCTACCGTGGCGACATCGTCAATGGCATCGGTTTCGACGAGAAAAGCCGCGTGCCGGACCCGGACCGCCTGCTGCAGTCCTACCACCAGTCCACCGCTACCCTGAACCTGCTGCGCGCCTTTGCCCAGGGCGGTTTTGCCGACCTGCACCAGGTGCACAAGTGGAACCTGGACTTTATCGCCAACTCTGCGCTGGCCGAAAAATACAGCCAACTGGCCGACCGTATCGACGAAACCCTGGCCTTCATGCGCGCCTGCGGCATGGACAGCTCGCCGCAACTGCGCGAGACCAGCTTCTTCACCGCCCACGAAGCGCTGCTGCTCAACTACGAACAAGCCTTCGTACGCCGTGACAGCCTGACCAACGACTACTACGACTGCTCGGCCCATATGCTGTGGATCGGCGATCGCACTCGCCAACTGGACGGCGCTCACGTCGAGTTCCTGCGCGGGGTGAACAACCCGATCGGGGTCAAGGTCGGGCCGAGCATGAACCCGGATGACCTGATCCGCCTGATCGATATCCTCAACCCGGACAACGACCCCGGCCGCCTCAACCTGATCGCGCGCATGGGCGCGGGCAAGGTCGGCGATCACCTGCCCCACCTGATTCGTGCCGTGCAGCGCGAGGGCAAGCAGGTGCTGTGGAGCTCGGACCCGATGCATGGCAACACCATCAAGGCCAGCAGCGGCTACAAAACCCGCGACTTTGCGCAGATCCTCGGCGAGGTGAAGGAGTTTTTCCAGGTGCACCAGGCCGAAGGCAGCTATGCCGGCGGGATTCACATCGAGATGACCGGGCAGAACGTCACCGAGTGCATCGGCGGCGCACGGCCGATCACCGAGGATGGCTTGTCGGACCGCTATCACACCCACTGCGACCCACGGATGAATGCCGATCAGTCGCTGGAACTGGCGTTTCTGATTGCCGAGACCTTGAAGCAAGTCAAACGCTGAGTTTTCAGTTGCCTTCAGGGCCTCATCGGGGGCGAGCCCCCCTCCCACACTTGAATGTATTCACAGATCAAAATGTGGGAGGGGGCTCGCCCCCGATGAGACCCTGAAGACCAACCCCCATGCTGATCATCGCCACCCGCAGCCGCTCGGCACTCGGCCTTTGGCAATTGAGTTGCACCTGCTCCAGCCCCAGCCAGTCGGCCATTTGCCGCAGGTTTTGCGCCAGCGCCAACATCCCTTGCTCATCCAGCCCCGGCTCTTCTTCGTGCACCGCATGCACCGCCAGGCGCCCATTGGCGCGTTCGGCGCGCAGGTCGACGCGCGCGGCGATCCGCTCGTTGTGCAGGAACGGCAGCACGTAGTAACCGTACACCCGCTTGTCCTGCGGGGTGTAGATCTCCAGCCGGTAACGGAAGTCGAACAGCCGCTCGGTGCGACTGCGCTCCCAGACCAGCGAATCAAACGGTGACAACAAGGCGCTGGCCGGCACTTTGCGCGGCACTTTGGGATCGGGCAGGCAGTACGCCGCCTGTTTCCAGCCTTGTACCTGGCACGTCACCAGTTGACCGTCCTCCACCAGTTCAGCGAGGCGATGGCGGCTGTCGGCCGGGTCGAGACGGAAGTAATCGCGCAGGTCTTTTTCAGTACCGACACCCAACGCGGTGGCGCTGTGCAGCAACAAACCACGCTGGGCCTCGGCTTCGGTCACAGTGGTTTGAAGGATATCGCCGGGAATGACCCGCTCCGGCAAATCATAGAGCCGCTCAAACCCGCGCCGACCGGCGACTGTGACCAAACCAGCAGCAAACAGCCATTCCAACGCGTGCTTTTCGTCGCTCCAGTCCCACCATGGGCCGGCGCGTTCCTCGCGGGTCGACAAGCTGCCGGCACCCAGCGCGCCCTGCTGCTCAACAGTGTGCAGTACACGTTGAATCGTGGCCTGTTGCTCACGCCCAAAACGCGCCATCTGCGAATAAATGCCCTGCCCTTGCCTGGCCCGCTCCATGCGCCAGCGCATCAACGGGAACAATGCCATCGGCAGGAGCGACGCCTCATGCCCCCAGTATTCGAACAGAGAACGCCGCCGCCCCTGGCTCCAGGCAGCCTGTTCGAGCAACAACGGGGAATAGTGACCCAGACGGGAAAACAGCGGCAGGTAATGGGAGCGCACCACCGCATTGACCGAATCGATCTGCAGCACGCCCAGGCGCTCGATCATACGGTTGAGGTGCGCAGCCTTGATCAGTGCAGGCGCCTGGCGCCCGGAAAAACCCTGGGCCGCCAGCGCCATGCGTCGAGCTTGCTTGAGTGAAAACGACTGGTCGGCGGGCATGGGTTTCTCCGTGGGGGCTCGCCGACTACCCTACTGCATCCGCGATCATTTTCGCAGCGGATCTTGCCAGAAATGCAGGTGGAGCTCCTGCTCCACGTCGCCGCGATTGAGGCCGATGTCCTTGAGCGCATCATCGCTCAAGGTCGCCAGCATCTGGCGCTCCTCATGCAGCGTCTGCCAACGGACAATCTTGTGAAGCAGCCCGGTAAACGGACGTTTCGCCAGTAATACAAAACCTCTTTGACCTTTCATCTTCTCGCCCTCCAGTGGGGATGGCGCAAGTGTGTGCGTGGGCTTAAGATCAATCCAACGAATGTTTCTTATGCAATACATCTCGGAGATTGATCAATTGTCCGGCTACCCAAGCATCGACACTGAGGTGCTGCGCACCTTCGTCGCCATCGCCGACCAGGGCGGCTTTACCCGCGCCGGCGAGCTGGTCAACCGCACTCAATCGGCGGTGAGCATGCAGATGAAGCGCCTGGAAGAGGACGTATTGCAGCGCAAGCTGTTCGAGCGCGATGGCCGGCAGGTGCGGCTGACGCCTGAGGGCCAGGTATTGCTGGGCTATGCGCGGCGTATCCTGAAACTGCACAGCGAGGTGTTCAACACCCTGCGCGAGCCGCACATGGTCGGGTTGGTGCGCATCGGCACGCCGGACGACTACGTGATGCGGTTCCTGCCGGGCATTCTCAAGCAGTTCTCCAAGGCGTACCCGCTGATCCAGATCGAGATGCACTGCGAGGCGTCGACGGTATTGATGCAGCGTCGGGATTTGGCACTGACCGTTGTCAGTCGTGAGCCGGGCAATGAGATCGGTGAACTGTTGCGCACGGAGCGCATGGTGTGGGCAGCGGCGCCGTGCTTCTGCGCCGACGAGCACGACGCCCTGCCGCTGGCGATGTCCGGCGCCGATTGCCTTTATACCCAGTGGGCACGCTCGGCACTGGACGCGGCCGGGCGCGATTATCGCCTGGCCTACCACAGCTCCAACGTGTCGGCGATCCAGGCGGTTGTCAATGCAGGCCTGGCGGTGATGGTCAGCATGGAGAGCCTGGTGACCGAAGACCTGCGCGTACTCGGCCGCGACGAGGGTTTCCCGCCGCTGCCGTCAATGAATCTGCATTTGCTGCGTAACCCGCAGATGAATTCGCCCATCACCGACTGCCTGGCGGAATACATCCTCGAAGGTTTCAGACTTTAAAGGTCAACATCACTGCGCACACCACCAGGAAGCCGCAGAACAGACCGCGCAGCACACGTTCCGGCAGTGCATGGGCCACCTTCACGCCCCAACTGATGCTGAGCAAACCGCCCACGGCCAACGGCACACCGATCATCCAGTCCACTTCCTGATGCCAGGCGTAAGTGACCAATGTCACCCCCGTGCTCGGCAAGGCCAAGGCCAGGGACAACCCTTGGGCAACCACCTGGCTCGTGCCGAACACACTGGTCAGCACCGGCGTAGCGACCACTGCGCCGCCGACGCCAAACAAACCGCCCATGGACCCGGAAGCGGCACCGAGCACTCCAAGCCACGGCCAGGAATAGCGCATCTGCGCCGTAGGCGGTGCGTTGCGGGTGAACATGCGCAGCAGGTTGTAGGCAGACAGTGCCAGCAAAAAAGCGATAAAACCGATGCGCATTGCACCCGCGTCCAGCCCCACCGCCCAGATCGAACCCAGCCAGGCAAACGTGAACCCCATGACGCCGAGCGGCAGCGCATGGCGCAACTCGATACGGTTGCGCTGGTGATAGCGCCACAGCGCCAGCATCACGTTGGGCACCACCATCACCAAGGCGGTGCCTTGGGCCAATTGCTGGTCCAGGCCGAACAACACGCCCAGCACCGGGATGGCAATCAACCCACCGCCAATGCCAAACAGGCCGCCCACCGTGCCGAGGGCCGCACCCAAGATCAGGTACATCACTAAATCCAACACCGCTTGTTACTCCGCAATCCCAGGCCTTGCATGCTACGCAGTCGGCTCTGGCGCGGAAACGCACAGCAACGCACAATGGCTGTGCCAATCTCGCATAAGCGACTTTACGATGAACCCCAATCCTCTGACCGATCAACTGAGCCTGTTTCTCGATGTACTGGAGACCGGCAGTTTCTCCGCCGCCGCACGCCGCCATCCGCTGACGCCGTCGGCGGTAGCACGGCGGATCGACAGCCTGGAAAGCTCGGTGGGCAGCCGCTTGTTCCAGCGCAGCACCCATGCCGTGGTGCCGACCCCGGCCGGCCTGGCCTTCGCCGAGCGGGCACGGCGGATCGTCAGCGAGCTGCAACTGGCGCGTGCCGAAGCGGTGTCCCTCAGCCACGCGCCGGAAGGCCTGATCCGGGTAGATGCGCCGGCAGCGTTTGGGCGACGGCATCTGGCGCCGGTGATTGCGGACTTTCTGAATGTCTACCCGGGGCTGGATGTGCACCTGCATTTGATCGACAGCTTTGTGGATATGCAGGGCGCACACCTGGGCAAAGTGGACCTGGTGCTGCGCGCCGGGCATCTCGTCGACACGCGGTTGATCGCCACGCCCTTGGCGAGCATCGTGCGCATCGCGTGCGCCAGCCCGGCCTACCTGAAAAGCCGCGGCACGCCGATCCACCCTCGGGAACTGAGCGAACACGACGGGTTGGACTGGGATGGCCTGGCGCCCACGTTCGCCTGGCGCTTCGAGCTGGATGGGCGCCGCGCTACCTATCGCCCGCAACGCATCCGCATGAGTGCCAATAACGCTGAAGCCTTGTTGTCTGGTGCTTTGGCAGGACTGGGTATCGCTCACCTGCCCACGTGGCTGGCCAGCGAATACCTGGTGCGCGGCGAACTGCTGCCCTTGTTCTGCGAAGACGGCCTGCCCAGCCCCGAGACCACCGGGATCTACGCGCTGCGCCTGGAACAGCAACCCAATGCCCGCAGCCGATTGCTGCTGGAGTATCTGAAATCCCGGTTCAGCCCGGTGCCGCCTTGGGATCTGGCGCTGCAGAGTGGCCTGGTCTAACCATTCGGTCAGAATTATCTGGCGCATTAAAGATTTGCCCGCTAGATTCCAGCCCAGACATGCTTTTTCGAGGTACCGCCATGAGCAAGAACCCTGATCCGTGCGAATCCCTGATGCTGGACAACCAGCTGTGCTTCGCCTTGCACTCCACCTCGCTGCTGATGACCAAGGTCTACAAGCCATTGCTGCAAGCACTTGGCCTGACCTACCCGCAGTACCTGGCCATGATGGTGTTGTGGGAAGAGGATGGTTTGACCGTCGGCGAAATCAGCAGTCGCCTGCTGACCGATCCGGGCTCGCTTACCCCACTGCTCAAGCGCCTGGAAGCCGAAGGTGTGCTCAGCCGTACCCGCAGCCGCGAGGATGAACGCGTCGTGGTTGTAGAACTGACCGAGGCCGGGCGGGCACTGCAGGACAAGGCCCTGGGGATACCGCAGTGCATCCTGGGCGCCAGCGGCCTGGAATTGGACCAACTACGCAAGCTACAAGCTGATTTGATTGCACTGCGCAGCAACTTGCAGAACGCAATTTAGAACGCCCCTCCCACATCGGTTTTGGCTACACGAAAATATTTTATAAATTTATCTTGCGCACTAAACATTAGCGCTATACATTTGCCTCACCAACTACTTAGCGCGCAAACATTTAGCGCTAACGACCAAGAGGAAAACACCATGCAAACGCTCTACACCGCAGTAGCTACCGCCACCGGCGGCCGTGATGGTCGTGCTGTTTCCAGCGACAACATCCTCGACGTCAAACTCTCCACCCCCAAAGAACTGGGCGGTGCCGGCGGCCAGGCCACCAACCCTGAACAACTGTTCGCTGCCGGCTACTCGGCCTGCTTCATCGGTGCCCTGAAATTCGTCGCCAGCCAGACCAAACGCAAAATCCCGGATGACGCCTCGATCACCGCCCACGTTGGCATCGGCCAGATCCCCGGCGGTTTCGGCCTGGACATCGACCTGCACATCAACCTGCCCGGCCTGGCCCAGGACGACGCGCAAAGCCTGGTCGACGCCGCCCACCAAGTCTGCCCGTACTCCAACGCCACCCGTGGCAACGTCGATGTACGCCTGCACGTGATCGTCTAAATGAAACCGGCCGCCCCTGGAGAACGAAATGAACACAATTGGTAAAGCGCTCACCGGCACCCTGCTCGCCTTGTCCATCACCCACGCCTTTGCGGCGACCGGTGAAGTCGAGCACAACACCCAGGCCTTCCTGGATGTGTTGAACGCAGGCAACGGCAAACCGATGGAACAACTGACGCCCAAGGACGCCCGTGCCGTACTGACCGGCGCCCAGGCCGGTGTGAAGCTGACCTTGCCCAAGGCGGATGTGAGCCAGAAGACCATCCAGGTCGACGGCAAGCCGCTGGACCTGACCATCGTGCGGCCAGCCGGGGTCAAGGGCACATTGCCTGTGTTCATGTTCTTCCACGGTGGCGGCTGGGTGCTGGGGGATTACCCGACCCATGAGCGCCTGGTGCGGGATCTGGTGGTGGGTTCGGGGGCGGTGGCGGTATTCGTCAACTACACGCCTTCACCGGAAGCGCATTACCCGGTGGCGATCAACCAGGCCTACGGCGCCACAAAATGGGTGGCCGAGCACGGTAAAGAGATCAATGTCGATGGCAAGCGCCTGGCGGTCGCGGGCAACAGCGTCGGCGGCAACATGGCGGCAGTGGTCAGCCTGATGGCCAAGGATAAGGGCACGCCAGCGATCAAGTTCCAATTGTTGCTATGGCCGGTGACCGACGCCAATTTCGACACCGCGTCCTACAACCAGTACGCCGAAGGGCACTTCCTGACCCGCAACATGATGAAGTGGTTCTGGGACAACTACACCACCGACGCCAACCAGCGCGCCGAGGTCTATGCCTCGCCGCTGCGGGCCACCACCGACCAGCTCAAAGGCTTGCCGCCTGCGCTGATCCAGACCGCCAGCGCCGATGTGCTGCGGGATGAGGGTGAAGCCTACGCCCGCAAGCTGGACGCAGCCGGTGTACCGGTGACTGCCGTGCGCTACAACGGCATGATTCACGACTACGGTCTGCTCAACGTGGTCAGCCAAGTCCCGGCAGTCCGCTCCGCATTGCTCCAGGCCTCGGATGAGCTGAAGCAACACTTGAAGTAAAAAGCAGCGCCCACGAAAAAGCCCGACTCAAGGTCGGGCTTTTTTTCGTATCGGCGGGGCCAGAATTACTTCTTGGCGCGACCTTTGTACGAACCGCCTTCGCGGGTATCGATCTCGATCAGGTCGTCGATTTCGATGAAATCGGCCACTTGCAGTTCGGTACCATTGCTCAGCTTGGCAGGCTTCATCACCTTGCCCGACGTGTCGCCGCGAGCGGAACCTTCGGTGTAGGCCACTTTACGCACGATGGTGGTCGGCAGCTCTACGGAAACCAGGCGCTCTTCGAAGAAAATAGCTTCGCAGACGTCTTCCATACCTTCTTCGATGAACGGCAGAACAGCTTCGATATCTTCAGCGTTCAGCTCGTACATGGTGTAGTCGGTGGTGTCCATGAACGTGTAGGTGTCGCCGCTGATGAAGGACAGGGTCGCTTCTTTGCGGTCGAGGATTACGTCGTCCAGTTTGTCATCGGCGCTGTAGACGATCTCGGTCTTGTAACCGGTCAGCAGGTTCTTCAGCTTGGTCTTCATGATGGCGCTGTTACGACCAGACTTGGTGAACTCAGCTTTCTGAACCAGCCAAGGGTCGTTTTCGAGACGGATCACTGTACCGGGTTTCAGTTCTTTACCAGTTTTCATTGCATATATCCGAAATTTGGATGGGATTTACAAAATTCAAGGTGGCG
The DNA here is from genome assembly GCF_900115535.1 of Pseudomonas sp. NFPP28. Lineage (NCBI taxonomy): Bacteria > Pseudomonadati > Pseudomonadota > Gammaproteobacteria > Pseudomonadales > Pseudomonadaceae > Pseudomonas > Pseudomonas sp. NFPP28. Next base: position 26,523 of record NZ_FOWT01000011.1, on the reverse strand, counting down.
TATCATATCCAACTTTCATGAAAGTTCACCAGCGCCGTCGCAAGATCGGCCCGCAAGCCCTGTTCCAGACACCACGTTTCGGCGTGCTGGCTGACCTCCGGCCAATGTTCCAGCAGCATTTTCCACGGCTGGGCCATATCGCCCTCCGTGTTCCAGGCTTGCCAGAGCCCGATCAGCGCCGCCCTTGCCGAGGGTGATAAGCCTGCGGTGTACAGCTCCAGGAAGGCATCGAGTTTGTCGAGGTGAATATCTTCGTCCTGTCGATAGATATGCCACAGCAGCGGTCGCCCGGCCCACTGGGCGCGCACGAACGAGTCTTCACCGCGTACGGCATTGAAGTCACAGCACCACAGCAGGCGGTCGTATTGCTCCTGGCGCACGAACGCAATCACCTGCACCGTCAGCGATCCCCGCTGCTGGATATCCCCCGCCACCAGCCGCTCCAAGCCCAACCAACGCTGCACATCGCCAAGAATGCGCCCCTCCGGCACCAATAGATGAGTGGCACGCCCGTCCGTCGATAACACGTCCAGCCAACTTGCGAGCCCGGCATTCTCATAGGCAAACAGTGAGATCAGCCGCGCACCGGCTGTGGGAAACACACCCAAGGTTTGCAGGAAGTCTTGTTGCACGTTCACATCCTGCTGAAAAGCCCGACGCTGTTCCAGCAACCCGGCCTCACGCAAAAGGCCGCCGGTGCCAGGCCGGAATCCGGGGAAGAAGAAGTACTTCTGCACGCCCTTGAACTTCACCGATGGCAGCCGGTGGCAACCGACGACCCATTCCTCGGCGCTGAGATAATCCAGGTTCATCCACACCGGCGTGCGTTCGCGCTCGGCCATGGCCTCCATATACTCAGGTGGCAACTGGCAGGCAAACGCGGCGATTACGACATCCGCTGCAGGCGCGCCCACCCACTCCGTCGGCCAATGACGCACTTCGACACCTTCCTGCCATTGCTGGTCGAGTTGCACATCAATCTCAGGGCACATGCGCTCGAATGCGCGCAGGTCGTCGACCCACAAGCGCACATCACAGGCATGTTCCGCCACCAATTGCCGGGCCAGGCGCCAGGTCACGCCGATGTCGCCGAAGTTGTCGACGACGCTGCAAAAAATATCCCAGCGGGCTTTCATTCCGGGCTCCAACGCTCAAAGGTTCGATTGTCCGCATAAATGCGCGGATGCAGAAGGCTTGATCGCGATTATTCTGCACTGTGGCTGTGCGACAATCGCAGCCACGCCATCAATGCCTGCCAGGAGGGCACCATGTCTGATCGTCCGTTGTCGCTGTTCAAGCTCAGTGCCGCTATTGCGTCTGGCGTATGGCTGGGGTTTATCGCCATCGTGCTGACCACCTGGCTGGCGTCGCGCTACCTGTTTCCCCAGAGCCTGGCGCCAGTGGCCCAGGCCGTACAGCAATTGGGCAAACCTGCTGTGGCGGAGCCTGAACCGCCGAATCGCATGTTCGAGCAATATCAGCAGAACCTGCAGAAGCAGGAACAGCAACAGAGCCTGGAGCAGGCGCGCAACAACGCGCGCAACCTGTCCAACCCCAAATGCCAGTTCTGGCTGCAACAGGACCAGAACGCCCCCAACGAAAAGACCCGGGCCAATGTCCTGCAATTCTGCGATTGATGACCATGAATAAACACGCCGTCCACCTGCTGATCCTGGAAAAGCTCGGCGTCGACCTCGACATCGCACAGCGCGCTGCGCAGACCGCCTACGAAACCGCGACCCACGAAGAAAACATCGCTGAAAACAAATACGACACCCTGGGGCTGGAGGCGTCCTATCTGGCGGCCGGGCAAGCCAAGCGCGTCGAGGAGATCAGGCAGGCGTTGGCGCTGTGCCAGAACATGCCATTACGTGCCTTCGATGATCAGCGCGGCATAGAAGTCGGCGCCCTGCTGGGCCTGGAAGACGAGAACGGTCGCCAGCAATGGCTGTTCCTGGCACCGGATGCGGCCGGTTTAAAGGTGGACGTGGTTGGACAACCGGTGACCGTCATCACCCCGCGCTCACCACTGGGCAAAAGCCTGCTGGGCAAGTTCGAAGGCGATGAGGTGGAGATTCTGGTGGCAGGCGCCCGGCAACATTTTACGGTTACCGAGGCCAAATAAACCGCTGGCTTAATGGACGGGCAATTCAACGCCGTCGAACAGCTCTTCCAGCTCCTGCTTGTTGTGGCACTGGATCGCCTTGGCCATGACTTCGCGGGTCAGGTGCGGCGCAAACTTCTCGATGAAATCGCACATGAAGCCACGCAGGAAGGTGCCACGACGGAAGCCGATCTTGGTCACGCTGGACTCGAACAGCTCGCTGGCATCGAGCACCACCAGGTCTTTGTCGAGGGCCGTGTCGACCGCCATCTTGGCGACGATACCCACGCCCAGGCCCAGGCGTACATAAGTCTTGATCACGTCGGCGTCGGCGGCAGTGAACACCACTTTCGGCGTGAGGCCACGATGGCTGAAGGCTTCGTCGAGCTTGGAACGGCCGGTGAAACCGAACACGTAGGTCACGATCGGGTATTCGGCCAGGGCTTCCAGGGTCAGCTTCGGCAGCTTGGCCAGTGGGTGACCTTGCGGCACGACCACGCAACGGTTCCAGCGGTAGCACGGCATCATCACCAGGTCGCCGAACAGCTCCAGGGCCTCGGTGGCAATGGCGAAATCGACGGTGCCGTCAGCGGCCATCTCGGCGATCTGCATCGGCGAACCCTGGTGCATGTGCAGGGCCACATCCGGGTACTGCTTGATGAAATCACGGATCACCGGCGGCAACGCGTAACGCGCCTGGGTGTGGGTGGTGGCGATGGACAGGGTGCCTTTCTTCTCGTTGGAGAATTCCTGGGCGATCTGCTTGATGCTTTCGACTTTGCGCAGGATCTCGCCGGCGGTGGTGATGATGCGCTCACCGGCGGGGGTGACACGGGTGAGGTGCTTGCCACTGCGCGCGAACACTTCGACGCCCAACTCGTCTTCGAGCAGGCGGATCTGCTTGCTGATACCGGGTTGCGAGGTGTAGAGGCTTTGAGCGGTAGCGGAAACGTTGAGGTCGTGGTGCGCCACTTCCCAGATGTAGCGCAGTTGTTGAAGCTTCATATGTGTCCCTCAAAGCAGATAGACGCCACGGGTATCAGCGACGGTATATAACTATATTAAAGGTTTGATGGATAAATCTAGAACTTTTTATCGTTTTCATCCATCACACGTCATCACTGCGTCGACGTTGCAACGAAGGCACCAGGTAGACCGGCACCGTAGACAGCTGCAGCACCCGTGCAGCGGTGCGACCCAACGGGGTGGCCGCCGCGGTTGCATGGCTATGACTTCCTACGATCAACAGATCCACGGAAAGTTTGCGCAGTTGGTCGAGAATCACCTCGCAGGGGTCCCCCTGGATCACCCGTACCGAGCGAATCAACTTCAGGTCTTGCTCCCCGTCCTCCAATTCCTCGCGAAAACTGTCCAGCACCCGCTGTTCGATCGTCGCCATGACCGTGGTCAGCCCCTGGCTTTGCCATTCACTCAGGGCCTTCTCATCAAGGTAGCTCTGCAACACCGATTCGGCGAACAGGCCGATGGGCTCGACCACATGAATCACATACAGGTCCGCCTTGAACGTTCGGGCCAGCGCCAGCGCATGTTGCATCACATAAGGCGCGTACAGACCGAGGTCCGTGGCGTACAGCATCGAACGGATCATAGAACCTCCTGGACTGCCAGGATGGCGGAGATGAAATCAGCTTAGCAGCGCCCTAGATCTTCACCTCATTACTGATTCCATGGGGCACGTGCCCGGTGGCGACAAATTCCATGGCTTTCTCGCAATGCCCGGCCTGGTCATCGAAAAACACGTCGGCGGCAAACGCTTCCAGGAATGCGGATTTCTCCAGGCCGCCAAGGAACAACGACTCGTCCAGGCGGATATCCCATTCACGCAAGGTGCGAATCACCCGCTCGTGTGACGGCGCCGAACGGGCAGTGACCAAGGCGGTGCGGATCGGGCAGGCCTCATCGGGAAACTCACGCTGCAACAGGTTGAGCGCCGCCAGAAATCCCTTGAAAGGACCGCCGTGCAACGGTTGGCGCGCCGCCTCCCGCTCATTGGCCTGGAACGCGGCCAGGCCACCGGCCTGGTACACACGCTCGGACTCATCGGAAAACAGCACCGCGTCGCCGTCGAAGGCAATGCGCAGTTCTTCGCTGGAAGCGCGGTTCGGGCCGCCTGACAGAATCGTCGCCGCCGCGAACCCCGCATCGAGGGCACTGCGTACATCCTCGGCATGGGTCGAAAGAAACAGATGGCAGCCAAACGCCGCCAGATAAGGATAAGGACTACGCCCGCCTACGAAAGCGGCGCGGGAAATATCCAGGCCGTAATGCTGGATCGAATTGAACACGCGCAAGCCGGTGTCAGCGCTGTTACGCGACACCAGCACCACCTCAACCCGCGCACGGCCCAGGCTGGCGTTCAGGCTCAGCAGTTTCTTGACCAGCGGAAATGCATCGCCGGGTTCGAGGATTTCTTCTTCGTGCTCGATCTGGTACTTGCGGTACGCCTCGACGCCTTGGGCGAGGTAGATCTTGTGGCTGTCACTCAGGTCGAACAGTGCCCGCGACGAAATCGCCAGCACCAGTTTGTCGCCCAATCCCTTTGCCATGGTATGCCCCCCTGCTCAGCGGTTACGCCGATCAATAAAACTCAAGGCCTGATACAGCGCCTGCATCCGTGGCAGCTCACAGCCGGCAGCCCTGGCCGCAGCAAGTGGGCGGGCGTAGATCGCCGCCAGTTCCAGCGGGCGTTTGTGCACGTGGTCGTGGTACATGCTCGGCAGGTAATCGTCCATGGTTTCAGTCAGGGTAAACATCTGTTCGGCGTAGCTTTTGGGAATCTCATGACCACAGGCGTGGGCGCCCTGCACCACTTCGGCCATCAGCGCCTGGATCAGTTCGCGGCTGGATTCGTCCGCCATCATCGCCGTGGTCCCCGCGCCCAATAACACGGACAGGCCGTTATAGGGCACGTTCCACACCAGCTTGTGCCAGCGCGCCAGATGCACATTGGCCATGGCCTGGGACTCGATACCCGCCTGGTGAAACAACGCGGCGCCCGCTTCGACAATCGCTTTCTGGAGGGCGTCATCGTTGGCCGCCGTACCACTGTGATACCCCAGGTTGACCCGCCCCAGCGCCTGGTGCTCGATAACGCCCGGACCCGAACGGTGCACGCCGATATAACACAGGCCACCCAGCAAGTGCAGCGATGCTGGCAAGTGTTCACGCAGGCAATCTTCCACATCGAGGCCGTTTTGCAGCAACACCACCTTGGCATCCGGCGCCGCCACCTGGGCGAGGGTCGGGGCCAATTCGACGTTACCGGTCGACTTGGTGCCCACCAGCAGCCAGTCGCACGGCGGCATATCGGCAGCGCGGGCATAAGCCTGCACGGGATGCAGATGCAATACGCCGTGCACGGTGCTGTTCAAGTGCAGGCCGTGCTCGCTGACCGCCGCGTATTCACTGCGCAACAGAAAGTGCACATCGAAACCGGCACGCGCCAGCATCAGTCCGTAGAAACCACCAATGGCACCGGTGCCGATAATGCCGATGCGGGGTGACTGGAGGTTAACTGCTGTCATGGCAAATCCTCAGGTGAACGGGTGAGTGCCTGTTTTACGGCATCGAAAACGTCATCACGCGTAAGACGTGTCTGTATTTGCCCGAGGAATTGACCCTCGCACACCACGAACAGCGCCGGCAAATGAAAGATCTGGTAGCGCTCGACCGCACCACCGTTGTGCCCGGCGTCCACCCAGCACAACCGGTCCACCGGTAACGACCAGCCCGGCATTTGCTGGCGTGCCCAGCGGCAACTGGAACACCCTGCGCTGGTAAAGATCACCAGAGAAATACCTGGCAATCCCAGCAATTGCTGGTCAATATCCAGGTCGGTCAATTCCAGTTCCTTCACTATACTGCTGCCACCGCCGTCAATTGGACGGTGCTCGGAGTCCGTGTACATGGGTCGTTTTTTACCTCACCCTGATGATGTCGCTGTCGAGTTAATCCAACGTCCCTCTCCCGCTATCCCCCGCCAACGCCTGCACACGATCGGCCTGGGCGGCATCGCCTGCCATTGGCCACGCTCCTGGCGCGAAGGCACGGCGGTTGATCTGCATATCCCGTCCCTGGGTGCCAGCGCGCGTTATCCAGGCTATGTGGCGTGGTGTCGCAAGGTGGAAAACGGCTACCGCGTCGCTGTCTCGTTCACCGATGAACATGCGTTGTTCGGTGCACGCATGGGTGAGCAAGCATGCCGGATAGAACGCTACTGCCGCCAGCACGAAGACGCCGAGCCGACACCCCAGCAACTCGAAGCCCTGGCCCGCGAGTGGGTATCGCGCCATGCCAGCGAGTTCTCCCATGAGGCATTTGTGGCGCCAGCACTGGATTAAAGCGGGCTTTGCCCATTGTCGCGGGCCGGTGTTACGCGCTAAGGTTCCTCCCCCCTGCATTCAAATCATGCTGTGCTCCGCCGCACGGGGATGGCTGGCGGCCGGCACCCGTGACCCTGACGAGTAACACGATGGCTGATTTACCGATCAATGACCTAAACGTTGAATCCAACGAGACCCTGATCACGCCCGATCAGCTCAAGCGCGAAATCCCTTTGAGCGACGCTGCCCTGCAGACCGTCACCAAAGGCCGCGAAGTCATCCGTGACATTCTCGATGGCACCGACCACCGCCTGTTCGTCGTCATCGGGCCTTGCTCGATCCACGATCTCAAGGCTGCCCACGAGTACGCCGAGCGCCTCAAGGTGCTGGCGGCGGAAGTGTCCGACACCCTGTACCTGGTGATGCGCGTCTATTTCGAAAAACCGCGCACCACGGTCGGCTGGAAAGGCTTGATCAACGACCCGTACCTGGACGACTCGTTCAAGATCCAGGACGGCCTGCACATTGGTCGCAAGTTACTGCTGGACTTGGCCGAGATGGGCCTGCCCACCGCCACCGAAGCCCTGGACCCGATCTCCCCGCAGTACCTGCAGGACCTGATCAGCTGGTCGGCCATCGGCGCACGCACCACTGAATCCCAGACGCACCGCGAAATGGCGTCTGGCCTGTCCTCGGCCGTGGGCTTCAAGAACGGCACCGACGGCGGCCTGACTGTGGCGATCAACGCGTTGCAATCGGTTTCCAGCCCGCACCGTTTCCTGGGTATCAACCAGGAAGGTGGCGTGTCCATCGTCACCACCAAGGGCAACGCCTACGGTCACGTAGTACTGCGCGGCGGCAACGGCAAGCCCAACTATGATTCGGTCAGTGTTGCCCTGTGCGAGCAAGCGCTGAACAAGGCCAAGATCAAGCCGAACATCATGGTCGACTGCAGCCACGCCAACTCCAACAAGGACCCGGCCCTGCAGCCGCTGGTGATGGAAAACGTCGCCAACCAGATCCTGGAAGGCAACCAGTCGATCATCGGCCTGATGGTCGAAAGCCACCTGAACTGGGGTTGCCAGGCGATTCCAAAAGACCTGGCCGACTTGCAGTACGGTGTGTCGATCACCGATGCCTGCATCGACTGGGCCGCCACCGAAAATACCCTGCGCAGCATGCACGCCAAGCTCAAGGACGTGTTGCCTAAGCGCAAGCGCACCTGAGTCTGTATCGAGCGCACACAAAAACGCCGGGCTGAGCCCGGCGTTTTTTTCATGCTGTTTATGCCTTACAACTTCGCGGCATGACGCTGGTGGCGCTCCATGTAGCGTTCGACATAGGAGCAGGACGGGATCACCGTGTAGCCCGCCTCCTCGGCAAACTTCAAAGCTTCCTCGGTCAGTGCCGCCGCAATACCACGGCCCCGCAGTGCGTTGGGCACGAAGGTCCGATAGATATCCAGGGTCTGTTTGCCGAGGTCCATATAGGTCAGATAGGCACGATGACCGTCCACATTGGTCTCGAACTGATGACCAGCCTGGTCATGGTGGATGGACAACGCCTCGCTCATCACTACTCCTCGCGGGTCTTGGTTTCTGACCCCTACCTTACCGATGTTTTTCCGGCGAAGGAACATCTACGCCACCCCGTGCCGGTTTCGACAACGAGAAAACCTTGAGCGCTCACACCTGCACGTAGGGAATAGTAGGCACCAATCCTGCAATTGCTCAAGGCGCACTCGTCATCCCCTGCCACGGGTGGATATAGAAAGGGCTTCGATCTACCGATGATCGAAAGCCTGAACATTGCCGGCAGTTGAACCTTGAGACGAACAGGCGCTCTTAAAGTCACCTCTACATGCGCAAAAGATACCGGGCAACGCGAAGCCATGCTGAACGTAAGTGTCAGCGTGGATATATAAAATTTCATCTGTTTACAGGGCTTAACACATGCGGGCCGGCCCTTTCAGCCTGGATCCGATTTGCGCCCGGTTAAAAAAATTGGACAGTTTTTATACAAACCTCAAAAAGATTAGCCAAAATAGATTCGGCACGAGAATTTTTTTTGCTTCTTGCGCTACGTCAGTTTACTTACTACAAGTAATGGGTAGTATGTACGCCGGCTATTGGCTCACTCTGAGATACTAGCCATCTAATAGAAAGTCCTTGAAGGGGAACACGATGAACAACGTTCTGAAATTCTCTGCTCTGGCTCTGGCCGCAGTTCTGGCTACCGGTTGCAGCAGCGTCTCCAAAGAAACCGAAGCTCGTCTGACTGCGACTGAAGACGCAGCAGCTCGCTCCCAGGCCCGTGCAGACGAAGCCTACCGTAAAGCTGATGAGGCGCTGGCTGCTGCTCAAAAGGCACAACAGACTGCTGACGAAGCTAACGAGCGCGCTCTGCGCATGCTTGAAAAAGCTAGCCGCAAGTAATAATCCCTCGGGGTTGTTATCAAGCCGATCCATTTATGGGTCGGCTTTTTTATTGCCTGGGATTTGTGCCTGGATCACGGGCAATAAAAAGCCCGCCGTGGCGCAAGGCCTTGGCGGGCGTTTGATGTCGTGCCTTATTGCTGCAGATCGATCGGCGCGCTGGCGGCGACCGCCGCTGCGCCGGGCACACCGATTTCCGTCGGCAAACCATCTTCCGCCGCGACCACGTCACGTACCTGATCCCAATTGACCCGCAAATTGTTGGCCAGGTCTTCACGCTTGAGCAAGGCGTTGATCACCGCAGTGTGCTTGTCGACCACCGACGGCGTACCGTCATCATTCAACGGCGTATGCGCTTCAAGGTACACCTTGCCGCCACTGCTGCCGAACTTGTAGGCATCGTTGATGATGCGCACCGATGTCCCCACCGGCACCATGCCGGCCATCTCCAGCACATTGTTGTTGAACATGCGGAAGCAGCCGTGGCTTGTACGCGTGCCGATACCAAATTTCATGTTGGAACCGTGGATCAGGTAACCCGGTGTGCCCAGGGTGAACTTGAACGGCCCCAGCGGGTTGTCCGGGCCGGCCGGCACCACGTTGGGCAGCGGGTCGCCGTTGGCGGCGTGCTCGGCCTTGATCGAGGCGGGCGGGGTCCAGGTCGGGTTTGGCGTCTTGGCGATGATGCTGGTATGGGCAATGGGTGAACCCCAGCCTTCACGACCAATTCCCAACGGGAACGTGTAGACCACGTTCTGACCCTTGGGGTAGTAATAGAGCCGGTATTCCGCCAGGTTGATCACGATGCCCTCGCGCGGCCCCGGCGGCAGGATGAAACGCGTCGGCAATACGATCTCGGTACCCGCACCCGGCAACCAGGCATCCACGCCTGGGTTGGCCGCGACCATCTCCGAATAGCCCAGGTCATAGGTGGTGCCCAGGTCGGCAAAGGTGTCTTCGTACTTGGCCTTGATCACCTGGACCTGGCCGACGATGTCTTCACCCGGTGGGGGCAAGGGCAACTGCAAAGCTGACGCAGAACCGGCCGCACATAGCGCAGCGAGAGACAGGCAGCAGGTGACGACGGAAAGGCGCGACAACATCCGGTAAATCCTTCGCAGACGACGGGTAGGTAAACATCGATTGTATACGTGAAGCGCGCTTCTAGCTGCCCCCTACAACTCGAAACGCAGCTCCGGCCAGATCGGCGGCGTGCCGCGCTTCTGGGACTCCAGGATGGCACGGCACAGCGGGCACAGGCGCTGGTCCTGGAAAATCGAACGATCGACTCGCGACCAACGCGGTTGCGCCGGCAACAGGGTGCCGCACAGCGTGCGATCGATAGAGCCCCCCAGTTCCAGTTGACGTGCCACCAGATGCACCCGCACTTCCTGGCAGGCGAACAGATCCAGCTGCTCGTCCGGCTCGATCAGTTGGTAGTTAAACAGGGACCAGGCAGGACGCGACATCAGGGGCTCCAAATCGGGGGGGCGCCACCTTAGCCGAAAGCCTGCCGGTAGAAAAGCGTCATAGCAGCGGTTTTAACGTCGGCCAGACATTTTCCAGCAACTTGCCCTGGGCGCCGACCGCCGGGTGAAGTTGATCGGCCTGCATCAGCTCCGGGTGACCGCCCACACCATCGAGGAAAAACGGCACCAGCGGGACATTCTTTTGCTTGGCCAGCTCGCCATAGACTTCGGCAAACGCGGTGGTGTATCGCGGGCCATAATTGGGGGGCAATTGCATCCCCAACAACAACACCTTGGCGCCACCGGCCCTGGACTGGTCAATCATCGATGCAAGATTTTGTTGCAATTGCGCAGGCGGTTGCCCGCGCAGGCCATCATTGCCCCCCAACTCAATAACCACCACATCCGGCTTGTGCTCTGCAAGCGCCGCCGGCAGCCGCGCCAGGCCTCCGGCACTGGTGTCGCCACTGATGGAGGCATTGACCACTTTATCGTCGAAACCTTCCTGCTTGAGCCGTTGCTGCAGCAGGGCTACCCACCCTTTGCTGGTATCCAGGCCGAAACCGGCACTGATACTATCGCCAACGATCAGGACTGTACCCGCCGCTGCGTTCTGGGCCATGCACATCAAGGCCAGGCCAGCACTCAAAAACCACATTCGCATCGGATTCTCCATGGGCGCAAGCATTCTCACCGCGCGGAACCTTAGCAAAGTGGTTCCCAGCGCGGAAGGTGAACTGACTATCCTGCACGAACTGAGCCTGGAACTGAACAAGGGCGATAGCCTGGCTATCGTCGGCAGCTCCGGCTCCGGCAAATCCACCCTCCTCGGCCTGCTGGCCGGCCTCGACCTGCCCAGCAGCGGCGAAGTCACCCTCGCCGGGCAAGCCCTCAGTGCCCTCGACGAAGACCAGCGCGCGCGCATCCGTGCCGAGCACGTAGGGTTCGTGTTCCAGTCCTTCCAATTGCTCGACAGCCTCAACGCCTTGGAAAACGTCATGCTGCCGCTGGAACTGGACGGCCGCAAAGACGCTCGCGAACGGGCCAGGCACCTGCTCGAGCGCGTAGGCCTGGGCCAACGCCTGACCCATTCGCCACGCCAACTCTCCGGTGGCGAACAGCAACGGGTGGCGATTGCCCGCGCCTTTGCCGCCGAACCGGACGTGCTGTTTGCCGATGAACCCACCGGTAACCTCGACAGCCACACCGGCGAGCGCATCAGCGACCTGCTGTTCGAACTCAATAAGGAGAGCGGCACGACCCTGGTGCTGGTCACCCACGATGAGCGCCTGGCCCACCGTTGCCGACGCCTGATCCGTCTTGAAGCCGGCCTGATGGTCGCGCCCCTGGAGCCTTGATGGCACGTTTGCCGCTGTTGCGCCTGTTCAGCCTGGCAATGCGCCAATTACTGCGCGATGCCCGCGCCGGTGAATTGCACGTATTGTTCTTCGCCTTGTTGGTGGCCGTGGCCGCCAGCACCGCCATCGGTTACTTCGGCGCGCGCCTCAACGGTGCGATGTTGTTGCGCGCCACCGAATTCCTCGGCGCCGACCTGGTGCTTGAAGGCAGCTCGCCAGCCCGCCCCGAGCAGATTCGGTCCGGCACCGAACTGGGCCTGGACCACGCCCGCGTCGTGGAGTTTTCCAGCGTCATTGCCACCGATAACGGCATCCAGCTCTCCAGCATCAAGGCGGTCAACGAGCAGTACCCGCTGCGCGGTGAACTGAAAAGCGCAGCCGCGCCTTTTGGCGATCAAACCCCTGGAGGCGGCCCGAAGCCCGGTGAAGCCTGGGTGGAGGCGCGGCTGCTGACGGCGCTGGACCTCAAGGTCGGCGACAGCATCGATGTGGGCATGAAGACCTTGCGCCTGGCCCGCGTGCTCACCTATGAGCCGGACCGCGCCGGCAACTTCTACAGCCTCACGCCCAGGGTGATGATCAACCTGGCGGACCTGGACGCCACCGGTGTGGTGCAACCCGGCAGCCGCGTCAGCTACCGCGAACTGTGGCGCGGGCCACAGGGCAGCTCAGTGCTGCAAACCTATCGCGATCTGGTCAAGCCGGGGCTCGCCGCCAACCAGCGCCTGCAGGATTCACGGGACGGCAACCAGCAGATCGGCGGCGCCCTGGGCAAGGCAGAACGCTACCTGAACATGGCCAGCCTGGTCGCCGTATTGCTGGCGGGTGTGGCGGTGGCGCTGTCGGCCAATCGCTTTGCCACGCGACGTTTCGACGCCAGTGCATTACTGCGCTGCCTGGGCTTGTCACGACGTGAAGCCATGTTGCTGTTCAGCCTGCAACTGAGCGTCCTGGGGTTTTTCGCCAGCCTGGTCGGCGCCCTGCTTGGCTGGCTGGCGCAGTTTGGCCTGTTCTACTTTCTCCACGACCTGTTACCCGCGGACGTTCCACCCGGCGGGCTGCTACCGGCGGTTGCCGGGATCGGCACCGGGTTGGTCGCCCTCGCCGGCTTCGCCCTGCCCCCGCTGGCCGCATTGGGTCGAGTGCCACCGCTGCGGGTATTGCGCCGTGACCTGCTGCCGATCCCTTCCAGCACCTGGATGGTCTATGGCGCAGCGTTGTTCGCCTTGGGCCTGATCATGTGGCGCCTGAGCCTCGACCTGGTGCTGACCTTCGCCCTGCTCGGTGGCGGAGTGGTTGCGGCACTGGTACTCGGTGGCTTGCTCCTGCTCTTGCTGCAAAGCCTGCGGCGACTGCTGGCCCGCGCCTCCCTGCCGTGGCGCCTGGGTCTGGGCCAACTCCTGCGTCACCCACTGGCGGCGGCCGGTCAATCCCTGGCGTTTGGCTTGATCCTGCTGTCCATGGGTTTGATCGCACTGTTGCGCGGCGAGTTGCTCGACACCTGGCAAAACCAGCTGCCCAAGGACGCACCGAACTATTTCGCCTTGAACATCCTGCCGGCCGACAAGGATGCCTTTGGCGCCCGCCTGCTGGAACTGCAGGCGCAATCCGCACCGCTGTACCCGGTGGTGCCGGGGCGCCTGATCAGTATCAATGGCGAACCGGTACAGGAAATCGTCAGCAAGGACTCCAGCGGCGACCGTGCGGTGCAACGCGACCTGAGCCTGACCTGGGCCGCCGACCTGCCACCAGGCAACGCCCTGACGGCGGGCTCGTGGTGGTCGGCGCAACCTGCCGATGAAATCCCGGGTGTCTCCGTCGAAGCCAAGGTAGCGGAAAGCCTCAAACTCAAGCTCGACGACCACCTGGTCTTCACCGTGGGCGGAGAGAATCGAGAAGCGCGGGTCACCAGCCTGCGCACCATCAACTGGGATAACTTCCAGCCCAACTTCTTCATGATCTTCCAACCGGGTACCTTGAAGGACCTGCCGGCCACCTACCTGACCAGCTTCTATCTGGCGCCCGGGTATGACCAGCAGATCGTCGACCTGTCCCGAGCGTTCCCGGCGGTAACCATCCTGCAAGTCGAGGCGTTGCTGGAGCAATTGCGCAGCATCCTCGCCCAAGTGACCCTGGCGGTGGAGTACGTGTTGCTGTTTGTACTGGCGGCAGGGATGGCGGTGTTGTTCTCAGGCCTGCAAGCCACCCTGGATGAACGCATTCGCCAAGGCGCGCTGCTGCGTGCGTTAGGCGCCGAACGCAAGCTGCTGGTCAAGGCCAGGCGCATCGAGTTCGGTTTGCTGGGTGCCGTCAGTGGGTTGCTGGCGGCGCTGGGCACGGAGCTGGTGACGTTCGTGCTGTACCGCTACGCATTTGACCTGGCCTGGCACCCTCACCCGTGGCTGTTGCTGCTACCGGTGATCGGTGCCGTGCTGATCGGCGGTGCCGGTGTGTTTGGCACCCGCCGCGCGCTGAATGCCAGCCCGTTGACGGTGTTGCGCGAAGGTTGAAATGCGATGGGCCCGGATTCCTTACAGAATACGGGCCCATTTTGCTCACTTCACATATTCGATCCCGGTGATCCACCAGCACACCTCACCGCTTGGGGTCTGCACGATAGCCTCGTCATCCACCTCCTTGCGCAACAGCGCACGGGCCATGGGCGAATCGATGGAGATGTAGTCCATCCGGTCATAAATCTCGTCATAACCGACAATACGAAAACGCTTGGTTTCACCCTGCTCGTTTTCAATATCCACCCAGGCGCCGAAAAACACCTTGCCCTCCTGCTCAGGCATGTACTCCACCACGCGCATGTCTTCCAGGCGTTTGCGCAGGTAGCGCACACGCCGATCAATCTCACGCAACAGTTTCTTGTTGTACTGGTAGTCGGCGTTTTCGCTGCGATCCCCCAGCGAAGCCGCCCACGTCACTTTGCGCGTGGTGTCCGGGCGCTTTTCGCGCCACAGGTAATCCAGCTCCTTTTTCAGCGCTTCATGGCCTTCTTTGGTAATCAGCTTGGTACTCAAACGCTTGCATCCCCAGGCAATGTCCATAGGTGCCGATACGCCTGGGTTTCATGCCCTGGGTTCGGCTGGCTGGCGTTGATGATAAATGAACCGGTGAAAGTAGCCAGGCCGGTCTAGCTGTCCAGCGTGCGATCCAGCTCCAGCAACATGCCCCGCAGGCTTTGCCGCAAGCCCGACACCTGTGACGTCATCACCTTCAAGGCTTCGGTCCTCTGGCTGACGGCAAGCGACTGATCATGCAGTTGAGTGGTGCGCTGTTCCAGCTCTCGAACC
The DNA here is from genome assembly GCF_900115535.1 of Pseudomonas sp. NFPP28. NCBI lineage: Bacteria > Pseudomonadati > Pseudomonadota > Gammaproteobacteria > Pseudomonadales > Pseudomonadaceae > Pseudomonas > Pseudomonas sp. NFPP28. The sequence goes on along the minus strand of NZ_FOWT01000011.1, from coordinate 11,512 downwards.
TTCTCATCCAGTTGGTTTTGTTCCTGTTGCAGCCGCGCCTGCCACTGCTCAAGTGCAGTCTCCCGCTCGATTGCAGCGAGTTTTTGCTGGGTCAACTCTTGAGCGACACGGGCAAGGTTGGTCAGCGTGCTATCGACTTCGAACAATGTACTGTTGTCGCCTGAAGACATGAACTTCGTTGGCACCGGCGCATCAGGCTCACGTGGAATGGCAGGTGCGGCCTGCGCCATGTCCACTGGCGTGCTCAAGGGTGCCTGCCGGGGCTCCTCAACCGGTTGTTCATGCAGCGGAGGGCGGACCGACTCGGGTGGGCTCGCGCTCTTGGGAGGAGAGATCATTTGTGACGAAAACCGAATGGACGGCACAATCACTGAAGCACTTTCGATCGCTGGCAACGTCGGCGCAGACATGCCCAGGGTGATCACTTTCATCACCAGCGCTTTCTTGATGATCACCGAATGATGATCCTCAGGCCTGGCCGGTGGCAACTTGCAACCTTTCAAATCGACAAAATGATAAGGCACTTGGGTTTCGGTAACACTACCGGGTTTAACGCCCGAAGCGGCTAATGTCAGTATTTGCTTGAAAACATGCAATGCCACCTGCAGGTCTTCCTTGGATTCAACGCTTCCCAGGAAATAACGATCAAGTTTCTTACGCAAGGCCGCGATATAGACCCTGGAACTTCCAGGCTCTATCTCTTCATCCAGGCTATACACAAGGAAGTTTGAGGCCGTCTGACCGACAGCAAACCCACAGAGCAGTGCACCGTTAACCGGAGCATCTTGACCATTGCGTTCAAGAACAAGGGTACGTAGCAGCATCATGCAATCAGGCCTCAATATTCGGAAAGAAAGCTTATATAAACAAAAAATAAACAATCAAAAATTAGACACTCCAAAACACGACACATTGTTTCAGTGGTCCGCCCGCCCTGCACGTAGGACTTGTCTTATTAATGCTGACCGACGTTCCCAAAACCGCGAGCAACCCGTACCCTTTTTTCAACCTCCCTACGTCATACCAAACTTATTCGGTAAAACAATGATCGAAATAAGCAATCTGACAAAACACATGGGTAACAATACTGTTGTCAGCGACTTTTCATTCAGTGCCGGTCAACAGGAATGCCTTGGGTTGTTCGGACAGGATCACACGGCCAAAACAGTCCTGCTCGATGTCATTGCCGGTTCGACACAGCCGTCCAGCGGTCATATAAATATTCAGGGCTTCAACACACAAACCCACCCGCTCGAAGCCAGGCAACTGGTCGGCTATCAACTGTCCAACGACCTCGGCCATCCAACGATGTCGGTCAAGGCGTTCCTGGATTTCATTGCTGCCATTCGTGGCTTTCGCGGTACCGAAAAACGTGACCGCCTGGAACAGTCCGTCGCACGACTGGAGTTGTTTCCGGTGCTCGATGCCCCCCTCGACCTCCTTTCTATCGCCTGGAAACGCAAAGTCGCGATTGCCCAGGCCATCCTGCATGGCCCTGCCCTGTTACTGCTGGACGAACCCACCGAAGGACTCGCGCAGGATCAGAAGCACGCATTCAAGGCACTTATCCAATCATTGACGCAAGAAATGACGGTCATCATTGCCTCGCGTCACTGCGAAGAGTTGTCCGAACTGTGTACACGCGCCCTGGTAATTGCCAACGGTCGCCTGGTGGCCGATACGCCACTGCCCGATCTACAGCGCGACTCGCGTCACTTCCAGGCAGTCACCCTTACCGCCGAGACGCCACTGGACCTGTTGGCACTGGCTGTCCTTCCAGGTGTGGCAGGCATCGAAGAGCATCGAAACGCGCCCGGCACAGTGACGGTTCTCGCCATGCCCGGACACACCATCTATCCCCATATCAACACGCTGATTGCCAGCCGGCGCTGGAAAATCACCTCACTGAACCTGGAGCCAGGTCGCCTGAATGATGTGGTCCACCACCTGACCAAAGAGGCGTCCCATTGAGACTATTGCCCATCATTCTGAGGCGTCAACTCACCAGCTATGCGCGCTACCCCAGCACTTACCTCAACATTGCCATTTTCCTCATACTGTCAGTGACATTAGGGTTGTACGTAAGTCCGTGGCGGGAACAAAACGGCAGTGACTTACAGGTATTTTTCCGGTTCCACCCTTCGCTTTACTTATTGCTGATTCCCGCCCTGACCACTCAACTTTGGTCCGATGAAACCAACGCAGGTTTTTTCAGCCTGATGAAAACCCTGCCCATCACGACGTTGGAATGGGTTGTCGGAAAATTCCTGGCCGCCTGGCTGGTGGCCAGCACCGCCCTGTTTCTGATGTTCCCCCTGGTGATCATTGCGAACTATCTGGGCAACGCCGACAACGGTGTCATTGCCTCGCAATTTCTGGCGAGTTGGTTGCTGGCAGGCAGTTACTTATCCGCAGGCTGTTTTATTTGCGCACTGGTCCATCACCGCACTGTTATTTTCGTATTGACACTGGGCTTGTTACTGACAACAAGTGGCCTTTCTTATGTACTGGACTCACTTGAACACCACACCCCTATATGGCTGATCGACAGCCTGACATCCCTCAGCCCTACCTGGCGATTCAGCAGTATCGATGATGGAAAACTCACACTGCGCAACATACTCTATTTTATTAGCATGATCCTCGCCTTTCTCACCGCGACGACAGTCACACTCAACTACAAACACAGATGAGAAGGGAACCCCTTAATGCGGTCCATTCTGCGCACCGGTATGACGCTTTGCGTCACCTTTTTGCTTTTCCTGGCTTTCAACCTGGTGTGGATAGGTAAACTTCCTGATATACGCTGGGATCTTTCTCAACAAAAAATCCACACTTTATCGCCCCCCGTATATCCACTGCTCGCAACGCTCGAAAGCCCGGTGGACATGTATTACTTCAATTCAAATAACGACCCGAAACGAAGCTACGCCGTGAAACGCTATGGCAAACGTATTGAGGACCTGCTCAAGGAGTACGAAAAGAAGGCTCGGGGCATGATCAACCTGCACGTGATTGAACCCGCTCCCTATTCGGAAGACGCCTATAAGGCACGGCTGTCAGGGCTCGACGAGAACACAGGGTTTCTCGGTCTCATCAGCACGAGCCCCGGTCATGGCGTGCGCCGTATCGGTTCTTTCAGCCTCGAGCGCGAGCCCTTGCTCGAATATGAAATAAGCCACCTGCTCTACAAGTTGCAGCACCCGGAGCGACCGGTTGTTGGGCTGCTGTCGGGGCTGCCGATGGACGAATCCGCAGGTCGGCTCCTGCAGGCGGTGCGGCGAGAATTCGAACTGGTCGCTCTGGAGCCGAATGTCGCTCTAATCCCCGAACACATCAAAACGCTGATGGTTGTACAGCCACGGATACTGCCGGAACGGACCTTGTATGGGATTGAGCAATTTGTCTTGAGGGGCGGTAGATTGATGATGTTCATCGACCCGTTGAGCGAACAACGCTCAACCCCATTCCCAGCCAATAGCCGACTGGACGAGGTGCTTGCCGCCTGGGGTATCCGGATGCCGACGGACAAGCTGGTGGTCGACTCTCTCTACACGCCCTGGGAGACGCCAGATATGCCCAATCGAGTCAGGCTGAACTTGCCACGACAGGCAATGAACCTGAACGACATCAGCACCTGGAACCTCAACAGGGTGACAGTATCGAGTAGTGGGGCGCTGGTGCAGTTGAACAAAAGCCGCACAACCTTCACCCCGATCCTGCAAAGTTCCGAGCAATCCGTGCTGTTGGAGGCCAACCAATCCCCTCGCGCAACAAAGTCCGATTCCGTGATTGAAGAGGCTTCGAGCCGAGAACGGCGCCATGTCATTGCTGCACGCATCGAAGGGCCGAGCTACTCAGTCTTTTCCGGTGGTATCAAGGGCCTGCCGCCCGGGTTGCAAACAGCCGCGCAGATTCATGTTGTGGTCATCGCTGACACCGACATGCTCACCGATAAGGTCAGCGACGCGGCGCCCGATGGCAACGCGCTGTTTGTTCTGAATACACTGGATAACCTGTCCGCCCCCGACATGCTCGTCGCGATTCGCCCAAGGGCAACGCAGGACATGCCGACGGTGCTGGAGGGTATGCGCGAGGTCGCAAGACAGGCCTATCGTTCGAAAGCCAGCGAACTGGAGCGACGCTTGCAACGAACAGAGCAGGAATGGCAACGGCTGAGCCCATGGACAACCACCCTCGGCACCCAGGCAGTGGAGACCAATACCCAGCTGCAAGCACTCAACAAGGAACGACTGCGCCTACCCATGGAGCTGAATACCCTGCAGCGCGAAGCCTACGCCCAAGTGCGTCGTCTGGAGTTGGCGATAACGCTGGTGGCGATCTTTGCCATGCCGCTGACGTTATGCCTGATCGCCTGGATGGTCTTTCTTGGAGAGCGCCGACGCCGGTTGCAAGCCGGCGGCATGATTCACTGAATGTTCAGCGACGGGCTATCAGTCCCTGTCGTGCAATACGGGTCAACTGGCGGATGACTTCGGTGGCATTGTCGGCGCTTGGAGCCTGGATAACCGCAAGGTCAAAGCTGTTGCTGGCAAAACGCGCAAGTGAGTCGCCATCTTCGACAAACTGGATCAGGAACGCCGAAGGTCGGCCAGTGCGACGCGGCCAACCATCCAGGTAACGCAATAGCGTGGGCTGGTGCTTGCCGCCAAGAAGAATTTTCGGGTTGCGTTGAGTGAGGTCCGCAGTGATCGGGGCCAGGCGTATCAGGGGGCGTAATGCATTCATCGTGTCGTGTCTCTGCCTCAAAAGTCTGCGGGCAGGTGAGAGGCAACACCGAACCAGCGCTTTAGCGGAATTTCGAAGCATGGAACACGCTTCTGTCGGGACCGATGACGATCACCCATGGCGCCCCGCAATTAGCTGTTTAAATCGGCGCATGAGCGGCATCCTAGAGAAGCCGGTGGGGCGGTGTCAAGAATCCCGAGCAACGAAAAGGCCCGCACAGGGCGGGCCGATTCAAGGTGTTGCAGCGCAATCAGTGGGCGATGGCGCGGTCTGCGGACAGTTTGCCAGCACCCTCCAGCAGTACCGCCAGTGAGCCGCCGAGCAGGGCCAGGGCGAACTCATAACCGTTGTTGGCCATGAACAGGCCGTTATGGATGTGCACCGAGAAGATCGCCACCAGCGACAGGAAAGTCAGGCCCAATGCCGCAGGGCGAACCAGCAGGCCGATGATCAACGCCAGGCCGGCAAAGAACTCGGTACCGCCCGACAGCAGCGCCATCAGCGTACCCGGCGCCAGGCCGATGCTTTCCATCCACTGGGCAGTGCCCGCCAGACCGTAGCCGCCAAACCAGCCAAAGAGCTTTTGCGAACCGTGGGCGGCGAAGATGATGCCTACCACAATGCGCAGGATAGTCAGGCCGTAACCGGCGCGAGTGGAGAGAATACGGTTGATCAGTGGGCTCATGGTGCAGATCCTTTTCAAAGTAGGGTTGGTTGGCCGCTATATTAATCAGTTAAAACAATGATAAAAGCCGAAAAAATGCCTGATTAATATCGATAAAATCGATTACTTCCGTGAAGCGATTTTCGGCGCTGGCGGTTCCAGGGACTCCCGCTCCCGATCGAACGCCAAGAAATACTTGTTGACGCTATTAACATAGCTGACGCCGCCCATCCCTACCTGCTCCATGGCAATGCGTTCAACCTGGAAAAACCACTGGTTGGGGTTGAGCCCCCGCCGCTTGGCTTCAGTACGCATGCCCTGCACCCGCTCCGGCCCCATGTTGTAAGCCGCCAGCACAAAGGCCATGCGCTCGCGCTCGTTGAGCTTGGGGCTGGCGAAGAACTTGCGACGGATCATTGCCAGGTACCGCGCGCCGGCCTGCACGTTGCTGTCGAGCCTTTCGATGTTGTTGACCCCCACGCGTTGCGCCGCCGATGGCGTGATCTGCATCAAGCCGGTAGGGCCGCCGCTGTTGCGCGCGCCAGGGTCAAGCGCCGATTCCTTGAAGGCCAGTGCGGCGAGGTTCAACCAGTCCATGCCCTGCTCGCGGGCGTGTTTCTGCAAGACCGGGCGCAGTTTTTCCAGGCGCTGTCGGTCGACGCGGGCCAATGGGTTGCGCACTTGGTAAAGGCGACGGTAGATACGCTGGAATGCCACATCCTGATCGGACGGGGTTCGATAGGTCTTGAGGAATCGATCAATGCTGGCCCGCAGCATCGAGGCATCCTGGCGCACGAACCAGTATTCGTCGCCCGGCTCGCTGATCGCCACCTGCTTATCGAAACGCAACTTGGGCAGGATCTTCGACCAGCGCTCGGCAATCGGCTTTTCGACAATAGTCAGGTGGAAAATACCGGCCTGCACCATCTCCAGCACATCCTCCACGGCAAGGGTCGGGTCCACCCACTCCACTTTCACCGGCGGCTGCTTGTGCAGCGCGAGCTTTTGATTGACCTGGTTGATGGCATCCGCCGCGGCGCTACCGGTGGTCAGCGCCAGGGTGCGGCCGGACAATTGTTCCAACTTGGTAAACCGTCGCTCGCCCTTAACCCCCACCAGCCACAACGGCACATCGCTGGCAATCGGGTCGCTGGTGCTGATCTTGTGCCCCGCTTTTACATCGAGCAGTTCACCGGGCGCCACCAAATCACCTTCGCCACGGGCCAGTGCGCCAAGCAACTGGTCCTTGGCCTTGGGAATGATCTTGAGGTTGATCTCCTGGCCATCACGGGCATGGCCATTGAGGTACTGCTCGAAGGCGCGCAGGCGATGGTATTCAACACCGATGGCCTGGCCTTGCACCTCACCGGAGCTGTTACGGCTCTGGTTGACCAATACGCGCAACGTGCGGCTTGAACGAATCTCCGCCAAATCACGTACCTTGCCGGGCTTGGTCACTTCCAGCGGCCCGTCAAGACGCGCAACCGCCGCCATGGGCAGCAGCATCGTCAGGCACAACATAAGCAACGCCGAGGGTCGGATCATCCGCTCTCCGGAAAGAATACTGGCCAACGCCCTCGCGAAAAACGAGGCGGTGGGGGTCAGAAACAGAGCGCTTTATGCGCTGGCAAGGTACGCAACGGCGGCATGATGAAAGGCGGCGAGCCAACCACAATGTCGCTTGCGACGTTCAAAGACAGCTATAACTCGTTGTAGTTCTTCGTTTTTCTTATAAATCTACAGCTCTGATATGCTTTCCGGCCGCAGGCGGAGATAGCACCATGCAACTCATTGATATCGGCGTCAACCTGACCAACCCCAGTTTCGACGAGAAGCACCAGGCCGTGCTCGAGCGTGCCTATGCTGCCGGCGTGCAACAATTAGTACTCACCGGCACCAGCATCGAGGGCAGCGAACAGGCCCTGGCGCTGTGCGAAAAACTCGATGAAAGCAGCCAACGCCTGTTCAGCACGGCGGGTATCCACCCCCACTCCGCCAGTGACTGGAACGGCGATAGCGCATCACGTTTGCGCGGGTTGCTGAAAGAAAACCGCGTACGCGCAGTCGGAGAATGCGGGCTGGATTTCAACCGGGATTTTTCACCGCGTCCGCAGCAGGAAAAAGTCCTCGAAGAACACCTGGTGCTGGCCATCGAGCTGAAACTGCCGGTATTCCTCCACGAACGTGATGCCAACCAGCGCCTGTTGGATATCCTCAAGGACTACCGCGACCACCTCACCGCCGCCGTGGTGCACTGCTTCACGGGCGAACAACAGGCGCTGTTCAGCTACCTCGACCTCGACTTGCACATCGGCATCACCGGCTGGATTTGTGACGAACGCCGTGGGACACACCTGCACCCCCTGGTCAGGGAAATTCCCCGTGGCCGCCTGATGCTGGAAAGCGACGCGCCCTACCTGCTACCGCGCACCTTGCGTCCGAAGCCGAAAAACGGTCGCAACGAGCCCGCGTATCTACCCGAAGTTCTGCGCGAAGTCGCCCTGCACCGCAACGAGAGCGTGGAAGATCTGGCACGCCACAGCACGGCCTGCGCCCGTCGCTTTTTTGGGCTGCCTGCCGTGGATTGATGCGGCGCATTGACCCATGTCAAAACCGTTTTCCTGGATAGCGGCACAATAATGGCACCTTGCCAATGCTGTTTCCGCTATCAGAGAAAACCTTCCATGGGTGCCTGGCTTAGCAATATCTCGCTGAAGTACAAATTCTGGGCCGTCAATGCGGTCGCCTTCATTACCACCCTGCTGCTGGTGCTCTATGCCGTGCAGCTTGAGCAACAGTCCCGCAGCGATGCATCCCGGGCTTCGGCACAGGCGCAGGCACACTTGTTCAATGCGTGGCCGACTGGCGAAGCTTTGCCCAAGGGCGAGCACTGGCTGACGTTCAAGCGCGGCCAGGTCCCACAACTGGCGGAGCAGGATCTGTCAGCCCTTGGCAGCAACCTGGGCTGGGTCGAACTCAATCACATGCCGTGGTTCGGCGAAAACCCGCTGATGGGTGCCGAAGTCATCGCCCGCCCTGACGGTCAATACGTCGCCGTGCTTGCCTACGCGCCAAGCCTGAGCCAGGTGTTCGAAGAACGCTTCGCCAACTATGCAGTGGCGGTCTTGATCCTGATGCTGGCGATGCTCGGCGCCTCGCAACTGCTGATCCGCTTCCTGCTCAGCCAACTCAACACCCTGAAAGACGTGATGCTGCACGTAGAGAAAACCGGCGACCTGTCGGCCCGCGTGCCGTTGGCCTGCAAGGATGAAGTTGGCCAGATGGCCAGCGCCTTCAACGCCATGCAAGCGGGCTACCAGCGCGTCGTCAACACCGTGGCACGCACGGCCCAGCAACTCGACGATGGCGCCGCACGGTTGGCCAGCAGCATGAACGACGTGCAGCACGGCATGCTCGGCCAGCAAAGCGAAACCGACCAGGCCGCCACTGCCATCAACGAAATGACCGCCACCGTCTACCACATCGCCCAGCACGCCGGCGCCACCCGCGACCTGTCCCAGACCGCCGACACCCTGGCGGGCAGCGGCCAGGAAGTGGTCACCCGCGTACAACGCTCGATTGCCGGCCTCTCCACGGGCGTGCAGCAGACCGCCGAGATGATCCAGAAGCTCGCCGAGGACAGTCAGAAAATCAATGGCGTGGTCAGCGTGATCCATAGCATCGCCGAGCAAACCAACCTGCTCGCCCTCAACGCCGCCATCGAAGCCGCCCGCGCCGGGGAAATGGGCCGGGGTTTTGCCGTGGTTGCCGACGAAGTGCGCAACCTGGCCAAACGCGTACAAAGCTCCACCGACGAAATCACCCGCATGGTCTCGGCGCTGCAGGCCGGCACCCGCGACGCGGTGGACTTCATGCAGGAAAGCTCGTTCAAGGCTGACGACTGCGTGCAGCAAGCCCAGGAAGCCGGCGCGGCCCTCGCCGAAATCACCAGTGCCGTGGCGCAGATGCGTGAAAGCAACACCCAGATCGCCGTCGCTGCCGAGCAGCAAAGCCACGTCGCCGAAGAGATGAACCGTGCGGTGGTGAGCATTCGGGATGTGACCGAGAACACCGTGCAGCAAACCGTGGATTCGGCGACGACCAGTAATGAACTGGCAACCTTGGCCGGTGAACTGAGCAAGGCGATTGGGCAGTTGAAGCTGTAGGACTGTTCAACCCGTAATCCCATACCTACAACAAAGCCTCGGTTTGCCCGAGGTTTTGGCGAAACGTCCTAACCCTCCCGGCGAATAACGCCGACTTCTTTTCCCTGGCAACCTCTTCAAAGTCTCTCGCCTGTTCAATCAGCGCGAGGGACCGCCGATGCACTTCTCCAGCCGTGCCCCACTCAATGGGGCTGCCTCATGACTCCAGTTATTGCCCGGTTCATCCTGGCGCCCATGGATGCCAAGGCGCCGGACGTTGAAGGCGTCCTGCGTGACTTGCGTGAATGCCTCAACACGTTTGACGAGTGGGCCGAAAGCTTCTGGAGCGGCTCGGCGCTGGAAGTCGAGCAGGTGTTCAAGGTCGGCGACGAGGTTTCCCTCGTCGCTCCGGCGTCCTCCAAGAAACCGAATCGCACGGTTGCCACCTGCAAGGCCCAGGGTTCGTTGACCCTGGTGCATATGTTCGAGAGCACGCAATTCGTGCCTATCGGCAATACGCCGGTGATGCTGCAGGCCATTGCTGCGGACGGCAGCCCGATGGGCCCGCCGATCCATCACACCATCGACCCCAGCGGCATTCTTGAAGTCAGCGACTGCACCCGCGATCAGCGCTACCAGATCACCTTTTATCCCGACGTTTCCAAGGATCACATCAAGGCGCTGTATGCGTCTTATCAGTCGGTGATCGCGGGGCTGGAAATGGGCCTGCGTGATGAGTGGGCGAAGACTTTCAAGCCACAATGGAGCGACTTTGCCAACGCCATATCCTTGGAACGCAGTGCGATGCAAGGCATGGCGTTTTCCAGCGGCATGGCCAAGGCGCTCTACAACCTATGGGACAACTTCACACAACTGTACGACCTGCTGGCGGACCTCAAGAGCAATAGCCAGAAACTGCTGCAGTACGTCACCCAGGCCGAACTGGATGAACTGTTGAAACTGGGCAGGGACACCATTGCCCAGGGCCTGCTCGTGCTCAGCGATGAGCCGCTGATGTTTATCTATCTGTCGGCCCTGGTTGCCTGGGTACGCATGCTGCCGCCGCCGCAGATGTACGAGCTGCTGGGCGAGATGACCGGCGAGGTGCTGATCAATCTGTTTCTGATCTGGGCCACGCGGGGCATGGGGGTTCAGCTTCGTTTGGGTATGCAGGTGCTGGGGCACATCAAGTCCGAACGCGTGCGTAGATGGCTGCAAATGCTGGCGGACCAGTTGGTCGGGCCTCGGTTGGAGGCGCATGTCGAGGCGGCCAGGCCGTTGCTGCTGGGTAGCTCCGCGACGCCGGTCCGGGTGATTCCGAATGCGCCGTTGAAGGCTGGGGATCAGGTGGTCTCCAACGCGGTGCCGGTGGTGCGCAGCAAGTCCCAGCGAACCGCGTTGGTGCGGCAGGAGACCGTGGATGACGTGCCGGTTTCTGCTCGCAACCCGAATGGGGATGCGGCGGCATCTTCGGACAAGACCGCGACCAATGGGTGCCCGGTGTCGATGGTCACCGGCGAGGAACTCCTGAGCCTCACCGATGGGACGCTGGACGGGATCTTGCCGTTTGAGTGGACGCGGTTGTATCGCACCAGTGCGGTGGAAGTGGATGTCGGGCTGGGGTTTGGCTGGAGTCACTCGCTGGCGCATCGGCTGGTGGTTGTGGGTGATGCGGTGGTGTGGACCGATCATGAAAACCGCTCCACCACCCTGCCCTTGCCGTCGACTTTTCGCCCCGCAATCACCAACAGCCTGGCCGAAGCGGCGATCTATTTGGGTTCTGTGCCTGATGAACTGGTGCTGGCCCAAGCGTCACGTTTCTACCACTTCCGCGACGGTGTGCTGACAGCAATCAGCGACGCGTATGACAACCGCCTGCGCATTACCCGGGATTTTCTGGGGCGTGTTGAGCGGGTGGATAACGGTGTCGGGCGCTCGTTGTGGTTGCGCTATG
>NZ_FOWT01000016.1:0-7161 GCF_900115535.1 Pseudomonas sp. NFPP28 | reverse complement strand
TTCAGTGAAGTTGGCGGGTGGGATCAATGCTTACCAGTACGTACCCAACCCGACGGGATGGGTAGATCCATTAGGGCTGAGCTCATGTCCTGGCGGAGATGGTTGCAAGCAAGCCGCCATTTCTCAACGCTCTTCGCCAAGCGTCAATGACGGAGAGCCCGCGTTACCCCAACTGACTCGTGCTGAGCGTCAGGCAAGAATTGATGAGCTTGCCGAAGCGAACGCCTATAAGCGTCTGGACGAGCTTGAGAAGGCAACGCCGGGAGCACATTTCCTGGAAAAACACGGCGCACAAACGACACTCGAGTCTCAGCTCGAACGATTAAATACCGCAAGAAACCCGACGACAGGAATTATTGAGCGCTACACATCGGGCCCAAACACAGGGGAACCTAAATACCCACCCGCTGCAACACACTATCTCAGCCATAGGGATCAGCTAAACTCGATATACCGAGCCCAGCTTATTTTTAGACGAAACGGACACGCTGCATCATTAGAACCAATGAATATGGGAAAAATTGTTGGCGAAGGATACTCAAGAGAGGGAATGGAATATAGCCAACAACGTAAAGCAAGGGTGATATTAAACAACCAAGGCCACCCAAAAACTGCATACACGGAGAAATGACCAAAATGAAAAACAAGCCTAGCATGTCAATAATCCGTGGACTACTGTTCACTTACGACATTGAAAACACTGATGACTTAGAGCGAGAGAAACTAATTGCATCAAAAGACGTAAATAATGAAAAAGAACTTGCAGATCTTTTTGACGAGTTAACCAAACCAGAATTTCTCGATTATACGAGGAGTGAGCAGGAGTGGTTCATTGCCTCGATCACACATTTCTTAGCCATCAATGACAATTTTGATGCCGTTTTCAAAAGCATGGCAACCTATTTCAGCGCACCCGTAATTAATCAGAGAAAGTTCATGCAGGTCTTATTGACATGTTTGAAAAACTACTACGACTTGCCAAGATCGGAAAATTAAGAAAACAAGCGTATCCGGCATCTGCCTGGGTAAGTATCGAAGATTTCTAAAAAACCAGCCTCCCCACTTGCGGCAATCGAACTTGCTCGCGTTGGGCCGCGAAGCGGCCCCAATCCAGGCGATGAGGTCTTCAGGTAAATCGGCTACGACGCATTCGGCAACCTCGTCCGCGAACGACGCGGCAAAGGCCATCAACTCGTCACCGAATACCGCTACGACTGCCAGCATCGTCTGATCGGTATTAAAAAACCTAACGGCCAGACCGCCAGCTACCGCTACGACCCGTTTGGGCGGCGTATCAGTAAAACCGTCGACGGCATCACCAAAGAGTTCTTCTGGCAAGGCGACAAACTGATTGCCGAACACCATGCGGATCGGCATCGCAGCTATCTCTACGAGCCGGACAGCTTCCGTCCGCTAGCCTTGCTGGAAGGCTTCGGCCCCAAGGAAACCAAGGCCTACCACTACCAACTCGACCACCTTGGCACGCCGCAGGAACTCACTGCCCAAGACGGCGAAATCGTCTGGTCGGCGCATTACCGTGCCTACGGGGAAATCACCCGCCTCGACATCGGAAAAGTCGACAACCCGCTGCGCTTCCAGGGTCAGTATTTCGATCAGGAAAGCGGGCTGCACTACAACCGCCATCGCTACTACAATCCGGATGCTGGTCGGTATCTGACGCCGGACCCGGTGAAGCTGGCGGGTGGGATCAATGCTTACCAGTACGTGCCCAATCCGACGGGATGGATAGATCCCTTAGGTCTAAGCTGTACGAATGGAAACTGTCCTGAAGGTCCATATAGCATAATAGTTCCAGGAGGGGGTTTAACTGCACATGAGAAAGCAGGAGGACATTTAATGGAAAAACACATAGGTAGAAGCGACAAACAATTATTGGAACGTTTAAAGCAAGAGCCACACATCCCAGCCGCCTCAACCTTCCATGACAGAGCAACAGCAGAGCGGGAAATATCGACCGTACTGGATGAAAACAAAGCCAAAATCGATAACTTTTTAAAAGGGAAAAACAATCAAATCGTCATCATTCAAAAAACCAAACATCCCGTAGGTACAAGTTTCAAAAAGAACAGCACATCAGCCGTTTCGGGAAAGGAAATTTACCTGATAATCCGTAAAGCCCCTAACATGCATACTGGTTACCGAATTCATACTGGATTTCCAAACCCATGAACCAAGACTATCCCGAACTACAACAGTTTTTTGCTGGTTACTTCAATCAAGACTGGGTTGACGACCACGAAAAAGCAGACGATGTTATTGAGTTTTTCATCTCCGACTCATCTGAAGACACGATATTAAAAGTACAAACAGAACTAGATAAGCTAATGCGCAGCGTAAAGACAGAGCAAGAGTTGGAAGCTTATTTATTCAGCGATATAGGTTGCTACTATTATTATCGCAGCGAATGGCCCGACGGCCTAACTTGGTTGAGGCATGTTGTATCAACACTTAAAAACAGAACCCCCAAAATTAAAAATGAAAAAATCTAACCGGTGCAAAGGACGCGATACCCGCTTATGTGGCGAGCGAGCTTGCCCTGCGTTGGGCCGCAAAGCGGCCCCAATCCAGGCGATAGATGTCTTCAGGTGAAACGGCATTGTCTGTTTTGGGGCTGCTACGCAGCCCAACGCAGGGCAAGCCTGCTCACCACAAAAGGGTGTCAATCAGCAGAAAATCACCGCTTCGAAAGTTCCATAATCATCCGACTCAACAGATAAACCCGCGGCACCACACTCTCCACCTCCGCATACTCCTCCGGCGTATGAATATTCCCGCCAACAATCCCAAACCCATCCAACGTCGGCGTCCCTACCCCGGCTGACAAGCTGGCATCCGCCGCACCGCCACTGCCTTCAATCGTCAACGTCTTGCCCAACTCCCCATAAATCCCCTGGGCAATCGCCACCAGCTTGTCCGACTCCGGCGTCTGCGGCATCGGTGGCAGCCCACTCTGCAGGCTGGTCTTCACTTCGGTCTCGGGGATCAGCTTGTTGGCCGACACCCGTGCCAGGTCCTTCTCGATGCGGTCAAACTCTTCCGGCAATGCCGCGCGCACGTCGGCCTTGGCGGTGGCCTGGTCGGGAATGACGTTGGTGCGGTCGCCCGCCTTGATCACGGTGAAGTTGATGGTGGTTTTCTTCTCTGCATCACCCAGCTTGCCCAGTTGCAGGATCTGGTGCGCCGCTTCCATGGCGGCGTTACGGCCGAGTTCCGGGGCGACGCCGGCGTGGGCGGCTTTGCCTTTGACTTCGACCACGGCGGTAGCGCTGCCTTTGCGCCACACCACCAGGCCATCGGCCGGGCGCCCGGGTTCGAGGTTGAGGGTGACGTCGTGGGCCTTGGCGGTTTGGCGGATCAGCTCGGAGGCGGCGTCGGAGCCGGTTTCTTCGCTGGCATCGAGCAGGAAGGTGATTTGCGCGTAGTCCTTGAAGCCCTGGTCCTTGAGGACTTTGAGCGCGTAGATGCCGGCGACGATGCCGCCTTTGTCATCCATCACGCCGGGGCCATAGGCGCGGCCGTCCTTGATGTGGAACGGGCGCTCGGCGGCCGAGCCTTCCTTGAACACGGTGTCCATATGGGCCATCAACAGGATTCTGGCTTTGCCGGTGCCCTTGAGGGTGGCGACCACGTGGCTGTTGTTGGCGGCTTTGTCCGGCACCAGCTCGATGGAAAAGCCCAGCTGTTTCAGCTCATCCACGGCGATGTCGCGCACTTGGGTCAGGCCCGGTTCATAACCTGAGCCCGAGTCGATATTTACCAGGCGCTCCAGCAGTTTCAGGGCGTCGGCCTTGTAGTGTTCGGATTGGGCCTGGATCTGTTTATGGGGCTCGGCGCTGTAGGCCGGCACAGCGAAGGACACGGCCAGGGTGGCGGCCAGGAGGGTACGGCGGAAGGTGAAGAGCATGAACCGATCCTTGTTTTTGTTGGAAGGTGCCGTGACACCCTACCCCACAGACTGATCGCAACCAACCCTCGCGCACCGCACCGCCACACCCAGCAACAGAGCAGCCGTGATGCGTTGCATCAGAGGGCGTGAGCAAGTGCACCCTCAACGAAGCCCTCGACCGCCTGCGCGGGCGCAACCTGCTCGCTTCCAGCCAAGGCCGTGTCTATTCACTAGAAATATTAGAAATTTATTAGTACATAACCGTTTATCGGCTATGCAGCGGGATAAAACCTGTCGCACCAGCCTTTTTGCTTCGTCATGTATCTCCTTATCGCCAGATACACTGCAATACAAAGGGTACAAGGCAAGGCCGGCGCCAGTGGCTAGACTGCGCTCCAACGAGCATTTAACGAGGAAGGCAGCATGGATCATGTCGATCACATCCTGATCGTCGATGACGACCGGGAAATCCGCGAACTGGTGGGCAACTACCTGAAGAAGAACGGCTTGCGCACCACCGTGGTCGCCGACGGCCGCCAGATGCGCAGCTTCCTCGACACCACCCCGGTGGACCTGATCGTGCTGGACATCATGATGCCCGGCGACGACGGTTTGCAGCTGTGCCGCGAGCTGCGGGTGGGCAAGCATAAAGCCACGCCGGTGTTGATGCTGACCGCACGCAACGATGAAACCGACCGCATCATCGGCCTGGAAATGGGCGCGGACGATTACCTGGTCAAACCGTTCGCCGCCCGTGAGCTGCTGGCGCGCATCAACGCGGTGCTGCGCCGCACGCGGATGCTGCCGCCGAACCTGGTGGTCAGCGAAACCGGGCGGCTGATCCGCTTCGGCCGTTGGCGCCTGGACACCACCGCCCGCCACCTGCTCGACGAAGACGACACCCTGGTCGCCCTGAGCGGCGCCGAATACCGCTTGCTGCGGGTGTTCCTCGATCACCCCCAGCGCGTGCTCAACCGCGACCAGTTGCTCAACCTGACCCAAGGCCGCGACGCCGATCTGTTCGACCGTTCCATCGACCTGCTGGTGAGTCGCCTGCGCCAACGCCTGCTGGACGACGCCCGCGAACCGGCCTACATCAAGACCGTGCGCAGCGAGGGCTACGTGTTCTCCCTGCCGGTGGAAATCCTCGAGGCCGAGCAATGACCTTAAGGTTTGGCTGGCCGCGTACCCTGGCGTCACAGTTGTCGCTGATCTTCCTGATCAGCCTGGTGTGCGCCCATGGCTTGTCCTTCAGCGCGCAGTTCTATGAGCGCTACATCAGCGCGCGCACCGCCATGCTGGGCAACCTGGAAAACGACGTGGCCACCTCGGTGGCGATCCTCGACCGGCTGCCCGCCGACGAGCGCGCCAGCTGGCTGCCGCGCCTGGATCGGCAAAACTACCGCTACCTGCTCAACGCCGGCGAAACCGGCGAGCCGATGCGCAGCGACGACGTGCCCATGGCCGCCACCTCGATCGCCGATGCATTGGGTGAACACTACGCGCTGACCTTTCGCGACATCCCTGGGATGCAGAAGCACTTCCAGGCGCACCTGACCCTGGCCGACGGCAACCCGATCACCCTCGACGTGCGCCCCTCCATGCTGCCCGTCGCGTACTGGCTGCCGGTGGTGCTGGTGCTGCAACTGGCGCTGCTGCTGGGCTGCACCTGGTTCGCCGTGCGCCTGGCCATCCGCCCGCTGACCCGCCTGGCGCGCGCCGTGGAGACCCTGGACCCTAACGCTCACCCCACGCCGCTGGACGAAACAGGCCCCACCGAAGTAGCCCATGCCGCGGTTGCGTTCAACGCCATGCAACAACGCATCGCCGAATACCTGAAGGAACGCATGCAGATCCTCGCGGCAATTTCCCATGACCTGCAAACCCCGATCACCCGCATGAAACTGCGCGCCGAATTCATGGAGGATTGTGCCGAACGCGACAAACTGTGGAGCGACCTCGGGGAGATGGAGCACCTGGTGCGCGAGGGCGTGGCCTACGCACGCAGCGTCCACGGCGCCACCGAAGCCAGCCACCGCATCAACCTCGACGCCTTCCTTGACAGCCTGGTGTTCGACTACCAGGACATGCACAAACAGGTGAGCCTCAGCGGCAAAAGCGCGGTAGTTCTCGACACCCGCCCTCACGCCCTGCGCCGGGTGCTGGTGAACCTGGTGGACAACGCCCTCAAGTTCGCCGGCGCCGCGCAACTGGAGGTCGGTTCGACCGCCGATGGCGAGCTGTCGATCAAGGTGCTCGACAACGGCCCGGGCATTGCCGAGGACGAACTGGTGCAGGTGATGCAGCCGTTCTACCGCGTGGAAAGCTCACGCAACCGCGGCACCGGCGGCACCGGCCTGGGACTGGCGATTGCCCAGCAACTGGTGGTGGCGATCGGGGGCTCGTTGACGTTGAGCAACCGGCCGGAAGGTGGGTTGTGCGCGCAGATCAAGATCAGCCTTTAAAGCAGGCCAACGTGATTGCTGCACGTTGACCAGTCTTGTTACACACCATATAGTGTGCCCACAAACAGATCAGACCACTACATAGTGTGCGGTCTCGGTATTTACCGACCACATTATGGGCAGTATTTCAATGCCTTGAAGCCTGCAAAAACACTTATTTTTCGAATACCAGGAAGGAGCATTTCCATGCTGAGTTGGGATGAAGTCGACAACGAAGACACCGGTGCAGCGGTGATCAAGGGCGCCAATGCCGGCCACGCCAGCGAAGCCAACATGGACCGCCTCGACGGTGCCGGCGCCGCGGCTGCGCTGGAAGCCCGTAACGTGACCGCCAACGACTCCGCCGCCATCGTCCGCGCCAAGGCTGCGCTGGACAAACTCGACGTCGCCGAAGGCCTCGCCGAACTCGAAGGCGCCTCCGCCCGCGTCGCCGTTGACGAAAAGCGCATGATCAACTGCCGCGCCGACCTCAACCAACTCGTGCCGTTCAAGTACGACTGGGCCTGGCAGAAGTACCTCGACGGCTGCGCCAACCACTGGATGCCGCAAGAGGTCAACATGACCGCCGACATCGCCCTGTGGAAAAACCCCGAAGGCCTGACCGACGACGAACGCCGCATCGTCATGCGCAACCTCGGCTTCTTCTCCACCGCCGACTCCCTGGTCGCCAACAACCTGGTGCTGGCCGTGTACCGCCTGATCACCAACCCGGAGTGCCGCCAGTACATCCTGCGCCAGGCCTTCGAAGAAGCGATCCACACCCACGCCTACCAGTACTGCATCGAATCG